>JBJMGD010000012.1:0-354897 GCA_045808065.1 Terriglobales bacterium | reverse complement strand
CGTCTCATACTCCACGTGCGCCGTGGCAATGGTGATGCCGCGCTCGCGCTCTTCCGGAGCGTTGTCGATCGAATCGAACGAGCGGAACTGGATCTTGGGGTTGTGCTTGGACAACACCTTGGTGATCGCCGCCGTCAGCGTCGTCTTGCCATGATCGATATGCCCGATCGTCCCCACGTTCACATGCGGTTTGCTGCGGTCAAATTTCTCTTTCGCCATTTTTCCTTAGCTCCTAGCTGCCTGCATCCAGCCGCTGGTTTCAATCTTTATGAAGGCACCAAATCGTCGCCTTCGCCCCATTCGGGATCGTTCACATAGAACGCGCCCACAAACTCTTCTCTTGCCACCAACTGTTCGCGTGCGATGAGTTGTTCAAGTCTGTGGCAATCCAGCTGATGAATTGCCCGAAACGCTTCAAACCCTACATGCGATTGCCAGAAGTCTCGCAACTGGAACCGGCGTTCCGTTTTGGACTCCAGCCAAAGCTGGCTGCCCAAGTACGACCTTGACCGTTTCAGGAAATCGGGCCAAATTCCACCGGGCCCAAAAATCCCTTCAAAATCGGCTTCGCGTCCCTCACGAACCCAGAACTCGCGCACAACCACGAAGCGCCTGTTGCGCTCACCTCGAAGCTGCGCTTTTTCCCTGCACCTTGGCGATGATCTCTTCGGAGACCGACCTTGGTGCTTCCTCGTAGCGGTTAAAATGCATCGAGTAAGTCGCTCGTCCCTGCGTGGACGAGCGCATATGCGTGGCGTAGCCGAACATATCGCTGAGCGGCACGTTGGCTTTGATCACCTGTGACCCAGCGCGGTGCTCCATTCCTTCAATGCGGCCACGGCGGGAGTTCAAATCGCCAATGATGGTCCCCATGTATTCCTCGGGTACAACCACTTCGACCGACATCACCGGCTCCAGCAGCACAGGCGACGCCTTGCGTGCGGCTTCCTTGAACGCCATCGATCCGGCGATCTTGAAAGCCAATTCGTTCGAATCGACATCGTGGTAGCTGCCGTCATAGAGAATGGCTTTCACATCGACCATCTCGTAGCCGGCAAGCACGCCGCCAAGCATCGCTTCGCGCATGCCCTGATCCACCGGCTTGATGAATTCCTTAGGAATCGACCCCCCGGTGACCTCGTTCACGAACTCGTACCCTTTGCCCGCCTCGTTCGGTTCCAGGCGGATCTTCACGTGTCCATATTGGCCGCTGCCACCGGTCTGCCGGATGAACTTGCCTTCGGCTTGCGACTTCTTGCGGATGGTCTCGCGATACGCCACCTGCGGCTTGCCAACATTCGCTTCGACCTTGTACTCGCGCATCATGCGATCGACGATGATCTCGAGGTGAAGCTCGCCCATGCCGCTGATGATGGTCTGTCCCGAATCGGGATCGGTATGGACCTTGAACGTCGGGTCTTCTTGCGCCAGCTTCGCCAGCGCCAGACCCATTTTTTCCTGATCGGCTTTGGTCTTTGGCTCGACGGCAACCGCGATGACGGGCGCCGGGAACTCGATCGACTCGAGCACGACCGGCGCGCTATCGGAGCTGATGGTGTCGCCGGTGGTGATGTTCTTGAGGCCAACGCAAGCGCAGATGTCGCCCGCGTAGATTTCGTTGATCTCTTCGCGCTTGTTGGCGTGCATTTTGAGCAGACGTCCGATTCGCTCGTTACGACGCTTGCCCGGGTTGTAAACCGAATCGCCGGTCTTGAGATGGCCGGAGTACACGCGGATAAACGTGAGCTGACCGACAAACGGATCGCTCATGATCTTGAACGCCAGCGCCGCGAATGGTTCTTTGTCGTCGGCTTTGCGCGTGAGCTTCTTTTCGGAATTGTCCGGATCAAGTCCTTCGACGGGAGGAATATCCAGCGGCGAAGGCAGGTAATCGACGACCGCATCGAGCAGCGTTTGAACGCCTTTGTTCTTGAACGCAGTTCCACAAATTACCGGGAAGAGCTTCATCGCGATGACGCTCTTGCGCAGTGATTTCTTCAGCTCCTCGGCGGTGATCTCTTCGCCTTCGAGGAACTTATGCAGCATTTCGTCGTCATTCTCGGCGACCGATTCGACCAGCTGCATGCGGAACGCTTCAGCTTTTTTCTGCAGATCGGCAGGAACCGCTTCGACGGAATACTCCGCGCCCAGCGTCTCGTCATTCCAGATAATCGCCTTCATCTGGATAATGTCGACTACACCCTTGAACTTTGCTTCTTGTCCGATGGGGATCTGAATCGCAACAGGCTTGGCATTGAGGCGCTTGCGGATGGTGTCGATGGCGTGTTCGAAGTCGGCTCCGGCCTTGTCCATCTTATTAATGAAGCAAATGCGGGGAACGCCGTACTTGTCGGCCTGGCGCCATACGGTTTCCGACTGCGGCTCAACGCCATGCACAGCGTCAAAGCAGGCTACTGCACCGTCGAGAACGCGGAGCGAACGCTCGACTTCCGCGGTGAAATCCACGTGACCAGGAGTATCGATGATGTTGATGCGGATGTCGCGCCACACGCAGGTAGTGGCGGCGGAGGTAATGGTGATGCCGCGCTCCTGCTCCTGCTCCATCCAATCCATGGTGGCGGTGCCTTCGTGCACTTCACCGATGCGATGGGTGATGCCGGTATAGAAGAGAATGCGTTCAGTCGTAGTGGTCTTGCCAGCATCGATGTGGGCCATGATGCCGATGTTTCTACAACGCTCTAATGGGACCTGTCTGGGCACTGTGTTCTGAACTTTCTGGAAACCTAAACCTTGTTCCTGATCTGGTAATTGTGTAGTCGGGTAATTTGAAGTCGATCTTCGCTCTTCAATTACCCAATTACGAAATTACTCAATTACGAAATCAATCCTCACCAACGATAGTGCGCGAAGGCCTTATTCGCTTCTGCCATGCGGTGGACATCTTCTTTCTTCTTCATGGCTGCACCTCGACCATTCGCTGCATCAAGCAGCTCATTCGTAAGCTTGTCGACCATTCCTTTTTCTCCACGGGCGCGGCCATAACTGACCAGCCAGCGGATCGCGAGCGAGGTGCGACGATCGGGATTGACTTCGACCGGCACCTGGTAGTTCGCGCCACCTACACGGCGGGTCTTCACTTCAAGCAACGGCTTGCAGTTCTCGACCGCTTTCTTGAACAGCTTCAGGGCTTCGTCTCCGCCCTTTTGCTCCAAGTTCTTCATGGACTCATAAAAGATGGACTGGGCCGTACTCTTCTTGCCCTCATACATCATTGAGTTCACGAACTTCGTCACCAGGGTCGAGTCGTAGACCGGATCTGCTGCGGTCTCGCGCTTTGCAATGTGTCCTTTACGCGGCATCTTTTTTAGGTACCTACTAGTCTTTAGCTGCTTCGCTGAGGGCGATTTGGTGATTGTGATTTCGCGGTTGAAAATCACTAATCACCCGATCACGAAATCACAAAATTGTTATGCCTTCGGCCGCTTGGCTCCGTACTTCGACCGGCTCTGCTTGCGATTGGCCACGCCAACGGTGTCGAGCGTTCCTCGCACTACGTGGTAGCGCACACCCGGTAGATCCTTCACACGACCTCCGCGAATCAGCACAATCGAGTGCTCCTGCAGGTTGTGGCCAATGCCGGGGATGTAAGTCGTGACTTCAATTCCATTGGTCAAACGCACGCGAGCGACTTTGCGCAGCGCCGAGTTCGGCTTCTTGGGCGTCTGCGTATAGACGCGAGTGCAAACCCCACGTTTCTGCGGCGACTCCTGCAACGCCGGACTGGCCGTCTTGTACTTGGGCTGAGTCCGCCCTCTGCGCACAAGCTGATTAAATGTCGGCAAATTCCACTCCTAAGCTTCTCGCTGGCACAGGCTTGCTCGCCCGTAGTCCAGAGTTTCGCCCACAATCGAGGGCGACTGTGCCACACGTCCCGTGCAACTGGGACAGGTTAACCTCAGCTTTTCGGCTGACCACCGCCAGGCGGGGTCATACTCTCGCGCACAACATCAGCGAGGATTGGATCGTCCTTGGGTTGAATGTCGACGGTGTCGCCAGGGCAATTACAGGCGGTCCGTTTCGCCATTCCCGGCCTGCATACCCCTCTTGGGAGAGGGCAGCGCAGGCATCGTCAGCGAGGAAGCTGTCCCAGCTCATCGGAACAGCGGATTCGACCTAAAGTCTACCGCTCTAGAAGAACTAAACTGACTCGCAGAACCATTCGAATATAACAAGCGTGGCACTCAGGCGTCAAATAACGCCCCCGACAGGAGCCCAGATTGCCAAGTTGCAACGTTAAGCCGGACACCAAGTGTCCGGCTTAGGCTGATTAAAGGTAATTGTCCAATCGACTTCACCAGGAATCGACTTCACCAGGAGAGGTTGACGTTATCGAGCCATATCGACTCGCTCCCGCCCGAACCGGTAAGGTCAGCTTGGAAAGCCACATCCAGCCCACTTCCGGCCTCACCCTTGGTGCCGAAACTCATGCCTACGTCATGACGGTTACCGTCCAGCGTCACGGCGATGAAATGTGTCTGTCCGCCGCCGCGCTGGAACTCCCAAGTGAGATGGTGCCAGGTATTAGTGTCGGGGACCGGGCAAGGAACACCAGTCGTAGCCCACGTAGCGCCGGGCGCATTCCAAACGCGCCAGGTTCCTGAGCCGCGGAAGTCGCATTCCGTGCCGAAGATATACCTGCTGCCTCCTACGGTCTGATTCACATCAAACTCCAACGCTTGCCCATTGGACACGGAGTCAACATAGAAGTCGAGGTCGTATCGGAGGTTTTGCGCGCCATCATGCCCGCCGAGTTCGCGCCACCATAGAGCCGCGCCCCAGGGAGTACCACCGAGGTCGAACCGAGCGGCAGACCCACTAAGTGAGGGGGAACCTACCCCTTCTTGCATGCCGTGCGGCGTGCCAGGACCGTTCCCGGCAGCGCCGGCGCAAATGTCACAGTCGGCCCACCCACCTTGGGTTTGAATCTGGCCTATATTCGCCGCAGGTGTGCTAGGCGGTGCAGGCGGAGCGGGTGCTGGTGGAGCTGGCGCAGGAGGAGTAGGAGCAGGGGGAGCCGGTGCTGGGGCTGGCGCTGGGGGTGCCGGCGGGGCTGGCGGCGCAGGAGCGGGAGCAGCCGGGGCCGCGCCTCCCCGAACCACTATGTGTACCGGGGCTGACTTGTACGAGTTCCCGTTTTGATCCCATGCCTGGGCAACAATGGTGTGAGCTCCGTCAGGCAGCTGTAGTGCGGCATTGATCTGTGATGAAGCCGCCTGGAAGCCTACGGCATCGTCCACATACAGCTGCATCGCGCTAATCGCAGCCGATCCGCTCGCGGATGCCGACACCTGAGCCGGCGAGCCTACCGCCGCGCCGTCCACAGGTGAAAGGATCGTCACTTCAGCACCCGAGCTCGTCGCAGGAGTTGCAGGAGGATTGCTCGCTGCAGTGCCAGAAGCCGCGGTACCACCCGACGCACTGCTTCCCGAACCGGGACTCGATGAAGATGTTGTGCTGCCGGCGCCGGGCGCCGGAGTGCTGGTGCCAGTTACGGGTAAGTTAGCACTAGAAAGGCTAGGATTCGTCGAAGTTCCCGCAAAATTGTTAGGGCTTCCGGCGCCACCGCCACATCCAACGATTGCCGCAATGAGAAATGAAAAAAGTAAAATCGCACCCTGTCGCATTGTGTCTCCCGAAATATTGACTGGTAATCACACCAGTCCCATTAAGGGAAGCTATGGATGCATCAACTCTGGTCACATTAGGAAAATGCCTTAAGGCCTCTAGGTATCTAACCTGAGTGGTATTAAGCCGAACGATGGACGTCGTAATCCCTTTCGCGATTCAGCTACTTAGTACTCTCTTGCTAACCGATTGCAAATGGACGCAGTGGCCGGGATTACGACACCACCACAGCACGAGAGCGGCTGATAGGCGCATATTGTCGTATGCTCACAAGACACACTTCAGAATTTGCTCAATTGGACTTCTTGAAATGTCCGATGCGATTGTTAGCGTGCGACAACTGCGGCAAGTTGCTCACGCAGCTTTTGATTTTCGTCTTCTAGTTCCTGCATGCGTTTTTCGGCGGGAACGAGCAATTCCCGAATCTGCGCTGCGGTGAATCGCGGCACGATATGCTGCGGGCAATTCCAATCGAACGCCTCAACGTGGATGACGTATACACTATCCACTGCGGCCTTGTACTCCGGATGCTGTACCTTTTCGAGCCACTCTGAGGCCTTTTCGCCCTCGTGTATCTCAAGTTTACCCAACACTTTGAGCCGGGCCTGTCGCGGATAATCGACAAAGATCAGCGCGACACGATTATCGGTGACGGCATTTCCGCTGGTGATGTACTGCTTGTTGCCGCTGAAGTTCGCGAACGCGATGGTGTTGTCGTCGATTACCTTCACGAAGACCGACGGACCCCCACGATGCTGGATGTATGGCCATCCGGTTGAGCCAACACTTGCCATGTAAAAGCTGTCGCGCTCAGCGAGGAACTCCTTTTCCATCGGACCAAGCCCATCATGCGCGGGACTAAATTGCTCCATTCTTGCGTACTGTCTGCGGCTGCCATGCCGCTCCTGCAAGGCCTTAATCGTCGGCGTGAAGACGAAGGATCCAAAATCCTGTGCCACGTCGGTTCCCTTCTGGAGCTTATCGGAGTGTTCTCCGACCCGCCGTCCGCTCACAAGCGAAGTCAGGACGATAGATGCTGTACCAGCAACGCGGGACTCAGAAGCGTACTGGAAGTCATCCTGCGGCCGAATACCGCACTAGCCCTCAACAGACCGCGCTTTTCTACTTCATAGTGAGGCTAATGGCCTTCCGCAATATCAAGGTTTTGGTGTACTCAGTGATGCCGCCCGGACCGGCGAATGCCGTCTGCGGGCACTGCATCTTTATCCTGGAGACAGCCTTTTGACCCATAAAGATTGCTCTCACCGTCGGATCCTCTATTTCGATACTGGCTGCCCGGACGAGACGGTGAAAATCCGAGCGCATAGAAAACCCGAAGAAATTCTCGCCTAGCCCGGCAAAACGCTTAGCCACGCAACTTTTGCCATTCCCGCCATTTCCGTCCCCGAGCATTTACAACTGACGTACAATCGTGAGCGTCTAAGGGTCAAGTACCTGATTGGCACCAATGCCCTTCCCTTACTACAGCATCATTGTCCCCGCATTTAATGAAGCCGAACGCATTGGCGCAAGCCTCGAACGGATGCTCGCGTACATCGCAGAATCGCGATGGTCGGCCGAAATCATAGTCGTCAACGACGGTTCGAGCGATAACACCGCAGGCGTCGTTCAACAATATGCGCGCAGTAATCCCATTATCCGTATTCTTGATAACCCGGGAAATCGCGGCAAGGGATACAGCGTCCGGAACGGAATGATGAACGCATCCGGACAGGTGTTGCTGTTCACGGACGCGGACCTTTCGTCTCCAATCGAAGAGGCGACAAAGTTGTTCACGGTCATCGAGAGCGGCGCCGCCGACGTGGCCATTGGCTCACGCTACCTGCAGCGCGATTTGCAAACTCGCAAGCAACCCATTTATCGCCGCATGCTGGGCCGCGCATTCAACGTCGCATTACGGGGGATTTTGGGCTTGACCTACGTGGACACTCAATGCGGTTTTAAAGCCTTTAGCCGTAAGGCAGCCACAACCATCTTTCCCCATATGAAGATCGAGCGCTGGGGATTCGATCCTGAGATTCTCTTCCTTGCGAAACGCTACGGGTTGCGCGTGACGGAAGTACCCGTGTCGTGGGCCCATGACCATCGTTCGAAGATCAATCCCATTCGAGACGGAACACGCATGTTTGGCGAGCTAATGAGAGTCCGGCTGAACTCTCTTGGGGGCAAGTACGTCGCCCCTACTGCGCAGACGCGAGTAGCAACTAAGCCGGCGTAGGACACCACAGTCAAGCTCTCCCCAAACAACAAAGCCCGCGAAGGCGGGCTTTTTCTACTCACAGATTGTTTTCCGCCTACGAGGCTGCTGCTGCCGCGGCGCGAGTATGCGGTTTCCTCATTACCGTTACGACATTATCTTTGTCGAACAGCAGATTCATGGTTTGTGAACATGGCCCGCAGAGCCAGAAATGCTCGAGCCTGCGGCCTGGTTTGCGTGAGGTAACCAGAAATGGAACCCGGCTTCCATCGGAGAACTCAAGCGCGTCCTCAGCCGACACCGGTGGCGTTACCTCGACCTCAAGTTTGAAAATTTTGCCTTCACGCAGGTAATGGAAGGGAGTGGAACAGGATGGATTCGCACACTTTGAAACCATGCAGCCCTCTACTTTCAGACCAGGGGGTTGTTTGTCTGTAATCCGCCTGCTTGCAACGGACAGGAACGACAAAGTAGATGCATCCAGAGTCTCTGGAAGTTGTTCTGTTGAAAAACCGCCGGAGGAGACTTCTGAATACGAACTGAAGGGGAGTTTACTTCAACTCTGGCTGGCCGTTTGCAAATAAAAGTTGAATTTTTCTGCAAAGAAATGCCGATTTGCGCCATCTACTCTGGATAGCTCCAGGATTGTGCAGCTCTGCATACCCCGACACTGCTTACCACAGGAATGCCAAATAGCTCCAACTGGCTCTGCCGTCATTTTCAGAATTAACAGGGAAATTAAAAGGGACTCTCGTGATTCGGACTGGAAATCCAACAATTCTGCCCAAAATCCGCAAAATCTCGTTCAGGAACAGGGATTAACAGGGAATTCGACTCTTTGGTGGACCAATATCAACCTCCCCAGCTCGCCGTCGTGTCTGTCAATACACACCCACGTGGGTCCCAGTCCACAATAAATCCAGATGTTACTACGTAAGTGACTGATTCCACAAGGCATCTCGCCTGGTCTGCAGGTTGCTTTTCCTCCTAGCGTAACGATCTGGAGGCAAGGCGATGCAGTCACAGACACGGCAATTCCCAAGCGCACAAAAGCACTTTGTTCGATTCCTCGCCGCCTTGCTGCTACTGCTGTTCGCGCATGAGGCAAACGCCCAGAGCGCCCCGCAACCGGTGCGGGTTGAGCACAGGCGCAAGGTCGTGGTCAGCATCCCGCACCGCAAGCTGGCCCTTATCGAGAACGGGCAGGTCAAGAAGGTCTATCCGGTGGCGGTGGGAGCCCACGCGAGCCCCAGTCCTTCAGGCAGCTTCGAAGTAAAGACCCGTCTGGTAAGCCCCACCTACTACCACCCCGGAAAGGTAATCCCCGCCGGGGCTAACAATCCGCTCGGCACTCGCTGGATCGGCCTGAGCACCAAGGGCTACGGCATTCACGGAACCAACATCGAGAGCTCCATCGGCAAAGCCGCCTCGCACGGATGCATTCGCATGCACCGCCAGGACATCGAGGAGCTCTTCGCCGATTTGCAGGTGGGCGACCAGGTCGAGATTCGAGCCGCCGCCGATCCAGAAATCAAGTCGATCTTCGGCGAGGAACCGGTCGCCGAGCGCGAGACCGATGGGGTTCTTGCCGCGGCAGCCGCGGAGCCGGCACAGCAGTAGTTGCACCGCAGCAGCGGTCCAAGAAGAGTTTTGGGAGGAACAAGGCAATGATGGAACTAACAGGAATTCTGGCAATCACGGCAGTTTTTACCGGATCGGTTCTGGTGGCGCTGTTCATCGGAGAGACGCTGACCACCTGGATCATTCGTGCCATGGACGCCGGCGTGAGGCGGGCAGATGCGGCGAAGCTCGCTGCCGGCTCTCAGAGCGCTCCCGCCAAGTTGCTCATAGGCCAGCGCGCACGTCCGCAAAGGATCTGATGTTTTGCCCGGATGATTGGAACTCCATGTCGGGCCCAATCACCCGAAACCTTCAACATCTTCAACCGGCGTTCTTGAAGGGAGAACGTTATGCTGCTACTGAAATTCCTCCTGATCACTATCGGCGACGCGCTGCTGCTAACGGCTGCGGCGATGCTCGCATACGACGTCTACAACTACGTTCTGGCTCGTCAGCGGATTCGAGCTGCCGAGAGCGGACATGAAAAGCTCACCGAACCCGAACTCACATTACGGACGCGCTTGGCAGGCATCACCAGCGGTGGCGGGATTGCGCTGTTGTTGCTTGCCTCCTGCTTCGACGTGGTGCCCGCAGGCCGTGCCGCCATTCGCGTAAGCCAAATTTCGGGGACGGAGCAGACCACGCTCTACCCCGGCATTCACGCCAAGTCACCTTTTGAAACTCTGGCGATCTATGACACGCGCACCCACACTATGACTACGGGTAATATCGATGAAGCAATGGAAGGCGATAAGCCGAAGCGCCACGAGACCCTGAACGTAACTGCCAGCGAAGGCCTCAAGATCGGGCTCGCGATCACGGTGCGCTACAAACTCGATCCCAACCAGCTCGCATATATCCACAACAATTTGCCTCCGGACATCGACACCGAGGTTGTGCCGCCGGTAGTCGCGACTGTCTTTCGCGAGATCGTGCCCAACTACACCATTCGCGACGTTTTCGCGCGCCGCCGTGAAGACATTCGCCAGAGCGCAAGCGAGCAGATCACACAGAAGCTGAAGCGCGACGGCATCACGGTTGAAGAGGTGATGCTGCGCGACATCGTTCTCCCGACAGACTACGCGCGCGGACTCGAAGGGCTGATCGAGAAAGAGCAGGAAGACGAGGGCTTGATCGTGCAGACCGCTATTGAAAAGAAGCAGGTGCAAATCGCGCAGTACCAGGCCGAAGCCCAGAAAGTACGCACGGTAAAGCAGGCCGAAGCCGGCGCGCAGGTTCGCGTGCTGCAGGCCAAAGCCGAATCTGATGCCATGCAGTACACGCTCCCATTAAAGGAAAAGCAAATCCAGCAGACGAAACTCGAAGCCGAAGCGCGCAAGCAGGCGACGATCCAGAATGCCGAGGCCGAAGCCCAGGCCAAGGTGATCGACAGCAGAGCCGAGCAGGAGCGGCAGCAGTTGCTGGCGTCGGCCGAAGCCAATCGCATTCGCGTAGTAGCCGCTGCCGATAAGGAGCGTCTGCAAGGGGAAGCACTGGCGCTGAAGTCAAATCCGCTGCTGATCAACAAAATCGTCGCCGAGAAGCTCTCCGACAAAATCCAGGTAATGATGGTGCCGGCCGACGGCAAGTTCTTCTTCGCCAGCGACGTGCTTAAGTCACCAGCGCAAATGCTGAAACAACAGGAAGAGAGTAACGATCCCCCAGCAACGTTGCGTCCAGGAGCTCCCGGCGGCAACCAGTAGCAACGCAAGTAGTAGCGCAACGACAGCCGCGTGTGTTGCGGCTGCGCCGGTAGAGGTAATGGTGGGTTCGCAGTGAGTTACGGCTGCGCAGGTTCCGTTCGTATACCACCCGTGCATGTATTCACGCGCCTGTGAATTCGCGCCAGCACCGCTGCAGTTTGTCTGATCTTGGGCGAAGCAGCAGAGGTATGATTCCCCCGGGTGAACCCAAACATGCCTTCTCAAGAACCACTTCGCATCTTTCTTGCAGTCCGCCTGTGTCGAGTCATGTTTCTGCAGTTAACCATTCTCGCCATGGCCGCTCTGGCGAGTTCTTGCCAACTGTCTGCACAAGCTTCTCCCAATTCGGGAACACCAGAGCGTCCGCCGATTCTTGGCACTCTAGATGCCGGCAAATACTCCAATCCAATGATCGGTTTTGAGCTACAGCTGGATCCGCAATGCGTCTTCCAGGACGAAGCGCGTGACAGCAAGTTCTCGAGAACGTTCTCTCAGCGACTCACGCTCACTCTGAGTTGTGGCCCGGACAGAATTCTGCTCAGTTCTTTGCCGCTCCATGCCGACGAGCACGTCAATCTCAAGCGAGATGCGCAGATATCTCTGGAGGGCACAGTGAATGGAGGTGGCTTCCAGAAGCGCGGACGCTGGAAGGAACAAACCGTAGGCGCCACGAAAGTATTGGTACAGGAGATCGCAGCGACAAGTGATACTGGCCCTCAGTCGGGCTTTTACTACGCGTTGATGATTGGCAGGCAGTATTTGTCAATACTGACAATCGGGCCGGAGGCAGATAAAGCTCTGCTAGGCGAGTTCTTGTCCAAGATGAGCCTCAAACCAAACGCGCAATAGCTAAGGGCCGCTAGTCTGGGCCTCGCGTCCAAGCTGCGCTTTTCATGCTCGCGTTCTATTCATTTCCCCGGTGGCTGGACAAAATCGTGGAATCGCAAGAATAGCTTCTCCGCTGCCGCGACCACGTTATCTTCTTCACTCTTCTTTTTGAACGCCGACTTCACCTTTTCCGTTCCCGACCAAAGCTCGCGTCTAGTCTTGGCGTCGTACACTTTCAACGTAACTGAAGCGGGTGAGAGATCCTTGCGTGCGCCGGCGGAGCTCACGGGCTTGCCGTCCGCGCTATAGACCGGATTCCCACCCACACTGAAGCCTCCGGCATCATACGACGTGATCTCGGCAATCAAATCTGCTTTCTCAGGCGAATTGAGCATTGAGAACCGCCCCCAACCATCGATGTCGGAGTTGATCACGTCGAAGGCGACGTTACTCCCATGCTCATTTTTCACGTAAATCGATTTCCCAAACGCGAACTTTACCGAAGGGTCGGCCGAACGGGAAATGGCCCCACTCGGGACAGAGGGCTGCTGAGCGGCCAGCCGCACAGAAGCGATCACGATCAGCAATCCCAGCATCACCGTTCTGCGCAAAGCGCTTCTGGGTAGAGCAGAACGAATCATCGCCTCCTCCCGCGTGGTTCGAGCATTTTATGCCACCCAAGTCTGCGCAGTCCCGGTTTCGCGGTCATTTCGCCCGCGTGAATCCCAAAAATCCGCATCATCAGCGTGAGCAGTTGCTGTTGCTCTTGGCTATTTCTGTAGCTGAAAGCTGATAGTCGACAGCTACTAACACGAAAACATTAGGGACACAGCCGCGACACTCCTTTACACTTTCGGGCCATCCCATGGTTCCCGATAGCGACAAACAATTTAAACGCAGACTCACGCGCAATCTTGTGACGGCATTTCTCCTGCTCCTCGTCTGCGGGTACGCCTCGCTGCTGTTCGCAGTCAATCGCGCCATGCATGAGTCTCCCGAGCAGTTCGGCAAGTTCATGTCGAGAATGCCGATGCCGATCTTCCTCGTGGTGCCATTCGAGACCATGTGGACACATGCCCGAGCGGGTACCTTGAATGTTGGCGACCAGGCACCGGACTTCTCCCTGACCACGCTCGACAAGACTGCCAAACTCTCACTTGTGTCGATTCGCAATGACAAGCCGGTAGTGCTCGTCTTCGGAAGCTACACTTGACCGCCGTTTCGGCGGGAGGTTCCCGCCCTCAACAAGCTGTACGACGAGTACGGATCGCGCGTGCCCTTCTATGCCGTATACATTCTGGAAGCGCATCCGAGCGATGTGTGGCAAATGCAGAGCAACGTTCGCGACAAGGTCGTCTTGGCAAGTCCGAGGAGCTTCGATGAACGCCAGAACGTCGCCGGCATGTGCGTCCGCAAGTTAGGCATCAAGTTCCCCGCGTTGGTGGACGGCTTCGGTAACGCAACTGAACAGGCCTACACCGGCTGGCCCGACAGAATTTACCTGATCGATAAGAGCGGACGCGTAGCTTACAAAAGCCGCCCCGGCCCATTCGGATTCCATCCTGAAGAACTGCAAGCAGCGTTGACGCACCTGCAATAGCGATCGGCAATGTTGGGCTTCTTAGCGACCAGCTAACTCCTGACCGCTGATATCGTTCGCTGATGCCGGATGGCCGAGTGAACTTTCAGGCATTCGAAGCAGGAAATACGCTGCCGCAATCCAAAGGACGACAGCGCCGAGGTATGTGATTGGCGAAGCGTGCAGCGAAAATGCGTTTTTCGCGTTCGCTACGCCTGCCGGAACAATGTCCTTGGTATTGTTGATGGCGGCATGCATCAGCATGGTGAGCAGCAGGCTGCCCTGGGTGTGAGTGTAGAGCCAGGCAATGGCAACCGACATGGCAATTACTTCCACTGCCCAAATCGGGAACGACTGTCCATAGGTGTCGGCTGCCATAAGAAAGAATTGAGGCACATGCCAGCAGGCCCAAATCAGGCCGAGCATCACGCTTCCACTGGCGAATCCGAAGCGTTCACCTAGACGAGGTAGCGCGTATCCCCGCCACCCAATCTCCTCGCCAGCCCGTACCGGAGTCGAGATGAGTGTTGCTACCAACATCACCACCGGGCCCTGGTGGCCGAATGGTGGCCAGCGGCCGATGATCGCGCGATACGCAAGCGCAACCGTAAGTTTGATTACGATCATGTAGCCGATTGCAAATAGATACCATCGCGCGCCCACTTGCCACTGCAGAACGTGCTCGAGGAGTGCTCGCACGCGGGCGCGGCCCTGCTTCCATGCTGTGAGCGCAAGAGCAACTAGCGAGGGACCAAATACGCCAACCAGCCACAACGCGGAGCCAAAGAATGTCCCGTAGGGAATGCGGTTCGTCACTACCGGAACCCAGCAAACCCATGTCACCGCATATGTGAGGAGAAAAAACTGGATTGTCTCAGAGACAGGCTTCGTCATCGGCGCGTCGAGTGACAGGTTCACATTGGACGGAGCAGGCGCCACGGGAGCCCTCCGAACCTTCATACGCTGCTGCGATATCTTCCCTTCCTCTCAAAAACACGCTGCTCGGCGTACAGAACCACCTGCGGTAGTGGGGCAGCCGCATGGGGTTGCGGCTGCGTGGTTTCCGTGGGCTGAGGCTGAACCAGCGGCACTCGCAGAACAGCAAACGAAGTCACGGTGACGGATGCAAGGTCGTCCGCCCGCCGTTTACTGCACGAACCGTGCCGCCGCCAGAATCTCCGGTGGATGCATTTCGGTTAACTTCCGCCAGCGTACGGTGCCGCTGGAATCGATGAGGAACTCTCCGGGACCGCCGGCTGCGTGCCCATCCTGTCCCTTTTCGGCAATCTCCAGATCGTAGCGCCTGATAGCATCCAGGCCAGCATCGGAAAGAACGGGATAGGTAAGGCCGGCTTTGCGGCAGAGATCGCCAGTGTCTTTAGGCGAATCGGCACTGATGGCCACTGGCTGGATACCGAGTTTTTGTAGAGAGTCGAGAGAAGCCTGAATGCTCCGTAACTCGGAGACGCAGCTCGATCACCAATAACCACGATAAAACACCAGCATTACTCCGCGAGTCTTCGCCGCGCCACTTGGGAGCGGAGCCGCAAGCAGTTCCGCCATGGTGACCTTGCGGCCACTGCTGTCGATCAATGCAAAGTCGGGAGCCTTGTCCCCGACGCGCGGAGCATTCGGAGCTGCCGCGTAGGCGTTGTGCATGGCATAGGTCGCCCATCCGAATAACCCAACCACCGCAAGCGCGACCGTAGCCAGAATGGGCCCGGCAATCTTGCCGCGATACGATTCAGATTCAGCGAAAGCCCGCCGCAACCCCACAACGAGCAGCGCGATCGCGACAACGATAAGTACCACGCTGATCCAGAGGGCTGCGCGCGTCTTTTCAAAAAGGGAAAAGTAGCCAAAGGGAGCGACCAGGACGAGCGCGAACCCCACCCACAATCTCCAATTCCAAGCCTTTGTCTGCACAAGAACCTCCCCATGGGGAAAATCAAGACCTGCAAGCTTACTTTGACGGGATTCTACACCGAGGCCCCGCTGCGCCATCCGCTGCCGCAGGTGGTTCTGATCTGATCAACAGCAAGTTCACCACCCGCTACCCTTGGTGATTCTGAAAAGCTAACAGCCAGTAGCTAACAGCCAGCAACTTCTTCTCTTACCTTGCCAACCGCCGGTATTCGTTATCTGCTTCGGGGGACATCAAGACCCAGAGCGTGTACACGCCCATCGCGGTGCCGAAGGGGACATTGATCAGAGCTACGAATGCCATTACCAGAGCTAGCGTGCGCGCCCAGCTTTGCCGTTCCAGTATGCCGACACCAGCAATCAGACACGCGGCGGACTTTGCCAGGAGAAACAGTGCGATGGCATGGAGCAGCTGATGCAGGAAGGCGGCGTGCTCTCCCGCGTAATCGCTGCGTCCGAAGATGGTGTTGGCCACGATCAGCAGGACCATCCCCCCGATGCCGTGGAAGACTGCGTAAGCAATCCAGAGGATTCCCAGAAGTTTGACGTGCTGTTCCACCCGGCTGACCAGCGGCTGTCCAACCGGTCTGCCGCACTTTCCACACACTGCCTGATTCGCTTCGACCGGCGCGCCGCAAGAATTGCAATACATGGACCCTCCGAGGAACACTACCGTACTACGTAAAGATGTCAGGCACTAGTTCCAGCGAAGACAGAAGCTGCTCGTGCTTGCTGCTGGGTACTGGCTGCTGTGCTGCTGGGTACTGGCTGCTGGCTACCGGCTGCTCGGTAAGGGGAAATTGGGTAAGTGAAGAGTGAAGATGCAGTTTGGTGCCCGGAGCGCCGGACGCCCTCGTCCGGCGAACGGTGCCGATGTAGACGATTTCGGCATTGAGAATGCCTTATGTGAGCTTCACACCTACGGGGGCGTGCGATGTTTTAGGCTGCGCGCCGCTGAGTCTCCAGCATGGTAAAGAACTCGCGAACCAGCTCGTAATCCCACAATCCGCGCTTGGCTTCACGCAGCATGGTTTCTTTGGATTGTGGCTGGGGCAGTGCAGGCTTGTATGGACGGGCGGTGGTCAGCGCGTCAAAAACATCCACGACCTGCAGCACTCGGGCGAGCACGGGGATGTTATGTCCCTCCAAGCCGTCCGGATATCCGGAACCGTTCCAATGCTCATGATGGTGGCGAATGATGGGCAATACTTTTCGGAATGACTTCAAGGGCTGACAAATAGCCTCTCCGTCGGCGGGATGTTGCTTCATGATGTCCCACTCGTCGAGAGTTAGCTCAGATCCTTTTTTGAGAATCTCGTCCGGAACCTTAATCTTGCCGAGATCGTGCAGGTACCCGCCGCGCTCCAACGCGATTACGCTTTCGTTGTCGAGATGCAGATGACGCC
Source organism: Terriglobales bacterium (assembly GCA_045808065.1). Taxonomy (GTDB): domain Bacteria; phylum Acidobacteriota; class Terriglobia; order Terriglobales; family Acidobacteriaceae; genus Gp1-AA112. The sequence continues at coordinate 337,974 of JBJMGD010000012.1, read as the reverse complement.
CGAGCGCGCCAGCATAGTGAGCAAGCCTGGAGCAATGATCGCCGGTAAAAGGGTCGCGCGCTTCCACTCCCAGCGCCAGAGTAAAAAGAACCGCCTCCGCGTTTTCCAGTTCATCGGTAAAGTGCTTGAGCCTGAGCAGGCTCTTCACGCGGGCATAAAGTTCTTCTGGGTAAAGTGGCTTTGAAAGGAAGTCGTCGGCGCCCGCCTCGATGCCGCGAATGCGATCGCTGCGATCGCTGAGGCCGGTGATCATGACTACGGGAATCAGACGCGTCGACGGATCATTTTTCAGTTCATGACAGAGATCGTAACCCGATCGGCCGGGCATTATGACGTCAAGAAGAATGAGGTCGGGTCGCTCAGCCTGAATGGCCTGGATGGCCTCGTCGGCATCTGAGGCCGTGGTCACGTTGTAGCCGCGAGAGGTAAGCAGCTCTCGGACCAGCAACAGGGTGTCAAGCTTGTCGTCGACCACCAGTATCGTCTGAGATTTGCGGGGTGGCGCGCCGGCGCCGTTACGAGAGCCCTGAACCATGTATTCCATTCATAGATGGGAGGCAGAATGTGCATCTCTGAGTTGCACAAGCCGCGCCTTCCGATTGAATTACTATTGTGCCAGCACCATCGAGCAATGCGACGGAAAAGTTTACCTAATCTAAACATGCGCAATCGCATCCTGCTGGTTTTTTTCCTGATTGTTCTTGTTGCCGGAACTACCGGTGCAGCGCGGGCTCATCTGGTGACGTTTGGTCCCTGGATCAAAGTGCATCTCTTCCTGGGCCCTGAGGCGGATCGTGTTGAGGACATGAAGATTCGGTCGCTCAACATAGATGGCCGGTCACGCGAGTTCACCCTCGACGAACCTCATGATGTTACCGATCGAGTTTTTGTGATTCGCCGCGCTTACCGCATGAACGATGCACTCACCTCGCGTCCAGACTGGAAATGGCAGCGTGATGGTTGGCTGCAGGTCGATCGTGGCTCCGGGCGAGTGTCAAGGGTCTCATTGCCTGATTTTGATCCCTTCTATTCGGTTGTAAGTTGGTTCCGAGACTATGCGGCTTACTGCGGAGTGACTGAAGGCCAGAAACTGTACGCGGTCGTCGCTCAGTTAGGACAGCGCAAACCAGTACTGCGCACCCATATCGGCGAAGCCAAAGCTGGCGATAATCCCGACTCGGAGTGTAGCGCCCCAGTGTGGCAGAGACAGCCGGTGCGCGTAGTATTCCAACCCTTCAGCGGCCAGAAGCATAGTTTTGCTATTCACGGGCGCTCGAGCGAGCCGGAGCCTGCGGAAGAACAGCCGGAACCGAAAGAAGCCGACAAGCAGTAGCGATGTGAACGCGCAAAAACTGTCATGAACTCTCTCGACGAATATCTGCGCGAAGCCGAAGGCGCCCACGGCCACCTCTGTGCCGGCCAAGTGCTCGGCGTGCGCATGGCCATGGCTGGATTGTCCCGATTGGGAATTGCCGATCCGCGAGGCATAGACCGAAAGCGCCTGGTCACGTATGTCGAGATCGACCGCTGTGCCACCGATGCGATCATGGTGGTGACTGGATGTCGACTTGGCAAGCGTGCCCTGAAGTTTTTTGACTGGGGAAAGATGGCGGCGACATTTGTGGATCTGCAATCAGGACGCGCGGTCCGAGTTGCCGCGAAGGAATCCTCGAAAGAGGCCGCGCGCCGAGCTCATCCCGAGATCGCAGCGAAGAATCAGCAGCAGATGCTCGCCTATCGCGAAATGCCTGATGAAGAGCTGTTTGACTTCCAGAACGTCCGGGTTGAAGTGAAGCCAGAAGATCTGCCGGGTTACAAAGGCGAACGCGTCGCCTGTAGCAAATGCGGTGAAGGGATCAACTTTCACCGCGAAGTCGCGCACGATGACACGATACTGTGTCGGGCCTGCGCGGGCGAGAGCTATTACCTTCCAATGAAGGACGGCCGTTGAGCCGATTCGCACGCTTCCTCCGAGCATTGGTTGTCGGGATCGCGATCACTTATTTTCGTCCTTTGCGCTCTGCTGTGGAACCGCCAGGCACATTTCATCTTCTTTCCCAGTCGTGTGATTGATCTCACTCCCGCCAACTTCGGCTCCAAGTTCGAGCAGGTCGCAGTCCGCGAGCGCACGGGCGAGACTTTGCGGGGCTGGTGGATCGCGGCGGCGTCGGGAACTGAGTGCGCGATCGTTTACCTTCATGGCAACGGCGGGAACATCAGCGCCAATGCAGCTCAAGCCGTGAGGCTCGCCGGTCTGGGCTGCTCAGTTCTTCTCCTCGACCATCCGGATATGGAGAAAGCGAGGGCAAGTTCCCCTCCGAATCCAGCGTGTACACAGATGCGGAAGCAATGTGGAACTACGCTGGCGAACGCAGCTTCAACCCGTCGCAGATTGTGATCTACGGCCATTCGCTGGGCGGAGCCGTTGCGATTGAATTGGCGCGTCATCATCCCGAGGCAAAGGGATTAATTGTGGAGAGCAGTTTGACGTCGGTGCGCGATATCGCACACGAGGTACCTGCATACCGGGCATTTCCGATTGCGCTGCTGGCAAGTCAGCGCTTTGATTCGATTCACAAGATCCCCGATATCCACATTCCCGTTCTCTTCATTCATGGCAAGGCTGACCACATCGTGCCCTTCTTTATGAGCCAGCATCTTTTTGCGGCTGCAAATGAACCCAAACGGCTTGTGCTGATCCCGGGTGCTCATCATGAAGACTGCGCTGCAGTTGGCCGCCCACAATATCTGAACGCAGTGTCCGAATTCCTTGAGAACCGCCAGGCGGGCTGAATCCAATTAATCACACCGGCATCTACATGCCCATGGCAGAGTTCATGTTTTTAGACTCGACGTACCCTTCGGCTCCGCCACTCGAACCAGCTTCCGCGATTCCAGAAGACTTATCGCTGCTGGATGCCTACTCGCGTGCCGTGACTTCGGCGGTCGATAACGTCGGGCCAGCGGTCGTACACATTGGTGTTCGGCAACAACGCACATCACGCAATACGCAGCGCTCCTCCCGGGAAGTTGAGGGCAGTGGCTCCGGTTTTGTGTTCACTCCAGACGGATTCGTGCTTACCAACAGTCATGTGGTGAACGGCGCCAGCGAGATTGTCGTCACCTTTGCCGACGCGCAAACCTGCCGCGCAACGCTGATCGGCGATGATCCCGACTCCGACCTTGCCGTGCTGCGCGTCGATGTAGCGGGACAACTTCCGTTCGCGGCTCTTGGCGCTCGGCGCCAACTAGCCGTGGGACAGGTGGCGATCGCCATCGGCAATCCCCTTGGATTTCAGCACACGGTCACGGCCGGAGTCGTAAGCGCCCTGGGCCGCAGCATGCGCTCGCGCACTGGTCGTTTGATCGACAACGTCATTCAAACCGACGCCGCGCTCAATGCTGGTAATTCGGGCGGGCCGCTGGTGAGTTCCCGCAGCGAAGTAATTGGCGTCAACACCGCAACCATCATGGGTGCCCAAGGTATATGCTTCGCCATTGGAGCCGACACCGCGCAGTTTGTCGCAGTGCGTCTAATTCGCCACGGCAGAATCCAGCGCAGCTATGTCGGAGTGGCGGGTCAGGATGTGCCGATCCACACGCGCATCGTGCGCCATTACTCGCTGCCTGCGAACACCGGAGCAATGGTGATATCAATCGAGCCCGGCTCTCCGGCGCAAGCGGCGGGAGTGCGGGAGCGGGATGTAATTCTCCGTTTTGGAGCTCGACCCGTTTTGGGAGTCGACGATCTGCATCGTTTCTTGACCGAAGCCGTACCAGGCGAGACCATCGACATCACCGTACTCCGCGGAACTGAACTGGTGAGTCTGGCCATACGACCCCAGCCGCGAATCTGATTTCGGTCCAGCCGTCAGGTGGTAGAGGTCTGTTATCGGACGAAGAGGCAGGTCACGGTCGAGCGTGTTTGGGAGTTCGTCTGCGCGACTTCGAATTCATACCTGGACTGAGCTTCAGCCAAAGCGTGTGCTCGTTGTCTGTCAACACGTTGATTGCCTGCGCTTGGTTACGTTGGTAATTGCATCCAGCCGCTATTCACCGAACCCCGAAACGACTGCAGCTAACATGAAGACCGCGCCTGCAAAGGAAGTATCTTGACGCCTGAAGCTCTCATTCTGACGAGTGATTTCGAGCTATCGCACATGGTGCGACTTGCGGTCGAGCGCTTCGGCATCACTGCCGGCTTCGCGCTGCGCCCCGACGATGCAGTGGGCCATTTCGGGAAGAAAAAGTTTGACCTTGTAGTCGTGGACTGCTCCGATCTGGAGCAGGGATGCGTTGCCCTTCGGAAGATGCGCCTTAACCGGACTCATCGTTCGGTAGTATCGATTGCCATCGTCGGAGATCGCGGTCATACCAAATATGTAAGCGATTCAGGCGCCAATTTCGTTATCTCGCACGCCAACTACGAAGTTGAGATCGTGGCTACCTTGCGGTCCGCCTACGGCCTCGTGCTGCGAGAGCGCGGGCGATATAACCGCTTTCCCTCGGCATCAGCGGTGGATGTTCGCTGCGGAGACGTCGTGGCGGAAGCGCGCATTCTGAATATCAGCCAGGGTGGCCTGTGCATCAGCGGAATCAATCGGACTCTGCATGGGCCAGTGCAATTGAAGTTTGCTTTGGACGATGGATCCATTCCCATTCAGATATCCGGCACAGCCGTTTGGCAACGCGAGAAACTGCTGGGAATCCAGTTCAACTCCATGACCAAGGCGAGTCGGGCGGAATTGGAAGAATGGTTGGCTCGACAATTCGAAATTGAAACCAAAGTGCGAGGCCCGCTTCCGTCCGGCACAAGCGGCAGCCGCCACTTCGGATTAGCGGGCGAGACAGAGAGTGTCGCGACGTCGAATTCGGCAGAAATTCACCCGATCATCACTGCCATAATCCGGGGTGGACCCGTAAGCGCACGATGTTCAGGGTGCCAAGTCGCGATCACTTTCGGTAACACCATCGGCGTTCCCTTGGAGCAGGAACGCAAGCTTCGGGACGCCTTCGTCGCCCATCTCGAAGACAAGCATCCCACCGAGTTTTCCAAGGCGATGAACACAACGGCACCGACTTCTGAGTTCTGAGCTCAAACCAGCATCAAGCTTCCGCTCGCAAAGCTTCCACGGGATGCAAGTTGGCGGCACGGCTGGCAGGCTGATATCCGAAAACAATGCCTACCGCGCTTGACACAAGCAGAGCGAAAGTCACCGACGCCCAAGAGATATTCAGGTTTACAAAGTCCTTCACAAAGATCGTTGCCGAAGCAACCAGAGCCAGGGCGAAGAATACTCCCGCAATGGAACCGGCCGAGCTGATGAACACGGCTTCCAGAAGAAATTGAAGACGTATCTCGGAAGAGCTCGCTCCAAGCGCTTTGCGCAATCCGATTTCCTGCTTTCGTTCGGCGATATTGGCAAGCATGATGTTCATAATGCCTGTGCCGCCTACGGTCAGTGTAACTAGCCCAACCGCCAGCAGAACTCCCGTCATTGCCAGCGAAATGTCGCCTGCGGTGGCTAGCAGCGCAGAGAGATTCTCCACGTCATAACGCGCCTCTCGACGGTGACGACTCTGGAGCAGCCGCTTTATTTCGCGCGTCACAGCCGGGACCTGAGACGGGGATTCCGCTTGTGCGTAGATAACCTGAAGAAAAGCCTCGCCCGTAACCAGCCTCGCTGTCTTGTAGGGCACCAGCACTGTCTCGGCTTGGATTTCCGATTGTCCGAAAGTGGGAATTCCTTCCGTGAACGTGCCTATGACTGTGCAATGGAACTGATCGATGCGCAACGAATCCCCGAGTACCAGATTGGGATTTCGCTTAGCAATCGCATCGGTCACGAGACACACCCTCGAACGCGACTGGAAGTCCTCGCTATCGAAGTAGCGACCCGAAGTAATCTGCAGATTGCGAATCTTGAGAAAGTCTGGCGTTGTGCCCACCAGGCGAGCATGCCGCGGGCGCCCGCTAATCTGAAAATCGACAGGCGCGTCGTAGGTCCCGGCTGCAGCCCTCACCATCGGCAAGGTGGTGCGAATTGCTTCGAGATCGGCAAGCGTGAGTTCGTCCTGCAGTTCAACCGGACTCGCGTTGCGATTCAAGGTGGCATAGGCCAAATTGGCGCCGATACCTTCGATGCGCGACACGATGTATTTCTTTCCGGTGCCGGCGACGGTCAACACCAGCACCAGCGAGGCGCAGCCGATGATCACGCTCAACGTGGTGAGAAATGCCTTCAACTTGTCGGCCTTGAGAGCCGCAATCGCTAAGCGAAGACATTCGATCCATCGTTGCATGGCATTACTCATGGCAAAGGCAAATTCGTTAATAAGTAATTGTCTGCATTCTGCGCCACAACGTGCAGTGCTCGCAGACCAACCGTCTGCTGAAGATGCGGCATATCACTCCCGTATGCGAGCAAATACCAACGTGAGGGTTGCAACCACAATGACGTGAACTTTTGATCGTCAATAAAAACCTGGGCGGCGCCCGGAGCATACGACCCATATTCCAGGTTGTCTCTGCGGCCGTTGAGCAGCAGTGCAGTGCGATTTGTATAGAAGAAGACGGAGGAGAACGCATAGTACGCGTCAGCTTCGATCAACCTTCCGGGCGGAGCTTGCTCGAGAGCTCGCGCGAGCGGATACGAGCCGAGATATCCATCAAAGCGGATAAGAGCTACACGCGCAGCCTGGAAGAAGACGATCATGGCAATGGCAATAACTGCGATTTTGCGAGCATTCTCACGGAAGATCGTCAATCCCAGCGCTCCCAGCGCAAACGCAATGCAAGCGATCGCTAGAGGCAGCTTGAGATATGCGAACGACGTCAGCCTAAGGTCGCCAAGATGTCCGAGGGAAAGCGTGTAGAGCTCTGGATGTTGCACCAGAGCCTTAGAAATATCGCCGGGTGCAGGAACGTGCCACACCAGAATCAGCACAGTCGCGAGCGCCAGGAAAAGCACGCCGAATGTGACCTGCAGTACTCGCATGCCTGTGCGCACACGCGAATCTTTTGATCCCAAAGCCGATCCCATCAGCAGCGCGAGCGCCGGATAAATCGGCATCGAGTAATACTCTTGCGTCGTCGAAAACGTGAAAAACAGCATGACGACAGCAATCCAGCAAAGAGCCATGAGGCGCATCCGACCTGCGCGTGTATGGGGCCGATAAGAGAGTTTGGCAGCCGCAGACAAGAACACAGACCATGGGAATAACCACGCAAGATTCAATAACCAGAAAAGAGCGCGAGGAACGGTGTTGTAGTCGCGCGGATAACGCAAGTTCAAAAATCGAAGCAGATGCTCATTAAAGAAGTAGAACCAGAAAAAACCTCGATATTCGCCTGGACCGCTGTGCATGGAAAACGCAAAGTAGGGCGGATTGCGCAGTGTGGCCAAAACATGCCAAGGAACAGCGATTAGCAATGCGATACCGATAACCCAGGGTAGCCTGAGACGCTTCCACGCGCTTGCTGAGAAGATCTGGCGAGTGCAACTCATGTACGCCAAACCCGCAAGCACAGGAAAAACTACAGCAATCAATCCCTTCAGCAGGAGTCCTAGCCCGAGACAAATCCCGAATTGGGCGATATGGGCGAATTTCGGCTCCGCGTCAGGATCAAGCAAGCGCAGCCACGCCCAGATTGCGCCGGTTATCGTGACTGTGAGGAGAGCGTCAGGAATGAGGATGCGGGTGAAAAGGAACAGACCGATGCAGGTGGCGAGAGCAATCCCTGAATAAAGAGCACTGGCTTGGTCGAATGCCCAGCAGCCAAAACGATAAGTCGTCCAGCAGAGCAACAGAACTCCGAGCGCGAGAGGCAGGCGCGCCGCCCAGTCATGCACTCCGAAAACGCTGTACGAAGCGGCCATCAACCAGTAAACGAGCGGAGCTTTTTCGAGATAAGCCACGCCATCGAGACGCGCGGTGACGTAATCACCCGAAGCGAACATGTTGCGTGCAATCTGCGCCTGGACGGCATCCACATCGTCCATGAGCCGCGGAGGACTGACGACGCTTACGAGGAAGACAAGGCTAGCTGCGGCGAGGACGAGCCAAGCACTTCCAAATCCTCGACGAGCACCTCGGATACCTGTTCCGCCGCCGGCAGTTCCACGTTCCAGCGCTTCATCCACATCAACAACACCATAAGTCCCCATAGCTGATAACCTGCGTTCTCTCTCCTTTCAAAGTGCCTCTGCATCAAGCGTTCCACGGCGGGCCACCGAAACAATCCGCTCGCTTCTACCGCTTCGCGGCTTACCGTCTCCAGCAAGAAAGAACGCAGCGCCCCGCGAAACCAGTCGTGAACTGGAATATCGAATCCCATCTTGGGACGACGTAAGACACCATCTGGCAGCTTTCCAGTCATCAGCCTTCGCAGCACGTACTTTGAGGTGGCCCCATAAAGCTTGAAGTTCTCGGGCAGGCGCGCGGCAAAATCTACGATACGCGGATCGAGGAACGGCGGCCGAACCTCCAGCGAGTGCGCCATGCTCATGCGATCGACTTTGTAAAGGATGTCGTCCGCAAGGTAGTAGCGCTGATCGAAATCAAGAAAGCGCTGCAATCCGCGCCCTTCCATTTTTCCGAGCAAGCTCCTCAGTCCATCTTGGCTGGCGAACAGATACATGGCCCGCTTTTCGCTCTCGGAATGAGTGCCGTTCCAGAAACAATGCGCCAACTCCGGCGAAAGCATGCAGCCTTCCAAAAAACGTTTGAGCTTGTACTCAAAACTGATGCGACCATCCTGGACAGGCAGTTGCATCGCGCAACCGAGCGCTGCGCGCCTGAGAAGCTTGGGGAGACGGCGAACGGCAGCGCTATAGCGGTCTGCTTTGTACGTTAGATATCCGGCGAACAGCTCGTCAGATCCCTCGCCGCTGAGGGCCACGGTCGCACTCTGGCGCGTCATGCGGGACAGAAACCATGTGGGCAATGCGCCGGCATCTGCGCTGGGCTCGTCGGAGTAATAGGCGAGGTCCTCTATTGCGCTCGTTAGGTCGACTTCTGGATTGAGATCAAACTCGGTGTGGTCAGTTCCGTAGCAGTCGCTTACGCGGCGGATGTGCTCACTCTCATCCCCAGAGCTTCCTTTGAAAGTGATAGAGAATGTCTTGAGCGGCTTCGAACTATTCGCAGCGGCATAATGCAAAATTGTGGACGAGTCGAGTCCTCCGCTGAGCCAGATTCCCACAGCCGTGTCGGTGACGAGTTGCTCCTTCACCGAGCTTGAGAGCAGGTTATCGAGTTCCTCGCATGCCTCTTCGATTGATGCTGGGCCGGCCGGTCGATAAGGGATAACGAAATCTGATAGTTGAACGGTACCGCTATGCCATTCCAACATCTGCCCCGGCATTAGTTTCACGATGCCTTGTACCAACGTGAACGGACCGGGAACATAGTTGAGGCTCAGGAAAGCGTCGAGGCCTTCGAGGCAAATATGGCGGCTGACGTCCGGATGAGCAAAAATGCACTTGAGTTCCGAGCCAAAGAAGATTTCGCTTCCATGCAACTTGTAGTAAAGAGGCTTAATGCCCATCCGGTCGCGGGCGAGAATCAGACGCCGCTGCGATTGTCTCCAGATCGCAATGGCAAACATGCCGCGAAACCGTGCAAAGCAGGAACTACCCCAATGCAAGTAGGCATTGAGCGCTACCTCGGTATCGCAGTGAGTCGCAAACCTAAATCCGGCCTGCTCGAGCTCGGAATGCAGTTCCTTATGATTAAAGATTTCGCCATTGAAGACGAGTGCGACGTCGCCGTCCGGACTCTGCAGCGGTTGGTCGCCAGCTTCAAGATCGATTATGCGAAGCCGTGCGGCACCGATTGATACCTGACCAGATGTAAACCGTCCCTGATGATCTGGCCCACGGTGATCGATCGATTGCAGAGCTGATGCCAAGACTCCTTGAGGAAGACGTTTTGAAACGTGGGTGAATCCCGCGATTCCGCACATTTGTTTCTGGTTTCTCCAGCGCGCGGCTCATTTCTTGCCTGGTGTCCGTGCGTTGTTGCACCGCAAACTGCCTTCACGGTTCACTGCAAAGGGCTTAGGAAGGCGTCTTAAAATGCCACACCAACCAACAATTGTAAAGGAATGTTAAGTAACCTTCGTTGCTGTGAAGCAAGTTACTGCTCTGATTTTACAGCCTTTATAGGTCGAGTCGGGCGCAAATAACTCGTCGCAGCTGTTCTGCTGAGGGATTGGTGAAGGCTAAAACTGCAAGGGAAATGGCGGAATCCCACTTTGGTGGAATTAGGAGAACGTTGCGCGCAGGGTGGGAAGACTATCCAACCGGGTCGTTGTTGCCTCGATCGAATCGATATCCGACCCCGCGGACGGTCTTCAGATACACCGGACGCTCGGGATCGGGTTCGATCTTCTCGCGCAGTCTGCGAACGAAGACGTCAATGGAGCGCAGAGTGACGAAGTGCGAGTCGCGCCAAACAGCGTCAAGGAGTTGATCGCGGGTGAACACGCGGCCAGGGTGCGCGGCCAGGTATTCAAGCAATCGATACTCGGTCGGCGTGGTGCAAACCGGACTCCCATTTACGGAAATACTCATGGCTTCGCCATTGATTTCCAGTTCCCCAATGCGAATGATGTTTGGCTTTTCCGGACGCTGCGCGCGCCGCAGCACTGCGCGAATGCGCGCCACTAACTCGCGCGGACTGAACGGTTTAACGACATAGTCATCGGCCCCCAGCTCAAGTCCGGTCACGCGATCCGACTCTTCGCCCTTAGCGGTAAGAAACATCACCGGGGTCATCTCAAGTTTGTGATTCTGCCGGATTCTACGGCAAACCTCGAGTCCGCTATCGCCCGGCAACATGATGTCGAGCAGGAATAATGCAGGTTGGACGCGCGCCGCCTGCTCCAACATGCCTACGGACGAGGAGAATCCGATGCTTTCAAAATTCGCAAGCTTCAGGTGATGCTGAACCAGCCGCAGGATGTCGGGATCGTCTTCCAACACGAATATTTTGATGGGCTTGGCTGTCTTAGCAACCACGATGACCCCCTCACGCTCCGGCATTGTGCTTGCGTCGATATTCATGATCCGTCGTCCCCAAATGGGAATAGCCAAGTTTCTTTCTACGCAAAAGATGTGACAGCGCAATGAATGCGTGATTACAGTGGCTTGAAGATTTTGTGAAAAGCAGATGACCAAGGCAGGACGCGCAAACACAAGAAAAACCTCATTAGAGGAGGCTTATACACTCAAGAACTTGAGAATTGGGATTACTGAGCGTGCATGCGGGCGAAGCCCTTCACGGTTATTGGAGGACGGGCGACGCGGTTTCGCAACGCCGACCACAGCATTGCGAGGTGATCCGGGCAGAGATGTACGTCCTTTAAGTCATCCTGAACCACTTGCACATTGACCGAATAGCGCGCTCGGTGACTGCATCCGGGGTTCTTTGCGTCAATTCTGGAGCACTCGCAGCAGTGGATATTGTCGTTCTGGGTCATAAAATTTGGCCTAGATTCCTTCAATTAAAGGTTTAGCGACGCGCCCATTCTACCCATTTCGCGCGGTGTACAGGCTCGATAACCACGAACTGCAGCGAGCAAACGCCGATGCAAGGCGCAAATAAAGGACTTAAATCGCACTTTGCACCTGCATTAGGGCCGCAATATTCACACAGTATTTACAAAGAATGAGCCATAAAACGGGCCGTTTGGGGTCAGTTAGCGCCAGTGCTGCGGCTAGAATAGGCGTTGTGAAGCGCACTATATTCGTCGTTGAGGACGATCCAGACATCTCTCGGCTGGTAAAGCATCACCTCGAAGGGGCAGGGATTGCCGCGAGAGTTTTTCCCAATTCGAAAGGCGTCATCGCCGACGCGACTCGCCAACATCCTTCAGCTTTCCTACTCGACATCATGATCCCAGGTGAGGACGGCATGGAAATCTGCCGTCAGATCCGCGCTACCACTGAACTGGCTCCCATTCCGGTCATCTTTCTTACTGCCAAGACGCAAGAATCGGACCGGCTGGCGGGATTCGATCTCGGCGCGGACGATTACATCAGCAAGCCTTTTAGTCCGCGTGAACTGGTTGCTCGGGTAAAGGCTGTGCTGCGGCGCTTTGAGCCACCGCTCACGCAACAGAAGATTCACATGGGGGATTTACAAATCGATTCCGGCGCGATGAGCGTCGAAGTTGGGGGACGCGCGATCACCACCACGGCGACGGAGTTCCGTCTGCTGGAATATTTCGCGTCGCGTCCCGGACGCGTCTTCACGCGCGAGCAGTTGCTCGACGGGGTCTGGCGTGACACAAGCTATGTCACGCTGCGATCGGTCGACGTGTACGTGCGCCGCATTCGCGAAAAGATCGAGCAGGACGCAGAGAATCCGCGCTTTCTGCGCACCGTGCGCGGAGTCGGATACAGATTTGAGGCGCCGAAGTGAAGAGTAGTGTGTTCTTTAAGTTACTCGGCGCGTTTCTCGTCGTGATCGTAGCGGTCACGGTAATTCTGGATCTCGAAATCCGCAGCCAGTGGGACCAGTCGTTGCGCGCTCAACTGGAGCAATCGCTTCAGCAGGAGACCCGTCAATTCGCTCTTCGCGTCGACAACGACACCGCGCATCCCCTGAGCCAAATCGCGAAAGAGACGGCGGACGCTACGGGCGCGCGCGCCACCATCATCGAGCGCAGCGGCAAAGTGCTCGCCGACTCAGAAGCAAATCCGGAGACCATGGAGAACCATGCGCACCGTCCTGAATTTGCCGCTGCGCTGAACGGCAACCCCGGCGAAGCCAGTCGCACGAGTAAGACGTTGGGCATCGATTTTCTTTACACCGCTTCGCCGACGAAGAACGGCGCAGTGCGGCTGGCATATCAACTCGCGGCCATTCATCAAACATCAGTCAAGATTCAACGGTCATTGCTGCGTGGTTCCCTATTCGCGTTCTTAATAGCAGTCATCCTCTCCGCGACAGCCGCCGTGCTGATTTCGCGCAGACTTCAGCGCATCGTGCATTTCGCGGAGCGTGTAGCCGCAGGCAATCTCTCTGCACGTATTGACGTGATAAGCACTGACGAGATTGCCCGCGTTGCGATGGCTCTCAATACAACTGCCGAACGTCTGGAGCGGAGTTTCGCGGAGGTGGAAGCCGGGCGCCAACAGCTCGAAGCCGTGCTCAATAGCATGCAGGCGCCGGTGATCGCGGTGAATCGCGAAGAGAAAATCGAGTGGGTGAACATGGCTATGAACCGGCTCATGCCGAATCGCGTTCGCCTGCACGCGCCGTTTCTCGAGACCATCCGCGAGCCCGATCTGCTGTTCTCAGTGCGCGAGACCATTCGCACGCGTCAGATTCACACCACCCGCGCGCACGTTCTGCCAGGACGCATATACGAGGCGACAGTTGCGCCCATGTTGGCGGGCAGCGCAGTCGTGCTCCTGCACGACCTTACCCAGATCGAACGCGTGGAGAAGACGCGGCGCGACTTCATCGCCAATGTCTCGCACGAGCTGCGCACGCCTCTGACTTCAATTCAGGGATACGCCGAGACTCTTCTTGATATCGATTCCGAAAGCGGAACGCGCGAGTTTCTGGAAATTATCCGGAAGAACGCGTCGCGAATGGCGCGGCTGACTGAAGATCTGCTGACGCTTGCGCGCGTAGAGTCGGGCGAGCAGCGATTTCGCACTCAGGAGATTGCTGTATCGCAACTCATGCGCGAAGCGCAGCAGTATTTTGCGGAGATGGCGCATCTGCAAGGCAGCGAACTCTCGATTGAGCTGAGTCAAGACGCAATGGTCAAAGCCGATCCTGAAGCGGTACACCAGGTGTTCTCCAACTTAATTTCGAACGCCGTCAAGTACTGTCCGCCGGGAACACCGATCGTGATTGGAGCGAATGAGCTTGAAGATGGCATTGAGTTCTTCGTGCGCGATTCCGGCCCAGGAATCGCCTCGGAGCATCTGCCGCGATTGTTTCAGCGTTTTTATCGCGTGGATAAGGCCCGTTCGCGGGAATCAGGCGGTACCGGTTTGGGACTCGCGATCGTAAAACACATTGTGCTCGCGCATGGCGGCTCGGTGCGGGTGGAAAGCGAGCTGAACCATGGATCGACTTTCTTCTTCACGCTGCCGAAAGCGGAAGGGCGCATGGTTCCGCGAGAGACGACACTAACGCACCAAGCAGAACTGTAGATGTTGTGGCACAGGTTGTGGCACAGGCGCCCTCGCCTGTGTTGGCGGCCACGAAGACACAGCCGAGGGCGGCTGTGCCACTACTTCCAATCACGAAATCACCGGATCACGAAATCACGAAATCCAGAAAATCATCCCACGAAATCACGAAATCTTACGCCGCCGGATTAAACAGCCTTATCAGCCAAAAGAGCGCTGCCGCCACCGCGGCTGATGCAGGGATGGTCAAAATCCATGCCCAAACGATCTTTCCCGCCACTCCCCAGCGTACTGCGGACAATCTCTGCGTCGCTCCTACTCCTACAATCGCACCGGTAATCGTGTGAGTGGTGCTCACGGGAATGCCGGCGGCGGCGGTGGCGAAAAGGGTGATGGCGCCCGCGGTCTCGGCGCAGAAGCCGCCGATGGGTTTGAGCTTGGTAATCTTCGAGCCCATGGTGTGGACGATGCGCCAGCCTCCAAAATAAGTTCCGAGACCCATCGCCAAGTTCGCGCCCAGAACAATCGGCCAATGGAAGTGACCCCAGCTGGTAGAGAACTCGCTTTTAGTCATGATGCGCGCCGAATACAAGGCGCCCGCAATGATGCCCATGGTTTTCTGCGCATCATTCCCCCCGTGCCCGAGGCTATAAGACGCAGCGGAGAGAAGCTGCAAACGCCGGAACCATCCATCCACCTGCTGCGGAGCGGAGCGGCGGAAGATCCAGAACATCATGGTCATGAATATCAGGGCGAGCATCATTCCCAATATGGGAGCTACCACAATGAATATCAGAGTTTTGGTCCAGCCATGTGGAAGAATCACGCCGAAGCCGGCGCGGGCCACTGCTGCCCCGGCATAAGCTCCGATCAACGCATGCGAGGAGGAAGTCGGGAGCCCCCACCACCAGGTGAGGATGTCCCAGATAATCGCGCCCAGCAGGCCGCTCAGCACAACATATTGCGTAATCCGATTCACATCGATCATGCCCGAGCCGATGGTCTTGGCCACAGCAATCCCGAAAATGAATGCGGCAATGAAGTTGAAGATCGCCGCCCAGACGACAGCCAGGCGCGGGGACAGCACGCGCGTGGAGACAACGGTGGCGATACTGTTGGCAGCATCGTGAAAGCCGTTGAAGAAATCAAAGGAGAGAGCCAGCAGGATTGTGATGACTACCAGGACGGTCGTTTTATCCAAGCAGGAAAGTCTCCGACACTCTCAAAACTGTTTGCCGCTGTAAACCAGTCGACCCCTCCAACACCTTGTCATCCTGAGGCCGGGTTTTGGCCGACGGACCTTGCGGTTGGTGTTGGGTTGATGTAGCAAGAGCGAAGAGCAAAGACAAAAGCAAAAAACCAAACGCAAAAAAAAACCAAACACAAGGACCTTCGCGCAAAAAACCGCGCTCAGGATGACACGGTGTTTTTGTCACACGCAAGCTGCACAACCGGGGTCTTTGCTGCACGCAGGCCGCACAACCTTGCAATACAAGTCGCTCGTTGCGCCGCTAAGCGCTTTTCACCACCACGGACTCCAGCACGTTAGCCGCGTCTTCGGCTTTGTCGGTGGCGTTCTCTAGAAATTCGTAGAGCTCTTTCTTCTTGATTAACGCGATGGGATCGGTTTCGGCCTCGAACAACTGGCCGATAGCAACTCGGGCAATGCGATCGGCCTCGTTCTCCAGTCGATTGATCTCGACACAGTATTGCAGCACGTTGTTCTTCTTCTCGAGATTCGACACCGCCTTGCGCAACTGCTCGCACTGGCGGACGACCACGTCGGCAAGCTGCGGCGCGGACGGCGTAACCTCCGTGATCTTGTACATCACCAGCCGTTCGCCGGAAGCGTGCACGAAATCGAGGACATCATCGAGAGACGAAGCCAGCTTGTGAATGTCCTCGCGATCGAATGGAGTAATGAAGGTCTGATTCAGCTTGGTGAGGATGCCGTGCGTCATCTCGTCGCCGCGGTGCTCGATGGTCTTGAGCTGTTCCACCCGCAACTCAACGTCCTTCATATCCTCAAGGATGGCTTTCAGCAGCCGGGCGCCATCGGTGAGATTGTCCGCAACATCGGAGAACATTTCGAAGAACTTGCCTTCTCGTGGAATAAACCGGACCATGAGCCTCTCAGTATTGTTACAAGTTGATGACTATTTCATGCAGCAGGTTCGACGGTCAAACAAGTCGGTAGCCCAATGCTGCTCAATCCTTCGCCTTCTCCGTGTCTCCGTGCCTCCGTGGTGAAAATGCCTTTCACCGCAAATTTATTCCACTGTAACGATCCTGTAACAACCGCCCCCGAGCATGAAAGAGAAGCACTGATGACATTTTCCAGGAGGAGAACACCGTGATTCGACGCCTCACATGCACGCTAGCTGCTCTGGCTCTACTGGCCGGTTCCGCCGCAGCGCAAACCCAGCTCAATGGAGCGGGCGCGACTTTCCCGAACCCGATTTATTCGAAGTGGTTCAGCGAGTACCACAAACAGCACCCTGACGTTCAGATCAATTACCAGCCCATCGGCAGCGGTGGCGGCATTCGCCAAGTGATCGCGGGCACGGTGGATTTCGGCGCCAGCGATGTCGGCATGACTGATGCGCAGATGAAAGAATCGAAGGTGCCGATTCAGCTCATCCCGACCGTTATGGGCTCGGTGGTGCCCGCCTACAACATTCCGGGCGTCAAGGAAGAGTTGAAGTTCACTCCGGAGGTTCTGGCCAACATCTTCCTCGGTAAGATCACCACCTGGAACGATCCCGCAATTCAGAAGATCAATCCAGATGTGAAACTTCCAGGACAGAACATTAACGTCGTCCATCGCTCTGACGGCAGCGGCACGACCGGGGTGTTCACCGATTACCTGTCGAAGGTCAGCCCGGATTGGAAGAACGCAGTGGGAAGTGGCACAGCGGTCAAGTGGCCGGTGGGCATCGGAGGCAAGGGAAATGAGGGCGTGGCCGGAACCATTAAGGTAGTCGACGGTGCAATTGGCTACGTTGAGTTGATCTATGCGATGAGCAACAACATCACCTTCGGCTCTGTGAAGAATCAAGCTGGGGTATTCGTAAAAGCCAACCTGCAGAACACGAGCGCCGCGGCGAATGGCGTAAAAATTCCCGACGACTACCGCGTCTCAATTACGAATTCGCCAAACAAAGACGCATATCCCATCGCGACGTTCACCTGGCTGTTAGTTCCCAAAAAGACCTCTGACGCGAACAAAGCCAAGGTCCTCAAGGATTTCCTGAGCTGGATGCTCGAAGATGGCGAGAAGATGGTCGAATCACTGGACTACGCGCCGCTGCCGCAGGATTTGCAAGGACGGGTGAAAAAGACGGTCAGCAGTTTGTAAGCGCTGAACCGACGCACAGTTGTGGCACAGCCTCCCTCGGCCGTGTTTTAACGTTCAGCAACACATGCGAGGGCGCCTGTGCCACTGCAAGTCCCTATGTCTGTCATCCAGAGCGAAGCGAAGGACCTCCGGAAATATGTCGGTCTCACTTGCGCTGTCGTGGTTTTGCACGAGCCTTGATTGAGAAGCCAGGACAGAGCCAATCGGCTGCAATCATCACGGAAGGTCCTTCGCGCAAAGAACGCGCTCAGATGACAGATCGTAGTAAGCGCAAAAGCGGCTCCTGAAGCGAAGCAATGGGCGCCAAAGGCGTTCGCGTTCAATGTTGGCTCGCTTATTCACACCCGCATGCTTCAGCACTCGCCTTGAAATGTCCCTTCGTTCACCCACACCAGCGTGCTTCGGCACTCGCTTGATGCGGCTTGGGACGAATAACCGTGGGAGATACCTGGTATTCGCATATTTGATGCTGGCGGAAGAAGACGAGCGACTACACTGACTGGGACCGGCAATTTCGATGCTCGCCATTGTCTACTCCCGCGCTTTCACAACGACAGCCTGTCGTCCGTCCGGCAAGTAATTCCTAGCAGGACCGAAATGGGATCCGTCCCGATTCACTAGTTTTTCACTTCGTTGTAACTGCTCGTTCATACTTGGCCAATATTTATGAGAGTCACTCATTTGAGAATCGGAGTGCCCGTAATCGGGGGCGTATCTTTACGTGTGTCGAATGAAACCCGAGATCATCCAACAACTCACATGTTTGTTGTGGAGGAGACGAATGAAAGCGTTACTTCGCAGTTCGCTGGTGTGCCTGCTTTCGAGCGGCATGCTAATCGCGCAGAGCACTGATGCAGCACAGAACTCTGCAACCAGCAAACCAAAAACGAGCAGGACAACGGCCCGGCATCGTACGGCGACCGCACCGGCTGGGCCATCCACAGCCGACCAGTTGAAGGAGCTGCGCGACATGCTGACCACGCAGCAACAGCAGATTCGGCAATTGCAGAATCAGCTTGCAGCGCGCGACCAGCAAGTGCAGCAGGCGCAGCAGGCCGCCACCGACGCGAACGCCAAGGCGTCCGATGCAGCCGCCAAAGCCACGGAAGCACAGTCGACCCACAGCGACACAACAGCACAGGTTGCAAGCCTCAAAGATACCGTCGGGGCGTTGAAGGCCAATGATCAGAACCTGGCGGAGACTATCCAGTCAGAGCAGAAGCGGGTGAATGAAGCCACCGAGAATCCTGTCGCTATCCACTTCAAAGGCGCAACTATCAGTTTTACTGGTAGCTTCCTTGCCGGTGAAACTGTGTGGCGCGACCGTGGCATGGGCGCGGATATCAACACACAACTTACTGGTGCTCCGTTCGACGGCGCTCCCAATGCCAACCTGAGCGAGTTCAACACCAGCGGCCGCCAGTCACGTCTCGCCATCCTCGCGGAAGGCAAGATCGGCACCTGGACCGGACGAGGGTACTGGGAAAGTGACTGGCTATCGGCCGGCACAACCTCGAATTCAAACCAGAGCAACAGCTACACGAATCGCCAGCGCCAGATATTCGCGCAAGCCGAATCCGCGAAGGGCTGGACGATTACCGGCGGCCAAATGTGGAGCCTGGTGACTGAAACTCGCAATGGGCTGCAGAATCGGACTGAAGTCCTGCCGCAGACGATCGACTCGCAATACACGGCAGGATTCTCGTGGGAGCGTCAGTTTGGCTTCCGGGTCACCAAAAATGTCGGAAAGAAAGTGTTCTTGGGCGGCGCGGTCGAAGAGGCGCAGACGCTGAACCTCGGCGGCGGCGGGGCAAGCACATTCACATATCAACAGGCGGGCAACACCGCCGGCCTGCTCAACAACGGCGGCAACACCTCACAGCAGAACTATAGCTACAACTGGCTGCCGGATTTCGTCGGCAAAATCGCATTTGAGCCCGGATACGGACATTACGAGATATTCGGACTGTTACGCGGATTTCGTGATCGGGTCTACCCAAATGCCACCACAGCCAATGTTGGCACGGCTGCGAGCGGAGTCGGCGCTTTCAACGCCACCAGCCTGGCTGGCGGCCTGGGCGCAAACGCGCGGTTCGCGATCGTGCCCAAGAAATTGGACTTCGGATTCCACATCCTCGCCGGAGACGGCGTCGGACGCTATGGGGACTCAACCCTGGCAGATGTAACTACCCGCGCTAACGGGACCCTTGCGCCGATTCGTGGGGGGTCTATGCTCGCGGGCTTGGAATTGCACGCGACTCCCAAACTGGAAATCTATGGCTACTACGGTGGCGACTACGCCGAACGACAGCTATATAACGGAACGGGCAGCATCGGGTACGGGCGCCCGACCGCCGCAAGTACTGGGTGCAACGTCGCAACTATCGCGGCTACCGGCAACAACACTCCGGCGTCCAGCACCACCAATCCAGCCGCCTGCGGCCCTGACACGCGCGATATCCAGGAGACATCGCTCGGTTACTGGTACGACTTCTACCGCGGCAGCAAGGGACGCCTGCGCCAAGGCTTCCAATATTCATTCCTCAACAAGCAGACATGGCGCGGAACCGGCGGGTCTCCAACCGCAAATACCAATATGGTCTTCACGTCGTTCCGCTACTACTTGCCTTAGTGCGCAAAACAGAGTCGCCTCGTTTGGCCGGTGGATTCGCAATCCACCGGCCTTTTTGTGCGTGCCGTATGGATGCCAGGGCAGATGGAGTGTCCAATACCTGCGTCAATTACGGACTACTGCTTTTCCTGCTTTGCCCTTAGAATCAACGGTCGCAGAATGCGGTAACCGCGTTGCGCGGGAGGAGAGGCTTTGGCCACCACACTAGAACCCAAGACTCCGGAAGCGAAATTCGAACCCTATGTTCCGCCCAATGCCAAGCTGAAGGAACTCACTCCGCGCGCTTTGATTCTCGGATCGATTTTTGGCATCCTCTTCGGCGCGGTCACTGTTTATGTTGGACTGCGGGCTGGCCTCACAGTATCGGCATCGATTCCGATCGCGGTGCTCTCAATCAGCATTCTGCGCGCCTTCGGCAAGGCCACGATCCTCGAAAACAACATCGTGCAAACTACCGGCAACGCCGGGCAGTCGGTGGCATCAGGAGTGATTTTTACGCTCCCCGCGTTGATTTTTCTCGGATTCCAACTGGAAGTCGCGCGCATCTTCCTGCTGAGCCTGGTCGGCGGACTTATCGGGGTATTTTTCATGATCCCGCTGCGGCGGCAGCTCATCGTGAAAGAACACGGCGTCCTCACTTACCCCGAAGGCACCGCGTGCGCCGATGTGCTAATTGCTGGAGATCGCGGTGGCAGCTTTGCCGGACGCGTGTTCTGGGGCCTCGGGCTCGGCGCCCTCTACACTTTGTTCCAAAATGAAAATCTGTTTGCCGCCTGGCCGAGCACTCCAACCTGGGACATCAAGCAGTATGCCGGCGCCTCTGTACGCGCTTCGACGACTGCGGAATACATGGGAGTCGGCTACATCATTGGTCCGCGCGTGGCCGGCGTGCTGCTCGCGGGCGGAGTCTTCTCCTGGCTGGTGTTGATGCCGGCCATCCACTTCTTTGGCTCTGGGATGGCTACCGCCATCTATCCGGGAACGGTGCCCATCTCGCAAATGTCGCCAACAGACTTGTGGCGGACTTATGTGCGTCCGATGGGAGCAGGCGCCGTTGCCGCGGCCGGTCTTATTACTTTGCTCAAGACCGTGCCGACGATCGTGTCCGCGCTGCAGGCCAGCGTGAAGCAGCTGGGAGCCGGTAAGGGCGACGAGTCGAGCCTGCGCACGGATGACGATCTGCCGATGTGGGTAACCGTGGGCGGTTCAGTGCTTCTGATCATCATGATGTGGGCCTTTCTTACCTTCAAGCCGGTGCCCGGGGCGCAGACCTCGGTCTTTGCCAACATCGTTGCCTCCATCTTCGTCGTGATCTTCGGATTCCTGTTTGTGACCGTGTCCTCGCGCATCACCGGCCTGATTGGCAGCTCAGCGAATCCCGTTTCAGGAATGACGATTGCGACACTTATGGCCACCTCCGCCATCTTCCTCGCTCTCGGCTGGACTGCTCCCGCATTCGGCGCGCTGGTGCTGGCTATCGGCGGCGTCGTTTGCATCGCATCGTCGAACGCCGGAGACACCTCGCAGGATCTGAAGACGGGGTATTTACTGGGTGCTACTCCCAAGGCGCAGCAGATCGCGTTGCTGATCGGAGTGACCATCTCCACGTTTGCGGTCGGATACACATTGACGGGCATGAACAAAGGGCTCGAAGAGTTCCGTCCGATGACTAAGCAGGTAGATATCAACCATCTTCCAGCCGGCGTAACCGTACAGGAAACCAATGGGCAAAGAGCGTTCGAACGCGATCGCTTCAGCTACCGGGATAAGCAAGGACAGCAGATCACGAAGTCGGGCAGCGACTACTACTTGCTGAATGCTATTAACTCCAGCGAGGTTGCGAACGGTAAGTATCTCTACGATCCCAAAACGGGAGAGATCGAAGTGCAGTGGATTCAAGGCATCGGCAGCGAGCGGGCGGCGGCGCCTCAAGCACAGTTGATGTCCACAGTAATCAACGGAATCCTCACCCGCAAACTGCCTTGGGGCTTGGTGCTGCTGGGCGTCTTTCTCGTGATCGTTGTGGAGTTGCTGGGAATTCGTTCCCTGGCATTCGCCGTAGGAGCCTATCTTTCAATAGGAACGACGCTCGCGATCTTTGCCGGCGGCTTGACTCGCTGGTTGGTGGAGTCGGCGGCGAAACGTGCTGGAGAAACTCCTACGGAGAGCGAGGTCAGCCCGGGATCTCTCTATGCCAGCGGCTTAATTGCTGCGGGCGGCATCATGGGCTTAATCGGGATTGGCGTGAAACTCATCGAGAGCACGGGCAAGCTTCCCGAGAACTCGCTGGCGTGGGGTGCAAAATTTCCAGCGATCGCGAACAGCAACGCCTTGGCAGTGATTACCTTCGTATTGCTGGCAGGATCGCTGTACTACTTCGCGCGCAAGCCGCTGGAGAGTGTCGAGGAGAAGAAGTAAGGCATTTCACACGGAGCTATGGAGAAGACAAAGCAAGTCTTTCTTTTTTGCCTTTCTCCCTGTTCTCCGTGGCTCCGTCGTGAACCATCAGCCCTCAGTTCCCTTTGAATCCGCATCCGCTCGTCCTCGAAAAATTAGCGGCACAGTCAGTTGCAGGACGCGCTCGCGGCGGTCTTCGGTATCCTGCGCTGCCACGCGGGCTTTCAGCAGGTCCGATATTGAGACCACTCCCAAGACCTTCCTGGGATGCTCACGGCTGACCACGGGCATCTTGGTGAAGCCACTACTGGCCATGCGTTGTACCACGCTTCTGAGGCGCTCATCGTCATACGCTAGAACTGGTGTTGTGATCAGCAGCGCGGATAACGAAGCTCCCTTTTGCCCGGCGACGAATTGCTCGAGGTTCCAGCGTGGAATGACTCCGAGCATATTGCCCTCAGCATCCTGCACAGGAAACAAGCGCTGTACCCCGAGCTTTTCGTCCACGCGTAAAGCCTGCCGCACTTCTTCAAGACTCGCATTAGCCGAGAGCTTCGCGATGTCGGTGCGCATCACCTCGTCCACCGCGAGGCTCTCCATAGGATCGACAATGTACTCGCGCGAGAGATGATATCCGCGCCGGCTCAGCTTCTCGGTAAGGATGGAGCGAGGCAGCGTGAGGACTACGAGTCCATACGACACTAAAGCCGCAATCAGCAGCGGAAGCAGCACGCCCGGATCGTGCGTGAGTTCAAACGCGAACACGACCGCCGTGAGAGGAGCTCCGAGCGCTCCAGCCAGCACAGCAGCCATGCTCACGAGCGGCCACAATCCAATTCCATAAACGGGAAGAAAGCGCGATTCCAATCCGCCGAGGGCCCCGCCCATGATGAGCAATGGAGCGAGCACTCCGCCAGACGTCCCTGAGCCCAGCGAAACCGACCAGATGATGCCCTTAACCAGGAAGATGCCGAGCAGGATCTTGACTGGCAGATCGTGGTCCAGCAACATCGCGATCACGTCATATCCGACGCCGAGGGCCTGGGGAAAAAATAATCCACCAACTCCCACCACCACGGCTCCAATGGCCGGCCACCACATCCAGTGAATCGGCAAATGGCCGAATCCGTCTTCGACAAGATAAATCGCCGAACTAAGCAGGGCGGCGAGCACACCGGCGAAGAGTCCAACCAGCACCGATGACGCGAGTCCGACGGCATTCATGGCGATATGGTGTTCCGGCATGGGAAACAGCGGACCCACTCCCAAAAGATAATGCCGGGCTGCAGCAGCCGTGGCGCTGGCCATAGCGACAGGAATCAGGCTGCGGGGCTTCCATTCGAACAGCAGCAACTCTACCGCCAGCAGCACTGAGGAAACCGGCGCCGCAAACGTTGCCGACATGCCGGCTGCAGCGCCTGCCACGAGCAGGGTCTTGCGCTCCGCGCTGCTCATGCGGAAGAACTGCGCGATCAACGAACCGACCGCGCCTCCGGTCATGATGATTGGACCTTCCGCGCCAAAGGGTCCGCCAGATCCGATCGCGATCGCCGCTGAGATGGGTTTTAGTACTGCGACACGCGGCTCAACCCTTGATCCTTTGAGCAAGATGGCTTCGATCGCTTCGGGAATTCCGTGGCCCCGGATCCGCTCTGATCCGTAGCGAGCCATGATGCCGACGATCAGTCCACCGATTACCGGCACCAGGATTACGAAGACGCCCAACGTGTTCAGCGCGGGCGATTTGTACTGCCAACTCCAGGTATGAAAGAAGAAAAGATTGGTGAAGAGATAAATCAGCCTCAACAGGATCAACGCGAGGTACGCGCCGATGACACCAATCACAATGCAGATCAGAGAAAGGGGAATGACTCGAAAATCAGTAGTGAAATCAGCTAAACGCGGAGTTTCGGTGGTAGCCAGTGAACTGGTCGACATATTCCGGATGGCAGCGAGTACTGTCGATCAACAGTGCGCTACTCAATCTCTTAGTTTAACGCAAGAGCAAATGAAGGCGCAGGTAAGTCGCGCGGATGAACGGTTGTACGTTATGCTTTCGGTTCGCTTCTGATCGGCATTCGCAGTCCACCACGTTACTCAGGGACGCACAACGTGATCGCACGCTACACCCGGCCCGAAATGGGCCGCATCTGGAGTGAAGAAAACAGGTTTCGCATGTGGCTGCGCGTCGAGGTTGCGGCCACTGAGACTCTGGCCGAGGCTGGCCTGGTGCCGCAATCTGCGGCAAAAGCAATTCGCGAACGCGGAGACTTCGACCTAGCGCGGATTCATGCGCTCGAAGCCGAGGTCAAACACGACGTCGTCGCCTTCACTACCGCGGTCGCGGAGAAGGTCGGTCCCGAATCGCGCTGGCTGCACTTCGGGCTTACTTCGAACGATGTGGTGGATACGGCGCAGGCGCTGCAGGTGCACGAAGCATCGCTGATCATCCGTAACGATCTCGAAGCGCTCAAGACCGTACTCAAACGCCGCGCGCTCGAATTTCAAAACACGCCAATCATCGGACGCACGCACGGAGTGCACGCCGAGCCCACAACCTTCGGACTGAAATTAGGCAACTGGTATTCCGAGCTTGAGCGTGACATCGCCCGCTTCGAGCACGCGGCGGAAGATATGCGAGTCGGCAAGGTTTCCGGTGCGGTGGGCACGTTGGCACACTTGACTCCGGAACTTGAAGAACAAATCTGCTCGCGTCTTGGTCTCCAGACCGCTGCAATTTCAAGCCAGGTAATTCAACGCGACCGCCATGCTTTCTATCTCGCCACGTTGGCGGTCATCGCGAGCACACTGGACAAGATCGCGGTCGAAATCCGCCACTTGCAGCGTACCGAAGTGCGCGAGGCCGAAGAGTACTTCAGCGAAAAGCAGAAGGGCTCGTCGGCGATGCCGCACAAGCGGAATCCGGTTACGTGCGAGCAGATCAGCGGCCTGGCTCGCGTGGTACGCTCAAATGCTCAGGCAGCATTGGAAAATGTTCCGCTGTGGCATGAGCGGGACATCTCACATTCTTCTGTCGAGCGCATCATTCTGCCGGATTCCACCATCCTCACGGACTACCTGCTGCACAAGACAACCACGCTCCTGGATACTTTGCTTGTGTATCCCAAGCGCATGCTCGAGAACCTTGAGAGCACCGGCGGCCTGATTTTCAGCGGACAGTTGTTGCTCGATCTCGCGGAAGCTGGAGTGCTGCGCGAGGATGCGTATCGGCTGGTTCAAAAGCACGCAATGGAAGCCTGGAAGAACGGGACCAATTTTCGGGACGCGGTGCATGGCGATCCTGAGATACGCGGCAAGCTCTCCGAGCAGCAGATCGCACACGCCTTTGATTTGAAGCGTCAACTGGGGAATGTTGACAGGATCTTCGAGCGGGTTTTTCACCACGGAGACACGGAGGCACGAAGAAATGCAAAGGACTAATTGGAATGCTGGCCCGATATATTTCCAAGACTATACGACGGCCTCGGCGCTGACATCCGCCCACTCCAGTTCGCTTTTCTCCGTGTCTCCGTGACTCCGTGGTGAAAGGCCGTTCTACGCGGCGAGCAGGTCAGCGCGACCCTGGCGGACGCGCCGGACGGTCGCGAAGTATATTTCGCGCGCGTCGCCGGCGGCCAGTTTCCGAAAGAACAGCGAGCGCAATTCACGCCGGCTGAGACGTCCGGCGATGTACGCGCGATAGAGATCGCTTCCCAACAACTCACCCAGATAGCTGGCCAACAGTTCCAGAGTCATCGCCGGCGCTGAAAGAAATTCCTGCAGTAGTGCCGGCTTGGTTGCATAACTGCGAGAGTGCAATTCGTAGTCGCGATGCAGCATCACGCAATCGAGAATGCGCATGTGCTCATGAGTGGATAATGGAATTCTCGCCTCGAGCTCATCCTCACCTTGCGTATAGAGGGAACACAGGTCGTCTTCCTCGTTGAAGGGACGCGAGGGGTAGAGCACTCGCGCGCCGAAGTCCACCAGCGCATGCTCCAGGACGCGAGCATAGAACCGCTGTTCGGTTTGCGCGCCGTTGTTCGAGCTGACGGTCTCCTTAAAATCGCGGCAAGCATGATGAATGAAGCAGGCAACGTCCTTGGCCGCGGCCTGCATGCGCAGGCGATGAACGATCAGGAAATTCAATTCGGGAATGTAGCAGCTGCCGTGATCGATCACCTGCGCCAGCAGTTGCCGACGACGCATTTCGGGCAAGCGTTTGCGGGCAATCAGCGCGCGCGCCCGCAGTAGCGAGCTTACGTTCGCAACTTCGGGGTAGCAGTCAATGAAGTACCGGGAGCTGCCCTCCTCGTCGGAATAGCGGCCCACGTGGAGGAACGCGAGCAACGCGTCGATGAGGTCATACACAGCTGGAGTGAAATCAGGATTGCGTGACTCCTCTCGCCAACGCGCGATCCACAACCGATAGCTCTGCCACTTCTCTATCGGCGTCGCATTGAACACCGCGGCGGTACTGGCATCGACTCGCAAGGCGGCAATTTGCTGATCCAGCTCTCCAGCCGAATGGAAGTACAACGCATCTACATTCTGCAGAACTGTTCGGACACACTCTGCCGGCATCTGATCGCTGATTTCGCGCGGCAAGTGGTTCGGGGCAAGGTGCGACTCGCCGAAGAGCACAACCAGCAATGCATCTGGATGCGCCGCCCGCGCGCGCGCCACAGCATCGGCGGCATGACGATCACGCTGCGCAATGCGACGCATATTCCCGCGCGGCGCGCAATCGGCTCCATATACGGGAATCTGCAATGCGCGGGCGACCTTCAGCGTGTGCAGAAACGGCTCCCAGTCGTATCCCCAATCCACATCGAAGCGGAGGCGCTGACGCAACTCGAGGTCGGAAGTCGCTTCGGCCTCCCATTCGTCGAGGATGTGCTGGTCACGGGTGAATATCGCTTCGAGCAGCAGGACGAGCGGACGCTGCTGCATTCGAGTGAGCTCCTCGAGCATTTCGCAAAGAAAGAATTGGCAGGAGTCGAGCGCGTGAAAGTCACTCACGAGCAGTGTGTCCGCTTCGGCGCAAAAACGCAGCAGGCTGTCTTTGGAGATGACGCGCTCGTACCTTTTGTACGCCTCAGTAAAATCCTGGAGGTACTTGCGCCGGCTGAGCCGGTCGATGGAACCGATCTCGCGCTGAAGCGGAAGCAGCGCATGCTTTTCCGCTGCGCTGCGGCGCCGCGCACGAAATGTGGAGAGCTTCGCCATGAGGCGCTTCGGTGCGGGCTGTCCGCCGCACCGCCAAAGTGCGATCTGCTATGTTGGATGCGTCCGGGCAGTCATGACGCAAGTGCCTCAAAATCTGACGATTGCAGCCACTGGAGCGAGCGGCGCGATGTTCGTCCGCGAACTATTGCGCGCCGTCGAGGCCGACCAGCGCATCAGGACCGTGAACTTCATCGCTTCCGACAATGCGCTGCGCGTGTTCGCCGAAGAATTGGACATCCGCGGACGCAATGAGCTGACCGGCCAATTGCTCGGCAGTACCAGCAAGAAGATCCACCAGCAGGCGAACAACGACATCGCTGCCAACGTCGCGAGTGGATCGTACCCAACCGACGCGATGATCGTGTTGCCGTGCAGCATGGGCACTCTGGCGCGCATTGCCAACGGTCTGGCTGGAAACCTCATCGAGCGCGCTGCAGATGTGTGTTTGAAAGAGCGACGCCCGCTCGTGCTCTGCGTGCGGGAAACGCCGTTGAACAAGATTCACATCCGCAACATGTACCGGGCCACCGATGCCGGGGCTACCGTCTATCCGCTGATTCCCACTTTTTACAATCAACCTGCGTCCTTTGAGGAGATGGCTCGACAGTTCGCTTACCGGGTTCTGGCGCATATTGGACTCGAACAGGAAAAGGCCTACGTGTGGAAAGGTGAATGAATCGCCTGTCGCTCACGTGATCTCGAAATCTTGGACGGTCCTGCGAATGACCTCACAAGTCTCTGGCGCGACAGCGAACTTCTCCAACTCGTCTGTCCTCACCCAGCGCACTTCGCTCACATCACTAGCCGCATGCGCCTCTCCTGCGATCACCTGGCACAAATAGTCGATCAGGACGAAGTGATATTGCACCCGCGACTCCCGATCTCGCACGATGCGTTCAAAGACTTCCGCCAGTCTGACGACCTCGATCTCCAGCCCGGTCTCCTCTCGCACTTCGCGGACAATAGCTTCCTTGGTGGTTTCGCCGGTCTCGACCAGTCCACCGGGAATCGACCATTCCCCTTGCAGTGGAGGATTGGAACGCCGAACCAGCAAGATTCGTTCGTCCTGCATGATGATGGCGCCCACGCCGAGTAGCGGGCGGTCAGGATAGTCGCGTGCCGTTGGCGCCTCCGCCTGCAGATTTTTGAGATAACACGGAAAATAACAGGGACTTTTCGGAATTCACCAAGAAAACCATCGAATTCTGCCCAAAATCCGCAAATCTCGCAAAATAACAGGGAACTAACAGGGAATGTCCAGTTTGTTAGCTAAACCAATGCAGTCAATGGGGATACCCAACAAAAGGCAGCCTGGCTCCCAAATAACAGGGAATTTATCAGGGAATTTCCGCGAACTCGGTTCTGACCGGCTCCCTCGGTCGCCAAGCCAAGCCCACCGGACCGTGGTCGATCGCTACGCTGCCGAAGTCTGTGAAGCAGACCTCAGCCAGCTCTCCATCTGCTCGTGATTCACGAGCCCAGCCTGCTGCATAACTGGCTTTCCCTGATAGAAGACAGCTAAGTTGGGGATCCCTCTTACGTTGAAACGGGCAGCAAGTTGCTGATTTTTGTCGGTGTTGACCTTCAGAACAACTGCCTGTCCGGCCATATCCGCCGCGGTACGCGCGACCTCCGGAGCCGCCATGCGGCAGGGGCCGCACCATGCCGCCCAGAAGTCCACTAAGACGGGGACCCGTGCGTTTTGAATGATGTCGTCAAACGAACCCGCATCAGCTTCCAAAGGCTCGTCCACTGGCGGAATCGCGGCTTTGCATGCTCCGCATTTGCCTAAATCGGCAAGGTGAGCTGCCGGGATTCGGTTCTTACGTCCACAGGACTTGCAGTTCCGCAGCACCGACATTGCACTCTCCACTAGTAAGTACGGTAACGCAGCGGATGACGACGAAACAAGCCACCCCGACGAGGACGCTCCGGGGATAGGTGCCATTGCAACTACTGGCGCAGCGCTCTCTCGATCGCGAGCTTTTCTTGCAGCAGGGCAGATAATGTGCCGATGTCATTCTTGCGTTCGGCATCAGCGATGTTTGTGCTGAGTTCGCGCTGGCGCCGCTCCATCTTTCGGCGGCGCAACGCCTCCACCGCCGATTCCACCAATTCAGGGGTGAGCTCGTCGGACTCCTGCATCAAGATCTGCGCGAGCAATCGATGATCTGACTCGGAGCCAGCTGAACCTTCCATTGGAGAAAGCAGCCATTCCAGCAAGCTCTGAGCCGGCAACCCTTCCACCAAGCCCTCGGACGTTAGTACATCGCAAGCAAATGACTGCGATTGTTCGAGCTCAGCCGACACGCCCGGCGCGAGCAGCCGAATCACAATCTTCTCGGCCTCACTGATCTGTGGATCTGCGAGAGATTTGAATTGCACCGAGCGATTGGTCGCGGCGTGCCGAAGCTCTTGCCGCACCAAGGCCGAATCGATGCTCAACCGCTGCGCAACCTGGTTGGCCAGGTCATCGCGGACGATTGCCTGCGGCACGCGCTTGATGTACGGCAGCAGGTAGTTCACAGCTTTGGCTTTGCCTTCGGGAGTCTTCACCGGAAACATGGTCGCTGCACGCGAGATGAGATAAGGGAAGTATTTAGGCGCCTCCATCATCGCGTCGGCGTAAGCCTTGACCCCTTTGCGGCGGATAAACAAATCGGGATCGAAGCCTGCTTCGAGGGTCATCACCTTGATGTCGAATTCCTCGTCAATCAGCATTGACAGCGATCGCTCTGTAGCCGCGGCCCCAGCGGTATCGGGATCGAAGTTGACCACCACCTGCTTGGTGAACCTGCCGAGCAGCCTTACCTGCGCTTCGGAGAACGCAGTTCCCGAAGTGGCAATCACGTTCTGAAAGCCCGCCATGAATACGGAAATGCAGTCGACGTTGCCTTCCACCAGAATCGCGTAGCCCAGATGCCGAATTGCATCTTTGGCTTTATCGAGGTTGAACAGCACGCGGCCTTTGGAGTAGATCGGCGTCTCCGGCGAATTTAGATACTTAGGTCCAGACTTCTCGTTGACGTCGAGCGTGCGTCCGGTAAAAGCGATGACTTTGCCTTGTTCATTGCAGATGGGAAACATCACACGATTACGGAACTTTGAATACAGGGCAGAAGCTGTCGTGTTCTTCCCTTCTGCAGATGACCCGATCACCCGATCACCCGATCGGTCTCCGGCCCGATCACCCGATCCCGGCGGCGCATCTTTCCACGACATTAGTCCTGACGCCCGCAGCATCTCCTCGTCGGCCATGCCACGGAGGCGATCCCGGAGGAGGAATCCCGAATCGGGAGCGAAGCCGATGCGGAAGCGCCGTAGCGTCTGCTCGTCAAGTCCGCGTCCAGTAAGGTATTCTCGCGCGCGCGCTCCGTCTGGACGGCGCAACTGCTCTTCAAAGAACGCACATGCCTTCTCGTGCAAGTCGAGCAACACGCCCCTTTGTTTGGCGTCAGCAGCCTCACCCGGACCCGAGTAGTTCTGCCGCGGCACGGGCACGCCCATCTTCTCGGCAACCCGCCGGATGGCTTCGGGAAAGCTGATGTTCTCGATCTTTTGCACAAAGCTGAAGACGTCCCCTGACGTCCCGCAGCCAAAGCAGTGAAAGAACTGCCGCGTTGCGTGGACGGAGAAAGATGGCGACTTCTCCTTGTGAAATGGACACAAGCCGGTAAAGTTCTGCGCGCCAGCCTTCTTAAGCTGGACGTAGTCGCCAATGATGCGGACAATATCCGCCTGCTGCTTCAGTTCTTGCGAAAATGAAATGGCTGTCGACAAGGGCAGAACGATTGTGGCGGAGAAAGGCTCAGATTGTCAGTGCAAGCCTGTGATTAAGTTGTGGAAACGCCAGATTCGCGTGGGAAACTAGGACGAATCTTACCAAAGCTTCCGCGAGTTAAGGGCTATTCCCGGCTTCGCCGTTCTTGCCTGGCTGCGATCACGCGTGCCATGCCGGCCCGGGCAGCGGAGTTCTGACGATCGAGGCGCAGCACGATGCTGTATTCATAACGGGCAAGTGAATAATCGCCGGCTCCAGCGGCTGCGTCGGCTTTGCTTAGCAGGTCGGGAATTTCGCTGCGTGTGAAGCCTTCCACAATCTTTGGACTCTCAGGCTGCCTCTCGATGGAACGTCGAGTGGTCCGCCGATTATCGCTAGGCGCTTGTTCGTCCGGCGATGAGGACGGCGATTCCGGCCTGGGCCCAATCATTTCGACGGTGTGCACTGCGCGAGCATCCTTTGAAGTTTCCTGTTCGGGGCTGGGGTTTGCAGAAGTCGTCGCGGCAGGCTGCGGCTTCGGAGCAGTCACAGACGCGGGTTGCAACTGAATTGGCGGCTCCGAAGCGGTCGTCGCCGACAGCGACGCCGGATTTGGTGCTGCGGGGTGTGCGCCTTCGGAAACCTGAGTTAATGGTGGCGCTGCCGAATTTCCAATGGCCGGCACATCTGCAGCAGGTGTTGCCGTGGTTGTTGCAGGTTCAGCTGCAACTGGGGCGGCATCGACGTTGCTTGTGTCTGCGCTTGCGTTGTCCGCAGCGGAGTCCCCAGCCGTTCCAGAGCTGTCAGCTGAAGCGTCGGTTGGTTGTGGCTGCCCGGCCGCCGACAATCCGTCACGGGCAGCAACCTTAGCCATTGCCATCCTGGCCTTCTCTTGAGCCGTTGCGACGATCTTCTGCAACTTGGGTGGCAAGGCGCCGGTCCGAGACTTCACGCGAAACGCCCATGCTCCTAGGACAACAGCGCTCACCAGGATCACGGCAAGCATGCCGGGCCAAACCGAACGAGTCGCTCGCCGATGACTGGTTTCAACCGCGCGCATCTTCACGGATGTAATCGGGCGTGGCTGCGGAGGTGGCAGCTCGGCGGCACTGGCAACCGCGATCTGCGAGCTCGTCGCGACCTCCAGCTTGGTTGCTTGTGCGCGAAAGGCCTCGCGCATCTCTTCGCAAGTCTGATATCGCTCTTTCGGATCTTTGGCGAGCGCCTTGCGAATGATCGCGTCGATGCCGTTCGGCAACGATGGATTAATTACCGAAGGTGGCGTGGGTTCTTGATGGATCAGCTTGTACAGAATTGCTGCGATGTCGCCCTTGAAGGGCTTTTCGCGCGTGAATAGCTCGTAAAAAACTGTGCCCAGGGAGAAGATGTCGGAGCGCTGATCGAGCTTCTTGCCCGTGGCCTGCTCGGGAGCCATGTAGGTTGGCGTTCCCACCACCATGCCTGTTTGGGTGAGCGCAGCATCTCCCAATTTGGCAATGCCAAAATCGAGAACCTTGATCGTCCCTTCGCTCGTCAGCATGAAGTTCGCGGGCTTCAGATCACGGTGAATGACTCCGCGCTGATGGGCGAAGCCAACCGCACTGCATATCTGGTCGGCATAAGACACCAGAGTGGCAATGGGAGGAAAGTGGCCTTCCTCAAGCGCGTTGGCAAGAGTCTTGCCCTCGATAAACTGCATGCTCAAGTAGACGAAGTCCTCTTCCTGGCCAACGTCATAAATGGTGATGATGTTGGGATGATCGAGGCCGCCGGCCGCCTTGGCCTCCTGCTTCAGTCTCTCGACCAGTTCGTTGCGGTCGCCGAAGTTCCTCTGAATCGAAATGGTCTTCAGAGCGACCGTGCGCCCGATCACCTGATCGATGGCTTTGTAGACGACGCCCATGGCGCCGCGCCCCAGTTCAGACTGAATCTGATAACGACTGGGACTCGGGCCCGCGGGAGCTTTGACCGCGGGCATTTGATTGGTCTTCCGTAAATGGGAATAAGTGGATTCGTCTGTCCACAGCAGTTCGTAGAGAGCCTCGGCGGAGCCGGACTCACCTGCCTCGCGGACCGGCTTGGCGGTGAATTGAAATCCGGGCACCATTCGCGCTGATTCGTAGAGCGCCGCGCTGACCAGGATTTGTGCGGAATTCGTGTCCGCAAGTATCAATTTCGGGGAGATCGGATTGGCTTGCGGTAATGCGCTTTCGGCGGGATTTCCGCACACCATCACCGCAGAGACTACCTGCGCCGCCGGCGGTGTGCGTTGAAAGGTCAAGAGCCTTACTTGCAGCGATTTTGCAGCCGAGAGTGCGTTGAATGAGTTCCCGAATTGGGCAGTCAGCAGATTCGAGTCAACCAATGAGATCTGCCCGTGGCCGTCGCGAATTACTCCGCGGACCAGGTCCGCAATCGCCTCGTCCGCCCCGCAATCTAATGCAAGAAGCTTTTCCTGGGGGCCGCGATACTCCCAGAGGCGCACAGACAGCACTGCTTTCGCGGCAAGACGCTCTGTGCCTGGAGCGTTCTCTTCCTTTTCGCGCTGCTCGGAAGTCGGCTGTGGCGAATCCATGTCGTCCCTTGAGGTTGGCAATGTCGCCTAAATGCGGACACTCCTCCCCGAGGCAAGCATATCCAGAAAGGACCGTATTCCCTTACGGACGGGACAATGCGGCGGTTACTTTAGTTTTTCGACACTGGCGTGGTGTGGCCCTATTCTAGGCACTGAATCTCCCCGGAAAGCCTTGCCCCACATGATTTGGCGAAGCACTCATATACCCTCGGCTGCTGGATCTGTGTCCAAGTCCAGCCGCAATCCCTTTTCTCTTACCCATGTCTGGGCAGTGGTTGTTTGCCTGGGAGCCCTATCTGCGAGCGTTCAGGCCAAGGATTCCCGAACGGCGATTGTGCTGTTTGATGGCACCACCGGACCTGCCTACGTTCAGATCAGTGGATTGACGCTGAACGGCAAAAATGATGTGCGCGTCTGTGATGGCGTCCCGAAGTTCGACAAACGAACCTACGACACCTTTCCCAAAGTGCAACTCGCGAGCGCAGGCTCTCTGGAGCGTGACAGCGAGGGCGTCCTCAAGCTCACCGTCGGTTCCAAACCGGTGTGCATCGTGCCGAACAGCATAAGGTTCGATCACAATGCTGAGTTCACGCCGGCGGAGGCTGCCGACCAGGCCACACTGCAGGGAGTGGTCATCTCATCTTCTGCCCAAGACAATGGCATTCCTGCATTTAGGCCGGGCGTGCAGTTGATCTTTCTGCCGGCTCCCGACGCCGAAGTGGCAGAGTACTTCCTCGCGCAACGCGCCCATTCGATCGAGCAATGGCAGAGTTTCATTGCCCATTATGGATCTTCTCCGCGCGTGGCTGATGCGAAAGCTTTGATGGCCGCCATTTATGAACAATCGGCGGAATCGGCCTTTGATACCTACAGGAAATCAGCTCCGCAAGCCGCTAATTTGGGCTATCTGAAGCAGGCACAGCAACAGGCAGAGCAGGCGGACAAAATGGTTGCGGGATATGCCGCTTCGCAAGCGCTGCGCCAGCAGATCAGCAAAGAGTTGGATGCTTTGCTCGATCCTGATCGAGCCAAGCTTCAGATCTATCGCAAAGCGCTGGCCGAACACACTGCGGGCTGCGCACAGCTGATGGCTGCAAAACAGCACAGCGAACAACTCCTGGACATCAATCCGCAATACGCTCCGGCCATGACTCTTCACACTGAGATCACCGCAGAAGAGCGCAAGCTGGTGCTGACTGTGCAGAGTGCAGAAGCATTGGTTATATCCAAGCGGTACGACGAGGCGCTTGCGGCCCTGGGTGCGTATCGCGCATTCGCTGCGGAAGTCCCGCGCATCGACGCCGTCGTTGCCGCAGCGTACTCCTTCCACTTTGGCCGCGCGCAGGAGTTCAGCAAAACCCAATCGTGGGACCAGGCAGCCACAGAGTTCCGCAAGGCTGGTGAGATTCGCAGCGACAGCAAGGAAGCTGCGGCGGCGCTGAAGAACGCTGAGCTGCAATCGAGCAACGCTCGTAATCGAGAGGCAGTGCAGCGCGCGGTGGCCGAAAGCAATGATTACGCTGCGAAGAATCAGTTCATCGAAGCCTACGAAACTCTGGCGAATTTGCCCGATGCCGAACAGCCATTAGTCGCGGACCAGCTCGCTGCCTTGCAGAAGAGTTACGTTCCGGCGGCGTTCCGCAAGGCTCAGAAACTGCAGGAGATTCATATTCCCATTCGCGGACGCGCGGACGAAGACGCCATTCGACAAGCTTACGAACTGCTTGATCGCGCCAGCGGTTTGAGCGGCGATCCGGCGATGAAGCTGAAGCGCGATCTCCTCTCAGACAAGATAGGCGCCTACTACGTGGAGCAGGCGAAGCGCTATCTGCAAAAGCCGATGGCGTCGGGCGTGGGCATTGGATGGCTGTACCTGGGAGAGGCGGAGCACTACAAACCGAACCTCGGGCCGGTGAGAGAGGCGATGGCCCAATATGGGCCGGCGTATCAATTGCGATCGAGGCTTTCGCTCGGACTTGTATTGCGGGATCAGACCTCCCGTCGTGACAGCGTTGGCTTCACCGATCAGATGAGAGACGCGATTGCTTCAGGATTGGAGTCTTCCGGCATTCCAGTGAAAGTCGTCCGTCAGACGGGCGATGGACAGAGTGGTGTGCAGCCGAATTTTGTCTTAACCGGAGAAATCCTTGAGCATCGCGTAGTGAAGAACGCAACGCTCGAGACTCTCCAGTCAAAGTACCGGGCTGGTACCCACGACGTGAAGAGTGAAGCTTGGCTTCAGGCCAAGCACGACTACGACACCGCGCAGCAGCAGCTGACCGCCGCTCAACGTGAACTGACGGAAGCGCAGGCACAGCACAGGAAGAAAGAGATCGTATCGGCTGACAATGATGCAGTGGCAGTCGCACAGAAGCAGGTCGCGGACACGCGTCAGAGACTCGACACTACACAGGAGACTCGCTCAGAAAACGTAATCGAGCCGTATAACTACACCAAGAAGACCGTGGACTTGACGGCTGTAGTCGATATGGATTTCCGCATCACCGATCAGTCTGGCAACCTCGTGGAAGCTGCGGTCCCGATTCGGAAAGACGATCACAAGACCCTAGTTGTTCTCGACAACGTGAAGCCGGAAGATACAGAAGGAATCAAGAAACAGAGCACCGATCCAGACGAAGCACAGTTCCTGACCGACTTGGAAATTCAGGAGCGCGATGCACTGGTGAAATCCGTGCGCGAAAGGGTTCTGCTTCTTCCCGGCAAGATTCTCGCCGAGGCAAGGAACCGGGCACAGCACGGTGACCTGGATGGAGCAGCGGAAGAGTACATCCTCTATTTGAATGCGGTTACCGACCCATCGCAGCCACGCAATGAAGCTACCGCGTTCCTTCACGATCACTTCAATATGAACGTTGCGGCAGCGTCGGCCACATCAGCCGACTCGCCGGTGGCTCAATATCGGGCGCAATAGCAAGATCGACATTTCAGGCGGTTAAGCATATTCGGTGATCTCTGGACGATTCACGCGGTAGCTTCGGTCCTTGGTCGAATGTTGGCGATCTCTTTCTTACGAACGTTAGCGACATCGAGATCGAAGTTCGTTTGAAGGTTCATCCACGTCTGGGGAGTCGTTCCAAAATATCGCGCCAGGCGGAGTGCCATATCGGCGGTTACAGCACGTTTCTGTAGAACTATATCGTTCACCCGCGGTAATGGAACATTCAAGTCCTTCGCGAGCCGATAGGACGTGAGCCCCAAGGGCACCATAAATTCCTCCCGCAGGATTTCGCCTGGGTGAACCGCGTTTGCTGGCATTAGTTTCCTTCTCGGCATAAAGATCCTCCTGATGGCTGACCATACCCTTCAGTGATAATCCACGATCTCTACCTGATGGGCATCCTTGCCGATCCATACAAAGCAAATTCGATATTGATCGTTGACCCGGATGCTGAACTGCCCTCTTCTATCACCTTTTAGAGCCTCTAAATGGTTCCCCGCAGGGGCTCGGAGTGAGTTCAAGTCGTCTACAGCCGCCAGGTACTTCAGCTTGCGTTGAGCAACTCGCTGAATGCCCACCGGAATTCGGCGACTCTTGCCAGTCTCAAACAGCTCGCGGGTCGCAGCATTCCTGAAGCTGGCGATCATCTTGAATGATACTAACGCATTGCGATACTACTGTAAAGCGTTACTATGCCGCTTCCGAAAGACGGCCAAGTTGGGCTCACCTCTGCAGGGGCGTAATTCCCTTTCCTTCAGTGAGGCGGTAGCTCTCTCCGGCAGCCAAGTCTTTGTAGTCCTCGGTACGGCCGCTTGGCCAATCAATCACTACACGTTCCGCTCTATCGTGCTTACCTAGCCCAAACGTCAGGGGGAATTCCGATTGTGAGAGATAGCTCGATCCGCTCTTTACCATACGCACCTGCGTCACACCGTTTGTGGTGACATGAACGCGCGCGCCAATAGCATCGCGATTGGATTTGGTCCCCACGAGCAAAATGCGGATGCTCTGAGTCCCTTGCTGCTGGTCATTGCGATACAAGAATGCGGGTCCATTGTTGGTAGTAACGAGCAGGTCGAGATCGCCGTCGCGATCGAAGTCGGCATATGCCAAGCCTCGTCCCACTTTGGGGCTGGCGAATCCGGCGCCTGTCTCATTCGCTATGTCACGAAATTTACCGCCGTCGTTAAGGAATAGATGTGGAGGCTGAGCGTATCCGGCGCCGCGAACATTGCGGACCGTTTCATCGATATGTCCGTTGACCACGACTAGGTCGAGCGCTCCGTCAAGATTCATGTCGGCAAACACGCATCCGAAGCCGAGGGTGGCGCGCGAAGCTGGGCCGACGCCGCTCTGCGCGGCAACATCGTTGTAGTTTCCAGGCGACGTCGCCCGATAGAGACCGATCATCTCGTTGTCAAAGTTCGTGACAGCGATCGCGGCCGGCTGTCCGTTGTTCTGGATCTCCCCAACATCAACCCCCATGCCGGCGCGGGCTTTGCCTTCGGCACTGAAGGCCACTCCGGCGTCGAGGGCGACGTCCTTGAAGGTTCCATCGCGCTGATTGTGGTAGAGCTTGTTGGGCTGAGTGTCGTTGGCGACCAGCAGATCGGGCCAGCCGTCGTCGTCGTAATCGAGCATGGCTACGCCGAGGGATTTGGAAGTGACATCGAAGATCCCGCTGGTGGCGGTCACATCTTCAAACGAGCCGTCGCCACGGTTGCGAAAAAGCCAGCACGTCTCCCCGTGGTAGGCCTCAGGAGTGCAGTACGACTTGCGTTTGCCGTCAGTGCTGCAAAATACGTCGTGCTCCGGAGCCCACCGGACGTAATTGCAGACGAACAGATCGAGGAGACCGTCGCGGTTGTAATCGAACCACAGCGCCGATGTGCTGAATGCCTGCCGGCCGATCAAACCGGAACTTCGCGTAACGTCCACGAAAGTGCCCTTGCCCGTATTGCGGAAAAGCCGGTTCTGACCGACGCAGGTGATGAGTATGTCAGGGAAACCATCATTGTTGTAGTCGCCGACTGCCACGCCCATGCCGTACATTTCGACGTCGAGTCCGGCACCGCGCGTTACATCGGTGAATGTGCCGTTGCGATTATTGCGATACAGCTTGAGTGTGCTGCGCTGCCGCTTGTGCCCGGGCCAATCCATGCCGTTCACCAGCAGGATGTCGGGCCAGCCGTCTGCGTCGTAGTCGATGAACGCGCAGCCGGCGCCCAGCGTTTCAGGAAGAAACTTGCCGCCAAACGCGCCGCTGTTGTGATGGAAATTAATGCCTGCCGAAGCGGTGACGTCTGTGAGTTTGAATCCGAGCGAAGAGCCGTTGGATTGCGCCAGTCCTGCCTGATCCATAACGGATGCAGCCAATGCTGCGCTAAACATTCCAGCCACGAACTCGCGGCGGTTCACGGAAGATTCACCAAACCATTGCGGATCGCGTAGACCACCAATTCCGCGGTCTTGTGCAGCCCGAGAGCGTTCATGATGTTGGCGCGATGAACGGCGACGGTGTTGACGCTGAGATCGAGATCGCTGGCAATCTCCTTATTCGATTTGCCAACCGCAATCAATTGCAGCACTTCGAGTTCACGCGCCGTGAGTCCCGCTGTGCGCTCGCCCTTGAGCGTCTCGACACGTTTGAGCTGCGCATCGAGCACGACATCACCGTCAAGAACACGGCGCACCGCGGCGGCCAAATCGAGGTCGGAGGCGTTCTTCAGGATGTATCCGCGAGCGCCGGCTTCCAGTGATTGCCGCACTAATGTCTCCTCGGAATGCATGCTAAGCATGAGCACTGCCGTTTCGGGAAGCATCGAGAGGATGTTGCGGGTGGCGGTGATGCCGCTCTCGCCTTGCAGAGCACAGTCCATGAGGATGACCTGCGGCTTCAGTTTGCGCGCGAGATCTACCGCTTCGCGGCCGCTACTGGCCTCGCCTACTACGTTGATGTCGCTTTCATCCTCGAGCATGCGACGGAAGCCGCGGCGAACGAGGCTGTGGTCGTCAACCAGCAGGACCGAGATTTTCTGTTTATTCATTGCGTTACGCTCGGCAGCAAACACAAAACCCGCCATGGATTGCAGGGACTAGGCATTAGCCCACGTGTTCCGGCTGATTTTGCACGTCTGCTACGGCTGTGCGCGGCACTCGAAGTCGGACCATTGTTCCGCCTTCGCCAGGCTGAGTAAATTTAAGCTCTGCGCCGATCAATTGAGCGCGTTCGCGCATGCCCACCAGTCCGATACCACGCGAGCCATTTGAAATGACCAACCCGCGGCCGTGGTCCTCGATCTCTACCTCCAGCGCGTCCGGCAAAAAACGGAGGCGGACCCATGCCCGTTGTGCTCCCGAATGTCTTTTGACATTGTTGAGTGCCTCTTGCACGACGCGATAGATGTGGACCCCCGCACTGCGAGGCACTTCAAAAGGCGTTCCCGATTTTTCGTACGAAATGGCGATACCAGTTTGCCGTTCGACGGTTGGCAGATACCAATCGAGACTCTGTTCAAGTCCGGCTTCGTCGAGCATTACCGGATGGAGCGCCTGTGACAGAGTCCGCGTTCTGTCGAGTGCGGACTGAGCGACGTCGCGAATCTCGCGCAGGCTTTCATTCAACTCGGCGTCAGGATTACGTTTCGCTGCCCGCGTGAGCATGGCCCCAAGCGCAGTGAGAATCTGCCCAAATTCGTCGTGCAGTTCGCGAGACACGTAGCTCAAAGTGGATTCCTGCGTGGAAATTAATTTTTGCGCTAAGTCACTGCGCTGCTCAGAAAGTGTGGCCAACTGACGAAAGAGTTCGCGATTCGATCGGATGAGCAGGACACTCGTG
Source organism: Terriglobales bacterium (assembly GCA_045808065.1). GTDB lineage: Bacteria > Acidobacteriota > Terriglobia > Terriglobales > Acidobacteriaceae > Gp1-AA112. The sequence goes on along the minus strand of JBJMGD010000012.1, from coordinate 297,067 downwards.
ACCACGATTGCAGCGAGCGTAGCCAGCAGGAACACGTAAGCCTGCGACTGCACTCGATCGTAGATATCAGTGACGCGTTGCGCAGCTTGCTGTTCGCTCTCATTGTTTCCCACCAGCAGCCGGGCCACCGCTGTGCTTAAGGCAGCCTGTCGCGCTTGAAGGGATAGCCGAATCTGCACCCGAGCTTCGGTTTCTTTACCTTGAGCCGCCAGATCGAAGATGCGATCCATCGCATTCCAGAACTGCGATACCGAAGCTTCCAGATATTGGCGCTGCTCCGGCGTGCGGTTCGCTACAGCCAGCTCCTGCTCGCGATGGATGGCATCGTCGAGGTCGGCGCGCATGCGCTGAAACTGAGCCCGGAAGGCAGTAAGAGGATAGGGTTCAACATTGTCGAGCATGTCCCGCATGCCCAGGCCAATTTCGTTTAGATTGTTCTGAATTCGTAACAACTGCAATGAGTCTTTGCGGTTGCGTTCCGTTATGGAGGTCTGAAGTTGCCGGAGGCCCGAAATCTGACGCGTGACGTACCAGGAGTACGCGACAACAGCAGCCAAGGTGATCGCCAGGCCCAGCAGCAGTCCCGTGGTGGCTGAGTGGGTTAGCGATCGCCGCATTTAGCGGCCCGCGAGGGAAACGTAGTAAGGGCCGAAATAGAGCCGCGCCGAGCCGTCATCAGCGACGGTTATCTGAAGCGGCTTCACCGGCCGTAGATTGTCCTGCTTATTGGTCGCGATTTCGGCCAACTGATCGCCCCCGAGATTGTAGATAGTGATCGAGACAGAATCGCCGGTTTTCTTCCGTCCCATGGCGTACGCACCGGCATCAAAGTTCTTCCCTCCAAGGCTGAAACCGGTTTGGGAAAGCAGCACTCCGGTGTACTTCTCCTGATAGGCGGAGCTGTAACCTGCGGTGTCAATCAGGCTGGCCACAAGTACTTTGCCGTTCGGCAGCTGAGCCAAGGCTGCGTTTCGCTCCTGTGTGGGAACGTTCTCGCCGTCAATGAAGACGGTTGCGGGCAGCAACTGCTTCAGGCGTTGCTCGGAAACCACGGTGACGCCCTTGACATTGGCAGTCTGGGCGAATGCGACAGCTGCCAGCAGTACAGAACAAGCGACGACTCTTTGCGAATACTTCATCTTCACCTCGCAGGATTCCGACGGCGAATAGGCCACTAAAGCCTGGGTTGTAGGAGTTGTTCTGCTCATACTACAAAAACATTATGGCGCACGTGCATCGGCACGGTTAGTTTGAATTCACCCTATCGAATCGATCCCGCCTTTCGAGGCGGGTATTTTTTGCCAGCAATGCTTGGGTTGACTGCCAGTTTGGCAAGTGCCTATCGCTTATTGCCTATCGCCTATTGCCCATCGCCACTCAGTATCTCCTCACACGATCTGACGGAGCTGGCCCTTTCCTTCCATTCAGCAGCCAATCCACTGCTTCCTTTACGTCCTCTTCTCGTGCTTCTCCATTGATTGCGCGAATGATCTCGCCCTTCTCATCGATGATGAGGGTCGAGGGAACCACGTTGATTCCCGACAGGTCTTCCAACAGGTCCACCGATGCACCCACCCAAACTGGGAGGGAAATCTTCTGTTCGGATACATAGTCTCGGACAGCGGGAAGCTTCTTCTGCTCATCGATGGACGTAAGCACGAACGCGAGGTTCCGATCTGCGTAGTCCCGTGCCATTTGCCCAAGGCGCGGCAATTCCTCCTTGCACGGCCCACACCACGTCGCCCAGAAGTTAAGCACGACGATCCGTCCCTGGTAGTCGCTAAGGTGGACTTTGTTTCCATCGAGATCCCGCAGCGATAATTTGCGCACGTTCTTGGCTGCCGCGGAGCAGGAACCAAACAACAGAACTGCCAAGGCAGTAAATGCAATGAACCGCCGGACATGCTCAGCAAATTGCATGCCCTTCAATGTACACGGCGTCCCAATAGTGCATTTGCATTATTGATGGCGCCAGCAACTTACGATGTACTTCTCCATCGTTTCCGCCTCACGCAAGTGCTTTGTATTTGTAGAGGAGCTTCTATGAACCGCCCGCCTTTCCGCACTCTCGTATATGTCGCTCTGCTGGCCATTGTGTCCGTCGCAGCTTTGCAAAGTTCGGCATTTGCACAAGGCTGCGTTGCCGCGCATACCGAGCAGCCACTGATTGCGGGGCTGGCGCCTACCGAGCAAGAGCACGCACGCTACCACGGGGGCAGCTTGGCGGACAGGCTCCACAATCTGACGCTGACGGTGGGATTCCGTACCTACAGCTCTTACGCTCACTACGTAGGCACCGTCTACCAGGCACAACGAGCCGCACTCCACAACCAGGTGCAGAATCACGTCGATCTCTACGATGTGTCATTCAACTATCAATTGAGTCCACGCTTCAGCCTCGTTGGCGACATCCCCGGTCTTACTGGTACGCGACATCAGCAGGGCAGCGTCAACACGGCTCGCGTGGGCGGGATCGGTGACATCACTATGGGAGTGCAGGCGTGGGTATTCCGTCCACCGACCGAAAGCCACGGAAACGTAGCGGTCTCGATGTCTCTCAAACTGCCCACCGGCATCAACGACGCTCAAGGCACGACAATTTTGGCGAATGGGACCAGGCAGGTGCGCAATTTTGACCAGTCGATCCAGCCAGGCGATGGCGCATGGGGATTTACGCTGGGCACGCAGGCTTACCGGCAAACATACTTCCGCACCATGCTCTACTTCACCGGGTCATGGCTGTTCAATCCGCAGGACACAAACGGCGTGAAGACCTTTCGCAGTGCTCCGCACGAAGACGTAATGTCGGTCGCCGACCAATACCTCTGGCGTGGAGGCTTTTCCCACGGCGTGCCGAAAATTCGCAGTCTCGCGCTCAGTCTTGGCGGACGCATGGAAGGCGTGCCCGTCCGTGACGCTATGGGCGCGAGCAATGGATTCCGCCGCCCGGGATATGTGATCTCCATCGAGCCCGGCCTGGCGTACTCGTATCGCAACAACACTTTGAATATCAGCGCTCCCTGGGCAATGGAACGCAATCGCAAGATCAGCACTGCCGACATCCAGAACCACACGCATGGTGACGCCGCGTTCTCCGATTACACGATTATCGCCGCCTACACACGCCACTTCTAGAAATTGGTGGAGGCAGGCTGAGGACGAAAGCAGCTATTTCTCTGGGTCTCTATGCCTGCGGCGTCGCGTATGGTCGCCATATTCCCGGAGCTTGCGGTAAAGAGTGGTTTTCCCCATCGAAAGCAGACGCGCGGCTTTCACTTTGTCGCCCTCTGCCTGCGCCATGGCGTTGCGTATTGCCTGTTTCTCCACTTCTTTGAACGGCACAACCCTGGCCTGAAAACTGCCGTGACGTTTGAATGCCTCTACCAATGCCTGCTCGACAACGTCGGCCTGCAGCGGTTTTTCAAGATAGTCTGAGGCGCCCGATCGGATCGCCTCTACGGCGGTGGAGATTGGAGGATTGGTTCCCGCAACCAATACTTCCACGCGTGCGGAATTCTCTTTGATTCTCTTTATCAACTCGGTGCAACTGGGAGTGGAATCGGCATCAACGAGCACTGCAGTCACAGTACCGGAGCTGACGTCACTGAAGATTGATTCCCAATCGTTTGCGATGCGAAGCTCACAATCGATCTTCTTTGCGGCTTGATTGCAGACCATCCCCAAGCGCATGTCAGCATTGACCAGCAGCAGCGCGAGTTTTCGTTCCAAGTTTTGGCTTTCTCCGCCAGCTCCGTCGAGTGAAAGAGCTTCTTTTGGAATAGCCCAAGAAGATGACGCGTCTTTGCACACCGTGAACGTTCAGACCAGTTTTGTGCCGAAATCCGAACAGAAACTTGTTTGAGCGCGCAGATTGTGCAAAATACAACTTCTTTTCTGGACGTAATTTCGCACCGGAAAGTGTGCAAACTGGGTACTCACACCCTATTTCCCACGCGACTCCACAAGAGAGACCCGTTTTAAACAGGAAACTCACAAAATTGCATTTGATTTCTCTTGCGGCTATTTGCCAAAGGAGTAAATTCACTTTCACGCGAGCGTGAGATGTCCTGAATCGCTCGAGCCTGAGTTTCAAAGCTGAGATCTTCGAAAGAAGGTGGATGCCTGAAACATTTGGTTGGGGCCCGCAGTTTCGTCGGAGACGAGCAGGTTGAAAGACCTGTTCTGACGCGAGACGAGACCGAGAGTTCCAACTGAGCAAAGGCCAGTTACAAACAACGAAAGTTGCAATGTGACTGGTGGTTGAGATCGAACATGCAGACGGGCGAGCAAACGGCAGCAGCCTCTGGTTGCTAACCGGGTGCAAGGAATCAGGTGGCGAATAACTGCTTGAGTCCGGAAGCCAGCGGGTCACGCATTGGAATCGTAGTCCAAAAGAATGCGAGGAAAGTGCTAGGAACTTCGACAACGCAAGTTGTCGATCTCTGAAAGGCCCGGCAGGTTGAGCATGGGATAGAGCTTCACCGCTTTATCCTGTGAGAACAAATCGACGAAAGCCGGTGAGTTCGTCAACTTGCAAGCATGGAGACCGGCGTAAGCCGCGCTTCATGTGGGAAAACGCAAGGGGAAACCCAAGCGCGTTCCTAAAGATTCTGCAGACGTAGGGATCAACACTGTGTCCGAAACGTATTGGCTGTGCGCAAGCGCAGCTAAGAAGTCTCGAAACACAGCCAGGTTGCCGGCGCGGTCGGCGTAAGTCGGCTGCAAGTTGCAATCGTGCTGGAAACAGTGATTGCAATGTACAAGGCGGTCCCGCAATGGATCGCACGAACAGCAACTCGAAAGAGAGAGCTGCTCGAGCAGATTGCGAAAGCGTTCTGCTGGTCACGGCAACTAAGTCGCAACCCAGCGCATGGCGCAAGTCAAAGCGGGTTTTGCGGTTGTCAGTCGAACGTAGTCCTCCCGAAGACTCGGGAAGAACGCGGCGATTGACTATGACAGCTCTGCCGGAACTGGATCCACGCTTCGGTGTGGAAACAGGAATTCAGGGACAGAGTTGTTGGAAAGTCCTGGCGGAAAGAACCATTCGGCGCGAGTCGAGTGCGGAGATCAGACAGGCAGAAGTCCGGTTGACCTGAACAGCGTGGCGTAAGTCACGACGGACAATCGGCGGAAGACCAACTGTGATGCTCGGTGGGCGCAAGTTCATCGTGCAATCCGGATGGCCTGAAAGACTGGCAATCGTCTTGTGGCGCAAGCTGCGGGATAGATAAGCTAGCCTAGTGACCGCAGTAAACCGGAAGGCGAAAGTTTTTCGGAAGGTCTGCGGCCCTATCTCAAACCCGAGAGGGTAAGGGATAACAAAGAGCGGCAAGTTGGTGGACGGCCTGTCGAATCCAGGCAACAGGCTTCACCCTTTGGGCACTCGCAAGGCGGCATCGCAAGATGAAGTCGGGCGTAAAGCCTCCGGTAACGGAGGGGGGCACGCTGGGTGACACATTCACCGGAATGCATATGTGAGCAGCTGGTTCTGGCGACAGAGCTGGCCAGCTCGACAAAGGACATCTCACCACTTTAATCACGGCTTGCATTCGCGAGAATGCAGGCCGTGATTGTTTATGGAGGCAATAGGCAGTGGGCGCAACTGCCGTCCAGCAAGCTCTTCGAGGACTCGGCTCAGAGTCTCCGTCGTGAACTGCCGATCTGCCAAATCCGCCATTGCTTACTGCCTACCGCCTATTGCTATTGCGTACTGCTTATCGCGGCTTTTCCAAGCAAACCACCACGCCTCGGCACACCCTCTAACCAACGCAAAGAAGCTTTCAAACAGAGGGGCCACCGATGTCCAAGCTCGCAATATTGATCCTCAGTTTCTGCATCGCGACGTTCGCGCAAACCGCAAATCACTCCAGCAAGGCCAAATCGTCCAAATCTGGCAACACCGCCGATTCCATGTTTCTGAAGAAGGCGGCACAAGGCAACATGGCCGAAGTAGCAATGGGAAAGTTGGCCACCCAGAACGCTCAGAGCGACGACGTGAAGAAATTTGGCCAACGTATGGTCGATGACCACTCCAAGGCCGAGCAGGACCTTGAGGGCGTTGCCTCGAAAAATAATTTGACTGTTCCTCAGGACGTCAATGCCCAACAAAAGGCCGAGCAGCAAAAAATGGAAAAGATGAAAGGAGCGGCGTTCGATCGTGCGTACATGGCGATGATGGTGAAGGACCACACCAAAGATGTTGCCGAATTCAAGAAGGAGGCCGACAGCACCAGCGCCAACGCCGATCTGCGCGATTACGCAAAACGCACCTATCCGACGCTGGATGACCATCTAACGAACGCGAAGGCAGTGAACGACGCTTTGCCCAAAACGGGAGCAAAGAGCGGGAAAAATCATGCTAAGCCAACTGCCACCAGCCCCAGCGGAGGCCCTGGACTGCTGCTGATTTAGTCCGCGCGACAGAATTGCCAGCCGCCGGATCGTCCAAATTTCAGGGCCCGAATATGTCGTTCTGATCAGGTGAGGGACGGCTCGTTCGGAGATCATGCGCGAGCGGCTGCCACTCTAGCCAGCCCAAACGCTGCACGTACGCGCGTGCTGCTCAGGTACGCCAGGACGCACAGAAGGAATGCAAAGCGCAAACATCCCAGGACGAACAATGAAATTGGGAGATGCCGAAACATGTGCACGAATAGGCCAACGTCCAGGAAAAAGGACAGCACGATGAACCCATAGGTAATGAACCAAGCCCAACGCTGCAGTTTCCACAATGCGATTCCCACCCAGCAGCAAAAGACTGCCATCACCACAAAATAAGTCGTCACCACGCCGGGGATGTCGAGCAAAAGAGCCGGCCCCAGCGAAGCCGACGGTGTCGCATTCTCGAGAAACGTGACCACAGCATTGCGAGCAAACAACCACGCAAACAACAATGCCGTGTATCCAGCAGATCCGAGGAGGTACAGCACCGCGATAACGCTAACACCGATGGGACGCCTTTTCACTTCAGTGCTTAACCTCCTCGACCGAGATGATCTTCGCGTCGGTGCGGAATTTCTTGTAATCACTAAATGTTACGTCGACATCAAGACGAATTGTCTTAAACAGCGCGACGCGCGCGTCGAGATTGATGCGGGCATGCAGCGGTAGCCAGACTTCATCGTTCACTAGAGTTTGCTCTAGTTCGATGTGTGAGCCAGGGTGAAGTCGCAGCAAAAAACCTCCCCACACTATGGTGTCGATTACATCGGCCTCCATCTTCATGCACTGATAGCTATTCTTGTCGATCCACAATTTAGGACGCAATTTTGGGAGAACACGGGCAGCGTTTAGATTTGGGCGGAAGCTCTCGCGCGGTTCCCCAGATATCACAAATGTGGGACGGCCATTTAGCGTCTCTTCCCTAAGAATGCGGAAATCGTACGCTTCGGGCACTTCCAGTAAAAAGGCGTGCTCCTGCTGGTGGCGCTTATCAAAGTCAACCAGACGCTGCTGGCGCTCCGCCGCCGTTTCATGGCTACGCTTATCCATGGTGTCGTTGAGCTTCTTTTCAACTTTGCGTGCTTCGTCTTCAGACAGCGGCTTGTCGTTGCGTCTAATCAGCCGTCTATAGGGCTGGCCGTACAGAAAGATAATCTCTTCAGTCTCAGACTTCTCGGATTTCAGGCTGCCATCCGGGTTCAACTCGCGCTGTTCAACTCGTTCGACAAATGTGTAGTTCTTCTCCAGTTCCCAATTGTTGAGGTCGCGCTTCATCGCCCGACTCACGATCTCATGGGCCGACAAAGGCGGGGTGGATGGCGCTGCCTGAACAGGCGTTCCGCGACCCGCTTGCGGAAGAGCCGCGACAGTAAGGCTTACAACCGCAAGAAGCACGACGAAGGGACTGGGCCAGCCCAGGGTCGAATTGCAGGGTCTCCGCATGAAGGGGTTATGACAGCGTCTATCGCGCACGCGAATCATACGCGGAAATGTTGAGCAGGAGCATGTTCCCAGAGTGCATGCCCGTCAGGTTAGGACAACACGAACTGCAGTTGACAGAATCAGCGCGCTTGAGGAGAGGACGGAACAAATCTGCTTGCGCGCCTCTTACCTGCACTTTGCAACAATCAGCGTTATGTCGTCGTACTGCTCCTGAGGACTGAACGTTTTCACGTCCTCCACAATCGAAGCGACCATAGACGATGGAGACTTCCGGTAATGTTGTCGCAGCGACTCCGCAAGGCGCTCCTCTCCGAACTCCTCGCCGTCATCGTTGAATGATTCGGTGAGTCCGTCAGTGTACAGCGCCAATGTGTCTCCGGGGCAGAGTGGATGCTCTCTGGTGATGCATTCCCATTCCGGGAATATCCCGAGCACGGTGCAGGTAGAGTCGAGTCGTTCCAGAGCGCCGTTCTGCCGAAGCAGGAGTCCGCAGAGATGCCCGCAATTTGCATACCTTAAATGTCTCATTCTGTCGTCATACTCAGCAAAGAACAATGTGGCGTAGGCGCTGTCGGCAGAATTCTCGTAGAACAATTGGTTCACGCATTGCAGAAAACGTTGCGGTTGATCGGATGCAATTGCGCACTGGCTGCGGAGGCTTGCCTGCAGATTAGCCATCAGAAGCGCCGCGGCAATTCCCTTCCCCGAAATGTCCCCCACGACCAGCCCAAGCCGCTCTCGGCCCAAATCGAGGAAATCGTAATAATCACCGCCGACTTTGCGTGCCTGGAGGCAAGCCCCCGAATACTCGAGCGTTGCAAGACGCGGCGCCGTTTGCGGAAAGAGCCTGGTCTGCACCTGCTTGGCGATCTCCAGTTCTTGGACGACGCGGCGCTCGGCTTCAACTTTCAGCGCGTCGGCGCGCCGCTGTGCTTCGACCCTTCGGCTCTCCTCGTCGTAGCTCACGAGAGCGAACACGTTTCCGTCAAGGTCCCTGAAGTGAGTTATTACGCCGCCCCAAATAGCATGCTCTGCAGCTGTAGTGGAGGCGTGGCCTGCGGAAAGGCTTGGCGGCTTGGAACTGGCATTTGACACGGATCCAGCCGGCTCGTAGGTCATGCGCTTCAGGCGTGGCGCGTACGAAAACTTCACGCCGCGACTGCGCCATTCCTGATATTTGCTAATTACATCTTCGGCGACAAAAACCACCTGCGTGTGCCGTCCGATGAGTTCATATTCCTTGGATTCGGGCTTCGGAACGACGAGGGAAAGCACCGTATTGCCATCTGGAGGGCCAACTGCCACCCACCGCTCGCTAGAACCAACCCGAACATCACCTACCAGGTTGAACCCGAGCTGATCGACGTAAAAATGCAGGCTTTGGTCCTGATCGCGGACAAAGACGTTAATGGCGTGAACGCGGAGATGCTGACGGTCCGAGCCGACATGAACGGCAGGGTGATCTTCGACGAGGCGTGATGACGTGGTGGCCATCGGGCGTCATTATAGGCGGTAAGGAAGACCAGATCAGTGCTACTCCAGCCGCCGTTCTAGGCACTGTGGCACTTCTCGAGCTAGCCATGCTACGGACCGGACACTTGGCTCAAGCAACCGCTGCAGTAGCAACATCAGTTAGCTGAATAACCTGAGCTCCATTTCCGGCTCCCAACTCCGCAAGATGGGCGTGATGGGTGAAGAAGAGCACCTGCGTACGTCCGGCCAATTCGGAGATGACCTCCAGCGCCGCCGCCGAACGCGAATCGTCGCTGTTGATCAGGATATCGTCGAATATGACCGGACAGGGCGCCACAGTTTCAATATGGTGTTCGATTGCCGCCAGCCGCAGAGCGAGATACATCTGATCGCGAGTGCCATCACTTAGTCCGGAAACTTCCATCTGATTCTTGTTTTCTCGAACCGCAACCAGGACCAGCTTGTCATCCTGCCCAAAGGCGGCGGCGAGTCCGACAAAATCTCCCAGCGTCAGACGGGAGAACAATTGACTGGCTCGCTGCAGAATCGGTCCTTGATGCTTGTCACGATACGAGGCGATCGCGCGCTGCAGCACTTCTGAAGCCAGACGCAGCCGAAGGTACTGCGCTACGGCTGGACGAACCTTCGCCAAAGCGTCTTCAGCCTTTTGCCCCTGCAGAGTAGATTCCTGGCTATTTCGCAAGCGGTCTAATTCGTCGCTCACGCGGCCAAGCTGCATGCCGGCGTTTACGGCTTGGTCCTGAAGAGAGCGAAAACGTTCGTCGCCGTCCGCTATGGCTGCCTGCAGCGCATCCAACTCGAACCCGGAAGCTTCACGCTCGATCTGTTCTATATCGGGAACGGCGTTGCGATCTACCAGGCTGCGCGCGACGCGATCATATTCCTGCTGCTTCTCTACTTTTTGTTCGGCGGCAGCGATCAGCTCATCCAGTTCACGCTCATCAGAACACTTTGCCACCTGCTTCAGCGTCTCCAAGGATCTCGAAGCAGCTTCGGCTCGGACGCGGCATGAGGATAGAGTGGCTTCATCGGTAACGTTCTGCGCTGCAAGTGTGCCGCGCTCGGTTTCAGCTCTGCCGATCTCGACATATCGCGCGTGCAAGTGTGCGGCGGCAGCGTTGGCGGCAAGCGAAGAGAGCGAAGGATCGAGAGCCGCTATCAGGCGACCCACTCTAGCGTCAAAGTCGTTGATATTCTCGCTGATCCTCTTCACGCGATACTGCATGCTGTTCGCTTCGTCAAGATGGCGGAACACCTTCTCCAGCACGATAAGCGCTTGAGCAACTTGATCTGGAGTGCTCACTGTGGCGAGCAGCAATTCGCTCACACGAGGCGACCACTTTCCCGACCATTCCAGTAACTTCGTCTTGCACGCCTCCAGCCGGGCTTGTCGTTTATTCACATCGAGCGTCTGCAACTGACGGCCGAGATCGCGAATAACAGATCGCCGTTTGTCGAGATCTCTGGCAACTCCTTCGGCGACTTTGATCAGTACCGTCAGGGACTCGTTTTGTGCGGTATCCGCACCCAAAACTTTCAGGTGCTTTCTTATTTCGGCAGTGACTGCAGAAACTCGCTCTTCGAGCGCCTGAATCTCACTCTCTTTTTCACATGACTGTTTCAGCCGTTCCATGATCGCGGCGCGGCCCTGCATCCATTCCTTCATCTCGGCGGGCGGAAGCGGCGCGGCGCCCAAGGTCGGCCATTCCTTCGTCCACGATTCACGCAGCACGTCTTCGGCCTTCTTCAGGTCTACGCTTTCTTTCGCGACTCTCACTGCTTCACCCTGGGCAGCCTCGATTTCTTTCGCCAGTCGATCGTGAATCGCTACGGAGCCTGCGTTGCCGAAGCGCGAATCCGCGATTTCGTCGGAACGCCGCATTTGCTTCGCGAACGCGTCCGGCAACGGCTCGCGAGAACCGGCCTCCTTCCGCGCATCTTCGACGGACATCCTCGTTTCAAAGACCGAAGCTCGAATGAGATCCCACAAACGGTCGCGACGAGTGCGCGATTCCACCAGTTCAGCCTCACTCGCCTCGCCAATTTGTCTGCGCAGGCCCTTCAGTTCCAGCTGCTTTGCCCGAATCGTCCCTGCAATTTCGGTTTGCAGGCTCGACAGCTCTCGCTTTTTGTCCTCGATCATTTCCCATTCCTGCACATAGCGATCGACGGTTGCAAGTAGAGGAGTTCTTAGCTTTTCGATCTCCTCTACGCTGGGCGGCGCCCAGGGCAAATTCCTGAGATCGCGCTTTGCCTCGCTGGCAAATTTCTTTATCTCAGCGCGTAGCTTGTTGATGATGTGTTCCACGTCGCCAAGAGACTTCGCCTGATCGATGCTAGCCAGCAGTGTTGCCGGATCCGGTGCCTCTGGATCGAGCGCCAACTCAGCGCGCAGACGCTCGCGGTCGGCTTTGCCCTGGCGCAGTTGATCTTCGGCGTGTTCAAGTTCCGTAGCGAGCCGGACGTGCTCGTTGATCAGATCGAGGACCTCAGACTTCCGATCGTATGGAGCGCGCAGCGTTTCTGCGTCTGTCACCGGACGTGAGCGCCACACCTGTCGCCATTCCTCTTCGGCTTTTTGGATGGCATCGTTCCACTGTCCTTGCCGTTTAACCAGGTCGGCAAGACTGTGCACGTGATCGCGAGTGGCGGTATTTACCGCTTCGATCTCGGCAGCGTGAATCTTGTAAAGACCGCTCTCCGGAAGCTCCGCGATGCGCTTCTTGCGTTCGGCGATCTGGGCGCTCAGCCGCTCGATTTGGCTGGCCGTCTCACGCGACGCCAGATTAGCATCGTCGCGCTGCTTGCGCGCGTCCGCCGGAAGTAGAGGAACCGACTCCAGGCCGCGAAGTTCCTCACGCAATTTCTGCAACGCGGCGATATCCGGTTTGTTGCCGGCGATTCGCCGCAGCGTCACAAGCTCATGATGCAATGCCTGGCTTTGCGATCTGAGCTCGTCGTGCTTCTGCTTCGCGCGCTGGAGTTCCGTCTCCTTTTCCTTTACGTCCGACGCAGAAATCGCCAGCCGCTTCACCTCTGCCCGAGCCTGCTTGTACTCCTCGAACGCAAGACCAATCACCCTGCCCTTCGATTTGGACGAGAACAGCTGCCGGGCTTCGCTATCGAGTTTCTCCAGCAGCTTGATCAGATCCAGCAATCCTGCCGCCTGGAACAACGCGCTCCCAACATCACCTTTGCCTCGCAGCAGCTCCTCGCCACCGGCACGCAGCCGCTCATGATCCAGACCGAAGAACTGCTCGAAGCGTTCCCGATCCAGCTCGCGCAAAAACGGTGCCAAAGTATTGTCCGATATCTGGACTTCCTCCACGTTAAGCAACGTTCCGCTCACGCCTTTGCGGCGACGAAAAGCAAAATGTCCAGAGGCGTCTGAAATCGTTCCCTCGATGCGCAGCTCCGACCCTTTGCAGCTGTGCGTATCAGGAGTCCGCGTGGGCACTCCGAAGAATAGAGCGGAGATTCCGCGCAGCAGCGTCGATTTGCCGGCTTCGTTGTCGCCGTAGATCACATGGAAATCGGGATTCGCAAGAGGAAAAGAGATCTCCCGATCCGAGAAGTGACCATACCGGAGCAGGTTAAGAGAATCGATTCTCATGCCGGCTCCGCCACCGAGAGTCTCGCAAACAGCAGCGCTTCTGCCTCTTCCATAGCTGCATTCAAGGTTGCGGCGTCGAGACGAAGCGGGTCCGCACCCTCCGCCACCTCGGCGGGAAGCTTCTTTTCGAGTTCCACAACAGAACTCCACTCCGTGAGCTGAGACGGATCCTTGCGAATCTCGGCAACAATCCTCGCCACCTCTCCGAGGGGATCGTCGCGTCTGAGCAAAGCCGCGCGATCCACCACCGGCTGGGTCGCTACGCTCACGCGCTCCACCCAGAGCAAACCGTCCCCGCACTCGCTTGCCAGGCTCATCGTCTGATTGCGAACTTCGTCGGGATCGCGATTCAGTTCGGCATGGGCTTCGGAGCTTCCGACAATGCGCACTCGCAAGGCAGTTACCCGCTCCCTGCTTTCTGAAATCAAGCTTCTGAAACGACAACGAAGCTTCGCGTAGAGGTCATCCGCGGTGACGCAGGTGGAAGCATCAACCTCAATCTCAGTCCACGGCATCACCGAGGTCGAAATCGTCTTCAACGAAATCGCAAAGCTATCCGATACCGTCACCAACTCACAACTCTTCTCGCCTTGCTCCTTTCCATGGCGTCCCTGGATATTCCCGGGATACACGATGTAAGGATCGGTACAGAGAACCTGACGATTGTGGACGTGACCCAGTGCCCAGTATTGGTATCCCTTGTTAGTAAGCGTCTCCAGCGAGCACGGAGCATAGTTTGCATGCTCGGAGATTCCCGCAAGGTTGGTGTGCAGCACTCCGATATTGAAGAAATGTGGAACGGCCGGCGGATAGTTTGCGGCGAGGTCCTCGGTGATCTCGGGAGTGGCAAAACTCTGCCCATGGATGGCCACCCGCAACGCGTCATTGGTAAACATCTGCGGCTCGCCGCTCTTGAAGACGTGAACGTTGGCGGGCGGACGAAGTTGTTTGACCAGCTTGCTGGCGGCATCGTGATTGCCGTAAATCAGGTAAACGTCGATGCCCCCGTCCTGCAGCCGCGACATTTGTTGATTGAAAAACAGTGCCGACTCGAAGCTCTTCAGCCCGACGTCGTACAAATCCCCCGCAATAATGAGGAAATCAATCTGTTCAGCGGTCGCGACATCTATTACCTTCTCGAAAGCCGCCCGCGTAGCGTTGCGGATCTCATGGACCGGAGCCCCGGGATATTGAGCGAGCCCCTGCAGCGGGGTATCGAGGTGAACATCAGCGCAATGGATAAACTTCATGTTGCTTGGGCCCGGAAGAGCTGCTGCGACTCGCACTCGATTCAATGCAGTACAGAACGGCGGGTCGAATAAACTGCGACTATATAGCGAAACAACTTAAAAGCAAAAGAAAGCTTCAGGAGTATATACTTGACTCAAGGTGTACGCTAGGGTCATGGCTAACCCTCTTCGCGGCTTCGGCAAGAAAACGAAGCTGGAGCAAATCGGACTCTCGCTTTTTGTCGGAGGAGACCTCAAATTTTTCGGGGACCTTTTTTGGTTTTTTCTGGACCTTCCCGGCAGGAAGGACACTGCCGTGAATTGGAGTCCCTATTTATGGTGGATCGCCCCTCTTTTTTGTAACGTAGGATTTGGCCTCTATCTGCTCGATAAGTACCTGCGGAAGAGGGCTTGGTCGTTCACCGCGCGGCACTCATTTCCAACCCTGCAAACGCTTTCCGATGGCATACAAGCGAATATCAGCCGGATTGAAGTTATTAATCATTCGATGCTAGCAGCAGAGAAATGCGAACTATTGGTTATTGATAGCAGCCCAGAGCTTGACGGCTTAGCACCCAAGAGTCCCCTGATTGTCACGCATGGTGGCGGATCGCAGAGCACAGATATAAAACCGCACGATGAGTCGCAATTCTTCGATGTGATATGGACTCACTTAGAGATAGATACGCTTAAGCCATCAAGGACAGAATTGCAGGTTCCTAACCGAATTGCTGTGCCCCTGTTAGGAGACAAATATGTGTTGACCCTTCGACTGACGGGTTCCAATTTCCCGATGTGCGAATGGCAATGCGTAATAGCGACCGACAAGAGGGGGCCAACGATTACGCGTTTAGCTGCTAGGCCACGCGCTCGGCGTTAAGAGCTGTAAGTTCCTTGTACTCAATGTTCTCTGACTCAATCATTTTGAGCAGAGTATCGCGGAATAGGTAAGGGTTTTTGCGATTATTGAACCGGAAGCACATTTCGTTTAGATAGGCCTCAAGATGCTTTGCACTAATCCGATGCCACGTACCAATGATGCCTCTCTTAAGCAGGGAGAACGCGGATTCAACGGTATTGGTGTGAATGTCTCCATCTACGTAGACGTGGTCCTTGTGGCGGATCGTCTTGTGCCGAGTTCCATGCACCCCTGCTTTAATCATCGCAGCAGGATAGGCGGAAAGTTCGTCCGTCATGATTACTTCAACGGATTCGGTGGAGATGTTCTCGCGGATGTACTTCGCCAGCGTTCCGCTTTTGACATCTTCGGTATGAAAGAACCGGAGTTCCCCGCTGGGATTCGCTTCCGAGTTGCGCTGACGGATACCAATAACGATTTCCTTCTGACCACCAGAGGCAGGACCCATGCGACCGCGACTGCGACCGCCAACGTAGGTTTCATCCACTTCTACGGTGCCAGTAAGGGGCAACTGAGGCGGAAGTGCAGCCATAGCCCTACGAATGCGATGGCAGAGGTACCACGCGGTTTTGTAGCTGATTCCAAGCATCCGATGAATCTGGTTTGCGCTCATTCCCTTGCGCGATTCGCAGAGCAGATAGGTAACAGCGAACCACTTGTGCAGGGGAAGATGCGTGTCATGGAAGATCGTTCCAGCGGTTACGGAGAACTGATAGCGGCATGAATCGCAATCGAACACATGGCGAGCTTTCACGTGCGAAATCTTGTCAGACATGCACTCTGGACAGGCCACTTTGTCAGGCCAGCGGAGTGCTTCTAGATACTCGCGGCACTTGGAATCTTCGCCGTACTTCTCAAAGATTTGGCAGAGGTTAGTTGACATGGCAGACACCCCTAAAAAGCGAAAGTCCAGCAAACATCCGAAAGATATGACCACCGATGAAGCTATCAAGCACGTTTTTCATCCGAAGATCGCTAAAGCGTTGAAGAAACACGTAGATGAGCACAATGAAAAACCAACAAGGAAAGCGTAGCAGAGATGCTACCTTGTGTCAAGTATATAATCTTGGAAAGCTTTCGGCGTCGGCTGTGGTCTTTCGGCCCTACTGCTTCATTCGCCCGGAGCGCCGGACGCCCTCGTCCGGCGAACTGCATGCATGCACTGCGCTGCCCAACCCACGGTGTGGCAGTTTGGAGGTATTTCGGCGCGCGGCAACAGGGCTAAAACCGAGGGTTTTCTCTTCTCGAACCGCCGGACCTCCGAAGATTCAAACGTTTTCCTATCGACAAAGGTTTAGCTCCCCCCATCGGACTTCGCGATGAATTTCATAAAATCTGCAATTTTGTCTCGGAACTGCCGGGCATTCGAGAACGGCATGTGTACAGGTCGCAGCGGGGCGAGCATTTTCCCAAGATCGTCTTCAACACGAACGTCGGGAGGGAATAGCTGATGTTGCTCGAAATAAACAATCTTGCAACGGCAACTTAGCTGAAGTGCGGGCCGTGAATCCATTTGCGGCGGATTCGCGCCGAAAGAAAGAACGGTGACAACTCGCATGGGGCGAGCCGCTTGTGAATCGCAGACAGGAGCGTGGTCGATTACTGCTTGCAGCTGATCGTGGACGAAGCCGATTGCGTGGGCTGCTCCGCTGAGTGCGCCCGCGCTAATCACATTCAGATCAGCGCGAACAACCTCTTGCCATATCTTTTCCCAATCGGCGGCGAGCGCCGGCTGGGGCTTCATGATTACCTTTCGGCTGAGGCTGTTAATCACCGTCACACGAGTACACCCGGGTGTTGGCTCGACGTCAGCAAGCACACTCGCCGATTCCAGCAGTTGCGTCTGATATCCCCTTTTCGGTATCGCGAACGCCAGGAGGTAGTTGAGGCGGTTCCCATATTGGTCCACTTCTGCGTGATGGTGTGTTGCGGGAATACGGTCCAAATCCCCTGTCGCGCTCATCAGGCCGCAGAGGTTTTGGCTTCGGTTCAGGTGCGCTGGAAGCCAAATCGACGAGGAGATCGACTTCCACGGGCTGTTTGGTCTCCACTGGAAGATGCGCGTGGCCAGTTCCCAGGGCCGCCACACCTTCCACCGGAATTGGAAGGAATTCAACGGTGGGCACCCCTTGGAGTTCGTCGACGCGCAGATCGCCCCCTTGTGGTGTGACCACGACTGTAGCGAAGGCGACGTCGTGTTCCTTCAAAATCGCGTCGTATAGGACGACCGCAACCTTGTAAGCACCCGGCCGAAGATACAGCCCGGCTTCGAATTGAATGTCTTCCGCTACCGTGAACTGCTTCTTGACTTCGAAGGTGTTGGAGGTTTCTCCGTCAAACCACTTCCCGTCCTGGTCTGCCACTTTCAAAACAAAATGCAGCTCCCGTTGAACACTGCGCGCTTGCAACGACTCAGTGTCAACTGAAGCGGTTACCCAGACCCGGTATCGCTGCTGAAACGTGAGCTCAGGATGCGAAACGTTGAGCTTCCACTTAAACGTCTTTCGCTCTCCGTCTGAGAGCCACTGCTCAATCGGGAGCGAGATCCTGCCGGAAGTCGCCTTGGGAATTGGGATGGCATGTACAAAAGGCGAGTACAGCATGGTGGCGAATGCGACAGAAAAGAAGAGTCGCGCAAACGGCATGATCGATATCCTATTCCTCTCGCATTCCAAGTCTGAGCTTGCCACGACCAAGTCAGAGATCAGCCATGGCGGTGGCATCAATCGGCGCCTCGTCAAAACACCGAACTATCAATTCTGCCAGTCATCACAAATTTGTTAAATCGCCATGATGGGAGAAGCCTAAAGGATCGAGGTTGGGCGGCAAACGCTCAGGAGACGAGTTGTGAGTTTGCCCCGTGCGCCATGCCCGGATAAACGCTTAAGGCTGGGCGATTACACAGCGGATGTCATTATCAGCAAACGTGAAGAGCATTGCTGTTACTACGTGATCCAACGAGTGGGCTCTGCGGAAATCATCGAAATGCAGCGGTTCGATGATCCCGACGAAGCTGAAGCCGCCGCGAACGCCTCATTGAGGCGTTGGAATGAGGAAGACGAATTGCGGCAGTACCGGCAATTAACCTTCCCCAGAAAGACGCGTTGATAGTTACCAATACATTCTTCAAGAAAACAATGACGTTCAGAAGTAGCATTACAACCCTTCACGGCTCTCTCCACGGTTCGTCTTTCAAATTCAACTCTTGAGGTTGTGCCATGAGTCTTTCAAAGCGCGCGTTTGCAGAGTTTCTCGGTACTTTCTGGCTGGTTTTCGGCGGCTGCGGCAGCGCAGTACTCGCCGCTGCATTTCCGCAAGTGGGAATTGGTTTACTGGGAGTCGCCCTGGCATTTGGACTCACCGTGTTGACCATGGCATATGCCATTGGAAGCGTCTCAGGTTGCCATCTGAATCCTGCTGTATCGGTTGGTTTGTGTGTGGGCAAGCGCTTTCCTGTTTCGGATCTGATCCCATACATCATCTCGCAAGTGCTGGGCGCAACTGCCGGAGCGGGAGTTCTCTACATCATCGCTTCGGGGAAAGAAGGATTCTCCACAGTGGCGGGATTCGCGGCGAATGGATATGGCGCTCATTCCCCCGGCGGATACTCGCTGCTCGCTGGGCTGGTCGCGGAGATCGTGCTGACTTTCTTTTTCCTGATGATCATCCTCGCCGTAACCGACAAACGCGCTCCCCAGGGATTCGCTCCGCTGGCCATCGGACTCGGACTAACCCTGATTCACCTCGTCGGCATCCCGGTTACCAATCTCTCGGTGAACCCCGCCCGCAGTACCGGACCGGCATTGTTCGTCGGCGGCTGGGCAGTAGCCCAACTCTGGATGTTCTGGCTGGCTCCCATTGCGGGTGCCGGGATCGCAGGAGCAAGTTACGCTGTTCTTCTGGGAGAGACCGAACCGAAGACGGCTCGGGCGGCAGCCGCTCGCTGAAACCAGCGAAATAAATCGCCGAAGCAGTGCGCAGTCACACGCTAACGAGTGCCTTCATTCGTGGGCGATGTGACCGATTTCCTCTGTGAACTAATGAATCAACGCTGTTCGGCGGGGAGCAATAGCCGCAGAATCTGTGGGATTGCGGAGCGAAATGGCTCTTCTACACCGCTCTGCGCTGCCGGAGTTCGAATTGGTTCTTTTGCCGACGCCATAGGAAGTAGCCAAGTGCGAACAGGCCGCCAGAGATGGTCCACGATGCTTTTTCAAAATAACCCAATAGGGTTTCGAATTCGTTCGCAAATACATAACCAGTCAAGGCAACGGCAGTCACCCAGGTCGCGGCTCCCAGAGCGTTGTATAACAAGAATTCTCTCCACTCCATTCCGAGCACGCCGGCAAGTGGACCGGCTACCGTTCGCAATCCGAAGATGTACCGGGCCCAGAAGACAGTGGCCGGGCCGTGTCTCCGAATTTGGTCCTTGGCCGCTGCAACGTCGTCATCGTCCAGCCGAAAGACCTTCTTCATCCAGCCGACTAAGCGCGATCCCAACCTGCGTCCCAGCAGAAATCCCAGGTTGTCGCCCATAACGGCTGCGCCGAAACCCACGATCACCACAAACACGAGGTGCAGACCCGTATCTTTGTGAGACAGAAAGCTGGCGAACATCAACACGGTTTCGCCGGGTAACGGCACTCCTGCGTTCTCGCCCAGCATCGCGCCCAGCAAGGCCCAGTATCCATAATGGGAAAGCGTGTGCCGAATGATGTCATTGAGCCAGTGCATTGGGCGAGCGCGCGATGGGACATATGCATCAAAAAGCAAGCATTCGGATCTAGGCCACTCCGAATGCTTCACAAAGGCTTGGGTGCTGCAAAGTTCTTAATGGCCTCGATGCGGCTACGCCGCTCTCCGAATTTCGCCAACATCCGATCGCTCAATTGCTCTCGTCGATGCGGTTGCGACTCCCTGACGTCCTCCAGCAGTCGCGGCGATCAGTCCCAGGAGTAAGGCCACAAACAACCAGTAGCCGCCCACGGCCAGGACATCAGCGACTCTGACTGCGCCAAGACTAGCCGAGCTCGCCGCGCCAGACACCGTACCGGTAAGAACCATGCTGGTGATGAGAATTGAACTGAAGATCGCCATCCCAAAGGTCACGAATCCGTGATACATGCCGATATGGGGGTTGGCGGTGCGGCTGAGCACTGCTGCACTGCGTCCGCCGAAATACAAGGCAATTATGGAGAGCACGACTGCCCAAATTCCAATTCCCGCGCTCATGCCGCCGGTGACTGCATTTCCGTTGGCCGGAGCAGTTGCGGAAGCAAACACCGCCGTACCCAGAATTCCGAACGTCACCTCGATTGCCAGGAAAACGAACGTACCGCCAAAAATTGCCGACCAGGAAAGCGCCCGGTCTCGATCAACTACAACTGGATAGCTTGACATTGCATTTCCTCTCGGGAGCACCACCGAGCTGTCTGCTCAAGAAGAGCTCCACCACTCTAAATTTATGAAATTTCGATCTATATATGTGCGGTGCTATATGCGCGGAAATGGTTGCAGAATCCGATGCTTGCAAATGCAACCCTCCAAATCGGCGGGTCTTCTCGATTCCCACTGGGTCAGCTGCAGCATCGTGGAGAGCAGCAGGAAGCGGCTGGAGGTTTTATCGCCCGCACGAAGGCACTGATGAATTTGCCTTCCACCTGAGCCGCGATTGCGTCGACATCGACGCCTTCCGTGCTGAGAAACGCGCGAGCGTCTTCGACGTTGTAGACGCGAGTTGGTTCGATGTCGATGGAATCGAAGCCAGCCTTTGCGAGCTTGGCTACGTAGTCGTAATCCTTGAGCGCGCCTGCAATGCAGCCCACCCAGAGCAACATGCTTTTGCGGATCTCATCGGGCACTTCTCCACGTACGACCACATCCGATACCGCGAAACGTCCCCCCGGCTTCAAGACGCGAAATGCTTCACGCAGCACGCGGTCCTTGTCGGCAGAAAGATTGATTACGCAGTTCGAGATGATCACGTCGACCGAGTTGTCGGGCAGCGGGATGTTCTCGATTTCCCCTTTCAGGAACTCGACATTCTCTGCACCTGCTTTCTTTTGGTTTTCACGCGCGAGTGCGAGCATGTCCTCCGTCATATCCAATCCATACGCCTTACCCATTGGCCCGACTCGACGAGCAGACAGCAAAACGTCAATGCCGCCTCCAGAACCAAGATCAAGCACTGTTTCTCCGGGCTTCAGCTCTGCAAGCGCCGTAGGATTGCCGCAGCCCAGCGAGGCTTTTACTGCCGTGTCAGGAAGTGCGCTCTTCTGTGAGTCGTCGTACAGGTCCTTGGTGATTGGGTCGACATCTGTTCCGCAACACGCCGAGGCCCCGCAGCACGAGTTGGTTTCGCCGGACACAACGCGGCGTGCAGCCTCACCGTACTTCTCTTTCACCACTTCCTTTACGCTTGTACTCACTGATTGCGCTCCCTAATATTCGCTTACGCGAATACTACAAAAGTATGCCTCGCCCATATATCTGTCAAGCCGAATGTATAATCAAAGCATGGGGAGATCTAAAGCCGTACCGCTCGACCAGTTATTCCGCGCTCTTGCTGACCCAACGCGGCTGCGCCTTGTGAACCTGATGTCAGAGCAGGAAATCTGTGTTTGCTACTTTACAGAGGTAATCGGAGCGCCACAGCCGAAGATCTCGCGTCACCTCGCATATCTGCGGAGAGCGGGACTAGTGGCAGCGCGGCGACAAGGAAAGTGGATGCATTACCGGCTTACGGTGCCTAACGATGCGCACGCGGCATCAATTCTGAAGAGCGCCTTAACCGCACTGAAGGAGAACAACGAAATGCAGCGGGATCGCGAGCGTCTCAACCGAGCCTGCTGTGGGCCAAAGAGTTTGGTTCAGGTGCTCGGCGCTCCCGCTCCGGCAAGAGTCACAGCAGCATCCGCATAAATATTCAATCATGCCGATAGAAGGTTGCCGACTCTGAAGCTGGCATCCGGGTGCAGAATATCGAGAAGAAAGACACAGGCGAGGGCGCCTGTGCCACGGTGAAGGCAGACATCTAGTTGGCGAAGATGATCGTGACCTGCTCGTGATCGTAGCTGTTGCGGTCTTTCCCCGAAGCAAAGGTGGGCGTCAACTCGTATTGATCATTTCCGAGGTTTTGTACCGTGCATCGCTCGGCTTTCCGCAGAGCGCGTTGAGTGCGGACGATTATTTTGTTGTCCTCCGCTGGGATCATATCCACATCAATTTTGAGTGTTCCGTCCTCGAAATAAATGGAAGTGAGTTTCATTCCCGAGCTTTGCTCACCAAGAGCAGGTATGTGCGGACGGGTTTGCACCTGTACTCCATCGGGATACCGGACTACGACCTCGGAATTCCCCTCGGGGACACTAAGCTCCAAGCGGGCGTGTTCATCCTGTGCATTGGTCTGAACGTGAACGGGAACCTGATGAGCGTCGACGGTTGCCGAAACGGAACGCGCTCCCAGGGGGATCTCCGGTTGGAATTTTAGCTGTACCGGGCTGCCATGATTCTTGAGGTGCACGGTCAAGCTATCGATATTCTGCTCAAAGGCAAGATCCAGCTTTGAATCGCGAATGACAATGTTACTGAGCGTGAGGCGGTCCCATTCTTGCGGCAGGTGCGGCGCAAGTAGCAGCGTATTGTTTTCAGCATCGATATCCAACCCAAACAGCCCGTGCACTGCGCTGGACACAAACGCCGCTGAAGACCAGCTTTGCTCCGGCACCGACTCGAGCTGTGGATGAAACGTGTCTCCCGCTAGCACTTCATGCATGTGGCCGGGCGAATCCAGCGACGACCATGGAACCAGAGTGCGCAAAATTTGCCACGCGATCTGTGGCCGGTGCGATGTCCAGTAAGCTTGCGCGACTTCGGCGGTGCCGAGCCCCCAGACGCTGCCGTGCGCGTAGCCGGTCGGGTCGAAACCAGGTTCACCCATGGCAACGCTGCGCGTCCCCCAATCGGTTTGAAAACGCCACGAAGCAATTTCGTCGAGTATCCGGGTCGTCTGCGCTTGGGTAAACAGATGTTGTTCAATGGCGTCCACCGCACCGAGCCCGCGATCCTGCATTGCTTCGCCGGTTCGACGGTAACCCTGAATCGGGAATTCGTGTTTCGTATCCCAGTAGCGCTGGACAAACGCTAATCGGCCTTTTTGCGCGAGGGCGAGCGCTTCGCGGGCGCTTTGCTCGTCACCGACGCGAGCGGCGAGATGCGCGTAGTCTTGTGCGGCTGCAATCCAACTGGCCGAGAGCGTCAATTCCTCTCGCAGCGAGTCTTGCTCGTCGGCACCCTCCTTCCCTTCGGGAATTCGGGGCAATCCATGAGCCCCCACCAAGGCACGACCGTAGACGTAAGCCTTCTGTACCGAGGGCCAGATTTCGCGCAGAAACGCACCATCGTTCGAGATGCGCAGATAATCTGCAATCGCAGATATGTACGGGTACGTAATATCGGCGTGCACAAACATGTACGGATACTTGCCGCGCCAATCGATGTACGGTGCACTCTGTGACAGCTCGTGCCAGATCATGCCGTTCTGTTGGTCCTGATACTTGGCGATGAAGCGAATTTCGTCGCGCGCATGCGCGAGATCGCCGGTGGAAAGAGCTGCGTGGAGTGCAACCAGACCATCATTGGCAAAGAACCATGCGTATTGTGGACGACGGTTGCGCCGCGACGGTCCGTATCCAGCGATATATCCGCAGCCGAGAGAGTCGTTGCAGAACCAATTTTGATCGAGCGCGATCTCAGCCCAGGCGAGCGCACGGTTCAGTTCCAAATCGGGCGTTTCGATCTTGAGCTCCGAGGCGAGGAGATCGGTGTAATGCTGGATGGAATCCGCTCGCCACTGTGAAGACTCGAGGAGCCTGCGCATGGCCTCGGACTCCGCGAGGTCACCGTTTTTGACGTCCGCAAACAATAGTCGGGGCGATTCGGGATTGAGCGCAACTGACACTTCATCGTTTTGCGGCAGGCTGCGAGCGCTGTTCAGCGGCTCATCGTGTGCGGCAGCACCGGGCGCCAGCACAACTGCCGTGAACTGGTGCGCAGGATCGCTCAAGAAGTAGCCAGATTGCTTTGTATCCCAACGGATCTCTTGTCCACCAATGGCGGCGGGCCACATCAGATTGAGCGAAGGCCGAAAACGCACGATCACCTGCAGCGGCCGTTGGCTGTGGACTTGATAAAGAAGCAGCACCGCCCTCTGGTCCAGAGGAACCCAAATCTCCTCTTCAACTGAGAAGTCGGGGCCGGTATATGTGCGCGAAAAATGAGATGGCTGGGCCTCAACCATGCTCAGGATCTGCGTGCCCGGAATCAGGCTCACATCGCCGGCGCGACGGAATTCCGGACGCACGTCGCTAGCAATCTGCAGCGCACCCGTCCAAATCTCCAGGCCGGCATTGGAATATCCTGCCGCCCAGGCACGCCGGCCATGGGCGGCTAAGAACCGAGTGGAGGCGGTCGCCGGTATTGTGAGTTGGGATTGCGCTGACACAGAGTAGGGGAAGGTGAACGCAAGCAGTAATGCCGTGAATAAAGGACCGCGTGTTGAGTTCAAGACATACTCCATCTCCATCCATGCACTTTTTCCGTGTCGGCCGACGAAGGTGTGGAACTCACAGTTAACCATGGGAAACCGAATGAGCCGCAAACCAGGCTGTGCCACCTGCCCGAGATCAATTTTCTGCCGAACAGTTTCAACGAACTACAAGAGTTCCTGTGAGTGGAGTACTGTCCGAAGACGATCCCAAGAAGACTCCGTAATCGCCTTGCGGGAGGTTCCACCTGTTGTTGGTTTCGTCGAACGTCTGCAAAACTTGCGGATCGATCGGAACGGTAACAGTCTGTGATTCGCCAGGGGCGAGCGTGATTCGCTTCCATCCAGCCAGTCGTTTGAACGGCTCGTCTGCGCCATTCGGAAGTTTTGCGTACACTTCCGCGATCTCAGTACCTGCCCGTCGACCAGTGTTCTTAATGGTGAAGCTCACAGTCTTGGCCGCTGAATCCACACTTAGACCGGAATATGCGAACGTCGTGTATGACAACCCGAAACCGAACGGAAACAGTGGCTTCTTGTTCGCCACTTCGTACCATTTGTAGCCCACTTCGGGGCCTTCATCGTAGTGGACGGCATAGTTCGCGGCTAGGTTCACCCGGTCTGCCGACGGCCCTTCATTCTTTTCCGGCAATGGCGGAATCACCGGATGCGGAAGATCTTTCTCGCTCTTCGGAAACGAGATCGCGAGTTTGCCGCTCGGATTTACTTCCCCAATCAGGACGTTCGCCAGTGCTTTGTGTCCTGCACTGCCGGCGTACCAGGCTTCGACCACCGCTGCAACTCGATCGATCCAAGGCATGGTGACGGCCGACCCGGTTTCGAGCACGACAATGGTGCGAGGATTCGCTGCTGCTACCTGCTCGATCAATGCATCTTGATTATCGGGAAGCGACAGACTCGGCAGGTCCATACCTTCGGAAATCCACTGATAAGCAAAAACAATTGCGACATCAGAGCTGTGGGCCAGACTGACGGCCGAATTCATGTCCGACCCCGAATCGAAATCGATCTTTGTACCCGGCAGTTTCGCTCGAAGAGCTTTCAGGGGAGAAGTTGGAAACCAGATGTGGTCTTGCCAGTGCGTTGCGCCCTTGCTTGGAGGCATGATCGCATTTCCGCCCGGCGGGTCCACTTGCGCCGATCCTCCGCCGGAGATCATGCCGACATCAGCGTGTCCGCCGATGATGGCGATGCTGTGAACTTTGGACGGATCAAGCGGGAGCGTCAGCGGGTTATTCTTCAAGAGAACGATACTTTTTTCTTCGACGCGTTGCGCAACATCGAGTCCTTTCTCAACGTCCACAACGCCCTTCTCAGGTGGATCGTCGACGATTCCGGACCGAAACTCCGCGTACAGGACTCTCCGCGCATGATCATCAATTTCCGACAGAGGAACCCTCCCGGCTTGGACCGCTTCTTTTAGCTTCGGGCCGAAGTACTCAGCCATTGGCTGTTCCTGGTCAAGGCCCGCAGCTGACGCTTTTTCCGTGCTATGGGTTCCACCCCAGTCCGACATCACGAAGCCTTTGAAGCCCCATTCCTTTTTGAGCACATCCCGCAGCGTGTAGGAGTTTTCGCAAGCGAAATCCCCGTTGATTCGGTTGTAGGAACACATCACCGCGCCGGGATTCGCGATAGAGATGGCAATGTGAAATGCCAACAGGTCCGACTCCTGCATCGCGCGTTTAGAAATCATGGCATTGACAACGGAACGTCCCGTCTCCTGATCGTTCATTACATAGTGCTTGACGTCGCCGACCACATGTTGCGCCTGTTCGCACTTCATCATGTTCCCTACGACGGTACCGGCAAGCAGTGGGTCTTCACCTGCGTACTCGAAAGTGCGACCGTTTCTGGGTTCACGGGCGAGGTTCACGCCGCCACCCAGAGTCACATTGAAGCCCTGCGCTCTGAGTTCACGACCGATTACCTCGCCGTATTCACAAGCCGATTGCGCGTCCCAGCTCGATGCTGCTCCTAGGTTTGACGGCATCGCAGTTGAATATCGTCCGTTCGCACCGCTGTCCCTCACGCCGTATGCCGCATCCGAAATGAAAAGGGGCGGTATGCCGAGGCGTTGAACCCCCTCGACGTATCCTGCGCCGCCATTCCCAAGATGGGTGAGTGGCATTTGCCACTGGGGAGCATGCGCCATCCCATTCCCATGCACCAGTGCCAACTTCTCATCTAGCGTGAGCTGCTTCAATACCAGTTCGGCGCGTTCTTCTGGAGAAAGTTTCGAGTTCATCCACGGACGGCCCGAGTCCTGAGCAGCGACAACACTCGGTCCAAACATGCTGGCGATGCCTGCAAGAAGTGACAGAAACAAACAGTAACGATGCTTGCGACTCTGCATTTTTCTCTCCGAGCGTTCGATTTGTTTCATTTGGTGCGCGACCCCACAGAATGACGACGCTTTATTCCCCGCTCTTTTCTGCGGGCCCATTGTTGATTTGGATCAGATGAAACGTGATGGTTCCCCAAAATGCACGGAGGCGCATTTGTACCGGGATCCGCCGGTCGTCGTCGGAGTACCACATCCAGATCTTCCCTTTTCCTTGTTGCGGACCGCTTAGTGCTTCGGCAGAAACGCGAATCGCATTGTAACTTCCTGACGGAGTCTTCACTTTTTCGCGAGCTTCGACGATTACTTCGAGCTCGGCCACTTTGCCACCATCGCTGCTGGGAAAGCTGAATCTGGCATTCGGCGGCAGCGCTTGTGAAGCCACATAAAATGCCGCGGACACCGTGTTGGTCACGCACGCCGGAATCTCGTTTTCTTCGTGCTTTTGGTTCTTGGCGCGGATGTTGCGTTCATCCAGCATGGCCTTCTTCGCCGGGTAATCGTAGCGGACGCTCGTCTCCACCCGGCGGAAGCCCTCTTCGGTGTGCTTGACCAGGGAGAGCACACAATTTGACTTTGGATTGAAGAAGGTCTCGAGCCGGTCCTGTATGTGATAGAGCAGGGCGACGGCGCCGGTGGAATCCGCACTGAGCTGAACATGGCGCTCGCCATTTACGGTGTCAAGACGCGCGGTGGTGGTGCCGGCATTGAGCAAACGCCAGTCCACGGCATATGTGAACGTCTGCGCATCGGGATAGCGGTAGGCGGGACTTGGTGGATTGATCCGGGACCCGGAGCCAATCTGCGGAGAATTCTGATTCGCAGCGGGCGGTTGCGGAGTCAGGGGTTTAGGAACAGTCTGCGCCGGCGGTTGTGGCGTCGGGGACTTCGGACCAGTTTGGGAATATAAGCCCGCGGAGATGGCTGCCACACCCAGCAGGAGAATCAGTCTTAGACTGCGGAAGCGTGCTCCCGGTTCGGCCAGAATCGGCACTGCGGTAGGCTGTCGCTCTACGCTCAGGCGTTTTTCACCGTCAGCATCTTCACCGTGACCGCCACCATCATCAAGACCGCTCCTACGAAAGCATTGTACTCGCGATGTCTCAGGTAGAGCGTGCGGGAGAAGCCTGCGGTCAGACTTTCCCCCGACCAGCGCGGCAGCAGACGCGGAACGCGCCGGGCATAGAGTTCGAAATCGGGAAACGCCGATCGCAGGAAGGCTTCTTCACTGCGAATCACCGGAACATAGATGAGGACATATAGGCTCACCAGCACGATCCAAACCCAAAGGTCGCGTGCTGCCACGGCAAATCCGATGCCGATGAGAGTGGAGCCGAGATACAGCGGATTTCGCGTATAACTGTACGGTCCTGAGGTGGCGAGCTCTTCGTTTTTCTTCAGCTGGCCGGAGGCGATCGCGCGTGTCAGAAGCCCGGCAGCGACCACAACGGAACCGGCAACGATGGTGCCTATAGTTGGCTTCGCCAGCCAGAGATATACAACCGCGAAGACAAAACCCAGCGGCACACGGATGCGGCGGGCGATGCGCGACCACGATTGCTTCGTTGAAGTATCGTTTAAGCTCATGCCGGAACCTGAAGCAAAGTAAGCGCCGCGCTGGTGACCTGGTCGACAGTGATGTTCAACAAGCCCGCCTCGGGTTCGTGATATCTGCTATGGTCCCGTTTGCTTTCGGGACTGCGCAGCACGGCAAATTGTCCGCCGTAAGGTCCGTTGCGCGCAGGATCGGTTGGACCAAAGATAGCCACCACGGGGATGTCGAGCGCGGAAGCAAGATGCAAAGGACCGGTATCTCCGCCGACGAATAATGCTGCTCTGCGGGTGAGCGCAATCAACTGCTGCAGCGTGCATTCAATTACCCGCGCGTACTTTTCGTTTCCGCCGCACGCCGCTTCCCCAAGTCCCTTTTCTCCAGGACCAGCGTTTACCAATGAACGAATTCCATGAGTCCCGAGATTGCGCACCAGCGTGGCATAGCGCTCAACCGGCCAACGCTTTGCGCCCCAGCCTGCTCCGGGGTTGATGATGGCAAATGGCGGGGGAATGTTGTGAAGTACCTGGTCTACCCACAATTCGGCGTCGGTCGATTGCGGGAACGGAGGCGCCTCCGGCGCGATGTGCCGTCCCAGCGCGGCGGATACAATCTCGGCAGCCTGCCCGATCACGTGCCGCGCCGGCGTGTGTGCCTGGACGTTGTACCACCAGCGGGCGGGAAACTCGCGCGGATGCAGGGCTCCCGCTCTCACCTTGGCGCCGCTGGACTTTGCCAACATCGCGGAACGGATTGCTCCTTGAAGATCGATGGCGTGGTCATAGTCGATCTCGCGAAGACGACAACGCAAAGCGCGAATCTCTTGCTGTGTCGTCATCGAGAATGGCGACTGACGCCAGCGGCGCATGTGCACAGGATGAATGCAGTCCACCAGCGGCTGCTCGGCAGAAAGCGAAGTGTCACAGGTGATTTCGCCAGCATTGCGCGCCGTCAGCAGCGGCAGCCAGCGTTCTTCGATGGCCCAATCGACGCGGGCTTCCGGAAATTGGCGGCGCACTCCAGCAATGGCCGGCATGGCATGGATGATGTCCCCCATGGCGCTTAGGCGGACGATCAGAATCCTCACTGCCCGGGACTCACGGTTGAAGACGCGAAGTGCACGCTAAATTTTCTCACGCAATCGGCGCCGGTCAGCAACTTGCCCTTAACGTCCTTTATACTGCGGCGAATGTTGAAATCCTCCCGATTCTTTACCCTTTTCTTTTTCGCAGCTGTAGCAATTCCCTCTTCAAGCCAGGACGCCTCCACATGGCAAGTAAAACCGCAATGGGTACGCGCTCACGAGATGTTTCTCGCCAGCGACGCCATGCGCGGACGTGGCAGCGCGACTCCTGATGAACTCATAACGGCTACTTACGTTGCGTCGCAATTCGAACGCTTTGGGCTGAAGCCTGGCCTGGCGGATGGCACCTACATCCAGCGCGTCGAACTGGTGCAGCCGGCGATTGAACAGAACGTCACGCTCACGAGCGCGCAGACGGCTGGCCTCAAAGCCCTAGAAGAGGGCAAAGACTTCAGCCTGCTTCGCACCGACGGCAAGAGCGTTTCCGGTCCGCTGTTCAAAGTAACCGCAGCCAACGTGAATGGGGCGCAAGCGCCAGCGGGATCCATCGTCCTGTTTTCCGCAGACCTCGGTCCGCAGAGTCGCAGCTTGATGCGTCAGATGGTGAGCAGAGGAGCCAAGGCCCTGCTCCGAGTCTCGGCTTCTTCAAGCGCCGCAAGCATGAGTACTGACGAGCGCGCCACGATCACTCCGCATCTTGCGGGAGGTCAAAGCGGAGCGATGGGGCCTGGCGTCAGCATTCTCACGATTACGCCGGCTGCTGCCGAGCGGCTTTCCAGGCTCTCCGATGGATCGAATATCTCTATCCAAATGCAGGCCAAGGACACTCCGCGATACAGCTACAACGCCGTCGGCGTGTTGCCGGGTCGGCAATCCGGCGCTGATGCGAAGGTCATTCTGCTTTCCGCCCATCTTGACCATCTGGGAATTGGCAAGGCTGTGAGCGGCGACTCCATTTACAACGGCGCCAACGACGATGGCTCCGGAACCACCGCCGTAATGGAGCTTGCCCATGCGCTTGCGGCTGGTCCTACTCCGCGGCGGACGATCTACTTCATCTGCTATGGCAGCGAAGAACTTGGCGGACTCGGTTCGACTTACTTCCGCGAGCATTCGCCCATCCCGCTCGATCACATCGCCGCGAACCTCGAATTCGAGATGATCGGCAATCAGGATCCAAAGATGCCAAAAGGAAAGATGTTGCTCACCGGATGGGATCGCTCGAATCTCGGACCCACGCTGGTTGAGCACGGCGCCTTACTCGGAGACGATCCGTACCCGGAGCAGCATTTCTTCGAGCGCTCCGACAATTATTCGCTGGCATTAAGAGGAGTGGTCGCGCACACGGCAGGCGGATGGGGCACCCCGCCGACTTACCACAAGCCGGACGATGACATCGCGCATTTGGATTTCGATTTCATGACCATAGCCATTCAATCGCTGATCGAACCTCTACGCTGGCTGGCCAATTCCGACTTCGTTCCGCAGTGGCTCCCAGGCAGGCAGCCGAAGGAGCACTGAAGCAAGTTAGCCGCTGGGAACAAGCTCGGCGCGAAATAACAGGGAATTTAACAGGGAATTTTTGATTTGCGCCGTCCATTGAGCTAACTTGGCCTTATTTTTCAGCAACGTAGCTCGCAACCTTTACCAGAAAATTACTACTCAACAGGGATTTAACAGGGAATTCTGCACCACGATTGGGGCATCGCTCTACCTTGACGATGTTTAAGAGTTCGCCAACCCCGGGAACCCGCTCACGCGCGTTTTTCATTCGCAAGCGACGCTCGTTTGGTTTGCCTCGCACCGGTGTTGCGTTCGTAGATGATGCGCATGCCGTCGAGGGTGAGCATCTCGTCGACGACGCCGATGTAGCGCGAGCCCGAGGCAATCAGCGTTGCCAGACCGCCGGTGGATACGATCTTCGGCTTTCCGCCGCCCAGTTCCTCGATGATGCGCTCGATAAGCCCGTCGGTAAGACCGATATACCCGTAGAACAGTCCTGATTGGATGTGCGCAACGGTATTGGTTCCCACCACGCGCGCTGGCCGCCTGATATCGACCTTCGGCAATCGCGCTGTGCGCACAAACAGCGCCTCGGCGGAGATGCCAATGCCGGGAGCGATCACGCCCCCCAGGTACTCTCCCCGCTCGGAGATCACGTCGAAGGTGGTGGCTGTGCCGAAGTCGACCACGATGCAGGGTCCGCCGTAGCGTTCGAATGCAGCGACGCCATTCACGATGCGGTCGGCGCCAACTTCGGCGGGATTGTCCACCAGAACCGGCATCCCGGTTTTGACTCCCGGCTCGATGAACAGAGGCTTCACCTGAAAATATCGCTCGCTCACTTCGCGCAGCGTCGAATCGAGCGGCGGCACAACCGACGAAATCACCACCGCCTTTACTTCAGCCGCATCGATCTTCTGCATCGCGAATAGATTGCGGAAGAGCACGCCGTACTCGTCGGCGGTGCTGGTGCGAGTGGTTCCCACGCGCCAGTTCGCGACCATCTGGTCGAAGCGCGGAGGCACTCCCGCCTGCTCATGGCTCGATCGATAGAGACCCAGCACAGTGTTGGTGTTGCCTACATCGAGTACAAGGAGCACGTTTCTACGCTACCAGAAAGTAACTCAACGTGGACCCGGGCGCCCTCGCCCGGATTTTGCATTTTCTGCAGCTGCACCCCTGGTGGTGGTAGACACGCAGCGTGCTGCATCTCTAGCAATCTTCTGGACCGGAGTAACACCCGGCCGCGGGCGGCCGGGTCCACGTGATGGGTATGGAATCGTTTCTAGTAGAACAGATACTTGCGCCACTTCTGGTCGGAGCGGCCGATCATGCGCATGATGTGGCGGCTGGTGTGGAGACTGAAGGCGCGCGGTTCGCGCATCAGGTGCATGTTGATTTCGCCCAGCAGATGATTGCCCTTGCGATGATTACAAGGATGGCAGCATGCCACCAGGTTTTCCCAAGTTGAAACTCCGCCGCGCGATCGTGGGATCACATGGTCCAGAGTAAGCTCCGCCGATGACAGTACCACCGAGCAGTACTGGCAGGTGTTGCGATCGCGCAGCAGGATGTTCTTGCGCGAGAGCGCGCGTGTCTGGTGCGGTATGCGGCGATACTCGAGCAGCCGAATCACCGAAGGCAGGCGCATGGTGAGCCGCGCAGAGTGCAGATAATGTCCGTTCTCCTCTTCGGTGATGGCAACACCCTTCAGCACCAGCACCAGCGCGCGGCGAGCGGCGCAGATGTTGATGGGCTCATACGATGCGTTCAGTACCAGGACGGGCGAGTGCATGGGCTGGCGTCCGTTTTCGCTGGCGACGACAACGGTTCCAGCGACAGCGATGCCCATGCCCACGATGACATCGGTGCTTTTCGCCGAGCCCGGCGAAGCATGATGCGATCCTGAGTGACGATGCGAAAAGTTGTGTCTCGACATGGCCCGTGTTCTCTGTCTTCGTACTGTTTAACTCTGCTCCATCTGCAAACTTGTTCTATCCGGCAATTGCCTTAGCTGCCTGTGACTCCTGGTCCGGGACCCCGTATGCAGCAGACGAGTGCTGCGTTTCTCCTGCTCGGAGCGTTGCCGATGCCTGGCGATACACCCTCGCAACGGTGGCTACGACCACCTGCCGGGCTCCGGCGGAGCGCAACATGCGCGCGCATTCGTTGAGCGTAGTGCCGGTGGTGTAAACATCATCGACAATCAGCACACAGCGATCGCGTATCCGCTCCGGCGCCATGACCACAAATGCTCCACGCACGTTCTCGCGGCGCTGGTGGCGGGTTAGCCCAGTTTGGGAAACGGTGGCTCGCACCCGCCGCAAATTACCGGTGTGCAGCTCGAACCGCGATCCACCCAAATGCCGGAGAGCGCTGCGCGCGATCAGCTCGGACTGATTGAATCCACGCTGCCGGACCTTGCTACGATGCAGCGGCACAGGAATCACCAGCACCGGATTCCGGCGAATGTCCGCTTCCCTCGACTTCAAGTCAGGCGCTTCCACCAGTAACCTTCCGCGTGAGGCCGAGAGTTCGATAACTTGCGCCAGCCTGCCGCCGATCAGCTTCGCCGCCGGCCGAAGTTGCTCATACTTCAATAGATGCAGAAGCTTGCGTAAAGCTCCGTCGTAGCCAGCAAAAGAAAGCGCGAAATCAAAGCGCGGGTGGGCGCGCTGACACATCGGGCAAAGTGCCGCTTCAGTGGCCACGAACTCCAAAGCCTCTCCACAAACCGCGCACGCGACGAGGTCGGCGGGCGCAAGAGAATTCACGCAAGTATCACAAACGGGAATCCTGCTGAGACGAGCAAGAGGCTGGGCGCAAATGCGGCAGTCGGAAGGAATGAGAACTGCAGAAATCGAGTCGAGCGCGATGCGCACAGAATGACGCGCCGCCTCAAACCACATGCGGGTCGGCAGTCCGTCATGACGGACTGCAACACCTGCCGGAGCTAGGTCACCGGTACTGCTGAAGACGACCCTCCACGTCCCCGGTACATCCGCGGAGGCGAATGTTACCGGCCTCGCAAATCCAGCCCATCATAGATGATCGGCTGAGTACACCAACAGTATAACCGCGCCTGCAAGAGGTAAGGAGGGGAGGAATCAGGAGGCTCCCATGCCGGAAGGAGCATGGCCGCCGTTGGACGGAAGTTTGCTTGGCGTTCAAAGCAACAACTCACGCAGATGAACGCAGATTTAGGGAATTCACGCGGATTTCATGAGGGGCTTCGCATCTTCTCCTCACCCAAGTCTGCGTGAATTCCCTAAATCTGCGTTTATCAGCGTGAGCTTTTGGTTCTGGTTTCCGGAGCTGGATTTAGATCATCTGCCGGCGATGCAGGGCGCCCAGGGCCCACGCCGCGTTTTCACGCGCGAGAGGCTCGGGAGAGGTGATTAGAATCTTGATCAGCGCGTCGGTCGATGATTTCCCGATTTGAACCAGAGCTGCTGCTGCCTCTTCTCCTAGCGTCGCCTTGGTGCTGTCGGGCATATCTGGTTTGCGGTATTTCGCAACTAGCACTTGAGTGGAGTCGCCCAGCAGATCTACCAAAGCGGGGATGGCTCGCTCGGCGGCGGTTCCGCGGTTTCCCAGCCAGTAGGCTGCCGCAGCTTTCTGTTGCGCTTCTTTGGAGCGGAGCTGCGCGATGTGGCGCTCGATGCTGTCGTCGAGCGAGCGCGCTGAAGCCGCCGGCTCTCTGCCGATAAATCCGCAGAAGAGAACTATGCAGCTCAACAGCGTCGAGAGAAGGATGGCGTGGCGGTGTTGTCTCATGAGGTGCACTGAAGACTCCCCAGAAGAACTATCAGGTGGATACATCGCAACTGAGTTGCCGACCTATTTCCTCAACTTAAATTCCACAAAACGAGCAGCTTAGTCCCAAATCTGTCGTTCGTCCCAAACCCGTCCCAGTGCCCGCGGCTGGGACATTCTGTTCGAAACCGGACGCTGCAGCTGGGAGGAATGTGCGGAAGCCGTCCAGCGCTGTGGTCCGTTTTGGCACAAGCCGCCCTTGGCTGTGTCTGTAGTTTTCTGCTCAATGTGACCCCAAATTTCTTACAGCCCTACAATTCAACAGCCCGCAGCCGAGGGTGGCTGCGCCACAAACTTTGTTAGGAATCTCTTTGGCAGATTTGGGGGAATTCCAGCGAATTGCTACGCGCTGGCCGCTTCCGAGCCCAGGGGCAGGAAGTATTGAGTTCCGCGAATGGGTTCTGACAGCCGGCGCAACAGCTCCTGCAGATCCTGATGGCGTTCGACGAAGTCGATGTCATTGGTGTTCACCACCAGCAGATCTGAAGCGGCGTAATGAAAGAAAAAATGCTCGTACGCCTTCACGATTTCTTCGATGTAGTCCTCGCTCACTGCCAACTCTCCGGGCGCATTCTTGCGGCGGAGGCGTTTCTTCAGCACGTCAGGGCTGGCCTGGAGATAGATCACCAAGTCGGGCGTCGGTAGTTGCTCGCGGAAGTAGTTGTAGTAGCGGTTGTAGACGGCCAGCTCAGCGTCATTCAAATTGATGCAGGCGAAAAGTTTGTCCTTCTCGAAGATGTAATCGCAGACGACCGCCTTGTGCGGGTTCCGCTCCAGAGCTTTTAGCTGTTCGAAGCGAGCCATTAGGAACGCGAACTGCGTTTGAAACGCCGCGCCCGGCTCACCTTCATAAAAAGCCGTAAGAAACGGATTGTTTTCGGGCTCGACGAGGCGCTGTGCATGCAGGCGGTCGGCAATGATGCCCGATAACGTGCTTTTGCCTACACGGATTGGACCTTCCAGGGCGATGTACCGGGGGGGATCGAAGAGCTTGGCCATAAACCGGGTCTGCTCGTGAGCATAGCTTGGAGCAGGAATGCAGACAACGGCAAAATGAAAAGCTGAACACGGAGGCCACGGAGGCAAAAAGAAAGGTCACGGAAAATGTGTATTCAACAAAAGACCTCTAACCCACTCGCGGCGCTCCGTGACCTTTCTTCCGACTCCGTGGCCTCCGTGTTCAGCTTTTTCTTCCGCTCTCATAGAATGGCTCATAAGTGCTCTCAAACTTAGCAACCGCCGGCGGCGTCAGTGCAGCGGCGTGGCTTGCGTACAACTGCTATGCACCTACTTCGCAGCTTTACGGCCGGACGTTAACCCGCTGCTCCGAGGCGAACCAGCTGGCACTCACGTTCGATGATGGTCCTAATGACGTGCACACCGAAAACTTGCTCGAAGTTCTTGCGCGACATGAAGTGAAGGCTACTTTTTTTCTGATCGGACGTTTCGTCGCCATGCGTCCCCAAGTAGCTCGAGCGATCGCAGAAGCTGGACACCTGATCGGCAACCATACGTATACCCATCCGAACCTATTGTTTCTTTCGCCCTCGCGTATGCTCACTGAGCTCTCCGAGTGTTCCAAAGCCATCGCCGACGCGACCGGCGTACACCCACGCTTCTTTCGCCCGCCGTTTGGCGCGCGGCGCCCTGCGGTGCTGCAGACGGTGCGCGACTTTGGACTCGAGCCGGTGATGTGGGACGTGACTTGCTTCGATTGGAAGCGCACGACCGCCGATCGCGTCGAGGCTCACGCACGAAAGCGCATCGAGCGCGATCGCGGACGCGGGCACATCGTCCTCATGCACGACGGCGGGTATACCGGCATGGGAGTTCACCGAGCGCATACCGTGGAAGCCACCGAGCGAGTGATCCAGCGTTATAAATGCGACTATCACTTCCGTCGGATCGACGAAATCCAGCCTGACCATCCAGCATGATGCGATACAGAGACGACTGCGCTATCATCCGAATAGACGAGAGCGCATGGGTAAAGCGTATGTCGAAAACAAAGATCGAGGCGTTTGAGGTAGGTTGTCCCTGCTGCGGAGCTCTGTTGAAGGTGGATCCGGAAGCGCGCGCCGTGATCGCGCACACTCCGCCGGTGCGCCCGAAAACCTTCTCTGACTTTGAGCAGGCGGCTCGCGCTATGCGCGAGCAGGAAGGACGCAAAGAATCCCTCTTCCGACAAGCCGTAGATGCCGAGAAGAACAAGGCAGACCTGCTGGAGCGCAAATTCCAGGAAGCGGTGAAACGCGCCAAGGAGACTCCGGATACAGGCAAGCCGATTCGGGATTTCGATTTGGATTGAAGGTAGAAATCAGCACTCAGCCGTCAGCACTCAGCCAAGACGGGGTCTAATCGGCGCCACCTGCAACGCTTCTCGAATGATCGCGCGCGCAATCATGACATTTCCGGTTACTAAGAATCAGTATCGAACAAGGCGTGCTCAGCAAACCGAATTCCGCAGATTGCTTTTGGCCTACTGCTTATTGCTTACTGCCAATTGCTTTTCGCTTTTTGCCTCCTCATGATCGCTCACCTGCGCGGACGAATTCTCGAAAAGCATCCCACCTCTTTGATTCTCGAAGCTACCGGCATTGGCTACGAGGTCGCCATCAGCGTTACGAGCTTTTCCGGATTACCCGCCGAAGGCTCTGAGGTTTCGCTGTACATCCACACTCATGTGCGGGAAGACGTGCTGGCGCTGTACGGCTTTCTTCGTCGCGAAGAGAAGCAGCTGTTCGAGCGGCTGATCAGTGTTAGCGGCATCGGGCCCAAGCTGGCGATGACGGTGTTGAGCGGGATCGCCGCAGATGCGCTAGTGTCGGCTTTGCGCAGCAACGACCTCACAGCTCTCACCCGCATTCCCGGAGTGGGAAAGAAGACTGCGGAGCGCATGGTGCTGGAACTACGCGATAAGTTGGAAGGCATGGCTGCTGCGCCCACAGCTCCTCCAATCGGCGGCATGGAAGAAGATGTGGTCTCCGCGCTGGTGAACCTGGGCTACCAACGCTCTCCGGCGGAGCAGGCGGTAAAGCGTGCCGCCAATGGTGCGGGTGCCAATGCCAGCTTTGAGCAACTCTTCAGGCAAACCATGAGCATGCTGCAGAAGTGACGGCACTCCTTCCAGTGTCGCGCCCAGTGGCGCCCAACTCAGCGAGCCTGTACCAGCCACCACAGAAGTAACCCCGAAACCAGAAATGATAGCCACCACGCCCACGCGCTACCGGATGGAAACTCCTGCATTTTGGCTAGTTGGGCTGAATCATTCCGAGTTTGCCATCGTCGCCAGAGATAGTAGATCGCAATGCCGGCTAACACTAGGCCGCCGGATCTATGAGGAAGTCGAGACGCTTCTACGATGCCATAGACGAGGACACACAGCGCCAGTACTGTCCGAATTCTGTCGAGGACCACGTTCATTCCGCGCGTCACAAGAATTCTGAGCATTGAGAGATGCTGGAGGTTGCCGGGATTAAGCGTAAGGTCGAGGTCGCGCGGTGGTCGCATCCCCAAGGTCAATAGCGCCGGTCGGTGCCCAACGCTATAGTCGGCACATGCGCAGAGCCATATGCATCCTTTTTGTGACAGGTTTCTGTGCTTTTCCTGCCTGCGCCATCTCCACTTTCCCTGTTTTGCCGGTGAACGCTGGTCTGTTTGGACTGTTTGGAGGCAGCAAGCAAGCCCCGCCCGGCTGGATGCTGCGGAAACAGAGTGTCCAACTCGACAAGGTTGACCTAAAAGGCGCAGAGAAACCGTGCGGAAATTGGGGGTGGGTCGCCGGAATCGTCGATATGGCTTCAACCCGTGGTGCTCAGATCGAGCAACAGTA
Source organism: Terriglobales bacterium (assembly GCA_045808065.1). Lineage (GTDB taxonomy): Bacteria > Acidobacteriota > Terriglobia > Terriglobales > Acidobacteriaceae > Gp1-AA112. Next base: position 258,232 of record JBJMGD010000012.1, on the reverse strand, counting down.
TCTGATCGATCGGCTCTACGGGGGCTCCGTTTGCCTGGAATCGGCGGGCGACCAGGGATCCTTGGTTCAGCAGATCAGCCATGAGTACGTCCTCCCCGACGGCCAGAAATTCCAATTGGCGGCTCACTTTACAGCCGGAGCGCCTGCCCAAGCCGATCCGCTGATCGTCTCCATACTTGAAAAAAAGCCGCTGATGCTGCTCTGGCGAAATCACGCCTATCTCCTTACCGGCATGGACTATGACGAGTACATTGCCGCTTCCGGAAACAAAATGTTCATAGTGACCGGGTTGAGGCTATTTGATCCGCTTGGAGAGGAGGGCAAGCGCCAGGTCACGTTCTCACGTGATAGCGATAATCCAGACGATTTGAACGGCGTGCTCGAAATTTCCATATATCCCAAGTAGCCGCCCGATGCATCTATGTAGACGGAAAGTTGGCGAAATCCGACCTGCTGAACTTCGTTCGGACGTCCCATCCGAGGTTGTCATGTCTCCGCTGCGCATGCTTTTTGTTGACGATGAGCCCAGCATCCGGCTCACATTGCCGGCGATTCTGCGTATGCACGGACACGCTGTGGTCGTCGCCGCCACGGTTTCAGAAGCCCTGGCGGCTATCCAAACGCAAAAATTTGACGTGCTCATCTCCGATCTGAACATCGGGAATCCGGGCGACGGCTTCACCGTCGTAAGCGCAATGCGGCGCACCCAGCCAGAATGCGTGACGTTGATCCTCACCGGATACCCAGGATTTGAAACCGCCCTTCAGGCAATTCGCAGCCAGGTTGACGATTACCTAGTGAAGCCAACTCAGATCGAGCGGCTGGTGGAGACTATCGAACGCAAGTTGGCCGAGCGCACTCCGCACAATCCGGCGCCGATGAAGCGCGTGCGCGAAATCATGGCTGAGAATCAGCCAACCGTAGTGGACCGCGCTGCGCTGTCGATAGCCGCTCGGAGAAAAGGGCGAAAGAACAATGTGCGAAAGGGTTTACCAGAGCTTCTTTCTGGATTGATTGCCGGCTTGGAATCCGATTCTGAACGCCTGAGCTTCGTACAGGGCGCCGCGCATGGAGTTCTGCGCCGCGAGCAGGGCTGTTCGATTGACGATCTTTTCGAGGACTTCCGCGCTCTGGAACGCGCTGTCTATGAAGTTGTTCAGGAAAATCTTCTGGCCGCGGACGTCAGCAACCTCGTTCCTGACCTTCGCGTCTTCAACGATCACGTGCAGGACGTGCTCAGGCACTCGATCAACGCGTACCTTGCGCACACTGCGGTGGCGTAATCACGGTCGACAATCTTGGGGCACAGTGGCACAGCCGCCGTCGCCTTTGTTTTTCGTTCCAAAAACACAGGCGAGGGAGCCTGTGCCAGCTAATCCAACATTCCTCAATACAGCCGAGTCTATTTCCCAATACAGAACCTGCTGAAGATTAGGTTCAGAATGTCGTCAGTGGTGGTTTCGCCTGTGATGGCATCGAGCGGCCGCAGCGAGTTGTATAGATCCATTAGCAGCATCTCGTGAGGTATGCGGTTACCCACCGCATTCTCCGCCGCCACGAGCGCCGCCGAGGACTCTTCAATCAACTTGCGCTGGCGAAGATTCGTCACGAATCCACTTTCCTGCTGATCAGAAGCACCGCCCACTTGCGCCAGAATCTCGCGGCGCAGTTCGTCGATGCCTGCGCCCGAAAGTGCCGACGTCCGGACTTGCGGCAGATGATCAAAATTCGGCAGCGGACCGATCGCATCCGGGAGATCGCTCTTGTTGCGAACCAGGATTCTCTTGCGGCCGGCGGTCGCGTCGATCAGGCGCTGCTCTTCTGCAGCGTGCTGCGGGGCACTGTTATCGCTTACGATCAGCACGAGATCGGCGTCGGCAAGAGCCTCGTAGGATTTCTGGATGCCAATCTCCTCGGCTTCATCAGCGGCGCTGCGAATCCCTGCGGTATCCACCATGCGGATGGGAATACCCGCGACTGAGACCGTCTCAGTGACAAGATCGCGCGTGGTGCCTGGAACTGCCGTCACGATAGCGCGCTCACGCTCGACCAGCCTGTTGAATAAGCTTGACTTGCCCACGTTGGGACGACCAACAACGGCAAGCATGAGACCGTCGTGCACTACGCGACCGTAGGCAAATGACTGCGCGAGCGTTGCCATGGGCTTCCGAATCTCAGCGATCGCGCTCAGAATCCTGTCGTTCGAAAGCACCGCCACATCATCCTCGGCGAAGTCGACGCCGGCCTCGAGCAGCGCAATCAGTTCCACCAGCTTTTTCTTAATCGGAGCAATGCGCCGGGAGAGAGCGCCCGAAAGCTGCTGAGCAGCGGCCTTGGCTTGAAACAATGTTTGCGAATCGATCAAGTCACGCACCGCCTCCGCCTGGGTGAGATCGATTCTGCCGTTGAGAAACCCGCGCATGGTGAACTCGCCGGGTTCCGCGAGCCGCGCGCCGCGCGCCAGCGCCTGTTCGACGATGTACTCGAGTACGACCGGAGACCCGTGAGCCGAGATCTCGACGATGTCTTCCGTGGTGTAGGAGTGGGGCTTCTCGAACAAAGTCGCAACTACTTCATCGATGCGCTCACCGCTCTCATTGTCGACAAGTTCCCCAAAGACAGCACGCCCAGCCTCAAGCGGCCGCTTCAATCGCAGAAAGGGCTCGACAATTCGACGTGATTCCGGCCCGCTTAACCGCACCACACCGATTCCCCCGCGACCCGGAGGTGTGGAGACGGCTACGATGGTGTCGTCGAGATGCACGCTCGAATTCTAACGGGAGACAACAGAACCTCCTGCGGTAGCGGATGGGGCAGCCGCTTGTGTTGCGGCTGCGCCAGGCGTGCAGTGCGTTCGCGAATCATTCCCGGCACTGGGCTTCGCCCATCACCGGCCCACCCGTTACGGCAGGTGGTTCGGTAACGGCCAACACATGCGGCTGTCTCACCCGCTACTGCAAGCAGTTCCGCAAATTGCCGCAACCGCTCTGCTCCGATATACTTAACGTTTGCTCCACGCAAAATTTTTCGAGTAGGAGTGCATTGCTGCATGCCGAAGCGCACATTTCAACCCAACCGCCGGAGGCGGAGTAAGACCCACGGGTTCCGTACCAGGATGAAGACCAAGTCCGGTCAGGCGGTGCTGTCGCGTCGCCGCGCCAAAGGGCGCAAGCGTGTTTCCGTAAAGGCCGGATTCCGCGAGTAGCCGCTGCCGTTTTCCACGACATCCTCCATGCAAAGCACACAGGCAAGTCTGGATAGCCGCGTTCCCAGGAGGATGGCATCCCGATGTCGATTCCGCACGATCATCGCTTGCGCAAGCACGCCGAATTCGAGCTTGTGTACCGCTGTGGACGGCGCCACTTTTCGCCGGTCTTGACAGCGTTTTACGTACTGCGGAGTGTCGAGTTGCCGCCAGCTAGAATCTCTGAACCAGGCACCGGAAGTGATTGTAAATATTCAGAGGGCGCCCGTGTGGGCATCACTGTGGGGCGGGCCTTGGGAAAAGCTACCGTGCGCAATCGCATCAAGCGAAGAGTACGGGCGGCGGTCACTCAGAATCTGAGTCGCCTCACTCGGCCGGTGGATGTAGTGATCAATCCAAAGAAAGTAGTACTCGAAGCTGAATTTCAGCAGTTATGTTCGGAATTAGCACGGGCGTTCGACGTGATTGAACAGAAAGCGGCTCCTGCTTCCGAACAAGATACCCAGCAACAACAGCGGACGGAGAGACCCCGTCTCGCCGCTAAGAAGATATAACTGGATGCAAACCGCAGCGGGAGAAATGGCAAGCACGCAGTATGTAGTTGAGTTCTTGCTCAACTGGTACAAGCGCTGGATGTCTCCAGTGTTCGGCAACTCGTGTCGCTTTACTCCGAGTTGCTCGGAGTATGCGGCGCAAGCGGTGGTCGAGCATGGCTGGCGGCGCGGAAGCGCGTTTGGCGTGCGGCGATTGCTGCGGTGCCATCCGCTTGCCGGCAGCGGTTACGATCCGGTGCCACGATGTTCGCGTTGCGAACAGCTTCGACCCTAGAACTTTGCAGAAATTGGCAGGTTACGTTTGAACGATTTCCAGACACCAAATCAAGATCCAGGCTCAGAGCGACGGCTGCTGCTTACCTTCGCGCTCACCTTCGTCGTCATCTTCATAACTCAGCAGTTCATCTCCAAGTATTACAAGCAACCTGCGCCTCCGCAGCGGCAGGAACAGATCCAGAATTCGACCAAGCCGTCCTCCGCTCAGTCCGGCTCACCGCAGCAGCCGACAGCTCCGGCACCGGCGGCGAAATCCTCAGCGTCTCGCAGCAAGAATCCTGGGCCCGCGATAACCACCACACAAGCTGCCACCGAATCCGAGACTGTGATCGAGAACGATCTATATCGCATCACCTTCAGTAATCGCGGAGGGGTGGCGAAATCGTGGGTGCTGAAGAAATACAAGGACGACAAAGGGCATCCGCTGGAGCTCGTCAACTCCATTGGCGCGCCGCAGTTTGGATATCCGCTCTCCTTCTTCGCATATGACGAGGGACTACGCAAGAAGCTGAACGAGTCGCTATACGTCTCCAAGGAGGACAATCCCGAAACTGGGAAGACGATCGCATTTGAGTACTCCGACGGCGACGTATCTGTTGAGAAGAAATTCAGCTTCGGGCACAGCTACGAAGTCCGGATGGAAACGTCGGTGATGCAGAACGGCGCCTATGCGCCCGCCTACCCGGCGTGGCCGGTAGGATTCGGAGACGAAACCGTTGCTTCCTCTTACGCCGCGGCGCGCATCGATATCGCTCGAGAGGACAAGGTGGAGCGCATCGCCGTCAAGAAAGTCAGCGGCGGCGCCACCATCAATGGCCCATTCAACTGGGCCGGCACCGCCGACCAGTACTTCGCGGCGGTCTTTCTACCCGACGATCCCGATCATGTAGCGCTCGTAACTCATCACAATGAGATCCGGATTCCCAAGAACCTTGACAAGCCCGATCCGGCAGACATGGAGCGCGTTCCCGTATTGGGAGCGGCCGTCGGCACTCCTGACGGCGTGACCAAAGAGCGCATCTTCGTAGGACCCAAGGCGCTGGACGTGATCTCGGAAATCCATTCCTTCGCCGCTCCCGCAAGCGCGACGGAGCAGCCTAATGGTCCATCGCTCGAAAAGCTCGTGGATTTTGGCTTCTTCTCTTTCTTCGCCAAACCGCTATTCCTCTGGTTGCGCTGGACATACGAGCACTGGACCGGCAATTACGGCTGGGCGATTCTCATCCTGACATTGATCATCAACGTAGTCCTGCTGCCGCTGCGGATTTCGACGATCAAATCGGCGATGAAGATGCAGAAGCTGCAGCCACAGGTCAGCGCAATAAACGACAAGTACAAACGCTACAAGCTGACCGATCCGCGCCAAGCGGAAAAGAACCGCGAGCTACAGGACCTCTATAAGCGTGAAGGCGTGAATCCACTCGGTGGATGCCTGCCGAACCTTCTGCAACTGCCATTCCTCTGGGCTTTCTACACCATGCTGGGTAGCGCGATTGAATTGCGCCATGCGCCATGGCTGTGGCTCACCGATCTCTCCAGTCCCTCGCATGTGCTGACGATCCTTTTCATCATCTCGATGTTCGCCATGCAGCAACTTACGCCGCAAGCCGGCATGGATCCGGCACAGCAGAAGATGATGCAGTTCACCATGCCGCTGCTGCTCGGGATTTTTACGTGGAACCTCTCGGCTGGTCTGAGTCTTTATTGGGCCGCAGGCAACATCATCGGAGTGGTACAGCAACTCGGCTTCAATCGCACTCAGTTCGGGCGCGAAATGCGCGCTCATTTGCAGAAAAGGGCGATGAAGAAGAGGTAAAAAAGGGGCAGTAGGCAATAAGCGGTAGGCAATAGGCAAGATTCGAAGCCAAGCCCCCTTACAGCTACATTCGTCGTAGAAACTTTGCACGCTTATTGCCTACTGCTTATTGCCGCTTTAGAACTAAGTCCTTCGCCCGATTGAGCCGAAAGCTTCGATGACTAAACTCGATTCATGGGATTTGCGGCGGACTTCGCGCACCTGGTGCTTGGATTAGTGGTGGCTCTGTTCCACCGCCCGATCGGCAATTTCATCATGGATCGCGAGCACGCCCTGGACAGTTTCTTTCGCCGTTACGGTGTTCACTTTCCCGAGCCCCCCAGCCAGGCCACGCTTCATAACATCTACTTCGGCCTGGGTCTTTTTATCTCCCTATTCTCGATCGCTCACATCTGGCTTTCGCTCTGAGTGCGGCCCTAGGTTCACCAAAGCAGAAAAAAACGTCTAACGCTTTTTTGCTGAGGTGGTCGCACAGGTTTGCGACAGGACCTCTATTTTTAGAACATGGAATTCGCGCTCAGGATGAAGTACGTTTCTGCCGCTTGATCCCATGGTGCTTGGCGCAGATGCAGCCGGGCCTTTCTCGTGAGTATCGACGAATGCCCCGCTGGCCCTCACTTGTTGTCCAACATGGGACGCCAGTTCTTCTGCAGCATCGAGTTTCACGCTGCTTCCACGCTGCGAGACAAGGAAATACTCCCCTTTCGCGGTCTTCACAACACATCCTTTCATCGAGCGCTCTCCTCCCGGCACGGCAGGTCGGTGAGCACGCGATGGGCTCGCGGATGAACTCTGCCCGCTCGGGGCGGGAGTCGACTGTGCCGCACAGGGCACCATCATCAAGCACAGAAAAAGAGCGACCACCACGGTTGGCAATGAAAATTCCTCCAGTGATCGAGTAAATCACGCGCCACACGATAGCTACAAACGATTCAGTCCTCGGGCATGAGCTCTTCGTGGCAACACTGACCAGATTCAAGACTTAGCGCTTCGCCTGTGCTGCCGAGCGCTCAGCGCGGAGGTTGCCGATGAATTTGGCCACGGGTTCGGCGGAATCCGTACCCTGCTTCTCGATAATCGAAACAATTGCGCTGCCGACTGCCGCGGCATCGGCAAATTCTCCAACCTTTTGAAATTGTTCTGCCGTGGAAATACCGAATCCTACGGCGATTGGCAGAGCACTGAAACGGCGAATGCGCGTGACAAGTTCGGCGGCGTCGACTGCGACTTGCTTTTGTTCTCCGGTAACGCCGGTCCGTGAAACTGCGTAAATGAATCCTCGCGAGGCCTCGGCAATCACCTTTAGGCGCTGGTCGGTGCTGGTGGGGGCTGCCAGGAAGATCGTAGCCAAGTTGCTCGCGCGCATGTTCTCGATATAATCATCGGCTTCATCGATCGTGAGATCCGTAATGAGCGCGCCATCGATACTAGATGAAACTAGCTTCTCCGCAAATACTTCAATCCCGAGTCTCAGAACGGGATTCAGATACGTAAAAATAATCAGTCCTGCCCTGGGGCGGAGCTGCCGGATCTCAGCTCCGAGTGCAATCGCGTCGTTCAGGGAAGTACCGGACTTCAGAGCGCGCTCGCTGGCCCGCTGGATCACCGGCCCGTCGGCGACGGGGTCACTGAAAGGCACGCCGAGTTCAATTACGTCTGCCCCGGCGTCGATCGCGCCCAGAGCAACGGATCGCGAGGTCGAGAGATCGGGATCGCCGCAGGTGAGATACGCGACCAGTCCGGGTTTGTGAGCGAATGCGATCATTCGTTCAGAGCTTCAACTCTTTGGTCAGGATTCCCATGTCTTTGTCGCCCCGTCCTGAGACGTTAACGATGATGAGCTCTTCTGGTTTCATTTTGGGAGCGCGTCGCAGGCACTCGGCAACGGCATGCGCAGATTCCAGCGCCGGCACGACGCCTTCCGTGCGGGCCAGCGTGACACACGCGTCCAGAGCCTCGGCATCGGATGCGGCCACGTACTCCGCCCGTCCGGAATCATGCAGCGCTGCGTGCTCCGGGCCAATCGATGGATAGTCGAGACCCGCGGAAACGGAGTGCGTGGTAGCGATCTGGCCCGCTTCGTCCTGTAACACGTAGGAGTACGTCCCCTGAAGCACGCCGGGCGATCCTCCGCGAAAGCGCGCCGCATGCTGTCCCAAACTGGCACTCCGTCCTCCAGCTTCGACGCCGATCAGTTTCACTTGTCTATCAGGAATGAAGTCGTAGAACACCCCCATCGCATTCGATCCGCCTCCAACACAGGCTATGACGACGTTAGGCAAGCGCTGTTCCTGAGCGAGAATCTGCTCGCGCGCCTCACGTCCAATGCAGCGATGAAAATCGCGCACCATTGCGGGATAGGGATGTGCGCCAAGAACCGATCCCAGCAAATAGTGGGTGGTTCGGACATTCGTCACCCAGTCCCGCATGGCCTCGTTGATCGCGTCTTTCAGAGTGCAGGAGCCGGAATTTACCGGACGCACCTCCGCGCCGAGCAGGCGCATGCGAAAGACGTTCAACTCCTGGCGCCGCATGTCCTCGCTTCCCATGTACACGACACACTCGAAGCCCAGAAGCGCGCAAACCGTGGCGCTCGCCACTCCATGCTGGCCGGCGCCGGTTTCAGCGATGATGCGGCGCTTGCCCATCCGCCTCGCCAGAAGGCCCTGTCCAAGACAGTTGTTGATTTTGTGCGCCCCGGTGTGCAGAAGATCTTCGCGCTTGAGATAGATTTTTGCGCCGCCCAACTTCTTGGTCAGACGCGAGGCGCAAAACAGCGGCGTAGGACGTCCGGCATATTGGTGGAGCAATTCATCAAGTTCACGCTGGAACTCAGGGTCTTGTTTCGCCGTCTCGTACGCGGCTTCGAGTTCCTCCAGCGCAGCCATGAGTGTTTCCGGCACATAACGTCCACCATACGGCCCAAATCGTCCAGCTTTCTGCGTGAAGGTTGCGGGTTGTGTTTGCGCTTGCTTCAAACTCTTTGTCCCTTCTGAGCGGCTCCTCTTTCAGCACGAACGCGAGCATCGAACTGACGAACAGCATCGATGAATTGCGTCACCAATCCGGGATGCTTGCGACCCGGATACGATTCCACGCCACTCACTACGTCCACGCCCCAAGGCCGCAAGACCTCGAGCGCGCTTTGGACGTTTTGAGCGTTCAGGCCTCCGGCAACGATGATTGGCTCTTGACGATTCCTGACCGCAGGCTGCGCTGCCTGCCATTCAAACGTAGTGCCAGTGCCTCCGCGCTGTGCTCCTGCAGGACTGTCAAGCAACCATGCATCTGGCCTGCAATTGGCAGCATTGTTAAGAGCAGCCGCAGTTGTGGCCTTCACCAGCTTGATGCCGGGCAAGAGGGCGCGCAACTCCGAGACATAAGTAGCATCTTCGTCTCCGTGAAGTTGGACACCGCTGAATTTGCAAAAGCGCACAGTCTGGACAACTGTCTCGAGCTGCTCATTTACGAACACGCCTATCGTCTCCACGCCTTTAGGAACGATGGTGCCAATCGAATATGCGCCGGTATCGCTTACCTGCCGTGGACTCTTCGCCATGATGAAGCCGAGAGCGTTCGCACCAGCCCGGATCGCCACATCAGCATCCCGTTCGGTCGTGGTGCCGCAGATTTTGATCCAAGTCACTGCGTTGCAGCCTCCCGTTTTGGTTCACGAGATGAAGCATCTGCCAGCAGCTTGCGCAAGGCCTCTCCCGGACTGGGTTGCTTCATCAATGACTCGCCGACGAGAAATGCCTGATACCCGACCGATCGTAGCCGGGCGACGTCAGCTCCAGAGTGAATACCACTCTCAGCCACTCGCAACGCCCCGAGTGGGATGTTGGCGTTAAGACGAATGCTGGTTTCAATCGTCACTTCGAAAGTGCGGAGATCGCGATTATTTACGCCGATCGTTTCGAAGCCGCAGCTGAGCGCTCGCTGGAGCTCATCTTCATTGTGAACCTCGCAGAGAACGTCGAGCTCACTTCGCCGCGCCGCGTCCGCGAGATGTTTCATTTCAGAATCCGTAAGAACCGCTACGATCAGCAGTGCAGCGTCGGCGCCGTAGGCCCGCGCTTCGAGCAACTGAAGTTCGTCGACGATGAAATCCTTTCGCAGGCAAGGAATCGAGACATTCCGCGAGGCCACGGCCAGGTTTTCCAGCGATCCCCGAAAATGAGCCGTTTCCGTAAGCACGGAAAGCGCAGCCGCTCCGGCTTGCTCCATCTCTATTGCGAGATCACTGACCTGAAAGTCTTCTCGAATCAGCCCTCGTGAGGGTGACGCCTTCTTTAGCTCGGCAATGATGGCTGGCCTAATCTTTGCCCGCTCAAGCAAGTGATTGCGAAACCCGCGAGGGCGGTGGCGTGCCGCCATCGTCTCAAGTTCAGCCCGGCGCGAAGCCGACATTCCGCGCGCGAGTCGCGCCCGGGTCTCAGAGACGATCTGGTCCAGAATGGATGCCATTACCTGCTTTGATCCTGATGTGAATTGTTTCGTGTGCGATTAGAGGATTCGTTCAGTGAATCCGAAGATGCGATGGGATCAGAATCGCCAATATCGATAATACGGGACACAGGACTGCGACGCGGGCGAGTCCGGATTCAGTACTGATGCGGACAACATTGTTCGTAATTATCGATGATCTGCCGCCGGTTGTGCAAGAAATGGCCCTATCCTTCAGACTTCGCGGGGCGTGCAGTTCATCCATGAGAGGCGCTTAGGCGTGCAATGACTCACCGGCAAAACTCAGGTAGGACTGTATTATCTCGCTTCCGCGCGTCGCTCCGTCCCTGATAAACCGCCGTCTACATCGCACAAGTAATTTGCGGGAACAACTGCTTGGCACCAACTGATGCCAAATATCTGCAGCTGCAATCCATCCTCGACCGTACTGAGGCCAACTTTCAGCAGGAACTCTGGCATCTTTTGACACAAAGAGCAGAACAGGATGGCTAAATAAAGTTCCGTTCCGGGACTCGCGCCATTCGTTTGCCCAAAATGAACCGGTGTGAGGACCACGATCATGTTGTTGTGCTGCGTTCGATCGTTCGCGACTACTTCAGTTTTCATTCTGGCCGTTCTGATATCAGGTTGCCGCGGCATCGCTAGCTTGAGCGAAGCTGGTGCAAGTGGCGCCGTGACTGCTGCCCCGGCAATTCAGGCGAATGCGGTTCCAGCTACCATTCAAGCAGGACAATCGAGCACGCTAACTTGGTCCGCTGTAGGAGCAGACAGTGTCTCTATCGACTACTTCGGAAAAGTAGCCACAAACGGAGTGGAAACCGTAAACCCGGCGAAAACCACCACGTACACTTTGCGAGCTCTGGGCAGTGGAGGGGCCGCTAGCGCCACGGTGACCGTCACGGTCACTGCAGCGCCTGCGCCGACAACTGCTTCCACAACCGTTCCCACAATCGCGCTCTCTGTGAATCCAAACACGATCAGCGCGGGGCAAAGTGCGAAACTCGTCTGGTCTACGACGAACGCGAGCAGCGTGACCATCGACAATGGAGTTGGCAATGTGCAGCCGCCCGCTTCGGGCGGCATAACTATTTCACCCTCAAAAACCACAACGTACACAGCGACGGCCATAGGCACCGGTGGCCAGACGGCATCCCAATCTGTCACGCTGACGGCGACTGCTGAGCCGACCCCCACGTCCTCGGGAGACGTGAACGTAATCACATGGCACATGGACAACGCGCGCTCGGGACTCAACAATCAGGAGACACTACTCACTCCTGCAAAAGTCAAATCGGGAAATTTCGGCAAACTATTTTCTTACGTGGTGGACGGATACCTGTACGCGCAGCCACTCTATGTGTCAGGACTCACCCTGCGTGGAGGCAAACACAACGTTGTGTTTGCCGCAACCGAGTTTGACAGCGTATATGCCTTCGACGCCGACAACTATGGCGATGGCTCTCCGCTTTGGAAGACTTCCCTGCTCCAACCTGGCGAGACACCGCAGCCCGGAGGAAATCCCAAACCATCGATTGGCATTACCTCAACTCCGGTCATCGATCTAAACACGCAGACTATGTATGTAGTGTCGGCACAGCAAGGAACGGCAGAACCGTTCTTTCGTTTGCACGCCCTTGACATCACAACAGGTGCGGAAAGATCAGGTAGCCCAGTAGTGATAAGCGCAACAGTGAAAGGCACGAACGGCGACTCAGTCAATGGCGTTCTGAAGTTGACCACTTCGTGTCTGCAAAGGACCGCACTCCTGCTTTCGCGCGGCACCATTTATTTCGGCTTCTCCGCATGCCACAGCGGGTGGATGCTCGCCTACAACGCCACCGATCTCCGGCAGACTGGCGTGCTCAACATGAGTCCCAATACCGATGGCTACGGCACCTATGGTGGAGCAGGCGGGGTTTGGATGGGGGGTGGCGGGCCGGTAGGAGACGACAAAGGTTTTGCTTATGTCACAACCGGCAACGGTCCTTATGACGGGAGCTCGGCCTGGGGTGAGTCAATTCTGAAGTTGGATTCACAGCTCAACATCGTCGATCACTTTACCCCATACGATTGGGCGTTTCTCCAATGCAAGGATCTCGACCTTTCCGGCGGCGGCGCGATGCTCATTCCCAGTACGGGACAACTGCTGGCCGGCGGCAAAGGTGGAAAGATGTATCTGGTGAACAGCAGCAGCCTGGGCGGAACACAGCCCAACGATACCAGCGCCGCGCAGACGCTGTGGTTCGACGGCGATCATTATCCGGCGCAGTGCACAAACACGAACACTGGCGAGGTGTACTCGACCGAGATCACCGGATATCAAATCTTCAGCACCGCTGCGTTTTTCAATGGCTCTGTGTACTTGGGAATCACCGCAGGTCCAGTGCAGCAGTTCAGCTATCAATCCGGACACCTGGCCCCGGGTCCCATGACCGACGCTCAGATCGGCGACGGCGCTTATGGGACTACTCCATTTGTTTCCTCAAATGGGAATCAAGGCGCCGTCATGTGGATGCTCGACCACGGCTCTCCCATTCAGGACCCGGTTAACGCAACGCCAACGCAGGCCATCCTTCGCGCGTATGACGCGGCGAATGTCTCGGTAAAGCTGTATGACAGTTCTGCCAATTCGGCTGACCAGGCAGGATTCGGCATCAAGTTCACGTCTCCCATCGTAGCCAACGGGAAGGTCTTCATTGGGACAGCACATGACACGCTCTCAGCAGCCAATCCGCGAGGCGAACTGGATGTGTATGGGCTGAGACAATAGTAAGGAGGTTTCCAATCTGCAGCACCTTTGGTGCAGATGGCTGGAGTTCCAAAAAGCGGCTAGAACTTCCGTGGAATAAGCTTCGAAATGCTCCGAAATTCCCAATAACAGGGAAATTTACAGGACTTTCTGTCATTTCTCGCCAAAACCCTCGAGTTCTGCCCATTTTTCGCAAATCCTGCCTCAGGAACAGGGATTAACAGGGAATTTCAAAATTTCGCCCCAACTCACTCAGAACACGAGCCTTACGAAGAGAGTCAGGATATCGCGTAATTTAACAGGGAATTTAGCAGGGAATTTCGGGGCAGTACAATATGTGGAGGCGTTAGGGAGGGCCAAGGATGGAGACCACAATTTCCACAGACGATCTCAGGGCCAGGCTGGATCGCAAGGATCCCATCACCCTGGTTGAAACGCTCGCGCCCGAGCGTTACCGCGAGGCTCATCTGCCGGGAGCGCTGAACATTCCCCCGGAGCACATCACACAGCTGGCGCCGAAGCTCCTGCCCAACAAGAGCGCCGAAATCATCACTTACTGCTCCAATAATCATTGACACGCCAGTGAGTATGCCGCCCGTGAATTGGCGGCTATGGGCTACACCAACGTCGCGCACTATCCAGACGGAAAGCAGGGATGGATGGAAGCGGGCTTAGCGGTAGATAAGGCCGCCTAACGCTCGGCTAACTGCGGATCGTGAAATCAGCATAGACAAACCTCTCTCGCTGGAGGACCTCACCCGCATCCAGCGATAGCGGCGCGGCAAACATCGGTCCAGCGTAGACGCAGGTATGAAACTCTCCGCGTTCTCCGCAAGCATCTACCCCGGCGGGCAGATCGCGGAGCAGTTGATGATCGAACTCCCGGCCTGCGAACGAACCGGGAAGCTGTTCGGTGTCCACGCAGGTCAACTTAGCACGGAGTCCGCCAGCAATCATGTCACCAGCCAACGCGGCCGTTGGAAGTTCCCAAAGCGGGAATAGCGGCATTAGTCCGGTAGGCTTCAACTGAGCTTCGCGATACCCGCGGATATCCTGCAAAAACAAATCTCCAAAGGCAATCGCGTCCACACCTTCGAGCACAGCTCGCGCACAAGCATCTCGCATTTGGCTTTCATAGGCCTCATTGGAGCACGGCCACGGCAGAGGCACATCCCACAACGGCAATTCCGCCGCCCGCGCCTGGCGTTCGAGTATTTCGCGCCGCGTCCCGTGCATAGCAACGCGATCAAATTGCGAGTTAAGCGTAGTCAGCAAACCGACAATTTCGCAATCAGCGGTCTGCCGAAGCACGTGCAGTGACCATGCGCTATCTTTGCCGCTGCTCCACGAGAGTAAGACACGCTTCATAAATTTGGCCGCAGAGCCGGCTAGCCATTTTCTTATAAGCTTCATCGATGCCTCGAAACCAGCATCTGAAGGTGAGCCAAGCATGACTGCGCACTGTGAAGAAAACTGAAAGGAAAATTGGCACAGGCTCAACCTGAAGGAAATCGAGACCCGCATCCGATGCGGAGTTTCTCTACGTTTGGAACGTTGCCGATTAGGGGCACTCGCTGCGCAGATAGGCTATCGCGATTGTCGAGGATGCTAATCGTGAAGAACAACATTCAGCAGCGAACTGTGAACTTCAAGCGAGCCGTTGTACTCAATGAAGCCAAGCTTACGGAAGCGGTTCATGAAAAAACTCACCCTTGATCGAGTGGTGCCAATCATCTCTGCCAGGATTTCCTGACTTATGTTGGGAATCACTGGCTCGGGCTTGCCTTGCTTTCCGAAGTTCGCAAGAAGAAGTAATGCCCGGGCGAGGCGCTTTTCACTGGAGTTGAAAAGCTGATCGATGAGGTCCTCCTGAATCCTGGTATTGCGGGCAAGCAGGTAGGCGACAAAGACATCAGAAAAGACGTGTTCCGCGTGAACTACGCGCATCATTTCTTTGCGTTCAATGCGCAGCACGCTGCAATCTGTCACGGCGATTGCCGATGCCATGCGCACACATTGCACTCCAGCTATGCAGTCTTCGCCAACAAAGCTGTTCGGGCCAAGCATCGATACGGTTGCTTCCTTGCCTTGTTCCGAAACGACCGCGAGCCTGACCTTGCCTTTCTGTATGTAGAACACAGCGTCCCCTGGATCGCCCTGCGAAAAGATAGTTTTATTTTTCTCGATTTCCAGGATCTTGCGGCCGAGACCGGCTTCGGACAGAAAGATGTCTGGCCGAAAGCGCCCTAGCCGACGCGGGATTTTAGCCGACTTCTTTTTGGCCTTGCCGACTGCTGCAATGGCACTCATGGCTGCCTCCAATCCACGGCTGTCGCAGCGCTGCAGCACCCGCTAAATTGTGCTACTGGAAATGATGCCTAAGCCGCAGTGAAGGTTGGGAACCCGGCACTCTAAGGGCATTTATTCAATAGGTTAGACGCTTCCGGATATGTCGGCTGGGCGGATGAGAGTGCATGTAACGCCATAAGTGCATCCTCCGCAGGAGGGGAACCTCTCTCCACGAAGCGCCGTCACTTTATGCGATTCAGGATGCCGGCGGTGATCCGCTCTGCAGACTCCTGATGTCACTCCTTATCATCGTTTGCCGCTTTCTGTTGCCCTGCGCTGCTGGCTCTGTCATTCCTAAGCCGTGGGAACTCCTTCTGGACGTCCGCCCAGGCTAATCGACTCGCTTCCACGTCGGTCTTCCCTACATAGAGATAGAAGTTCATCGACTTTTCCCTCGCTCGCTCCTCTTCGGCTGTGAGCTGCGCCTGTTTTTGTTTCATCGAAATATTATCCGAGCTTCATTTTCCATCTGCCGAGGGCGTTGTGGTCAGTGTGCCTATTTGCGTCTCGATCTATTACACGCCTGCGTCAGACTGAGCACTGTGCACAACTGCTCAGCCAACAATTCCTGCAAGGCTTATAACGGAAACATTACCCGAATCGCTGCTTCCGTGCGGAAATGTTATCTTGTAAGGCGGTAATCGACGTGAGTTGGTTATATGGGAAAAGAAATCAACGCAGGTACGGAAACTGGCAGCAGCGGAACGAGAGCCTGAGAGTTCATGGAAACGATTCCCTGTGGCGCTTCGACAACAAAGTGCTAAGAGCCATCCGGCAGAGCGAGAGAGACGCGGCTCAGGAGCGCGTCCACCGGCTTTGTTGCCGGAGGTGGAGTCCTGGATTAAGTCCTGCACTTCGGCGGCGAAAAAGGCGCGGGCTAAGAGTTTTGTGAAAGATGAGCAGAACAGGCCAGAACTGCTGCTCGGCGTTCGTTAACATCCAAGTATGACAGTTCGAAATATCGACCTTAGTTTGCAGAGTACGGCCCAGAACGCGCGGGAGCCGGAGATGACGATAGAACAATGAGGGAAGTCGCTATTCCTGGCGGAGTACATTCCATATACCCTGTTCGGAACGAATCAAAAAGCGAAGTGACCGCGTGCTCTCCTCAATTCACTGCGCCCTTATCGGCAAGCCTTACTAAGCAGCCGAGCCTCCGGCGAGTGTGCTGTCATCCGAGGCTGGAACGTGACGTGCGGCCCGGTCGATCGCTCGCATGAGATCGTCGGATCCAATTGAGTACTCGTAGTCGTCAATGCACAATTTGACGAAGCTTACGAACCGCGGATGCGACTTGATGTCAATCTTCTGCGGGCCCACATACTTGACGCCGTTGATCTCATAGATGGTCACCGTGTCGATGATTTCAGAGCGCATTGCGTTCCCTCGATTCCTGTCGACCGTGAAGCTGATCCTCGTTCTTGATCCTTATCGCGCCGCTATTCGCAAGAACTTCCAAACGCAGACGGCAGAATACTTCCGTTGCGGGGAATTTCCACGGGCCCTCTTAGAATTGCTGCCGAGACTCCGAGCAAGCCGGAGTACCGGCTCGATAAACGGGAGAGCACTGTCATCAGATCCGCTTCGTCGTCAATATGGGCGATCACCTTGCAACCGCAGGAGCAGGCAATGGAGCAGTGCCGGACGTGTCTGAAACCGGAGTCAACGCCGCTTCCGCTGCGAGACGGGCGCGCTCTGCGATCTTGGGCAACACTAAAGCCTTCTGCACATGACGCGAATGGCCGGCAACAGTTACGTACGGGAAGCCGAGAAAGCGCCGCTTGTGAATGCCTGTAATCTCAAGGCCGTTCAGCCTTGCCACCTTCGTCTTCCTCAAGACTCTAATTAACGCGCAGCGAACTGCCGTGCCACTCCAGGATCCCCACGAACTGCCATGAAGCGCGCCCTCAGCAAACATAAAATTCCAATGAGTCTCTCGAATCTGACGATCGAGTTCGTCGCCATCGAGGTTTGTAATTAAATGCCAGCCCGGGCAGTACGTCTCCTTTTCCAGCCAGATCGACTTGGGGACAAAGGCGCCGCCCTGCAGCAAAACACTTCCGATCTTCAACGCGCTCGGACTTGAGGGTCCTTGAGTGAAAGCACGACCTTGCATCTTCACGACTCCGTTATACCGTCGTTACGAAGCCTACAGCCTAGGGGCGTCGGGCGTCTTGTCTGAGCCCTGGTTTCCGGTAACCTTGTCTTTCGACGTTACCGCCAGGGATTTCGTGCCCTCTCCTACCTTTTTTCCGAAATGGCCGATTCCCTTGCCCATTGCCTGGGTCGCTGCGATCGGATGTCCGCCGGCAATATCGTGGCCTGCAGCCTTACCGCCTCGACCGATGTCGCTCGGGGCCGCTCCGAAAGTATCCGTTCCACCGATGTTGAGATGGGACAACGTGTTCTCGTCCAGTCTTCCCGTAACGTTGAGCTTTTCCTTTGTCTGGAAAGCGCGGATAGCGCGGCGCGTGCTCGCATTCATGTGTCCCGTCGCATTGCCGGCTTTGAGGCCGGAGAGATTTAGTTTCGCCTGGGCTGCGCGAATGATTGCGGGCGTAATCCCGACTTGTTTCGTCATCGGCTGAACTTCGGTATTCACCCGCTGATGCGTTACCGTGGTGCCGGACGGCGGCTGTTCCGAATGGGTTGAGGCTGGACTCTGCTGCGCAGCCACCGATGCTCCCAGCGTGAGCGTTAACATCAAAAGCGTGTGTGGATGTAGATGTTTCATAGATCTCCTGCTTATGAGCTGTGACTAAGGGAGAGGACTTCAGATCGACTGACTTAGTTCAGAAGACCTGAAAGAGGAATGGAAGTGCCAACCTCAATCTCAAGAGTAAGCCTTCGGCTTCCTGATTACTGGTCAAATGTGGACAGTTGTTGGCAGGACGCTGACTGGCATTATTCCATTTAAGCAGAGTACCGGCTCACGCGGCGAAGTCGGCAAGAAAAGGCGTCTCAACGATAGACTCGGGCTGAGGCTGTTTCCGTGCAACTATCTCAAAGGCTTCGCTCACAGCTTGAGCTGAAGACACCATTGACGCTCGAAGAAAGCCGTGACTCGTTCTTGATGTGAGCTGACATAAGTAAAACGGGTTTTGTACCTGGGCTAACGCCTGAAACACCAGTTCTGAACCCATATCATCTCCTGAGCTACTCGGCCGTGTGCACAATGACGGGTTTCTTTACTTTCTTCGGGCGTCTCTTGCCTTTTTGGAGTCTTGTCGACATAGTTCAAGCCTATATAACGATGAATATTGATACTGTGCACTTTTGCACATATAGCTAGTTTGGTCCTGCGTTTGCTATCGCACCGAGGAGACGAACTTATATCAACGTAAGAAGCCTGTTGTTAGTCTGCTCGCGCAGGATTCGACACCGGGCGTGTCTCTGATGTAGCGGTCATCTTTCACCTCAGACAGCATGAAAGAGGCGACGTCCGCCCGCGAAATCGTATGCGTGAGGAACAGACTGCCAACATTCTTGCCATCATGAACGGCCCCGGTCTGTTTCCCGTTGGTCAGCGCGGCCGGACGAACGATGACCCAGTCCAAGCTGCTTTGCATGATGCATTTCTCCTGCAGCTCTTTGTCCTGAAAGTAGAAGTAGAGGAGTAGAGGAATCAGAAAGAATGTGTACAGGATCCCGAGGCGACCTTTGCTGTCACCCACTCCAAGCGAGGTTTCACACACTAAACGTCTCACGCCGCACTTGGTCATGGCTGCGAGAATGTTTTGTGTGCCCTTGGACAAGATCGAAGTCTTGATCAGCCACCGCTTGTGGCCGAGCGCCGAGAGCACTGCGTCCTGTCCGGTAATCGCAGCTTCGACCGTGCCATAGTCCAGCACGTTTCCGAGTGCAAGCCTTAGCCGCCGATGTTTGATCCGCATCCGGGAACTTTTACGGACAAAAGCAGTGACGGAATGCCCTCGATCCAACGCTTGCTGCACCAGGGCTCGTCCTGTTCCGCCAGTGGCGCCGAAGATGACTACGTTCACGTTTTCCTCCGCGCGGCCGAGGGGCGCCTGCCGAGACGAGAATCGCTCTCCTCATCCCTCATTGGGAAAATCTTCTTGTATTCGTTCGACGTTTGCGTCGTTGATTCGTTTCATCCTCAGTGCCGGAGTACCCCGTAGCGTCTGCAACGCTTATGACAGGATCGTTGGGGCAGCCTTCGTTTGCCATCTCTGATGAAGGTTCATCCGACCCTGCCGCGCAAGATTTTCCGTCTTTGAAAGGTTTCTTCAAGTCAATTCGCTGTTGATCGTGTTTCACGGAATCTCCTATCAACATTACTTGTCGCCTTCATCCAAACCAATCTCAGCTTCAGTCATGCGATTGATTCAACGCGTTGGCCGAGCCGCTATGGAAATGATCGCTGGCCGAGGAATTGTTTTCACGTAGAGCAGTGAAGCCATGAATACTCCCATGCACGGGACCGCTAACCATCTAAGGGTAAGGTTGGAAAGAGCGATCGGCACGATAGGATTAAATAGCAGCGCGATCACTAAGAAAGCCGCTGCCCATTCGTATTTTCTAGCACGCAACGCTTGGACGATGATCGATGCGGCCGCCAAACAAACTACAAACTCCAGCGCAATTCTGTAATTTGCGGATGAAGCCAGAAATACCCCGGCGGCCAGAGTGATAACCGAAATCCAACTTATGCTTTTCATATACACATAAACTCCGAATCAACTCTTTTGGGTGAACTTATCGTCCGGACTGCTGGACTGAAAGGCGGCATGCTGCCGCTCTTCCAGTCCGATCCGTTCGTCTAGGCAGCGACGACTGCGGCTGCGGTCAACTTGTGTGACGTGGAACTAATCACACTCGAAACGCGCACTTTTGGTGGACCATCAAGGAATTTGTCCAAGGTCTTCAACACAGTCGGATATGTGTTGCTGTTGTAGGCCTCAGCTTGCTCCTTGGACTCCCAAAGGCTGATCGCGGTGACGTAGGCGTCGTTATCGCCGGCTAGGGTGATCTCATCGCGGAATCCCGCTTGCTTGCGCAGCATGGGTATTACTTCTTTTTCGAAGGTCTGTTTGAAATCATTCAGAGTATTCGGCTTCAGATGGACGGAAACATTACGAGCAAACATTGCAACCTCCTAAAGGTTGTGGTGCGTTTGCTAAGGCGGGAAAACTTCAGAGGGACTGACTTAGTTCAGAGGATCTGAAAGAGGATAGGAAGTCTCACTCATGTTTGACCCTACGCTGACATTCATCATTAGTCAAATCCACTCCTGGGATTCCGTATGTACATAACTGAGCAGTCTTATACAGTGCGGACCTAGAGCATGGAATGTAATGGAATAGAAGACGAAATCAGGATTGAAATGGCAGCATCGCACGCGTTGTCACCTACCCAAGGAAGTGACCTTAATCACTCCGGCCACCAGAAAATAACTATCGATCACTTGCTAGAGTGCGCCGTCGCGCTCAACTGGAACAGCCTAACCCGAGGCGATGAAGACCCCGCCATGCAAGTTGAATATCGAACTGGATCGACCCACGCGCTACAGTACCTGAAGCTGTGGTCATCGACAAAACGAGGCGTGTGGAATTTGATATGCGAATACTGGATGCAATCCAGCGCGACGCACGACACAGGAGCAACGTTCAGCGGCGGCTGGTATTCCGCTGATCTTGCCTGGATGTTGAACGCAATCATGCAACATCAGGAAGCATTTCGGCCGGGCTCCCCTGACTTCGCCGGCGGCTTAATCCAGATCAATCGGCCCACAGATTCCGATTTGTCCTCGGCCCAAACAGATATGACTGAGGCATTGGACAGCCTTGGCTCGATTTTCGCTGAAAGAAAATCAACAGCAGCCACCCCCACCAATCTCTCAATGCCGCGGGGTATTACCCGTGCGGACCGTCGATGACCCTCGTATGGATTAACTGTCTTGCCGAGCACGCGCGACATTGGACTCGTCGGCTCAGCTCATGAAACCGGGTCGCAAGCCGTTTGCTTCGGGTGGTTGGTTCAAGGCAGTGACATGAAGCCATAAGGCAAGGCTGTAGGGTCAGTATTTCTTGTTCATTGCGGTTACCCGTCCGCTCAACGTTCCAGGAAAGCGCTGAGCCTTTCGGGATTTATTTCCAGGCCACCGTTGTATCGAACATAGCCCTTCTCCCTGAAGTCATTCATAAACCTGCTCACACGCCCGCGAGTGGTACCGACCATCTCCGCAAGAGTGGCTTGGCTCAAACGGACGGAAGAGGTCCCACTCAGTGATTTTTGTGAAAAGCCCTTGTGTGTCAAGAGAATCCGTGCCAGCCGCCTGTCACTGAAATTGAAGAAATGATCCGCCAGGTCCTGCTTGATGCGAACAATCTCGGAGAGCAGATATTCGGTGAACATTGCCGCAAATTCCGAATCTCGATCTATCTCGCGACGAAAAACAGCTTTTTCCACGCGCGTGATAGTCGATGGACCAACGGATGTAGCCGTGGACATCCGCTGACGTTCTCTTCCTAAACAGCCTTCGCCGAAAAAGTCTCCTTCCTGGAGGAGGGAGAGCACAGCACTCTTGCGGCCATGCTTGGAAACGACTCTGAGCTTTACCATGCCGCTCTGGACGTAGAACACGGCGTTGGCTGAACTGCCTTGCAGATACACGACCTCTTTGTTTCGGTAAACCCGAATACTCCTTCCGGGACCAGCTTGTTTAAGGAAAATTGTGGGGTTGAGGCGAGACTTAGCTTTACTTGCCATTTCGGGTTTGCTCGGGCGCAATCATCGGAGGAAACTAGAAATGGTAACTTCGAAGAACAGAGCCGTCTAGATGTTCAAGATTGAACAAGTATGCGTACGAGGTATGCCGCGCAAATCCCTAAGATTTTGGCGAATTGTCGTCGCACGCCAGTGTGGCCGCAGTCTCAGCCCCTGCTCGAAGGGGTTCACGCAGGTTCAGCCTTTAGCGTCGTTGCGACCAACACATCCAAGAAAGTGGCGCAAGTAAGGATGGCTTGGGAAACCTTGAATAGCGGGTCTGATAGCGTTGGGTGTTTCTCCGCGATCGACTCGAGACGGGCACTCACTCGTTGTAGCTGATTAACTTGCTTCAAAAGCACTTTGGTGGGCATTGGAAACCTTTGTAAGTGGCCTAAGGGAAGGATAACTTCAGATGGCTTGACTTAGTTCAGGTGACCTGAAAGAGGAGAACACTACCTCCTCAACTTTCAGTATAACACACTCTTTATTCAGTTATATATTCTTAAGACAGTTAGCGCACTGTAACTAAGCAACCTCTCCGGCAGGAGGTATTGACTCGGTGAGTGGATTGCACGACCGGCGGAAGGACTCTGCTCCTACAGAGCTGTGCTCATCAGCTGGCAGCGGCCTGTGAGCGGGCTAGCTGGTCGGAGAAGCTGGCTATCGTCTGTTTGAGTTGCGAGTCCACTTCATCCGCGATGGTCATTACATCCGTGAGCACGAGGGACAAATCCAGAGCACTCAGATTCGTGCGCAAGGTTTTGAAGATGCAGACCTGGAGGATTCGCGACTCCTCAACGAGCATCGCCGCCGTGTAGCCCTGTTCACTGCGCACCCTTCCATGAGCAAGAGCGGCCAAGGAAACCTTTGCCTTACCTTCATCGACATGAGGCGCTCGCAGCCTGTCAACAAGTTCCCTGAGTAGAGTAGGCAGATGGCCAGTTCGTCCTTCATTGCTAAGCCGGATGCTAACCAGGTCTTTGCTGCGGTTGACACGACCGAGCCAGTCCGAGATGGTGTTTGCCGAATGACGCTCTAAGACGGTTGCAACAGGTTCAGGAGTTTTCACATCATGATGTTTTGGTTCGCGGAGTCTGTTCTTCAGCAATGTGACAATTTGTTCAGGCGCGACCGGAGTCACAAGGATCTCGTCGGCTTGCGGGAGAAGCGCGGAAATGGATTCCCTTAGCGCTGGATAACGACTCATGATCACAGTGATCGCATCCGGATGAAAGTGCCGCATTGCATTTACCAATGTAAATCCGTCGCCGGGTGCAGGAATGTGAAGATCACAAACCAGGGCAGAGAACGCTTGGGCCGTGAGAAGAATTACGGCTTGCTTAACCGTAGATGTCGCAACGACTTCGAAACCGCTCCTTTCGAAGGCGCTGGCTAGAGCACTTGGTCCCGAAGAATCGGCTTGCACAAGGAGGATTCTAGGCGGGGCGGTCTTCTGAATTGCGGGGTCGGTGATTTTTGAGACCTTCACAGGCCGGCTTCCTTTCTGCCCAAGCCTGAATGTAGGCTTCGCGCAGTTCGGAATCTGAGCAAAATTGAACAACTCTGCAATTCCGACATATCAGCTAAGCCGCGACCCTCAATTTCGCAGTAGCCAACACATTTGCGACATCCCGCAGTATTGTTAGCAACCGCGAGGCCAGAAAATTGCATTGGGCCTTGCTGGTATTCGGTTGCTGCACCTGCTGCGATTGTTGCCACGCCTCGCGCAGAGCGATCGCCACGGTTTTGGGAAGAAGGTCCTCGTGTTGCAGGAGGCAAGAAATACACCTTAGGTAGGAGATGTTTAGTGCCTCGCTAGAGGGCGCGATCACGCCGCTTGGAAGCTCAGACACTTTCAGCAATTGTTCTGCCGCATATTCGAGTGCGACGGTACAATCCCAATCCCAGGATCCCGCGTGATGTGCAGATTGAGTCATAACTTTAACTCCAAACCCCACGGGTCTTGCATTCGCGTTCTAACCAGGCGGCAAGTTCGGTGTGGAGGCGAAACCGCCAGTCTATTTCGTAGTTGTAAGAACAGGCAAACACCCGCGTACCGAATTCGGAACTCAATCGAAGAGCCCACAATGCGATATTCATTTTCTAGTGCCTGGGCACTTGCGCAGATCGTTAATTGCGAGGTGTAGTCGCAGACAACGCTGTGATTCATGACCTTTAATGTGATGCCTGCGAGCTAACTGTCGCATCAGCCGTGACCGCAGATATTTAATTTATAAAACGGTCAATATTGAACAGACAGCCCTGCGGCTATAGCCGCTTTCACATCACCGTGGAAGGGTTGGGAGTTAGTAAGCCAAAAGAGTGACTAGTCAAAAGATCCTGCAATGCCGAAAAGATGCATTCTGGCAGGAAGGCAGTCTACGGAGTTCAGGCTGCGACGCGGGCACTCTCTTCGGCGCTGTAGCTTCTCATGGTTTGGGCTAATTGTGAGTCAACTTCGTCAGCGATGCACATTACATCCAACAACAGAAGACTGAAGTCGATGCTGGTCAAATGACTTTGGAGGGTTTGAAAGATGCTCACCTGAAGCATCCGCGATTCCTCGACGAGCATGGCCGCTGAGTAGCCCTGCGTGTGTCGCAATTTTCCGTGCAGCCACGCAGAATCGGATTCGTCGCTGTCTCCGCCAAGCTTTTGCTTCCTGCGCAAACGCAAAACGAGATCGCGCAGTAATTGAGGCAGATGCCCGGTTCGTTCCGCGAAACTCAGTGGGATTCGAGTGAGTTCTTTGTCATGCTGCACGCGGAGTAACCAGTCCTGTATCGTTGCGCCGCATTCCCGCTCGAGTATCGTGGCCACACTCTCTAGAACTCTCGTCTTGGAAGGATCGCTGCTTGCGAGCCTTTTCGTTATCAATTTAATGAGGGATGGAATGTCGAGTGGCTTCACTAGTATTTCATCCGCTTGGACGAGGATCGCTGATAGAGCCTCCTTCATTTCCGGATAACCGCTGAAGACCAGTGTCAAGGCATTCGCATTAGCATGTCGCATGGCGCTGACTACGGTTAGGCCATCACCTCGGCCGGGCATGTGCAGATCACACAGCAGTACACCGAATTTCTCCGCCGCAATATAACTGAGCGCCTCATTGACGCTCGATGCAGAAACGACCTCGAAATTGTTTAGTTCCAAGACCTTTTGCATCGTCGTCCGAATGGCATCGTTATCGTCTACAAGTAAAACTCTGGCTAGTGACATAGGGCGGGTTACTCCTCATACAAGCTTGCCGTGGATTTCGCCAGTAGACTGAGCAAAAGTGAACACTGCAAGGCGGTGCGATTTCAAAGTTCTGTATTGATTAGGGCCAGCTTCCTGACGATCCATATGCGCTACATTCCAATAAGAACTACGCCCGCCTCTCTGGTTGGAGGGTTATTTGGGAGCATTGTCCACGAATTCATGGGTGTTCAATTCTGCTCAGACTTCCTGTTCACCGGTAGCTAGATTGAGAGCACCTGCTGGTTATATTGCCGGAAACGACCCCCCACCATGAGTTATCCAAAATTAATCGTAACGATCAGCCGTGATGAATCTTTGCAATTTACTAGAACTGCGCTCCTGCACCAGATTGGATATTCGGTCATAGCACTCCAAAGCGATACAGACGTCCTGAAGTTTCTTGCTACACCAGGACTCCCGTTCGTGAATCTGATGTTGATGTGCCACACTGTTCCTGAGGCGAGCCGAGTTGCTCTGTGTAAGGCGCTGAAGGCGAAGCGCCCGGAATCTCCAATCCTGATGCTCTACAACGGCTACGACCCCACGCTGGCAGAAGTGGATGGCCGCCTGGAGAATATGCACTCCCCAGAGGCGTTCCTCGACGTGGTTGAGCTCCTAATTTCTAACAGAGACGAAACCCCAGCCTAGATGGCCGTCCACGTAGTGAGTGACAACGCAATCGCCGGCTACTGGCGACGCTTCTCACTGAACAATGGCGAATAGGCTCGACTTTGCGCATTGACGCGCGTAGGCCGAATCGGCCGCATTGGGTACACTGACTTGGCGGTGATCCACAAAGGAGTTGTGCTATGGCGAGCCGTTCATACAACGCGAACTGGTTTTCAAGAATTAACGCTGCTGGCAGATTTCGCTCTCCGACTCAGCAGCTCGGCGATGGCAGCAAGAAAATCGGGCACAGCCATTCCCTTCGTTAGAAATATATCCGCCTGCTCTACACCTGCAGGTGTTTCGGAAAAGCCACTGAGCAGGACGACTGGGACGCTTGCGTTGGCTCTCTTCATTTCTCCCAACAAGTCGGCACCCGGGGCATCTGGCAGGACGTGGTCGCTGATCACCAGATCTACGCGATTGTGCATGAATAGATGCAAACCCGCTGCAGCATTCGTAGCTGTTAGCACTGTGTAACCGACGCTAGAGAGAATCATCGTGCGCAACTTCAATTGCTCTGAATCGTCGTCAATACACAAGATTACTTGGCGTGGACTCGATGAAACATTCATTGCGGCCCCATTAGCTTCACGCAGGACCGTCATGGACGCTTAGGGCGGAGATGCTTGGAAGTAAGTGAAGTATACGCTTGCGAGCTACTAACTCACCGAAGATGAGCACAACATCACTCTGAAACTTGAAGTCCTCGGTATTAATTATAATTAAGAGGGACAGCCTGATCCGCCCCATCGAATTAAGAGGGACAGCCTGATCCGCCCCATTATTTTCAAGATGGAAAATAGGGCAGATCAGGCTGTCCGACTGATTCCTCTATCCGAACGGCGGCGGTGGAATTACCTGGCGGTAATCTTCAGATTGGAAAAGTAACCCTCGGTTCCAGGTCCAACCCACAATGCGACGCCTCCGTCGCGCGGCTCGTTCACGTAGAGGCGCGCTCTGCGGCCTTCTACTTCGATCCTGTATTTGGTCCAGACACCCGGCCGGGTGCCCTGCCCTTGATTTTGTTTTCCCTAATCAACCCACCAGGTGGGGGCCCTACCGTCCGCGGTGTTCGAAGGGTGGGGTGCGATGAAGCATACAACTCCGGATTGAGTTTTCGACTTGTATCATTCCGTAAACGGGAAAATCGAAGCAGTCCAAGCAAGGCATCGCAGGCAGCATGGCAGCCCACCCTCCGAAAGTCGCGAGGCTGTATTGATGGGCATACTTCGTCCATCCCGGAATGAACATTACGAAGCCACAAAGCTGCGAAGCCGTCGCTTCTTCTTGAAGTGCTGCGCTATGGGCGGCACGCCTGAGAGTAGCCCGGGATGACCGCAGTTTGGGAACCCCGGGTAGGGATCGGAAAATGAAATTCCACTCTGCCCTGAGCGACGTCGAGGGCCCCGCGCTTTAGCGTCAGCGGAGCGCCTAAACAAAATGCTTTTGCTTTGTCGCTTCGAGCTGCGCTCTGCGCTCCGGCCTGCGGCAGCGCGGAAGGGAAAATCACCGCGTCGCTACCGCTCCGGGTATTGACCTTACCCCAGTCTTCCGCCGCGGGGCTGACCTTCAGTGCCGCGCCTCCGGCGCTGACAAGAACCTGGGGATCAGACGGGGCGTTTTCCTCAAGTGGGAAATCAAATGAGAATACGTTCCGTGTTTCCCGACTTTTTGTAGGAAAGCAGCAATGTGGACAGCATGGCGTGGACGAGTCGCTACGCTTACCCGGCAAGACGTCTTTCGATACGGCGGTCGGGAATCACCCAGATCATCGCAGCAATTACATAAACGGCTTGGGCGAGCCACGTGGAACGCAGAGTAACAAGGATCCCCACAACATATAGCACAGCGGACACTCTGCCCTTCCAATCGCGCCCGATCGCTTTTTTCAAGATTGAGTCCCGACCTTGCGTGCGGATGATCGCGTGTTGGAGCAACAGGTAAGCCATCCCCGCCATCAACAGCACCACTCCGTAGAGCGCAGTGGGCACTGCGGTGAAATGGTTTTCTCCCATCCACCAGGTGGTGAACGGAAATAATGAGAGCCAAAACAATAGGTGCAGATTGGCCCAGAGCATCGCACCGTTCACTACGGTGACAGCCTGAAACATGTGATGGTGGTTGTTCCAGTAGATACCGACATAAATGAAACTCAAGACGTAGCTGAGAAAAATCGGCGCCAGCGGCATCAAGTCTTTCAGGCGACCTCCGTGCGGCACCTTCATCTCCAACACCATGATCGTGATGATGATCGCGATCACTCCGTCGCTGAACGCTTCTAGCCGCCCGTTGGTCATTTACACACCGACACACGTCGTCGTTTACCAGGACAATACAGGGTTTAGTTATCAGTCAGATATGTGGATCATGAGACAAGGTAGGCTCGCAGCAATTGCAAAGTGATGGCGAGGATATCGCTGTTCACGCGGCATCGCTCTCGCCGATTTTGCGGATCGTGACGAACCGTCCGTCCAGCGAATAGCGGCCGTTGGTCATAAACAAAAGATTAGCCATCGCTGCAGTTGGGTCTCCTTCGCGAGTGATTTCGAACCAGAAGCAAACATAGTCTTCGCTCTCCGGCCCAAGCCCTTCCTGCTCATCAGATAGCCTGTTGGCTATCGTGGCTACGACTTCGTCGCAAGGTCCGTCATCGAACGTCAACGTGATGCGATCGCCGACCAATAGATTTTCCATGGATCTCATTTTCTCACGCGACCAGTCGCTGTTGCGTGGGAGGAACATCGGCCGGGTTCCCCACCTTTTTGATTTTGTTTTCTGCTGCCGAACCCAAAAAGAGGGTCCCCTACCCTCCGCGATTTTCGGAGGGTTATTTCCTGAAATAGAATAACGCCCCGTCCATCCCCTTTTGGTCCGTCCCCTTTTGGTCCTCTTCCCGCCATTTCCTCGTGGTAGTAGACGTTCTACATCCATGGGAGTAGGATATCTACGTCTTTAGCACTCGCACCGAGGCCTTCAGCTTGGTGAAGCTCGAACCAGAATGAAAACGCGATATCAAACTCGCATCGAGATACTGCAAGGGACCCTGGATCTTCTCATCCTCCAGACTCTGCAGTGGGGTCCTCAGCACGGCTACGGAATCAGCCAGGCAATTCGATTGAAATCTGGCGAGCTGTTCGATGTGGAAACCGGATCGCTCTATCCGGCGCTTCACAGGCTTGAACGCAGCGGCTGGATTTCTTCCGATTGGAAGACGTCAGAGAACAAGCAGCGCGTGAAGCAATATCGCCTCACAGCATCGGGGAAAAAGCAGCTCGCGAACGAACGGTCACGCTGGGAGAGGCTGGCAGCCGCCATCGCAGGCGTCCTCAGTCCGCAGGAGTGAACATGCGTTTCCTAAGATGGAACAGGCAAGATGACGAACTCACGCAGGAGCTGCGCAACCACATCGAGATGGCGGTGCAGGAGCGAATGGAACGCGGACAATCGAGAGCGGAAGCGGAAGCGGCGGTGAGACGCGAGTTTGGAAACGAATTACTGGTGCGAGAGGCGACACGCCAGCAATGGGGTTGGCTATGGCTGGAACAGCTCGCGCAGGACCTGCGCTTCGCATTTCGCATGCTGCGCCGGTCGCCGGGCTTTACCGCTGTTGCAGTGCTTACGCTGGCCATCGGCATCGGGGCAAACACTGCGATTCTTAGCGTCGTTGATGGCGTGCTTTTGCAGCCGCTGCCCTACCCCGCATCCGATCGCGTCGCGAAAGTGTTCATGCATTTCTTACCGCAGAACGCGCCGCGCGGCCACATGTGCCAGGCCGATTTTCTCGATTGGAACGCGCAGAACCACGCATTTGAAGAGGTTTCGGCTTATGCCAACGGACTGTACAACATTACGGGCATCGGCACACCGGAGCAGGCGCGTGGTGTGAGCGTAACAGCTGGTTTTTTTTCGATCATGCGCGTGCCGCCACTCATCGGCCGGACGATCGGGGGTGGAGAAGATTCGCCAACAGCCCCCAGCGTGGTGGTCCTGGGTGAGCGGCTATGGCGTCACAGGTTCGGCGCGAGCGCGGCCGCTCTGGGCGAGGTAATCGACGCCAATGGTGAGAAAGCCACCATCATTGGAGTGATGCCGGACAGCTTTCGTTTCCCGCGCGAAGATGCCGAGATCTGGACGAATCTGCATTTGACGCCGCCGAAGGGCCGCTTCCCATTCTTTTTGACAGGCGTGGCGCGGCTTCGGCCGGAGGTGACCTGGAAGCAGGCGCAAGCCGAAACCAATAAGATCGGGCGCACGATTGAGCTCGCCGGAAACGGGGAATACCGCAACCTCACTATGCCCGTAGTTCCAATTCGCGAGGAACTGGTCGGTGATGTGCGCCTGCCGCTGCTGATGATGTTTGGAGCAGTGGTTGCCGTGCTGCTGATCGCGAGCGTGAATGTCGCCAACCTGTTGCTGGCTCGCTCGAGTGCCCGAGCGCGTGAAATGGCAGTGCGCGTCAGCATTGGAGCAAGACGTAGCCGGCTGGTTCGGCAGTTGCTCACTGAAAACCTTGCACTTTCACTCGCGGGCGCGACCGTTGGAATTGGTCTCGCGTGGTATGCGGTTCGATTGCTGCGCGTATTGAATCCTGGAAACCTGCCCCGGATCGACGCAGTCCGGTTGAATGCGCCGGTGCTGGGGTTCACGGTCGTAACGGCAATTCTCACCGCGGTCTTGTTTGGGGTGGGACCAGCGCTTGAGAGCGCACGGACCGAGCCGGTGCGCGGATTGAAAGACGACGCCAGGGCAGGAGGCGGCAAAAGTCGAACGAGGGCAGCATTGGTAGTCGCTGAAATTGCCTTGTCCTTCGTCCTGCTGATCGTAGGCGGGCTCTTATTGCGCAGCTTCGAGCGCCTGCAGCGGGTGAATACCGGCATCGAAACGCCGCCCGATGAATTGCTTACGATGCTCGTTTCGCCAAGTGCCACGCGCTACAAAGATCCAAAAGCACAACTTGCGATACTCGATCGCCTGATAGAACAAATCCTGCAGGTGCCGGGTGTCGAGGCGGCAGCATGGTCTGATTCCCGCCCCCCGAACTATTGGTCGAACGACGACACCTTCAAGATCAAAGGCAAACCCTACAATCACGAGGCATTTCCGTCATCGCCGATTCCGACAGTCACTCCGCAGTACTTCAGTGCGCTCGGAATTCCGCTCATTCGCGGTCGATACTTCGAGGATTCGGACGCTGCCAGCCGTCCGAACGTTGCGGTGATCAGCCAGGAACTCGCTCGCCGGTACTTTCCCAGCGAAGACCCAATCGGGCAGGAGATCGCCCCCAGCGAACCCAGTCTCAAGCAGCCGTGGTACCGGATCGTAGGGATTGTCGGTGACGTCAAGTATGCCGGCATGGCAAGTGAGCCCGCGCCGGTGTGGTACGCGGCAGTGGCACAGTCACCTGGATTGCCGATGTTCCTGATCGTGCGCTCTTCGCGCCAGGCGTCTGCGTTGGGCGACGAGATCGAGCGTGCCATTCATTCGGTGGATCCTGAAGTTGTGGTGACATACCGTGAAACGCTCGCCACCGTCATGGGCAACGCGGTGGCGCAACCGCGCTTCCGCACCGCATTGCTTTCGCTATTTGCCGTGATTGCGCTGGTATTGGCCAGCATCGGAACTTACGGCGTCATTGCTTATTCGGTGACGCAGCGCACGCGCGAGATCGGTGTTCGCATGGCGCTTGGGGCTCAACCGGCGCAGGTGCTACGTATGATTCTGCGGCAGGGAGCAGGCCTTAGCGCACTGGGTATTCTGATCGGAGTGGCCGGCGCGCTTGCTGCGACGCGGGCCGTGTCATCGCTCCTTTTTGCCACCAGTCCCACAGACGCGATGACGTTTGCCGCTGTCATTGCAGTTCTGATTGGCGTTTCGCTTTGGGCAACCTTCCTCCCGGCGAGAAGAGCAATGCGTGTGAATCCGGTGGAGGCGCTGCGCTGGGAGTGATCAGGACATCTCACCTAGCTCGGTGTGCCCGGCATCAAGAAATGCGGGTCGAAGCTGGACAAGATCATGCGCATGCATACGGTGACGAGCACCATCGAAAGCGGCTTTGTGTACCTGCCGGAGAAAGCTCCGTGGCTGTCGCAGTACCTGCACGAGCTGGTAACGTTCCCAAACGGGAAACACGATGACCAGTCAATGAGCTTCCCATGGGACCGAAGTTTGCCGTTAGCAGGACCTTCCTGACAACGTCGGCTGTCAAGTTGGAAGTGCGGGGATCCATACTAGAACTTGATACTGGCCGTAATCTGAAGCGAATATCCCTGAAACGTTGACCTGTCCTCAAGTTCCTTGAAGTACTTGATCCCTACGCTCACCTTTCGTGCCGGAAGAATCAAACTCGATCCGAAACCTAGAGCATTGACCCTGTAATGCGCAGAAGACTGAGCGGGGGTGATATTTGGTCCAGTCTTGTCGCTAAGCTGCCACTGCTCATAGCCCACCAAGGCCACTTGAAGGTTCAACTCGGGTTGTAATGACAGTACATGTGTCAACGAATAGTCGAGGTTTAGGGTGTCCCCAGGATGGATTTGCGTACCCTGTTGAGTTGTGTGGATCTCGTACATCTGGAATGCAGAGACTGCGGTTGTTTTGTTCCCGTTGAGGTGGAAAGTCTGGCCAGATGAGAAGGCATGCGTCCAGTAGCCAGAGCCAACATTATTGTTTGCGCCGACGTTGAATTTTCCGGAAGGAGCAAGAAATCCGTAGACAGCGCGAATGTCGGCGCGCTGTGTGCGCCACCCAAGAATGAAAGGCTGATAATACGAGTCGGCCAGCCCGCCACCACCGCTGATTCCGCCCTCAATATCCGAGGTCAGCGAGTTGTTGGCGATCGGGATAGTGGCTGACATGGAGAACAGTGGACCACCAAGGAAGTCGATTGCTCCTTTACTGACCCAGACCAAGGTGTTCATGTCCATCATCACCGAGTTCTGCCCAGTCGCAAGGACTTCTCCATTCGGCCCCTTTGCCTGATCTCGAGAGTAGAACAAGAATTGATTAACGTAAGAGATTCCCGCTTCGGGTGTTACTCCGGAGTTGGTTGCGCTCATACCTAGCGGGTATACGCCCCTGACTTGGGACACGGCGGGCACGGCAATTATGCACATGGCAGCCAACAGCAGCGACGCGGTACTCGGATTGAAAAGACTTTGCGTCACAAGCCGCGGCCGGCTGCATTGGCTGCGGATGGCTCTGTAGACTGAACTTTCGAGGCAATGCTACTCCGGGTGCTTACCAGTTGAGACCGCTTCCCGAGCCAGCGCGCTAATGGCATTAGCAGGAGTAGTCCGACAATTGCAACCACAACGACCATAACGAGAACTCTTGGATCCTTAAAGTTCTGGCCCGCTACAACCAGTGCTGCCGCAATATTCCGTTGTGCTGTACCGAGCGCCATGACTCCTCGAGTGTCTGATTGGGGCCCGCCCAGCACCCATCCAATTCCAGAGCCTACGGCAATGAAGAAGATGCTAGCCAGAACGCCCCGCGTCCCATATAGGCTCAGTACGTTCTGAATGTTCGTGATCAGCAAGAGCGCAATCAGCAAACCGAGGCTCAGAATGGACAATCGGCTGAGAAAAGGTTGTACTCTTGCGGCTAGTCCACTCAGGCGCGATCTCACCAGAAGCCCTATCGCGAGAGGAAGCAACATCAGGAAAACCAGCGAGCGACCTATTTTAAGCGGATCGACAGAAACCCCTTTGAGCATCAGCGGCAACACCAGCGGCATGTAAACAACCGTCACAACCATGAGCAACACCATTAAGCCCACCGCGAACGCCAGATTCCCTTTGCTGATTCGAGCTAACAACGGCAGAAACGGAGCGCCAGAAGCAGTGCCCAGCAAGAGCAAAGCAGTGCCAAGTGGTTGATCCAGTTGAAGCAGCTTGGCAATGAAAACAGCCGCAAACGGCATCAGAACGAAATTCGCCAGCAGGGCAAGAACAATTAGCTTGTAATTGCGCAAGGGAACAAGGATTTGCCCCACGGTAAGACTTAAACCCATGGACAGCATGCTTGAAAGCACGAAGGCCAGCATCGTGACTGGTACTGCCTTGCTCAGGATTTCCATTTGACCTCTGCTGCGCGACTCCCATCGAACTCCGCCATCACGCGACAGCGTGATGCGGTTTGGCACGCACACCGCTTGCAAGCGGCATGGTCGCAAGGTTTTTCCAGAACGTTTCCAGCGACTCGACGCCACCAAATAACGTAGTGAAGATCGTTGAATCGGCCAGCAGGATGTGTCCCGCGCGCTGGGTATCAGGCGGCATCCAGATAAATGAGTTGAATTCAGTGTTGCCCGCTTCGATAAAAGGATGCGGCCGATCGAGATCGATGGGTTGCCGCGTGAGGACGTGGACGATTGGGTCCTCACTGGTCAACGCGTAGTGTGGCAAGTGAGGGTGAAAGTTAAACGTAGTGACGCCGTTAAGCAGACGTAACTCGTCCAGATCTCGGTTTATTGTGAGAGGGGCGATCTGTGTTGTGCCTTTTACGAGGGCCGGGCGAAGTCCAAACTGATTCATCACCGGCACGCCGAGTCCCTTCATCATTGACCGTGTGTATTGTCCGAAGCGTTGCTGACGAGGCACAAGCGCATCCCCATGGTGCAAATACTCCTGCTGCCGCTGCTTCAGATCTTCTGTAAAGCCCACGTCGTGATGGGGTCCAAGTAAGAGACAAGTCCCTTCTCGCTCCAGCCATTTGCGGACCGCGGCAATCTCCTCCTGAGCCGCATCCTGTTCTGAAACCAGGTGGTCAAGACCGAATACCATTAATGTATCGGTGTCGGCCAGGATTCGATCGTCTATGGGAAGCTTGTACCCGGCCTGATCGATTCGCTGGAATACTGCGATCGGATGTCCCGTGACCTCACCCGCGATGTTCTGAAATGCAAGTGTGGAGCGGTGAAATAGCTCGAGGGTGCCAGCAATGCCCTGCAGGAAGTGCTTCTCATCCCAATCCGTTCCCTCGTACGCCGGCCAGGCAACTCTCTTTACTTCAGTCATGGTTGAAAAGCGATTGTCTAATTCCATGATGTCCCTGTTGGTTTCCCATGGATAACTCCACGTCCAATAAATCGAAATCCTCCGTTTGCTAGCGCTGTACTTTCGCGGGACATGGTTCTGGTTGTATGTACGCGGTGGTTGAGGAACGGCACTCATGCGGGCCAGCCTTTCTGCCTAAGAAGAGATTTCTTTCTAGGAGCCATGATTTAGCGAGGCGAGGTATCGAAGCGCCCTTATGCCGGGCAAAAAGAAATAAGCGCCGCCCCGGATGGTAGTGAACGCCGGCAGCCCTTTGATCTTTTTTCGGATGGGCCGCTTTGGGATCGTCATGTCAAACGTTCCGTCCTGCGTACCGAAAATGGGATCGCGCTCGTTACTCAGTTCGTGAAACTTGGGATCATTAGCCCAGACGTTCATCGCAAACTCGAACTGGCGCACGAGACTCGCGCAGCCTACAAAAGCTGCAATACCTCTTTCCCGGCCATCTTCTGGAACTCCTTCGGGCAGCGGCGGACCGTAGGTTCCACCGCGCCGGATCATCTTTCGGCGATTCATATTTGCTGCGGTGTCTCGTGGATTCATGCGCCGAATGTGCGCACCTAGCGGGCAGCCGTAACCGTGTGGGTCCATCTTCCCGTAATCGAAATTGTTCGTGTGCTGGAGGTCACCCGCGAGTTCGCGATCGTCCTTCTCTGGGGTGAGGACAAGTGGAGCACCGCTTCTCCATCGCCCCATAAGTTTGGCCGCAACTAACTCTTGTTCGTCGGGTGTCTCACCATGTTGCCGCAGAAAGTCGCGAAATGCTCCTACATGTTCTTCCATCATTAAGTACGCGAGATAGCTACCATTGCGCGAAACGGTTTCGGGTTGCGGCAGTTTGCCCCCGGAGCCTTCTTCGTCTGGATAACCGAGAAGGAATTCGCCTGCTTTGAGTGCTGGGCCAGAGCCTGGCATTGGCTCCTCTCCCGTTCCTTCAATCGCAGGTTGCGAGAGACGATCACGGTACCCGAAATGTTCATGTGCATAGTCGAAGGGCGGAATAGCTTCCATGTCCAACGAGGACATCACCTCTACTCCCGGACACTGCGATAGAAACTTTTCGTGCTCCGCGCGGCATCGCTCACGCTGCGGGACGTCGCGGGCAAAAAGAATAACGATGGCATGAAGATCGGCGCTGGCCAGCCCACCTTTCCAGTGCTCAGGGTGGTTTGCGCCTGTCAGACCCAGGATCTCCGCCCGAGCAGCCATGCCCTGACGGAATTCTGCGGGAAAACTCGCGAGGGAATCATCGTCCAACCCAAGCGCTCGGATGCCGTTCCAGCTAAGGGCTACCGTGACCCACCTTGTATCCAACTGCCCTGATCGGACTGCTGCGGCCGTGGTTACCTTCTCGGTTAGGGCTTTCAGCCAGGCACGAGCTGCGGATGGCTCTCGAAATGTCAAAAACTCATATCTCGCCGCCAGCGCAGGAGAGCGATGGATCAGAAAATGCTGAATGTCGTATAACTCAAGTGCCGCGACATCCGCCTTTGATGACTGGAGACTGCTCGCGATTGGAGGACTGTAGATTGCCACAGGGCCTATAGCTCCCAGGATGAGTCGTATCTACTGCATCAAGTCGAGCATTTCGGAAAATCTCGCTCTGAGTTGCAGCGCCTTCTTGACCTCGTCAGCGGTAGCGTAGGGATATTCGCCATACTCTAAAAAGCTTGGGCACTGGTGTTTGCGGACAAAGTCGACGAATGCCGGTACGTTCGTCTTCCAGTCCTCGGGAAAACCTTCCAAGTTCTCGAAAACCGTGTTCACTCCGACCTTCTTAAACAGGGCTACTGCGTCCTCGGTGTACTTGTCGAAATCTGTGTCAAATATTCCTTGGTACATGAAGTATGTGTCTTTTCCAATGTCAAACAGAACCCATCGAAGATAGTGCAGCTTAAGAGTTGCAAGCGCATCAGGCATGTCCTCAATCGCTTTCTCGATGGTGTTGCCATAGGCACGGATCGCGCTCTCTCTTCCCGGTTTGATTTTCGCGATGATTGTGAAGCCATGACAGGCCGGAGTTCGTGGATATATCGGGCCGTATCTCCCGTTCTGCAAGCTAAGGTAGCCCTCTTTCGGGATCGCCATTGCTGCTGGCTTCGTCCAGTCCTGGGCTTTCTGTTTTGTTGGTGTCGAGGGCGTTGCAATTACTGTCGCAGCCATGCTGTTCTCCTTCTGCAGTTGATGAGATCTCCGTCCGCGCGAGGTTTTCCTCCGCTTACCTGCAGCCCAACCTCCGGACTTCACGCGATTCTTTCCAACGTTAGTGGCAGTTACCCTTTTAGAAGACAAGGGGACTTCCTCACACTGGCAGTTGTCACAGAGCAGGCGCTGGTCATTGCCGGAGATGTTTTCTAGGATTCGAGGAAGATCACGACGCAGCCTGCGCGCAGCGGCAGCGCACCTCATGATGCTGCGAGCTTACTCAAGAGCACGAGTATTTCATCTGGTATTCTGCCTCGAAGAAAGGCGACGACTGGACGAGATAAGCGTCAAATGACCGCACTCGCCGGATGGGAACACTTTTACGTAAGCGTGGGGCGTCTGCCGGTGTCCTTGTGGGATTGCAAGTCGTCGTGCTCACCCTAATCGCCCGCAAGCCTGTCGTGGCAGGTCAGGCGCATGCAGGTACCTCCTTCGCATCCCCAACAGTCGTACACTTCGGCGCCGTACTGCTGCTTTCAGGAATCGTAAGCGCCCCATGGCAAGCGATTGTGGATGCCGCGACACTATGGGGATTACTCGGTCTCTGCGGGATGGTATACGCGATCATCGTGGTTCGGCGCATCCGAGCACAAAGCATCTACACGCCTCAGGCTGAGGACTGGCTATTTCATGTTCTGCTTCCGTTCGCTGCTTACGCAACACTGGCCGGATCGGCTGTCGTAGAGGTTTATTCCAAAAGATATAGCAGCCTCTTTGCCGTTGGAGCGGCGGCGCTCTTGCTACTGATTATCGGAATTCACAACGCGTGGGACACTATGACTTATCACATCTACTTCAACAATGAAGACCAAAAAACAGAGAAAGAAGAGGGTTGAGTATCGGCTCGGTGGTCCACGCTATTCCCACTGCATCACCAACTTGCCATCCTGATCCAGTACCGCAGCGGAGATACTTGTCTTGTGTATGTCCAGACCAATAAACTTGGTGTCATTCATGAGGGTGTTCCTTTCGTGAGTAAGCTCTGTGGTCAAGATCACCGCAGAGTACTCCGAAAGGGCACCCTTTTATATTGCGTGGCCCACCCTCTTCCCATTTCGGTCTTCCTTTCTAGCTCCCACAATGTGGGTGCCCTTGATCCCGGACATTGAACTCAAGAACGACTGATATTTCGGAAGGCCGTTTGAAACGACCATTTGCCTTCATGACCCTCGATCCGTCTCATCTGCCCTATCTTGTGCTGAAGTTTGGCGCTTGCGCTGGACATAGAAGCCAACCGATTAGAGCGCATTGAATACGCCTGCAGCCGTTGTAGGCAGGTGTGCCACGTAGTCACTCGCCTGAGAGCTGCCAGCGATTTCAAGGCAGAACGAAAGGTGAGGCATCCGGGTGTGCACTCCCGCGCGGACATGTCTTTTCGTGTTTTGCGTCGCGACCCGACATCAACGAATATAACGGCTGTTTTCTCCCACAACGTTCCCCTCCAAAAGGAGACTGCTATGACGACCTTGGCTACTGGTCGCACACGCGCTATCGCCATCCTGGCTGCATTTTCCGTCGTGTTCGGCGCCAATGTGCACGCGCCAGCCGCAACGCGGTCAGCTTCCTCCTCAACTGCCGCTTGGACGATCAAAGTGAACGGCGACATCCGCTGGCAGCAGATCACGCCGGCTGGCGCTCTCCTGGTATCGACCGACAGCGCGCTCATGGCAATCGATACTGATCGCGGCAAAGTTGGATGGGAGAAGCCTGAATTGGGCGGGCTTCCCAACGACAGCGTGCGCCCAATCGAGGGCTCACTGCTTATGGAGGCGACGCGACAAGGCTTGCTATCGATCTTCGATCCAGTGACCGGGGCAGTGATCTTCGATTCGCAGAAGCTGGAGCTTACGCAAGTCATCACTCGCCGTGTTCTGCCTCAGAGCGGCACACTTCTGATCCATGGAAAGCGCGCAACGGGTCCATCGGTCGTCGGACTCTACGACCTCGCCAGCGGCCAGCAGCTGTGGGTAAACGAGTCACTGTTTACGTCGAGCGAGCCGCCCAAGCGAAGAGGCTTTGGCGCGCTGATGCAAGGCTTGACGAACCTCGCGGCTGAATCAACTGAGCTGGAAGTTCTGCAGGCCGGTCCCGACATGATTGTCGTGCATACGTTGATGGGATTGCGTGCATTGGACGCGCGGACAGGAGCCGTGCGATGGTCGGCCGCCCTTCCCACCGCGCGGGGAGGCCTCGTTGCCCAACACGTACGGCTCTATCCATCGCTCGACAAATCCGATCGCATTTACGTGAGCTTTGATGACAGCCTCATGGCCTACGGCTTGGCGGATGGTCAGGCGCTCTGGGCCAAACCGGCGAAAGTGGAGGGACGCATCCGGGACATCGTGCAACATCCTGCGGGCATCGTGATGCTTCCGGAGGCGCCGCCGCAAGGTCAAGGGATGAGCAACGTTCGTATCGTGAACGGTGTCGTGCAAACCGGACTCAACGTCGCCCGCTACGGTGACGGAACGACAATCGCAGCGAAACCAATCCGCATGCACGGCAACGTGACCGACGCCATGATTGCTGGCAGCACCGTAGTGCTGGCCGTGGATGCAGAGTCGCGCACTTTCGTGAACGTGCTCGACGTCGCCAGCGCCTCACTGCGCCTGAAGAAGGATGCCAAGATCAAGGGACAGCTCGACTACGCAGAGCTTACCCCGAAGGGGCTGCTCTACGTTTCGCGTCCTGACGCTACCATCAATGCCGAGGTCAACGTCATCGATCTCGAAACCGGTGAGCCGCGATTCAAGGACGCTATCGAGAGCGGCAAGCCGCTGAGCGCAAGTGACTACAAGGCTGAGCGCTACTACCTGCATCATGCGGCCGAAGGGCGAACGCTCTACGTATTCGCCAACCGAGACCACCGACTGTACGCCGTCGATCGCGAGGCAGCTACCTTCCGCGCGGTAGGCAATGAGATCAAGCTGCAAGGCGGCGAAGATCCAACCGGCATGGAAATTCGGCCTGAAGGCATCGTACTCATTTCTCCGCAGAACCTCGTGATCGTGGCACGTGAGGGGCAAATCAAGCAGCAGGTTTATTACCCGGCCCCGCAGCTTCCCGGGCTCCTTCGCGCACTATATGCAGTGAACGCTGTGCGCGCTGGTCTTTACGGCGCGGCTGCTTCGGCATACGGTGATGCTTTCGCGCGCGCGTCGCAGCAAGCTACCGACCCCGCTATGCAGCAAGTCACGGGCCAGATCGCAGCAGCATACACTCAGGGCGGCAGGCAGCTCGAAGGCTACTCAAAGCAATCAGCAGCGATGGCAACCAAGCGCTTCAAGGCTTCGCTGGATCTACCCGGATTCGTTTTTATGTTGACCCGTGCTAACGACGGACACGGCAATGTCTTGCTGCAAATCGATAAAGACACCGCAAAGCCGCGAGCCCAGGTGAATCTCGGCAAAGAGAATGAGCCTGCATACGCAGTGGATGACATTGCCGATATGCTTTTTCTGCAGACCACGCCCGGCACACTCGTCGGCTATCGCCTGTAACGAATGGAATTAGCTGGGCGGCCCACCCTGATTCCCATTCCGGCTGCGATTTCATGATGTGGGTGGCTGGGGGCCCCAACCTATTCCGGCCCAGCCACTCGCTTAGTGGACAGTGCAGCGAAGTTCGAATCGGGGAAAGGCTGCCCCCCCAATTCGCTTGCCGCGCGGGCCTGTTCCGTCACAAATCGCGGGCGACGACCCTCGTGTTCTATGAAAGGAGACACCTGAAGCCACAGTCTCGGTAAAGAGAAGGACAGCTGATCTGCCCTATTTTGTGGTGAAGTTGCTTTTCAAAATGGGGCACGTCAGGAGCCTGTCGGAGTGAACGATTCCCGAACCAGGAATCAACCTTACAGCAAGAGCATTCCTTACAAGTTGTTGATTCTTCGTTCCAGAAAATGTATCTCCGACAGACTCTCAGGGTGATTCCTTATTTCACAAATGGCTATCCGAGATGAGCGGGGGGGGAAACCGGGACCTGCGATACGATGTTTGAGCGTTACTGGATCGTGACCGTCACCGCTGGCGAGGCAACACCATTGGCAACAACTTCCATCGATGTCGCTCCTGTTTCTAGGTTTGCCGGAATGTCGACCTCCGTGCTCACGGTTCCGGGATACTGTACGCCCATGTAGCTGAACCCATGGGTGCGGGCGTAAAACACGTTGTGTGTACTCGGGTTAGTAAAGCGCACAATGGGGAAATTTGTCGCGGAAGCGTAATCATCTCCGTAGTAGCAGCCTTGCGAAACCCCATTGAACTGCGTGCCGGCAATAGTGTATGTGGCGCCACGTGTCATAGTTGCCGGTGCGCTGGTCACCCGCGGCAACCATCCTGGTTTTGCTCCGCCCGCTGGCGTGTACACGGCAACTGTGCTGAAGTCGGTAAATAGCACCTGACCGGTCGGAAGCATCACCATGTTGCCGTAGAACGACGAATCAGCGCTGAACGGGTTGGGTGCTGTATCGTACGTCAATTGCCTGCCGTCCCATTGCAGGAACTGTGCGCCGGTCTGAAAGACTCCCGGGCTGGCCATCATGAATACATTGCCATTCGGCAGCGTGCATGCCGGCCCGTCGGCTATGCCGAGGTTAGCGGGGAAATCCGGACCAGGCGTCCAACGACCATTTTTTGTGTTGTAAAGTGAGGTATGAGCCGGGCCGCCGCCGTTCGCCCCGGTAGCGAAGACCGTTCCATCTGGACGCAATGCCGCAGGGCCCACTTCATAGGAGGCGTGGCTCGCGTCGGGAAACGAATCCCAAAGCTGCACAATCGTGCTGCCTGCACTCGACCATGTGCCGCTGTTAGCGTCATAGATCTCAGAATTGCTTCCGGTGGCATCGTACTGAAACACGTAGCCGTCAACCGTAAGCAGGTTGCCGCCGGGGATCATAACCATCGGCTCCTCATCGGGCACGTCGAATTTGCCGGCGCCAGTCGTGGTCCAGGTCAGCGTTGTCGGATCGAGCAGCGCCTGATCCTTGCTGCAGCAGTTCGTTTGTAAATAGGTGCCATTGGCGAGCACACCTCCCCACGCATCGCCGATGCTGGTCCAGCCAGAGGGAGGAGCAACCGACGTCCAGGTGTTCGCAACCGGGTCATAGATTGCTCCCTTGGTCGTCCATACTGCCTTGCAATTACGTCCTGAACTTGCGTTATATTCACCACCTTCAATCACTAAACGGCCGTCAGGCAGCACAGCAGAGCCGAAATACAACGGCGCATAGCCAGACGGCAGCAACGAAATTGTGGACCATGTTCCGTTGGCGTAGTTGCCGCTGGAATCGGGCGTGAGCTTGTACCAATCTGGTTGGCAGGAGTTGTGAACAAGCACTGAGCCATCCGACAGAAGGATTGGGGCGGTTGGCGAAACTGC
This sequence comes from Terriglobales bacterium, assembly GCA_045808065.1. Lineage (GTDB taxonomy): Bacteria > Acidobacteriota > Terriglobia > Terriglobales > Acidobacteriaceae > Gp1-AA112. The sequence goes on along the minus strand of JBJMGD010000012.1, from coordinate 215,541 downwards.
CTTAGGCAGTGGGGCTCTCACGTTCTGCCACGATTGCGCACTCAGCAACGTGGTGCCCAGCGCAAAACAAACGATAAGGCTTACCCGAAAGCTAACTCTCATCTAATTCTCCTCAAGTCCTGCCGCGCTGAAACCGGAGGCATGCACGAGCTCACACGCAATCCCACCGTTGTGCGTGGTTCAGGAGCGCGGGGAGAGTAGCACAATTGCGGGTACTTCGCTATCGGGTCTCGTTGGAGATCGCGTAATCCTCTAAATGCCATTCAGGAACGTGTGCACGGCATCAAGAAGTGCCAGGCAAAGCTGGACAAGACCATGCGCATGTATACGGTCACGAGCATCATCGAAAACGGCTTTGTGTACCTGCCGGAGAAAGCTCCGTGGCTGTCGCAGTACCTGCACGAGCTGGTGACGTTCCCAAACGGGAAACACGATGACCAGGCCGACTCCACTTCCCAGGAAAATCGGGAACAGACGAAACGTATTCTCATTCGTCTCCCGATTTAGGAACGTTCCGTCTGCCCCCCCTGTTTCCATGTTTCCATGTCGCTTCTCCCGCTGTATTCTCATTCTTCAACTAATATCGGAGATGGTTCGATGATCCTTCGCAAACCATTGCTTGCTGTTCTATGTTCAGTTTTCATCGGCGCTTGTGCTGGGCTGGCTGGCGGCCAGAACACTACGACTAGGGCGCCACCGGTCATCGACGTTCACGTCCATGGCATGGATGAATCGTTTCCTGGTGGCCCGATGTGTCCCAATCAATCCGAGTTTCTTGCTTCAGATCCACGCGCGAAAGAAGCTCCGATTGGATGGAGCCAGGAAGAATGTACGCCCAAGCTCAATCCCGCGGCGAAAGGCGAGTACATCAACGATGTGGTTGCAGAGATGGAGCGACTAAACGTTACCGCAGTCGTCTTCGGTGATCCAAAAAGCGTGCAGAAGTGGAAAGACGCAGCGCCCAGCCGAGTAATTCCCGGTACCAGCTTCAGTGAAGCTATGGCGCCGAGCAAGCGTATACCCCTTTCTGACCTGCGCAAAGACTTCACCCAGGACGGGTTCAAAGTTATGGGCGAAATCGGCCTGCAGTACGAAGGTCTGTCGCCGAGCGATCCTTCTGTAGACCAGTATTTCGCACTAGCAGAGGAACTCGACATACCGGTTGCAATTCACATGGGCACCGGCGGATCAGGGCGGGCAAATATCACCTTGCAGAAGTTTCGCGGCTCTATGGGCAATCCACTGCTGCTTGAAGATCTGCTGGCGCGTCATCCCAAGCTGCGCGTGCAAGTCATGCATGCTGGCTACCCAATGATCGACAACATGCTTACGCTGCTGCAGGCAAACTCGCACGTGTATGTCGACGTCGCCGGACTCATCTGGAGCTACCCACTGAAAGACGTGAACCGCTACATTCAGCGCCTGGTCGAAGCCGGATTCGAAGACCGCGTCATGTATGGCACCGACCAACTGCAGTGGCCGAAGCTGATGTCGTATTCGATCAGCCTGATCCAGAACGCCGACTACCTTACGCCCGAACAAAAGCGCGACATCCTCTACAACAACGCGGTCAGATTTCTACGGCTAGATAAGCAATTCAAATAGGTGTTGTTGGACGGCACAATCGGGGAAATCCATGTTTCGCGAAAAATAGCAAAAAAGCGTGTGCCACCCCAGTCCGACGAAAGCTCCCTCGCGGCGCTGAGAAACTAGGATGAAAGTTCAATGGTTCCACCGAAGGCATAAGCCGGGTGCCCCGCCCTTGATTTTGGCTGGGTGGCCCACCCTATTCCCATGTGGGTCTTTCCTTCTAACGCGCAAAGTGTGGGCGCCCCATTCCCCACCCCAACAACAAAATCGAGTTGCTGGGGACCCCGGTCCTTCGCGATTTTCGAAGGGTGCGTTTGGATGGGTGATTGCGACTACAGAGCGCGGCTATAATGCTGGGCCGTGATCCAGATTCCGCGACATCCGTTGCGCCGCTACTATGGCGAGGGCGATCTCCACTTCATTACCACGAGTTGTTATCGACGGAAACCTTTGCTGGGATCTGCTCGGGCGTGCGATGTATTTCTTGAAGTGCTGGAACAAGCGCGGCGAAGGTACGGCTTTGACATAATCGGATTTGTTGTGATGCCGGAGCGCGTCCACATCCTGATCGCGGAACCGGAAAAAAGGGAATCTGTCAACTGTCATGCAGGTGCTGAAGCAAATCATTGAGATTGCATGGTGCGTCTTATCCCTTACCTTCAATTCGACGGCCAATGCGAGACGGCTTTTAGACGTTACGAGACGTCTTTGAGCGGCCAAATCACGTCCATGACAACGTATGCGGAAGCTCCTCAAGCTGAAAAGACGCGGCCTGCGGGATGGGACAGTAAGATTTACCATGTGACGCTTGTCGTCGGCGACTACATGCTCCAGGGTGCGGACGTGCCGCCAGAATCCTATCGGGTGCCCCAAGGCTTCTCTCTGAATCTGGAACTTCAAGATCCAGCGAAAGGCGAGCGCATTTTCACAAACTTGGCCCAGAATGGCACCGTGAAAATGAAGCTTCAGGAAACATTCTGGGCACAACGATTTGGGGTACTTGTTGATCAGTTTGGGGTAACGTGGCTGATTAACGTCGGCAAACCGAGCTAACAACTTGTGTGGTACAGGCCGAATCGCCGTGCCACTATTTCAAATTGGCATAGGCTGGGGGATCCTACTCCCGTTTCGGTCTTTCTCTATCAACAAAGAGCAAAATCTCAGAGCGCAGGATGAAGGGCGGGGCACCCGGCTTGGGCTGTTCGTGGAGAATTTGATTTCTTTCAAAGGCCGTTCACACTGTGGCAGGACTGGTTTAATGACAGCTTTCTTCCCCAATTGGTTGTCCTAGTGACGATGGAATGTCAATTTCAGCGTAATCGTGCGGTTCAACGCGATAACGGCGTATGCCGATACCTCCGTTCCAGTTGTATACCGGGAGCTTGCACTGATCACAATTGTTCTGCAGCCCAAATTTGGACGGGCTCACGGCGTAAGCGGTTATACATTGCAGGGGGGACGCGGCTGGTTGAATAACTACATTGTGCGAAACAACTGTTCCCGCGGTGCTCCGCTGTTTGTTGCACGCATCGACGAAGAGAGCAAACAACATCGTGAAGACGACTGCACCCATACGCATTCTGCACACCGCCTAAGAAAAGAAATCTTCAGTTCTGCCAAAACAGATCTCTTCTCAAGTATTTTCATTGGTAATCGATGATGCTGGGATTAAATGACCCGTTGCATTTTATGCGCAGAATCGACAATAACAGATTCAGTATCCAGAGAGGGATGGTCATGGTCGGGTTCGACGACGTGAGAACCCGTTTCACATGGCTATTCGAGCGTTGCCAGCGTAATCCTGGCCCATCGGCGCTCGTCAGTGTACCCGCGACCGGCAAGCTCAAATGGACTCCACAAAATCGTGGCTCAAAGCCGACATATTATATGTCGGGAAAAAAGCTTTGCGCGGTGGTTGGCACCTGAATGACAGCATAAATTTGGAAAAAGCTGGCCCGAAAGGGCTTTGGAGCCATTTCGGGAGAGCGTTAAAGACTCCGTGGGCTGGGTGGCCCACCCTATTCCCAAATCGGTCTCCCTTTCTAACTCCCACAATGTGTGGTGTCGGAAGGGAAAACTAAATGGGAATGGCTGGGGCTACCCAGGCAATTGCATCCTGGGTGGAGGCTTGGTGGCCCACTCTAATCAGAACTGCAGACACAATTCGCTTTCCATCGTTCTGTCGCAAGTCACCTGCATCTCACTAATTGATCCAGCGGCGTATGCTTATCGCTGCGCATTTCAAAACTGGGGCGCCAGCGCATCTGCGTTTTCGGCGCGTAATTGGAATCGGTGGGCTCTGGACCTGCCGCATTCGGACAGACTTCAGTGAGGTGAATATGAAGTACTTCGCTGTGGTTGTAGCGCTCTCGACAGCTCTCCTCTTTTCTTCCTGCAAGGTCAGCAAACCCGGCTCGATGGAAAACAAAGTCATGACAGAGGTAAAGCAGAAGGTCATGATCGGTGGCAAGGACGATCAGAACCCGGTCCCGGATACGCAGGAAAATGTCAATGAAGGGAAAGAACACTTCGGACACCACTGCCAGATATGCCACGGACTTGATGGGCAAAACACGGGAGTCCCGTTTGCACAGCAGATGTCGCCGCCTGTCGCGGACCTGAAATCGAAGGACGTTCAGGACTATACCGATGGTCAAATCCATTGGATCATCGTGAATGGAATTAACCCGTCAGGAATGCCGTCATGGAAAGGCATTTTGGAGGACGACGAGATGTGGAAGATCGTTCGTTACATGCGTCATTTGCCGGAAAAAGGCAGCCTGGGCATACCTCAGGTTTTTAAAGAGGAAGAAGAACAGCACAAGGAAATGGAATCTGGTGGCGCTCATCACCAGCACACGCGTGCAGCTCACCACCATTAATTCAGAGTTGGAGCATTCTGCTAAGGACCGCTGCTCTAGCGCCGCCCAATTCGCGAGTTGCGGGCGCCTGTGACAACCATTTCTGAGATTCGGTACACCTATATCTGAGAGTGTTTTCAGAAAGGAGACCACCATGAAAACCCCAGGATTGATCATGCTCGCGGCGGCTGCGATATTTGCCCTAGGATCCAGCACGACGATGACTGCACAAAGCAAAAAGGCTGCAAGTAACGGACACGCGGCTGTTACAGGATGCCTCTCCGGCCCGAACTCGGAAGGCGCTTATGTTCTGAAACCAGCAAAGGGTCGTGCATTCGAGGTGGGTGGCAACGACGAGCTCAAATCTCATGTTGGCCACACTGTGAAACTAGCCGGAAGCTGGGCAAAGTCAGGCAAAGAAATCGGCGAGAACGAGGCGGCAGAGAAGAACGAGAAATCAGAAGGTGGCGAACACGCCGGCGTAGCCGAACGACATTTCAAGGTGACTAACATCCATCACATCTCGGACACGTGCAGCCAGACCACTGCTGCCGCGAAGATGAAACACTGACACCCACCTGCAAAGATGACAAGTGAGTATCGAGTGAGTGGAACAATTTAGGTTTCATGGGGAGCAGAGCTCGAATGTCTGTGCTCCCTATGGACTCTATGGATAAGAGAATTTCACCGCGAACCGATGCTCCGTGGGCGAAAGAGGATTAGACGGGCGGCCGACCCTAATTCCCATTTCGGTCATGATCTGGGTAGCCCATCCCTAACCCCAGCAATAAGCAGCCAAGACAAAACACAGGATCCCATTCGGCTTCGCTCAGGGCAGGCTCTCGCAGGCTGAGCATGAAAAAGGGAAATGAAGCTGGTAGTTACTGGCTCCTAGCTAAGGAACCAACGACAAAGAAAAGGCAGCACTCAGCTTTCAGCTAAGCAACCAACAGCCAAAATCAAACACAGGCTCCTTCGACTTCGCTCAGGATGACAACCGCAAGATCCTTCGAAGCGAAAACGCAGCAATCAGGCTCGGCGGGGGATGGCCCATCACAGCTTGGAATTCTTAGCGAAGCCCATAGCCGTTCTATAACTAAGCAACTTGCAGGAAGCCGAGTGCCTCTTAGTTGTTGATTCCTCATTCGGGAATCTTTTACTCCGACAGACTCTCAGGCTGTTCCTAATTTCCCATTTCTTCCCGAGTCTAATCGGAAAGCAATCGTAAGCTGACGGAGATTGGCAGGCCAATGATCAGCATGTGAATCAAGATTCCCCTAATCAATCCGCGGACTGGGAAGGGCCCGACCGGAAAAGGGACAGCCGAGAGTGGCAGCACAACGAGGTTCATCACCAGAAATATCGCAACGCCGTAGAACAAACCGCAAACAAGGTAGTTTGTTCTCAGAAAAGCGAGCTTCCGGCTTGCGAGCACGTAGATGGTGGCAGCGGAGAAGGCGATGAAGAAGTGCAGAAACACGCCCAACACCCACGTGCCGGTTCCTCCATGCAGCGCTTTTGTGCCAAGCAAGCCGCTGGCGATCCCACGTGGTACACCCCAACCGTAGATAATAAAGGCGGAAATCAGATCTAATAGGCCTGCCGTGAAGCCGCCAACAGCAATGGGCAGCAGAGCGCGCCTTTTTTTAAGTGCCATCATGGCCGGTGTAGAGTGCATTTCCTTTTCTCCGATTTTCGATTGGACTCACGATCGCCACGAATACGGCACCATCGCGAATGTCAGTAACTGACTTCGACCTCTGCGATCACATGTGGGCCAGGGGAGAGGATGTTCGCACCGGGCGGCCAACCCACACGAATATATCGCGTGGGACTAACCTGTACACACCCGTTCGCCGAACTCGCTTGGGTATCCCTGCCGGAAGTTGCTGCCGGGAACCAGAAACGTCCGTCAGGAGAGCCTTCCACGACCAACTTCATGTCCTGCGGATAGCCCTTGTTCGTAGGGTCAAGAAACATACATACGGTCACCGCTTTGGGAAAGCCTAGATCATGGCTTGTGGGAATCCGGTCGGTAGATGACAGCTCTTTATCGAGCAGGATTTCAACCCGTCCGTGCGTCGCCGGATCGTCTTTGGGGCAATCACATTTGTCGGCATCCATCGCGGATAACGGACTGCATACCGCAAAAATCAATAGCGTGCTTACTCCAGCAAATAACCTCATCGCAGACGGCCTCCTATATATCTTGAACGAGATTACCGCAGCCGCTTGCGTCGCCACACTTTGGAGGACGCAGTCAGACTTACGAGGCCAGCTAGGCGCCGGTGGGCGATGCAGGTTCAATGCTGGGATGGGCCGTTTACGCACGCCTGCACTCGCCGCCGGCCATCTTGTTGCAAAGACTCGGGACGATTGTCATTATCTAGGCATGCAAACTGTCTTCGAGGCAGCGGGTGGCAACGACGGACTGCGACGTCTTGCCGGCGCCTGGCATCGTCGGGTGATTGCCGACGAGGTGGTCGGTCATGCGTTCAGCCACGGCTTCCACGCCGAGCATGTCGAGCGACTCACCGCTTACTGGGCGGAGGCACTCGGTGGTCCCAGCACGTATTCCGCCTCCTATGGCGACGAGACTTTTGTCGTCAAGATGCACAGCGGCAACGGGGAGCACGACGAAATGGATCGCCGTGCGATTGCCTGCTTTGACCAGGCTCTAGCCGATGTCGGATTAGCCGACGACCTTGCGCTGCGACAAGTGCTGCACGACTACTTCGCTTGGGCGACCACGACGACGATGTCCCGCTACCACCAGTCCGCGGATGATGTGCCTGCCGGCCTCAGCATCCCACACTGGTCGTGGGACGGTCTCCAGGTATAAGGTTGGGGACTGGATGGCCTTTCCCATTTCGGTCTGCGCCTTCCGATTCGCGATTCGCAGCCCCGGCGCCTCGACCCGTCGCACGAACTGCGGACCGGTCATCCCGGCCGCGCTCCACGGGTTTGGACGAAGCGTGAACCCCGCGTCCGACTCCTTGTACGCCCAGCCAGCGATCTGCCGCCAGCGGAATCGCCTGGTTTCGGCAGAAAGCGTTGCTCTACCATGAAGCGAATTCGGTCACGCTAGTCTTCTGGTAGAAGCGCGGTTTCGATGACGAACGAACGTCGGTAGAGCAACATAGTCATCATTAAGCTCCTGGAATCGACTCACTTGATCAAGGATCTGGCGATGCGAGACTTGGCCGTTTCCGTCTGCGAATTGAAAGCTGACGTTTCATCTAGGCCCGAAGGCTCGAATCATGCAGATTGCGTCAGTCGCAATGAAAATAGAATCGGTTTCCATCGATATCTTCAAGAGTGAACTGGCGCAAACCCCAGGGCTTCTTCTCGAGAGGTTCAACGATTCGTGCGCCCCGCGAGCGCAGTTCGTCGTAAGTTGCGTCGATCTCCGCGGCAAATACCCAGTGAACAGCAGGTTCGAACGGGCGGCCTCTTCTGCGAAAGAAAATCGCGAAGTTGTCGCGCGAGACGGCGCCGATACCGCCTCCTGGATATAACCAACCAATCTCGAAACCGAGCACGTCACGGTAATGCTGCTGAGCCCGCTCAACGTCCTCAACCGGGAGTTCCGGCGTGGGATGCGCGAGCGTCGTTCGCAATTGCTTCTGATTCACGACAGTCTCCTCTGGTCTTGTCAGTGCCGCACCTTTCATCTGACGCTGTTTGATTTTACTGACGCATCGAAGGGAGGGGGTGCCCTACCCTCCGCGACTCACTGGAGCGCCGGTGAGAGACTGTCCGCCGACAAGATGTCGAGACAGTGCTTCGTTTCACTTTCGCGAGCGCAAGCTTCTCTCGATTTTCATGTTCATAGGACAGACCTGCACCATCTGCTCGCCATCTTAAATAGGTAATTAGCACCGGCTTTAGAGGCTCTCATGAAGGTACAGATCGTACCCGCCATTTGTGCCGCACTGATGGCGATAGGCATTGTTGCATGCGGCGGCACATCGTCTAGCTCTCCGACCGCAAACACATCTTCATCCGGCCCGACGAATGCAGGCGCACCGCCCTCAGGATCCAGCGCCGGCAGCTCAGGATCGGGGTCCGGCTCCAGCGGATCTAGCTCAGGACCGAGTTCGGGCGGACAGAACGGCAGCGGCAACTCGCAAGCAGCAGTTGCTTACTCTTACATCGGCACCTCCGGGCGCTCGACGGCGGGTATTTACGGGTTCTCCATTGCGCCGGATGGCACTGCAACTTCGGTGCCTGCATCGCCTGCTGCTGGTCCGAGTAGCTACGTTGTCACCAATTCGGCATTCTTGTTCGGTAGCGACACGGAGAACATCGCCACCTATGCTCGCGCCAATGACGGCTCTCTGCAGCAGTCATCGATTACCCACGCCGTATTGAGCAATGGCTCACAGCCATGGGCTGTGCAGGCCCTGAGCCTCGATCACTCCGGCCAGACGCTGTATGCGATGGAAAACGCTGGCTCCGACGATCTGTATTACTTCTTCTTCAGCATCGGATCAAACGGCAAGATCACGAACATCGGCAAGATCGGTCCTAACGTTGATTACGTGTCGCCGCTAGTCTTCTCGCCTGATAATAATTACGCCTATGGCTACGGATGCTTCCATGTCGGCTGGGACATCACCGGATTCCGCCGCAACAACGACGGCACACTTGCGCCTTTAGGCTATAACGCCACCAACCAGGGCTTTCCCGCATACGCCGGCACCGGCCAGTACTACTGCCCTTTGAGCGAAGCGATTTCACAAACTGGGTATCTCGTAGTCGCCGATACGGAGCTGGGCACGAACACAAGCGCTCTCGGCTCCTACAAAATAAACAGCGCGGATGGCTCGCTTTCGTTTGTCCAGAACTCGACGCTGGCAACTCAGTTGCCCAAAGTGAATGGCATGAATTTCGACCGCAGCGGACAGTACCTCGCCGTCGCCGGGAACGGCGGAATTCAGACGTACCAATTCACGCCCGCAGGTACATTCACGCCCATCGGCGGAGTACAACAACCGGGCCCCAATTACTTAACTGTGCAGTGGGACGTTGACAACCACCTATACGCGATTACCAGTTCCGGGCTTTCTGTGTTCACAAACTCGCAAGGCACGTTGACGCCAGCTTCAGGATCGCCGCACGGCGCAGGCGCAGCCGCAACCCTGGCGGTTCTACCCACACACTGAGCCAAGCGCAGGCGGGGCAGCCAGCGGAGCAACGTAACAGCTATTGCCAAGTTTTAGAATCGTCAGCGACTGACAGGTGCACGTGTTACTGTTCGCCGGTTCCACCAGATCAGCGGGCCGGTGATCGCCAGCACCGGCAGCATCAGGCTGAAGAAGGCTGCGACAATGCGCGTAGGTAGATAGAGAATATCGCCGGTGTGGAGCTCGCGGTTCCACATTCGCGCGTACTTGATGGGCGCCGACATCCGTCGCGAGCTTTCGATCAGCAGCACGCTCCCTGTGTAAGCGTCGATGCGCAGACGGCTGCGGCCTACAGGCGTGTGGTCTTCGGGAAATTTGAGTGCAACCTGAACCGGCACCTTTGGGCTTGCCGGTAGCTGTAGAACCACGACTCTGGCGCCGGGCAACGTGTTGCGCGCGATCTCGACGAGACGATCGGGAGAAAGAGGCTGGATTCCTGGTGCGGGAATGTGCAGCATGGCGGCGCGTGAGGCCTGAGCAGGTGACATCTGTTCTGCCAGGTTTTCTACTTGCTTTTCCCAGTGAATGCAGACCGAAGTCGCAGCAAAGACGAACAGAAACAACGAAGACAGGATGCCGATGGTGTTGTGCAGCTCGAAGTTGAATCGCTTTCCGGACCCAGTCCAACGCAGCCGGAAGAGCCCCGAAGGCCACCACAGAATGATTCCCGAAATGGACAGCAGAAGGAGAAATACTCCGCTCCAACCGACGATTTGCCTGCCGATTTCTCCGGCAACCAAGTGCGTGTGGAACTGATGGATGCGCTGGGCGAAATGGTTCGCTTCCTCCGCAGAACCGAGCACCATCCCGGAATAGGGATCCACAAAGAGTTCTTGGTGTTTGCCTGAGTTATCAACCAATGCCACAAACAGCGAGAGGTCCGGCCGCTCGGGCAGCTCGAATCCTTCCACGCGGCTTTGAGAATAGCGCGACAGCAAGCTTTGCTCGATAGCGGCAAGCGAAAGCGGCTGGCCCTTCGGAAGGACATACGACAACTTGGCATTCAGCGCGCGATCAATTTCGTTCTCGAAAGCGACGAGAGCGCCCGTGACTCCAAGCACCACCAGGAATATGCTCGCGGTTAGCCCTGCCCAAAGATGCGTGTAAAGTAGCGCTTTTCTCATCGCAAATAGTAAGGCCCGCAGTATAGACGCAAGACTTGGGAAGACGTTCGCCGGACCTTCCAAATCGGACGTTCATAGCGATGGCGGACGTAAACGATGATGCTGCAGTTGAGGGCAGAGCTGGTCGGCAGTGGGAACGGATGCGTGCCGATCCTGCCATTCTGAATCTATGTGGCACAGTCGTTCCGGGCTGCTGACCTGCGCAACCCTCTGGCATCAAGAGATTTGGTGCCGAAGAAGGGACTCGAACCCCCACACCCTTGCGAGTACATGGACCTGAACCATGCGCGTCTGCCAATTCCGCCACTTCGGCCTGGAATGCTTGTGCCGCTTGACGTTCGCCTTGGAAGAACCCGCGAACAGCGGCTCATGGGCTGCATAAACATTCTCGCTGCTAGCTTAATTTTCTGTCAACGCGCCCGGGTGGGTTCTGCTGGGTGGGCTGAGCATCAGAAGAAGAACCGAGGGCCGGACTACCTAAAAAGGCCAGGACCTGATACGCGTAACTTATTACTGGTTACCCGAACAACTCAGCCTAGCATTTCTGCGTCTAACAATTCGCGGGGAGATTTTATCCCACGAACATGGAAGGTTAAGATGTCTGCACAGACCCAGATGGAACCGACCACTAAAATCCCCTCCGACATCAGTACGGAGCTTCGGCGTTTGGCACACGATTTGAGCAACTCGCTCGAGACCATCATGCAGGCCTCTTACCTGCTGAGCCAATCGAAGCTGGACGAAACCTCGCAACGATGGGCGGGCCTGATCGATAATGCGACGCGCGACGCAGCGCGCATCAATCGTGAAGTGCGCGAGATCCTGCGGTCACGCAGCACATAGACCGACTCTACGAGCGATTCGAGAAAAGACGGAGTCTAACTCTCCGCAGCTCTGCTTAGGCGGCCGTGGCGCTATCATTGCGCAGCGGTGTGCGGTGTCTCAGAAAATTGAGCGCTTGGTGGTATCCATCGAGCGTCCCAACATCCATGTAGATTTCGCCGGCGCAGGTTGCGCGCACCATATTACCCGCGGTCATGTACGCGTTGAGAAGATGTCCCAGGTACTCATCTTCACGATGGCGCGATTCCCAGAGTAGCTTCAGATTATGGAAGGCCGCTCCGGTGGCGGTTACCGCTCCCCACACCCAATGGGAATGAGCGTCTGCCCGCTTGACCTCAACCTCTTGTACGTAGCCATGTTCGTCGGAAACGACGGCATCGAACGCAGATGGATTGTTCACAGGGAAGAGCAGCAGACTCACGTCTGCCTGGGTGCCTTCGATGGCGGACAGCACCTGCCCGTATCCGTTTTCGGGAAACCAGATGGTGTCGGGAAGACCGATGAGCACGGAATCATGATGCCGAGCGAACCGTTCGGCACGAAACAAGGCATCACATAATCCCTGGGGCTTTTGCTGAAGCACGTAAAAGATTTCTGCCGCATAGCTGCGCTCGGCGAAATATCTAATAACGTCAGTCTTCTCCGCGGACACCACCATACATATTTGCTCGGCCCCGGCCGCGATCATGCGTTCCACCAGGTACTCGGCGACCGCTTTGGGACGTTCCACGCCTTCGACCGTTCGCGAACCTACAGGCAGAAGCTCTTTCGAACAGCCCAGGGGTTGAATGCGCTGGCCTGCTCCGGCTGCGGGAATAATTCCGATCATGCTACTTCGCTCCTTGCTTGTGGGCTACGGGACCGGTCTGATGCTTGCTCGATAGCGCTCACCAGCTCGTCAGCCCGCTGCTCGCCGGTGTGCTCGTCCAGAGTGCGTTCTCGCGCTCTCGCTGCAATTTTGGCAAGTTCCGAATCGGGAAGTTTGAGTGCGGAGACAACGTCTTCGGCGGAGCTTGCCACCAGAAGTTCACTCTGAGGATGGAAGAAATGGTCGAGCCCTTCGAACCAATCGGTGACGATGGGCGTGCCACATGCTGCCGCTTCGAAGAAACGTCCGGAAGGACAGTATCCCCAGCGTGCCATATCGTTCCGTGTAATGTTCAACGTTAGTCGGGACGACGAATACAAAGCCGAATGGTCCGAAGGGGAGACATGCTCAAAACGTTTGACATTGGGAGGCCACTGCCAATCCCACGGATAAAGCGACCCTGCAAGGACAAACGTCTTCGACGTGAGCCCCCGGGCAGGTTGCAGGAACAAGGCATCCAGCTTGTGCTGTCGATCGGCAGCGTACGTTCCCATATAGCTCAGATCGCAGGTGAACTGCGGAGGCACATCGACCCGGGAGTGGACCTCAGGATCGACGCAGCCGTACAGAGGCACCGCAAGCCTCGCTCCCCAGTTGTTGGTGAGTTCCTCAAGCGTGCGTCCGCCGGTAAAAGAGAGGTATAGATCGAAGTTGGGAATCTGCTCGCGGCGAAGATACTCAACGTCACCGCGCTCCAAGGCAGCGATCGTGACCGGCGTGTCAAGATCGTAGAAAACCTTCAGCGGATTGCTGAGCTGCAAAATTTCGTCCACAATGCGAGCGCCTTCAGGACAAAAGCTGGCACAAATCACAGCGTCGGACTGGGCCGCCTGCGCGAGCGCGGCCGGACGAATGCCATCCCAATCGGAATAGAGGTGGAGTTCGCCAGCATCCAAGCGGTCGAAGTCGCGATGTCGCGCGTAGTACGGCAGGTCTCTCTCGTAAAAGTGAACTTGATGACCTAGTCGTTTGAGTGCCTTCAGGATGGCGCGGTATGGAGTGGCATGTCCGTTGCCCCATGACGAGGAAATGGTGAGGCCAAAAATAGTGATCTTCACCCACCCTCCGACAAGTGCCGGTTCGTAACAGCACCCCGCGTGCACCGTGGCAGAGCACACACGTACTTACCTTTTGAGATGCAATCTGGACGGTGCCGTTGGCCGAACTTGCGTTTGGCGCGTCTCGGCAGAGTAGCCGGGTTGAGGAAATGTCCGTGGGCGGAACGAGCACAGGGCTGGGCGTGGCATGCGCGTCTCTAACGCCGATCCTCACCCCTCTAGGTTGGCGGTCATGGTTATCTTTGTGTTTAGGACGCGAGAAATCGGACATCCGGCCTTGGCGTCTGTAGTGGCTTTGTCGAATGCAGCTTTGTTGCCGCCGGGAATGCGCGCCCGCACATCGAGATGGCTCTCTGTGACGGTGAAGCCCGCGTCGGTCTTCTCAAAGGTCACCGTGCATTTCGTGTCAATCGTCTGCGGAGTAATGTTGGCCTTACCGAGTTCGGCGCTAAGTGCCATGGAGAAACACCCAGCATGAGCGGCTGCAATGAGTTCTTCCGGGTTAGTACCGGTCCCGTTTTCAAAGCGCGTACTGAACGAATACTGGCTGTTCGAAAGCACCCCACTGGCGGTGGAGACGGTGCCTTTGCCATCTTTAAGGCCACCCTTCCACTGCGCGCTGGCAGTCCGTTGCATGAGCTTGCTCCTCTAGAAACGTGGATAGAAACTCCTCAGCATAACAAAAAAACAATTCGCAATCGGCAGTTGGCGATGGCAGAGAGCTTCAGCCATCGGCTGTTACTGCTGTTCGGGCCGATTCTTTTTGATTTCTCTCGTTACTGGGCAAAAAAGATCATCTAGGAGCAGGCAGCACTTCGCAGATAGCCAAGTTATATCGATCTCCCGTCGGAGCAATATCTGAAATGCTGACAGACGTTCCGCTAAATGGCGTTGGTGCGTTCTGCATCTGTACCCAATAGGTATCTCCCACTGCCGCAAAATCCTGATGAACCAAGCTTTGTCCGGCACCTGCCATTCGAGCAAGGGCGTTGTCGTAGTCGTTGCCGACACCGAATACCCAAGAGTTGTTGCGCGTTGTGGTCAACGTTGCGCTGGGCGCTCCCGAGCGCGCGCTCACGTTGTTTTTGGCTCCGATAGCTCCTGAGCCATTCGTGCCTGTGGTATCAACACCGGTAAAGCTCATTATTGTCATTGACGACAAAACGCTTTGGGACAGCGTTGCTGTAACGGCGACGTTGGTGAGCGGCGAAGCAGAGAACGCCCTCCAGATTTCGGAAGTACCGCTCTGACCATTCGCGCGCACCACAAACTCCCAGACTAAGCCGCCGCCACTAACACCCGTGACCGTCGTATTAGCCCCGCTGATGAAGTCAGTCGAAATGAAGGCGAGAAGAAGCTCATTTCCGGAGCCCGTAGAGAAGGCTTGGGTAACGATTGTTTTGCTCGCGCTTGGATTGTCTTTCGGAATATTCGCGTCGATCGCGAGGGTGGAACCAACGCTGCTTAGTGTGAGTGTCACGGTTACGACGGAAGGCGAGCCCTGTGCGCCCGTCGCAGACACAGTGATATGCCCCGTGTAGGTTCCCGCGCTCAATCCTGTGATTGAGGCGCTGGCCTGAATCGACTGCGGAGCCGTGCCGCTGGTTGGGGACACACTTAACCAGGCGCTATCACTGTTGGCGGTAAACGTCAGAGTTCCGACTCCGGTATTCGTAACGTTGATGTTGGCCGGCGCCGGATTACTACCGCCAACTAGGCTATTGAACGAGACGGTTTGCGGAGAGACTGACAAAACGGGGTTGGTAGTGTCCGGCAAGGAGAAGGAACCTACCGTCCCACCACCACCGAGAGTCGTCCAGGAACCCACATACAGTTTGCCGCCCGCAACTGTTGGAGCAGCAAAAGTCCCTGCCGCGACGAACTGAGAGCCACTCTGCCAGAGTTGCGTCCCGGTGAGTGCATCGTAGGCGTGGACTGCCCCGGAATTGCCCTGACCTACGAAAACCACGCCATTCGCGATAGTTGGAGTGGAGTTCGGAGTGTCATTGCCACCGAGCGCGTTGCTCCAGGCAACCTGCAGAGTGCAGCTGTTGGTTGCTTTGAGAGCAACGACACCAGCTGCGATTCCCGTTACTCCGGGACCCGCATCGGTGATGTACAGCATATTGTTCGCGGCTGACCATGCGGGAACCCCGCCAACACCGCCACTGCCTAAAGAGTCCTCCGGCGCATTCATGGCTAGGATCTGCAAAGGCTGACCACCGGCTATCAAGTCGGCGGTGCGGAAGAGATACAGGTTTCCGTTCTTACTACCGCCGGCTGTCATCGTGGGACATCCTGTCGGCTGGAAGACCGTTGGGGTCGAAGCGAAATCTAGATCGCACGGAGCACCCCCACAGGGGATGGTCGATGGTTTCGGTCCCTGGAAATAGCCCAGCAAATTCAAGCTAGAGTTCAGCGCAATCACGCTGTTGGAGTAGATGGCGGTGTTTTCGTTTCCATTGTTGGAAACATTCGAGTCAAAGGAAGTGGTCGTGTAGATGTTCCCGTTCGCAGGATCGGCAGACACACCTCCGTACCCCCAGATGCCGCCGCCTCCATTGGGTGCTGGAATGGAAGGCACGACAACGAAATTTCCAACCAGGGCTGGTGCTGAGGTCACATCAATTTGGTAGACTTGGCCGCGCCATGGCGAAACATCGCCTCCGTTGCTTGCACTTGCAACATAGATACTGTTCCCAACCCGGTTTAATCCTCCCCAGACCTTGTTCGTCACCGGATTGACAAGCAAAGAAAACGCGGGGTAAACGTCGGTGCCGTCCACCAGAGAAATCGTTCGGAAATCGCCATCCGTCGAGACGGTGTAGATTCGTCCGGTCACTCGATCAATAGCCGGAGGAGCTTCAATGCCGAAACCATCGGGCAATCCCCAGGTGTTGGGAGTTGGGGCACCGAAATTACGAGTCCACAGGACGCTTCCGTTGCTGGCGTCGAAGGCGTAGATGGAATTTCCGCCTGTTCCCACGATGAGGACATCTCGTACTTGGCCGGCAATCTGAAGAGCGTGCACATAGAGCGGCTGAGCTGTGATGTTCCCGTCTACTTTAGTTGACCAATTGAGCTGCAAATTTCCGACGTTGGAGGTTGTAAGAGTGGTTTCATCCACGGCGTTACCGCTTCGGCTGGAGTCGTGATCGACGGTCAGCCAGTCGGTTGCCATGCCCACATTCAAAGTGACGTTTACGGTGACAGCAGAACCCTGCGTATTAGAAGGGGCGATGGTTATGTGACCGGTGTAGCTGCCCAAGGCTAGGCCACCGATGTTTGCCGAGACTTGAAGCGCTTGTGGAACAGAGCCGTTTGTGGGTACGACAGTTAGCCACGTGCTGTCACTCGTCGCCGTGAAACTTGCCGGCCCACCTCCGGTGTTCGCGACATTCACAGTTCCGGGCGTGGGATTGCTTCCCGCCTGATTTCCCACGAAATACAAGCCTGCCGGAGAAACCGACAGAACTGTCGGCACGGGCGATGCCACAAAGTTGATGCCAGTTGAATTCCCGTCGGTGATGGGTACTGGTTGGCTCGCCGGTTGAAATGAATACCCTGGGTTGCTGGGCGTCACGGTGTAACTTCCGTTGCTCAGTCCAGTGAACATGTAGTTTCCCGACGAATCAGCTATTGCAGTTGCGCTGGAGCTACCACTCAAGTTCACGGTAGCTCCGCTGCCGCCGGTTACAGGGCTCACGGTTCCCGAAAGATTCCACGAATTGGGGCCAGATCCGCCTACCGGCTTAAACGTGCACATCAAGGCAAACCATGTCCCGCTCGTTTGTGTGAATGACGCGGACACGCTCCCTGCGGTAGTTTGCAGTTGATATTCATCAAGATCGCCATTGACGAGAGAAATGGGTGTAAACCCGCTACCCGCATTGGCTGTATTGAAAACCCACCCATAGCCAAAGACCAGCTCACCATTCAGGGTCGTGACCTTCGCGCCGCTCGATACAGTCGTGCCGGTGCCTGTAGCGAAGGCAGTCTGATCGAGCGGAGAAACAGCGGCGATCCCAGACCACTCCGAGACGTGTACCTCCAAAGCGGCCGTTCCTGAAGGAGTAATCGTTACGGTGTTCGCACCGCCTTTGCAATTTGCCACGTACCAAACGTAAACCGTAACGTCCTGCGTGGGGTCGGTAAGCGGGCCCATAGCCAGGCTGTAGCTGTTATTTAGCGTGTCAGAGACGGAGATCGTGCTGGCCGGACGCGCGGCTGTTCCCGTCACAATCAAGAAATCTGCTGGGGCATTATTCGATGTGAACGACACTGACATGCTGGCTGTGCCGCTCTCATTGCCTTTGACATTCGATTGAATGAGCTTAGGGAGCGTCTGCGTCGTACTCGCGATAACAGTCACATCGCTGGCCGTGTCGTTGCCGGTGTTGGTTTCACCGCCCCCAGAAACTGTTGCCACGTTGGTAACGGAGGCCGGGGCGTTGCTGGCTACATTCACCGTGAGCGTGATTGACGGATAGCTTGCTCCCGCTGCCAGTGCGTCGCCGCGAGTGCAGGTTAGCGTCGACAAGGTACAAACCCAGTTCGTGCCGGCAATTGCAGTGGGTGTCAATCCCGCTGGTAAGGTATCCGTCAGCGTTACCGTTCCGGCAGCGCTTGTGCCGCCCCGGTTGGTGACGACGATGGAATAAGTAGCTCCGGTTTGTCCCTGGATGAAGTTGCCCGAGTGAGTTTTGGATACGGTCAGGTCGGGAGCGGAAGCGGCCTTAATAGACACTCCACCCATGGCAAACGTTGTACCACCGCTAACGAAGCCGGCATTTTGCGCCACACCGGATCCACCTGAAAGAATCTTGTATTCACTCCAGTCCCCGGCAGTGTCGTCCTGCCCCTTCGTGTAACCCCCACTCACAGCAGAGACGTTGTCAAAACATGCATACCAAAGAGCGTCATTATTGTTTGCAGGCGTGACCGGAGCTCCGGTGCATGTTCCACTGGGCGCAGGATCGAGACTTTCGTTGTGAGCATCGAACGTAGTCGTTCCTCCGGTGGTGTCGTTTCCGGCAAATTCGTCCACCAAAACTGCTGTATCCGGCGAACAGTTGCTGCCCGGAAGAGTGGCCGTAAGCGTAACTGGATTCGTATTTGGTGCGATCGCTCCGAAAGTTCCGATAAAATCGTTATTCCCGCTCGGTCCAACCGAGCCACTTATGGGAGTAAAGGTCCACCCAGGCGCCGTCAGCGAGATGCTGTTCACAGTTGGGCTGATGCACGCAACCAATACCACCAATGCGTCGTTCGTTCCGACCGGCGTGTAGCTGAAAGTCATAACCTGGCTTGTCACGACTGGGTGACCTGCGGCTCCACCAACGTGTCTAAGCCCGTTGCCAGCCGTGATCGAGGTGATATCGCTCGCTGTGTCATTCGATTGGTTGGTCTCGCCGCCACCGGACACGGTTGCCGTGTTCGTGATCGAGGCCGGCGCGTTACCGGCCACGTTAACGGTGAGCGTGATCGCGGGGTAGCTTGCTCCTGCTGCCAGTGCATCGCTGCGAGTGCAGGTCACCGTTGACAGCGTGCAGCTCCAGTTAGTACCGCTAATAGCCGTAACACTCAGTCCTACGGGTAAAGTATCTGTGACCGTCACTGTGCCGGAGCTCGAAGCGCTTCCGCTGTTCTTTGCGGTGATGCTATAAGTTGCCCCGGCCTGCCCCTGGACGAAATTCCCGGAATGGGTTTTGCTGATCGTCAGATCGGGTGAGCCAGCGGCTGCGACTGTGGTGACATCGCTGGCCGTGTCATTTGTCTGGTTCGTCTCGCCACCACCGGAAACGGTTGCCGTGTTCGTGACCGAGGTCGGCGCGTTACTAGCGACATTTACGGTGAGCGTAATCGACGGGTAACTTGCTCCCGCTGCGAGTGCGTCGCTGCGACTGCAAGTAAGCGTTGACAACGTGCAGTTCCAGTTCGTACCGCTAAGAGTCGTTGCCCTTAAGCCAGCCGGCAAGGTATCAGTGACGGTCACTGTGCCGGAGCTCGAAGCGCCTCCGCTGTTCTTTGCGGTGATGGCATAAGTTGCCCCGGTCTGCCCCTGAACAAAATTCCCGGAATGGGTTTTGCCGATCGTCAGATCGGGCGAGCCAGCGGCTGTGACTGTGGTGACATCGCTGGCCGTGTCATTTGTCTGGTTCGTCTCGCCGCCACCGGCAACTGTTGCCGTGTTCGTGACCGAGGCCGGCGCGTTACCGGCCACATTCACCGTGAGCGTGATCGCGGAGTAGCTTGCTCCTGCTGCGAGTGCGTCGCTGCGATTGCAGGTAAGCGTCGAAAGCGTGCAGTTCCAGTTCGTACCACTCATCGCCGTTGCCGTTAAGCCAGCGGGCAATGCATCTGTGACCGTTACCGTGCCGGAGCTTGGTGCGCCTCCGCTATTAGTTGCGGTGATGCTGTAGATTGCGCTGGTCTGCCCCTGGGCGAAGTTCCCGGAATGGGTTTTGTTAATCGTCAGATCGGGGGCGGGAACCTGACTAAGACTGGCCAGAACCTCGACCGTACTCAGGTTGTATCGGTCGCTGGTTGGGGCCGTATCGTTGATGGTCACACTCGTGCCGCTGAGCGGAATGGGATTGCTCTGCATTTGCACCCAGTAGGTGTCTCCCACGGGGGCCAAATCCTGATGCACAAGCGTCTGGCCTGGGCCCACTGTCCGCCCCACCGCGTTATCCCAGTCGTTCCCAACGCCTAGAACCATCGAGCCGCTGCGAGTACTGAGAAGCGTAGCGGTGGGCGCCCCAGGGTTGCCATTTCCTGTACCCACCATACCGATCGCTCCCGAACCGTTTGTGCCCGAAGCGTCGACACCTGCAAAGCTCATCACGGTAATGGAAGAAACTACACTCTGCGAGAGCGTTGCGGTCACCGTCGCCGCGCTCAATGTCGTCGGAGCGAACGCGCGCCAGACCTCGGCCGTGCCTAATTGTGCGTTCGTCCGAGTAACGAAGGCCCATGTCAAGTTGGCTCCCGTTACTCCGGTTACGCTAATCCCCGCTGACTTTGCATCAGAGGAGATGAAGGCCAGCAGAAGCTCGCTTGCAGAAGTTGTCGAGAACGAGGGAGACGTGACGCTAGTAGCAGCACTTGACCGGTCTGTCGACTTCGTCTGATCGAGGGTGATGGCACCCCAAGCTGAAGGGAACAGGACAATAATGACGAATACATGGAAGGCTAATTTCAACCCCGGAATCAACGGAGAAATAGCGCGCTGCGGTGGGGGGACGCACCAACATTGACGGCTCCTGATTGCTTTCAAAAACGGAGTTACATCGCCGCGACCGGCGATGGCTTCTTA
Source organism: Terriglobales bacterium (assembly GCA_045808065.1). Classification (GTDB taxonomy): domain Bacteria; phylum Acidobacteriota; class Terriglobia; order Terriglobales; family Acidobacteriaceae; genus Gp1-AA112. The sequence goes on along the minus strand of JBJMGD010000012.1, from coordinate 194,690 downwards.
CTCGTCCCTCTCAGTGTTTCAAAGGGAATATAGAGGTGCGGAAGGTCGGGAGAATTCTCTGCTTGAGAAGGAAAATAGTCAATCGGAATGACGAGCTCGAGCGGACCGTGCTCTGGTCAGCGCCTCAAAAAGCTGGGATCTTGGGCGGTCAGTAGAAGTCGGAGCAGCTTAGAAAGCCGCAGTTTCGCAGACCGTTGCACATTGATGCGGTGAGGCGCGCGGCGCAATTCGGCCAGTAGGCCGAAGCGTCTTCCTCCTGGTGCCTTTCAACTGATTGCAGGAGTTAGGGTGGGAATCCACGTTGAAACCGTAATGCGATCTCGCGTTTCCGGAAGCGTTGCTTTCTAGCCGCTGCGCTCAGCTTCGCAGCACGCTCACGGAGAGAAGAACGATTGTTCGCGATGCGAGCGAAGCTTTGAAGACCGTGCTGCAGAGACCCATGCTTACTGAGTTCCCTTCCAGAGTGCCTCAAGCGCATGGCGATAGAAACGACTGCAGGGTAGTTCTTTGCCATTTCTGAGAGAAACCATGAATTCTCCGTTATTGCACGGCTGAAGCTCCTTGATCTTGCTGACATTGACGATGAATGAGCGATGAATGCGGATGAACTGTGTTGGGTTGAGCTTGTCGGCCATGCGGCCGATAGATTCGCGAAATAAATACGCGTTCTTGCCGGCGACATGTAACCGCACATAATTCGCCGCGGCCTCGACCCAATCGATTTCGTCGATTTGAATAAAGACTACGCGGCCACCAGACTTGATGATTAACCGATTCTCGGCGTGTGGCTTTCTTGCCGCATGTAGAAGACTCGCGAGATTGTCGTTAACGGTGCCCTTCGCCGATTTTGCGAGTTCCGCTTGGGCTCGCTCCAAGGCCCGGTGCAGGCGCTCCTGATCGAACGGTTTGAGCAGGTAGTCGAGCGCGCGAGCCTCGAAGGCCTGGAGAGCATAGCTGTCATAGGCAGTCGTGAAGATCACGATCGGGAGATCGTCTCCGGGCAGGCTGCGCAGAACATCAAAGCCATTGCCACCTTCCATTTCGATGTCCAGCAAGAGCAGATCCGGACGATAGGTCCGGAGTGCCTTTAGGGTGTCGTCCACGCCGGAGCACTCGGCGACGATCTGCACCTCGGGCTCTCGATCGAGCAAGAGACGCAGTTTCTCACGTGAGAGGGGCTCATCGTCCGCAATGACGGCCCGCATCTTGGGAGCAACGATCGCACTCATGTGCCCCTCCGCAGTAGTTGACAGTCCCACAGGTGCCTCCTGACGCTGAAAACCGGAATAATCTTCCGCTATCGATCTCTATTGCAAGCAATACACCTTCCGGCTCCAGATGATTGGCATTTAGACGCGAGAGAAGGGGTTTTGTCCCTAAGCTGGGATAAGTCGTGCGATTTTAGGTACTACATTCGCCTGCGTCGAAGCAGATGGGTACCGATGCGTGTCTGGATTCAACCTGGAGCATTCACAAGCAGACAGGACAGTGATTCTGTCCCGGCATTTACCCGTTCTACCCCAGGGCGCAACGGATCGCCTGTTCGGCCCCGAACTGAGTCGTCCGCAATTGAACAGTGTGGACTATAGATAGCTTAGCCACCAGCTCTTGCGACGCTGCTTCAAACCTGCGAACCAGGCACACGGGAAATAGAGCAGCGCCACCGCCGTAATCCACACCGCGTAGATCATCCCCAGCCCATGGCCATATCCGTCGGGCAATGGATTCATCCAGAATGCACCGTGCAAGAGCCACTGCACGGGTTGATGAAAGGCTGCGGCCAGAATCACAGCCAGGAAATGAACGAGATAGAGGTGAGCTACGTAGAAAAAGAGGGGCACACGTCCAAACACCAACAGCGGATGCAGCAGTCTTTCTATAGTCGATCCCGCATAGATGCGATCGAAAAGAGCCAACAACATCAGCGAAGGACCGATAGTCATCAGCAGAAATTGAAGCGAAGCTGGATATTTCTCCAGATCAAGAAAGGAGACGACGGTCATTGGCAACGTAGCTTGCTGATGCCATTCGCCGGGACTGCTCTTTGCTACGCCCGCGGTTGGATTGCCGTATGCATTGAACGTCCTCAGCCCTACAAACAAAAGAGTGACGACTACGCCCAGCAACAAGATGCTTCGCTGGCGCTTTCTCGGAGGCAACAATAGCAATCTTCCGAACGCATAACCTACAAGCATCACGGCAGCCCAGGGCAAGATCGGGAACAAGACAAAGAAGCCGGTGTGTGGAACCGTTCCCATCCGATGCAAAATCGACCATGCGGGAGCAAAAGAGCCAAGGGATTGCAGCTTGATTCCGTCAGTTAGATCGTGGGCGCCGATCACGAACAACCCAATCGCGAGTATTACCGCTTCAGGGAGCCAAACCAGCGCGGCGAGAATGATCATGGCGCATCCCAGTGACCAGATCACGCCGCCGAAGTACCACGGCACGAACGTCCAGGCATACTCGATAACGGTAAATTCAAGCGCGATGAGCCACAGTCCACGTGTCCATAGGAATCGGGCAACACGCCCGGTCGATCCGGACCGCGACCGCAGCAGAAAAGCTCCGGTTCCGGCAAGGAAGAAGAACATCGGCGCGCAAAAGTGCGTGATCCACCGCGTGAAAAAAAGCGCTGGATAGGAATGCGCCAGATCCTCCGGCGAAAAGCGTAAGTATGTGAGGTAGTCACGCGTGTGGTCGAGCGCCATGACCACCATCACTAACCCGCGAAGAAGATCGACGGAAGCAACGCGAGGTTGGGTCGGCAAGGCTAGTGTGGGATCTTTCTCAAGCACAGGGGCTATGCGAACTGAAGACGTTGGTTTGCTTGCTGCAATCTCTGGCATCTGCGCACCCCCGCGATCCGCTCGCCAAATGAAGGATCGAATTATGACGTGCTCTCCTTGAAGTTCCAACTCCAAAAAATAAGGCGGTGAGGATGGTCCTCACCGCCAGTCTTCAAGCTAGACCCTAGAAAATGATCTTTGCGCCGACTTCGATCCGCCGACGATCAATTCCTGAGAAAACAGAATTGCTCTGGGCGTTGCCGGTTGGATTGAAGAATGTATTCGCGAAGCCACCCTGAGCGTCCCTGAAGTTTCCTGCGTCGATATACGGAAAATCAGTCACACCGCGGTAGTCGCGATTAAGGACGTTATAGGCGATGCCTCGGAGCTGCACTGTGAATCGTTCCGTCAGCTTCAAGTTCTTGAGTAGGGCAAGGTTGACAGCATTGATGGTATCGCCACGCTGCAGGTTGCGACCTGCCCCGCCATAGGGAGTTCCCAGCACTTTGGCAGCGTTGAGATCGTTCGCAATCCAGTGGATATCACTCTTACTCACCGGGTCGCCAGTGAAGAAGTTCACGAGTTGACCTGTCCCCGTATACTGCCCCACTGTGTCGAGCGGAGCGTTCGGATTGCTCATGATGGGACGGCAGGCAGAGAAGGTGCTGCTATCCGTCGACGTGGGATCGCAAAGATTGGTTGTGGAATTAAATGCCTCGATAACGGTATAGGGCTGGCCACTCGTGTACCGCCACGTAGGATTGATCTCCCATCCGCCGAGTAACAAGCCTCCAATTCCCGATCGATTACGGAATAGAGGGACATCGTACAACATGTAGACGGTAGCTACATTGGGATAGTCCAAACCGCTGGTCCCACGTTCCGCCGTGTTTGTGTTGAAGGGATTCTGCGCATAGGACTGCGTGCTCCCGCCACCTGTCGTGCTAAAGATCTCGCTCGCATTGTCGATTGTCCTGCTCCACGTATATGTAGCTCCCGCTGTCACACCGTGCCAGTTCTGGAACTGTATGCGATTTTGTAAGCCGTGGTAGATCGAGAATGAATAATTTCCACGCTTCAATACATTGGTGTGATTGCAATCGGCATACCCCTGAGCGAACCCAGGAGCTCCCGACGTCGCGCAGGGCGTTAGCCCTGCAGGAATAAAGTTGGCAAAACCATTCTTGACTAATGTACCCAATGCGGGGTTCGCGTTGATGGTCTGATAGAGTCCTACTCCGTGATCTCCTACGTAACGCGCCTCAAATACGACCTTGCTTCCGAATTGACGCTGTATACCCAGATTCCACTGTTCCGAATAGGGATTGTGCAAATTGGGATCTACGATGGATTGAGTCCTGATACCAGGATCCACGCCACGCTGAACGTTGGGAAGGTTAACCTTCTGCACATCCGCCGCATTCCCCGAGGCCGGCAGACAATTTGTGCAATTGGTGAGACGCCCTGCATTCACGGCTGGCGTCGATGCAGCCACGTTGGTGAACAAATTGTAAAACTCGGGGTTGTAGGCGATCCGGAACCCGCCTCGTATTACCGTCTGGTCATGGCCCAAAAGCGAACTAAGCATTCGTGGTGACCATGAAAAACCAACCACCGGGCCGAAGTTGTTCTTGTCCAATGGGAGCTTCGGCACGATTCTTGAACTTAGAGGTACGCTGGAACTCCAGAAGGCGGTGGCTGGATCGGATTCGCGCTTCAGGGTCAAATCGTGGAGAATATTATTCGCTTGACCATTGATCTCGTATCGAGTCCCAAATGTCAGAGTTAAGTTGTCCTTCACCCTCCAATCATCCTGGAAGTAGGCAGCGACCTGGTTCTCCTGAAAGTCGATGGTGGGAGGACCGTCGGTGAGGCTCAGGCGAGTAGCAGTGTTGCGAATGAAATTGTCGAAACTACTAAAGAAAAACGTGCCATTCACGTTCGCAAGTCCTGAATTCGGCTGCCTCTGCCGGTCGAACTCGCCGCCAAATTTAAAGGAGTGATTCCCCACGTGCCAGGAAGCGTTGTTCTGCACTTGGTAATCGATGACAAAGCGTCCCTGCGGGAATCCTGCATCCTGTCCGAGATTGAGAGTTTTTCCGTCCGTGAAGGTGACGGCGGTGCCGCACAATCCAAAACTTGATCGCAAGCACTTTGGGAACGCTCCTCCCTCGAATCCGATGTTAGACCGCGAGTAACTGAACCGGGTCTGGTCGAGGACGTTCGGGGAGAAGGTATGCGCGTAATCGATTGCAGCTTCTTGAACGCGCGCCGGAACGTCAACAAAGTCGCCTTGAGCAAGACCTAGCGCGCCGATAAAGGCCACATTGGTATTGATCTGCTGTTGGAACAGATAACGGCCAAACAGACGATCGCTCTGCGTCATCTGGTAGTCGATTCGCCCGTTTGCTTCATGGTCGTTGAAGATGCTGGGAAGATTCCGTACGATGGATCCGAACTCGATAGGCACACCCAAAACGGGAATACTCTGCACGCTCGTAAAACTTGGCGTACCTTGTTTCACAGCTAGCGGTCCGATGTTAGCCAAAGCCGCCACAGCAGCGTTCCCCGGAAACGCTGCCTGCAATTGTGACAAGCCATTTGGGGTGGGACTTACAAGCGATCCAGAACTGGACGGAGAGGATCCGACACGATTGATTTCGATGTTTGTTCCTGCAAAAAACCACAACTTATCGTGGAGGATCGGTCCGCCGACGGTGCCTCCGTATCGGTTATCCACGTATCTGGGAACTACGGGAGCCGTGCAAGAATCAGTAAATGGCGCGATCGCAGTGCCAACCGCAACTCCGGGCGGACAGAATCCATTCAACGGCGTGCGTTCCTGGCTCGCAAGCGAGTCGGCCCAGTTGCCGTTATAGATTTCGAATGCCGTTCCGTGGAAGGTGTTCGTCCCGCCTTTTGTGATGTAGTTCACGATCGTGCCGCTATTTCGGCCGTATTCGGCGCTGTAGTTAGTCAGCACCTGTACTTCTTCGATCGCGTCCTGATTGCCAATAAACAGCGATGGACCCCCGATGAGAGAGTCGTTGTTGGCTTGTCCATCGATCTGGAAGTTATTGTCTCGTCCGCGCTGGCCATTGCTGGAGAATGCTGCTCCATTAGTGTTGGCGAAGTTTGCGTCACCGGTGGGAACCACACCAGGAGTAAACAAGGCAACCAGATCCGGACCATTCCCGATCGGCAGGTCCATCAGTTTCTTCGTCTCAAAGCTTTCGCCGGTTTGAACCGAGTCAGTTTGAATCAAGGGAGCTAACGCTTCTACGGTGACTTCCGTCGACGCGCTCTGTAAGGCCAGTTGCCTCAGCCCAACGCTGGTTGGTACCGCGGCGTTTACCGCAACGTTGTTCAACCGAGTCTTACTGAACCCGGATGCCTCGATGCTTACCGTATAGTTCCCGACGGGCACTCCTCGCATTTCAAAATAGCCGACCGAATTGGTGATCGCGCTGTACACCGAGTTGGTTCCGTTGTTGACTGCGGTGATCTTGGCGCCGCTGATTACACTCTGTTGCGGATCCTCTACCGTCCCTGTAATTGATCCGGTCGTGATCCCCTGTCCAAAGGCAAGTTGAGTTAGCAGCATAAAAAGAAAGAAACTCACTGCCATGAGTGTTCGGTCTGCCAAGGTTGCGAAGACATTGCCGCGAAGATTCATTGATTCCTCTCCTGAGCTTGCTCTGATAAGAGAGGCAGGTTGCATTCGAAGTGCCGCGAGATAGTACAGAAATGGGAAGAGCCATCGGAGGTGAGCCGCTTGGGACGACTGGACGTATATCTACCACGAGTGCAGCAACCCTCCAGCGCTTGGTCACTACGCCATGGTATTCACCGGAGGGCGTCTCATATGGCATTCCATACGTACTGAACCAGCGTCCTATGAAATGACGGATGTTCTTGGGTCCTTCACGGCGGTTGAAGAAAGACAGGAGCCTGTTCAGAGGCTCCTGTTTGGAAAGCCCAGACTTCTAGAAATGCAAGCGAACAGCCAGTTGTCCGAAGCGGCGTTCGTCGTGATTGCCACCGGTAGCCAAATTTCCCAGGCCACCCTTCTTTGCCACTACTTGAATAGGTGCCGGATTGTTAGAGGCATCGAGGAAATTTGTTACGTCGAGATTGGCTCCGTTCACATAGAAGTTGTGGTGATTGAGAACGTTGAAGCCCTCGGCTCGGAATTCCAGATCCATTCCTTCGCGGATCCTGAACCGTTTGCTCGCCGAAAGATCCAGGTTCCAGGCTCCCGGTCCGCGAAATGCATTGCGATGTGTCATATCGGCCGGATATGGTCCAAAATCCGATATGCCAAGCGTTGGATTGAAAACCGCCGTATTTCCCGCAGGCAAGGTAAGCAGGTTGAAGCTGTTTATGCCCACGCTATTCGCAGTCCCAGTGGCGTAATCGCTGATTGCGCCGGCAGGAACATAGCGAGGCCACCCGTACCCACCACCAGCATTCTGCGAGTTCGTGCTGTCGAACACGCTGAATGGAATGCCGGTACGTGCGGTGAAGATACTGGTGAACGTGTAGCCGCCCAGCGCTTGTCCCCAAAATCCGCCGGAATTTCTGAACCACGGAGTCTCCCATATCTGAGAAGCGACGAAGCGATGACGAATGTCACCGTCCGAATTACCGCGGTCTAATCCCGGATCGCGAGGGTCGAGATATCCGAGGTTCCCTATACCACCCGAGGCGCCCTGCAGGTTATCGGCAAACGTGGAGCTAAGATCGTCGATGGAATGTGCCCAGGTGTAGTTCGCGACCATGCTCAACCCAGACTTCCATATGTTCTGAGTTTGGAACTTGACGTTGAGCCCGTTGTAATACGAATCGCCATTGCTGCCCCGATTGTTGATACCTGTGAACAGCTGATTCACGCGAGTGAAGATTCCATTGGTTAGTGGTTGCCCAAGATAGGCTTGTCCGGAACCGAGTTCATTGATGTTCTTGATGTCGTACAGGTGGATTCCACGAGCGCCACTGTATTCCACAGCTACCAACGAACTCGCACCTACGCGGTGCTCCAGCGCCAGGCTGTAGAACTGAGTTTGTGCGGTGCGAATGTTTTCATCCACATTTCGCAGACTGCTCGGCGGCAACGCAATACCGGCGCCGCCGCTGCCCGAAACAGGCCCGAGAGGATCAAGACTGACTGGTAATGTGACTCCATTCCCCGCCTGCAAATTGATGGTCGCGCTGTTAGGCGGGTTCTGAATGATATTGAACGTCACGTTGCCAAAGTTGCGCTCGTAGCTAATCCCGTAACCACCGCGCAAGCTGGTTGTGCCTTTGCCGAAGACGTCCCAGGCAAAGCCAAGCCGAGGAGCCACCGTGCCATAACTCGGCTTCCATAAACTGTGGATTGGACTGTTCGGAACCGTTGCCACGAATCCGTTTGCAATCTGTTGGAAGTAGTTCGAGCCGCTTCCATAATAGAAATTGGAATCCAGCTCCTGATGATTGTTGTGCTGAACGCCGTAATATTCATAGCGCACGCCGTAATTTAGAGTGAGTCTCGGATTCCACTTCCAGCTGTCCTGCGCATATGCAGCCCAATCCTGATAGCGAAGGCTACGGGCAAAGCTCGGATTCGAGAGCGGTGGCGCGAGAGTGCAGCCGGGCGTCCGAACCAATGCATTGGTGCTCGGATCCCGGAAGCATGGGAATTTTCCCTGTGGGAAAATCGCCTTGGTGTATTGCACCAGCGTGCCCGTAATCAGATTGTCAAGCCCCTGTGAGGGATTTCCTCCTAGCACTTCGGTAGCCTGAGCAAAGGCGCCATACGCGCGATTGATCTGCTCATAATTGATCTGCCCTCCGAAGCGCATCGCGTGGTTGCCCTTGATCCACGAAACATCTTCGTTCCCTTGAAGAATGTTTTGCGGACCACCAAACGGCAGACCTCCGGCTCCCGGAGTCAAGCTGTAGAAGCCAGGAAAATTCACCGGCTGATTGGCAAGCGTAGGAGCACCATCCAGATATAGCGTGGGGATGTTCCCGAAGCTCGTGTCGTAGCTGTTATTCAACCGCTCGCGGGCAAAACTCAGCTTACTGCTCGAGAGTAGCGACGCTGAAAAAGTATGGTTGACCGAGAACAGCGCAGAATTGGCAAAATCTGCCGTGCCCACGTTGTAGTCGGAATATGGACTGTTGAAGCCCACGCCGCGGAAATCGTTTTCGTCGAACAGCGCGTAACGAAAGAACATCTGCGTCGCGTCGGTAGGGTTGAAGTCAAGCCTGCCAACGATGTCCTTGGTGTTTTGCGGACTTCCACCGCCTGCGTCGGCGGGCGCTGAGTAATTGACAAGTCCAAAAACGGGAGTGGACACGGGCACAGTTGTGGCGAATGCTCCCTTGTCTCCAGTACTTGCGACTACCTGACCAGCGGTTAACGTGCTGCCGAATGCAGGTGCGTTCTTTCCCGCCCCCGCGAAATACTGCTGCACGTTCGGCGCCGTGAACGCAATCAGCTGCGGTGTCGGGATCAGTGCGCTCAGGCTTGCTGCGCTGCGCACGCGAACCCATTCGGTGCTCTGAAAGAAGAAGAGCTTGTTCTTGATGATTGGACCAGCCGCCGTATAACCGAACTGATTGCGCGTGTACGTGCCCTTCGGAACGAATGGGCCGCCTGTCTGCTCGACATGGAATTCCTGCGCGGCATTGTCGTATGTTCTGGCCGTAAGCGCCGAAATTCTGTTGAACTCCCACGCCGATCCATGAAAAGAATTAGTTCCCGCTTTGGTGGTTAGATTTACGACCCCACCTGAAGCGCGTCCGTACTGCGCGTCGAAGTTGCTGGTGATGATGCGGTACTCCTGCACTGAATCTTCAGGCACTTGCTGTGCCGCACCGGTCGCGAAGAGGTCTCCATTCTCCACGCCGTCGAGCAGGATCTCGGTCCCGGAGGAGCGCTGGCCATTGATCGAATACCCCACACCGCGATCGGTTAAGTTCTGTCCCCCGTTCGAATTTGGCGAGGCGTTTCCAACGCCGGTTCGATCACCACCGGTCACATTGCCAGAAAGCATGACGAAGTCATACGGATTTCGCGTGAGACTCGGCAATTGAGCTAATTGCTGAGACGTAATCACTTGCGAAAGTTCCTGGGTTTGGGTGTTGACGTCTACAGCGGGATTTTGTGCGAGGACTTCCACGGTCGTCGTTGCGCCGGAGACCCCGAGCGCGGCGTCTACCGTGAGACTTCCGCCGACGGTGACTTCCACCTGCTGGCGGAACGGCGCGAAGTTTCCACTGCTGACTCTCACTTCGTATTGCCCGGGTTGCAGTCCGGCGATGGTGTAGGCTCCAGCGGGTCCGCTCTGGACGGTGCGCTTCGCTTGCGTACCCAAGTTCATTACTGTGACAGTCGCGCTCGGGACCACTGCGCCGGACGCATCACGAACCGTGCCTACGATGTTCCCACTTTGGACCTGCGCAAAAACGAGCCCGCATGCCAGCGCCGTAAATGCGAGTAAGCGTGTAATCTTGGGGTGCATCTTTCCTCCAGAACGCTATGCGTTCGAGGGAGGCTGTGCATCTATCCGGCCAGCCCAGCAACAATTTTGGAAATGGGTACTGTGACGAGAGGGTTGGGGACGAGTTGTTCGGAGCTAGCTAGAGGGCGCAGTCAAAGGTTTTCTGGACGTGATTGATCGAATGCGTTTTGCTATGGAATGTGGAATTACGTGCTGACCAATCTCCCGAAACCTATAGGACAGTCCGCAGGTGGATTTGCGAAGTTTCGGTGGCTTACCGGGACGAATGCCGTGTTTTTTGGGACAATCAGCTGATTCGCTGCATAGTTGGCCTCGCATACGCTTTAAGATGACAAGCTGCTACCTGCTAGAGTCGAACGAGAGTTCGCCCTGGCAATGAAAAACGAAGCACTTTCCAAGATTTGATGGATACCTTGTCTAGCCCGCACCGGAAATCTCAAGCCGACGACGTCTTGAGCCCGCTCCGACGCCAAGATAGAGGGCTCTTCGTCATTCCTGTCGCCTACCTTTTTGCAATCATGACTACCCTTGGACTGGTCATGGGCTGGCAAACATTCCAAGTGTTGAAGCAATGGCACAAACCGCACAATTACTTCAGCATGGAGGCAGCCAATCAGCTTATTGACTATTACGTCTGGGCCTTCATCGCACTCGCCATTTGGCAGTACATGCGATTTTTCTCTGTGCGAGGACCGAAGTGGAAACGGGACTTGGCCGCACATGTGGCAATCGCGATGGCCACAGCTCCCATTGCAACGCTCCTCTATATATCGGTGATCGCTTTAACGCGCTTGGGAGTCCAGGACATGAGCGTGGAGTCTCGTTTAAAACTGAATCTCCGAGCAGAGTTCATTCCCAATAGTTTGGAATACCTCACTATTCTCGCCATTTTGGCCTCAGTCGAATACTACCGTCACTATCGGCAGAGCGAGCAACAGACCTTTCATCTGCAGCACGCTCTTATGGAATCCAAGCTGCAAACGCTGCGGGCGCAGTTGAATCCTCATTTTCTTTTTAACGCCATGAATTCCGTTTCTTGCCTGCTGCATCGTGATCCTGCGGGCGCGGACAAGATGCTCTCACGAGTGGCGAACTTGCTTCGCATCACCCTCGCCCGAGACGACAGCCGGGAAGTTGGTTTGCTCGAAGAGGTCGAGTTGGCCGAAGAGTATCTAGAGATCCAACGAATCCGCTTCGGTTCCAGATTGAAACTCGATATCGATATTGCCGACGAGGCTCTTGAGGCGCGCGTTCCCAATATGTTGCTTCAGCCACTCGTAGAGAACGCATGCGTGCACGGTGTCGCCAGAACTCGCGGCGAATGCAGGCTGGAAATCAAAGCGCGGCCTGAGGGATCAGATTTGGTGATTACGATTTACAACGATGGGCCGTCTGTGCGTCCAGACTGGAAGACAAACAGCGGCATTGGCCTGCGCAACACCATCGAGCGACTCTCGCTGTTGTATGGGGAGAAGTCTCGACTTGAGTTGACGAACTTTCAAGGTGGAGTGCGCTTAAGTGTGCGGATTCCGCTTCTCGTGGAGAGCAAGGCTCTCACTCCCTACGAAGCCATCACGACCAGCACGCCAGCTCATCCGGGCGTCATGTAATGCACATCCGCTGTAAGCAGTACGAGTGACTCAGTGTTTGCGGTCCCGGGCCCCAGCTACGGGAACTGGTCGGCGCAACGGCACGATAGCGCCTTTGCTGGGATCGGAATGAGTTGCAGCAGCTCGCGAGAACGCTTCGGTTTGAACAAACTTCACGAACTCCTGCATTTGCCGGTGCATCTCTTCCATGCGTTCGCGCATGTTCAAAATGATCGCGATTCCGGAAATGTTGACGCCGAGGTCACGTGCGAGGCTCAAAATGAATTCCAGCCGTTCGAGGTCTTCATCCGTGTACAGGCGGGTGTTGCCCTCAGTGCGCGATGGCTTGAGCAGACCCTCACGCTCATAAAGCCGCAGTGTCTGCGGATGGATGTCGTACATCTCGGCGACTGACGAGATCATGTACGCGCCTTGTTTCCTGCGTTTAGTCGGCATAGGACGTTAGGTCATTCCTAAGGAAATGAGGAATCGCGAGCTATTCTTAATGGCTAGCTTTCCCCCACAGCTCCGCTCGCGGGTCTTCCGAGTTCAGTTTCGCCAGTTCGCGCATCAGTTCCTTCGAGCGCTCATCGCGCAGATGCGGGACGCCAATCTTCACCTCAACGATCTCATCTCCACGAACGCCATCCTTCGTCGCCGAAGGCACTCCCTTTTCACGCATACGCAGTTTTTGACCGCTTTGCGTGCCCGGTGGAATCTTCAGCTGCGCGCGACCGTCGATGGTCGGCACTTCAATCTTCGCGCCAAGGGCGGCTTCACTGATGGATACCGGAACCGTGACATGAATGTCGTCTCCCTCACGGTGGAACACCGGATGTTGCTCAATCCGTATGACGATGAACAGATCGCCCGGCGGGCCGCCGCCTCTGCCGGCGTTGCCTTTCCCGGCGATGCGTATTCGCTGGCCGTCGCGCGTGCCCGCTTTGATTCGAACTTCGAGCGGTTCAGTAATGCTGACCAAGCCCTCTCCGTGGCAGTTCGGGCACTCATTCATGATTTGGCCGGTTCCATGACATCTTGGGCAGGCCATATTGAACTTCATGCGCCCGCTGGTCTGAGTCACCTGGCCCGTGCCTTTGCAATCCGGACATTGCTGTCCAGATCCCACGGTGGCTGTCCCTTTGCACATTGGACACAGCTCCTGGCGCGTGATATTCAACTTCATCACTGCGCCGCGGATCGCCTGCCAGAATCCAACCGTGACCTGATACTCGAGATCGGTTCCCGGTTCGGGACCGCGTGGCTCAGGGCGTCCGCCACCGCCTCCAGAAAAGATGTTGGAAAATATGTCGCGAAATCCACCACCGCTGGTTCTCTGATTTGCTCCGGCACCGCTGCTGAAGTCAGAAAAATCAAAACCGCCAAAGTCGAAGGGAATGCCTTGTCCTCCACTCGCGCCGGAGCCGCGCGTGTATCCTGCGCCGCCTGGAAAGCCGCCGGCTCCGCCCCCTGCACGCGCATAAGCCTCGGCGGTTGCGGCATCAATGTTGTCGGAATAAAAGCCAACCTGATCGTAGATCTTGCGCTTCTTTGGATCGCTCAAAACATCATTGGCTTCGGATAGCTCCTTAAACTTCTCCTCGGCTTTCTTATCTCCCGGATTCACGTCAGGATGATATTTGCGCGCAAGTTTGCGGAAGGCCTTGCGGATGTCCTCCGCCGAGGCCGTCTTCTTGACGCCGAGAGCGCCGTAATAATCTTTGGTCTGCGTAGCCATTTAGTTTCGGAGCTGCGAAGCTTCGAAGCTTCGCAGCTTGTGGTCACTTCTCCGCAATCGGCGTGGCCTGCCAGGCGATCGCTTGCCATTGTCCGTTGCGCTTCATAAATGTTCCGGTGTTGCGGAATCTGCGTGTTACCGGTTTGTCGTTTTCTGTTGCGTGCATTATCAGGCGAAAGTTCACGACGGCGAAATCGCCGTATTGATGAACCTGAAAATCTTGTCCGTCGTAGGTCGCATTCGCTCGGGGCGCGGTAGAGTTCCCAGTGTCCGCCAGGATATCTTTCTTTGTGATTACCTGACCGGTTCCTCGCGTGTAGATGATGTCGTCGGCAAAGAAGCCATCGAAAGTTGCACGCTCATTTTTAGGAACATCGTTGAGAAATGTCTGGATCAACGTGATTAGTTGCGGTCCAACCGGGGTGCTTTCGGTCTGTGGGTGCACCTTCGAACCTACGGTGTCGGTATAAAACGAAATCCTTCCGCATCCGAGTATTCCCAAAACAAGAACGATCCCACACAGCGGGATCGTCTTTCGTGCAACGCTTTGTGTTGTGCTCACTAAGAGCTCTCCGTCCGATTAAGCGTTTCCAACCTGTTGAATGAGAAATAATGATTCCGGCTCGCTCGCCACTGCATTTCGCACGAACTGTTCGGCGGCATCGAGCGGAAAAAGACCAGCGACCGGGATCACTTCCATTGCCAGCGCTCCCAATTGCTTCGCGATTTTCACCACCAAATATTGTTTCATGTCGTTGATACGGAGCGCCTCGTGCTCCTGGTTCCCTTCTACTTCTATAAACACGGTTTCCGTCGCTGTGTTGCCTGCCCGGGTGTCATTCCGAACCGCCTGTTTTGCGGTAAGGGATCCCTACGGATCTCCATCGCGTTAGGGATCCCTCACTTGGTTCGTAACAACACTCCGAGAACACGTTAGCGTTTCGGCTCGACGTCAACGTACTCTGCGTCAATTACGCCTTCATCCTTCTTCTCTTCCTGCCCGGACGAAGCGCCAGCCCCATCGGTGCTTGCGCCAGTGCCCGGGAAGCCGCCCGTTTGCGCGGCGCCACTGGGCTGAGCCGACTTGTACATCGCCTCCGCCAGCTTGTGCGACGCCTGCGTGAGCCGCTCGCGCGCCGAGTTCATCGCCGCGGGATCGGTGCCTTCCAACGCCTTCTTACCGTCAGCCAAGGCCGATTCCACATCGGTGCGCTCGCTGCCGGAGATCTTGTCTCCGTGCTCCTTCAGCATCTTCTCGATCTGGTACACCATCGAGTCGAGCTGATTGCGGGCTTCTACTTCGTCGCGCTTGGCCTTGTCTTCCGCTGCGTGTGCGTCGGCGTCCTTGGCCATGCGCTCGACTTCCTCTTTGCTTAGACCGGAAGAGGACGTAATGGTTATCTTCTGATCCTTGCCCGTCGCTACATCTTTTGCGTTCACGTTGAGGATGCCGTTGGCGTCGATGTCGAATGTGACTTCGATTTGCGGCACTCCGCGTGGAGCCGGGGGAATTCCCGTCAGATGGAATTTACCGAGTGTGCGATTCTGCGCAGCCATCGGACGCTCACCTTGCAGCACGTGCACTTCGACTGAAGTCTGGCTGTCTGCCGCGGTCGAGAACGTCTCCGTCTTCTTGGTCGGAATCGTCGTGTTGCGCGGAATCATGGTCGTGGACACGCCACCGAGCGTCTCGATCGAGAGCGTCAGAGGAGTTACGTCGAGCAGCAACAGGTCTTTCACCTCGCCACCGAGCACGCCCGCCTGTACAGCCGCACCGATAGCGACCACTTCGTCGGGATTCACCCCCCTGTGAGGCTCTTTCCCAAAAAGGTCCTTTACCAGCTGCTGAATGCGAGGCATCCGCGTCTGTCCGCCTACCAGCACGACCTCATCGATCTTGCTGGCGTCAATCCCAGCGTCCTTCATGGCCTGCTTGCACGGGCCTACTGAGCGCTGGATGATGTCTTCCACCAACTGCTCGAGCTTGGCGCGCGTGAGCTTCTTGACGAGGTGCTTCGGACCAGCCGCATCGGCCGTAATGAACGGCAGATTGATCTCGCTTTCCATCGCAGTGGACAGTTCGATCTTGGCTTTTTCTGCCGCGTCACGCAGACGCTGTAGTGCCATTTCGTTACCCTTTGCGCGCAGGTCGAGTCCTTCATCTTTCTTGAACTCTTCCACGAGCCAATCCACGATGCGCTGGTCGATGTTGTCTCCACCAAGATGCGTGTCGCCGTTGGTGGACTTCACTTCAATTACGCCTTCACCCACCTCGAGAACCGAGATGTCGAAGGTGCCGCCGCCGAAGTCGTATACAGCAATGGTTTCGTCTTTTTTCTTGTCGAGACCATAGGCGAGCGCTGCCGCCGTTGGTTCGTTAACAATGCGTTTCACATCGAGTCCGGCGATCTTGCCGGCGTCTTTGGTCGCCTGGCGCTGCGCGTCATTAAAGTATGCAGGTACCGTGATCACGGCTTCGGTAATCGTGCCGCCGAGATAGTCTTCTGCTGCTTTTTTGAGCTTCTGCAGAATCATCGCCGAGATTTGCGGCGGTGTGTGCTCTTTGCCCTGCGCAAGTACCGCGACATGGTCTCCCTGACGCACAACTTTGTAGGGCACCATCTTCATTTCGTCACTGACCTCGTCGAAACGACGGCCCATAAAGCGCTTGATCGAGTAAATCGTGTTTTCTGGGTTGGTGATGGCTTGCCGCTTAGCGACTTGGCCCACCAACCGCTCACCAGATTTGGTGAATGCGACGACCGATGGAGTGGTTCGTCCGCCTTCTTCGTTCGCAATGACCTTGGGCTCTCCGCCTTCCATTACGGCAACGACGGAGTTCGTCGTGCCCAGGTCAATTCCAATAATCTTTGCCATTTGCGTCTCCTGCTTTTGCGATCTTCAATCTACGATTGCCGCTAACTTATTGATAATCCTGAGTGCCTGAATTTATAACGAGACTAGTATCAGAGTTGAGTGCCTTATTGTCAACTGCCCAATAGATGCTCTGAATACGGGTTACGATTCCTATTTGTACCTTTTATTTTCAATGTCATAGCTCCAAGATGCTAGAATTCGCGTCTTTGCCCAGAACCCAAGAATGAGCAGCCGTCCGAAATCGATGGAAACGAGAGGAATTACCCTCTGGCCTCTGATTGCCGCCACCTACTTCATGGCGTCAGGCGGTCCGTACGGTCTAGAGGAGGCCGTGAGTTCCGCAGGATATGCCGGGGCAATCTTGCTGGTGCTGATCACGCCGATCATCTGGAGTCTGCCAACCGGCCTGATGGTGGCGGAGCTATCGAGCGCTATCCCGGCCGACGGCGGTTATTACGTCTGGGTGCGTCGGGCGATGGGCCCCTTCTGGGGTTTTCAGGAGGCCTGGCTGTCGCTGGCCTCGAGCATCTTCGACCTAGCAATTTACCCCACTCTGTTCGTCGCCTATTTGAGCCGCCTCATTCCGGGAGCAGATCACGGATGGCACGCCATCGCAATTGGAGTATGCGCAATCGTCGTGTGCTTGGTTTGGAACCTGGCCGGCGGAAAGGCGGTCGGCGAAGGGTCGCTGGCAATGCTATTCCTCATGGTCGGACCATTCGCGGCGATCATCGTACTCGCATTCCTACGATGGGGCACCGCGACTCCCGCGCCTTCCATTCCCGTCACCCATTCAGGACTTGTCGCCGGGCTGCTGGTCTGTATGTGGAACTACATGGGATACGACAATGCCGCAACTGTAAGCGGCGAAGTGCAGAATCCGCAACGCACATATCCACTCGCAATTCTGCTGACCATGGGGCTAGTCGCGCTCGATTATGCGACTCCATTGATTGCCATGTCGCGAAGTGGAATTTCCCCGCAAAAGTGGACGACAGGATCATGGGCAACTCTCGGCGGAATCGTCGGCGGGTCTTCGCTCAGAATCGCGATCGTGGTTGGGGGAATGGTGAGTTCATTTGGACAATTCAATGCCCTGCTGATGAGTTACTCTCGCCTGCCTCTGGCAATGGCTAAGGACGGGCTCCTGCCTCGCGTCTTTTCCCGCGTCTCTCGACGCACGGGCGCGCCCTGGGTTGCGATCATCGCATGCGCCGTTCTCTACGGTGCCTGCCTCGGAATAGGATTCGATCGCCTCATCACGCTCGACATATTGTTGTGGGGCGCCAGCCTGATGCTCGAGTTCTTGGCTTTAGTCATCTTGCGAGTGCGAGAACCTGGTATGCCGAGGCCATTCCGTGTTCCAGGTGGGACCGCGGGCGCCGCGCTGCTTGGAGTGATTCCTGCTGGCCTGCTCGTTTTGGCGGGATTTCACGCAGAGCATGAGCAGATTGCCGGCATTAGCGTGTGGCTATTCGGCTCGATTGTGATGCTCGCAGGAGCGGCGGCTTACAGCCTCTGCTCCTGGTCATGCCGACCGGAAAACTCTCAGGCTGACACGGGATAAACCCGATAACAGGGAAATTAATAGGCATTTTTCTGATTTCGAGCTCAAAATCCCCGCTTTCTGCCCAAATTTCGCAATTTAGCCTCTTGGAACAGGGATTAACAGGGAATTTGCAGCTCTCGACCCAAGTCATTCAAAACCGAACTGTTACGAACAGAATCAGGATGGCGCTCAGTTGAGCAGGGAATTAACAGGGAATTCGCAACGAGGAAGTGATTCACGAGGAAAGCTCACCACAGAGGCCACCGAGTATCACAACAGAGGAAGAATGAAGAAGGCACATTTGGAGGGGACTCTTACGCCCGCCATCTGGCGGCCAGATTGCTGCCCCACCTTTGTTGTGGCACAGGCGCCCTCGCCTGTGCCGCTGCGACACCAATATCCACAGTCGAGGGGGCTTGTGCCACAATTCGGGCCGATCATGGAACGGCTATAACCAGCTCCAAAAAACCATCTAGAACTTCAGCACAATTCCCGCACCCGCGAAGATGTTGTTCTGGCCGACATTGAAATTCGGCGTTCCCGTGTGAAAGTCACGCACTTCCGCTCGTAACCCGACGAAGGGGATCCCCAGGCTGATGTCGAATCCACCGCCAACCTGAAATGCGCCCACGGTGCTGCTGCCGGTCGCCAAAGTCCCCGACTCGCTGGCCGAGTAGTGCGCCAACCCGCCGCCTGCCGTGAGAAATGGCGAGAAAAATGGCACTGCCAGCTTTAACTTCACCCCAGGAGTGAAGTAGACGGTGGAATAGTCCTGCCGAAAGCCGCCTTGCACAACAGACCGAGTAGGAGTGCCCACTACCGGCAGATCGAGATGCAAGGACACAAAATGCAGATTGACCAAACGATGACCTAGGGCGCCTTCGTAGGAGATACGGGCGGGAGTGTGGATCGTCGCTCCGCAAGAGGGATTGGTGATTGTGCAGGTCCCAGTGCCGATCGGAGGATTCTGGTCCGAGGTGAAAATCCCCCCAGCCAACACCGCGATGTCGGTAGATTGGGCGAAGTTAAGACTTGAAAACAAGAGCGTACAAAACAATGCTCCAAGAATGCTCTTCAAAATGACCTCACAGCAGAGATTGAACCGCTGGAGACATTATAAAGGCAGCTGCCCTCGACGTCGCTGCTCTCTTTCCCATTTTGATACTACCTTGGTCACGCTCGTCCTCCGCGGGGCCGTTGTCGGCCGAATGATCGTCCCAAACAGGCAATCAGCCCCGGTACCACACGTGCTTCTCTCTTGACGACCAAACATTCCGACTTTGCGCAGCACGCTTCCGTGCTGCTCAGTCCGAGACCTCCGAGTAGTGAGATCGGGAATAATGGCAGAAGCGCGCATCTTGGCGTGGCCCCCTGCCTCCGCGGCGTTGCATCGCACTCCGGAGCGGTTCTCAGGAGGACGCAACAATGAAAAAGACAATGATGGCGGTTACCATGATGTTCGCGCTGGGCTGCTTCGCGCAATCATCGGGTGGCGGCTCCAGCAGCGGTAGCGCAGGCAGCGGTGCCAGTTCCAGCACCGGCAGTATGGGAACGGGCGGCAGCTCCGGACAGAGCGGCAGTTCTTCCGGGTCGATGAGCAGCGGCCAAACCACGTCCACAGATAACAGCAGCTCCACAAAGAGCAACAGCAAGGGCGACAAGACGCTCAAGGGCTGCATTCAATCGCAAAATGGCGGCTATGCGCTCGAGGAAAAGCACGGCAAAACGGTGATGCTCACCGGCTCACAAGATCTGTCAGCACACGTAGGACATATGGTGAAGGTGCACGGAATGTGGGAGAAGGGCTCGGCGAATTCCGCCTCGATGTCTTCGTCCGGTAGCGGCAGCACCGACAACACTGGCACTACCGATCACATGGGCTCGATGGCAAACTCCTCCAACGGCGGGGGAAGCGTGTCAAAAGATGCGATGTACAATTCAGGCAAGAAGGACCATAACGGGAAGTCATTCATGGTCGATAAAGTTGACATGGTTTCCGATCAATGCAAGGTGGATAAAGCCGCGTCTCGCTAGCGCGCGAATTCGATATCTTCTCGGCAAAGGCGCAGTGGTTTGTGGTTGAACTCTGCGCTTTTCCTTTTGAAGTGAGCTCAGAAACCGCTCCGCGCGACTACCACCGCGGTTTCCGGCCGAGACACTCGCGCCGTTTCAAGTTCAACGCCTAACGCTGCCAGTCACTCTGGCCAGCAGCAGTTAAGATACCTAAGAAGCTAATTCCGTTCTGCTCATATACGAATGAAAACAATGCTGCGCGTTCTGGTCTTCGTGGCCGGCGTAATCCCCGTGTTCGGTCAATCGAGCACGCAGATGCCTCGCGGGTCGAAGGAAGGCGAGGTGTTTGTGGCCGGCGGACACAGTGTTCCCGGTGGCCGGGGCGATAGTGGAAGCTTTCAGGCGGGATTCCGTTTTGGACTTGTTCTGCTCTCCGCACGGAAATCGAATTTCGAATACTCCATTGATCTCGTACCCGTGTACTTCATAACCCAGCGGCAAAACGCGTATGGCGCAAGCTTCACTCCGTTCAACCTCAAATACAACTGGACGGGGTTTCACCGCGTGGTTCCTTATATTGAGCTCGGCGGAGGAGTACTCTTCACAAACCATGACGTCCCCGACGGCACAAACAGCGTCAACTTCACTCCCCAAGCGGGAATCGGGATACATATTCCCTTAAAGTCCGGATCGAACCGCCATCTCGGCGTGGCCCTCAAATACATTCACATCTCCAATGCCGGCCTCTCGGTTCCCAATCCGGGACTCAACACCGTAGTTGTGAAGCTCTCAATCGGGCACTTCTGCAGCCCCGATGCTGCAACTTACACGGACCAAAACTCTAAATGTAGGTTTTACCGGCCCTGATTCTCAACCGCCTGCCGAATCCTCAGATCCGCACGACCTTTTAGCGCTGTCATCCTGAGCCGCTTTTGGCGAAGGACCTGCGGAAAATATTGGGGTCTCACATGCAATGTCCTGGCTTTCCAATCAACTTTGATTGTTCCTTTAGGAAAGCTTCATTAAAGACGGGACAATCTCTAATCGTATCTTTCAAAAATAATCTGCTTCCGATCCCAGCCAAGCTCTTCCTTCAGCATTTTCCGATTTGCCGAGACCATATTGTTTAGGCCACAAATGTACGCATCCATGTTCTTGCGCTCTGACTCGGGACGCGCCTCTACGATTTGGCGCACATGCTCCTGCACGTATCCGCGTGCGCCCTTCCAATCGTCAGCCGCGCGGCTGAGGGTCACAATGTAGTGGAAGTTGCTGAAGTCATGCGCTATGAGGTCGAAGAAGTCTTTGTAGTAAATATCGGTCGGATACCGGGTTCCATACACCAGGTAAATCTCTTTCCCTTGATGGTGAGACTCGTTGGCAAAAAGCCACTGAACAAATCCGCGGATCGGAGCGATACCGGTACCGGTGGCGATCAGAAGCGAGTCGCGTAGCGGGCTTCGCAACACAAAAGTACCGTGCGGACCGTGCAACTTGACCGTCTGTCCTTCTTTCATGTCGCACAGCAAATTGGAAAAGAAGCCGCCTTCGACCCGGTTGAGACAAAGATCGAATTCGTTGTTCCGCGGAGCTGACGCCAAGGAGTAGGCGCGCGTCATGGTCTTTTCCCCTTTCGGGGCTACCAGGGAGATGAATTGGCCGGCGGTGAACTCGAACTGCTGAAGATCCTCAATGGCGAAGACGAGATGCTTGGTTTCGCTCGCGACCGAAAGCCATTCCTCCCTCACCAGACGGGCGGTGTGTAGCGGTCGTTCAATCAAATCGTTTCCTTGCGCAACCTACGATTGTAAAGGTTCTAGCCTGTGCAGTTCTGCGAACCAACATCAATGGCAAACGGCTCACGCAGATAACGCAGATTTAACGATCAACGCGGGGGCTACAGCGGGATAAGCTTCTACCTGGTTTTCCTTTGCGCCGGCTCTTGAGCATCTTCCTCCGGCTTGCCGAGCAGTGATTCAGACGTGGCGCGCGGCTTGACGGCTTCGTCCCGTGCCGCGCCTTCTCCGAGTTCGAACAGGGACATGATCTGGTAACCGGCTGCTTCAGCCGCATCGATTCTGGATTGAATCTGCCGCTCCAGTTCACGCGCGGCGCTTGAGTCTGGGGTCGGGGACTCAGCGATGCGCGCCAGCGCAGGCACCGCCATCCACCACAGCAGGCACTCGTACATTTCTTTGTTGAAGTAGCGCACGCCCTCGTAGTCGTGCACGTTGATGAGCCAGGCAACGTCATCATCGTGCAGCCAAGAATAAGGAGAGCGGGCGGAGCGCCTGGCCCCGGGCAGCCATGCTTCATTGGCAAACACCGCGCGAACTCGAGCCGCAGCCCGCCAGCGATCTTCGCCTTCCAGACCAAACTGGGAAAAGGCCTGCGCCATTGGATTTTTCAACTTGAGTGCGTCGAGGAGCTTCGTACTGGCTTGCTCTGGCGCCGCCGGATCGAGAAAGTGGCCAAGCGCATCAATTGCAGCCCAGGCTACGAGGGTTGCCCATTGCGCGTGATTCCCAGTTCCGGATCGGCTGGGAAGTACGCCGCACGCTTGCGTTGACCATGACTTGCTGAACAACCTTTCGATCGCCTGAATCCGGGAGGCGGCTTTGAGTTTCTGCTTGAAAGCTTCGATCGCGGATTGCAGCTCGCCATGCCACTCGTTGCTCGGCGGAAGCCCCAATGTCTCAGCCGATTCTCCCGATGAAAGTCGGCGAGCGCTCTCGAGTAGGCTCTTCACGCGCGAGGCGAGTACCTCGAATCGCTCATCACTTTCTTTCAGCGTGGCGCTTTGAGCGACCTTGCCGCTCCGACCATCACCCGGAAGCGAGACGTCAGAATCCGTCTTCCGCTTGGCTTTCTTTTTGGCAGGCAAGGCTGTTGCAGACTGCCGCGTTTCTGCGTCCGTCGTTTGAGTGATTCCAATCTGGCTGGGCCCAGATCCCGCAAACAGCTCAATCATTGCGGGCTCAAGAATCGCTCGCAGAGCGTCGTGCACTGGTTTGAGCTGCAGGTCGCGCATGGCGTCGGACAAGCTAGGAACGCCTCTGCCGCCGAGATGGTCGTAAAGTTCGCGCCAGGGATGATCAACATCATCGCGAAGGTGCTTCCAATCGAGATAGACGTGGCACTCGTAACCATTTAGCTCGACCCGCATTCCCTTCTCCGCCAGCTCGCGCCCGCTGTAGAGATGTTCATGGCCGGTGACGGTATCGCGCGCGGCAACAAACTGAGTGTCGTCGCCGGAAAGAGCAAAGGCGTCGGCCAGAGTACGCTGGCGCACTGCGCGTCCACCGTCGGGAAATTTTTCTGCAAACCCGGTCGACATTCTGATCCAGCCGTGAGCGCCTCCGTAGCTGTTGTTGAAGATCACCAGGGCGCGTTCGTTGCCCTGACTGTTGGTGTAAGCAAACACATTCTCGTTCACCGAACCGGAATCGGTGTAGAAGTCATACAGCAGAAAGTTCCGCACCTCGGCAAATAGACCACGGCGATGCAGCAATGGCGCGACCTGCCGCTCGTGACGGGCGATCAGCCAGGCGTCGGGCGACTCGTCGTGATACGCGCGGCGGTACTCCATGCCATAGCGCTCGCTGAATCCTTCCACCTGCCCATGTCCGAACATCGGCAAGCCCGGCAGCGTAGCCATCAGTGTGCACACGCCGAAGTACTTGTCGCCTTTCCCAAATTGGTCCACCGCTGTGCGCTCGTCGGGATTATTCATGAAGTTCACGTAGCGCTTGAGAATCTCGGGATCGAATTCGATGGTGTTCTTGATTACGTTGCGATAGTTCGCGTTCTCCTCGTCGCGCAGCATGTTCATGAAGGCACTGTTGTATACGCGATGCATGCCGAGGGTACGGACAAAATATCCTTCGAGCAGCCAGAAGGCTTCGGCCAAAAGCAGCGTGCCGGGAGCCTCAGCCGCACAGCGATCGACGACCTCGCGCCAGAATTCGTTGGGAATGGCGGCATCGAACTCCGGCTTGGTGAGCCCGTGTTCGGCACGCGATGGGATGGCTCCGCCGGTTCCCGGCGCTGGATACCACAAGCGTTGGTAGTGTTGTTTGGCCAGCGTCATGGCGGCGTCAAAGCGAATCACCGGCGAGAGACGTGCAACGTAAAGGATCTTCTGGATGACAGCTTCGCGCACTTCGGGATTCAAATAGTTCAGCTGCGCGGTGTCATTCCACGGATAACTCGTGCCATCGTTCCCGTGATAAATAAAGCGCGCGTCGCCGCTCCAGCGGTCGCGTCGGCGGAAGACCACTGCGGCATCGGTTTTGTTGTAGTAGTGATCTTCAATCCTGATCTCAACGCGCTCGTCGGTCGAGAGATCGGGCCCATCAAATCGGTAGGCTGGAAACGGTGGATACGGGAGCGAGATGAACCACTCAGGATGCTCCATTACCCACCGCGAATCGATCCCCGTATGATTGGGAACCATGTCGCTGCCCATGCGAATGCCGCGCGCCATTGCCCGATCACGTAGGTTCAGGTACGAACCTTCGCCTCCAAGCTCTTCCGCGATGGTGTAATCGAACAACGAATAGGCGGAAGCCGCCGCGTCCGGATTTCCCGTTAGCTGCTTGATCCGCTGCGATGCCTTGCTCCGCTCCCAGACGCCGATCAGCCAGAGCGCATTGAAGCCGCGTCGCGCCAGCGTGTCGAGTTCCTGATCGGGAACCTGGTCCAGACGGCGAATCTCTCGCTTGTAGCTCTTGGATAACTGATCGAGCCAGACAAACGTGCTCTTGGCGATCATCACCGTCCGCGGCATCCAGTCCACGTCGGGACTAAGCGCTCGTACTCCGGCTCTTTCAGGTTGTAGTGCGGAACTGCCGCCGCGCTGGAGTCGCCGCGATCCTGCTGCTGGCCGAAATGCGGCTTGCGGCCATCTTGCGGATGAAAACGCATCCAGACGGCGACCTCTTCTTCCTTGAAGACATCGATCGCCACCAGAATGCGGCGGATCATCTCGCCCAATACTTCGTGCCAGGTGTCTCGCATGTAAGCGAGCTGGCCCTCCAGAGAATCAGGAGCAGCCAATGCGGGCGCAAGAAGCAGATCAACTAAATTCTGGTTTTGCGGACCAAAGCGCGGACGCGTCTGGAAGTAGTCCTTTAGAGCCGCAGTGATGCTGGGATAGGCGGTAGCTTTTTCCAGCTCATCGTCGTCGAAGAGTTCATTGAAGCGGCGAAAGGCAGCATTCAAGTTCGCCAGCCACAACATCATCATCTCTTCGAGAGCGACTGCGCGATGCGGCGTGCCTTCGCTCGATGCCTTCAGCCACTCCGCAGCGTTCCGTTCGCCAGTGTAGACATCGCGAGGAGGAAACTGCTGCGTGAATTCCAGCAGTGTCTTATCCAGCGCTTCACGTCCGACGCGCTTCTCGAACCAGCTCAGGGCGTCGATCATCACCTTGGGATCACGTTGTTCGCGATAGCGCGCCACCAGCGCGTGCAGGAGCTCGTCGATGAGCGCCATGGCATTCAGTGCGCCCGGATGCACGGTCCGTTCCGGATGTCGTTCCACATCTCGCTGCCGATTCATCTTCTCCGCGAAGTGACGGCTCGCCGCGACATTCGCGAACAGCACGTTGCCGTTCCACGAGAACAACTCTTCTTCGAAGCGGTAGCGTTGGCGCGCGGCGCGAGAGACATGGAACTCGTATCTGGGGAGACGATCCATAACCTTTATTAAAACAGAGCTAAGTGAGATTGCAGGCCGCTTGGCACGGCTGCCTCATCTATTTGCCAAGCGCCATGTTCGGGAACATCATAGTGAACGGAGGTCAACTATGGCCAATACCGAAGACAGCAGTAACGCTCCCGAGACCAGAGCTTCTCAACCAGACCCAAATGCCCGCCGCTCAGACGAGACCCATGACCCCGAGTTCGAAATGCCGGATCCTGAGCAGGTAGAGCAAGACATCGAAGAGGCAGAAAAAACTTACGGAAACCAGCAACAACCGGCGGCAGACAAAGGCGACAAGGTCGCGTAGCAGCAGTGGGAGTACCTCAAGAGCTGTCATCCTGAGCGAAGCGAAGGACCTCCGGCGATATTTAGGACTTATTTGCAGCTGCATGGTTTTCAACGAGGACGTGGGTCAAAACCGTGAGAGTTCATCGGAGACGGATAGATTTATCGGAGGTCCTTCGCTTCGCTCAGGATGACAGGGTTATCAGAACGACAGAAGGGCTATCAAAACGACAGACGACAGGGTTATCAGGATGACGCAACTCACTTAAGAACGCATCTACTCAGGCGTTGCGCAAACTGAGCACAAAATCCTTCAGCCCGAACAGCGCGTTTTCCTGTTTTAAATAGCGGTTAAGGAAGCGCAGAGTGCGTGTGAGGGCGTCCATTTGGGCCATGCCTTGAAAGCTGTGTCCCTGCCCGGGGTAGACCTTCAGCTCGTGCTTGGTTCCGAGTTGTTTCAGCAGGGCTTCCACGGCGTACGCCTCGCTTACCGGAACCATGGAATCCGCATCACCATGAAGCAGCAGTGTTGGAGGCATGCGCCGGGTTTGAGCAATCATCTCCGGCGGCATTCCCCCCATTAGGCTGGCAACCGCAGAGACTCGCGCGTCCTTCGACGCGAGTGAGAGTGACAGGTATCCACCCAGAGAGACACCGAGCAAACCAATGCGGCGTGAATCCACCTTGGGATGGCGTTCAGCAAAGCTGATGGCATCGGCAAGCGTAGTAATCCAAGCGACGAAGTGCATGCGGATGCTGGAGAGGCTGGCATAGCCGGTGCCGGTCGCGTCGAAGTAGTGAATAAAGAAGACCACATAGCCCAGATTTGCGAGTTGCTGGGCGTATCCGCCCACAAACGAACTCACCGGGCCGGACGAACCGTGCACAACCAGCAGCGCTGGGAATGAGCCCGCCCGCTGCGGCTCATAGACCGCCACGCCTATCTTTTTATTTTGAGAGATGTAAGAGAGCATTACCTGATTAGACGAGCAGGTCAGGGCTGTGGCTTCAGTTTCTGTGTCCCGTCTGCATAGGCGCGGGAACAAACGCAGCATGCTTCCAGGTCGTCCAAAGTGCGGTTCGCATTTTCGCTGGCTTTGCTGCTTCCAGTTTCAATTTTGCTCTCTACTTAGGCTCTGTCATCCTGAGCGAAGCGAAGGACCTCCGATAAATCTATCCTTCTCCGATGAACTCTCACGGTTTTCACCCACGTCCTCGTTGAAAACCATGCAGTGCAAATAAGCCCTAAATATCGCCGGAGGTCCTTCGCTTCGCTCAGGATGACAGATTTTGGAAACTCACAAGACATCCCGAGTCGCCGTGCATAATGCTGCGCTCGGAATGACAGACAGAGCATAAGAACTACTCCACCGTGACCGACTTGGCAAGATTCCTGGGCTGGTCCACATCGCACCCTCTGCGGACAGCAATGTGATAAGCCAGCAACTGCAGCGGCACTACTTCAAGTATGGGCAGCAGGAGTTCAGGCGCTTGGGGCACATAGAGCACGTGATCGGCAGACTCATGAATCTCTTCGTCGCCTTCCGTCGCGATGGCAACCACTTTGCCCGAGCGCGCCGTCACTTCCTTGATATTCGACATCGTCTTCTCGTAGCGCAGTACCGAATCAGGATCGTCGGGATCGCGCGTGGCCAGCACTACCACCGGCAGGTTCTCGTCGATCAGGGCGTTGGGACCATGCTTCATCTCGCCGGCAGGATAGCCCTCCGCATGGATATAGCTAATCTCTTTCAGCTTTAGCGCGCCTTCGAGAGCGATGGGATAGTGAATGCCGCGGCCAAGGAAAAGGAAATCCTGAACTTTCTGGTACTGCTTCGCCAGAGTCTCGCAGGCTTCGTCGTGATTGAGAATCGACTCGAGCTTGCCCGGCAGCTTGGTGAGCTCCTGCACCAGCTTGATCGACTGCGCCTCATCCAGCTGATTGCGTTTTTGCGCAAGAAACAGCGCAAACAGGAACAGCGCTGTGAGTTGCGCCGTAAATGCTTTTGTGGAAGCCACTCCGATCTCCGGGCCGGCATGCGTGTAGATAGTTCCGGAAGCTTCGCGCGCGATCATGGCGCCAACTACATTGCAGATGGCAAGCGTCTTCGAGCCTTTAGCTTTGGCTTCGCGTTGCGCCGCGATGGTGTCCGCGGTTTCTCCCGATTGTGTGATCAACAACGTAAGCGCGTCGGGTCCGGTGATGGGATCGCGATAGCGATACTCGCTTGCATAATCCACTTCCACTGGCACACGCGCCAGCCGCTCGATCATGAACTTGCCCGCCAGCGCGGCGTGCCAACTGGTTCCACACGCGGCGATGTTCACTTTGTTGACCTTGCGGAATTCCTCTTCGCTGACCTCCATCTCCTCGAGAAATACTTTGCCCGAGTCCTGGGAGATGCGTCCTAAAGTGGTATCGCGAACCGCGCGCGGCTGCTCATAAATTTCCTTGAGCATGAAATGCTTAAAGCCGCCCTTCTCTGCCTGGATCGGGTCCCAGGTAACGCGCTGGACCTGCCGCTGAATGGGCTTCCCGTCAAAATCCGTCAGCTCGACGCCCGTAGTCGTGATCACCGCCAAATCGCCATCGGCGAGAAAGAAAAGATCGCGCGTGTGATGGAGTATCGCCGGAATATCGGAGGCGACGAAGTATTCGTTTTTTCCCAGCCCGACTACCGCAGGCGGTCCATTGCGGCCGGCAACAATTTTGTTGGGCTCATCGGCACTGATGACCACCAGCGCAAAGACTCCGGTAAGCTGCTTTACCGTCTTGCGAACCGCATCCTCGAGCGATGGACGCGTGCCATTGTTACTCTTCAGAGCATTTTCAATCAGGTGCGCGATGACTTCGGTGTCGGTCTCGGTCGAAAACTTGTGACCTTCCTGAATCAGGCGCTTCTTGAGCGACAGGTAGTTTTCGACGATGCCGTTGTGAACGACCACAACGCGTCCAGTGCAATCGCGATGGGGGTGAGCATTCTCCTCAGTTGGACGTCCATGCGTCGCCCACCGCGTGTGACCAATGCCATACGAACCCTCGAGGGGCTTGAGGCGAATCACCTCTTCCAGGTTGCGCAGCTTACCTTCGGCGCGGCGAATCTGCAGCCCATCACCGTTTCCGGCAACGGCAATTCCGGCGGAATCGTATCCGCGGTACTCAAGCTTGCGGAGCCCCTCGATGATCACCGGGACAACGCTCTTTTGACCTACATATCCAACAATGCCGCACATAATAAGGAGACACCTGCTCAGGGGAGGATTACAGCCGGATTACCAGGTAATGAGATGCGAGCTGCTGGTCAGGAGCTTACCTGAAATCGAACAAATGGGAGCAGTTATCTCGGACCTGGGTAGTGGGCCAGGTGTTTCCCACAGAGTCATGCGGTGTCAAAGTTCCATTGATGAAAGGTGCCCCAGACGATTGCGTTCGGATTGGATTCAGCCCGAGAGATCATATCTTCTAGTTCTTCGCTGGGTGTGATTCTGGCGAGTCTTGCTGATAATGGCTCTTCGCTTTCGACACCGACAACGTACAAATCTATTGTTGCAGCAATCGTTTCGGCCTTGGCTCTGTATTCAGAAGGATTACTTGCCCAAGTGAGAATGTCCACCAAGGCACCGGCCGCTCCGTAGGCTTTGCGATCTCGCGGCCGAATCTCAACCTGCCCAATCCACAGCTCCGGTCGCATTTGGTCGAGGCTCATGCCACCAGCAATCCATGAAGCATTGAACGCGAATCAAGCAGCCGGCTCACCGGTTCTTCCAGCGTCCACACATGATCGCTGAGGCCAGCTTCCATTGCTGCCGTTATACGCAACGTCTGATGCCCCTGTGCAAAAGACCTGACCCATTACCCGGACCCTGGATAGGCCGACAGGTTTAGTCCTCGAGTTTGTAGGAAAACTCCTCGATTACCGGGTTGGTAAGTACTTCACGTGCAATACGTTCCACTTCTGCTTTAGCCTTGCTCTTCTCCAGGCTGGGCTCAAGCGTCAGGACAAAATATTTCCCTTGGCGAACGTCATCCACGCCTTTGTAATTCATCTTCTTCAGGGCTCCCTGAATGGTCTTGCCTTGGGGATCGAGAACCGTCGTCTTGAGGGTGACGTAAACGTAAGCCTTCATAACCGGATCGTTTGATTATACGAAAGTCCCCAGGACGACAGATTAAAAGCCCTTAAAGAAGCTGACAAACGCAATCTGATCCACTGTTTGTGCTCTCGTGGGTAATTCACGGCCCCCCGTCCTATTCCTCCGAAAGCAATTTTCCCAAAGTGGGCTTATGCTTGGAATCCTTCTTCGACTCCTTGAGCGTAGGAATGCGTTGCACCGGCGGAGGCATGCCGATCGCCTCCCGCGCCATCAACTTCACCGCTTTGGTCGCGCTGAATCTCTTCTTTTTCTTTCGAGGAGCCATAGAGTCCGAGACCGACCTGAGTACCACGGCATTATGCAATAATCGCGTGTTGGCCGCGAAGAGGGGAGGCGTCAGTTGGAAGAACGAGAAATGTTCGAGGAGAAAGATCAGAGACGCTCGCACACCCTCACCTGTCCCCATTGCCGGCAGCCCGGCGAATATGAACTGTCCTGGCTGGTCAGGACCAAGAAGCGCCAACTGCCTCCGCGAGCCGATGACCGCGACCGTGCGAAGTTCGCCAAAGCACGCTCCTACATGGTCCGCAAAGATGACATGGTGGCCTGCAAAAACGTCCGCTGCCGCAAACGCTTCGAAGTTGCCGGCATCCAGTCAGTGGCGTTCCTGGAGTAGTAAGAGTCGGAAGGGCATTGGAATTATCCCTCCACCGCACGCTTCGACAATCCCTGAAGGATGGCGCCGTAGTTGTGGCTTGGTCAACGAAGGCAAGAGTAAGGACGGAGCACCCAGCGCCATAGTCTGGAAGTCAGAAGACCGAGATGGGAATCAAGTACGCCTCTGCTCAGTTTTGACTCGTGCAAAGCGGAGACAATACTTACTACTTTGACCCGGCATATTACTTAGTGCACATAGGCTGCAACCCTGTTGTTTCCTTGACGATTTTCGTTCAGAATGCTCAGCACTCAAGTTGTTTCAGGGTGCCACAATGGTCTTTTCCCGGTTGATCCGCCTCAAATATAGCCTCTTTGTTCTCCTGTTGTTATTCCTTCCTGTTTTGTTGAGCGCTGCCAACATTTCCGGCACCGTCAAGGACAGCACCGGGGCAGTGATTCCTAACGCGCGCATAGAAATCCGCGGCGGGGACGTTGCGCAGGCGCTCATTATCAGTTCCGACGGCGTGGGCCATTTCGCCTCTCCGGATCTCAAACCGGGAACCTACTCCGTACACGTGACCGCTCAGGGCTTTGAGCAGCTTGAGAAGAGCGTGGACTTGGGTAGTAGTGCGGTGATCCTGGAGCTTGAGTTAGGGCTGCCCGTTGCGAAGGAAGAAATTACCGTTTTGGGTAAATCTGCCCAGTATGCAAACACCGACCCGGTTTATCAGAGTCTGCGGAACATCGGACTGGGAAAGGCCTTCCACGTGGAAGGGTTCACCGTCAAATGTGATGCCGCCACCTTCCAACTCAATCAGGGAACAATCGTATTTCTTGCTCCCGTGAACGGTATCGGCACGGGGGCCATCTATATCGGCGCTGGCCACTTTCACCTCAAGCCGGTGACCCGCGTCGCGGGGGAGGAAATCAATCGGCGAATCAAGACCGACGAGGTCGATGAAGATTTTACGCAGATTGTCTTCCGCTACACCGGCGCATTCAGTCGCGCTTTGCTGCCAGCCGCGAACGTTGAGACCTCGATGCCCAGCGAGGCAGCGAGCGCTCTGCAGCATTGGCGCAACAGCGTACGGCAGCGGCGTGAAGTCCCGCAGGGGTTCTCCGAGAGCCTGCTCCATGGCGAGGATATGGAGAATGTGGACGCGGAAATTCTCTCCGCACTCTACAATCCGGCCCGCCTGGGATTTTTTGACGCTTACGTGCGCGGAACCAAGCACCATGATTTGCGCTTCTTTTACCGGCCACGCGGGGGAGCCGTTCCGCAGTTAGCCCCGCCGGAAGAAGTAGGGCTAGTCAATTACGATCCCGGCGGCATGGAGGACGGCGTCTGGTACCTGGATCATTTGACGCAGGAATACACGAAAGGTACGGCCAGCTCCAGCGAGGAACGGCGTTACGTTGCTGCGCGAAAATTTAAAGTGGAAACGGTGATAGGTAAGAACAGTCACCTGACCAGCGTTGCCACGATCACCTTCGAACCCATAATTGCCGGCGAGCGAGTGGTGAAGTTCAGGCTGTTACCCAACTTGCGTGTTACTCGCGTGAGCGACGCCCAAGGTGCGGACCTTTACTTTATCCAGGAAAGTCGCAAACAGGATGGCACCTTCTACGCAATCATGCCGCAAGGTATGGAGGCGGCCAAAGAGTATTCCATCACCGTCGAATACTCCGGCGATAAAGTTCTTACCGATGCCGGCAATGGCAGCTACTACGTGCAGGCGCGAGAGTCGTGGTATCCGGATTTGAATGGCTTCAACGAGCGCGCGCTTTATGATCTTACGTACAAAATCCCGAAAAAGTACAAGCTCATTAGTGTAGGCACTCTGGACCGCGAGTGGACTGAGGGCGACTTCTCCGCAAGCCATTGGACCACGTCACAGCCCGTCGCGATTGCAGGGTTTAATTTTGGCGACTATCACAAGATTGAGCTTCCTGATCCTAAAACGGGATATCGCATCGAGGGATACTTCCTTCCAGAACTGCCATCGCGGCTCGATCAATATCGGGATTCCGCCTTGCGAGGCATGGCACCACGTTCCATGACGGAATACGCGTTGGAGCAGACGCGGGCGCAGTTGCAACTATGCAGCTACTACTTCGGGAAGACTTCGTTCGACCATATCTACATCACCGAGCAACCCGACTTCGCGTTTGGACAATCGTGGCCGAACCTCGTGTATCTGCCTATCTCCGCCTATCTTGATTCAACCCAGCGCTGGCTGCTGTTCGGCACGATCGACGCAAAGTTCAGTGGCTTCGTCCAGGAAGTCACGCCGCATGAAGTGGCGCATCAGTGGTGGGGACACGCCGTGGGCTGGGCTTCCTATCACGATCAGTGGCTCTCGGAGGGCTTCGCGGAGTTCTCAGCGGCGCTGTTCCTCGAGCAGGCCGTCGGCAAGGATTGGGTGAAGGACTACATCCAATTTTGGGATCGGCAGAAAAAGCGTATTCTCGAGAAGAACCAATTTGGGATTGCTCCCAACGATGCCGGCCCGCTGTGGCTCGGGCTACGGCTCGTCTCTCCCCGCACCGAAGACGCGTATCAGAACGTTACCTACCCCAAGGGCGCCTACGTCGTCTCCATGTTGCGTTCCATGATGTATGGTCCTGAAGATCACGACAAAGCTTTCATCGACATGATGCATGAGTTCGTCCAGGCGCATAAGGATTACCCAGCCTCGACCGAATCGTTCAAAGCCATCGCGGAAAAACATATGACGAAGGGCATGGACCTGCAGAGAAATGGCCGGTTGGACTGGTTTTTTAACGAGTGGGTCTATGGGACCGCAGTTCCACGCTACAACTTTTCTTACGAAGTCACTCCCGCAGGCGACGGGAAGACAAAGCTCCACGTATCGGTGACGCAAAGCGAAGTAAATGACAATTTCGGCATGCTGGTCCCGATTTATGCTGACTTCGGCAAAGGCATGATGCGAATTATGCAGTTGCCCCTGGTCGGCAACAACACCATGACCCACGATATGATGCTTCCCTTTCAGCCGAAGAAGGTGGCCCTTAACGCTTATAAGGAAATTCTCGAACGATAGCGGAAACACCGCCCCAAACAGAAGGCCCTCGCGCTGTGTTCGAGGGCACCTAGCCCAATAGTCAGAAGCTTGGAGTCTTGCCGCGCAGAATCGTAATGGAAGCTTTCGGAAGAGTGAAGATGGTCTGTGGGCTGTAAGCAAGATAATTAAGTTCCGTACCTCAGATGTCGCTTGTCACGGGAAACGCCTTGCGATACAAGGGCTCATGCCTTCGGTCTTTTGGGGACCGATTCTGCTGACGGTTTTCTACGCGGTGATGGCGTGGCGTGTTTTCGGAATGAGGAAGCCCGGAGTAATCGTGTCACAGTATCAGCCGCCACCATTGCTTTCGCCCGCAGCCGTGCGATACGCGGTGATCAACGGCACAGATCGTAAACCGATCGCAGCCTCACTCGCGAGTCTCGTCTGCAAAGGTCTCATGACTGTCACCCACGCTGCGGATGGTTTCAGGTGAGGCGTACGGTTAGGGTCGACGGTCCGAAGTAGCGTCACACGCGAACTTTGATTTGTGCGGAACGTCTCGGGCGGTTGGCTCACTCTTTTCCGTTGCGGCTTTCCATATGGTGAGAGTTAAATGAACACCGATATGGGAATGGGATCGGCTACCCATCGTGGTTTAACGGCGGGGTATTGCCACAGTAATATTCCTAAACCTCAGTCCACCGGTGTGATCACCTTGCAGCAGGATTGGCCCAGGTTCTGATTCATTACTGTCGAGCGCTCCACCCGTGATTCCGGGAATCTCCTGGTTATCAATGATGGTTGTGCCGTCGCGCACGACCGTGACCTGCCGTCCCACCAATGTGATGTCGTAAGTTTCCCATTCGCCAGGCTTGCGTGGGAGTTGCGTTCGTGGAGGAACGAAGCCGTAGATCGCACCCATCGAATGATAGGAATCGTCGGTTCCCGGCGGTTCGTATTCAATTTGGACTTCGTATCGCCCGCGCAAGTAGATGCCGCTATTTCCACCCTCTGGGCAGTTGAATTCCACGTGCAGCTTGAAATCATCGAATGTGCGCGTTGTACGAAGGTTCGCGCCCGCGGCGTCATTCACGAGTTCTCGGGTCCGCGCCTTCCAATGGTTGTTATCTGGGTCAGTCGGCTGCCATCCGCTCAGGTCGTTTCCATTGAACAACGGCTCAGGATTGGTCCAATGAACAGGTGGTTTGCGGTCGAGGAGCGGAGCGCGTCTGCCGGTCAGTTTTCCCAACGCATCGGTTCCCGCGTAGGCAGTTCCATTTAGGGAGTCGCCTTCCGCCTCGACCTCCCAGGAGACTTGTGGCCGATTCGCGTTTGCAGGAGCAGCAATCAACGTGAGGCGATTTCCGGTAATCTTTACCTCGCTCGCGTCATGAACACTTCCAACAGGCGGTTGTATCCGAACTGCGAGGGCTCTGCCTTTATGAGTAACTTCCATCCACTGGGGCCGGATGCCTTTGGCGGTCACGAGCGTAACATCCCACCGACCGTCAAATGGAGTGCTCTGTTCAGCCATGAGAGTAGCAGCCAAACATCCGAAGAGGAATCCAGTTGCAACATGGGATACGCGCATGGAGGTGTAAGAGTGTACCTCACGCTCTTCAATCAGTGGCACCCACTCTGATCCACGACGACCAGTCACGTACGCTAAAGCAGTAACGCGTCCCCGGAAACACCAATGAGCTTCAATTCAGGAAGCGGAGCAGAGCATTACGTCCGTTACTTGAGTGACATAGTAGCCACGGGGACAATGACGGCCAGAGAATATGCACGGGAGGAGCAGTGAAGACTGCTTTAACAACGGTCGCGCTTGGGTTGGCCTCTCTGGCATTCTTTCTAGCTGGCATCAGCAATCCACCAACAACGTATTACGACGAAGCCTTGTACGTTTCTTCGGCCAAGGCACTCCTAGGCAACGCTCCCGATCCCACTCCGGAAGTGCCGCCGCTGGGGAAAGTACTAATTGCATGTGGCATAGAGGTGTTCGGCGACAATGCTTTGGGCTGGCGCTCCGCGAGCGCTCTGTTCGGCGCGTTAACCTTAGCCGGCACCTTCCTGTGGGCATCTCTGCTGCTGCAGGATTATGCTCTGGCGCTTACTGCGGCCCTGCTGACCTTGCTGAACAACTTTCTGTTCGTTATGTCTCGGGTCGCGATGATGGATATCTTTCTGGTCGCATTCCTGATATGGGGCTTGGTCGGATTTACGGCTGCCCTGGAACTGGATGAGCTCACTAAGGGCGAGCGACGAGGTCTTCTGGCTTTTGCCAGCGCGATGTTCGGACTTGCGTGTGCCAGTAAGTGGAACGGCGTGGACACGCTCGGCATCATCATCTTGCTCACAACATTGCTATGGAGCGGCCTGTGGTCCGCCACTCCAAAAATCACAGCTTACCGGACAAATCTTCAGCAAATAGGAATGCCAGCGCTGCTGCTCTCGCTCTTTGTGTTGCCGGTAATCGCGTACAGCCTTACCTATTGGCCCTTGTGCCGCAGCGCACACCGCCCGTTCGGAATCGGCGAACTCGTCGCCAGGAACGTATTCATCTGGCGTGTCCACCGCGCTCTTCCTGGCAACCCGGCAATCAGTTCCGCATGGTACTCATGGCCTCTGCAAATGGCGCCACAACGCGCGCTGTCTTACCTGGTCGGCAACTGGTTCATCATGTGGGGAGGGCTCGTGGCACTGGCAATTTGCGCTCGCCGTTTCTGGAGTTCTCTCCCTGAGACACTTTTGATCCTGCTGTATGCCGCAAATATGCTCCAGTGGGCCCTCACCCCACAAAACCGCCTGTACTACTACTACTATTTCCCTGCTGCGATTTTGCTGGGAGTTGCAATTCCCTTGGCGATTCAACAGTTGCCTGTTCGCATAGCTGGAATACGAGTCATCAGTGTGGCTCTGTTGCCCGCCGCCTGCGTTTTCCTGTTCTGCTTTGCGAAGATGGCCCATTTAGCGGCGCCATTCGACTCCGCTCTGGGTTATTGGCCATAGATCTCACACCGACTCGCGCTGCAAGACAGGCTGCGGTGGCCCACCTTTCCCCATTTGGTTCTTCCCCCCGACTTCCGCGACCGGGAGTGGGCCCATCCCGCCAGTTCCATTCGTCCTCATCTTGACTATTCTGGACGTAAGCGGGAGGGTCCAGTTAACAGCTACCGCGGCTCTCGAACTGGTTGTTCTTTTGCGCCCATGATCGCGAGCCAGAACATGGTCACAACCTCTCCCAGGGCCAATGGCTGAGTGATCGTGAATGCCCTTGACTCGTACTGCGGTGCCAGTAAGGCCGTAAAGCTGAGTGCCAACCAGGCGAAGCACGCAATCACCAGCAAAACGCCGAGCAAGCGAGGCAGAAAACGCGATCTGTATACCAGCAGGCCGAAGGGTAGGAGCCACAAGCCCCAAAAGATCTCGTTGGTTACGTCACCGTGGTGATGCAAATTGAGGAACAGCATCGCGAAAGCGTCCCGCTGCGGCTTATCGAAGATGGAGAGGAAATCCGCGCCGCGAGCAAACAACAGGGCAGCCGCGTCGGTCACCGAGTTGAGGAAGAAGATCGGCACCTGCACCAAGCTTCCCAGGATCACCATCAACACTGCGAGCGGCCGGTTAACATCTCTCAGCAGCGCATAAAGCGCCAACGGAACGAACAACCACAAGACTGCACCAACCAGATAGCACAGAATTCCAAAACGGAAGAGTGACTCGTGCGCCACGATGTTGTTGGCCGTCGCCGCCGCGTTCCCTTCCACGAACAAGACTTTGGGAACATAGCCAAGACGCACGAAGCCAACCAACGAAGCCAAAATGTACAGCAGCCCTGCGACTCTTGCGTTTCTGCTGAGCGAAGTCATGCTCCCTCCCGTGTGGGAATCTAGCGCGAAAGTACGCAGTAACCGAGGGAAGAGTTCCCGTGTGGGGAAGTTGGCCCCACTGCGCCATTGCGGCGTGGCCCGGGTGGCCCACCCTTTCCCATTTGGTTTTCCCTCCGACTTCTGGACTGTGGGGTGGGTAGACCTGACTCTCGGCCCGGCGCTTGGCTGGCCGTCCCTTCCCCTTTTTGTTGCCACTTCGACTTTCAACAGGAAGACCAATACGGGAAATAGGGGTACTCTGCGCGCCAATTGCTCCAATTTCCGGGTTCGCAGCGCTGAATTATCGAAAATTCCTGCTTTTTTGGTGGAAAAATCCAGCTACTCTGCTTTACACTTTCGTCCCTGCGTCTGAATGAGGGCCCTTGTGATGTCCTTCGCCATACTCTGCAGTCGTCTTAAGCTGTTCACCGCTTCCTTTCTTTTGTTCCTGTCAGCTTTTCTGCTGTGTTCCTGCGGAGGAGGCGGGGGGGGCAGCTCTGCCACTACTTCTACCCCGCCACCGCAGACGAATCCCGCTCCGACTGTAACCTCTATTTCTCCTTCCAGCGCCACAGCTGGATCGACGACCACGACAATTACGATAAACGGCTCCGGATTCATTCAGGGTTCGGCGGTGCAGTGGAACCAGAGTGCATGCACGACTACGTTCGTGAGTTCGACGCAATTACAGGCAGCGATTACAGCGGCTGAGTTGGCTGCTGCGGGTACAGCGCAGGTGACGGTGGTAAATCCCACTCCTGGCGGAGGAACATCAGGGGCTGCGGCATTCGCGGTTAATAATCCTGTTCCTGCGATTACATCGCTATCGCAAACGACAGTGGTTGCCGGCGCATCCTCTCTGAGCATCACGGTGACGGGGACCGGTTTTGTGCAGACCTCCACCGTGCAATGGAACCAAAGCAATCGCCCGACAACATTCGTCAGTTCGACGCAGTTACAGGTTGCGTTAGCGGCAGCCGACCTCGCCAGCGGCGCCAACGGTCAAGTGACGGTGGTTAATTCCGGGCCGGGTGGTGGCACTTCGCCTGCTTCGACATTCACCGTGACCAACCCAGTTCCGCAGATTGCATCAATTTCCCCGACGACGGTCACGACCATCGATGGTGGCTCAACGCTCACCGTGACCGGCAGTGGCTTCGTCCCGACTTCGGCGATCACGTGGAACGGATCGAGCCGTTCAACCAGCTATGTGAGCTCCACTCAACTTCAGACCGCGCTTCTGGCTAGTGACATAGCCGCAGTTGGTTCGGCCCAGATTTCGGTTTCAAATGTGGCGCCGGGTGGCGGCACTGCCTCGAATGCTCCCTTGACGATTGTCTATCCGGTACCGGCGATTACTTCGTTGAACCCAGCTGCGGTAGTCGCCGGCAGCGCTGGTTTCGTACTCAACGTAAGCGGCAGGGGATTTAGTGCTTCCTCGGCGGTGCAATTCAATGGAGCTAGCCGCACCACAACGTATGTGAACTCCACACTGCTTAGGATAGGCGTCAGCACCACTGACATCGCAACGCCCGGCTCTGCCCAGATCACCGTCGTGACCGGCGCACCAGGCGGAGGAACCTCCTCGCCTGCAACGCTGACCATTGGGACTTATCCGGTTCCAGCGATTACCGGCGTCAATCCAACCTCGATAGCTGTGAACTCGCCGGATACAAACATTTCCATTCAGGGTTCCGGCTTCATTTCTTTCTCTACTGTCCAGGTAAACGGTTCCAACATAACTGTCAACGGTTGGAACTCTAACTTCTTATCGGCAACGATACCGGCAGCCGATCTTGCATCCGTCGGTTCACTATCGATTACAGTCACTAATCCCGGGCCTTCGACTTCAAATGCGGTCAGTATAAGCGTGGCGCCCAACCCGGTGCCAACGCTCATCTCGCTCACACCGAATTCGGCGGCGGTTGGATCGGCAGGGTTCACGCTGTCGCTGTTCGGATCAAACTTCGTATCTGGATCGGCAGTGCAGTGGAATGGTTCGGCGCGCGCGACTACCTACGTTTCACCTTCGCAGCTCACAACGGTGATTTCGAGTAACGATCTCCAATCTTTTGGAACGAACATAGTGACGGTAGTCAACCCAATTCCCGGAGGGGGCACCTCCAATGCGCTCGGGCTCACAACCTATCTGCCTTTGCCGGCGAATGACCTTGTTTACGACTCGGCCAAGCAGTTGCTTTATGCTTCTGTTCCGAGCAGTGGCGGCCCATCTTTGGGCAACAGCATTGTCTCGATCGATCCCTATACGGGGGTTCTTGGCACCCCAATCTTTGTGGGCAGCGAGCCGGGAAAGATCGCTCTGTCGAGTGATGGCTCTGTCTTATGGGTGGCATTGAACGCGGCAGGAGCCGTCCGCAAAGTCGATCTGAATACGCAGACCGCGGGGCTGCAGTTCAGCCTTGGAGGTGGTCCCGGTATTTACAACCCGCCGAATACCGCTCAAGCATTGGCAGTAATGCCTGGACATCCTGACACAATTGCAGTTGCTGGGCATACCGGACCCGCTTATCAGAGTTTGGTCACCATTTATGACGGCGGCGTTGCGCGCACAAACGCATCCAATGGTGCGGTCCAGTGCTGCTCGGGAGTCACTGGTCTAGCGTTCGATTCCACTGGCACGAAGCTGTACGAAGCAGGTAGCGGATATGGGCTGGCAACGGTGGATAGCACCGGCATCACCAGTGCAACTTCACTGAACACGACAGTCAGCACAAACGCTCTGGACGTCGACAACGGTCATGCTTATCTCACGACCGGCGTGATTCTGGATGCCAATCTGGGAACACAACTGGGCGTCTTCTCCGTGGGACAGAATCAGAACGCAAATGGGCCGGTTGTCGCTGATTCTTCGATTGGGAAAGCGTTCATTCTTTTGAGCCAGTATCCTGGGTCGGCATCTCAGATCAACGTCTACGACACCTCCAGCTTTGTCTTGAAGGGAAATATTCCGCTGGGCGTGACCAGCACCAC
This sequence comes from Terriglobales bacterium, assembly GCA_045808065.1. GTDB lineage: Bacteria > Acidobacteriota > Terriglobia > Terriglobales > Acidobacteriaceae > Gp1-AA112. Next base: position 153,992 of record JBJMGD010000012.1, on the reverse strand, counting down.
GACCGTTTATCCAGCGCCTTCCTCCCTAGTGCGCTGGGGTCAGGATGGTTTGGCCTTCACCACTGGCAGCCAGATTTATATCCTTCGTTCCACGCTGGTGCGCGACCTTTCTGCATCGCTCGCGGACCTATCGGTAACAGCCGGCGCACCCGCTTCAGGTACTACTGGAAGCGACCTTACCTATAACCTCACTATCAGCAATGCCGGCCCGGTAACGGGGGCTCCAGCAACGCTGATCGACAACATTCCTAATGGCTCGACGTTCAAGTCGCTTACGTCGAGCCAGGGCACGTGCAGCGGTGGGGCAGTAGTTCGCTGCGATCTCGGGAACTTGAACTCCGGCAGTTCCGCGACAGTTCAGATCGTAGTTACGGCGCTGAGTTCGGGCACGTTGACAAATACCGTGACCGTAGCTGCGCCACAGGCAGATCCAAACACAGGGAACAACACCGCGTCCTCGGCAACGGCAGTGACGGGGAATGATTACAACCCAAGTCCGGCTGTAAGTACTATCTCTCCTGCATTCGTGCAGTCAGGGTCTGGCTCGTTCACCCTCACGGTGAACGGCTCAGGATTTGTTTCGAGCTCGAACGTGCAGTTGAATGGAACGACTCTTCCCACAAGTTTCGTGAGCGCTTCCCAACTGACGGCCACGGTGGATTCGAGCAGCGTGGCCGCACTTGGTTGGGCATGGATAAACGTCAGCAATCCTAGCCCAGGAGGCGGAGCATCGTCCGGCGTGCCGTTGAGTGTCTATCAAACGATAAGTCTCGACGTAAATCGACTCAGCGTCGATCCCTTCACCGGAAAACTGTTTGCATCCATTCCAAGCACAGCAACCCAAGTTACGGGCAACAGTCTCGTTGCGATTGACCCCTCGAATGGTTCATTGGGATCTCCGATGAACATCGGCAGCGAACCTGACCGGCTGGCTGAGTCTGCCGACGGCCAGTACCTTTACGTTAGCCTGGATGGAAGTAAGAGTGTAACGCGCGTCGACTTGACCACGATGACGCAGGGGCCGATTTATCCGGTTAACGCTACGATTTACGGATCGACAACCCAGGTTGCTCCTCGCGATCTGGCCGTCGATCCCGGCAACGATAACCTGCTTGCCATCGATACAGGATCATCTGGAGGTATCGGCCTCTTCGACATCTCTGGTTCCACAATGACGCAGAGACCGACGCTAACAGGTGGCTATACCGGTTCTAATCTCGTATTCAAAGATGCTTCCACTGTCTATTCCTATGACAGCGATACAAGTGGGGCTGAATTCAACATTTGGACGGTAACCAGTACTGGTCTCACCCTAAGTAACAAAACGGGATATACGCTGAACGGAATCGGCGGGTTCAGCGGAGCGTTCCGTGTGGCAAACGGAATCGTATATGGCTTCGCGGGGGGTGTCGCTGATCCGAGCACCACACCGCCGACTCAGTTGGGGCAATTCAATGTATCGTCGGCGCAGGGCAATCAAACCATAGAAGGAACCGGTGTTGCTCCAGATCCGGCAATGGGACGTGTATTCATCACGGGAGAAACGCTGGCTGGCACCGCCAACCCGGTGTTGCTTTCCTACGATGTAAAGACGTACGAATTGCTCAATATGCAGCAATTCACGGGAAGCGCAGAGGCACAGGACCTATTGCGGTGGGGACGCGACGGCCTGGCTTGGCACTCGTCTCTGTCGGGCGCTTTTGGCAATGGGACTCCAGGAAAAGGTCAGCTCATATTGGTGCGTGGACCATTCGTGCTCCCACAGTGGTCCTCGGTTAACCCCACGCCTGGTCTGACAGCAACAAACCCGACTTCTGCAACCCACGGAAGCGGAAATCTGACGGTATCCGTCACAGGCTCGAACTTCGTTCCGGGTGCCGTCGTGTTGTGGAATAACCACGAGCGCACAACAAACTTCGTGGATTCCTCGCATCTGACGGTCGCGATTCCCTCCTCCGATCTGGCGCAAGCAGGGACCGCGACGGTGGTAGTGAATAATCCTGGGTCCAGCAACTCAGGGCCTGTGTCGTTCACGATTCAGTAACCAGGACGGGTGGGCGCCGGGCTAGCCCACCGACCCAAATTCAACCGGATCAGCGCCAGGCTGCGTGCTCATGCCGCCATTTCCAGTATTCGGCTTGGCGTTCACGGTCGAGTTTTGGGTAATCGGGATACGCTCTCATGTCTTTCACTACCCCGCTTTCCTCATACCGGAAACATGCCACGGCATCAACGAAACCTTGTGAACAGGTTCGTCATTGGTGAAGTGTTATCAAGACGCGGGGCTGGACTACTTCTCTGCCTAGAGGGCACTTGTCACAGCAAACGCCTTGCGATACAAGGACTCATGCCTTTGATCTTTTGGGGACCGATTCTGCTGGCGGCTTTCTACGCGTTGATGGCGTGGCGTGTTTCCGGCATGAGGAAACCGGGAGTAATCGTGGCACAGTATGAGCCGCCGCCATTGCTGTCGCCAGCAGCCGTCCGATACGCCGTGATCAACGGCACCGACGGTAAAACGATCGCAGCCTCACTCGCGAGTCTCGTCTGCAAAAATCTCATTACCGTCACCCGCACTGCGGATGGCTTTCAGGTGAAGCGTACGGTTGCTGCGCCTGTCGCCAAGCTGCCGTACGAGGAGCAAGTGCTAATGGATCTCGTCTTCCCCTATGGCGACCCGAATGTCATCACGCCTTCCAACAACCGCCGCATGGAAGGCATGGTGAGCGGCATGGAAGGCGCACTCCTGAAGCAATTCAAAGGCATCTTTAACACCGGGAACTACGGCATGATTGCCGCCGCCGTAGTGTTGAGCATCGTATGGGCGCTGGACGGCGCGCATGGCGGCACGCAGATGTTTGTCACCATGTGGGGCACTTGCTTCTCGCTGGTTCTGTTCGCCGTGTTGTGGGTTCGTGCCCTGCCCGCGTGGAGAGATCTGCTGCACGGCCGCTTGCGTGGTCATGCTCTCTTCGGCGCTCTTGTTCTTATGCCATTGCCGCTGGTGATGGCCGCTGCCGCGTAGGCTATCGCCAATTCCTGCTCCAGGCGGAACAAGACCGCCTCGATCGCCTGACCGACCCCAAGGAGTCGTCGCGCCTCGACGCTCACATGCCCATCGCGCTCGCAAAGGGTCCGGCACCCACAGCTTGATGTCGCAACGAAAAGAAAAACAGATTAGGTTCGCCACCTGCCTTGTTCTATTTCAGGCCATAAGTTGAGCCGAACTCCGCTCGAAGCGTTCCGCGGTACCACTGCTCAAGAGAATTAAACTGTGCTTGCGGAACATAGCTTTCTGACAGCGTCACGTATTTGTGGTATCGCATGTCAACGGCGGAGAAAAAAACCCCGATCTGAAATACGAAAAGATGCTTTGGCATTCCACGCTCTCGTTGTGTGCTATTCACTGAATCTGTGTCATCACCACTGACGAAGCAAGCATTTGGGAGCGACTCTACCGTGGGCCGAAGTATCGTTTCAGATTCAAACAGATCGCCGCCACCTGTCATACGCCAGAAGTCAAGCAGGTCGTTAGCGAGTAGCGCCTGGCTTCTCTGAATCCAGGCGTCCAATTCTGCGGGAGGGATAGCTCCGAACCAGCAGAATGCATGTGGGGCACGGATCGCATCATTAATCAGCAGTTCCATTTCTTCCTTGTAAGGCTCCCGTAGCTCAAAATGCAACATCACCCTGGGCGGGTGGCCGACCCTTTGCCCGACTCATTATTTTGTTTTTTTTATGACTACCCAGCTGTGGGTGCCGGACCCTTTGCGGTGTTCAAAGGGTCCGTGTGTTGACTGACGACGAGGTCGTTCTCCTCCGGTTGCCCGAAACGACGAACTCTGGTCTCCTTCATGACGTAGGGAGGAAACATCCAGTCCATGTTCACCTGCCCGCGCTCACCAAACGCATACACACGGTAACTGCTCCAGCGCCAAAGTTCAGGAGCACTCACCAGGCCTCGCCTCACTGGATTGCGATGCATGTACTTCAATTTCTCTACACGCTTGGCGTCAGAGAAAATGTTGAAATCGTAGAATCGCCGCTGCCAGAACCGACTTTGACAAGACAGCACTCTTCCACAGTTCAATTTGGGAAGAGCGTCTCTTCTTCGATTTGGGCAACAGTCGGCGTGCGACCGTCTGCTTCAGCACCTGCATGACACGCGATGGATTCCCTTTTTCAGGCTCCCCGAGCAGTAGATGAACGTGCTCCGGCATGACCACAAACCCAATCACGTCGAAGCGAAATCGACGACGCACTTGTTCCGGGACGGCAACGAAGACATCTCGCGCCCGAGCCGTTCCCAAAAGCGGCTTACGACGATAGCAGCTCGTGGTAATGAAATGCTGATCTCCTTGTCCATAGAAACGGCGAACCGGTCTGCGCCGAGCCTGAAGCATGGGCCAGCATTATAGACGTGCCGCACCCATCCTCGTAGGCGGACCCTTTGAAAACCGCAAAGGGTCCGGCACCCACAGCTTGATGTCGCAACGAAAAGAAAAACAGATTAGGTTCGCCACCCGCCTGGGCCACCCAGCCGGCACCCAGATTATGGGAGTTAGACAGAAGGACAGAAATGGGAATAGGGTGGGCCACCCAGCCTCGTGACATCGCTTTTTATAAAACCCAGCCCATCAGAGTGCCGAGATATTCGCTGACTGAAGCATGGCGTGTGCTCGAAATTGTTCGAGATTTGAGCGATTGTTTTTCTGTTCCAAGTGCTGCAAATCTAAAGCCTGCCTGTGCAGCTCGCGCAACATAAGTGGATGGTTAGCAATCCGCTGTTCGAGCGTGGGATCGGTAGCAGATATCTTTTCCCTGGCTTGAACATAAGTGTCGATGGTATCCCTGGAGAAAGTCGCGATCCGTTTAGCATAACCAGAACCATCATTCTTCGCCCACTGTAAAAGGAGAGTGATCATAAAGGCAGCGTCCTGCGCGGCGGCGGCTGCAACGTCCAGTTCCTCGACAGCAAAATTGTCTAGATCAGGGGTGGCTTTAAGGCAACTCTGTTCTAGGCTTCCGAGCAATTGATGAGACGGTTGCGCATTCGTTACTGTTTCCCAAATGAGGTCCAAAGAATTTCGGAACACGGATGGATCGCCCCACTTTGCCAAATTGCAGAAAAGTTCATAGTTGGGGTAAGCTCGCTCACAGCATGATGCGCTGAACGCCATCTGGGCCGCTGTTGGCAACAACACTAACCGAGCTTCAAGTCTCTCCAGGAAAGCTTCAAACTCATTTGTTTTGACCTGAGGATTCAATGATGACAACTCCTCTTTTTCGCAAGCGCTCTCTGCACTTCTGACATGGCGGTCGGGTTGTGGAAACCCGCAGTACAGTCTGCTGACGGCTATCGGCAGCAAACAAAATCTTCTCTTCCGCATGTCCCGTTCCAGACACCGCTAACTCGTCCGGCCGTAACGTCCATCGCTGCGAAGGAATCAAGGCGTACCGACTCGATGCGACGATTCGGGTGATGCCCCCAATCGCATCTTCCACGTCGGCTACTGCAGTAGTGATCATTTCACAGTTAACGCTATCAGCTTACTTCAGTTCGGCTCATGAATCTTTGCACCTGCTTGTTCTACAGCAGCCTTACAAGTCGGACACATTGGCCTGCTGCTCCCTACCGCATTCACCCTTTGTCCATTCTTTGCAGCCGCATTAAGCACAGTCTGTTCAGCGTGGCCGGAACCCGACACTGCTGTTTCATTCTGATTGAGAACCGCCCGTTGCGCGGGAGACACTGTATTCCGGCTAGAGCCCACCAACAATTGTTGGTTACCACTTGCATCCGTTACATCTGCAACCGCAGTCGTTCGCATATTCTGCGCGATCGGATCCAGGGCACCGTGAATCTCTTGGGCCCGCTCCGCGAGGTTCACTTCTGGAGCTGCGCTGACAGCTTCGCCGACCACCACGGTTGCAGCCGCTGCGCCAACCATTCCGACCGTCTCGGACGCGTTGCTAGGTCTTTGAAATGGAACCTGGGCGGACGCAGGAATCTGGTGGTCTGACTGAATTAGGTTCAGGGTATTTGAAATGAATTTCAATGCGCCAACGCCAGCCGACCGGAAAGCCTGGCCTGGATTCGAAAGCACTTCACCTGCGAAGTTAACTGCCGTGGAATAACCATTTGGAAGGAGTGCAATACATCCGAGACATTCATGCCCATCCGCGTCGGCATGGCTCATGGGGTTGTTGCGGACGTAGCCGTAGAGGTTGAGCGTCTGGGGGTCGGATACGTCGGCGTAGGGGACGGCTTCTGGCGTGGCGCTCCAGTCGGGTGACAGCCAGCGTCGATGCAGGTGCGTGAAGAGGCAGAAAAAGCAATGCCGGCGTTTCGAGCACTACTGCAGCGAGACCTCATGTCTCTGAACGATGTCTCCGATGAAGCGGAAGAGAAACGTGCGCTTGAAGTGGCGGCTGAACTTCGAGTAGCCGCGTGTGATTTGCAGGGGCAACTCGCGGGTGTCAGGCTACGTTCTATCCGGCGAACCGAAAAGCTGTTTGCCGGCTTCGCGTTTGCTCTGGAGCTGGTTGCCCTAAGCACTGGAAATCCTTCTGCGATGGCTTTGGGAACTGGCACGTTCGTCGCGTTAATGCTTGCCGCGCACAAGAGTGAGCGTGACCGTCAAGAAAAGGAGGAGGTTCTGGTTCATCGACCTGCCTATGTGCTGCTCACTGCGGAGGGTATCCACGCGAAACATTAGGAAACACGGGGACTGTCCCCTAGTTTTTAGTTTCGGAGCTTTTCGCGGAAGAGCCAGCACTCATTGAAACGGTATTGCTCTCTATCACAGTTTGCCATTTTATGATTGCCTTCGCAGGGTCGACACACTCGCGACTAGCGCGCATGCGCATGATCTCGGAGATCACGCTTTGCGCATCGCGACCCACGCCGATGGCCAAAGAAACACTCCCTCCCTGGTGTTTGCGCAACTCCGAGTCGTTAAACACACCTCGCGTTGCACCGCCTGGCTGGATTGCAAGAACGGTCGCAGGTTTGAAATCATTAGGGCATCCAGGCACCGTGGCCGTTGGGACGCTCTCGAAAACGCTTTTATTTCCCTCGTCTCGAATACTGTAGGCAGGACCATTGAGATACGTGAAATAGACAAATGCAATCGTTGAAGATTTATTTGTGATCGTCCAATTAATTTCTCCCCGCTCTATTGAGATGCTTGTGATCTGAACGTGCACACCCTCGAAGGGAATTCGAGATTTTTGGCCGTGGGCAGCAGAGAACGAGATTCCCACAAAGCAGACGAAGCAAAATATTCGAATCATCAGTAGATACACCCAGTTGTGGAGCAGTAAATTGGACCCCTCTGTGATAGTCCTTGTTCCCTGCGTAATTGATTCTCAACGCCCACCGCTTCAGGCTCGCCGTGTGGGGAGGGGAAATCGGGGACAGCCTAGGGGAAATCGGGGACAGCCTGATCTGCCCTATTTTCTCTTTTCGCATTCATCGTCAAAAAAGACTGAATTGATCTGCTGGATTGATCGCAGGTACTGAGGCTGGATCCTTCTTCTTAGGTCGTCCGCGCACCCAAGTGCGGCCGATCTTCTTGCCGATCTCAACCACGAATGTTTCCGTTCCGAACGGTCGGCCGGCATATGTGCACTGCCGCAGCTGCTGTACTGTCTCTGGCTGGTCAATCGCCAGTACTTCATTCCAGTTCTTCGGGCCTTCGTTCTGCCACCATTGCATGTCCAGCAATCCAGTCGTGTCCATGCCCTTCACATGAGCGGCAGCGCTTGACCATAAGTACTCAGTGGCGTATTCGACGATGCCGGCTCGCACCGGATTCCGCTCCACGTAAGCCAGTGCCGCCCATAGATGCTCGATTCCCAGAATGCAACTGAAGAAGCGGCTTTGCCACAGGTGCCCAATTCGCCCCCACCGAGTGTTGTAGTACTGCGCGTAACGGCCATGCACTCGACGCAACAGCAAGCTCAAAGAGTCTTCGCGGCCGGGCAGCAGAACCAGATGCACATGATTGCTCATCAGACACCATGCCCGCACCCGAACGTCTGCTTCGCTCAAGTTCTCCTGCAGCAGACGCAGATACGTGTGTCGATCTTCATCCAGCGAGAACGTCGCCTGGCGATCTACTCCGCGCTGGGTGACGTGGTAAGGAACTCCCGGAAGAACACATCGCTCTCGTCTCGGCATCGCCGCGCATTGTACATGGAAGAAGAAAAATAGGGCAGATCAGGCTGTCCCGGATTTCCCCGCTCGGATCGCCTGAATTCATCGCAGCTCTCGAACAATCCATGCAGCGTACTCTGCTCCCACAAAAGGGAGGTCGCCCACCGAAATCTGACATCGAGAAAAGACAAGGAGTCATCACCTTCGATTTCTAAAACCTAAAACTTTGGAAAACGTTCCGTCTGTCCCCAGGTTTTCTGTCCCCAGGTTTTCCAATATTTGGAAGTTGTTAAGAGAGAGACAAAAGCAAAATTCAACGAAGGGCTTCGCCACCCGGCCTTAGCGATTCTGCGGCTTCTTACCGATGCGCAATCTCACAGGCGCACCTTCCGGCAAACCGCGAGTCTGGAGAGCAACATCTGCCTTGAACCTCAAACCTTCAATTGGATTACCAATCCAGAGATTGTCGAGCGAATATGACCCTCCCAGAAAAAACGGGGTCTTTGGCAGCAATCTTTGACCCGGTGGCAAAGGACCGTTAACAGCCTGCCATTCGTGTGCAGTCTTCCAGCCAGTCTGATAGCTATAGTCAGACAATATCAATTCGGCCCACATTTCAATAGTGTCAGCTAGAATCACTTTCTCCCCAGTTTCAGTCTTAAAGCGCTGAACTCCTTCGGCAGAAATACAAAACTGATCTTGGAATAAGTCTTCCGCAAAGAAGAGAAGCCCTTTGGTCAAATCCTGATATTCATGACGCCACAGCGAGTCGGAGTTCCAAGCTTGCAGACCATCGGTTGCATTTGGCATCAAAGGAAAAACGTGAAGTGCAGATTCAAAGCCATAAAAACCGTTTTTCTTACGAAGCATCTGGAATAGCTCCCCGCCCAAAGTGGAACTTGCTAGCCAGTCGGGAATGTGCTCCGGTGACGAAGCAAGTGCAGGGGAGCTTACGCTCAGGAGTTTTTCAACGTGTGTCATTGCTCATTCGGTTTCTTACTTACATTTACCTTGATCTTTGTTCCGTCTGGCAGATTTCTAATTTGATTGCCCAGACTCGAACCTGCCGATCTATTGTCGGATGAACCGACGTGACGAATGCTGGCTCCAGCGCCGCCTTCTGCCGTTGTTGCGGGAGGGTATTCATCTCGATCCTGACCGGGGACTGTCGGAGTACCCCGCTGCGCATCTGCTCTACGATCATCCGCACCGGGGCGTTGCACAGTTAGAACATCGGGCTGTCCGCTTGCTTGTGCATCCTTTACATGATCTGCCGTTTGCGGCGTCTTATTTGGATCAATGTACACATCGACCGGCTTGTTGTTCGAGAAAACCATAGGCGACCCCATTGGGTCGGGACTGTATACGGGGATGACTCCGCCATTTGCCTCCAAGGCTCTTAAGCCCTTATCAATCCAACCCTTGGAGTCTGGCGGGTGGCGCACCCCGTTCTCGGTCACGGTTTTGACTTTCGTGTGCTATACCTCGCTGTGGGTGCCGCACTCCGCGTGCTTTTCGCGGGGTGCGTGTGTTGAATCATGACAGGATCATGCTCGTCTCGTTGCCCGAATCGACGAACTCTCGTTCTCTTCATGGTGTATGGAGGAAACCTCCAATCCATGTTCACCGGGCCGCGCTCGCCGAACGCGTACACTCGATAGCTGCTCCATCGCCACAGTTCCGGCGTGCTCACTAACCCGCGTTTTACCGGATTCTGATGCATGTATTTCAGTTTCTCTGCTGTCTTAGCCTCAGAAAAGACATTGAAATCATAGAAGCGCCGCTGCCAGAACCTACTAACTTGCATTGGACTGTTCCAAAGTTCCATTTGCGAAGAGCATCTCTTCTTCGGCCTGCGCAGCAGGCGCTGCGCGACGGTCTGTTTGAGGGCTTGCATCACCACGGAGGGATTCGTCTTCTCCGGCTCGCCGAGCAGGAGATGAACGTGCTCGGGCATGACCACAAACCCGATCACGTCGAAGTCATATTGACGACGAACCTGCTCCAGCGCTTTCAAAAACACGTCGCGGGCACGAGCCGTTCCCAAAAGGGGCTTGCGTCGATAACAACTCGTCGTGATGAAATGAAGATCGCCCTGGCCATAGTGCCGGCGCAAAGGAGCACGCGGAAGCTGATACACGCGCAGCATTATAGAAGGTGCTGCAAGCATCCTCGATTGCGCACCCCGCGAATAGCACGCGGAGTGCGGCACCCACAGCTTAGGCGTCGCACAGGGAAAAGAAAACATCAGGGTCGGCCACCCGTCCGAAATTTACTGCGGGCTTGTCAGCGATCCACCGGCCGCTCCTCGCCATAAAGGGGACTGTGCAGAGGAGCTCTTGCTCCCGATGCTCCCTCCAGGCTGTTTCGAGGCCGGCCGGTTCACCCTAACTCAATCTTCGTGGACGGTGGCACGCCACTGTTCCCGCAAATGGATGTCTGGCCAAGCTGAGGCTTTGGTCGCGCCAACGATCGACGACAGTTCGTTAATCCAACGAATTACAGTGCCGCCTCGGGAATCCACTTCCCCAAGGAAACGGAGAACTCCGTCTCTCCTTGACTTTTACTTATCATGGATGTCCCCCTCCCTTATCTCAGATTGATTCTCATATCACGCGAGTGCCAAAAATCTCATGCTTGCCCTTTTGCGCGAACGTTTCGCCGTACACGATGTCATTGTTAACAATCTTGTATGGGAAAAAAACTTGCACTGAATAATCATCTGCGTGGTCCAGACAGACTTGAATGCAATCGCTCTTTTCATCGGATTCTGGCAATCGTCCTCTGACGTCGAAAACCAATGCCGCAATCCTACATTGTCCGGCGCGTGCCAATTCCTGAAATGATGTTCGCAAGACATGGATCAATTCCTTCGATTTCGGCCGATCTGTTTCAGGATTCGACGCGCCGACGTGAACAATCTCACCATCCGGCTTCATATAACCACCATATGGATAAAATTCACCGTGCTTCTTCAACATTTGCTCTGCCAGAGGCAGCACGGCGTTCATCAGCTTTTCTGATTCCTGTTTTGCATTCATTTTGGACCCAAATCATCTCTTCGAATCACTCTTGTACCCTGCGCAGCATTATCGGTAACGTGCGTATTCGTACCTGTATAGAGCTCATGTTGCTTTTCCGACTGTTCCGCAGCGTCCTTCTGAATTCTGAGCTGCTCGGTGTTGCTCACCCTCTGCGCATCTTTTATTTCGCCAATCGTCGTCTTTGTATTGATATCAGGTATCGATTTTCCTTCGGTCCCGACACCTTTCTCCGTATTCTTTGCGACTCCGAGTTCACCGAGGACCTTTGCTTCGCTTGCAGCACCCTTTTCGGCATTGATGGCTAGCTGCTCCGCTTTTGTTAACTTGCTCCCGCCGGGAATCATCGCCATAGCAGCAGAGGCGGCAGCTCCCTTTACGTCACCCGAGGCCGCGCTGATCACAGCGTTTACTACAGCTGAAACGCGGCCGACTACGCCAGGCACGAAACTGAGGACCGTGGTCGTTACCTGCATTCTGTGGGTCGCTAATCGGAAATTTGGCTCCCAGTCGTCGCCGGGGCGCGTTGTGTCATGTCCATCCGCATCGGCACGGCTCATGGGGTTATTGCGGACGTAGCCATAGAGGTTTAGGGATTGGGGATCAGTAATGTCGGCGTAGGGGACGGCTTCCGGCGTGGCGCTCCAGTCGGGCGACAGCCAGCGTCCCTGGCCCGAGCTGTAGAATCTTGCGCCGAAGAAGTCGAGCCCAGTCTCCGCGTCCCGTTCTTTGCCGGTGAACTTGTAGGCATGCGGGAGGGCACCGTCGTAGGCATAGCTCGATGCGTCGTACATGCAGGTCGCCTAACTTGAGGCTGCTCTATCGCAGGGTGAAAACATTGCTGTGTGCGATCGTCTGCCATTCAACGATGGGGTTAGCGGGATGTTGATCTGACGAGCGGGCTGCCCGCAACGCTTTTTCCAGCTGAGCAATCTCTGTTCCGTATGCAACATTGAGCATCACGGCTTTGGATCCAGTCTTTAGCAGAGAATCCGGTCCTTCGCCATCTCGAAGAGTCCCCTTAATCGACTTTCCTGGCTCGATCTTCAGGAACTCTGCCTTTGGGTAAAAGTTCACCCCCACTGAAGATTTGTGCATCAGCGAGGTATTCGCTACCAGAACACCTTTGTCATCTAGCTCATATCCGGCGGATGGGCCGTGAAGAAAGGTTGAATAGACGTGCACAACCGTCGGTCCGTTGTTCGCGATTTCCCAGCTCAACGTCAGCTTGCGACCATGGATCTTGGCGTTCAGGAGATGAAGTTGCAACATCGACTTCCCCTCTGTAGCTTTCTCCTGCCCAAAGACGGCAGCCGAGAGCAAGCTCAATGCCGAGCACAACAGCAAAAGTCGCGCAGTTTTGTTCATTACGTGTCACTCCGGGTCCTGAGCTCGCTCCGGCTTGTTCTGTTCCTGGCGGAGCTGATTCTCGATTTCAATCGCCTTGTGCTGACTCGTGTCTCCGCCAGTCATGTTCTCTAAGCCGTGCCCCAACGTCTCATGTCCCATAATGATATTGAGGGGATCCTTGATCGTTTGCCCTTCAGTTCCGTGAAGTTCGAAGGGATTGCCTTTTGGTGATACATAGACGGTGGAATTCCCATCTCTCTGATTTATGGTCACGCCACCGCCATACTCGCGGGAAACATCGTGAGATTGGCCGCCAGCATCGGTGTACTTGTTCGACACGTTAACCGTAACTGTCTTATCGCTGCCGATAGCGGTTGAAAGACGCGTGAACCCAACCGTGTGCTCGCCGTGGAAGTTGTCCCCAGCTCCTGCCTTGAGTTTGAGTTCGTACTTACCTGTGTCGTTATTCTTCACAGCCTCAAACATCTTCCGTTCTTGCTTTGAGACATTCTGGAGAAGCAGCTTCTGGGCTTTTTTCCTGTCATCACCCAAATCAACCTCATGGCCATCCGGGTCACCCACCGTCGTAGGGTTGTTCTGGACGTAGCTGTAGAGGTTGAGGCTCTGCGGGTTTCCGAAATGCGCGTAGGGTACGGTGACGGGCTTAGCGGCCCAGTCGGGCGTCATGAATCGCCCGAGGCTGCTGCCGTAGTACCTGGCCCCGAACTCGTCCAGCCCGGATTCGGAGTCGCGTTCTTTGCCGGTGAACTTATAAACGTTGGCGCTAGGCGTAGTGTCGGTGATCACCCGCTCCATTCCCCAGGGATAATAGTCCGACTCCTGCTCTATCCCTCCGGTTGCGTTGGTCACGATGCTCGTCGATTGCAGATGGTCGGAGAAGTAGTAATGCACGCTCTTGTTGGAGATATCCTTACGTGCGATCCTCTGTCCGTTGAAATAGACGTATTCCTTGCTGAAGGTGCCGGACAGATTGCTCTCCGCGATCATGCCTACGGAAGCATTCCAGTACAGCTTGCCGCTGGATTTGTTCACCCGATTGCCGTCGCCATCGTAGGTGTATGTGACGCCTGCGGCGCTGCCGATGCGATTCTCTGCGTTGTACACCAACGTGTGTCCCAGGCCGTCATTCAATAAGTCGCCAGCGGCATCGTAACTGTATCCGCTCAGGCGATTGTTTGCCGCCGCCGTCACCTGCAGGTTCTCGGCGGTTCCCTGGGTGACGTTCTTCTGCAACAGGTTGCCCCAACCGTCGTAGACGTACGCATCCCCCCAAAGCGTGGAGTTTGGCGTCCTTGCCAAGGCAAGCCGGTTGAGTTGGTCGTAGTCGAAGGATTGACTCCGGGCAGTATTCTTGCGGTTTCCGATCCCCCACACATCGCCGTTATTTCCACCGCTCAGGTGGAAGTCATAATTCAGGTTTACTACGGTCTGGGCTGCTGTAGGCGTGCTGAAATCCGCGGGGCAGGCGCTCAGCAGAAATGCTCCCAAGTTCAGCGGCTGCAAGCGTCCATTGTATTGCTCGCAGCGGAAAACGCTGGCTCCGTTCTTCAACGACTGTATCGCGCCCATCGGAGTGTAGCTTGCCAACGTCGCATAATTGATCTTGTTCCCGCTGTCGACAGCCGACAGCAGCCTTCCGGCGGCATTCCAGGTGTAAGTAATGGCCGTGCCGCTGGGATACGTAAGCGTCCCCAGCGCTCCCGACAGCTTGTAGACGTAGCTGATCTTCTTGCTCACCGTGCCCAGCTTGCGCTGCTCGGCCACAACTCGTCCCATGGCGTCATAGCTCCAGGCCGTCAGGCCCGAGGCATCGCTCATGCCCGTGCGCCGTCCTTTGCCGTTGGTAATGGTCAGGCCGTTGTAGGTGGTCAGATCGTAGGAGTAACCTACCGCCGCTTCGCCGGTGGAATAAGTTTTTCCCTGCAGGCGATGCAGCCCGTCGTAGGAGTAGGTGATAGTGACGCCCCGCGCGTCGGTCTTCTTTACCAGATTGCCGTCGTCGTCATATCCATTGATACAGCTGGTTCCGTTCCACACCCCGTAACAAATCGTTCCCGTTTCGGGATTCGCGGCGGTAATCAGCTGCGAAAGCGAGTCGTAAGTAAACAGTCTGGTGCGCCACTGGCCTGGGTCGGTCGAGCCGCCCTGCTGATCGACGCGCTGCAGATTATCAAAAGCGTCGTAGGCGTAAACCGTGGTGTAGGAATTCAAGAAAGGGTCCGGGTCGCTCCCGCCTGACAGCGCACCACTGCCGCCAAACGAACCGCTCGGAAAATATTGCGGCTGGTTGGGATTGGGCGTGGCAGCAGCCGACACATTGCCTCCAGCGCCGACTGTCTTATAGATCAACGATATGGTCGTACTGGGAGCGCTGGCTGTCACCGGGGAAGCTGAAACATTCAGAGCGGCGGCCAATGCAGCCGCCACCTGTGCAGCCGAGCTGTTCGACGATTGCCCATACGAAACCGGCGCCGTGGTAAAACCGCCTACCGTCGCGGTAATCGTGCCCGCGTCGTATACGGTGGTTCCTCCCACCGCATTTTGTCCACCGGCAAGCTGCCCGCTTGCGGCGTTGTTCCCGATCACTCCCCAAAAAGAGGCGCTGGAAAAATATCCGCTGGTGTCAGTAGATGCGGAATTGGTCGAATAGAAATAGTTGCCGACGGCTCCGGCGGTGCGGGCGGTGAGATAGACGGTTCCGCCAGAGGAAGTTGCCGTGACATAGGGATCGACCGAGCTGATCTGGTTGGCCATATACGCCGCAAGATTTGTGGGATCGCTGCCGTGCTGGTAAGCAATCTGATTCTGATGGCCATTGACGGTGATGCTGATCCAGCCCTGATCATAAAAATATTGTGGGTTATCGCACAGGCTGTACGGAGTGGGCGCCTGCGCGCCACCGACTTTGGAGCCGGTGGGTATCGCCATAAACTCAGGGCAAACCGTCTGCGATTGTTCCGCACCCTGGATAGCCACGCTGCCGGTCGCGTAGGTTGCAGCCTGCCCGCCCACGGTAGTTGTGAGCAGCGGGCCGTTGATCGCGAGCGAACCATTGGCCACGCTCCCGGAGCCGGCGCCCGGGCTCGGCTCATCGACACGAACCAACCGGCCCAATGCATCGTTGCACGACTTGCGCGCGCGCCGGGTCTCATCATAGGTGGTGGCGCAGTTGCCGGAGTACTGAGTTTCTATCTGACTGCCATCAGGGCGGGTTACAAAACGAACGCGCCCCAGGGCGTCATACTCAGTAGTGCTGATGCCGTCACTGGAAGAGCTCGCTGTTCTATGAGGATTACTGACTGTCCTCACCCGCCCGAGAGAGTCATAGGTCGTGTCCACAAAGTCGTCGCCCTCGGGATCGACCGAGCGCGCTTGCACCACGCGGCCGAGCCCGTCAAAGTAAGTGTAGCTATCGATCCAGGTGGAAGCGTCCTGTCGCTGGGTGCGGTGGGTGGTTGTGAGCAGGGGATAATCGAACTTGATTTGTCCGTGGTTGCCGCTGGTGTCTGTATCCGGGAAAAGAGTGCTCAATATCCGCCCAAGACTATCGCGGGTAGTGGTCAAATAAGAATTAGCAAATTACAAAAACGCATTAATTAGAGTTTACTAATTTTCATTTTTGAAATTGTTATTTCGGAGCTTTCTAAACTGTATACGGTCGCGGACGCACATGTCGCGTCTAGCTCTAATGTTTGGCCCCCAGTTTGGGAAATCTGAGAGCTGCGACTGAGAATGCCGCCGTTCCACGCCCGATAAGATTGTTTGAGGAGTTCCCGCATAGTTCCATTTGGAAATAAATAGGCGGCCCGCACTGTCCTTGCCTTTTGCGCCTAATTTACTCGTCGGCGTGGGCAATCAAGAGAGATCGCGACATCGCCCACAAAATCACAAATTTCACACTCACACCCGACCGAGGGCGGCCCGTTCCACGTTAGCGCCGGTTCCACATTGGTCTAATGATTGCAGCTTGAGGAGAGAATGTTACTAACCGATGCTGCCGGGCGAGACGCCGGCTTTGCGGGCTTCGTCTCTCATTTGTTCCAATTTGGTCTTGGCGGCGTCGATGTCTTTCTGTTTGGCGTCTACCTGGTCGCGGTACTTGCGATCGTCTTCGGCGTACTTTGCCGAGTCGCGGAGGCGGCTGCCGGCGTCGGCGTAGAAGGTTGTGGCGCGGATCTTGTTTTCCCGTTGCAGGACTTGGAGCTCACGCTCCATGAGGGCGATCTGATCTTTTTGCGAGGCGAACTTCGAGCTCCATTCTTTGTCCAGCTTGGCCTGATCGTCTGCTGACGATTTCTTTTCCTCGGGCTTGGTCTTGTCTGCGCCGGAGTTGTCGTTCGTGGTGTTTGGTTCGGCGTCGGTCGTACGTGATGTGGTTAGGACTCCGAGGTCGTCGTTGGTGATTACCCGGGTGGTGGGCTCGGTCGGTTTGTTTTTTTTCGCTTCGCGCGCGAGGTCGCCTAATGACATCTGTTGAGCTGCGGCGGTGGTCGCGATCAGGAATGTGAAGGCGATGATGGTCGAAACGCGAGCGATCAAATAGTGCCTCATAATCCTTCCCTGGGCGGTGCTAACTGCCTAAACTGGTGCGATTTTACCGCTGATTGTGCCTCAAAACTCGTGTTTATCGGCCCTGGTTGTTGCCGTGGAAGCCACAAGTACACGTCCGTGAGTGACGCTATCAATACAAATTCAGGTAGAAATCGACCACGCGATTGCCGATAAAGACCGCAAGAATGGCCATAGCGCCTAAAAAAACGCCGAATGGAACCTCATAATGGCGCAGCATAAGCCTGGCGGACGCCCAGGAGCGCCGCAAAATGTGGGATTCGTGGCGCTTTTTTCGTCTTGCAAGGCGTTTATTCAGGACCGCCAGCGTCGCTACCAGCCCAAAAATCGTGCCTAAAATCGCTCCAGCGAAGATCGTAAAGAGCGTTAGCTTCGCTCCAAGGAACGCACCGACCATTCCCATGAGCTTTACGTCGCCGAATCCCATGCCCTCAACGTGCCTAACGCGGAAGTAAAGCTCGCCTACAGCGTATATAAAGGACGCTCCAAGCGCCGCTCCAAGACCCGAATCGATGACGGAAATGACTGGAAGCGGCCACCTGAGCGCCAATAGCTTGCCTGTAATCAGCGCCGGCATACCGCCAACCGGCACCGCTAAGCTGAATAGCAGTCCGATAAACAGCCCTGGAATGGTGAGAGCGTCGGGCAAAAGGTGGTGTTCGAAGTCGATAAAGATGAGTCCTAACACCAGAAAGAAGAAGACGGAGAGCTTCAGGAACGTCGATAACGCGAGCTTGCTCTCCATCGGAGCGGCGTGAAAGTACGCTGCAACGAATAGAAATCCGCAAATTAGCTCCACAATTGCGTACCGGGCGGTGATGGGATGGCCGCAATCGCGGCATTTGCCGCGCAGAATGATCCAACTTAGTACCGGAATGTTGTCGTAAGCGCGGATTAACGCGCCGCAATTCGGACACGCAGAGCGCGGTTTTACTACCGATAGCTCCCGGGGAACGCGGTAGATGACGACGTTAAGAAAGCTGCCGAAGACTAGTCCGAACAAAAAAGGAAAAATGGCGGCGATATTGGTTGAGGGAAGATTGCTCACGCGGGCTCTGGCTTGGCGGATTATATCCGCTGCAACGCGCTTAACGCGCCCCGGATGAATCCAGAAGCTTACGTCCAGTGCCTTTGTTTCTGGCTCCAGAAACGAAATCGAGCACAAAACATTTAAGATTGACGCTTATCTCTCCTTTATTTGCGCTTATTGCGCGTTTGGAGCGCTGATGTCGACCTCGATTCCGAGAATTCACGTGCAAACCGCCGAAGAGCGCGACCGCGATCTTGGCTTTGGTTCCATCGTTTCTCAGGAACGGCATCTGCGGCTTCTGAATCGCGATGGCAGCTTCAACGTGATGCGAAAGCAGAGTTTGGCGGACTCTCTGGTCTCGTATTACACGCTGCTGACGATGTCGTGGCCGAAGTTTATTGGCTTGGTTGTGCTTCTTTATGTCGCGGCAAACGCCTTATTTGCAGGCTTTTACCTGCTGTGCGGTGACAAGGCGCTGCAGGCCACCGGCGGACAGGAGATTTCGTCGCCGTTTCTGAAGGCATTTTTCTTCAGCATTGAGACCTTTTCGACCATTGGATACGGCAATATCGTCCCGGTAAGCCTGGCTGCCAATGTCGTTGTATCTGCCGAAGCCGTATGCGCACTGCTCGGTTTTGCGCTCGCTACCGGGTTGTTGTTTGCGCGATTTTCGCGTCCTACGGCGAAGATTCTGTTCAGCGATGCGGCTGTAGTCGCGCCTTACAACGGGATTACCGCCTTCGAATTCCGCATTATCAACGCGCGCAATAATCAAATCATCGAGTTAGGAGCCCGCGTCCTGCTCTCAAAGTTCGAGGATATCGATGGAAATCGCATCCGCAAGTACTATCCGCTCACGCTGGAACGCGAAAAAGTGGTCTTCTTTCCCCTGAGTTGGACGGTTGTTCATCCGATCGACAACAACAGCCCGATGTACGGAGTTAGCCAGGACGAACTCGTCGCGAAAGACGCAGAATTCCTGATTCTGCTCACCGGAATCGACGAAACTTTCTCGCAAACGGTTCATGCGCGCTCTTCGTATCGCGCGGAAGAAGTGGTTTGGGGAGCGAAGTTTGGCAACATGTATGTCCACAATGAACACGGACAAATCCTCGGAGTCGATATGGAGCGTTTTCATTCGATCGAACGGACACAGGTAGCGCAACTTGAAGCCTGATTTCGGGCTCAGAGAGCCGCGTTTGTTGCGCCGAATGGCTCGATCAGCCGACGAAGCCATATAATCAAAGTTGGGCAATCCTGCCTGGAGTTCATCCACAATCCAATGATTAAGTTCCTGCAAACGCCCACTAAGGCGAAGAAAATCGTTCTGAATATCGTCCTGGTCTTCGTCGCCGTGACCATGGTTCTCTTCCTGATTCCAGGAATCTATGACGGGCTTTCCAACACCGCAGGACGCGGAGTTTACGCCCGGGTTGCCGGTCATGACGTCACGTCCGCCGATGTGGACAAAACAGCGCAGCAAATGGCCAAATCACAGCGCTTACCGGCCGAATTTGTGCAGTTTGTGCGTCCACAAGCTGCTAACCAGCTGATCACAAAATATGCATTGGTCGCCGAGGCGCGCCATCTCGGTTTGCATGCTACCGACGATGAGGTACGCGACTTTCTGCATCAAGGGCAGTTCGGCCAAGTCCTTTTTCCTGAAGGGAATTTTATTGGTCAGCAGAATTACGAGAACTTCGTCAGCGAGCAGTTTCACCTCAGCGTGGCCGACTTCGAGAACCTCGTCAAAGATCAATTGCTGATCAGCAAATTGATCGCAATGGTGCAAGGGCCGGTTACAGTGCCCGAATCCGAGGTGAAATCGGATTATTTAAAGCAAAACAAGAAGGTAAAGTTCGCCTACGCGGTGCTCACGAAGGCTGATATTTCCAAGCAAGTGAAGGTCACCGACTCCGAACTGAAGGCTTTCTACGACAAGCACAAGCAGGAGTACGTCAATTCCATTCCTGAAAAGCGCAAAGCGCGCTATGTGGTGATTAACGGCGCCAATATCCCCGGAGTGAACGTCACCGACGACGAGGTAAAGCAGTACTACAACCAGCACGCAGAGCAGTACAAAGTGCCTGAACGCGTGCATGTCCGCCACATCCTTATCAAGACGCCTACTCCCGGAGCCGATGGCAAGGTCGATCAGAAGGCAGCCGATGCCGCAAAAACGAAGGCCGAAGACATCCTGAAGCAAGTTAAGAATGGCGGAAATTTCGAGGAACTGGCCCAGAAGAACTCCGACGATCCTGGAAGCGCACAGAAAGGCGGCGAACTCCCGCCGTTTCAACATGGCGCGATGGTCCCTGAGTTCGAGCAGGCTGCATTCGGATTGCAAACGAAAGGGCAGCTTAGCGGCCTGGTGAAGAGCCAGTATGGCTATCACATCATCCAACTCATTGATAAAGAAGCGGCCCATACAAAGTCACTCGACGACGTGAAGGCCGAGATCATGCCCATCCTCAAGCAGCAGAAGGAGTCCAAAGCGGCTGATGAGTTGGCGCGCACGATTGAGGCTCAAGCCAAGGTTCAAGGACTCGATAAGGCCGCCGCAGCACGCAATCTGAAGGTGGAAACCTCAAACTATTTTGCGAATACCGACTCCTTACCCGGAATTGGTCAGGCGCCCGACTTCATGCAAGTGGCGTTCTCGACCAAGCCCAAATCACCGCCGGCTCTGGCGCGCATCCCCAATGGCTACGCTCTGTTGGAGGTGACTGACGATCAGCCAGCCAAGACTCCTACCTTCGAAGAAGCCAGGCAGCGAGTGGAAACCGAGTTCCGCAACGAACAGGCGCAGTCGCTGCTCGATCGCAAAACGCAAGAGCTCGCCGAACGCGCAAAAGCTCTCCATGACCTTAAGAAGGCTGCAAAAGAAGAAGGCGCGCAATACAAGACGAGCGACTTCGTCACCCAACAAGGCCAGGTTCCTGACCTCGGTTCGATGAGCGGCCCGGCATCTATCGCCTTCACGTTGAGCAAGGACCAGATCAGTGGTCCGATTAGTGCCCAAGGCAATGGAGCAGTTCTCGAGGTTCTCGACCAGCAGGAGCCCTCGGTGGAAGACTTTGCTAAGAATAAGGATGCGGCGCGCGATCGCACACTCGAGCAAAAGCGCGGAGAGACTTTCCAACTCTATGCGAGCAATCTCATCCAAACGATGGAGAAGGATGGACGCATCAAGTACAACAAGGAAGAGCAGCAGTCGAATCAGCCAGGCCGACTGCCAAGTGGCAGCTAGGGCAATCGCGTAGTGATTATGGCTGCCCGGCCCTGTCGCTGGGCAGCTTTTGCTTTACTGCAATCGTCAGACTCAATTCGGAATCCATAAAATGCCTTTCGAGAGAGCATGCGGAACGCTGCTGCACATTACGTCTCTGCCTTCGACCGGTGACATCGGTGACCTGGGCGAAGAGGCATACCGATTCGCCGACTTCCTGGCGGAGTCGCATCAGCGTTTGTGGCAGGTACTACCAATTAATCCTGCGGGCACCGGCAACTCGCCTTACTCTGCAACCTCAGCATTCGCAGGAAATCCGCTGCTTATAAGCACGGAACGATTGGCTGCGCGTGGATGGCTCGGCAGTAATGAAGCACCCACAGCGCAAAAGGCCACGCACGTGGATTTCGCCAAGGTGCAAACAACCAAGCCTCCCCTGTTGCGCAAAGCTGCCGATCAGTTTCTTGATCGAGCCGATGCGAAATCGCGCAGCCGCTTCGAGGAGTTCTGCTGGCTAAATGGTTGGTGGCTTGAGGACTATGTGCTGTTTGAAGTTTTGCGCAACCAGTACGGGCAGAAGAGCTGGATTGATTGGCCTTCCGAGTTGCGGCATCGCAACTCCGCCACTTTAGAGCGCGTGAAGCGCGAGAAGGAGCGCGAGTTGATGGTCACGCGCGCAATCCAGTTCTTCTTCTTCGAGCAGTGGCGCTCCCTGCATCAGTACTGCATGGCGCGTGGAATCAAGCTGGTGGGTGATGTGGCTATTTTTGTAAGTCTGGACAGCGCAGACGTCTGGAGCCATCCAGAAATTTTTGAGCTCGACGAAGACCGCAAGCCCATCAACGTCTCGGGCGTGCCTCCCGATTTTTTTAGCGAGACCGGGCAGCGTTGGGGCAATCCTCTCTATCGCTGGGACGTACTGCGCGAACGCGGATTTGACTGGTGGATCCAGCGGCTGAAGTGGGCATTACAAACTTGCGACATCGTTCGCCTCGACCATTTCCGCGGCTTCGAAGCGTACTGGGAGATTCCGGCGCACGAAGAGACCGCTGTTCACGGCCGCTGGGCCAAGGGACCGGATCACGATCTGTTTCACGCATTGCGCCAAGCGCTGGGTGGCCTGCCGTTTATTGCGGAAGACCTTGGCACCATCACTCCCGAAGTGGAACACCTGCGCCGCGATTTTGACATGCCGGGTATGCGCATTCTGCAGTTCGGATTTGGGAATCCTGGAGCGCATCTTTACCTTCCTCATCGTTTTGAAACCAACACCGTGGTGTATACCGGCACCCACGACAACGACACGACTGTGGGTTGGTGGAAGGCGGGGGCGACTGAAGAGGAGAAGCGGGCGGCGGAGTGCTATATGCGTCCCGACTCTGACGGCATCCATTGGGCTTTCTCCCGGGCGGCGGTTACGTCGGTGGCCGATCTGTGTATCGTGCCGATGCAGGATTGGTTGGGCTTGGACGCCAGCTGCCGTATGAACATTCCTTCGCGTCCGGATGACAATTGGACGTGGCGACTCAAGAAGAATGCCGTCACTCCGGAACTTTCGAAAAAGATCGCTGAGCTGATCGATGTCGCTGATCGCGATCCTCTGGGATCGCGTCTTCCTGAACCAGGAAACGGCAGAGAGCAGGAAGAGTTCTCCGCTTGAAGAATTATTCAGGACTAACGCGAGCTATTGCACAGTGATGTTGGGCTCATATGCTTGCCCTAACATCTCAAACACCCGCCGCACCACTCCATCGCATCGCACTCCCATGAAGGAGAAGGCACTCGGAGCATCCGCGCCTACTTTCGCATAGAGTCTCTTGCGAACGAGCGCGCGGCCACGATGCAGGCGCGTCTTTACGTTTTCTTCTGAAAGACTCAAGGCTTCGGCCGTTTCCGAAGTGCTCAACTCTTCGACGTCCCGCAGCATCAGTACGGTACGCAAGTTCTCGGGCAAGCCAAGAATCGCCTCTTCCAGAAGATGGGAAAGTTCGGTGTTCGAGGTTTGGCGTTCTGGATCGAGCGAGTTTGCGGGAATCATGTCAGGTCCTCCATTGGTGGACTCATCGTCGAATTGCTGAAGCCGCTTTCCGCGTCTGAGCCGGGCAAAGGCCTCGTGCACCGCGATGCGTGTCAGCCAGGTGGAGAACTGGGCTCGTCCGGCAAAGTCGGCGAGATGCCGGTATGCCCGGACGTATGCGTCCTGCATCACGTCTTCCACCTCATCTTCATCACGCAGGATCGCGCGAACCACACGATACAAACGCTGGTTGTAACGGCGCATGATCAGCTCATAAAGAGCGGTTTCGCCGGAAAGCACGCGCTCGATCACCTGTTGATCGGTCAGAGCGTCAGCGGTCGCATTAGGCAGAATCACTGGGGATTGCATGGCCATCTTGATGATATAGAGTCCGCAGGTACGAAAAGGTTACTTGGGACACCTGAAAAACCGCAGTCATGATGTGTTGTTGGAAGCCCATCCTTTTCAGCGGCATGGGAGCCCTCGCCTGGTTCTTAACAGCGGCAACACAACCGAGTGCGGCTGTGCCACAACAGCTCAATGGATTTCGACCAAAACTCACATTCCTGTAACCAACTTCGTTCCCGGAACTCCATTGCACAGGAGGAGCCAATGAAACGATTCGATGCTCGACTGAACGTTGCCTGGTGGGCGCTGCGGATTGGATTGGGCGCCGGTCCAATCATCGCCGGACTCGACAAGTACTTCAACAAGATCGTCAATTGGGAGATGTATCTTAGTCCCCTGGCGACAAAAGTAATTCCACTGAGCCCCAGCACTTTCATGCACATTGTGGGTATCGTAGAGATAATCGCGGGAGTGGTGGTCTTGAGCCGCTGGACGAAAATTGGCAGCTACGTGGTTATGCTGTGGCTGCTGGGGATCGTCGGAAACCTGATCTCCACCGGAATGTTTTACGATCTTGCCGTGCGGGATGTGGAACTTGCTGTCGCGGCCTTTGCACTCTCACAGCTCACGGCAGTGAGAGAGGATGTTATGGCCGATCGAGGAAGCGCGGGCCGAGCATTGGCTGCAACCGCCTGATCGCAAATCAACGAAGTCACAACTTAAATGGAGAAAACGATGCGAAAACTAGCTCTACTTGCCGTACTCGGTATCTTTGCTCTCCCGGCGTTCAGCGCGGAGCAGACATTTACTAATGCTCCGGTCGTGGATTCGCTTTGCGCGAAGAAAGTCGCTGCGAACCCAGATGCACACACAAAAGAATGCGCGATGCAATGTCAGGGTGGAGGCTTCGGCATTGTCACGCAGGATCAAAAGTTTCTGAAGTTCGACGAGGCCGGTAATCAGAAGGTGCTCGCCGAAATTAAGCAGTCGAAGAAACAGGACCACCTCCGCGTCGACGTCAGCGGCGACGTAGAAGGCGATACGCTGAAGGTGAAGTCGATCAAGCTGCTGTAGGCGATTTTTCAGGACGGAGACCACGGAAGAAGATTTGGTAATTGGGTCATTTCGTAACCGGGTAATTAAGAATCCAAACGGTTGGCTACCCTAATTACCCGATACGCAATTACTAAATCCTTCCCTCCGTAAATTCCCTTTCCATTAGTGAACGCACTTTCGTAACGGCAGCCTGCCAACTAACTGCTGCTAAGCTGGGCGCTCCCCCCGCAGAAAGTCTCAGAACAGATCTGAAAGCGGACGTGTGCGTACGCCGGCAACGATCGGTTGTCGCCTCAAGGGAGAGGGATGACGGTGAAGGAACCCCAACCAGAGCTGGTGGTAACTGACCTGTATCAAAAGATGTTGCAGAGCATGGAAGAGCTGTCAGCCCGCGACTGGCAACTCTGGTCCATCTGCGCTCTGATGATCGTGGTGGTCGCGATCGGCCTCGCTGCGTTTCTACTTCCCAATTTGGTCTCGCCTAACTTTTTGCTGCGCGCCGATCACCAGTACCTCCCGCAGCTTTTCTATGGACTCATCACGTTGATCATCCTCTTCAACGTTTACATTCTTGACCAAAAGCGCAGACTCGATCGCACTCGCATGGAGCTCTTGCATGAACTGGTGGAATCCTCGAAGGCGAAAGAAACAGCGTTAGTGGACCCGCTTACCAGCGTATTTAACCGCCGCTACATGGAGGAAGTCTTTCCCCGGGAAATAAATAAAGCCAAGCGGACCGGCACAGACCTGTCTTTCCTGATGCTCGACATCAATGGGTTCAAGGAGATCAACAGCAAGTTCGGACACTCAGGCGGAGATCAATACTTGCGGGACGTCGCTACTCTGTTAAAGAAGACTTTCCGCGGCTCAGATACAGTCCTTCGCCTTGGTGGGGACGAGTTCATGGTGATCCTGCCCGAAACCTCAAACAAGCAGGCATTACGCGCGGCAGAACGGCTGAGTTGGGAGACCCGCTGGTGGAATCAGGCCGGTCACGCACAGTATGAGCTCTCGCTGAGCTGCGGAGTAGCCACCTATCGCGAGGGCATGGATATGAAGCAGGTTCTCGATCTCGCCGACAAAGACATGTATCAGACGAAAGAGGGTCAGGCAAACTTTTCGGATGCTTCATCCGCTTCAGATGAGGGCAGCTCTGGAATTGCAACCTCCCAGGAAGGCCAGTAGCTACAGGCGTTGCTGATACAGGACACGCCCTTACGTACCCTTGCCGGGTCCAGAATTTCGCGCCAACATCGTGTTTACAGATTGATAACTTACTTCCTGGAGCCTGCCAAAATGCGATCCTTCACAGCGCTGGCGTTGCTCACTGTTGGGTGCCAACTTACTTTTGCCGGGGTTTCCGGGAAGGTAAGCGACCGTTTTGAACGTTCCGGCCAAGTGCTGCAGGAGATGATTGGCGCTCCCGATAAAGGCATCCCGAAAGGAATGCTCGACCACGCCCGCTGTGTAGCAGTAGTGCCGTCACTCAAGAAGGGCGGATTCGGGCTCGGCGCACGTTTCGGCCATGGTTTCGTCACTTGCCGGAGAGGCATGATCGGGGCTTGGGGCCCGGTATCGTCCTTCAAGATTGCAGGCGGAACCATGGGATTCCAGATTGGTCTGGAATCGGTCGATGTAGTTCTCCTGTTTGTGAATCAGCGGGGCGTGGAGAAGCTGCTGCAGGACCAGTTCTCACTGGGCGGAGATGCATCGATCTCTGCCGGCCCGGTAGGCCGCACGGCGGAAGCTGAGACCGATGTGCTACTCCGTTCAGAGATCTATTCTTACGCCCGCTCCCGCGGGCTTTTCGCGGGTATCGCGCTCGATGGCGCCCGCATGTATCAGGATGCAGATGTGAACAAAGATCTGTATGGCCGCGAAGTGAAGGCCACAGACATCCTGGTTACTCCCAAAGTGGGAATGCCGCCAGCCGCCGCGCACCTGATCGGCGTTCTCAACAAGTATTCGCCACGCGCGCCCTACGTGAAGAAGTAGTTCACAACTCTTACTCACAAACAGCCACCGTCGCTGCCACAAGGTATTCTTGTGCGTCCGCGTTTGCGGCCGGCCAACACTATGCACAATTTCCTGATGGCGCCCAGCATTCAGTACTTCATCGTTGCGCTCACCTCTGTCTTCTTCCTCGTTGATCCCTTTGCGGCGCTGCCGGCATTTCTGATGATTGCCGGGGATGCGGATCACCATGAACGCCGTCGTTTAGCGATCAAAGCGTCAATTACCTGCTTCATCGTCTTGACGAGCTTTGCCCTGATGGGCACGCTGATCTTTCGCTTCTTTGGAATCACCCTGCCGGCTTTCGAGATCGCGGGCGGGATCATCCTCATCCTCATGGGGCTGGAGATGCTTCAGGCTAGGCGCTCTGCCACTCACGAGACACCGGGAGAAACACTGGAGGGCGCAGCCAAGGACGATGCGGGAATCATTCCCTTGGGCACACCGATGCTGGCCGGGCCGGGAGCAATCTCCACAGTCATGGTGCTGATGGGACCATCTCCGCACTGGTGGCACATCGGAATCGTACTGATCGCGATCACCATCACCGTGCTGCTGTCATTCCTGATCCTTTCGGCTGCGGAACGCGTGCGGCACTTTCTTGGAGAAACGGGGATAAGGATCCTAATGCGGCTTATGGGCCTGTTGCTGACCGCAATCGCCGTGCAGTTCATCGTGAATGGGTTGGCCGACCTTGGAGTCGTTCACAAACAATAGTTCGGGTTCACCACGGAGGCGCGGAGACACGGAAGAGAACAGGGGAGAGGGCACAGCTATTCCTGTCTTTCTATTACGCGCGCTTCAGTACGCATAGAGGAAAAATGCGGAAGAGATCGCGGCAGAGTAACGTCCCATCCTGGGCGTGAAGGCGTTCGCCGGTGAAAATGTTCTCAAAGTCCTCTGCAGCCCCTTCTGGCAGTTTGAGCGCAGCATTTCCCCATACGTGTTCAGTCGGCGCTACGGGCTTGCCGCCCATCAATGTGTATGCGAGCCGAGGTGCGGCGACGATTGCCATATCCTTACCACCATCTCCTTCGCGAATACGAGCAAAGGCGCAGAGGTGCTGATTGAGCTCTGAGCTTTCCAGCGGAACATAGCCGCCCTGGTGGAAGAGCTCAGGATGTTCCCGGCGAAACTCGAGGCCGCGCATAGTAATCCACATCTTTATGCGTCCATCCTGGTAGCTGTCGAGCAGTTCCGTGCATAGCCGAGCGGTGTCATCAGCGCGATGCAACTCTCCCAACATCTGCTTGCGAGACGCAAAGTTCACCGGGCGACGGTTGTCGGGATCGACCAGGCTCAAGTCCCACAATTCAGTCCCCTGATAGATATCGGGGTTGCCGGGCGACATTAGCTTCAGCGTAGTCTGCGCAAGTGAGTTCATCACGCCAAAGTAGTTGACTGGATTAAGAAAATCTTCCAGTAATGCTACGAAGCTGTTCGCGCGCCCGCTTCCTGTGAGTACGGCACCAACAAAATTGCGCAGAGCTTCGACGTATTCGGGGTTCTGATTGATCCAGCTCAGATTAACCTTGGCTTCGTGGACGGCCTTGGTCATATATTCCTGCACCCGCTCCACGAGGTTCTCCCGACCTTCTACTTTGAGATTGCAAGGCCAGACGCCGACTAGCGTCTGATACAGCAGGTATTCTTCATTGCCATCCGGCACCACGCGTCCATCGCTGATAGTGATCTTCTTATTGCGGTTCAATCGGCGCGCACGCATCACAAACGCCGACCACAGTTTTGGCATTTCAGAGAGCACGTTCAGCCGGGCGCGTACATCCTCGCTTCGTTTCGTATCGTGTGTGGAGGTGGCCAGCATCGACGCTGGCCAGCGCTGCGCTCGCTTAATGTTCCCTTCGTGGAACTCGGCCAGGGTTAGGCCGAAATGCTTGGGCGAACCTCCGACTTCATTGACGGAGATGAAGCGGTTGTACACGTAACAGACGGTGTCTTCGAGGCCCTTGGCCATCACCGGGCCGGTGAGCTGTTGGAATTTGAGTGCGAAATAGAGTTTGCGGCGGTACACCATCTCGTCGAGACGTCCACCCTTGAGGAGCAGAGTATTGCGCAAGAAATCAAAGACACGCTCCGACATGCCGGTGTTCAGGCGCTTGGCGTTGCGGATCGCGGTCTCGATGTACTCCTTATCCCGTGCGGTGTATTCGCCGCGCTCGTCAATGTAAGTGCGATATACCGGGAAGCACGCGATGGTCTCCCGGATGCTGTCGCGCAACGTCTTGAGAGTGAAGTCGCGCGCGCTGCGGTCGCTGGAAGAGATCTCTCCCAGAAGATGCGTGAGCACGTTTACCTCGCTCGACAACGCGTTATGCATCACGAGCTTCTTGCTCTGATATATCAGCGTCTCGACGTCTGTGATCTGGCCTGCGAACCTGAGATAAATCCGATCAAACGCCCGCTCGTTTGCCTGCTCTATGAATAGCCCATTCACCAAATTCGTGAAGTCATACCCGCTGGTGCCATCGACCGCCCACTCCTGCGGCAGCTCCTCGCCAGGCTCCAGGATCTTTTCAACCACCGCGTAGAGCGGGTGTCTCTCATACATCCATGCGTGATTGGTAAAGACCTGTTGAATTTCAAGCGAAATGCCGTTGTCGGCGAGCGGCGCTACGGATTCCGGGCCATTAATGCGGGCGGCTGCGTAAAGAAGTTGCAAGCGGATCAGGTACTGCCGCGGATTCAGCATGCCGTCGCAATGATCGATGCGTACGCCAGTTATCATTTTTTCGGCCAGCAGCCTGCGCAGCATGCGGTGTGTCGCCGCGAAAACCCGCGGGTTCTCCATGCGGAGTCCAACAAGATCGTTAATGTCGAAGAAGCGCCGGTAGTTGATCTCTTCCCCGGAGACGCGCCAGTGCGCGAGACGATACGCTTGGAGTTCCAGGAGCAGATGCAGCATGTCAAAGCTGCGGGCGTCGCCTGGCTTTCCATTGATGTGTTCGAGCGCCCGGTGGAGAAGCTCTCTTACCGGACGAGATTCCTGCAGCAGCGACTGCCAGCGCGGCCGGAGCGCATCCCAGGTGCGGCTTCGCTGCTGCCCCTGATCGGGATCGCTGCTGCTGTGCTGAGGCAAAGAACGAAGGTGCTCGATCAGCTCCTGGAGCCTTTTCAAGTCCCCGACCGCGGATTGATCGCGACGTTCCGGAATGTCTCCGAGTGCGTCGAAGATGAGCGGCAGTGTTTGCGGATCGAGCGGAAAGTCGTGGTCGCAGTACTGAACCACGAGTTCTCCGTCGCGATTGCGGATTTGCAGCCGGCCCTGCTCCAATTCCTCGCCATATTGATCGCCCAGAACGGGCAAAAGTAGTTTGTTGTGAAGTTCGGGTTTGAGCGGGTTCCAATCGATATCGAAGAAATCGCTATATTGGGAAGCGCGACCATGCTGCAGCACGTCGCGCCACCATGGAGTGCTGGTGCTCACGCCCATATGGTTAGGCACGATATCGAGCACGATTGACATGTCCCGGGCGTTCAACTCGCGAACGAAAGCGTGCAAGTCTTCTTCGGTGCCGATTTCCGGATTCAACCGATCATGATTAATGATGTCGTAACCATGCATGCTTCCGGCGCGAGCCTCAAGCAATGGCGACGCGTATACGTGGGAGACGCCGAGATCGTGCAGGTATGAGACGAGTTCCATGGCCTGCGTCAGCCGGAATCCCTTGTGGAATTGAATGCGATAAGTCGAGAGCGGCCTCGCGGCCTTTTCCGTAACTACTTGCTCGAGAGCTTCAGTAAGGGTCGGAGATTCTGGGACAACGGTCTGATCGGTCGTGCGCATGCATGTACTTAGATGCAGATGTGGCCGGGAGCGCCGAAGGCTCCGGGCGAGCCTCTGCAATCCAGCCCATTATCCGCTTACCTGATGTTCCGGGCGCTCCATTGCGGTTTCGTTTACATTTGCTTTTGCCCATGGCATGGAGACCGTATCAGTGAAACGCCGCCTGCTACCGTTCGCCCTTTTCCTGGTCCTGCGATTATTTGCGCAAGACGTTATCAGCACGACAGACATGGAACGCCAGATCTTCGATTGGACCAACCAGGAGCGTGCGAAGGTGAATGCTCCGGCGCTGAAGTGGAACAATCGTTTGGTTCTGGCCGCGCGGCTGCATTCTGATGAGATGGCCAGGCAGAAGAACCTTAGTCACCAGCTTCAAGGTGAGCCTGTGTTTACCGAGCGACTGTCAGATCGTGGCGCGCGCTTCAGCGCAGCTGCCGAGAACATCGGATTCGGCGATGATGCGGAAACCCTGCAGATGGGCTGGATGCACTCCCCTCCTCACCGCGCCAACTTGCTGAATCCTGTTTACACCGACATGGGAGTCGGCATCGTGCGGTCGGGAAATCGGCTGTGGGCGACCGAAGATTTTGCTACCTCACTGTCGAGTTTGTCCTCGGAAGACTTCGAACTGGCGGTAGAGCAGCAGATTGCGTCCCGCCGCACTGCGAGAAGACTCGCGCCCCTAACGGCTGCCGCTTCTCCCGAACTGCGCCGGCTCGCCTGCTCTGGGGACAGTTCTGCCGGAGCTGCATTGTCGGCCACACCTCATCAGCACATGCAGGCATATGGGTTTAACTTCACGGCGCCGAAGCCTGATCAGCTTCCGGCCAGCCTGGTAAACCGGGTTCTTGACGTACCCACGGGAGCCTATTCAATCGGTGCCTGCGCATCCCGCCCTGATAGCGGCATGACTACTTATCGTGTTCTGATAGTGCTGTTTCGCTGAATGTATTGCGACGATAAATAGGTAGCGCGGTTAGCAGTACGGGAAGAAAAACTTCAATATCCCGGAATGGAACCCGCCAACATTTTCCTGCGTATCTACTAACGACTGCGCTGCTGCGTCGTCTATAGATGCGGGAGGAGAAAACACAATGTTCGACGCAAAATACAACTCGTTATTCGATAACGCATGCTTCCGAATTGCAGTTAACTGCGCGCTGTTTGTGGTGTGGGTTGGAGCGGCATACGGATCGCTCGCGGTCCGTTAGGGTTCCGACGAGCTTGAGTGTGTAGAAGTGAGAGGTTTGGGTGCGACTTTCTACGGCTTTCATAACCGGTCTTAGCCACTGTTGGACGGGACCGGAAGGCGGCTAAACGGCCGCCAGTTATCGACGCCCATCTGATGACGAGTAGTTCCTGGATAAAAGGGTGTCTCCGCGTCGAGTATTTCGGCGAACTAGGCCTTGGTCGCGAACTCGGCCTTGTTCGCGGCGGATCCGGCAGCGCCTCCATAGCGATTCTCGACATAGTCGTCGAGAATCCCGATGAATTCCTTGACGATGTGATCGCCACGTAGCGTGGTCATCAGTCTTCCATCCACAAACACTGGGGCTTTGGGCTCCTCAAATGTGCCCGGTAGTGAAATGCCGATATTGGCATGCTTCGACTCGCCTGGTCCGTTCACCACGCATCCCATTACCGCGAGTTTCATCTCCTCGACGCCTGGATACTTTTCCTTCCATGCCGGCATGCTAGTGCGGAGATAGCTCTGAATCTGCTCGGCCATCTCCTGGAAGAAAGTGGAAGTTGTTCGTCCGCAGCCTGGACACGCTGTAACCTGCGGCGTGAAGCTGCGGATCCCGAGGGATTGCAGAATCTGCTGTGCTACCAGGACCTCTTCACTGCGGTCTCCATTGGGAGCGGGCGTAAGTGAAACGCGAATGGTGTCCCCGATGCCCTGCATGAGCAGCGGAGCCAGCGCCGCCGAACTGGCGACGATCCCTTTCATGCCCATTCCAGCCTCGGTCAATCCCAAGTGCAAAGCATAGGAACAGCGTGCGGCGAGGCTGCGATACACATCCAGCAAGTCCTGAACGCCGCTAACTTTCGCGCTGATGATGATCTGGTCGGCACGCAAGCCGTATTTTTCAGCAATAGCCGCGGAGTTTAGGGCGCTCATCACCATGGCTTCCATCGTGACTTCGCGTGCGTCCAGCGGAGTGGGCCGGCGGGAATTTTCGTCCATCATCCGGGTAAGCAGCTGCTGGTCGAGCGATCCCCAATTCACGCCGATGCGCACAGGCTTTTGGTTCTGGACGGCAATCTCGACCATGGTGCGGAAATTATCGTCGTCTTTCTTGCCGATGCTCACATTGCCGGGATTAATGCGGTACTTTGCCAGGCTGCGGGCGCAGGCTGGATATTTCTTGAGCAATAGATGGCCGTTGTAGTGGAAATCGCCGATTACCGGGACGTGAACCCCGACTCGGTCCAACCCTTCGACGATGTGCGGCACCGCTTGGGCTGCCGCGTCATTGTTGACGGTTACGCGGACCAGTTCCGATCCTGCGCGGCTGAGAGCCGCAACTTGCTTGATGGTTCCTGGGACGTCCGCCGTGTCGGTGTTGGTCATCGACTGCACAACCACGGGAGCATCGCCCCCGACCCGTACTTGGCCGACGAGAACAGCCGGAGTCTTCCTGCGCTGAATGTGAGACATGGAAGTCTAAGTTTAACAAAACGGCGGTTCCATCACGGAGACACTGAGGCACGGAGGAAACGGATAAAACAGTGGTCTTAATAGCAGAGAAAATTGGATCCGCTAAATTTATGAGGAGCATTAACCTAATCGTCTTTCTCCTCTCCGTCTCTTTGTGTCTCCGTGGTTAGCCTGATTTCCCTTTTGTCCCACGAAGCTGCTGTTTCCACCCAAGAATCCTTGCCTGATTGGCCGCTGCCTCGGCTTCCGGGATCATGCCCTTTTTCTGATATCCGATGGAGAGGCTGGTATGGGCGAGAATGTCGTCGGGATCGAGTTCGACTAGCCGCTTGGAGATGTCGATCGATTCGTCGAATCGGTTCATGTCCTGATAAGCGCGCGCCAGACCGTGCAACGCTTCTGAGTGGGAGGGATTGAGCTTTAGGCATTTCTCGTACTCAGCAATGGCTTCGTCCTGCTTGCCATCGGCGAACAGATCAAGTGCGGCGTAGTAGTGATCTTCTGCTTCCTGCTTGGGGTCGAACATGAAGGAAAAAGTCTAGCAGTTTGGCCGTGAAGAGTGATGAAACCGTGGAAGGGTTCGGCATTCAAGGATTTTTCGGTTTGGGCCGCGCATAGTCTTTCATGGTTGCCGTCCATTCAATGAAGCGACGCAGTTCGCGTCTTTCGCGCCACACAAAGCCCCAGAATTCAATGAAGCCGATTTTGTCCATCTTCAGGCCGGTGTACGTTTCGATACGCCAGCGAAGGTAGGGACTGCGCCAAGGCGCTAGCCGGTGGCCGCGTGTAGCTATCCAGAGGAAGCGTAGAACTTTTTTCATCTTCGCGTACTGACCGCCTCAGAGGCCAATCGGCCTCAAGACAAACAGTGAGATTTCGGCCCTCACTTGGTTGGAGAAGGCGATTCCGACGCATCGCCCAGCACCACCGACACATCAGTGCCCCGATCCGCTCCAGCAACGCGGTTGGCGGCTGCGCGGTTTGCGGAGATTTCCAGATACCCCATGCTGCCGAGTATGCCGAACACTTCCCCTGGGGTCGCCTGCGCGTATGCAGTCTTCATCTTCGTGATCTCTGCCTTGCCTACCACGATACGGAATGGCGGCGGATTCAGCTCGAAGAGCTCGGGTATGTCCTTGGGAGTGATGTTGGTAATGAGATTGCCAAACTTGTCCGTCTTGAGAACAACGCCTTTGAAGCCACGTTCGCTGATCGACTTGGGCTTTGGCGCGGAGAAGCGAACGTAGTCCGTAATCTCCTCGCCGAATTTGTCGGCTTCGACGCCTTTGCTGAGCCATCCGGCGCACGCGGCAAAAACATCGCGTCCATGAAATGTCTGGCTCAGCGGCTGTAAGAAGTAATGCTCAGCAGTCACATGGCGGACACTCAGCCGTTCGGAACGCTCGTACACCAGCGACATCACTCCGTTGTCCGGCGCAAGAAAAACATGCTTCTCGTTGGTGACGAGGATCGGCCTACGCTGAGATCCCACTCCCGGATCGACGATGACCACGTGCAGCGTGTCGGACGGGAAATAAGGTGCCGCATGAGCGATAGTCAACGCCCCATCGAGCACATCGAAGGAGTTCACCGCATTGCATATATCGACAATCGAGGCATCAGGGTTGATGTTGAGGATGACGCCTTTCATCGTGCCGACGAAATGGTCATTGACTCCGAAATCGGTCGTCAGCGTGATTAGATGGCTGGGCAAAACAGTCGTCCTCGACGGCGTTGTGATTGCAGGGGCTGCGCGAACGTAACGCGCACGACACGCGAAGTCAAGAATTCCGTCAGGTCAAGTCGTTACTCAGTAATGCAAATCATTCTCCATGGCTCTCGGATTCCGATTCCAAAGCACCGAGGATTTCATCATCGATATCCCACCGCTTCAGGAGGACGAAAATCGTCTTAGAGGAGAATCCAGCGCGCGTTAGCATACGAAATACGCGTGCAGATTCGCGCTGGTTCTGTGGTTTCTTCAGCCGTTTGCGATCGAGGAACTGGCGCGCGAGCTTCTCTTCGTTGACTTCCTCGTAAGCCTTGTTAACAGCCTGATCTATCACATCGTTATGAACGCCTTTGGCTTTGAGGTCGGTGATTACACGGCGACGTCCGAATTTTTCATTGCTTTGGCGGTACTGGGAATAAGCTGCGGCGTAACGCGAGTCATTGAGGTATTTTTGGTCTTTCAGTTTGGCAATTACTACCTCTACTGCCATAGTTCCGTCTTCATCAGGATGAGCTCGGGCGCGCAAAAGCCGCTTCAGCTCGGCCACCGTGCGCATCCTGCGGGCCAATGATGCGACAGCGTATTCGTACAATTCCACGTCGTCCAGCTTGCGCTTCTGCCTCGCGCTCGAAAAAGGCATGGGCAGAGCGTAGCAGAAATAATCGAAGAAGAAGATGAAGTTGGAGATTCGCGAAGCGGGCGAAGATGATGCCCAATCAATCCTGAACTGCCTGGAGGTGGCGTTCACTCCGTACCGCAACCAATACACACGCAATGCCTTTGCCGACACCGTTGTTAACCTTCAGATGTTTCAAGAGCGCATGCGGCATATGCACATTCTGGTCGCAATTTGCGAGGGAGCCATTGTGGGCACGGTATCTGGAGCGATGTGCGAGAACGGAGAAGGACACTTGCGCGGAATGGCCGTGCTGCCGCAGCACAAAGGAACTGGAATAGCCGCCCAGTTGTTGAACGCGATAGAAAGATGGTTGCAACAACACGGCTGCACTCGGGTCACGCTCGGGACGACTCGTCCGCTGCAGGCAGCAATCAGGTTTTATCAGAAGCACGGATATGTGCCGTCTGGTCGAGTCTCAGATTTTTTTGGAATGCCTCTGCTGGAATACGTTAAGCAGCTTAGCTGAGCAGAGACCCTATAGGCGGCGAATCACCTGTTTCAGTACTTCAATCGCCTCGTTTAAGCGATCCAGCTCAGCTTGACTGCAAGATCCGAGTGCATTTGCAAGTGAGTCCACGCGGCGCTTCTTTCCGGCAAGCAGCAGAGTCCGGCCGCGATCTGTCGGTCTAATCTGAATCGAGCGCGCGTCTTCTTTTGAAGGCGTGATGCGGACCAATCCGTCTTCCTCCATGGCTGAGATCAGGCGACTCATGGTGGGATTTTTCACCTGCTCAGAATCCGCCAGTTCCGCCAACGACAGGGGCCGCCCGGCGAACACGAGAACCGATAAAGCAGAGAGCTTCGCCGGGCCAATCCCGCTGGCCAGGTCCTGAATGCGGAGACGGCGCAACAAATGAATAGCCGCAGAGTGCAGCCTGTCCGCCAAGTCCCACTCGCGTTGTTTTTTTTCCGTTGACACGGCGCTTAACATATAGTTAGCATAGCTAACTATATAAGTCCAGCGATGAAAGGGGCAAGTTATGTCAGTCGGGACACAGATTGCATTAAACAGCATCGGACAGATCGCGATCCTGGTAAAGGACGTGCAGCGCGCAACTAGCTTTTACCGAGATACACTGGGCATCAAGTACCTCTTCGCGGCCGGCAACATTGCATTTTTCGAC
The DNA here is from genome assembly GCA_045808065.1 of Terriglobales bacterium. Taxonomy (GTDB): domain Bacteria; phylum Acidobacteriota; class Terriglobia; order Terriglobales; family Acidobacteriaceae; genus Gp1-AA112. Next base: position 117,155 of record JBJMGD010000012.1, on the reverse strand, counting down.
TGCGGTGGAATTCGCCTGATGCTTGACAGGCCCGAGAAGCCCGAAATGGGGACCTCAATCATTTATTTCAAAGTAGCCGATATCAACCAAGCTCACCAGCAGATGAAGTCACGCGGAGTGGAGTTCGTCGACGAACCTCACCTGATTGCCAGGCTGCCCGATCATGATCTTTGGATGACTTTCTTTCGCGACAGCGAAGGGAATCTGCTGAGCATGATGAGCGAAGTGCGCGCGCCGCAGGCATAACGGAAATTGCTGTTTCAATATTCCACGCTGACCAGGAACAACCCGCTGGCTGGCGCTGTCGGACCAGCGTCGGAACGACGTTGGGCCGCAAGAATCATGGCAATGGATTCAGCCGCGAGACTTCCTTTACCCACGAGCAAGAATGTGCCAACCATGTTCCTGACCATGTGGTGCAAGAAACCATTGCCGCGAACTCTGTACACGAGCAAGTCGCCTTCGCGTTGCCATTCCGAGGAGTAGATCGTGCGAACGTTCTCAACCTCATCTTCCGTCTTCCCGCGCTCCGGGTCCACAGCGGCGAAGCTGCTGAAGTCATGCTCACCAACGACGAACTCAGCGGCAGTAATTATTGCATCTTCGTTCAAAGGATAGGGATGGTGGTGAACATAACGGGCGAGGAAAGGTGGACAGATGCTCTGCCGATAGATGCGATATTCGTACGTCTTGGCTGAAGCGGAATGCCGTGCATGGAAATCGGCGACAACTTCTTCCGCTGAGTTGATCCGGATCGATGCAGGCAAAATGTGATTCAACGCGACCAGAAGATTCTCGGCCGGAATTACGGATTCAAGCGCGAAGCTGGCTACTTGTGCAAGAGCGTGGACACCGGCGTCGGTACGTCCCGATCCTTGAGGAAGAACGCGTTCCCTAGTTATCCGCTCAATGGCATCTGCGAGAGTGCCTTGAACGCTTGGGCGACTCGGCTGTACTTGCCAGCCACAGAAATCGGTGCCGTCATAGGCGATGGTGATTTTGAAATTTCGCGGCATTGATTGTTGCGCGTTAATTTTCAGCAGCCCGCGGCTCGTTACTTCCGGTACTCACAATGATTTATACTAGGCGCTTCCCACAATAGCTCACGGCGCGGCTGAAGCCTCCCGTGATGGAACTAATCTGCCCGGCGGAGCGTATCCACCGTTGACCCGGCAAAAGCATTTTGTGGTGACGAATCCGGGCGGCAGCAGTCTCAACCTCATTCATTTCCTAAGCAATTGGAGTCCCGCATGAGTGTGTTTTGGTCGCCAAGAAGTTTGAAGGACATTCGACGATGCTTTGTCGGCGTAGTCTTCAGCAGTGGACTGTTGCTGGGGCAATCTTTGTTAGCGCAAGAAGTTCCCAATGCACCTACACCGCAGCCAGCTACTACGACGCAGGGCAGCCGGGGAGAGACCTTTGGCGGTATCAACTACGCGCAAGGAGCTCCGCTGGTTCATGGCGGTCCGATCGCCCCGTATCGTGCGCGGCATGTCGCTGCCCCTAATCTCTTGAACTCTCCGCGCATGGACCAATTGGTTCGCGACGGAAAGATTTATCTCTCCATGTCTGACGCGGTCGCGCTGGCGCTCGAAAACAATCTCGATCTCGCCATCGCACGGTACAACTTGCCCATTGCGGACACCGACATTCTTCGTGCTAAAGCTGGGCAGGGGCTGCGCGGAGTTGCGACCGGTCTGGTGCAAGGAACTCCAGGCGGGCAGGGCACGGGCGGGACTGGCTCATCCACTCAGGGAGCGGGCGCAGGAGGAACTACCAGCGCTGCGGGCGGCGCTGGAACCGGAACCTCCGGCATCGTTTTGTCCACAGCGGGAGTGGGTCCTGGCGCTCCAGAATTCGATCCATTGCTCAACGGCACTCTCAGCGAGGAGCACGCCGTAGCACCACAGGCGAACCCATTCAGCGGATCTCCGAATCTGAGAACTAACACAGGTCTTGCAAATTTTTCTTACAATCAGGGCTTTGCTCCGGGAACAAGTCTGTCAATCGGCTTCCAAAACAATCGCCAGACCACCAACAGCCTTTTCAGCAGCTTCAATCCGGTACTCACTTCGAGCTTTCGGGCCACCGTGACCCAGCATCTGCTGCAGGGATTCGGCATGGGCCTGAATACACGATTCATTCGCATCGGTCGTAACGATCGTGAGATCGCGGATGTTGCGTTTCGCAATCAGGTAATCGAGACCGTTTCCCAGATAGAGAACATTTATTGGGATCTGGTGAGCGCTTACGAGAATGTAAAAGCCAAGGAGCGGTCCTTGGGGCTGGCACAGAAGACGCTTTCGGACAATCAAAAACAGGTGGAGATCGGGACGCTGGCGCCGATCGAGGTAGTGCGTGCGCAAAGCACCGTTGCGACCAATCAGGAAACCCTGCTTGTCGCCCAGACGAACCTCCAGCTGCAGCAGCTCCTCATGAAGAATGCGCTGTCCCGCAGCTTAAGTGATCCGATTCTTGCCGCAGCTCCAGTAATCCCAACGGATACAGTTGCAATCCCAGCTGAGGAGCCGGTAACCCCCATCCAGGATTTGATCAACGATGCCCTTTCGCATCGTGCGGATCTGGCCCAATCGCGCATCGATCTTACCAATCGTGAGATCAACCGCAAGGCTGCGGCGAATGGAATGCTCCCGACGGTTGATTTGGTGGCGTTCTATGGTGGGACTGGACTAGGAGGGTCGCAGAACCCTCTTGCTACCTGCGGTGCGCCAGGCTCTAACCCGCTCTTCTGCACGCCGGCAGGAAGTGTCCCCGCTCACGGGTATGGCGACACTGTCAGCAATTTGGTAAACAGCAGCTCTCCCGATAAAGGATTGGGGCTTTCCATAAACATTCCAATCAGGAATCGCTCTGCGCAAGCCGATCAGATGCGCTCGGAGCTGGAGCTGCGTCAGGCAGAGATGCGTATGCAACAGCTGCAGAATCAGGTGGCCATCCAGGTTCGCAATGCGCAGTTTGCCGTGCAGCAGAACCGTGGACAGCTGGAGGCGGCCGACAAAGCTCTTGCACTGGCGCAGCAAAGCCTTGAGGCGGAGCAGAAGAAATACGCTCTTGGCGCATCGACTAACTTCAACGTGCTGCAGACCGAAAGCGATTTGGCAACAGCGGACAGCAATCGCGTGCAGGCGCGAACGACCTATGAAAAATCGCGGGTCGAACTCGATCGCGTGACCGGATACACACTCGTGCGCAATGGCATCGTGCTTGATGACGCTTTCAACGGCATCGTGACCAAGCAGCCCGTCGTGCCGTTCGTGACCCCGCGGACTGACACCACGCCAACCCAGCAGCAACAGACTCCGCAAGGTGCAGCGCAAACTGGCGGCTCTCCGGTCCTACAACCATCGCCCAAGTAACCGAAAGGCACTGGAATCGAGAACTCGGAGCGGCACGGCCGCTTCGGGTTTTCTTTTTTGCCGCACACTGTCGGAGGGCTATTCTGATCGTCAGACGATTCGGTATCTGGTGCTTGGGAGTGTCGGGAGGCGCATGAGCCTGTCAGTGGTGATCATCACCAAGGATGAGGAGACAAATCTGGCCCGAACGCTACCAAGCATTGAGTGGGCCGAGGAGCGCATCGTTGTAGATTCGGGATCGACTGACGGTACTCTCGAAGTCGCTCGTCGGCACGGAGCAAAGATATTTCAGGAGCCATGGAAAGGCTATGCGGAGCAAAAGAACTCGGCAATAGCAAAAGCGTCTTCGGAATGGGTGTTATCCCTCGACGCCGATGAAGAAGTCTCGCCGGAACTTGCAGCCAACATAAGAAAGGCGACAACAAGAACTGAGTTGGACATAACCGGTTACTTGATGGCAAGGCGAAATCTGTTTTTGGGTCGCTGGATCCGGTATGGCGGCTTCTATCCTGACCGCAAGCTAAGACTGTTTCGTCGCGGCCACGGCGAGTTCATGCAACGTGCAGTGCACGAAACCATGCAAGTGGACGGAGCTACCGCGGTTCTCAGTGGCGATCTGATTCATAACGCTTACCCAACACTGACCGGATACATCGACACCATGAACCGCTATTCGACGTTGGGAGCGGAAGTTGCGGCGCGAAAGTGTGACACAAGCACTTCGTTTGTCGCGTTCCTCATGAACGTGTACTACCGGCCAGCACTAAGCCTTTCCTGGAATTACATCTTTCGACGAGGCTTTCTGGATGGACGCGAAGGTTTTTTGTTGCACCTCTATCACAATGTTTACGTGAGCTGGAAATATGCCAAAGCCTGGGAGGCCTCGCGCGAATCGAAATAAAGCGCTGATGCCAGGCGCTCACGAAAGTCACTAGGGACAGCGAACGTCACGACAAATGAACTAAGTTTGTGACCTCCGTTGTCTGCCTTCCCCTCTTTCTTCTCAGCTCCTCAAACGAAAAGGCCGCCCGGCAAGAGGCGACCTTTTCTTTCAAGGGAGAATAGTTCCAACGGAGGCAAAGCCATCAGAACTTTCTGGACGAAATCTTATGGTCGTGCTGAGGGGGTGTCAAGAAAATTTTCTCGCACAACTCCTTTATGAATCAACAACTTGCAAAAAATGTTCCCGGATGGGAAATGTGGCTTCCAATGGAGCACTTTTTCCACCGCGAACTGTAAGCCCCACTGCATAAAAGACTTACACGGATTTTGACGATTCGCCACGCAGGTTCAGCGTAATAAGGCTGGCGTCCTCGGGGCGATCTGCGAATCGCTCAGGATAGAGCCGCGTCAGCAAAACGCGAATGCCTCCAAAGGCGACGCCGAGGACGAGCGCCACTGCGAGGATCAAACCGATCAGTCCGAATACACCCACGATCAAATTTCCGATGTTGTCTTTCTTTGAGAGGAAGGTAGGTTCGTTGTACGTAACCTCGGCCTCGTAGTTGACAGACGCGAGCAGAGAGCGCGCCTCTGATGGAGAAATTTCTCCGCTCACGATGGCCAGGAGCGGTCCGCTGCGTTTGACTTGAAAGTCTCCCGCGCCGGATGACTGAAGCGTCGCATGGTTTTTCTCGATTGCGCGAAGTTGTACTCCGGCGATCTGTGGCGTCGGATATGAAATCAACGTCAACTTGCCATTACCTGCATCGCTCTTGTACAGCGCAGTCAGCATCTCGGGACTCTTGGAAAAATCGATGGTCGAGGCCGGCAACGGTGCGCCGATCTGATCGTAAGACTTTGGTCCGAGTGCGAACTTCACTGAATGTTGGACGAACCCTGACTCCGGGAGCCAGCGGGGTAGAGCGGGCGGCTGAGCGAGATTCGCCGCAGGTTCCGGTAAATCGGCCGCAAGCTCGCGCATCTCTGCGGCCGACATGACATTCACGCGGTCGAGCTTGGCTTCCACCAGAATGTTGCCTTGCATGAAGAGCACGCGATCGCCGGCCGATTCGCCATGCCGGCCGATGTCTTCAGTCTGCATCCCAGGCTGGCTGTAGAGGGCGTATGCGCCGTACGCACCGGTAGCATCTGAAAAGCGAGCAGCACGCACAGTCAGTTTGCGGTCACTATCTTTCGCGTAGCTGGCTGATTGAAGATCAGTGAAGCCGAACTCCTTCAACACCGAAGCATTGGCGGCATCGACATCTGTGGGATTGTTGCTGGTCTTTACGGTGGCAGGGTCTTGCTGCCATCCGGCAAAGGCTTTCGGGAGAATCGGAGCATCGGCTGCCAACACGCCCGAGACGAGCAGCAATACGGGTACAAAGGATTTGGCGAATAAGCGCATGTAAGGACTAGAGCGATGGATCTATACACCCAGTCTATTAGACACCGTGACTCTGCGCGAGGATTCGCGCTAAGGCAGGGATGGATGCCAAATGGAGCGAGATACCTACTCGGCGAGAATCATTGCCCGGCGGTGATGTTTGGTTTGGCGCTGGCAACCTTAACTCCGCTTAGACCTTGAGCATAGCGAGCCACTCCGCGATAGAGGGATTCGGCGATGCGCTGACGGTACTCCGGTGTGCGGAGCTTGCGCTCGTCGGTCGGATTGCTGACGAACGAGATCTCCGCGAGGATCGAGGGCATGTTGGCCCCGATCAGCACGATGAACGGAGCTTTCTTTATACCGCGATCTCTGACACCTGGGTTCTTTGAGGCTTCGCCACTGTAAAGTGCCTTTTGCACCGTAACGGCAAACTCTCGTGATTCGTCGATCTTCTCTTTGAGAGCGATCTTCTTAACAAGATCCTGCAATTCGTGAACTGAGGTGTCTGAAACTGCGTTTTCGCGTGCTGCAACCTCAAGTGCTTCAGGGGAGCGCGTGAAATTCAAGTAATAAGTCTCGACGCCACGCGCCGAGGCATCCCGACTCGAATTTGCATGAATGGAGATAAATAAGTCGGCCTGATTCTGATTGGCGATCGCCGTGCGCGTCTCCAGCGGAATAAATGTGTCGTCTTGACGTGTGTAGACCACGTCTGCACCGAGCTTCTGCTCGAGTAATTTGCCGAGCCGCAGCGCGACATCGAGGACGAGATCTTTTTCTAGCAGACCATTGCTGCCAATTGTTCCCGTATCGTGGCCGCCGTGACCAGCGTCCACTACGATTCGGCCAATCTTCAGGCCGAGCGCGCGGATGAGAGAAAGGTCGCCGTCGGCGGTAGGAACGGCTTCATGAGCTGTAGCAGACGTCGCTGGTGATTTCCTCTTTTTTGTTTTCGCTGAGGTCACAGACGCGACTTGCGGCAGGGCTGCAGGTAAAGCTGTCTCCCCTGCGCTCTTACGAGCTTCCCGCTTCGCGACGTTTTGCACTACCGGACCGCTGGTCGGCTTCGTAGTTGCCTTCACTTCCTGCGGGTCTTCACTCAAGGCGGCAATTTCCGCAAGTCCCAAATCGCTGCTCTGCAATGGCACTTCGGCACGAGCTGGAATGGAAGGCGGCTTTGCCGACGTGCTGGTGATGATTGACTCACGCGACGCTTCATTTTCCGCATCGGGGGCCTCAGTGCTCTTGGCAGCAATCGCCGGGGGGCGGGTCTCGACATGTTTTGAGGTTCGAGCCTGGGCGATGCCGGTGAGAGAGTTAGAGCGCCCATCTGCATTCGGGTCGTGCGGCTTGGAAGCTTCGACGAGGGGAGCTGCCTTCCGTCCATGCACGTCAATGATCAGCCTATAAGGGTTCGGCAACAGAAACGCCGAGTATTCCGCGAGGTTATCCACTTCAAGAACCACCCGCGCCATATTGGACTTGTACTGCGCTACGCGAACCTTCTTGAGGAGGCCATCTTCTATGTCGTAGCTCTTGCCTATCAGTTCGGAAGCGAGCCGACTGTTGTAGAGATCGAAGTAAATGCGGTCCGGGGATGGGACCCTTCCGGCTTCGTACTTCACTTCATCATCGAGGTCGATAGCGATGCGCGTGTAGTCTGGAGTCGACCAGTAGCGAACGCTGGTCACGAGCGGCAATCCTCTTGGCCGGGCAGAAACCGCTTTCACAGTTGCGGGAGAGTTGTCTTCGTCACCGACTTGGCGCCCAGTATCACGCCGCTTTGAGGAGGCCACTTCGCTCTTGCGACTTTCCTTGGGATGCTTCTCTTCCTCAGCCATCTCCTTGAGCGCGGCTTTGGCATTTTCCGCGAGAGGATGGCGAGGATACTGCTTCAGAAACTCTTCAAACGTTGTCTTGGCAGCATCGCTGTCCCCCAAGTCCTCACGATAGATCTGGGCAATGCTTAGTAGAGCTTCGAATCGGTACTTGCTGCCCGGGTATTCGCGGCCAAGGAACTCATATTGGCCGATGGCGGCCTTGAATCCTTTTTCATCGTCATTCAAACGCGCCTGTTCCGTGAGAAGGTCGCCAACCGCAAGCGCGCTCGCGTCGGCTCGGGTGGACGTGGGAGCAATGTGATAGACACGGCGAAAAGCTTCGATTACGTGGTCGTAGTCATCGGAGGTGCGCTGCCGCTCAGAGCGCCCATTGAGCGCCTCACGCATCTGCAAAGCTTTGTGGTATTGGTCGAGCGCCAGATGCTTTTTACGAGCGACGCTCATGCCCTGTGCGGGTGAAGCGAATGCCAGCAAGCACGTGCCGATTACCGCCCATATTGTGAATTGACGAGCCGTGCCACGATCAGACGTGCCGGACATTCTCCACATTCCCCTGTTCTCCGCACCCGGTAGAGGCGCATTACCAAGTCACTGCCGGGCAGGCGAGGGCCGCGTGTGTCCGCTGCTACTCGAGATTACTGACCGACAGATGTCCGTCGGCGTCCCGCTTGAATTCCAGCGGCTGACCGACGTTAAATAAGCGTGCCGTATTCGAACCGTAAATTCCCGTGATCTTCTTTACATAATTCCGTGTCTCGGGATATTTCGGAACGCCCCGGCTCCTGTGTACTGCGCCCGCTCCGGCGTTGTAAGCCGCCAGCGAGAGCTCTAGATTTCCGTGATAAGAATCCAGCAGTTCCTTGAAATGGCGAACGCCCGCGTCAACGTTTTGCGCCGGATCGTACGGATTGCTGACGTTCAACGACTGTGCCGTGCGCGGCATAAGCTGCATCAAGCCGATTGCGCCCTTGCGTGAGACTGCATGAGGATTGAAGTTCGACTCGACTTGGATGATGGCGCGCACCAGATTGGGATCCACGGCATTCTTCGCCGCGGCCTCTTGCACTATTTTGTCGATCCATTCGGAATTCGCCCCTTGATTGTAGGAACCAAACTGACTATTTACGCTGGACGCCGAACTCGATTTCTCGCCCACAACTCGCCAGTCCTGCACCTGCTCCGAGGCCACTTGGAGGGCGTTACCATTGGCCGAAAATTGCGGATTGAATCGCGCAGCTCTCCGCAGCATTCGCCGTACTTCATCGGCGGCGTTGTGTGCGGCGCGCCCGGAATGCGAGTACATCGGAGGCACCGGCTTCCAGCGGTTCTGGGTGTTACTCCAGTAGAAGAGCCCTGATTCTTTGGGCGTGGCGTCTGCCTGGGCAGCCTTTTCCGGGGCGTTCTCGTAGACAAGACGCCCGTCACTAGTGTGATTGGCGACGATTCCCTGTGCGTGGATTGGGGGATTTGAGGCGATAGTCAGCAAACCAGTGCACAGGATTGAAACCAGGTGCTTACGCATGTAGTTCCCATCTCTGGGGGATCCATAAAACGGACCAGCCCAGCCCGACAAGGACTTCATTCTGCCGCACATACAGCACGGCAGTCTTCACCTAACCCCAAATCCCGACGGAGAAATACGTCCAGAGTAGGTTGAATTATAGGCTGGCTTTTCCGCCAGCAGCAATTACCAGAAGGACAGGAACCAGCAGGGTGACTAGCGAAAATATACCTAGAAAAACCGGAGAAGCGCGGAATTAGCGGCAGTGGTTGGCGTGGTTATTACTAAAGTACTCGGATTAAATGGCAGAACACACTGGCCGCGGTTGGAAAACAGTGGAGACGGGCATTTCCCGCTACCGCAGCGCCTGGTCGAAGTCAGTAATCAGATCGTCCTTATCTTCCAGCCCAACTGAAATCCGCAGCAATCCAGGCGCAATTCCAATTCGCGCAGCTTCCTCGAGGGTCATGTAATGCAGGAAATTGGAAGCAGGATGAACCGCCAGTGACTCGACGCCGCCGAGACTCGCAGCTCGCGATGCCAAGCGAACCCGGCTAAGGAAGCGGTCTGCGGCCTCGTATCCACCTTTGACTTCAAAACTGAGCATCCCGCCAAAGCCTGACATCTGCCGCACCGCCAAGTCGTGCTGAGGATGGCTCTTCAGTCCGGGATAAAAGACCCCCTTCACTGCAGAATGGCCTTCCAGGAACTCAGCTAGCGCCATCGCATTCTCGTTGTGCTGACGAATGCGGAGCGCGAGCGTACGCAAGCCGCGCAGCATTAGCCAGGCGTCGAAGGGCCCCAAGGCCGCGCCTAGCATAACGTGCGTATTCCAGATCTTCAGTATCCATTCAGCGCTGCCCATAATCGCCCCAGCGATAAGGTCGGAGTGTCCGCCGAAGTATTTGGTCGCGCTGTGAAAGACAAGGTCGATACCAAGCTCGAGCGGCTTCTGATTGAGAGGCGTCGCGAAGGTATTGTCCATTAGGGTGGTGATGCTGCGGGCTTTCGCAATGGCAGCAACGGACGCCAGATCGGTCAACGTCATTACCGGATTGCTGGGCGTTTCCAACAGCAGGAGCTTGGTATTCGGTTTCACCGCCCGGTCGAAGGCTGAAGGATCGCGTTGATCGACCTGCGTGACCTCGACGCCAAACCTGGGTAGAAAACTCTTCAGAAGATTGAGCGTGCCACCATAGTGGTTTGCCTGAGCTACAACGTGGTCACCCTTGCTGACAACGCTCAACACTGTCGCACTCACCGCCCCCATCCCAGAGGCCGTGACCAGCGCGGCGTTAGCGCCCTCTAGCGTCGCCAGCACGCTTTCGACCTGACTCAAAGTGGGATTACCGTAGCGCGTGTAGAACTCCGAATGTCGGGCTTCACCAGCGCGATTGGCGAAGTCCTGGGCAGAATCTCCACGGAAGTTAGCCGTTTGAAAGATGGGAGCCACGACCGCCGAAGTCAGATTCAAAGGCCGATCGGTGTGAATCAGTCGAGTATCAATCGATGCCGTCTTCAGATGGTCCATGAATTTATTCCTTTGCGGAGGAGAGTGCGGCGTAGAAGAAAAATTAACGTGCCTGTATGCGTTCCTTGCTTCGGGATAGAGAGTCCCATCGCGCAGTTAGCGCCCAATCGCCGCCCAGGTCATCTCTGCGGCTTTGCTGCCGCTCTCATCTCTCCACGCGGCAAACATCTGGGCGTAACTCATGGTGATGTATTCAGACTGCTTTACACCGAGTCGCGCAGCGGTGCGATCGATCCATCCTGGCGTACCTTCGAATTCGGCAATATTGCCGATTGGAGTTTCGTCCAGAACTACGTGGCCTTCGCCGTCGCTCCATTCCGCGCGAAACTTCTCGTAACGAAACGACGGTGACAACCCGAGTGCCATGAAGACATGCGCCAAGGCTTCTCCATCCTGGACCTGCGTCTCTGTTTCCATTCGCGACTTGTGCTTGCCGCTACTTCCTTTGCTCTTGTGAGTTACCGTCCACCTGTTTCCGTACTTCCGCAGCCGCAGTACTTCTCCGCGATTCCGCAGACTCTGGCTGGGAAAGTCATACAGCGTGTTCATTTCGTGAGTTCGCGGAGTGAGAAGTTTGAAACTAGATGCGGAGAGCTTGCGAGTCAGGGCCTCCAGGTCGAAGACGCGAAGTTTGACTTCAACTTCCTGGACGGGCGGCATGAAAACAATTGTAGCCGCTTTAAACGGGAGTCGGCACTCGGCATCAGTCACGAGCCATTCTGGAACCTCGAGCATCAGACGCATTCGTAATCATAGGCCGCCAATATCCCCACGGGGGTAACTGACTGAACACCGAATGCCGAGTGCCGATCGCCTCATCATTCCATGTCATTCTCGTTAATCGAAACCGGTCCATTCACAGTTGAGAGCCGCACTACCGGGGAGCCTGTACCAAACTGAACGCTCTTGTTGTTGTTATCAAACTCCTTGTGCGCGCCTTCACAGCCGGAGCAGCTGAAGGGAGAGTAACCGCGAGTCTGCACTAAGACCCCAGAAACGTAGTTGTTTGGCATCTTCAAGCTGAGTGGGCCGTTTGTAGATTCGGCATCGAGACCTTTCCCATTCCAGGAAGTCCCAGCCAGCCTCACCGCGATCGGTCCGTTCTCTGCGCGCAAATGGACATCGCCGCTGTTGCCTGCGTAGCTGATTGGTCCATTCACGATGTCAGCGTTGATCTCGCCTGACGAGTTCCCGATCGAGAGCGGGCCATTGGTGTTGCGGACTTCCACCTTGCCAGTGAGATCAGCGACCAAGATCGGACCATTCACCCCAGTCAAAGACAAGGTACTGCTACGCGGAGCGTGAACAATGAGGTAGGAAGTCCAATCACTATCCTCCGGACCCCGAACCGAGAGCTGTCCGCCGTCGAATGACATCTTGATCTCCTGCAGTTTGTGCTCTGCCGTCGCCCGATCATCCGATAAGGCCACTTTGCAGTTCAGGACGCCAAACTCCTGGCGCTCCCATCCATAGACGTAGATCCCACCATTTTGGGACGCCTCTATGCGCACCGTAGATGAGGTCTGAGGAAGCGTGAGGCGGTCCTCAGAGCGCGCCATCTCGCGGTTGTCGGCGTGAACATGGAGTTGGTCGCAGGAGGTGACGGGTTGATCGTCGTCAATGCTCACGCTCAGTCCATGATGACCATGGCCGGCTAACGCCAGCCTCGAAAGAGTGCCAAGTGACAACAGAATGCACAGAACCAACACAACCTTGCGACGCATGGTGCGCCCTCCTCTTAGGGGTAGACTTGCCGGCTCTGCAGCGGGTTAGCAGAACTTTATTGGGAATCGCGGTTCGTTTCGGTGGCGTGCGGTGGCGTTAACAAGCGCGGGCAACGTCCGTGAGCTTTCCAGCACCATAAATGTTGCTGTACAATTTCCGTTTGCTGTCGTGTGTCTGGGCCTCGCTATCTTCTAGCCGTATCGGTCACTCTCAAGCTGTTGTCGTTCTTTGGAGGAAACTCGCATGTCACCTCGCTTTATGAGTTTTTTGGGCCGTCTAGTGTTGGCAATGCTCACTGTGTCGGTCGGAGTAGTAGCGCAGCAAACTGACCAGGGAACCGCGACACCACCCAACAACGTGGCCGGGCAAACCACTCCTCCCGCGCCCGCCCCGCAACCCTCATCGTATGCATCGGACGAAATTCAAGCTTCGAAGTTCGATCTCTTCGCCGGCTACTCATACCTGAGCCCAAATGGCGCGATCAATGGCAACAAAGGAATCAAGAAGGGTTACACCGTTGCTGGCTCATATTGGTTCAATAAGTATTTCGGTGGGGTGATTGAAACCGGTTCCCATTTTGGGGACGTCAACACCTTTAATACCCTGACCGCAGGTCCAACGTTCCGCATTCCCCTACAGGGTCTCACGCCATTCGGTCTGGCGACCTTCGGCATCAATCGCGAGAATCCGGTTGGCAACGGCCTGGGATCGGCCCTTGGCTTTGGATTTACCGGTGGCGGTGGATTCGACCTCCACGTTTCCAAGCATCTTGATATTCGCCTGATCGAAGCGGAGTACGAGTATTCCCACCACAACTTCGGCTTCGTCGGCGGTTCTCCTATTGCGCTTCGCGATAATCCAGCCGCGGCGAAGATCAGCGGCGGTTTGGTGTTGAAACTGGGAAGTCTGGGACCGCCCCCAGTTCCCCCGTCCGCTGCATGCTCCGCCCAGCCGACTGACGTAATGGCTGGGGAACCGGTGCAGATCACAGTACAGCCATCGAACTTCAATCCGAAACGAACTCTGACGTACAGCTACACCGTCACTGGCGGCAAAGTGAATGGCACCGGTCAAACCGTTAACGTCGATACTGCCGGCTTGGCTCCCGGTTCTTACACGGTTAATGCCAATGTGACAGATGGAAAGAAGGGCAGCGCGACCTGCTCTGCTTCTTTCAACATCAAGCAAAACCAGCCGCCAACGATTTCCTGCTCGGCAAATCCGACCACAGTGAAGCCCGGTGACACCGCGCAGATCACCTGCCAAGGCCAAAGCCCCGACAATCGTCAGCTCACTTACAAGCACGAAGGCAGCGCCGGCACTATCACGCCGAACGGGCCCAATGCTTCGTTGACGACACAAGGAGCGCAACCAGGTCCGATCACAGTTACGAGCACGGTTACGGACGATCGCAACCTGAGCGCCAACACGCAGACGACGGTCACGGTTGAGGCGCCTCCTCCGCCGCCACCCCCGCCTCCGCAAGCCAGCAAGATCAACCAGATCGAGTTCCCGAACACTGCAAAGCCGTGGCGCGTCGATAACACTGCAAAAGCCGTGCTCGACGACGTGGCTCTGCGTCTCCAACGCGAGCCAGACGCACGGCTCGTTATCGTAGGGTCGAAAGATCCGACCGAGAAGCGGCCTAACCTCGACGCGGAGCGCGCAGTAGACTCGAAGTTCTACCTCACCAACGACAAAGGTATCGATCCCAATCGAATCGAGTGCCGTTCGGGTGGAACCGCGGGCAAAATTGCCGAGTTCTGGATCGTTCCAGCCGGCGCAACGTACCAAGGCAGCGAGCCGGTGGTGGATGAGAACAGGATCAAGCCGATCCCGGATCATCCTGCTCCGAAAGCGCCTGCGCGCCGACGCGCAGCCGCGAAGAAGCCGGCCGCATAACGCGAATCGAACCGTCCGCGGCAGCGGAAGGGGAAAACATCAACTCCGGCCGAAGGCAATTCCTTCGGCCGGTTTTCTTTTTCTTTGAAGCCGTGGCACAGTCCCCTTCGGCTATGTAGCAGGGTGTCGGCGCAGGCAGCATTCAATCCCTTCAAAACTCACAGCCGAGGGCGGCTGTGCCACAAGACAGCGAGGATTTTGCAAACGGATTCTCTGCTTACTTTCATCTGTCCATCCCGATAGAATTGTCAGGCAATGCCTAGGGTTCCAGAGCTGCGGAACCCACAGCTGCGCGATTCGCCTCGAAATTATGAGTGTTCTTGGAGCGAGTAATCGTCGAATGAGGTTTGTTTCTTCTCTTATTTCAACTCTTTTCCTCTGTATCTGCAGCTTTGCCGAGACCGGCACGGCTGGCCCCAGCTCCTGGATTTCCGTAGGGCCCGACGGTGGTGACGTGCGCACCCTCTCTGCGGATCCGGCGAACTCGCACAGAATCCTGCTTGGTACCAGCGCGGGACAAATCTACCAGTCAGAAGACGCGGGCGGGACGTGGCAACGCTTCGTCCGCATCGGAAAAGGAAACGATTACGTAGTCGATCACATTGTTTTTGATCCCAAGCAGCCGGGAACCATCTACGTTGCTGCGTGGACGCTTGAGCATGAGGGCGGCTCAGTCTTCAAGAGCATTGACAACGGCCACTCCTGGCAGCCGCTTTCTGGTATGGAAGGCAAGTCAGTTCGGGCAATGGCCATGGCGCCGTCCGACCCGAACACTCTCATTGTGGGCGCGCTTGATGGGGTCTATCGCTCGCGCAATGCCGGCGAAACCTGGACGCGCATCTCACCCGAGTCGAGCGTCGAGATCAAGAATATCGAGTCCATAGCCATTGACCCCGGCGATCCCGACGCGATCTACGCCGGCACATGGCATCTACCGTGGAAGACCACTGACGGCGGTCGTTCCTGGCACAACATCAAGCAGGGTGTTATCGATGACTCTGATGTCTTCTCCATCATCATCGACCCCAGACAGCCACAATTCGTCTATGCCAGCGCCTGCTCCGGCATTTACAAGAGTGAGAATGCGGGCGAACTCTTCCACAAAATTCAAGGCATTCCCTTTTCGGCACGGCGCACGCGCGTGCTCAAGCAGGACCCGGCGAACAGCAATGTTGTCTATGCCGGCACCACCGAAGGTTTGTGGAAGACGTCTGATGCAGGCAGAACCTGGAAGCGGATCACCACAACCGACGTAATCGTCAATGACGTGCTGGTCGATGCCCACGATAGCAACCAAATCATGCTCGCTACCGATCGCAGCGGAGTGCTCGCCAGCGCCAACGCCGGAGCGACCTTTGAGCCTGCGAATGTCGGATTCGCACATCGCCAGGTTGCCGCCTTGGCTGTGGATCCTGCCGACGAGAACACCCTCTATGCCGGTCTCATCAATGACAAGCAATACGGCGGAGTCTTCGTCAGCCACGACCAGGGCGCTCACTGGAAGCAGATCAGCGCAGGTCTCGGCGGTCGCGATGTCTTCGCACTTCGTAAAGCCGGAGCGCATCTATTGGCCGGCACGAGCACTGGTGTCTACGAACTGGCGGGATCGACTGTCTCCACTGCTTGGCGTCCACTCAACCGCATTGCCAACGTGCAGTTAGTTACCGTTCGAAAGGCCACAAAAACGCGCAAAGCAGTCACGCGTAAGGTCGTCAAAGCGGGCACGCTCAAAGCTCGCGTCACTGATCTCGAAGTCCGTGACAACCGTTGGATCGCGGCCAGTACTCAAGGCATCTTCGCCAGTTCCAATTCAGGCGTAACCTGGGAGGGTGGCCCGCTGCTCGGACATTCGGATTTCAGTCTGGTGCGCTCCAGCCCCAAACTGCTGGCCGCGGCCGGACGCGGCTTTTTGCTCACGTCGCGCGATGATGGAGCGGAGTCATCTTCCAAAGCCGGGTGCCAGTTTCTCGGCTGTGAGTGGCACGAAGCCAAGCTGCCCAAAATCATCACGTCTATCAACGATGTAGCTTTCGGGACAGACGAGAGCATCTGGCTAGCCTGCCGCGAAGGTCTGTACCGCAGCAAAGATCAGGGTGAAACCTGGCAGCGCCTGGAGAAGCTGCCGGTCGTGAATCTCGCTTCGGTCTTCCATGATGCAGAGAACCGACGCATGCTGGTTACGGCCATGAACTCGACGGAAGTCTTTTCCACTCTGGACGACGGTGAGAGCTGGCAACGCCGCGAGTCTGGTTGGCTCCTACGCACGATCACCGAAGATGGTGGCCGATTACTGGCTTCGACTGCATTCGACGGTGTGGTAATCGAGAAGGCCGCCGCTGAATCGGCAGACGCCCGCATAGGGCAGCGCGAAGCGACTAAGCCCGCGCGCTGACCACAGAACCCTTGAACTACTTCGTGGCATAGGGGCCGTCGCCTGTGTGGCTGGATCATCGAAAACACAGCCGAAGGCGGCGAGGGCACAAGTGTGTAGCTGTCCGTTAGTCGTTCACGAACCGCGCACCTGCTCTGTAATCCCTGTGGGTTGCCTACCCGCCAAGCCTAGCTCCGGTGCGATCTTTTTCATGGCTTCGATGCAGAACGCGATGTGCTCATCGAGATCGACACCCAGCTCGGCGGCGCCATTCACAATGTCGTCGCGGGAGACACTCCGAGCAAACGCTTTGTCCTTCATCTTTCTTCGGATCGATTTTGTGTCAACCTTGGCTAACGATTTGGATGGCTTCACCAATGCCGTCGCGGTGATGAATCCAGCCAATTCATCGCAAGCAAAGAGGGCTTTTTCCATGTGCGTCTCGCGCGCGACGCTAGCATAATCAGCGTGCGACAGGATGGCGCGACGGATCTCATCGGGATATCCGCGTTCGCCCAAGATCTTATTGCCGACAAAGGGATGCTCTTCGGGAGTGGGGAACCGCTCGTAATCGAAGTCGTGGAGCAGGCCGGTGACGGAGTACTTGTGCTCCAGCTCCTCGGCTTCTTTCTCGTTCAATGCATTTTCTTGTGTGTACTTTTGTGCGTACGCGCGCATGCAAGCTTCTACTGCCCTAGCATGCTTCCGCAGGCTCTCAGATTGGGTGTACTCACTTAGTAAACCCCATGCCGACTCACGGGATTGGAGGACCATCTACCTGTTTTCTCCCTTATTTCGCTGGTGTTTCTTGTCAGTTTGTCCGTGTTTTGTTCCGGTTTTTACTTGACTTCTCAGTCAGAGTACCGCAAAGTAACCGTGGCTTGGATTACGGCGATTTGTCCCGATCTGGGCTTTTGTTTGAGAGTGCCTCGCTCTGGCAGCTCCCAAACTACATGGCAACGACGCTCGCACCTGTAGATTCACGAGAGGTGGTGAGATGCGACCATTGTCATCTCGTCCAATTCCGGACCAATAACAATAATTGTCGCAAGTGCCGGACGTCGCTCGATAACGAGCCGGAGCCGGTGGTTGCCGCGCCTGAGATCATCTCCCGCGGCGGCACACACAACGGCAATTCGCCGCAACAGATCCAGATTGCGCTCGCGATCCGCTCGCTGCGCCGGCGCTCGTGCCTGAGCCAGCGCCAGCTTGCCGGACGCATGCAGGTACCGCGCACCTACGTCTCGAAAATTGAGAATGAGAAAGCGACGCCGACGCTCTCGTCGCTGCAGCGTCTGGCCACCGCGCTGGAGGTAACGATTCCTGACCTGCTGCGCGGCGATGGACGCGCACGCGAAGACGAAATCGCTTCTCTGGCAGCCGATCCATTCATCGCGGAGGTCGCTCCCTTCATCTTTCAACTCGACCCCATGCAGCGTTCGACCCTGATGATGCAGATGCGGGACTTGGCCACCAGACCACGCCGCAAGATCTAATCACAAGCTCACGCCCGCGTGTGAGGGCCGGTGCCAAGTGCACCGGCCTTTACTATTTCTGGCGCCCGATTTTCCCCAGAACAGCCTCTCTGCTACTTCGTTTTTCCAGGAACAGGGAAATTAACAGGGAATTTCACGGTTCAGGAGTAACACAGATTGTCTACTCCGCAACCGCTTGTGCCAGCTTCCCGCCCGAAATCAGCCGGGCTAGTCTGGCGAAATCGTCGGACAGTACGCGATCACGATCGACCTTCGGACTCACGGATCGAATCGCCCCGTAAACTTGCTGCAATCGCGCACTGGTCCTGAGCGGAGCGAGGAATTCTACAGCTTGGGCTGACGCAGCGGCTTCAATGGCCAGCACATGGGTGGTGTTGGCGACCACCCGTTCGAGCTTGAGCGCCGCAGTCATGCCCATGGAAACGAAGTCTTCCTTGTTGCCGCTGGTGGTGATGGAGTCGACCGAGGCCGGATGCGCCAGAATTTTGTTCTCGCTAGCCAGGGCTGCGGCCGTAACCTGCGGCATCATGAATCCGGAATTCAGTCCGGCGCCGGCCGCCAGGAACGGCGGCAGACCTTCGTTGAGCGCAGGATTCACCATGCGCTCGATGCGTCTCTCCGAAATGCCGGCCAGAGCAGTCAGCGCAATCGCCAGATAATCGAGGGCAAACGCCAGGGGCTCGCCATGAAAGTTGCCCCCGGAAATCACCTGTCCTGAACCAGGATGGTCGTTTGCGGAAGCTTGAGTTCGCCGATCGTCCATGGCCGGCACCTTCGATGGGCGCAACGGTTCCCGTTGCATTTGCGATGAAGCGAAAACGAGGGGATTATCCACGGCAGAATTCATCTCCACGTCGAACACCTGCCGGCAGTAGGCTAACGTGTCGCGGACAGCTCCATGAACTTGGGGGATACAGCGCAACGAATACGCATCCTGCACGCGATTGCAATCGATGTGCGAGTGGCGAATCTCGCTGCCTTCGAGAAGGTACCGGATGTTGCGCGCACTTTGCAGCTGCCCCAAATGCGGACGAGCTCGATGGATGCGTTCATCCATTGCTACCGTAGTGCCGCGCAACGCGTCGAGAGTCAGCGCGCCGAGCACGTCTGCGGTGTCCACCAGAATTTGTGCGGAGATAAGGGACAAGGTGCCGATGGCCAGCATCGCTTGCGTGCCATTGATCAACGAGATCGCTTCCTTTGCTTCGAGAGCCAGCGTCTTTACCTGCGCGGCTGACATGGCTTCGGCTCCGGGCAGTCTGCGCCCTTGATGGAGAGCCTCTCCTTCGCCGACCAATACCAAAGCCAGATGAGCGAGGGGCGCAAGGTCTCCACTGGCACCGACGCTGCCTTGCGACGGGATCACGGGATGCACTCCACGATTCAACATCTCGCAAAGCGTGTCGATTAATGCGGGCCGCACGCCAGAAAATCCTTTGGCCAGCGAGTTGGCGCGCAGCAGGATCATCGCACGCGTGACCGCTTCGGACAAAGGTGCGCCTACTCCCACCGCATGAGAGCGAAGTAGATTGAGTTGCAGTTCGCGAATTTCGTCGGGAACAATCCGCACATCGCTCAACTTCCCAACTCCGGTAGTGATCGCGTAAGCGACGCGGTTCTCGCTAACCAGCTGTTCTACGACCTCGCGCGAGATCGATACCTTTTGCCGCGCGTCCGGCGCAAGCAGCACCGGACGGTGCTCATACACAACTTCGCGCAGATCCGCGAGCGTGAGCTGTTCCCCGTCGATGTGTAAAGCTCTCAAAAAGCTCCTGGCTCTCGCTACTGGCTACTCGCTACCAGCATGTTGATGACGAAGAGCAGTGAATCACGTCGTCCCGGCCGCCTGGGCCGGCTTTTGACCTTGGTTTTGCCGCCAAAAGCGGGGCGAGCGCACCCAGAACCACGTTAGCTCCAGGAAGGTGTCTTAAGCCAGTAGCCACTAACTAGCAGCTTCTTCAAGCCACTCCTGGATATCTGCCACCATCCACCAAGATCGTCTGCCCGGTTACATACGATGCGCGATCTGAAGCCAGCCACACGATGGCATCGGCCACCTCTTCTGGACGCGCCAGCCGCCGCAGCGGAATCTCCTCTGACCATTTCCGGTGAATCTCCTCGATGCTCACGTTCGCAGCCAGCGCTCGCGTTCCAGCCAGTTCATTCAGGCGCTCAGTAGCCGTATATCCCGGCGCGACGTTATTGAACGTGATGTTGTACTTCCCGAACTCGACGGAGAGGCTCTCGAGCAATCCGACCACCGCCGGGCGCACGGCATTTGACATGACTAGATCAGGAATCGGTCCTTTCACTGAAGTCGAGGTGATTGCGATAAAGCGTCCCCCGCCACTCTTTTGCATGTAGGGGATTACAGATTTCGCCAAATTTACGGCGCTCAGAAAAATCAGGTCGATGCTCTTGCGCCACTCGTCGATTTCAATCGAGAGAAAGTTCTTGGCTGGGGGACCACCGGAGTTCGCGAGACACACATCGATGCGGACAAAGCGTTCTGCCACTTTTCGTACAAAAAGCTGGGTCGCTGCAAAGTCGGTTACATCCAGCGGCTGGAAGAAAATCTCGACCTTGTGCCGAGCCTGAATTTCTTCCGCAGCTTTTCGCAGCTTGGATTCATTTCGCGAGCACATCGCTAAACGTGCGCCTTCAGCGGCAAATCGCTCCGCGGCTGCACGGGCGATGCCCTCGCTCGAAGCTGTGAGCAAGACCACCTTGTTCTTCAAACCGGTTTCCATCAGCTTTGCGCCGTCGACGAAGGCGCTTCCATCACATACATGCGATTGGGCGATCCCGCCTTTATCTTATTGCTTTCGAAGCAAGCCTTGATGCGCCTGCGCAATTCGCGCCTGATGGCATGCTGCTGACCCGGCCGGGCTTTCACCACGATCAGATAATCTACTTCCTGTCCGCTCACGCGCTCGATGCCCGGCACCTCGGGCTGGGCCACAATGTACGGCCCGTATTCCGCATCGTTCTGCAATTCTGCTCCGACTTCTTTCAGCAACTGAATCACGCGGTCGGAGCTCTCGCTGTAGTCCACCGAGACGTGCAGCGCAACCTGCGCCCAATCGCGCGTCATGTTGGAGACGATCTTAATTTCGCTATTGGGGACCGTATGCAGCGCGCCGGTGTCGTCGCGCAGAACCGTCTTGCGCAGCGACATCTGCTCGACTGTGCCCTGCACCCCGGCAATCCTGACGACCTCACCGAGGTCGTAAATGTTCTCGATAATGATGAAGAAGCCGTTGATTACGTCGTGTACCAGAGTCTGTGCGCCGAAACCAATGGCCAGGCCTACGATGCCCGCGCTGGCGAGAAATGGCTTCACGTCCACGCTGAAGATGGGAAGAATCTGCAGCAGAGCGAAAAAGTAAATGACGAACGTGCCGACGCTCTGGATGATCGACGATAGAGTGCGCAACTGAGTCGCGCGAAGACGGCTGGGCAATTCGTCCCGCTTGCTGAATTCGTGCAATTTCGCGGTGAGGAATCCCAGCAGGCGCGTGAGGATGGCGGCACCAATGAGGATGACCAGTACGCGCGGGAGTCCGTGCCGCAACCAATAGGTGAGATCCTCGTGCCAGTCAGAGAGGACGCGCTTCCAGATGGGATCCACCAGAGTGCCTGTGCTTACAAACGGCATGAATGGGTGAGAGAGAACTGGGGATTATAGCAAGCGAGAATCTGTCACTCGCTCTTGGCACAGCTTGGAGGATTAACTTTGGCGTCCGGAGCGCCGGACCGCTCATTTACTCTCTCCTCTCTACAGTGTGATCGAGAGGAGCTCAGCAATTTATAATCGTGGAATCTTCAAGATTATTGAGGCCTTCGTGCGTAAGCTTCTCACTTTTCCGCTCATCTGCCTGATACTCGTTCCCGGTTCTAACGCGACGCAGCTGCCTTCCAATCCTGGAATCCCTGGAGATCCGCAGTTCGGCCGCGAGAGGCCGAAGGATCCCATGGAAGAGAAGATGGAACACGATCGTGAGAAGGCGCTGAATAAACAGCGTCAGACGGGTTTGCAGAAGGATACGGATCGCCTGCTGCAGCTCGCGACCGAATTAAAGCAATACGTCGACAAAACCAACGAGCATACGCTTTCGCTGGACGTAATCAAGAAGGCCGACGAGATCGAGAAGCTGGCCAAATCTGTGAGAGAAAAGATGCGGGGCAGCAACTAAAGAAAAGCAAAACATGAAGCGGATTTTCCGGATCTCACGGATCGAGTAAAGTTCATACCGAGTGTTCATCCACTCTGATGAGTTCATCCGAGAACTTCCTTCCACCTCAAGAAATCCGTGTAATCCGGGCTCGCCTGTGGGCGGACCCGTGTGATCCGTGTCGTGTTTTGCTTTGTCTCTTCGGCAAGTAGCAAGTCCCTTAAATGCGCGGTGTAAACTAGGGGGTTGCGGCTCCACTCAGGCAGCCCGCAGTATTCCTTCTCAAAGGGACTCCCAATGGCAGCTACCGTCGATACCATTTCTGCAATCTCTGTCCGCGCCCCAAAGGGCGAATTCCGCAATACGGCCTACATCGATTTCAGCAACGAAGAGAACGCACGCGCCATGCGCGAAGCCCTGCGAAAGGTACATTCACAGCTCGGAACCGAATACGACCTGGTCATTGGCGGGCAAATGGTTCGCACCACCGACAAGATCAAGTCTCTGAATCCGGCGAAGCCCTCCGAAGTAGTGGGAATCCACCAGAAGGCAGGCGCAGAGCACGTCGAGCCTGCGATGAAAGCAGCTTTGAAGGCGTTCGAGAGCTGGCGGACGACCTCCTGGGAAGAACGCGCCTCGCTGCTGCTGAACGCTAGCGCGATTGTTCAATCGCGAAGACTCGAATTCAATGCATGGATGGTCTACGAAGTCGGCAAGAACTGGGTTGAAGCAGACGCCGACACAGGCGAAACCATCGACTTTCTCGAGTTCTACGCCCGTGAGGCATTGCGGCTCTCCCGCGCGCAGACCCCGGTGCAATTGCCTGGCGAGCACGATGAACTGCAATACCTCCCTCTTGGTGTGGGAGCGGTGATTCCGCCCTGGAACTTCCCCTTCGCCATTATGGCCGGAATGACGTCCGCCGCCATCGTGTGTGGCAACAGCGTGATTCTTAAGCCCTCCAGCGATTCACCGACCATTGCGGCAAAATTCTTCGAGGTTCTTCAGGAAGCAGGCATGCCGGACGGAGTTGTGAACTTTTGTCCCGGATCGGGCGCAACCTTCGGCAATGCGCTGGTGGAGCATCCTAAGACGCGCTTCATCGCATTCACCGGCTCAAAAGAAGTTGGCCTAGACATCCACATGCGCGCCGCGCAACCTCGCAAAGGACAGATGTGGATCAAGCGCACGGTGCTCGAGATGGGCGGTAAGGATTCCATCGTCGTCCAGGCCGACTGTGATCTGGACGCGGCCGTGGAAGGCGTGGTGGCTTCTGCGTTTGGATTCAACGGTCAGAAGTGTTCAGCATGCTCGCGCGCCATCGTGGAAGAGCCGATCTATGACGTATTCGTGTCGCGGTTGCGTGAGCGGGTGGGCAAACTTACCCAGGGCGATCCTACCGAAAACAAGAACACGGGACCGGTAGTGAACGAAGGCGCCATGAAGTCGATTCTGGAATACATCGAAATCGGCAAGAAGGAAGGGCGACTCATCGCTGGCGGCGAGCGGGTGAGCGGCAATGGTTATTACGTGCAGCCGACAGTAATTGCGGACGTGGCCCCGAATGCGCGCATATCGCAGGAAGAGATATTCGGTCCGGTGCTTGCTGTGATAAAGGCACGCGATTTTGAAGATTCTATGGCAATCGCCAACAACACAGAATACGGACTCACCGGCGCGATCTACACGTCATCTCCGGAAAAGATCGAGTATGCCAAACGCGACTTCCACGTGGGTAACCTGTACATCAATCGCAAATGCACCGGAGCGATGGTAGGCGCACATCCATTCGGCGGATTCAATATGTCTGGAACGGACTCCAAGGCGGGTGGTCCGGACTATTTGTACCTGTTCACGCAGGCAAAGTCCGTGGCCGAGAAGGTAACCAGATAATGGCGACGACGATTTCACCGCACGAGGACAAGGCTCGCCGCTCATCTTCATCCTCATTGGCGTCCACTAGGGAGCGTGGGTTATCGGAAGTCGATCCCGAAGTATTTGCCGCGATTGAAAACGAACAGCGCCGGCAGCACGAAGGTCTGGAACTTATCGCGTCAGAAAACTTCGTGAGTGAGGCGGTGCTGCAAGCCGCCGGTAGCGTCTTCACGAACAAGTATGCGGAGGGGTATCCCGGCAAGCGCTATTACGGTGGATGCGAGTTCAGTGACGTAGTCGAGAACCTCGCGCGCGATCGCGCCAAACAGTTGTTTGGTGCCGATCACTCCAACGTGCAGCCGCATTCGGGCTCGCAGGCCAATGCGGCGGCGTATTCGTCCGTGCTGCAGCCGGGCGATACCATTTTGGGACTCGACCTGGCCCACGGCGGACACCTGACACACGGCCACAAGCTCAACTTCTCCGGCAAGCTCTATCGTGTCGTCTCCTATGGCGTGCGCAAGGACAGCGAAACTATCGATTACGACGAGCTCGAGCAGATTGCAATGCGCGAGAAGCCCAAGCTCATCATCGGCGGCGGCAGCGCCTATCCACGCATCTTCGATTTCCAGCGCATGCGCGCCATCGCTGACGCCTGCGGGGCCCTGCTGCTCATCGACATGGCCCACTTTGCAGGATTGGTGGCCAGCAAAGTGCATCCGTCTCCCGTTCCCCACGCACAGTTCGTGACTACCACCACGCACAAGACCCTGAGGGGTCCGCGCGCAGGCATGATCCTGTGCAAACAGGAGTACGCCGCCGCAGTGGACAAGAATGTCTTCCCCGGGCATCAGGGTGGGCCGCTGGTGCACATCATCGCGGCTAAAGCGGTGGCGTTCAAAGAGGCGCTGGAACCCTCATTTGCTGAATACGCACGCCAGATCGTTGCCAATGCCAAGGTCCTGGCCCAGACTCTGCAAGATGCGGGATATCGCATCGTCTCCGGGGGAACGGACACCCACCTGATGTTGATCGACGTCTTCGCCAAGGGCATGCTGGGCAGCGAGGCGGAGTCGGCGCTGGGCAAAGCCGGCATCACAGTCAATAAGAATGCGATCCCCTTCGACGTCAACCCGCCGCTCAGGCCAAGTGGAGTCCGCATCGGTACTCCAGCAATGACTACACGGGGAATGAAGGAACCTGAGATGAAGCAGATCGGCCGCTGGATCGCCGAGGCGCTGGAGCACCGCTCCGACGAAAAAGCGCTGGATAGAATTCGGCATCAGGTGTTCGAGTTAGCCGAAGGTTTTCCGCTGTACGCGGAAAGGCGAGCAGACGGCAATAAGCGATAGGCAGTAGGCGATAGGCAGTAGGCGATAGGCAGTAGGCGATAGGCAGTAAGCAAACCTTTGAGGCACAGGCACCCTCGCCTGTGTTGCTAAAACGACAGCCGGGGCGGCTGTGCCACAGATCAACACTCCTTCTGCAACCTAGTTCTTCTGCCACCAACTCAGCGTCTGCAGTGGTCCTTACCGGAACGTAGGATCGCAATGAAAACAGGAGAGTTACTACGCATAGAAACGGGTGTCTTCGCATGGTCTGAGGAATGTAGCACCTTCGATTGGGCACGTCATAAATTCCAGAGTAGCCAGCCTTCCTTAGCAACCAATCCTGCTTCTAATTAGGTGTTCGTTCCCGAAAAACTGGAGTCGTGTGTTAATGGTCGGCCCTGATCATCGTTATGCGTACAGCGCGTCATCGGCAGCTCTGCTGCTTGTTTTCGTATTTTTACAAGCAGGCGCGCTGAGCGCCGAGCAGGCCTCTTCCGCCGCAGGAGGTCCAGACCTCTCGACCCTCGTCCAGCGAATTACCGAAGCCCAGTTAGACAATGGCAATCGGGTGAAGCCATATTCTGTCACCCGGGAATACAAAGTGTTTGGAGCCGACGCGGTCCGCCCGCGCACAGAAGTCGTCGCCAAAGTAAATTTCCTGCCTCCAAACGTGAAGAGCTACGACATTGACCAGAGCACGGGCGGCATGGGAGAGAAAATTGTCCGCCATATACTCGATCATGAAGTGGACGCCACACGCGATCCGAGAACGCTCATGGTCAATGAGCAAAACTATGCTTTTGCTTTCGAAGGCGAAGACACGCTCGGAGGAAACGTTTGTTACCGGCTGACGATTGCGCCGAAGCACGAGCGGAAAGACTTGCTGAAGGCCACCATCTGGGTGGATAAAAACTCATTTCACATCGTTCGCATGGAAGGTGAACCGGCCAAAAGTCCGTCGTTCTGGGTGAAAGACGTACACTTGGTGCTGAAGTTCGACGAGGTTGCGGGCATGTGGCTGCAAACCGAGACTCACGCCATGGCGCACCTGCGTTTCGGCGGCGAGTACAAGATTACTTCGCAAGACATCGGCTACGATGTGTCACGCGCAGTTGCAGCGAATGGTCGGGCGCATCGCAGACATTCTTCGGCAATGATCGCGGCGAGCGTACGCTAACGTAGCTTTCAGCGATCAGCTTTCAGCAAAAAAACCTCTCCCCAGACTGAAGGTTAGGTAGAGACGCAGCGTGCTGCGTCTCTGGGCCCGACCTGCGGGCATGCGCGATTCATCCTCGGCGCGTCACCAAGGCGCAGCAATGCTGCGTCTCTACCACACTGCCGATCTCGCCTACTTGGGCCGCACGACCACGATTCTTGGAGTGAACGTTACATTGATCTGGTTCGCGTCCGCCGGACCGCCACTTGCGGTCAGATCAATCCGGTGCACTTGCGCAGTGGTCCCCCCTACTCCCACGTACAGCGAGTGTGCATCCTGGGTTATTCCGCCCGAAAACAACGGTCCTCCCGATCCGGCGAGTGCAACGGCGCCAGTGCTGGCATCTGCGAAGTGGTAGAACGGAACTCCCGTAGCCGAGCTTCCACCCGTGTATCCAGTAACGAATGCGTTCGAGTTGTCGGAGGCTGCAACCACCTGTGTTGGAGTTCCGACGAAAGCCGGAAGCGAAGCGTTACGAACTGTGTTGGTGGCTGTCGGAGGACATCCATTACCATTCGCGACCGAGTAGGTCAAGTCCAGCCAGCCAGCCGCTCCGGCTCCTACCATGTGGCTGCCATCTGGAGTTACGGTGAGAACATTGGCAGCGCCCGCGGCGCCGGGAAGCGCAGAGTCGTTGCAGATCGCGAGTCCCAAAATGGGGTTGCCGCCAAAAAACGCGACCGAGGCTTGCGGCGTGAAGATAACGCCGTCGGCGAGAAAGCTAAGCTGTTTTTCGCCAGCGCCAGGTGAGTACTCATAAACGGCCGAACCGCTGGTGAAGTACGCTTTGCTGTTGTCACTGTCGAAGTCGGCGGCGGTGACCCCGGGAAGGTCAAAGGCCTGTGCGCTATTGGCAGAGCTGTCGAACACGAATACTTTGCCCGCCGTAGTGTCTGAGACAACTACCTTGTTCCCGTTGTTCGAAACTGCCAGCACCGTGCCAGTGATTCCGGCTGCGCTCGCGGTGATCGTGTTGGTGCCCGGATCGAAGATCAGGAGTCCGGCATCACTTCCGAGATACGCTCTGGCTCCCGCGCGATCGAAGACCATTGAGTTTGGCGAGCCACTCAGAGCAATCGCGGTTCCTGCGGTGTTGGCAGCGCTGTCGATTGGTATAAGTGTCTTGTTCGCGGAGCCGTCCGGATTGTCTTTTCCGGTGACGTAGATCGTCGTCGCCGTAGTTCCGGTAACCGTGCCGATCACCGGGTTGCTGTAAACAGCTAGACCTGCTCCGGTGCCATTGAAGTTAATGTTTGGTCCCGCGGCAGGATTGCAGGTCGGTGGACTGCAGGAAGCCACCAGGGTTGTCACGCCAGCCCCAGGCGTCGAAACCGCTCCCGCCGAACTGACGGATGCCGCACTTGGTACAAAACTTGAGAAGTTGAGGCTGGCTCCAGTGATCGGCTGTCCCAAGACGTCGGTTACATCCGCCGCCACAGTTTGCGACGTGCCGGAAGCGACGCTGAACGTGGTGTCTGTGGAGCCGGCCACGTGCAGCGAGATGCTCTTCGGCGGACAGGCGATTACAACCGCCGGTGTTCCCGTAGTGCTCGCGCCTGTCGGATTCGTGACCGATGCTACTACCGTAGTTGCGCCCGGCTGTCTCGAAGTCACCACACCACTCTGATCGACGGTTGCGACCACCGAATTGCCGGTGCTCCAGGTGAAGGGACCCACCTTGGAGGTGATGTCTTGTACTCCGTTGAAAGCGAGGGCCGTGAATTGCTCAGTCTGGTTCTGGGAAACGCAGGTAGGAGGCACAGCCGGACCGAGCACTTTTATGTTGTCTACATGGGGGTGCACGAAGACCTGCACCGTGGTGCTTACTCCGCCCGCAGCCACTGTGATGTTCACGGTCTTGTCGGGGAGGGCACCGCCATTGGCGTCTGTGGTTTTGCAAACGATGTTGTTCGCGTCAAAAACGCCGGCGCAGACCACCCCGGCCGAGGTTACCGTGACCGACGAAGGATCCGAAGACGTATAAGTGACGGTCGGTGTGGGCGAAACCGCGGTGTTGCTGGAGTTCAATACCTGAACACTACTGAATTGGGCGACATCCCCGTGAGCCATCGAAAAGCTGCTTGGAGAGGTCGTGATCGTAGCAGGAGTGTTATCAGTTGTTGCCGAGCTATGGCCGCCACAGGACGCCAGCACCACGGCTGCTCCAAAAAGAAGCAGAAACCGGGTAACCAGAGAAAAACGCATGTACCCTCCCCGCTGTTTTTGTCCGCGGGGCATTAAGCCGGCGGACGCCTCAAATCAGCGGAACACATCTATAAAGGCTGAGTTGCTAGAGAGTACAGTTTAGAGTCGCGCAGCCCAGACTCGCAACCGGCAGAGACCTTAAGCGCGGGGATTAAGCTGCAGACTGCGTGCTACACTCCGCCTAATCGCATGCTCAGACTGGTTTGCCGGTGGATACTGGTTGGAATATTTCTCCTGCCTGCTGCTCCCTATCTGGCAAGCCAGAATCAAGATCTCCCAGCCGCTGCCGCCCAGTTCGCCGCCAACATCACCCAGCGCTCCATGCCTGCCGCTGTTACGGTCACCATCAATAATCGGTCTGCGTTGAGAGATGAAGATGTCTCAGTTGTGCGTGCCGAGCTATTGCGCCAGCTCCAGGGGCGTGGCTGGAGAGCACGCCGGGCGGACGAAGGTGGGACATCGATCAACGTCACTCTAGCGGAAAACTTCCGCAATTATGTCTGGACCGCGGAAATCGTAGCCGGAGACTCACGCGCGATCGCCATCTTCGAGATGCCGAAACCGAAGCAGCAGGTCAGCATTGCGAATGAACGCGTGACGCTCTCGCGCACCTTGCTGCTCTCTTCCGAAGACGTTCTGCTAGATGTGGCGATGCTCGAAGGCAAGGTCTTCGAGGGAGCGCACATCCTCGCGCTGACTCCCACTTCGATTCAGCTCTACCGCTTGCAGTCATCGCAATGGCACCTGGTACAGAACCAACCTCTCGGCCGTGAGCCGAGATCAAGCCGCGACCTGCGCGGACGACTTCTTGTCCTACAGGCGAGCATGCTTGATGCTTATCTGCCCGGCTTGCACTGTACCGGCGTAGTCACGCAAACGATTTCGTTCAACTGCTCTCAGAGCGACGATCCTTGGCCCGTCGGTGCCGACCGTGGGTTGCTGGCTTTCTACGCGACCAATCGAAATTACTTCAATGGAGTGATGTCCGGGGCAAATGCCCAGAATAGGAACGTCGAGCCGTTCTACAGCGCGGCCGTATTGAGCGATCGTGTCGTTTACTCCGGTGTAGACGAAAAAATCCGGGCGGTATCTGCTGCGCAGAGCCCCTCGTTGTTGTCTGCCAAGTGGGGAACCAGTATGGCATCCGTTCAGAGCAATTGCCTTCCTGATTTGGTCTTAGGGAGCGCAGTTGGGGATTTCCAGCACGCAGACTCCATTACAGCCTTCGAGGTGTCTAATTCTCAGTTCAGCGCGGTCTCTCCACCGATGTTGTTTTCTGGACCTGTGCTGAATATGACAACTTCGCCCGACCGGCAACAGGCAACTGCTGTGGTTGAGTCATCACTTGGAGGCTATGAAGCGTATCTGCTTACTGCTCGTTGCGCTTTTTAGCGCGACGGAAATGGCTTCGGCCGCCACGCGTCCACGTTACGGCGGAACTCTGCGCATGGAAGTGCGCGGAACCCTCAGCTCATTCGAAATAGCCGCTGATACAAACGCTACCCGTGCTCTGCTGCGTGATTTCCTGCTGCGCAACATCTGTGATCGGCTGGTCACGCTCGATGCCACCGGCACTCCTAATCCGTCCCTGGCAATCTCATGGCGTTCTGACGGAGAAGGACGCAAGTGGTCCTTCACTGTTCGAGAAGGCATCGTGATGCACAACGGCGTTGGCTTAACACCACAGACCGTTGTGGCCGCGCTCGCAGCACAAAATCCAAATTGGCATCTCCAAACCAACGGAAAGGAAGTGGTGTTGCAGTTGGACGCTCCTGTGCCCACGATGCTGTACGAGTTGGCGGCGGCGCGCAACTCTGTTTGCCTCGCTGGAGCAGACGGCCGGTGGATTGGGAGCGGCCCATTTCGGATCACTGAATTCACGGCGAACCAATCCGTGGAATTGCAGGCGGCCGAGGACACATGGCAGGGGCGTCCCTTTTTGGATCACATTCGCATTCAGATGGGCAGGTCGCTCGCGGACGAACTTGCTGACTTTCAATTAGGACGCGCCGACGCAATCGAAAGAGATCCCACGCAATCGCAACCAATTGGCGGCTCAGCGGTAGTCTTTACCCGGCCAGTGGAGTTGGTCGCGCTGGTTTTTACGCCGAATCATCCCGCGGCATCCGATTCCAAACTTCGCGAAAGCTTGGCACGGGCCCTCGACCGCAACTCGATTTTTTCAGTGCTTCTGCGGCGACAGGGCGAACCGAGTGCGGATCTGCTGCCGGAATGGATCTCCGGTTACGCGCATCTCTTTAGCGTCGCGCAGGATCTTGCCGGCGCTTCGCAGTTGCGCAATCAGCTGAAGTCGCTTGCGCCTCTCTCCCTCGCATACGACGGTAGCGATGATTTGTCGCGACTGATTGCCGAGCGTGTATCGCTGAACGCGCGCGATGCGGGAATCACGCTTCACGCAAGACCGGAGTCACCGATGTTCCGCAGCTTCGATGCGGACGTGAAACTTATTCGTGTTCGCATCGAATCGCCAGATCCAGCAACCGCGCTGACCAGCATTGGGGAGGCTCTTGATATTGCAGAGTTGCAGCAAGCCCGGTCTGCAGCCTCGGTCGATCGACTGTATTCGATCGAAAACGGAGTCCTTAAGAATTTCTTCGTCGTTCCCATCGCGCATATTCCCGACACATTCTCAATTGCTTCGGGCGTACATGACTGGGCAATGCAGGGATGGGGCAGCGTCGATTTCGCGAATCTTTGGATGGAGCCTGTGAAGTGAGTCTCCGCGGACGATTGTTGCTGATCTTCGGCGGTATCGTGGCGATTACGGTCGCGCTAGTTTCGTACGCGGTGTCTGTCGGTGCACGACGGGTGTTCGAACGCCTCGATGAGGAACGCACGCTCGCAATCAATGGCCAGTTCAAGAAAGAATTCCAACTGCAGGGCGAAGTCCTATTGGCGCGAACTCGGGCGATCGCCGGCTCGCAGCCGATTCAAAGCATGGCCTTGGCGCTCAACACTGCCAATGGCGATCCAGCGGCGTACTTAAGACTTGCCTCTTCGCTCGCGGACCAGCTCGATTACCTGGACATCCTCTCGACAGATGGTTCCATTATCTCCTCAGCTGAATGGCCGGCACGATTCGGCGTGCGAGAGTCGTGGATTACCGAAGTCCCACATTGGAACGAGCAGCCACCATTCTTGCGCTATCAAGAAACGCCGCAAGGACGTGAGTTGGCTCTGCTGAGTGTGCGCCAGACCACGGAGGAAGGAAATCTTTATGTCGTGGCCGGCAGGCGCATTGACTGGAAATTTCTCGGTAGCCTGGTGCTGCCCAAAGGCACGACCCTCCTGCTATGGCAGCCAAACGGCAATGCGGGGGCAGAACTGCAGGATTCGTCAGGACCGGTGCAGATGCCTGCCGAACTCAAGCCTCTAGTCGAGCAGGCTCGGAATGAAAACGCGGAGATCACGCGACGGCTGCGCTTGAGCGGAACACCCGAGGGAAGTGTAGTCGCGCACACCATCCCTCTCGTCGGACGCAATTCGACCCAGCCGCTCGCGCTTCTCGTTATCGCCAGCAGCCGGCGGGAACTTAGCGATCTCCAGAGCCGCATTCGGACTATCAGTGTTCTCGTCGCACTGGGTGGAATACTGCTGAGCATGATTGCCAGCGGCTGGTGGGCGAGCCGAGTCAGTCGCCCCATCGCGGAACTCTCCTCAGCGGCGCAGGACGTCGCTGCTGGTGATTGGGAACGCAAGGTGTCATCGGGGTCGCTCGATCAGAAGGATGAGATCGCGCGACTGATTGCGTCCTTTAATAAAATGACAGATGAGCTCCTGCGTCAGCGGGACCGTGCTATCCAAGCCGAACGCGTCGCGGCGTGGCGTGAACTCGCGCGACGCCTTGCTCATGAGCTGAAGAATCCGATGTTTCCCCTGCAGATTACGATTGAGAACCTGATGAGGGCGCGCGCACAGAACTCGCCAGAGTTCGACGAAATCTTCGCCGAAAGCACGACCACACTCTTAGCTGAGTTGAACAGCCTCAAGAAAATTGTTGGCCGGTTTAGTGACTTTTCGAAAATGCCCGCGCCTCAATTCGAGGACGTGGATCTCAACCATCTTCTTGAGGAAATCGCCCGGCTCTTTGCTCCGCAGCTTGCCAATGCGCTGAAGCCCATCAATCTGGAGACGAGCTTCGCTACCGCAAACCCCACCATCGCGGGGGATCCTGATCTGCTTCGCCGCGCGTTCGAGAATCTCGTTTTGAATGCGATTGACGCAATGCCCAATGGCGGCAAGCTCCGCCTCACCACATCTGCAGTGGATCGAGTTCTCAAGGTTGAGATCTCTGATAGCGGAGCGGGACTCACCGACGAAGAAGCCAAGAAGCTGTTTACGCCGTACTACACCACCAAGCAGCATGGTACGGGCCTCGGATTGGCGATCGTGCAATCCGTTCTCAGTGACCATGGCGCTCGAATTTCAGTCCGCAGCGATCCCGGAAAGGGAACCACTTTTGTTATTGAGTTTCAAAGCAGGTCGGCACCGCAAGCAACGACCAGCATTGGCGCGGCTAGAGTTCAAGCATGAGAAAAGCGCATCTGCTCATCATCGACGACGAACCGAATACCCTGGCTTCCCTCTCGCGCGCTTTTCGTCTCGCCGGACATGAGGCGACCGTCTGTGATCACGCCGGTCGTGCGTTAGACCTGGTCAAAGCTCAGCGCTTCGACTTGATTCTTTCTGACGTGATGATGCCGGCTAAAGATGGCATCACTCTGCTCGAAGAGATCAAAGGCTCAGGCGTGACCACACCTGTCGTCATGATGTCTGGCCAGGCACACATCGAGATGGCGGTACGCGCCACCAAACTCGGCGCCATCGACTTCCTCGAGAAACCAATTTCCACCGAGAAGCTCCTGCTCACTCTTGACAATGCAGTGCGCCTCACGCGTCTCGAAGAGGAGAATCGCGAACTGCGCCACGTGCTCGGCAAGCACGAGCTCGTATGGCGAGGCGAGGTGATGTCGCGCCTGATGGCGCAAATTGAGCGGGTGGCCGCGAGCGAGACTCGGGTCTGCATCCTTGGCGAGACCGGAACCGGCAAAGAATTAGTCGCACGCACTCTTCACCACAAGAGCCAGCGCAGCTCTGGTGCTTTCATCACCCTGAACTGCGCGGCCGTTCCCGCTGAATTAATCGAGAGCGAACTTTTCGGGCATGAGAAAGGCTCTTTTACCGGAGCGTCCGGGCGTCATTTAGGCAAATTCGAGCAGGCGAGTGGAGGCACGCTCTTCCTTGACGAGATCGGCGACATGCCGCTAGCCATGCAGGCTAAGTTGCTGCGCGTGTTGGAAGAAGGAGAAGTCGAGCGAATCGGCGGCAGCGGAACCGTGAAAGTCGATGTGCGCGTGATCGTCGCTACTCACCGGGATTTGGCAGAACTAACGCGCGAAGGCAAGTTCCGGCAGGATCTATTCCATCGCATCTATGTCTTTCCACTCACGCTTCCAGCATTGCGTGAGCGCCGAGACGACATTCCTCTCCTCATCGAACATTTCCAGAAGCAAATCGCTAAACAGAATAATTGGAAACCGTCAGAGTTCACCAAGGAAGCCGTGGCGGAGCTCCAGCGATACTCGTGGCCAGGCAACGTCCGCGAATTGCGCAACATGATCGAACGCCTCCTGCTCCTCGCTACAGACAATCGCGTCGATGTCGAGACGGTGAAAATGGCTTTACCGGCAAACATTCAAGGACCGGCAGGAGATTCGGTGTCCTCAAATGCGGACGGCCCGCTTTCCGAGCGAATGGATCGACTCGAGCGCAGCATCATTCTGCGCGAACTCGACCGCCAGCAACACCACATCACAAACACCGCCAAGGCATTGGGTCTGGAGCGCAGCCATTTCTACAAAAAATGCCAGCAATTGGGAATTGATCTGGCCACTGTGAGGAACTCTCAGGCTTGACGTGGGACCCGGCGCCCTCGCCCGGGTTTTGGTCAGATCTGCGATGAATCGTCACTGACTCACAGACATCCTGCCGAGGGCGGCCGGTTTCCGCCTTCACGAACCAAACCAACAACTATCTACTGATCACAAATACAGCAGACGCCCTAGATGCGGTGCTATGTTGTAGGTGCTCTGTAGATTCCGTCGCTTCGTCTGTGATGGATCAAAACTCGAAGCTCGTCCGCCTCTTCGCCGTGCTGAGAACCATTGCCGATGTTGGCCCCGTGGCAACGGCGGATCACGAATTTTCCGATGCCGCCCGGCAAATCCTGGAGCGCATTGCCCGCGCTTTCGATTCCGAGCAAGCGGCAATCCTGCTGCTTGACGCTACGGGCGCTAAGCTCACCTGCGTCGCCAGTCATGGAATCCCGTCGCTAACGCCGCTCGCTGTGCTGCCTCTGATTGGAGTACAGGCGCAGTATTGGCATCAGGCGCGCGGCCCGCGCGTACCAGCGCGGCCTCAGGATATTCAGGAATTCTTCGGTTCTCTGCAGACTCCTTTCCTCTCCTCCATTCAGTGCCTGGCCCCGCTGCGCGTAAGTAGCGGGCCCGTAGGCATGTTGGTTCTCGGCCTGCGCCTTGGGCAAGATCCATATGGCGCGGCTGACGTTGAAGCGCTCGAAATGCTTGCGCCTCATCTTGCTCTGGTGCTGCACAATCATTTGCTGGCCGAGTCGCTGCGGCACCAGATCGCCGACAATCTACGGCTTCTAAGCTCGCTTCATCATTCCTACGACGACGCGCTCGAAGCATTTGCCACGACCATCGACTCGAAAGACACTCATCTTCGTGGACATTCCATGCACGTGGCGCGATTCTCAACCGCGATCGCCACGACGCTGGGCATGAGCGACGAAGAAGTTTCCGGCATTCGCGCCGCCGCGCACCTGCACGATATTGGCAAGGTCACGGTAGACAAGCAATTCTTCTCTAAGGCGTCCACGCTGCGGCCGGAAGAATTTCGCGCCATTGCCGACCACACCGTTATGGGACACCAGATCGTCTCCTCGGTACGCTTCCCGTGGCCCCAGGTGCCGGAGGTGGTGCGCTGGCACCACGAGCGCGCCGACGGCTCAGGATATCCCGACCGGCTGCACAATGATGAGCTTCCACTGTCAGTGCGCATTGTCGCTGTCGCAGATACCTTTGACGCCATGACGAGTGACCGCCCGTATCGTCAATCCAACTCGGTGATGAGCGTATGTCACGAGTTGGTACGGCTCTCACCGTCGAAATTCGACTCGAGCGTGGTACAGGCGCTGCTCGTGCACCTGCGACGCGATCTTGAAGGCAAGAGCACGACTCGGCTGCTGCCGCAACCGAGGATGGCGCAGATCACTACAAGCGATATCGACAGATTGTCTTGCGACCTGGTAGGGCGCCTCACGGGGCATCGTGTGTACTCCTCCGCGTAATCCGCGAGCGGAGAAAATCGGCACAGCCGCCCAGTACGCCTCGTCTCAGTCAAATTCGAGTAAATACAGAGCTCAGGAAGCCGCAACTTGTACTCGATTGAAGAAATTTGTGATGCCTTGATCGCCGCCGCATCCGCGGCTGCCTTTTGTCGCACGGAGGACGAATTTCTTCGGTGCGCACTGCAGGCGGCTGGAGACTTGCTCGAGGTAAGCTGCTGCGTCTTTTACCCTGCCCCGGCGACTGTTCTCGACCACGTCGGGGCCGTACGCGTGAATCAGCGTGCCGGGAGCGAGCTGGAAATTCCTGAAACCCTGCCGACTGCTTTCAGTGACCACGTGCGGCGACAGTCCGGCCGCATCATCGTCTCCAGTGACTGGGACGCTCTCAGCACTCTATTTCCAGGGTTCGATTTTGCGGGATGCGCGTCTTTATGGATTAGCGTAGCCAACGAAGACAGAGTGTTCGGAACTCTGGCATTCTTCGATCATTGCTCCCGCCGCTTCGACCGAACCCAACAAAAAATCGCCGATTTAACCGCCAGCGTCCTCAAGTTGGGGCTGGAATCGCAGGTCGGCCGTCACTCCCTGCATAGCAATGAGGCGGCTACGTACCACGAATTTGCAAAGCTCATCGGCAACGTTGCTCGCGACCTGCTCAACCCGCTCACTGCAATTTTTGGCTACATCGAATTGCTCAAGGCGGAATCAAGCGCGCCCCGCTCCACCCATCTCATCACTCGCATGGAAGAGCAGATCGAAAAAGCGCGGCGCGTAATCGCGGCGCTCTCTACCGTCTCGG
The DNA here is from genome assembly GCA_045808065.1 of Terriglobales bacterium. GTDB lineage: Bacteria > Acidobacteriota > Terriglobia > Terriglobales > Acidobacteriaceae > Gp1-AA112. Next base: position 80,085 of record JBJMGD010000012.1, on the reverse strand, counting down.
GGCAGCCAAGGTTTGCGCCTCCTGAGATCGCTCCGCCCATCGCACGCGCCGAGCTTGAACGCCCGATCGTTTCGATCGTCAAGAGACAGCAACAGCCCGAAGCTCCAACGTGGCAGCCTGGAACTTCAGAATCGAATGCCGGCGCTCGCATTTTGCTAGTCCAGCGCAGCGAAGCCGTGCTGGAGTTCCAACGCTCGGTGTTAAGCGCCCTGGGAGCGGAAGTAATCACCGCGGTTTCCGGTAGTGATGCGGTTGACCAACTTCGCAGCCGCCCGGTGGACGCCATTATCCTCGACGATGAACTCGAAGAGCCCTTCTCGAGCAAGCGCCTGGTTTGGTGGGTTCGCGAAAATCGTCCGGAACTTTCCGACCGAATGCTCCTCACAATCTCACGGAAACCCAGCGCCGAGACTCGCGAAATTCTCGAAACAGCCATGCTCCCGCACGTGACCAAACCACTCGAAGTTCTCGAACTCTATTCGAGAGCGCAGCAGGTGTTGCACGCAGGGAGAAATCCGCATTTGCTGCAATAATCGAGCGCTAACGATCAGGCTGACGGAACGCCGAAAAAGCGGCACCCTGGATCAATCAACGGCAGCGAATGTCTGGGGTAGCTCTTCCATGCGATTCAAAGCATGCACCTTCCTGCGCCAGGCAAATACTAGAGCCGTGGCGATGATCAGCAAAGAAAGCGCCAGTCCCGACCACAGTCCGATCGCGCCCAGGTTGCGTGCAAATCCCAAGTAGCACCCCAGTGGCAAACCAAACACCCAATACGCCACAAAGGTGCTGAACATTGGAATGCGCGTCTCGCCAGCTCCGCGGAGCGCGCCGGTAGCCACGGTTTGCAATCCATCGAATAACTGAAACGCCGCTGCGACTAGCAGTAGCTTCACTCCAATGCGCATGACCTGCGGATCGGGAGTGAAGATATCCACGATGAAACCAGGAGCGACGACCAGCACGATGGCCGCAAAGCTCATGAACAGTGCTCCCAATGCGATCGCTGTCCATCCTGCCCGGCCGGCGGCTGCCGGATCGCCTCTGCCAATTGCCTGACCTACGCGAACCGCTGCGGCCGAACTGATGCCGAGCGGCACCATATAGGTCAAGCTCGCGCAATTGAGAGCTATCTGATGAGCCGCAACCGATGCCGCATCGAACTTTGCGATGAGCGCAGTCACGGTAGCGAATACTCCAATCTCAGACAGAACCTGGATTGCTGCGGGCAAACCAATCCTCAGCAGCTCAGTAATGCGTGCAAGGTCTGGACGAAACGGCGGTTGAAAGGTCGGAACCTTTCTTTTGCGGTGCTGCCACAGGATGGCGACGAACAGCACCGCCGCCATGTACAAGCGGGAAATGCACGTCGACCATCCCGATCCCACGACACCGAAGCTCGGAAACCCCCAATGTCCATAAATCAATACCCAGTCGCCGACCACGTTCACGATGTTCGCTGAAATTAGAGCAAACGTAATCGGTTTCACTAAGTTCACAGCTTGTAGGTATCGGCGAAAGGCAAAGTACAGGAGCAGCGGCAGCGTGCTCCAGTTCATGGCGTTGAGGAACGGCAAGGCCTGTCCCAGCACCCCAGGATTTACTCCCATATTGGGAAGCAGACGCCCGGCCAACCAGACGAGGAACATCAATGCCGGAGCAAGTGGGGCGACGATGTACAAGGCATTCAGTAGCGAGTGGTTGGCGTCGACGAGATTGCCCGCCCCAAATGACTGTGAGACTTTCGTATCCAGGGAAAACAGCAAGCTACCGCCGAAGATCGCGGCCGTATAGAAAATGATTCCACCCAGGCTCACTCCGCCGATCGCTTCGGCGCTGTAAGGTAGGTGGCCCACCATGACGGTGTCCACGATGGCCATGGCCATCCATCCAATCTCAGCCAGCACCAAGGGCCACGCCAGCGCAAAAACAGCGGGAACCTCAGCGCGAAATTGCTTGATGGCGTGACGGAGCATACTAAGAGTCTAACCAGATGGGACAGACGGCAGCGCGGAGGATGTAAGTTGAAGCCGCGTTCGCCGGATTATTCCTCTCTACAGCGGCGAAAGCTTCTAGTTCTTCTGACAGCGATGGGGTGTTTACCATCACTTGAAAAGTGTTGAACCACTCCCTACACTGTCATCCCTTCGACCGCCGCGAAACTCCACTCGAAAGCACAAACTGGTCTTGCGGTCGAGGGGATCTGCTCTTTGCTAATTCCAGAGGAAAAACAGATCCCCCACTCCGCAAATCAATTTATTCCGGATGATAGAGCCTGGCGGCGGAGCGAGGGATGACAGTAGTTGGTGTTTATCGGCTCAGATCGGAGCTCTGAACAATTGCGCTGAGCAACGGCGACAAAATAAGTTGCGTCGCCAGTGTGATGCGACAATTGATTGATCCGAAAGAACCCCAGCCAAACCCCGGCCTTCCTCCGTGCGCCTCTGTGTCCTCTGTGGTGAATCATTGTCAATGCTTGGAAAACAGCCGCGCCAATCCAAACGCCGCGGCAGCCGCAAGTCCGCCAGTGAAAGTTGTCTCCAACGCGCTGCGCACCGGAGAAACTCCTGTGACTCGTCCTTTGATATAGCCGAAGATGGCTAGGGCGACAACCGTGATCAGCACCGACCACATCAGCGCGGAATAGATATCGTGCAGGAGGATGTAGGGAGCTAGAGGAATGAAGCCCCCGAAAATGTATGACGCCGCAATTGTCGACGCGCTGTTGCGCGCCCGCTGTGGCTCGGGCTTTTCGAGTCCAAGCTCGAAGCGCATCATAAAATCCACCCACGCCGTCGGATTACGCTTCAGCGCATTCAACACCGGAGTGCTCTCCTGCTGGCTCACTCCATAGGTGTCGAAGATGTCGTAAATCTCCTGCTCCTCGTCGCGTACGCGCTCCACAATCTCCCGCTCCTCGCGTTCGCGTTCGCTGGCATAGTGCTGCGCATCGCCTTTGGCTGCCAGATATCCACCAAGCCCCATGGCAATTGATCCAGCGGCAATTTCCGCCAGCCCCGCCAGAACGATTAGACCGGTTACGCTCACCGCGCCGGTAAGTCCCGCGGCCAATGCGAATGGGACCGTAAGACCGTCAGCCATTCCAATAACGATGTCGCGCACCATGTCGCCCGAAGCAAAGTGCCGCTCCACATGCCGAACATCCGTATGCTCATGCGCCATGCGAATAAGACTAGCTGAATCATGCGGTTCTGCCGAGTATGCAAAAGGGGGCGAATAACATCGGGGAAGCTTAAGCTGAAAGCAGAAAGTGACAGCTGCTTTTCCACAGCGAACGACGGATCAGACCTTGACAGGAATTTTGGGCAGAGTGATGATGCAGGCGACCAACTACTTGAAGTCCGGTGGCTCCGTGGAACAGAGCTTAGAGCAACGGATCAGACGAATAAGAGCGACGGTCTCATAATCCGTGGTTCGTAACAAGGAGAAGCTGCAGCTTGGGGTTCATAGTCGGCACTCCGCAATGGGTTGTGCCAACTACCTGGATTGGTGGCGGCGGTAGGACTCGAACCTACGACCTACGGATTATGAGACCGTCGCTCTAACCACCTGAGCTACACCGCCACATCACAATTGACCTGGGATTTCGGTCTGGGGAGATCCTGAAGAGGTGGCTTCAGGACGCAGTCGCGCTGCATGCGACCGCTGTTTTGATTCTAAAGTTTCGCGGAAAGAAGCGTCAAACGGAGAAGCTGCTAAGCTCTGAGCTTCTAAGCTGCGGAGCTAAGATCAAAAAGCTTTGAACACGAAGGGCACGAAGGACACAAAGGAGAGCGCGAAGCTACTTTGGATGACATTATCGTGATGGCGTCGGTAATTGCAGAATTGTAATGACGTCGGTAGTGCGTCGCATCGGTTTTCAAGCGTTGTTTTCCTTGGTGCCCTTCGTGTTCAATCTTTTGCTTAGCGGTTAGCAGCTGCTTTCCCATGCACGCTATTTCGATCATCCCTGCCCGACTCGCCTCCACTCGTCTGCCGCGAAAAGTGCTGCGCGAGATCGCTGGACGTCCCATGCTGGCGTATGTTGTCGAGGCCGCACGACGATGTCCTGAGCTTGCGGACGTGATCGTCGCCACCGATTCTGACGAGGTGCTTGCGGTTTGCAAACAAAACGGATGGCGCGCTGAGATGACTTCTGCCTCGCATCGCAGTGGAACCGACCGCGTGTGGGAGGTTGCACAGCGCATTCCCGCCGACGTTTACGTGAATGTGCAAGGCGACGAGCCGCTGGCGCGCCCTGAACACATCTCGGCGCTGCTCGCGCCGATGAAGGATCCGCGCGTGCTGGTTTCGACCATCAAGACTCCTATCGCCACAGACCTGAACAATCCGAACGCCGTGAAGGTCGTCACCGATCTTGAAGGACGCGCGCTGTACTTCACCCGCGCAACCGTTCCGTTCGATCGCGACAACACCGGATCGGTAGCGCGCTTCAAGCATCTCGGCTTCTATGCGTATCGTCGCGAGGCCCTCGAGAAGTTCTGCGCATGGCCCGAATCGGAACTCGAACGCGCCGAGCGCTTGGAGCAATTGCGCTTTCTTGACCACGGAATTGAGATCTGCGTTGCCGAAACGCCTTACGATACCGTCGGTGTGGATACGGAGGAGGAATTGAAGCGGGTGGAAGGGATGATTAGAGGCAGGTGAGGCGTTTCAGGTTTCGGGTTTCGGGTTTCGGGTTTCGGGTTTCGGGTTTCAACTTGTGAGTGTTGCCCGCAACTCAAAGCGAATTGTCATCCTGAGCGCCGGGTTTTGGCGCGAAGGACCTTGTGGTTGATTTTGCTGTTGGGGCTTCGCGGAAAAGGCAAAAGCAACTGCAACAGCAACCGCAAGGTCCTTCGGCCAAAGTCAGGCCTCAGGATGACACGGTGTTAGTATGCACGCACTCACGGGCGCCTTTAAATGCGGACTTTTACAAGCGCTCGGGAAGGCGCTCGTGAATTTAGGCCGCTCTCTTCTTCCACCACACCGCCCCGGCAACCGCTGCTCCTGCCGCCAATCCTAGAGCAGCCTTGCTCCCACTGCTCGTCTTCCAGCCGCCACGCACACCTTCTCCGTACTCAACCGGCTCGAAGATGCTGGCCGACGACTCTGGCGCGGTCTTCTCCTGTTCCATTTCGGCACGGTGGACGTTCTTGCCCATCATCTTTTCCATCTGCATGGGAGCCAGCTTACCGACAAATCTTCCCACCTTGCCTCTGGTCCCCACTACCACTTCATCTACCGGCTCGTAAGCCAGTTGGTAGAGGACGTCGATCACTTTCTTCGGGTCATAGACCGGCGGAATCGGCTGCACCGGATGGCCGGTATGCGTGCCGGCATGCTGGAAGAAAGGTGTGTCCATCGACGTGGGCATCACTGTGCACACGTGAATCTGCTTCTCGCCGTTTACCTTCAGTTCGGAACGCAGGCTCATGCCCAGGCCGCGCATGCCATGCTTTGATGCCGAGTACGATGCCGAATACGCGGTGCCCGATATGCCGGCCATCGACGCCACGTTAATCAGGATCCCGCGCGCCTGACGACGGAACTCGCGCAGCGCTACCCACGATCCATACATGCTGCCCAGCAGGTTAGTGCGGATGATCTGCTCGTGTTCTTCGATCGGAGTCTCGTCGTAGCGGCCAAAGGTCCCGACTCCGGCATTGTTGATCCACACGTCGATCCGCCCAAAATGGCGCACCGCCTCTTCCGCCAGCCTCTCGACTTCCCCCCGGCGGCTCACATCGGCCTTTACCGCAATGGCCCGCGCCCCGCGCTTCTCACAAGCTCGCGCCAGCTTTTCTATTAAGTCTTCACGCCGCGCGGCCAGCACCAGGTTCATTCGATCTTTGGCAAAGCGCTCTGCTACTCCCCGCCCAAATCCAGACGAAGCTCCGGTAATAACTACAGTTCGATTGTTGCCGTTGCTCTTCATGATTGCGCTACTCCTCTGTTCAGCATGGACGGGCAGCTCCCGCCGCCCGTCAATAAAAATGATGAGATGCAGGCATGATGGGTTTGGAAGTTGACGTGCGTTAAGCAAAATTTGTCATCCTGAGCGCCGGGTTTTGGCGCGAAGGACCTTGCGGTTGCTTCTGTTTTCGTTGTTGGTTTACTGCTGGAAGACCAACCGCAACACCAACACCAACCGCAAGGTCCTTCGGCCAAAGAGCGGCCTCAGGATGACATGCGTTTACAGAGCTATTAGGTTCTCGCCAAGTCTTTGCCTACTTCGCTTTCATTCCCGCGGCTCTCGCGCGGGCCGCAGCGGCTTCTTCTTGCATGCCCTTTGCGTCATATGCATCGGCTAGGGCGGTTTCGTTGTCGTAATCGTCGCCGATCTTGCGCTCCTGCTCGAAGGCTGCGATGGCCGCGTCGTACTGCTTGAGCTTGGCTTGTGAGAGTCCCAGGCGGTAGTGCACGCCTTCAAATTCCGGACGCATACTGATCGTGGTCTGGTACTGCTGGATCGCTGCTTCCTGATCGCCCTCGGCCGCGAGCGACATGCCTAACCCGTAATGCGCGCCGGGGAAGCTCGCGTCTTTCGTCGCCAGCTCGGCGAATACCTCCTTGGCTTGCTGCGGGTGCTCTTCGCCCAGATACACGAAGCCAAGAAAATAAGCGGCGTTGTCGTTGCCGGGATCGAGCGCGAGCGCGCGCTTCAGCTCTGACTCGGCGTCGGGAAAGCGGTGCTTCGTGTAATAGGCATTCGCGAGATCGACACGCGCCTGCACATAGCTGGGCTTCATGCGGACCGCGGTTTGCAATTCGGGAATGGCTTCATCCACTCTGTTCTGTTCTAGAAGCTGGCTGCCTCGCCGGGCATGAAGGACGTAAGCATGCGAGCTCTCCAGCGCGAAAGTAATTCCCCCAAGCGCGAGCACAGCCACGGCAACGATGAGAAAGCGAGCGTAGACAGCGTCGTGTGCGGGCGCCAGCTTGGCAATGAGTGCACCGAGGATGATGCCCGCGACAAGCCCTCCGAAGTGGGCGGAATTATCAGTGCTGCCGGAGACCACGCCAAAGGCGACGTTATAGATCACGAAAAAGAAAATGCTGCGGAGATGCGCCTGGATCATAGGCCGCGGCATGGAAAACTCGCCGAGGTAGTAGCCGGCGAGCAGCGCGCCAGCCAGTCCGAAGATCGCGCCTGACGCGCCCGCGCTGAGCCGCGCCGGATGCAGGCCGATGCTGGTAATGCCTCCGGCAACACCGGTGATGAGGTAGAGCGCCCCCAGCATCCATGACCCATAAAGGGACTCGCAGAGGGCGCCGAGATCCCACAAGCACCACATGTTGAACGCGATGTGGAGCAAGCCAATGTGCAGGAAGTTATAGGTAATCAGCCGCCACCACTCGCCGCTGAGGGTGAGCGGTCCGTAGTTGGCGCCGCAGCGAACCAGCAGCTGCGAGCCGGGATCGGAAAAGGAACCCGCGGCCAACGACATGACGAGATAAATGACGACGTTGACTCCCACCAGCACATGCGTGAGCATCATCGAGCTCATAACGCCGCTCTGCCAAGGCACAGGCATTACCGACTGGCGAGCGTTGTCGGGCAGCTCGCCCCGCTGCGCAGCCTCGTGCTGAACACACCACGCGCATAACCGCTTCCCGAAAGAGAACGGCGGCAGTTTGCGCCCGCAGCTGGAGCAGTTGGCCATCGGTATTACAGGTGTATCACAGAGCAGCCAGAAAGGCGTTTCGAGCTGTCCTCAGTCTCCCCCATGGGACAGCGCCGCGGTTCTCTCGAGTTTGTCCCAGGAGAACGCTCGGCCGTCGATGGCGCGTTTTAGGGTCTTGAATAGGACTACCGAGAACACCTGACGGTAGGTGAAGCGCTGAATCCAGATGTCGGCGAGCAGCCAGTAGTCTTCGTGCTGGCGCGGGTCGCGGCGTTCGAGTGCGAAGGCCAGCGTCGACGCGAGGAAATCGATTACCAGGAAGCTGAAGAAATAAATCACCAGCTTTTGGAAGGTTGCAGGATTCGCCGCGTAAGGATGGAAGTGGCGGTCGAGGAAATACCAGATCACGCTGACCACGAACATCACATCGATGAACGGCGAGACCAGCGGCAGGAGGATCTGGAAGATCAGGATGTTCGGTAAGGCGAACCAGCCCAGGCTGCCGCGGCGCAGCAACGCTCCGCGATGCTTCCATACCGCTTGGAGAATACCGAACGACCAGCGAAAGCGCTGGCGCATGAGTCCACGGGCGCTCATTGGAGCTTCGGTATAGGCCAGCGCGCGGTCTTCATAGATCACGCGCAGCCCCATGCGAAGAATGTTCATGGTGAGATCGGCATCTTCAGCGACGGTGTTCACGTGGTATCCGCCGGCCTTGCGCACCAAATCGGCACGCCACGCCCCCAGCGCCCCCGGCACCACCGTAACCGCGCCAAGCAGATCGAGAGCCCGCCGTTCGAAGTTCTGGCTCGTGATGTATTCGAGTGCCTGCCAGCGCGTCCAGATGTTCACGCGGTTGCCGACCTTGGCATTGCCCGCGACCGCGCCGACGGTAGCGTCAGCGAAATGTGGAACCAGCCGCGCGATCGCTTCCCTGGCGATCACGGTATCGGCGTCGATGCCGATGTAGAAGTCTTCGGTCACATGTTCCAGTCCGAAATTGAGCGCCTCGGCTTTGCCGGAGTTGGGCTTCGTGAGCACGGTCACTTTGCCGCTGGCAATTTCATTTTGGAACCGGGTGCGAGCGATCTCCAGGGTACGGTCTTTGGAGCCATCGTCGATGACGATGACCCGCAGCTTCGGATACGTGGATGCCAGCACCGACCGAACCGTGCGCTCGATCACTTTTTCCTCGTTGTAGGCAGGAACCAGCACAGCGACGCGGGGCTGAAAGCTCGGATCCAGGTCCTGCGAAGAGGAGCCGCGTATGCGGTCGATGGTCGCGAGCGCCCCAATAATAAGGAGGCGTCCGCTCATCAGGATGTCGCCGAAGAAAAAGATGAATTGGACGCCGATGAGGACGATGCTGAACATCCAGAAGGCAAGGTTATCGACGTGCGCCGCCCAGCGTTCGCGCGTGGAGCCGAGGGCAGGCATTACTTGCGCGCGCGTTTGCCCAATGAGTTCTGAAACGGGAACAACCTCATAGCCGCGGGCGCGGATGCCGTCGATGATCATGGGCAGCGCCTTCACCGTCTGAGAGCGATCGCCGCCCCCATCGTGCAGCAGGATGATGCTTCCCTTCCCCAGTTGGTCGAAGACGCTTTGCGCGATCTGCTCGGCGCTGGGGCGCGGATTCATCTCCCAATCGTTGGGATCAATCTTGTCGCCGACGGTGATGAAACCCATGTCCTGCACTTCTTCGAGCGGTTTGACTTCGTCGGCGGTGTCCGGCTCCTGGTCGATGGAATACGGAGGACGGAAGAAGAGTGGCTTCACACCGAGCTTAGCGGCAAAGAGGCGTTCCGTGACGTTGATTTCCGTTTCGAAACGCCACGGCGAAACTTCGCTGATGTTGGGATGCGTGAGGGTGTGATTCCCTATCTCGTGACCTTCGTTGTAAATGCGCTTCACCAGCCCAGGATCGTTCTCCGAGGGAATCCCAATTAAGAAAAACGTGGCCTTGGCATTTTTTCTTTTCAGCACGTCGAGTATCTGCGGCGTGAAGTTAGGATCGGGACCGTCGTCGAAGGTGATCGCGACTTTGTTCGGCTTGAAACCGTAGGCGTCGAGTTCGTAAGGATTCGGCAGCTTCGTGAAATGCTCGGCCGTGACCAGCTTCGTGCGCGAATCGACGGTCACGGCCCGCGTGCCTGGCGTCGGACGCTGCATGATGCGCAGGATGTCGCCATCGCCTTCGATCGATACATCCGGGCCCGGGGGAACCTGAGCAAGTTTTGCGACGGGATCGGACAATCTTGGCTTGTCCCAAATTTCCCAAAGTGACCGATCCTCAGAGCCCAGCCGCCACAACGCAAATGTCTTGATGCCGAGATCCCGCGCCGCCCGCATTTGATTAATGGCGGTGATGGCATCGAGAAACCAAATTTGATGATGCGATCCGTCATCCTCGTCGAACGCAATGTGTGGATTGAGCGAGTCGGGCTCGAGCTCAACCGGCGCGTCGGAATCGGAAGAACGAATCCATGCGTCTTGCACTGACAGATTGCAGACCAGCGCGCGATGTCCTTCAGGACATTCGATAGGCTTGTTGCCCCACTCATAGCCGTAGTTGCCGATGGCCATGATGAGCTTGTCGCGCGGAATCAGCTTCAGCGCCTTTTGAATGTTGCCAACGAAGAATGGCTGACTCGCCACCGGCCCGGCTTTGCTCTCCGACTGATGCTCGTCATAGTTCATGAGGATGAGTCCGTCGGAGTTGTCGGCGAGATACTTGTAGTTGAAGTCGTCATCGTCCGCCGGGACGTTGATGTACATCTTCAGTCCGCGCGCGTGCAGGTCAGACTCCATCTCGCCGATCAGCGTATTGAATGCAGGTTGTGCCGAACTGGGAAAATCCTCAAAGTCGACCGAGACGCCCCGAAACTTGCTATCAGAAGCCAAAAAAGTGAGCAATTGACGCCGGAAATTGGCGCGTCCAGCGTCGTTACTGAAGAAATCTCCGACGTTTTGCAGCCATTTTCCGCTTACTGGATCGAAGTTATTGACCAGCGGAAAGACCTCGGTATCGGCCTTTTCACTGCGGATAAGCGGCATTACCTGGTCGTCAACGCGGTGAATTCCGCTGCCGCGAACGACGTCAAACATCTCATTCGTGAGCGGATCAGAGCCTTGAATGCGTCCGTCAGCGGTGAGAACGTGCAGCCATTCGGGATATAACAGGTCGATTTGGCGGAGATATTCCTTCAACGAAGAGTAACTACCCTTGTCCCAAGTGACGTAAAACGCCGCGCGAAGGCCTTCATCTTCGTTCAAAGTGACCTGCGAAGGGGGTTTATTGGTCTTGCGATGCGACCCGCGAGCGGCTCCAGCGTGCCGATGAGTGTCCCGAATTGGCTTGTAAGTGTGCCGCGTCTCCGGCCATGGAGTCTTCGGCAGCGCCTCGCTGCGCAGCGCCGTGTACATGAAAACGATCACCACAACGGTGATAACGAGCCCGCAAAGATGCATAAGAAGGCGGAGATTTCTCCAGCGCTTCAGTTGCGGATCGTAGAAAACTGCCTTGGCCATGCGGGTTGGGACTGGCTAATCGTACCAGCTTCTAAGCTGCTAAGCTCTTACCTGTTAAGCTTCGGGCAATGACGGGAGTGGCCCATTTGACCGTATTCTCAGCAACTTAGGAGCTTAGATCTTAGCTCAACAGCAGCTATGCTCGCGCTAATCCGCCGCAACAAGCTATTTTTTCTGGCCCTCACCGGGTTGGGATTTTTGCTGCGCGCATACTTCCTGCATTGGCACTTTTTGTTCCAGGGCGATTCGCTGGTTTATGGCGATTTAGCCAAAAATTGGCTCCTGCATGGCGTTTACGGCTTCCTCGATAGCGGACAAATTGTTCCGGTTGACATCCGAATGCCGGGATATCCGGCGTTTCTGGCTGCGTGTTTTCGTGTCTTCGGGATTGAGCATTATGGAGCGATAGTGCGCGTGCAAGTCGTTATCGATCTCATTTCCTGCTTCGTTATTGCCGCTGGAGCGCGCAGATTGTGGTCCGATGCGGCCGCGAAAGTCGCATTCGTGTTGGCGACTTTGTGTCCATTCACGGCGAACTATACAGCGACTCCTTTGCCGGAGACGCTTGCCATCTTCTCTGCGGCGGTCGCGTTGTTCTTCGCATTACGCGGCGTACAGAAAATGCGCGCAGTTCCATGTTGGGATGTGACGCATTCCTTCGCGTTGGCCGACTGGTTTTTTTGCGGACTGGGCATCGCGCTCAGCATTTATCTCCGTCCCGATGGCGGAGTTCTGCTCGCAAGCATCGGTCTATACCTGGTTTGGCTCGCGATAAGCACACGTGAAGCCGAATTCTTTTGGGTCGGAGTGCTGCTCGGAGTCGTCTCACTCTTGCCCCTGCTGCCCTGGACTCTACGCAATTGGCGCACACTGCATCAGGTCGAGCCGTTAGCGCCCTTCTATGCGCAACTTCCGGGTGAGTATGTTCCAAAAGGGTTCGACCGCTGGAGCAAAACGTGGGTGATCGACTTCATTTCTGTGATGGACGTTGAGTGGAATATCTCCACGGAAGGCAACGGATCTGCCGTTGATCTCAACGATATTCCCCAGCGAACCTATGACAATCCCGATCAAATGCGCCGCACGCAACAGTTGCTCGCCGAATACAACCAGTCTCCGGAACTCACTCCTGAAATGGATCAGCGATTTGCGCAGCTTGCGGACGAGCGAATTCGTGCTCATCCACTCCGCTATTACATCGGACTGCCATTGGCACGCCTGGCGGACATGTGGCTGCGTCCACGCACCGAGATGCTGAACCTGCAGCTTGATTGGTGGGATTGGGAAGACGTGCCGCAGGAATCGTTGGCATCCGCAGCGCTGGCAGCGCTCGATCTCTTCTACATAGTGGCCGCGCTGCTATCGTTGCGGCGCAAATCGCATGTCATGGCGATGCTGTGGCTGTTCATTCTGTGCCGTTCGGCGCTGCTGGCGACGCTTTCAAATCCCGAGCCGAGATACACGCTCGAATGCTTTCCCGCACTGCTCATGCTGGCTGGTGTCGGATTCGCTAAAAGCGGACTTCACCACGAAGACATGGAAGCACGGAGAAAAAGCGTAGCAAGGATGGCTTGAGAACTCACGATGGGAGCTCAACCCTGACCAAAATGGCTCAGCGACACATAGAGCGGGTTTGATGCCGCGAGCAGCAAAACCAGAACCCTGGCTTTCTCCGTGACTCCGTGTCTCCGTGGTGAAATCTTCCTACTCGGCGGCAGGACGGTCCGACATGCGGAACTGCGTGCGGAAGTGTTCCGAAAGCAGTCCAATGGCTTCCCGATTGGCGTCGGGATCACTTTGCACCAGGTATTTCATTGCTTCCACCAGCAATTTCTGACCTTCGATGTAGCGCCGGTCACTGATGCGAGGCGTACGTCGCCGCTTTGGGTCGGGAGCTACCGGGATAGTGAATACTCTGGCCACGCGTCGATTCCTTTTATGAGGAAAGATTTTGTCGAGCAATGAGAGTAGTAGGAAGCGCAAACGTCGGTCGTCCGTTGCCCAGTATAGGTGGGCATCAACTCTGGTGAAAGAAACTTTTTGCCAAGTAACTGTTGTGTAACGTTATGTGCCTTTTACGGTTTTGGTGCCGCCAGCGGTATGCAACTTGAAGACGTCGTCAGGAATTTTCCCGTTTAGCTTGATGTTGCTGTAATGACTGAGCCGGTAATCGCCCGATGGCTCAAAGGCCTGCTGCTTCAATGAGACATCGCGACCTGTGTCTACCCAGATGATGAATCTGTCGAAGTTGTTTTTTACCTTCGCGGACTTAGGCGTGAGTTCCAGCTTTGCCGTGCTCACGCCGTCGACATCCTCGGTACCAGCAAGCTTCACATCAAATTGTTTTTGCAGGTCATGCCCGCGGCCTCCAAAACCAAGTACCAGGAAGCTCTGAAATTCCTCACGGTTCTTGCCCGCATCGTATTCGTTTACCTGATTGATCTTGGGCTGGTAAATGCGAATCTTACCGTCGGTGAAAGTCACGAATTTCTCGTCTGGCGATTGCGTGTTTGCCGCCATTTGCATATCGCCCCTCCCGGTTCGGCGGAAATAGACTTTCCCTTTCTGTGTATCGGTTTCGTTCACAACTTTTTGATATAGATCCTGGGTAAAGTCAGCTTCCGCGCTGCGGAATTGCGCCGCGGCCGTATCCATCTGGGTCAGCACCGCCTCCAGATTTGACGCAGGCTGCTTCGCATTTGCGGCGGGTTTGCTTTGCGCTAGCGACGATATCGAAATCGACAAGACTAGAACAGAGAACCACATAAAGACGTGGCGGCGCGCAAACCCCGAAAGAAGCATTGAATTCCTCATGAAGGTATCAACCCAGTCAGTCACCGTTTGATGCAGACGAGCGATGGGCCCACACGCGATAGCCAAAAACTTTCCCCGAGCCGTCCCGGAATGCTTCATAGCGGGTGAGAACGCCTGTACCGCTTACGGCTTCTACTTGTTTCGCGAGAGCTTCCTTAGGATCTGATTCTCCGGGCTTTACAAAAGACCCGGGTATCCAATAGACCAGGTTCTCAGGTGCGGCATTCTCAACCACAATGCTATTGACCGTCGAGGTCGGTGGTTGCTTGGGAGCATCCCTGAACAGCGTGCGCGGGGTTAGAAAGATGAAGGCCAGAATGATTGTGACCATCACGTCGTAGTGGACTCCGCCGCGAGGATGGGTCCACAAGACGTAGCTCTTCAAGGTTTGAGCGAAATTCAGAGAGCCGCCTCCCAACCGTCTGGGCTAGTGTAGAACCCGCCCTATCGTTGTTGCAATTAGGTGCGACATCGCACCAGAAGAGCAGGAAAAGAACGCCGTTGAGCCAAAATCCGTAGGCTCAGATCCAATTTCTGATGAGTGCTGCGTGTTAGACTAATTGCCCTAGTTCCTCGCGTCCGAATGTGCGAGGCAGGGCCTGTCTTTACAATAAAAAGCATTCCTATCCGAGTTTCTCTGGCCGAGAAAGTAGACTGGAATTGTGAGGCGTCCTTCCAACAGCGGCAAGATCTTCGTCTCAATCCTTTGCGGGTTGGCCGTGGGTGCGATTGCTGCTGGAATCCATTTGATGATTGTTCCCCACGATCAGGCACTGATCACGCACATTATGCTCGGGGACCTCGTCGCCGCTCTCACTAGCATGATCGTGTGCCTCGCGATTCAATTGCGGCAGGAGGAAGTGCATTTCGCCAGCGCCATGACGCGAGCCGCCATTGTTTCCGAACTGAACCATCACGTGCGCAATGCCGTATTCCCGCTCTGCCTGGCCGTGCAGAAGTCCGGCGACAAGGACGCTTCTCAGCTGGCAACCGAAGCTGTAGAGCGAATCAACGTGGCGCTGAAGGAAGCTACCGCAGACGCACTCTCAGGCCGCTCCAACTATGGGGAGGACGTTCATTCCAGGAACGGCAGCGTGCTGGTTCATTGATGCCTCGCATCCTCATCGTCGATGACGAACCCTCGATTCTCAACATGGTTCGGTCCGTTCTCGAACTCGCGTCCTTTGAAATCGAAGTGGCAAGATCCGCTGCCGACGCAAAGTCATGCCTGGGAGAGAAGACTTTCGACATCGTCCTGACGGACATGCGCATGGAAACACCCGGTGCCGGTTACGAAGTCATTCGCGCGGCAAGACAGCTAAATCCACGCCCCGCAATCGCAATCCTCACCGCGTTTCCCATGTCTCCCGCCGACTGGCGCCCTTCAGGTGCAGATGCGCTTCTGGTGAAGGGTCAGGATGTTTTGAACCTGCCTACTAAGCTGCATTCACTTCTAAAACACCACCCGGAAGTCGCAGCCACAGCGAATCAGCAGTGCCGAAGCGCGAAGCTGGGATAACGACCTCTTTCGTAGTACGCAGCTGAGACTCCCGCTCGTTTGATTCCACCTAATCACCAAAATCTGCGTGAGCTGTTGTTTTGCTGCTCCACGCCTACTTCTTCCGCGCTGTAATCCTTTCCAATCCCATATAGGGCCGCAGCGCCTCCGGAACCAGCACACTCCCATCTTCCTGCTGGTAATTCTCGAGGACCGCGAGCCAGGTACGTCCAACCGCAAGTCCGCTGCCATTGATGGTGTGGACGAATTCGGTCTTCTTCTTCGCCGAGGAACGGAAACGAATATTCGCGCGCCGCGCCTGGAAGCTCTCGAAGTTTGAGCACGACGAGATTTCCCGAAATAGGTTCTGTCCCGGCAGCCACACTTCGATGTCGTAGGTCTTCGCCGAACTGAATCCCATATCTCCGGTGCAGAGCGTCATTACGCGATAGTGCAGCCCAAGCCGCTGCAGCACCATCTCCGCATTACGCGTGAGGTGCTCGTGATCATCGTACGAGCGCTCCGGATGCGAGAACTTCACCAGCTCCACTTTTTGAAACTGATGCTGGCGGATGATCCCGCGAACGTCCTTGCCATACGATCCTGCCTCGCTGCGGAAGCAGGGTGTGTACCCAGTGATCGACAACGGAAGCTGGCTCTCATCGAGAGTTTCATCCCGATATAGGTTCGTGAGCGGAACCTCGGCGGTTGGAATCAGCCAGAGGTCGTGGTCCTGAATTTTGAACAGGTCGCCGCCAAACTTCGGCAATTGTCCGGTGCCGTACATCGACGCCGAATTCACCATGTAAGGCGGCAGGACCTCGGTATATCCATGCTGCGCGGTGTGTAGATCGAGCATGAAGTTGGCCAGCGCCCGCTCAAGCTTCGCTCCCTGATCCCAGTACACAGCGAATCGCGCGCCGGACAGCTTGGCCGCGCGCTCCAGATCGAGGACTCCGAGCTGTTCGCCCAATTCCCAATGTGGTTTTGGAGCGAATGTGAACTTCGGCGGCGCACCCCAGCGACGGGCTTCGACATTGTCGTGCTCCGTGCGTCCGACGGGAACACTGGAGTGGGGCAGGTTGGGAATCTGCGACATCACACTGCGCAGTTCTTCTTCCAGCTGTGCAGCGAGCTTCTCCTGGCGCTCGCCTTCTTCGCGCAAAGACTTCGTCTCTTCCATCAACGCGGTGGCATCTTCGCCCGCGCGCTTGCGCCGGCCAACTTCCTCTGACTTCTTGTTGCGCTCCGCCTTAAGTGTTTCCGCGGAGGTAATGGCCTGCCGCCTGCGAGCATCGAGATCGCGAAACCCGCCCAGCAGTTCCCCGGGATTAATCCCGCGCTGCCGCAGCCGCTCCTCCACTTCGGGCAAGTGCTCCCGAACGTAACCAAGATCGAGCATAGGAAACTAATGTACAGAATTTCGGCAATGCGAGCATTTGGCCGAATCGGGTGATCGGGTCATCGGATGATCGGGCGAAGTAAGACAAGATGCATTCCAAAAAGCAAGACAGCGTGACAGCTCTTGGGAAAGGCACCTGACGTGCCTACTGAGCATTCGAATCCCACAAGATTTCCCCGTGTCTCCGTGCCTCCGTGGTTAAATTGCTCCTAGATGAGCTCACTCCTCCATCGCACCGGCCCTGATCTCAGCATCAGTTTCTGTGGCATCAACTTTAAGAATCCAATCATCGCCGCGAGCGGAACCTTCGGGTACGGCGTCGAATTTGAAGACATCGTTACCCTCGACAGGCTCGGCGGCTTCGTCGTGAAGGGACTCTCGCGCGAGCCGATGCCAGGCAATCCTCCGCCGCGTATGTTCGAGACCGCTGCCGGCATGCTGAATGCGATCGGCCTGCAGAACATCGGGGCTGAAGCCTTTCTTCGCGAGAAGTTGCCGATACTTGCGCGCAAGAAGAATCTCGTGATCATCGCGAACGTCTTCGGACACTCGCGCGAAGACTACGAAGCCGTAATTCGCATTCTCAACGAAGGCGAAAACATCGCGGCCTACGAGTTGAATGTCTCATGTCCGAACACCCGCCAAGGCGGCATCAGTTTTGGCAGCGATCCGCATATGCTGGAAGAGGTGGTGGCGATTTCCAAGAAGCTGTCGCGCCGTCCGCTGATCGTGAAGCTGTCACCGAACGTGACCAGCATTCCCAGGATGGCCCGAGTCGCAGAAGAGGCTGGGGCAGACGCTCTGTCGCTGGTGAACACGTTTATGGCTCTTGCTATCGATGCAGAGACGCGCAAGCCACGCATCTCCAACCTCACAGCCGGCTTGTCCGGACCAGCCATCAAGCCGATCGCCTTGCGCATGGTGTACGAAGCCTCGCAGGCAGTAAACATCCCGGTGATCGGTATGGGAGGCATCAGCAGCGGTAGTGACGTGGTCGAATTCCTGCTCGCCGGAGCCGCCGCCGTGGAAGTGGGCACCGCCAGCTACTTCGATCCCTGCGCTACCGAGCACATCGTCGATCAACTCCACCGCTGGTGCATCGAACATCGCGTGAAAGATGTGAAGGAGCTGATTGGCGGACTGCAAGTCGGCGCGTGAGGCAATCCAATGCCAAAGGCAAGTCTTGAGGGGCGGAGGTGCAGCCCGGCGTCCCGCACTGCCTTGCTGCTACCATTTTCCCTATGCCGCAGGCCCACTGGAGCGAACGCCTTCTTGAGTTCGATCGCGTACGCGAGATCCTGCTCGGATACTGCGGATCGGAACTTGGACGCCAGCGCGTCTCCACGCTGTCACCATCCACCGACTTTCAGTGGATTGCACGCCAACAGGAACTTGCGGATGAAGTACGCAGATTCCTTCAAACAGGCGGCAGCTTTGAGTTTCATGGAGTCACCGACAGCCGCGAGCTGCTGAAAAAAGCGCGCATTGCCGGTGCGACGCTTGAGATTGACGAGCTCCGCGCAGCTCTGCTGCTGGCTGATCGCGCCGACGAGTGGCGCGCGATTGCGCTCAATCCGCCGGCATCGCTCGAAGGCGGCTGGCCTGCAGTGCGCGAATTATCTGAGCAACTCGCCGATTTCACCTTGCTGCTGCGTTTCTTCCGCGGCAAGATTCTGCCTGATGGCACCCTCGATGACCGCGCTTCGCCCGAATTGGCGCGAGTGCGCCGGGAGGTCGAACGCCAGAAGCGCGAGATCCAGACTTCACTCCGCAGTTACTTGCGCCATCTTGCTGAAGGCGGAGCCGCGCAGGATGAGCTGATCACCATCCGCGGCGAGCGTTTCGTTATTCCAGTAAAGGTCGAGCAAAAACGGCGCGTGACCGGCGTGGTTCACGGAGCCAGCTCAAGCGGCCAAACTGTTTTTGTCGAGCCCCTCGAGACGATCGAGCAGAACAACGAACTGGTGCGCCTGCTGGAAGAAGAGAACGCGGAGATCCGCCGCATTCTGCTGGACATGACCGAGCGCATCGGCGAGCAGGGCGAGGCACTGGATCGGGCATCTGAGGTGCTTGCAGAAGTCGAACTGCAGTTCTCTAAAGCTCGCTTTGCGCGTGACTATCAATGTGTGAGACCGACGCTGCATGGAGCAGCAGCGTTCTATGAGGCAGCGCAGGCGCTGGATTCGCTTGCAGATGCCGCCAGTTCAGGCACCTCAGAAGCGCAGCCGAGAGCGGCTGTGCAACAGCCCTCACATGCTTCAATTAAGCTGACACTAACCAACGCGCGGCATCCTGTTTTGGAACGCAATCTCAAGGGCCGTGGTGGACACATCGTGCCCATCTCTCTCAACGTTGAAGGAAACGATCGCCAACTCATCATCAGCGGACCCAATACCGGCGGCAAGACCGTCGGCCTCAAGACCACGGGATTGCTCGCGCTCATGGCGCAGTCGGGCATTCCTGTGCCCGCCGAATCGGCGGAGCTGCCCGTCTTCGACGCCGTATTCGCCGACATCGGCGACTACCAATCTATTGAGCAGAATCTTTCCACCTTTTCCGCGCACGTAAGCAACATCGATTTCATCTCGAAAGCGGCGACGCCGCAATCGCTCGTGCTGCTCGACGAACTTGGCTCCGCGACCGACCCCGAAGAGGGCGCGGCTCTGGCCGTGGCCATCGCGCGCTACTTCCTCGATCTGGGTTCAGCCAGCATCATCTCCACTCATCACACTGCGCTCAAGGTTTATGCGACCAACACGCAGGGAGTGGTGAACGCCGCTGTAGGTTTCGACGAGAAGAGTCTGCAGCCCACTTACGAGCTTAAAGTCGGAGTGCCGGGAGCCTCAGCGGGCATCAACATCGCGCAGCGCCTGGGATTGAATCAGCAGATCATTGCCGCCGCACGCGAGCGCCTTGCCGGACAAACGCAGGACATCGCCCGTTTTCTCGACCAACTGCACCAACAGCTCGACGCAGCTGAACGCGAGCGCGCCGAGCTTCGCCGGCGTGAAGATGAAGTTGCGCGAGAGAAGAGCCGCCTCGAAGTAGAAGGCATGAAGGAGCAGCGTCAGCAGGTACGCGAGATGGAAAAGAAGCTCGAACGACTGCTCAGTGATTTCGAGTACCAGGCGCGCGAGGCCGTAAATGCGGTACAGGAGCGCGCAGCGGCGCAGAAATTATCGAAGGACGCGGAGCGCCGCATCGCGCGGTTGCGTCGTGAGTTCAAAGAGCAGTTCGATTCCACCGTAGTGGCGCACCGCAGCGGCGCCGACCAGGGTGATCCACATGCGCGTCCAGGAGAGGTGAGGCATGTGGCTGAAGGCGACACGGTGCGGCTCAAGTCCCTCGGCCGGGATGCCGTGATCAAGCGCAAGGTTGACGAAAACACTTTTGAGGTTGAGGCGGGCATCATGAAGATGCGCGTTCCAAGGAGCGACATTGCCGTCGTGGTGCGGCCCGGGGCGGCGGAGAAAGCTCTCAATCCGGTAGCTGCGGCGCGAGCGCGTGGCATCTCCGTATCGCTGAAAAATGAAGATGACGATTCCGGTATGCCGGGCGAGATCAACGTGATCGGTCAAAACGTCGACGATGCCACGCGCGAAGTTGAAAAGTTTGTAGATCGTGCCTTTCTGGCGGGCATGGCGCGGGTGCGCGTTGTTCACGGCAGCGGCATGGGCATCCTGCGTAAGGCGCTGCGGCAGTTCTTGAAAACACACCCCCACGTCGCTACGGTGATTGAACCTCCGCAGAACGAAGGCGGCGGCGGCGCGACGGTTGTGGAGTTGAGGGTGTGAAAGGACGAGATACCGAAATCCTATAACCCTGTCATCCTGAGCGCGGTTTTGCGCGAAGGACCTTCCGGCAATGTTTACGTGACCAGGCTTTGTCATGGCTTCTCCAGGACAACGCGGCCTTCTCGCCTCGAGAACTCGCTGAAAAGCCTTTAAGCCGCGATGTACTGCGACACATCGCCGAAGGTCCTTCGGCCAAAATCAGGCCTCAGGATGACAGTGTTGTTAGTGCGGCAGGAAGCTGCTAGTCAACCCTGACGATTACACTACGTCCATGAAGTCGGTCATCATCGGAACCGCCGGGCATATAGATCACGGCAAGACCACGCTGGTGAAGGCGCTTACCGGCATCGATGCCGATCGGCTTGAGGAAGAGAAGCGGCGCGGCATCACCATCGATCTCGGCTTTGCCAATTTGGAACTGACTTCGGATGCTGGCGAAAAGCTGCGATTGGGATTCGTCGACGTTCCTGGGCATGAACGCTTCGTACGCAACATGCTCGCCGGTGTAGGCGGAATCGACGTCGTGTTGCTGGTAATCGCCGCCGACGAAGGCGTGAAACCGCAGACGCGCGAGCACTTCGACATTTGTCGACTGCTATCGATTCCACGCGGCATCGTCGTGCTCACTAAATCCGATAGCGTCGATGCCGACACCCTTGAAGTTGTCCACCTGGAGATTGAAGACTTCCTGCGCGGATCTTTTCTCGATCCTCAGCGCACGCCAATCGTTCCGGTGAGCGTCATCACGGGAACCGGAATCAAGACCCTCGAAGGCGAACTGGCACGCATTGCTTCCGAAGTGGGGGCGAAGAATGCGAACACACTGCCTCGGCTGCCCATCGACCGGGCCTTCGTGATGAAAGGATTTGGTACGGTGGTCACCGGGACGCTCATCGCCGGCACCATTCAGCGCGAGCAGGAACTCGAATTGCATCCCGCGGGCAAGCGCGTTCGCGCGCGCGGTCTTCAGGTGCATGGCGCCGCGACCGAGCAGGCACGCGCCGGAGAGCGCACTGCAGTGAACCTGGCCGGCATTGCCACCGAGGACCTCGCGCGGGGCATGATGCTCAGTCAGCCGGAAACGCTCGAGCCCACGCGCCAGATCGATGTCCGGCTTCAGCTACTGGCAACTGCAAAGCCGCTGAAGCATCTGGCCCGTGTACATCTGCACTGCTTTGCTTCTGAGACGGTCGCGCAAGTTCGCTTGGTTGAGGGCAAGCAGCTTGAGCCCGGCGCAAGCACATTCGCGCAACTCCGCCCCGCCGATCCGCTGGTAGTGATTCCCGGGGATCGCTTCATCATCCGCCAGTTCTCGCCTGTGATCACCATCGGCGGAGGAATTGTGCTCGACGCATTTCCGCAGCGTCGCAGCGCCAAAGACGCAGCGCGCACTCGCGATTTTCTCAGCAAGCTCGAGAAAGCTGATCCCCCAGAGGCTCTGGCTCTGCGCGTTGAGCGACGCGGAAAAGCCGCATTGCGGCGGGTTGAAGCGGTGAAGGAGACCGGCCGTCCTCGTTCGGCGGTCGATGGTGACGCCCAAACCTTGTTAGAAGCGGGCCGGATTCTCGGCGCTGGCGACCTTCTGCTGTCGAAGGTTGCGGCGCTCGACGCCGCGAAGCAATTGCTCGCCGAGGTTGAAAAGTTTCATAAAGCCAATCCGCTGGTTGCGGGCATAGCTAAAGAAACTCTGCGCGAGAAACTCGAAGTCGGCGAAAGCGTCTTTTCATTTCTGCTCGCGCAGCTCGCCGCTGGCAAGAAAATCGAAGTCCACGGCGAAGAGGTGCGACTCACCGGACGCGGAGTCACAATGAGCGCCGATGAGGAACGCGCGCGCAAAACCATTGAGCAGGCCTTCTCTTCCGCCGGCTTGAAGGTTCCTTTGTTGAAAGATGTGCTCGCGTCACTTTCTGTCGATCGCACACGCAGCCAAAAAATCATGACGCTATTGCTGCGCGAAGGCGTGCTGGTGAAGTTGGGCGATGAACTCGTCTTCCACCGCGCCGCGCTGGAGCAATTGCGCCGGATGGTCGTATCCGAAAAAACTAAAACCCCAAAGATGGACGTCGGCCGCTTTAAAGACCTCACCGGCGTAACCCGCAAGCATGCCATCCCGTTGCTCGAATACCTCGACCGCGAACGCGTCACCCGCAGAGTGGGGGATATACGGGAGATCTTGTAGAAGGTCTTGTGGAGACTCTGCGTGCTTGAAAGTCGTTCTGGACTTTCGCTCGATTTTCGCCTATGGTGCTGCAGTTATGTTGGCTCTCTTAATGTCTGACTGGTCCGTCGGAGCGCAGGCATTCTCTTGTTCCGTTCGCATGTGTGATCCCGAGGAGATCCCGAAGCGCATTGGATTGATCCCGAGGAGATCCCGAAAGCACATGGCAGGAATCCCGAGCACCTTCGGGATCAAGTCGGGATCTTGGGTGTAAGTCCTTTAGAAGTCGGGATCAAAAAAAAATATTTTGTTTCACATCCTGAAAGTCACGTTCCTTGAATCAAGGGCCGCTGCCGGAGGCGCCAAGCAGTTGGTAGCCCTGGCTCCCGAATAACCGTCCGGATGTTACCCTCGTGTGTTTCGAAAAAATAACTTCCACGGAGCATGCTCTTGTCTCCAATCCGCCGGCGGCAGTCCTGGGCAGTTCTTCTCGCACTCTTTATTCTCACCGGATTCAAGCAAGCAACGCCGCCTGCGAGCAACGAGCAGGTCTTTGGCTTCCGTGACTTTGCCCGGCAGGCAGAGATCGATCGCAAGTTCAATCAATCGCCCGATCCAAAGCTGGCAGAACAACATTTGCGGACTCTCACCCAAGCTCCGCACGTCGCCGGGTCGCCTGAAGATCGAAAGACGGCAGAGTACGTGGCGCAAAAGTTTAGGGAGGCTGGACTCGATACGCAGATCGTCGAGTACAAGGTGTTGCTCTCCTTCCCGCAAGAAGTGAGCATCGACATCACGGCTCCGGAGAACGTGAAGATGCATGGTCCCAGCCGTGAGCACGTCGATGGCGACCCCTATGAGGACGATCCGCGCGTGCTTCCTGCCTTCAATGCCTACTCGCCCTCCGGTGATGTCGAAGCCGATGTGGTCTATGCCAATTACGGAACTCCGCAGGACTACAAACAGCTCGAAACCATGAAGGTCGATGTTCGCGGCAAGCTGGTGCTGGTTCGTTATGGCGCGAATTATCGCGGTGTGAAGAGCCTGGTGGCCCAGCAGCACGGAGCCGCGGGCGTGATCATCTACTCCGATCCTATCGACGATGGCTACTATCGCGGCGACATGTATCCCAAGGGGCCATATCGGCCGGCAACTGGCGTGCAGCGCGGCTCAATCGATTACACATTTGAATACGCCGGCGATCCGACGACGCCTGGAATCGCGTCGGTTCCGAATCTTCCCGATGTGCGGCGCACATCTCCGGCGACCGCACCCGATTTGCCAAAGATCCCCACCATGCCTCTCTCATACGCCGACGCAGCGCCAATTCTGCAAAACCTTAGCGGACCGGAGTCTCCGCGCGATTGGCAGGGTGCGCTCCCGTTCACGTACCACATTGGTCCGGGTCCAGTGCGGATAAAGGTGCACCTCAAAATGGATTCGCCTTACAAGACAATTTGGGACGTGGTCGGCACCGTCCGCGGCAGCGAGCTGCCCAATGAGTGGGTGGTCGGCGGCAATCATCGCGACGCGTGGGTCTATGGCGCCGTCGATCCTAACAGCGGCACCGCCGCCATGCTGGAGTCGGTGCATGGGATCGGAGATCTGCTGAAATCAGGCTGGAAGCCGCGGCGAACGATGGTCTTCTGCAGTTGGGATGCTGAAGAAGAAGGCATGATCGGCTCGACCGAATGGGGCGAGCAGCACGAGCGCGACTTGGAACATGCGGCGGCGTACTTCAACATGGATGTGGGTGTCGCAGGCCCTAATTTTGGAGCGAGCGCAGTTCCCACTTTGAAACAGTTCGTCCGTGATGTCGCCAAACAGGTGCCCAGTCCCAAGGGCGGCACGGTGTACCAGGTTTGGAAGGATGTGCGCGAACGTGAGCGCGTAAAGAATATCTCTCCCGATCTGGGAGGATCGCAGAATCGTCCGCCGGCAGCCAAGGTGGAGAATGATGTCGAAGTTGGCGATCTGGGCAGCGGCTCCGATTACTCCGTATTCCTGCAGCGACTGGGAGTGCCGGCTACCGATGTTGGGTCCGGCGGCCCCTACGGCGTTTATCACTCCGTGTTCGACAACTTTGCCTGGTTCATGAAATTTGGAGATCCGGAGTTCAAGTACGAGCAGGAGATGGCCCGCGTGTTCGGCGTGGAGATGCTGCACATGGCCAACGCCGACTATCTACCCGAGGACTATGAACTGTACGGTAAAGAGATCGTCAGCTACGTGCAGCAGGCGCAAACGAAAGGACAACAGACCTTCGGGTCGCAGTCTCCATCCTTCGCAACTGCTTTGGCTGCTGCCCAGAGATTCCAAAAGGCCGGCGCGCTGGTTCGCGAGGCTCAGAACACGGCTACCGCAGACCTCTCGCGTCTCAACCAGACACTCTCAGGCGCAGAACGTGCCTTGCTCATCCCGCAGGGTTTGCCGAATCGGCCGTGGTTCCGGCACGCCATTTACGCGCCTGGCGAGTACACCGGCTACGCAGCAGTGGTGATTCCGGGCGTCAACGAAGCGATCGATGCAAATGACGCACAGCGCGCTAATGCGCAACTGACGGTTCTCACTGAAGCATTGAACCGGGCTGCCGCAGTGCTGGAAGCGTACAGGTAAACACCCCCAAACCAGCCTTGACCGACTTATTGCTCTAATTGGTTCTAAAGCTACATTCCCTAAGATTACTAAGGCTTTTGTGGGATAGCCTTGCTTGCAGACAGGCTTCTACATTCAATGCAAATGACCTCCGCCACTGCGCTCTCCAAATTCCTCGCCGCCCACGATCGATACCTTGCCCTGGATAATGCCCGAACCTCCTGCAGCCGTCCCGCCGAACGCGAGCAGATGCACATCGAGATTCTTAAGGCATATCTAGAAGTGCAGTACCGGGCCAAGCTAATAGCCGGATTACAGTACGCCGACGGCAACGATTACGCCGAAGTGAACTGAGTCTCAGCAGTTCGGCCTCACCTGCCTGAGCAACGCTCGAGATGCCCCTCCAAGGTCCCTCCCGACAGTTTTTGCGACCGGGACAGAAACTCCCTAGCTCCAATTGTGTCTATAGCTAAGACGACGGTTGGGGTGTGTTTTGCATCTAAGGGGATGCGCCACTTCCCTTCACTCCGGGGAAGAATCTTTTCCCGCACCTTACGCGAAAGGCGAGCGTTTTATGTCGGCGTCTAGGGACGGCTATTCCCAAGATTCGCAGCATCTCGAAGTCTCAGAACAACAACATCTTAGCGGCAGCGATGCAGGCGGGCAGCAGTACGATGCCGACTACGTTCCCGAACGCGAGTTCGTGCTCATGCCGCTCTTCCGCCGCATCGGCCAGCTGTTTGGAATTGGCCGCAACGAAGAATCAGAGTACGTATACGAACCGGCGCCAGAGCCACAGGCTGCGATCCAGTCACGAGTTGCCGAAGCGGAGCCAGAAGCTTCAGTCCAGGACTATGGGTTCGATGCCCATGCCATTTCGGCTGATGCTGCGCCCGAGGCTGCGTCTGAGGATCTGCTCGGGATTGAGTCCCAGGAACCAGTTCAGCCCTTCGCAGCTGAGCGGAATGCAGAACCAGAATCACTGGAGGTTCCATATGAAAACGCCGACGCGCCCCTGTCATACATCCAGGAGCCTGTCGAGCAGGCGACTGTAGCACCAGTGACTGTAGAACAAGTGACTGCAGAACAAGCGTTCGACAAGCCTGTCGAGGAAACTCGACCCGAGACCGTTCCGTACCGTGAGCGTCCACAATTGGAACTAGTTCACTCGCAGTCGACTGCGGAACAGAGCACCGATCTAACTGCTCCCTTGCGGGAGGCAGCAGTGAAGATTTCAGCGGCCATCTCGCAGGCTGCCGAGTGGTTGCACCGCAAGGAAGAAGAGATTCTCCGAGGTGCGGAGCTGCCACAAAGCACCGCCGCTCCAAATTCCCACGCGAGACCGTTACAGGCAATCGATTCGCAGCGGGGAACTGAGCCCATTCCCGATCTGCCGCTTGAAGCTCATACGCTCATTGCAAGTACACCGGTGGTGATCCCGCAAGTAGAACGAGAGCATTTCGACGTACCCATTGAGACCGACTCGCCCAACGTCGAGCCCCCTGCTTTGCAGCGCGAGGTTGTGTGGCAAGGACGACGGCCTGAGGGAGCATCGCCCGAAGCGATGCAGCAGCACTCTGTCGATATCCCTGCGGAAGTCAAAGTTGCAGAACGCAAGCCCAGGCTCGTTCCAGCTCCAGTTCGAGTGCCATATTGGAAACGAGTCGACTGGGCGCAAGAGTTTACGCCTAAGCGAGTAGCAGTGCTCGGCGGCCTAGCCATGGCTGTGCTGATGGTGTTGGGAGTCTCGCTTGCGCGACGACCAGCTTCTTCCATGTTGCCGCCACAACAGCAACAGGCGCGTACGCACCAACCTGGAGGCGTGACGCTGACCACTCATCCAGTGGCGGCAGCGAAGACGTCGCCACAACAAATGCGCCGAGCAAGCGCGTCTTCAAACGCGGCGGCCGCTCCTGTTGCCCGCCACTCCAATCCTGAACCTGAGTACAACGACGGTCCCGATGTTGTGACGCACTACTACAACGGCAAGCCGAAACCCTCACCGGCAAAACAGAGCACTGTCGCGGGCGTGCGGCACTATTCAGATATGTAGCGGGACACCTTCGGGCGGGAGCGGATCCTAGCTACCCGTCCGCCCCAGCTTGACCAGGTTCTCTTCCATGAGTCCGCTGAGGTCTTTCTTCTCCAGGCCATGGACGCGCTTGTTGAAGTCATCCACTTTGCTTGAATAGTTCATCGAGCAAAACTTCGGACCGCACATCGAGCAGAATCCTGCTTCCTTGTAGTAGTCATCAGGAAGAGTCTCGTCGTGCATCGCTCGTGCCGTTTCGGGATCGAGCGAGAGCTCGAACTGCTTGTTCCAATCGAAGGTGTAACGCGCGTAGCTGATGGCGTCGTCACGATCGCGGGCGCCCGGACGGTGGCGGGCAACGTCCGCCGCGTGCGCGGCGATCTTGTAAGCGATGATTCCGTCCTTCACATCTTTTTCGTTAGGAAGGCCAAGATGTTCCTTAGGGGTCACATAGCACAACATGGAAGCGCCATGCCATCCGATCATGGCCGCGCCAATTGCGCTGGTGATGTGGTCATATCCTGGGGCAATGTCCGTGACCAGCGGACCGAGGGTGTAGAACGGAGCCCCATAACAGAGCTCAACTTCCTTATCTACCTGCTCTTTGATCTTGTCCAATGGCACGTGACCAGGCCCCTCGATCATGACTTGCACATGGCGTTCCCAAGCTTTCTTCGTGAGCTCTCCTAAAGTCGCAAGCTCAGCGAACTGGGCGTCGTCGCTGGCGTCAGCGATGCAGCCCGGCCGCAATCCGTCTCCGAGCGAATATGAAACGTCATGCTTAGCGAGGATTTTGGTGATGTCATCGAAGCGCTCGTACAGGAAATTCTGTTTGTGATGATGAGCCATCCACTGTGCCAGGATCGCGCCGCCGCGGCTCACGATTCCAGTGATGCGCTTCGATACCATCGGCAGATACTGGATGAGCACTCCGGCATGCACCGTCATGTAATCGACGCCTTGCGCTGCCTGCTCCTCGACAACTTCCAGATAGATCTCGGGCGTAAGATCTTCGATGCGCTTCACGCGGTTGATTGCTTCGTAGATGGGCACGGTGCCAATGGGCACGGGCGAGTGCCGTAGGATGGCCTCACGAATCTCCGGAATATCGCCGCCGGTGCTGAGGTCCATGACTGTGTCGGCGCCGAAGTGGACGGCAGTATGAAGCTTCTTAAGTTCCTCATCGATATTGGAACTCACGGCGGAGTTGCCGATGTTGGCGTTGATCTTGCAACATGAGGCGACTCCGATCGCCATCGGCTCCAGTTCGGGATGATTGATGTTGGCGGGGATAATCATGCGTCCGGCGGCAACTTCGTCGCGCACAACGTCGGGCGTGAGCTTCTCTTTCTGCGCAACGTACGCCATCTCCTCGGTGACTACGCCAAGACGGGCGTAGTGCATTTGCGAGAAGTTTTGATCGTGGCGTTCGGTGGCTTGTTCACGTCGGCCGACAATCCATTCAGCCCGAGGCTTCGGCACTGCGACTCCGCTATGCGCTCCATTTCCACTTCGGCCGTTCTCTGCGCCCATCGGTTTGCCCCCTTTTGCCTGGAACAAAAATTATACGCACTTGCAAAGATGCAAACTAAATGGCTGAAAGACGATATGCGCGTGTTACGGCTCGCGATTGCAAAGTAACAACCTGCGGCGTTGACTTCGATGATTGTCCCTACCACTTCTGATTTGCCTCACAATATCCGCGAATCTATACTGACTGGTTTGCTCAGACAGCAGACTTCACTCTTATCTGCTTGCCTGTCCACATGGTTAAAATCCCGACGCATCGAGATCACTCATGGCTATCGAAACCAAAGAGCAGATAGGAAATTTTTCCGCCGAGCAGGAATTCAATCCTTGGGAGGCGCAGGCTGCGCGCTTCGATCTCGCGGCACAGAAGTTGAAACTCGATGCGGGCATCTGGAAGGTTCTGCGATATCCCACACGCGAGATCATCGTGCACATTCCGGTGCAGATGGACAACGGAAGTATAGAAGTCTTCACCGGCTTCCGGGTGCAGCACTCAATTGCGCGCGGTCCCGCGAAGGGCGGCATTCGATACGGTCCAGACGTCACTCTCGATGAAGTTCGTGCGCTTGCCAGCTGGATGACTTGGAAGTGCGCGGTCGTCAATATTCCCTTCGGTGGCGCCAAGGGGGGCGTCATCTGCGATCCCAAGAAGCTCTCGCAAACCGAACTGGAGAAAATCACCCGCCGCTACACCGCCGAGCTGATCGAATTCATCGGTCCTGAAAAAGACGTTCCCGCGCCTGACATGAACACGAACGAACAGACCATGGCGTGGATCATGGACACCTACTCCATGCACATGCGCCAGACGGTGACAGCGGTCGTCACCGGCAAGCCGCTCAACATCGGCGGATCGCGTGGACGGCGCGAGGCCACCGGTCGCGGCCTGATGATCGTTTGCAACGAAGCTACACGCAAACTGGGGATGCGGCCGGAGAGCACGCGCGTGATCATTCAGGGGTTCGGGAATGTGGGATCGAATGCAGCCAAACTGATGGCCGAGGCGGGCTATAAGATCATTGGCATTGGAGAATACGATGGGGGTCTCTACAACAAGAATGGAATCGACATCGACGCGCTGCTCATGCATCGTCAGCGCAACGGCACCATTACTGGATTCAAAGGCGCCGAATCCGCAGCCACCAACGATCTCCTGATTACAGAGTGCGACATCCTGGTGCCTGCGGCAACCGAAAACGTGATCACCAGCCGCAACGCCGACAAAATCAAAGCCAGGATTATCGCCGAGGGCGCCAACGGACCTACCACCGCTGTGGCCGACGACATTCTCGCTGATAAGAACATCTTCGTGATCCCCGACATCCTCGCAAACGCGGGCGGCGTTACCGCGTCCTACTTCGAGTGGGTGCAGGATCGTCAGGGATTCTTCTGGAAGGAGTCGGTCGTTAACGAGCAGCTTGAAGACATCCTGAAGGAATCCTTCGACGAGGTTGTTCGCTACTCTGAAACCCACAACGTCAACAATCGGATCGCGGCATACATGTTGGCGGTAGATCGAGTGCAGTTCACAATCCGCCAGCGCGGAATTTATGCCTGAAACAGCAATAAGCGATAGGCAATAAGCCAAAACATCTGGCTATTGGTGATTTGCGTTTGCATCTCGCCGCGGTTGCCTATCGCTTACTGCCTATCGCCTGCTGCCTATCGCTTATTGCGCTGTTGCAGCTCCGGCGAAGCCGAAGGTTCAGCAGCTATAATGTCTGGTTGCCCATTGATTCCGATTCCTACTAGTGGAAGGTCCGCATGCCGACCGATGTAATCATGCCTCAGATGGGCGAATCCATCTTCGAAGGCACCCTTACCAAATGGCTCAAAAAGCCTGGAGACAAAGTTCAACGGGACGAGCCCCTCTTCGAAATCTCGACTGACAAAGTTGACGCGGAGATTCCCGCTCCTGCTACTGGAGTTCTTAAGGAAGTGAAGGTTCAGGAGGGCGCCACCGTCCAGGTGAACACCATAGTGGGCGTAATCGATGGTGAGGGTGCAGGTGCCGCAGCAGCCGCTCCTGCGAAGCCAGCCGCTCCGGAGCCGGCGAAGAGTTCAGGCGCACCTAGCTCGGCGAATACCGACGGTCCGTCGCGCCCGGCACAGGCTGCCAAGCCCAGCACTCCGGCCAGGAGTGAAGACGAAACCGAAACAGAAAGCCATCCTGCACCTGCCTCACAAGGTTCGTCGAACGTAACTGAGATCAGCCAGGGAGAGGGCGATCGCGTACGCTCCAGTCCGCTAGTTCGCAAAATCGCAAAAGAAAACAACGTAGATCTTGGCCAGATTCCCGGCACGGGAATGGGTGGCCGTATCACCAAGGAAGATATCCTCGGATTTATCCAGAAGTATCCTGCCGGAGCACCGCAACCCGCTGCCCCGATGCAGCGCGAAGCAACCGCTGCTACAGCCGCGCCGAGTGCGCAAGCCGCAGCGCTTCCGATTCCGGCGCTGCCCCCGCCCGTTCCAGGCGAAGTTGTACCTATGACCAAGATGCGCTCCATCATCGCGAAGCGTATGGCGGAATCCAAGCACATCAGCGCGCACGTGCACACCGTTTTCAAAGTGGACATGACGCGGATCGTGAAGCTTCGCGATCGCGAGCGCGCCAAATTCGAGACACGCAATGGGGTAAAGCTGACTTACATGCCCTTCATCGCGCGCGCCGTGCTTGGCGGCATCAAGCAGATGCCGATCGTGAACTCGTCGGTAGAGGGCGAGAGCATCCGTTATCACAAGAACGTGAATATTGGCATTGCGGTCGCGCTCGATTGGGGATTGATCGTGCCGGTAGTGAAGCAGGCCGAGGAGCGCAGTTTCGTCGGACTACAACGCGCCATCAACGATGTTGCCGAGCGCGCTCGCGCCAAGAAGCTCCAGCCCGATGAGGTGGCAGGAGGCACGTTCACGATTACCAACCCGGGAATTTTTGGCCCGCAGTTTGGGACGCCGATTATCAATCAACCTCAGGTAGCGATTCTGGGAATGGGAGGTCTGTTCAAGGAGCCGGTTGTCATCACCGACAAAGAGGGCAATGACCTGATCGCCATCCGTTCCATCATTCGCCTGACGCTAGGCTACGATCACCGCATAATCGATGGCGCCGATGCCGACAAGTTCATGGTCGCAGTACGAAACTACCTCGAGAACTGGAGCGAGGACATCGGATAGCTTAAAGAACCTTGGACCGTCCGACCGCCGCGCTCAGGATAGCCTTGAAGCTAGAAGTTGATTGCTAAGTGGCGGACGGAGTCCACCCTCCGGGTCGCTCCTTGCGGTACACTTCCGTCAAATGAACCGCGCGGCTTTCACGTTCAGCGCCATCCTGGTGGCCATTCTTCTCTCCTACGGACTGCACGAAGCTCTCGACGTCGCACCTACCGAGGCGACCATGGGCAACATCCAGCGGATTTTTTACTATCACGTGCCTTCGTATGCGACTGCCTTCACCATGTTCGCAGTTAACCTTCTTGCATCCATTGTTTATCTCGCGCGACGCAACACGCCTTCAGCCATGGCGGCCGACGCAGTGGCGGTGTCAGCAGCGGAGTTGGGAGTGATCTTCTGCTCAGTTGGCCTTCTCACCGGAATGCTTTGGGCCAAGCCCGTTTGGGGAATCTGGTGGACCTGGGATGCGCGCCTCACCAGCACCTTCGTTCTCTGGCTCATTTATGTGAGTTACCTCATGCTGCGCAGATTATCAACTGCAGGTCAGGCGCCAACGCTCGCTGCCGCATTAGCTGTCTTCGGTTTTGTCGATGTTCCCATTGTGTACATGTCGATTCGGTGGTGGCGCACGCAGCATCCGCAGCCGGTAATCTTCGGAGAGAAAGGATCAGGACTCGATCCATCCATGGTTCCAGCTCTGCTCATCAACCTTGCTGCCTTCCTCTGTTACGGAGCACTGGTCTTCTGGGTGCGCTACAAGCTGGAGCGTGCTCGCCAGGAACTCTATGAAGCCCAGGCACTGCGCTCGATCCGGCTTGCGCGTGCGGAGGCCCGCTGATGGATACAATCCGCAGTCTTCAACATCTTCACGCGGCCTACATCCTCACATGGTGCGTTCATCTCGGATACGTGCTGTTTCTGGTTCGCGGTTTCGTCAACGTTAAACGCGAAGTTGAGGAACTGAAGAAGTAAGTGCCGGATTCTGAGGGTTCTCTATTCGGATTTGGGGAGTTCCAACCGCAGTGATGTCACGGCACAATCCGCTACAGCTGTACTCAGCATCGGGTGCAACTGAGTGTTGTCCGCTAACCAATTCCGGTTTCGCTCGTCTAAGCTGCACGTGTTCTTGTGTCCTTTTAGTTTGGGTTACGCACTAAGCGAGCATCTGACTGTCCCTTGATGCTTGCAAGTCTCGGAGTATCCATTTAGCTTTTGCTTATCACTCGATAAACCTACGAATCCAGTCTTCTTGAGAGGCATCTATGAGGATTTTCGCGCGCACGGTTGTAGCCGTTGTTCTCGGCATGTTAGTCCCGGCCGGAATGCTGGCTGCAGGCCACGCTTCAGACAGTGTCGCTAACAATAAGTTCACCGTTCCGGTGGTCTATTACAAGCTGCCGAACGGGCTCCGAGTTGCACTCTCGCCGGACCACTCGGCGCCCACCGCTGCCATCGCCGTTTACTACCGCATTGGTTTCCGGGTTGAGCCCCGCGACCGCACCGGCTTTGCTCACCTCTTCGAGCACATGATGTTCCAGGGCTCGCAGAATCTAGGCAAGATGGAGATGATCAAGCTGGTCCAGCAAAATGGTGGGACCTTGAATGGATCGACGCGCTTCGACTTCACCAACTACTTTGAAATTGTTCCGGCAAACAAGCTTGAAACCATGCTATGGGCAGAGGCCGATCGCATGCGCGGCTTGGCCGTCACCGAAGACAATCTCAAAAATCAGCAAGGAGTGGTGGGGAACGAAGTAAAGGTCAACGTGCTCAACCGTCCTTATGGCGGATTTCCCTGGCTCGACATGCCGCAGTACGCCAACTCGAATTGGTACAACGCGCATAACTTCTATGGCGATTTGAAAGACATCGAGGCAGCCAATCTTCCCGACGTGCAGCAGTTTTTCAAGACTTACTACGCTCCCAACAATGCCGCGCTCGCCATCGTCGGTGACTTCGATCCGGCAGATGCGCGCAAGATGATTAACAAATACTTCGCCAACATTCCAGCCGCCGCGAAAATCAAGGAACCTGATTTGACGGAGCCGCGGCAGGAGAAAGAAAAGAAGGCAAGCAAAGTGGATCCGCAGGCGAAGCGTCCCGCTCTGGCGATCGCCTATCATATGCCCGAGCGCAACACGCCGGAATATTACGCCATGGGAGTGCTCGACCAAATTCTGCTCGAAGGCGACGACAGCCTCCTCCATCAAGAACTGGTACAGAAACGGGGAATGACCGGCACCGTAGAGGGCGGAATCAATTTGCTGGGCAATATGTACGACTACAACGGACCGATGCTGTGGACAGCCTCTCTGTTCCATGACAGCAACGTGAAAGACGATGACATCCTGGCGGCCGTTGACGCGGTAATCGAACCGCTGCGCTCCAAGGCGATCGATCAAAAAACGCTCGATCGCGCCCTGGTGAAGCTGCGCTCCGATTTTTACGATCAGGTCGGGCAGTTCAATGGATTTGGACGCGCCGACCTGCTCGCCAGCTTCGCGCTTTTTGACGACAATCCTGAGCGCATCAACAGCATCGAAGCGCAGTTCCGCAAAATCACGCCGGCGTTGATTCAGAAAACCGCACAGGAGTATCTGCGACCATCGAATCGCACGGTTTTAGTAGTCGAGCCCGGTACTCAAAACACTGAAACCAGCAAACCTGGCAATTAAGCTTGAGAACAACGGAGAGAGACAGATGCGAAATCGAATTATTGCCTTTATCTGCACGTCGTTCCTAGCTGTTGCGTGGAGCGTGCCGGCGTCAGCGCAAGAGAACAGCAACTCTAAAGCCCCGACGCAAAACGAGAGCGCGCCTGCAGCCAAGAAGCAGAGCCCGCCTCCCGGCAGCGCCCCCAAGGCGTTCCACGTGCCACAGGCGGAAAAGTTCTCGCTGCCCAATGGTCTCGAAGTC
The DNA here is from genome assembly GCA_045808065.1 of Terriglobales bacterium. Lineage (GTDB taxonomy): Bacteria > Acidobacteriota > Terriglobia > Terriglobales > Acidobacteriaceae > Gp1-AA112. The sequence goes on along the minus strand of JBJMGD010000012.1, from coordinate 45,013 downwards.
ACGCTGGTTCCTTACGGCGCAATTCCCAAGGTCATGGTTGCCCTCAGTATTCGCGCGGGAAATTTGAACGAAGCCGAGAATCAGGTATGGCTCGCCGACTTGACCGGCAACCTGATGAAGGAAGGGACTACCTCGCGATCCGCTCAGCAAGTCGCACAAGAAGCAGCATCGATGGGGGGCTCAGTCGATGTAACGGTGGGCCCCGACATTACGCGGATCAGCGGTGACGTGCTCTCTGAGTTCGGACCAAAGATGGTGGCGCTGCTGGCCGACGTCGCCATGCATCCGGCTCTGCCGGCTTCCGAAGTGGAGCGACTGAAGAAAGATCAGCTCCGAACGCTAACCATTCAGAAGTCACAGCCACAGCCCATCGCGCGCGAGCAGTTTGTGAAAGAGCTGTATCCGAATCATCCGTATGGACGCATCTTCCCAACCGAGCAGATGATCCAGGGATTCACAGTCGAAGGAGTCCAGAAGTTCTACAAGGACAATTTCGGCGCCGCACGCACCCACGTCTATGTCGCCGGCAAGTTCGATCCAGCTGCGGTGAAGAAGGCGGTAACCGAAGCGTTCTCTTCTTGGGAGCACGGCCCTGACCCGCTCATCGACATTCCCAAGCCGGTCACGAAGCGTGACTTCTCACTCATTGATCGCCCCGGCGCGGTTCAATCGACACTCTTCATTGGGTTGCCAACTATCGATCCCAGCAATCGAGATTTCATCCCGCTGCAGGTCATGAACGCGATTCTGGGCGGTTCGTTCGGTTCGCGAATCACGTCGAATATCCGCGAGCAGAAGGGGTACACCTATTCGCCGTTCAGCCAACTCTCCTCGCGGTATAGGGACGCCTACTGGGTGCAGATCGCCGATGTGACGGCACAGTACACGGGCGCGTCCATCAAGGAGATTCTGTACGAGATCGATCGGCTGCAGAAAGAGCCGCCTTCGAGTGCAGAACTCGAAGGTATCAAGAACTATCTTGCCGGAGTTTTCGTGCTGCGTAACTCGAGTCCCAGCGGACTCATTAACCAGCTTGAATACGTCGATCTGCACAAGCTGGGTGACGATTACCTCAACACGTATGTTCAGAACATTTATGGAGTGTCCGCGCCCCAGGTGCGGCAGATGGCGGAGAAGTACATCGACACGCAAAAGCTGACCATGGTGGTGGTGGGCGATAAACAGAAGGTCGCAGACCAGCTCACAAGCTATGAGGGAGCGGGCGCGAACTAGAGAAGCACTAGCCGTCAGCACTCAGCCGCTGGATCGTTTGCGCGATCCAGCGGTTTTCTTTTGGCGCACCGACAAGCATTGTGGAGCCTGCGTAGACGGCGAATGCTGAGTGTTGATACCGAGTACCTTTGTTTCCATTGCCGAGTGCCCCTCCTGAGTCGTATCTTGAATTACAGGTGTCTGTTTAAGACATGACTATCTTCCAAGCGAAGGAATACGATCCCTCAGTCGAAAAGCGCAATCGGATGTACGTCGTTGCTGCTTTAGTGCTCGTGGTGATCGCAGGATTTCTGGTTTACCACTTCTGGGATTGGCGGGAAGAACGGGTTGTCAGCAAGTTTCTCTCCGCCATCGAGCACAAGGACTACGAACACGCCTACGCCCTCTGGAATGCCGATCCGAATTGGAAGCAGCATCCGCAGAAGTATTCCGGATACAACTTTGGCACCTTTGAACTCGATTGGGGTCCCACAGGCGAGTACGGGGAAATCAACACCCATCACATCCGCACGGCCATGACGCCGAAGAACTCAAGTGGAGTGGTTGTCGTCAGCATGATTAACGATCGCAAGGAGCCGCTTGCGCTTTGGGTGGAAAAGAAAGATCACAGCATTACTTTTCTGCCACCCACGCTAAATATCAGGATCGAGCCGTAAGGAAGCACTCGGCCATCAGCACTCAGCATTCAGCCCCTGAGCCATCATGATGTCCCTTTGATTTCTTCCGTGTAAGTAACGGGAAATCGTGAAGCTGGAAATTCTTCACTGGCTGAGCGCTGAATGCTGAGTGCTGACGGCTACTCTTTCAGCGTCGCCAACGCTTTCTGCAGCGATTCTTCGTTTTCTACGTTCACCCCTGTTTTGGACCTGTCAATCTGACGCAGCAGGCCGCTCAGCACCTTTCCCGGCCCGACTTCCACAAATGTCTGCACTCCCGCGGCGATCAGGGCCTGAATGGAACGAACCCACTGCACCGCGCCGGTGACTTGGCGGATCAGAGCATCGCGAGCCTCCGGCGCACTCTGAACCAGATTCGCGTCGACATTCGTGACAACCGGCACTCCGGGGCTGGAGAACCTAAGCGTCTGCAAGTCTTGCGCCAGGCGGTCTTGCGCAGGCTGCATGAGTGAGCAATGGAATGGAGCGCTCACCGGAAGCATGACTGCGCGTTTCGCGCCTTTTTCCTTCGCCAATTCGCCTGCTCGCTCCACGGCGGACTTGCTGCCGGAGATCACAATCTGATCAGGGGAGTTGATGTTGGCCGGCGAGACAGTTCCACCAGTTTCCTGCGCAGCCTGGATGCAAACCGCAGCCAGCGGTTCCAGCGCGAGCGCGAGAATGGCCGCCATGGCTCCTACACCCACGGGCACGGCTTCCTGCATGTACTTGCCACGTTTGGCGACGGTGCGCACGGCATCGGCGAAGGTAAGAGTCCCGGCTGCAACGTGAGCAGAATATTCACCCAGGCTATGTCCAGCGGCATATTGCGGACGAATGCCCTCTTCGGCGAGCACGCGTTGGGCTGCAACGGAGACGGTGAGAATCGCCGGCTGCGTGATCTCCGTGAGCTTCAGCTTATCTTCAGGCCCTTCAAAGCAAAGCTGCGATAAGGAGTAGCCCAGCGCAGCGTCAGCTTCAGCGAAGGTGTCACGCGCAACCGGATGCTTGGCTGCAAGGTCCTTGCCCATTCCGACACTCTGGGAGCCTTGGCCGGGAAACAGAAATGCGAGGGGAGATGAGGTCATAGAGATGAACTTACCAAACGAAGGAACGCGCTACTGCTTTGTCTCGAGAGGAGGCTCGCCGCAATAGTGCCTTCACCAGTCACCCAGCTTCTGCAGCTTCCTGATCTTCCGCTTGATCAAATCGCGCTTTAGCGCGCTGACGTGGGAAATGAAGAGTTTGCCATCCAAGTGATCGGTTTCGTGCTGCATGGCGCGGGCGAGCAACTCCTCGCCCGGCGCTTCAAACCACTTTCCTTCCACATCCTGCGCGCGGACGGTGCATTTCATCGCCCTGGTCACGTTCTCGCGAAAGTCAGGCAGGCTGAGGCAGCCTTCACTATGTGTCTGCCGACCTTCTTTGTGGATGATTTGAGGATTAATGATCACCATCTTCGCGCTGGGATCTTCCCTAAAGGAGCAGTCGATCACCGCGATGCGCTGGGCGATGCCGATCTGCGGAGCAGCGAGTCCGACGCCGTGCGCGGCATACATTGACTCAAACATGTCCTCGATCAGCTTCTTGAGTTCATTGTCAAAGATGGTGACCGGTTCGGAGGGCTTGTCCAGAACGGAATCGCCATACTTCACGATGGGATAAATCATTCGTCGTGTCTGCTCAGTACTCCGCGATCTGCCTGCAATACGACTTGTAGTTTCGTTCCAGCTCCGTGACCGAATCTCCGCCGAACTTTTCCAGCGCGACGCGCGCGAGTGTGAGCGCCACCATCGCTTCTCCGGCGACTCCGGCAGCGGGCACTACGCAAACATCCGAACGCTCGTACGCAGCTTTCACCGGCTCGCGCGTGGCGAAATCCACCGATTCCAATGGGCGGCGGAGGGTTGAGATGGGCTTAAGGTAACCGCGCACCACGACATCTTCCCCATTTGATACTCCGCCTTCGATTCCACCGGCGTTGTTTTGCGCGCGAGTAAATCGCGTGTGGCGTTCGTCCCCATTCAATGGCTTATTTTCCGAGGCGTAGCCGATGGGATCATGTACTTGTGATCCGAACGAAACGGCGGCGCGCACTCCGCGTCCGATCTCTACTGCTTTGACCGCCTGCAGTGACATCACTGCAGCAGCGAGCTGAGCATCGAGACGCTCGTCCCAATTTGCGTAGGTGCCCAGTCCGGGTGGGACGTGATGCGCGATTACTTCGAAGATGCCTCCAACGGAGTCGCCGGTGCGTAATGCTTCATCGACTTCGGCCTTCATGCGCTGCTCAGCTTCGCCATCGACACAGCCCAGCAACACGTTTTCCTTCTGTGCAAGCGCGCGAACCTGTTCCCATTCGGGAACACTGTCAGAGCTTGCCTTGCCCACCGCGACTACATGGCTCAAGACTTCGACTTCAACGCTTTTCAGTAGAAGCTTGGCTACTGCTCCGACAGCCACCCGTGCTGCGGACTCACGTGCCGATGCGCGCTCCAGTACATAGCGTGCCTCTGGCAGGTTGTACTTGAGGGCGCCCGCGAGATCGGCATGTCCGGGACGCGGAGAGGCCACGCGCTTGTGCTTCGCCGGGTCGCCTGCGCCGACCGGCAACGCCTCCTCCCAGTTCTTCCAATCACGGTTCTCGATGCGCAGCGAGATCGGCGAGCCGATGGTTTTGCCATGACGAACTCCGGACACGAAATGTGCGGTGTCGCGTTCAATGCGCATGCGTCCACCGCGCCCATAGCCCTGCTGCCGACGCCAGAGTTCGCGGTTAACGAACTCCTGATCGACCTCCACACCGGCGGGGACTCCGGAGACGACCGCAATCAGGGCCTCTCCGTGCGATTCACCGGCAGTGCAGAAGCGAAGCATGAATCGTAGATTTTACAGTAGAGAGAAAGTATTCAGTTGTCGGTAGGAAGTGGTCAGTTCGAATTTCGGCCAAATGAGCTGTCTCAGAGCGACTTACTACGTGGGCAGATTCGTGAGAGACAATCTGAAAAAAGAATGCCCGGCAGATTTTGCCGGGCATCGTCACTAGAGTCGACTCGAACTAGCGCGGAACTGTCGGCTGCTGCTGCGGTTGTTCCATCGGCGGTTGCTGGGGCTGTGGTGATTGCTGCATCTGCGGTTGCTGGTATGGCTGATTCGCAGCCGGCTGCGTTTGATTCTGCAGGTTTTGCTGATCCGCAGGGCCGTTCGACGGCTGTGCCTGGGCTGACGCCACGTCGCCGATCGGCTCGCCAGATACCACCATCTGTACGCGTCGATTCTGCTGGCGTCCGGAGGCGCTCGCATTGCTCGCGACCGGATCGTTTTGTCCAAAGCCTTGTGCCGTCACGTTGTTCATGTTGATGCCTTGCGCAGTAAGGTAATCGCGCACGGTCATCGCACGCTGCTCAGAGAGGCGCTGGTTGTACTCTGGGCTGCCTGTGCTGTCGGTGTACCCTTCCACCTGCACTTTGAGCCCAGGATAAGCCAGCAAGATCCCTGAGACCTTGGCAAGCTTCTCTCTTGCCCCGGGCTTCAGCGTGTACTTGTTGGTATCGAAGAGCACATCAGACATGTTGACGATGAGTCCGCGCGCGGTGTCGCGTGTCTGCAGGATGGTATTGAGCTGCTGCTGCAAACGCTGACGCAACGCTTCTCTCTGCTGCTCCGCCTGCTGCGCCTGAAGCTGGGCTTGTTGCGCTTGCTGCTGAGCTTGTTGCGCCTGTTGCTGCGATTGCTGAGCCTGTTGTTCCGCCGCAAGGCGCTGCTGTTCCGCCTGTTGCTGAGCGGTCAACGCTGCCTGACGAGCCTGGTCGGCTTGCTGCTGCGACAATTCGGCCTGCTGACGCGCCTGCTGCGCGGCCTGTAAGTCCTGCTCGGCTCGTGCACGCTGCTCAGCTTCCCGCTGCTGTTCAGCTTCGGCGGCTGAGGCTCGGGCTCGGGCCTCCTCGGTGCGCTGGCGCTCTCGTTCGCGTGCGTCGGCGATGGACTTCTGCTCGCGACGACGCAATGCAATCACGCGCGCGTCTTCCGCATTTTGCGCGGCTTCACGGGCCGCCGTCTCCACTGGCTTCCACTGCTTGCGTCGGTAGTAGTCTTCGGCGCGGTCCAAAGAAGCCTGCGCCTTGCCCAGCGAGTCCGCCGCGTACTGGTCAGCTTCCGCCGCCTGTGCCAGACGCAATGCATTGCGGGCTTCTAACAATCCAAGTGGAACCTTGTGACGATCGTGCTGTTCGTCCTCGACCAGCGGCTGCAATCCCTTAGCGGCTTCGGTTTTCACATATTGCCCGCGCGGAAGCAGCTCGTATTTCGCGGTAACTTCCTCCGTCTGTCCCTTGGTATCAGGGAGAACTTTGTTCTCCATAACAACTACGTCACTGGGTTGCGTCACGGCAAAGTACGGTTCGGCGGTGACGATCATGCCAAAGGTTTGCAGATCGGTGGTGACATCGAGCTGCGCATGATCGTCTTTCAGCGGCAGCTCACCCAGATTCTGCGCACGCCCTTCGGGTGTGATTGCCCACAGCACGTAAGTCAGGTACTCAGGGCCGAACTGCGTGGCCGGACCAATCTTGTCCATCTTCGCGCTGATCACCACGCGGCCATGGCGGCTATCCACGTGAGCATCGCCTTTGGCCTGGGGCATCAGGGTTGTGCCAACCATTCCGACTTTGGTCTCGCCGCCGAGATGGCGGTAGTTCACGGCTTCGATTGTCCGACTTACAACCTGCACCCTGAACAGCGGAACCGTCTCGCCGGTTGCGGTGATAGTGCTGCCTTGAGCATAGCCATTTGGATTCTGATCGGCGGGTGGCTGCGAAGTTGGATTCGGTACCTGCGCCGAGGCGAATCCACACAGCAGAACGCATAGTGCTGGGACTCTGAAGTTCATAAATTTACCCTCTGAATGTCGCTTCGAACGGGAACAGTGGCGTACTCGGCTGAGATGCGACGTTCTGAGAAAAGGAGGGTTACAGGCGAAAGCTGCGGCAGCTGCTATGAGATGGTGAGCAGCGGGGTTTCACAGCCTGTGCTTCACAGGACAGCTCTGTCTTTCTCGGCATTCCTCATCTTTATCCCAAGTTGTGAAGATTCCCGGCATGGAAACACGTAAGTAATCTCTCCCGAGAGGCATTCGCGATAAAATAGACACAGCGTTTTTGACATAATCGAGTCTAAATACCATGCTTTTAAGAGCAATTGCTGTTTCTGCCGCCCTCATGTTGCTTCCCACATTCAGCTACTCCGGTGACACGTCGTCGCTGAAGCCTCCGCCGGGAGCAAAGGTGGCGATCGTGGAGTTCGTCGATTTGCAGTGTCCGGATTGTGCCGCGGCGAATCCGCTATTAAAAGAGGCGGCAAAGACTTACAACATTCCCATTGTTCGCCACGACTTTCCCTTGCCTAAGCACAATTGGTCGTTTGACGCTGCCGTGATCGGCAAGTACTTCGACAGCACATCGAAGCCGTTGGGAGCGGCCTGGCGCGATTATTGCTTTGAAAACCAGCCGGCGATTACCCCCGAGAACCTGCGCAGCAATGCCGAGAAGTTTGCGGCCGCGAACAAGACCACTCTCCCGTTTGTGGTCGATCCCGACGGGAAATTCGCCAATGAAGTGAAAGCCGATTTCGCCATAGGACAGCGTGTCGGCATCGAGCACACGCCTACCATCTACGTAGTGTCGAATAATACCTACGGTAAGCCCTTCGTCGAGGTGGTCGATCGTTCGAAGCTCTACGCCATCATCGACCAAATGAAGAGCGAAGTCGGCGGGTCGACCGAAACGGCCCCAAAAGCAGCTCCGAAGCACGCCAAGGCGACGAGGGTTGCAAAGAAGTAAATGCCGTAAATTGTCAACTTTGACGAGAGTGCCTGAGGCCGCAACCGCGGCCGCTCCGTTCCTTTGGACTCAACGGCTTCCAGCCTTCAGCTCCCCAGCACGACTTTGGTCATTTACTCAATAGTTCCGTTACGTCCGTTAGTTGTTCGCAAGTGACAAGAAAGGTACATTTGCGCGTGATGCTGAAAGCTCTCCTCCTCACGCGCGACCAGGAAGTTCTGCGCATCATTCGCCGGGCGCTGGAAACAGTCACCATCGAATTGGAGACGGTTACCTCCACCGACGCAGCTCGCCAGACAATCGGGCGCCGCAAATTCGACGCTGTGCTCGTCGATTGTGACGACGTACAGAGCGGGTGCGAAGTCGTTAGGGAAATGCGGCGCGGTAAGTCCAACGCTAAATCCATTGTCTTTGCCATTACCAACCGCGTCACCAGTGTGAAAGAGGCGTTTGCATTCGGCTCCAATTTTGTACTGGAAAAGCCCATTTCCGCCGATCGCGCAGCTCGTAGTCTGCGTGCCGCTCATGGCCTGATCCTGCGTGAACGACGCCGCTACCATCGCCATGCGCTACAGACGACGGTTCGTTTGACCTATGGCACCCAGCGTGACGTCCCGATTCCGCTCACCAATATCAGTGAAGGTGGTTTGGCTTTGGCCACTCGGCGCTCGCCCGATATGCAGGGCATCGTCTCGATGCGTTTTGAACTTCCAGGATCGAGCCGCGCACTCGAAGCTAAGGGTGAGTTCGTCTGGAACAATGAAACCGGCCAGGTGGGCGTCCGCTTCACTACGCTTTCCGCAACTACCAAAATGGAACTGGATGCGTGGTTTGCGCGGCAACTGGAATTTGCAGCGCCACACCTCATGAGCGCGGGCAGGTAGCAGTATGCAGCTGAATAATCGCTGAACTAAAACCCAAGCAACCTGAGATCCCTTTGCAACCGCAGCTCTGTTCTGCTCTGCTGAAGAGAGCTCCTGCAAATCTCTCAATCGCACCTTAGAATGCAACCCTCTGTGCAGGCAGAAGCATTTCCTCTGCGGCGCCATACACTAACGTAAATCTTTCCTGTGTTTCGCCCACGACGTCTAGTCCGTCGTTGCAAACGACTGATTCCCATCAAACTATCCAAAGCTGCTGTCGCCACATTTGGCACCCCATCTGCAATCCTCCTGTACGTGCCTGGGGAGCAGCAATGAATCAAGCGAGAAAAGCCGTGCGCTACGCACTTCGAGCGGGTGATTCAGTTCCCGAATCGGGTGTCTACGAGGTCATCCATAACGAGTGCTCCTCTGAGGTTCGGGAAGCGGTGTTTCTTGCCAACGAAGCCTTCCCAAGCTGCCGAATCTGCGGCGCCAGAGTGCGCTTCCAGTTAAAGCAGGCGGTGCCCCACATTTCAGAGGACAAGGATTTTAAGAGGTGAATTCTCAGGATCCGACTTGGCCGCAGAGTTCGAGCACTGCATCGCGATCCTCGCGGGTCAAACGCACAAATTCAAAGCCGTGCCGCATCCCATTTCGGTACCGGAGCCGGGCATTCAGAGCCAATTCCTGGCGCGCGCGCGGCCCTGGAAAACGGATGGTGACGTTCCTTTTTGGGTGTATGAGCCTGCTCTCGATCACCGCTCCGAGCCCGCCTTCGCTCAGAGTGATGCTGTGTCCTTGCAGCACAACTGGCTTTCCCGCTTGAGGCATTTCGACGAGAACTACCGGGACATCGATTTCCACTCGGGGAAACCTTCGCACACCATCAAATTCTGGAAAGCTCTTGGAGGAGTCCAGTACTCTCGGTCCTGCCAAGTCCCAATCGTGCTGAACGTGTTCCGTTTGACGAAGCAGTTCATATCGAACATCGCCTCTGCAGGTTCGGCACGCTGGAAGTTCTTCGCCGCGAATCACCATCGCCTCGTGCGATGGACGGTGGCGATTGAGATGCCTGACGAAGTAAACGCCGCTCACCGGAGCGAGCTCGCCTGGTTTGCACACTAACGGCGGGGATTTATCGGCAGCCACAAAGCCTCGATTTCCGAAACCACATCCGTAACACAGAAACCAGGGGAACCTCGGCCAGAGGTAGAAGGCGCAACGTTCGCTGCCTTAATGAAAATTATCACAATACGGAGTTCACGGTAATGTTAGTAGGCGGAAAGAAGTGAGCGGTTGCCGCCGACGGGAGCTGCTGCAGAAATTCATTCGTGTGTCAGACCGCGCGGGCGTTCGGCAGAGAGGATTCGGGGCTGTTGCGCTCCGTCCAGCAGGAGTGAAGTGGCTGCTCTGACATGCACCATGCCACGCAAGCTCTTTTTGAGTCTGTTCTAATTCGGGAATGCTGCTGCGGCGAGTTTCTCAAGCCTCCGCACGTAGTTCCCCAAGCCATCGCGCGTAGTTCCCCAAGGCATCGGGTGTAGTTCCCCAAGCGATCGGGTGTATTGACGCATTAAGGTGGCAAGGCAGGAATGAGAGGGCCGGAGGCCCGGGTGCTAAACGTGAGCCCAGCCCGGAAGGGCTGGGTTGATCATGCGCGATTCGAGGAGCGCCGTAGGCGCGGCACATGGAGATACAAGGAGTGCCGCGCCTACGGCGCTCGAGGATTGGCGTATTCGTACCCAGCCCTTCCGGGCTGGGCTCACGTTTGGCCTCCGGGGCTCCGGCCCTGGATCTCTCCTCGCCTGGAACTTCCCATGTCGAACCGTATAATCTTGCTCTGGGAACGGAATTGAATACGGACAATCCGACGATCACCAACAACGAGAGTTCCAGCCGCTTTGAAACCCAGGTCAACGGACACACTGCCATCCTGACCTATCGTCGCCTGGGAAAAAGTATCGTCTTGGATCACACCGAAGTGCCGCCGGCACTTGAAGGACGCGGCATTGCCTCAAAGCTGGCAGGCGCAGCCCTGGAGTTCGCGCACACCCAGCACTTGCAGGTGGTGCCGCTCTGCCCTTACATCTCCACTTACTTGAAGAAGCATCCCGAATACCAGAACCTGGTAGGCGAGAAGAATCTCGCTCGCGTGCTCAACCAGAAATAGTTAGGCTGGCCTGGTGCCAGTTCGATCGGTCGCTCCCACAGCGCGTAGCCGGACTCCCAATAGATAGACATAGTGCAGTGCGGAAACGATGGTGAGCGCGAACACCGTCCACACGCCAATCCACTTTATTAAGACAATCCAGAACCACGGTTCCACTTCGACCAGAATGGTCGCGCCCAGCGTCAAAATCTGTGCCACTGTATTCGCTTTTCCCAAAAGAGTAGGTCGAAAATCACGCAGTGGAGTCGTGGCATACACAAGCGTGCAAATCACAAGAATGATGATGTCGCGTCCGAATACAACTGCGGTCACGCGCCATGGGATGCGGTGGGTGACGGAAAGCACAAGAAATAGCGTGCTGATGAGCAGCTTGTCGGCGATGGGATCGAGATATTCGCCGAGCTTGGTGCGCTGGCTGAGCGAGCGCGCCAGCACTCCATCAAGAGCGTCGCTCACTCCTGCGAGGACGAACAGCACCAGAGCGACTTCATAATGCCCGTCAACGATGGAACTGATAATGAAAGGAATGAATCCCAGGCGGAGCAGCGTCAGCAGATTGGGAAAGCTGCGGAGTTGAGCGAGCGCGGGCAGTGGCTTCCTCAGGTTCTAGCGTTCACTTTGTCAGACTGCCGGAGGTGTGCTCCTCCTAGAATACTGCTGTGACTCCAAATCTCGCACCGAGTGGCGGTGGCCCGGCCCACGCTGAGCTGGAACCGGCATCCAGTGTAAACGGTAACCCGCATCGCTTTTCGCTAAAGCAGCGGTTGTCGCTATGGCTAATCTCATGGGCGGCCTACCTGGCCATCCGCCTGATCGGACCTACTCTTCGCCCCTCGTTTACCTATGAACCCGGAACGGAGAAGGAACCAAAGACGCGGCCGGCGATCTACTGCTTTTGGCATCGCTGCGTTTTCGCTGCCGCATATCTTTTTCGCGATCACCAGATTCGTGTCCTCACCAGCCGCAGCTACGACGGCGAGTACATCGCCCGAGTCATCGGCCACCTTGGCTTTCGCGCGGTTCGTGGATCAAGTTCCCGGGGAGCCGTACAGTCGCTGCGCGAACTGCAGCGCGAACTCGAGCTCGGCGAGTTCGTTGCATTCACGATTGATGGTCCCCGTGGTCCGCGTTACGTTGCCAAACCCGGCCCGATTCACCTGGCGCGAATGACCGGAGCCCCAATCTTCTGCTTCTTCGTTGCCGTGGAACGTGCCTGGATTCTCAATACTTGGGACCAGTTCATCATTCCCAAACCGTTCTCGCGCATTCACTGCTATGTGCGTACTCCGATAACGGTCTCCCCTGAAGCCGATCACGATGAAGCGCTGGCACTCATGCAAACGCAATTGGAGGAAGCGCAGAAGCGAGCGGAAGCTGCGTTCAGAGATTGACCAAGGGGGGAGGTCGGCAGCCTAGCCTTCCGGAGCGCCGAACGAATCGAAATGAATGCGAGCTTCGGGATGGAAATAGTTCGACCTTGGCGATATATCCTACTGATATACTAGCGCTATGAACGCCACCGCCCTGCAGGAAGAGCTTCGCCGTGCCTTGTTAGAAAGAGTCCGGTCTAAGAAGCTCACCGGCCTCGGCTTGGCAAAGCAAACGGGATTCGAGCAGGCGTACATCTCCAACTTCCTGAACCGCAAACGCTCGCTCAGCCTGGAGGGTATGGACCGCATTCTCGCCGCGCAGGATCTTTCTATATACGACCTGCTCAGTCGCGAAGAACTCAACCGGCGCGCGAGCAGCATTTCCTCCGCTGAAGGCGATTTCGAAAACGTTGTGCTCACCGACCCCGAGACCGCTGCCACAGCTGCGGCCATCACCCGCGAAGCGGTTCGCGACGTCCTCAAATTCAAGAAGTCATTCCTGCGTCGATTACGGCCGTCGCCTGGAAAAGGCCGCGAACAATGGCAGCGTTTTGTGCTGATCAAAGTTGATGTCCAGGAGGCAACCAGCATGTATCCGCGTCTGCTGCCAGGAGCGACAGTGCTGATCGATCGCCACTACAACCTGCTTCAGCCCTATCGACGCAACGAAGCCAACATCTATGCCGTGCGCAAAAATCAGACCTGCACCATCAAGTACGTGGAGCGCGATGGCGATCACCTGGTGCTTCGGCCGCACAATCAGAGTCATCCCATCAGCGTGCTGCCCTTGGAAGATCGAGATCCATCGGAGCTGATCGTTGGACGTGTTTGCCACGTTGCCATCGAAACATGAGGGAATCGGGTGATCAGGTGATCCGGTGATCGGGTGATCGGGTGAAGTAAGAAGCAAGCACAAAATCCACGCCTACCACGGATCACACGAACCCTTCGGGCACGGATTAGACGGATGTGGATGTAAACCGCGTCCTGTTGTTACCCTCTTACTTCACCCGATGACCCGATCACCCGATCACCCGATTCCGAGAATGCCGCAAAAGCCTTCACACTCTCAGACAGACGAAATCGAAGTCCTCCGCGATCAGATTCGTCATCACGAGCATCGCTATTACGTGCTCGACGATCCTGAGATCAGTGACGCCGAGTTTGATCTGCTCATGCAGCAGCTTAAGAAGATCGAGGCTGCACACCCCGAGCTGGTCACGCCTGACTCTCCAACGCAGCGAGTCGGCGGCAAGCCACGTGAGGGCTTCGTCAAGGCTGCGCATTCCAGCCCCATGCTCTCGCTCGACAACGCTTACAACGAGGAGGAGTTTCGTGAATGGGTGCGCCGCGTGCGCGAAGTCACCGGTAAGAGCAACGTGGAATTCGTGTGCGAGCTGAAGCTGGATGGCATGTCGCTCGCCCTCACCTACACGGACGGACAACTCGTTCGCGGACTCACACGCGGGGACGGCACCATCGGTGAGGACGTCACCACCAACGTCCGCACCATGCCAACGGTCCCGCTGCGTATCGATCGCAAAAAGCTCGCCGCAGCCGGAATTCCCCTCGAGTTTGAGGTGCGCGGCGAAGTCATCATGCCTTTCAAGTCATTCTTGCGGATGAACGAAGAACGGGAGCAGCAGGGACTCTCGCGCGCCGCTAATCCCCGCAACGCCGCTGCAGGAACGATCCGCGTACTTGATCCTAAGATCGCTGCCGAGCGGCGTCTCGACTACTTCTCCTACTTCCTGCTGCGCGGAGGAGATAGCTTTTTGCCGAGCCACTTTGAATCCCTTGATGCCCTCGAGAAGGCAGGGTTCAAAGTGAATCCGCATCGCATGCGCACCGATGACCCCGAGAAAGTGCTGGAGTTCATCAACAAGATGGAGGCACAGCGCGACAAGCTTCCCTACGAGATCGACGGCATCGTGGTCAAAGTCGATTCCACACGCCAATGGAAGCAGCTCGGATTCACCGGCAAGGCGCCGCGCTGGGCAATCGCCTACAAGTACGCGGCGCGATCGGGGACTACGCAAATCGAAGACATCCTGGTGCAGGTGGGACGCACCGGCAAGCTCACGCCGCTGGCAGCGTTGCGTCCCGTGCCTATCGGCGGCACGATGGTCAAGCGCGCCACGCTGCACAATCAGGACGAAATTGAGCGCCTCGGCGTCAAGATCGGGGACTGGGTGCTGGTCGAGCGCGGCGGCGACGTGATTCCCAAAATAGTAAAAGTCATAGAAGACAAGGATCATCCTCGAGGAAAACGTTCCTTCGAGTTCCCCACGCACTGCCCGGAGTGCGGCGGCAAGGTCGTGCGGGCGGAGGGAGAAGCCGACCATCGCTGCGTCAACGCTAAGTGTCCGGCGAAATTGCGTGAAAGCCTGCTGCACTTCGCTTCCCGTCGGGTAATGAACATCGAAGGCATGGGCGAATCGTTGGTCAATCAACTGGCCGATCACCGCATGGTGAAAGATGTCGCCGATATCTATTCACTCACCGAAGAAAAGCTGCTCACGCTGGAACGGGTTGGCAAGAAATCGGCGCAGAATCTTCTCCGGGAAATTGAGGCTTCAAAGAAGCTGCCGCTGGAACGCGTAATTCTCGGATTGGGAATCAGGTTCGTTGGAGAGCGCACAGCTCAGCTGCTGGCTGAGCATTTTGGCAGCATGGATGCTTTCATGAACTCCAGCTTCGACGAACTGCAGGAGGTGAATGAAGTCGGCCCGCGCGTGGCCGAAGCCATCTCCGAATACTTTTCCGAGCCGCGCAATCGCGAACTGGTAGAACGCCTGCGCAAAGCCGGCTTGAAATTTGAAGGCGAGAAGAAGAAACGCGGCACCAAGCTCGCAGGCAAAACCTTTGTCTTGACGGGCACGCTGCCAACTCTCAGCCGCGACCAAGCCAAGAAGATGATCGAAGACGCCGGTGGCAAAGTTTCTGGATCGGTGAGCAAGAAGACCGATTACGTGGTCGCCGGCAGCGATGCCGGCTCGAAGCTCGACAAAGCCAGGGAGTTGAAGGTTGCGGTGATTGATGAGGATGGATTGAAAGAGTTGGTATAGAGCATATCGGGATGCAAATAAGAAAAACCTGCCGCGGATTTCGCAGATGTGACGCGGATCAAAGTCAAGCTTGGCGTGGAACCGGCCGCCGCCCTCGGCCGGGTTTCGGTGGCACAACACCCGGGCGAGGGCGCCCGGCTCCACGTTGCCCGGCTCCACGTTAAAGTTCGGGTTGCTCTTACTTGCTACCTACTCCGCTCCCAATATCGCTTCGAACAAAAGCAGCGAGACAACGGTGAACACCACGTCATAGACGGTGAGCAGCTTAATCCCGAATGCCGGCGATCGTTCGCCGGTGAGAATGTCTGTGGTCGCCAGCACCATGCCCAGAATCGCGGGAAGCGATATCGGAATGAGGACCAATGGCAGCATTAGTTCCCGGTTGCGCGTACGCAGCGAGAGTGCCGCGAAAAACGTGCCATTCACCACCAGGGCCCAAGTCCCCAAGATTGCGACCAGCACGAGTTGCGCTCCCGAGCCTACGACGCGCAAGTTGTAGAAGACGACGAAGACTGGCGTTATCAGAATCTCGATGATCGCGACGAAGATAAAGTTTGCGATCACCTTTCCCAAAAAGAGACCGTTGGCCGGCGCTGGCGTGAGCCGCAGGGCGTCGAGAACGCCGTTGTGCAACTCGCGAGCCCAACTCTGATTGAGGGCCATTACCGTGGCAAACAGCAGCGCTACCCAAGCGATCCCACCCGCTATAAGTCGTGACTCCTCGGCGAGCGGATCGAAAGCGAACGCGAATATCACTACGACCAGCAAGGCGAAGAACAACATGGAATTGGCCGCGTCTTTGGAGCGCCATTCGAGTCGCAGGTCCTTCCGCAGATGCAGAGCGATAACCCGCGCCAGGCTCATTGTTGGCCTCTGGCACGCGGCACGGATGCAGGGGCCTGCGCGTCCGGCACGCGAACAGGAGGAAGGGCATGCGTAGCCTCGCGTTGGACGATCGCGCCCGCATGCAATGTGATCCACTCGTCAACCACCGTCGCGAGGGCTTGGATCTGGTGCGTAATCACGATCAGGGTTGCACCACGATCGCGCAGCAGTCCCAGCAGCGCCGCCATCGCGGTGATGGATTTTGCATCGACGTTCGAGAATGGCTCGTCAAGCAGAAGCAAATCGGGCGAGCTCAACATGGCGCGCGCCAAAGCCAATCGCTGCTTCATGCCTTGCGAATACTGGCCTACGCGGCGCTTAATGTCGACGTTCAGAAGTCCGACTGCATCCAGCAGCTCTTCCCTGTTCGCCACTGGCCTCGGCGCATAGAGTCCGGCAAAGTAGTCGAGGTTCTCTCGCGCGGTCAGCTCGTCATACAGGAGCGTCGCATGCGCCATATAGCCGATGCGGTGGCCGGCGGCTCGTACATCTTTACTTCCCAGGAGGGACAGCGTGCCTCGCGAAGGACGAGAGAGTCCGGCGATGATGCGCAGCAGCGTCGTCTTCCCAGCGCCGTTCTCCCCCAGCAATGCGTAGAGCCGGCCTGCGGGAAGTGTGATGGTGAGGTCGTGAAGCGCGGCAAAGCGTCCAAAGATCTTGCTGATGCCTTCGAGGATGACTGCCGGTTCAGAATGGGAATTTTCGGCGGAATGGATTGCAGGTTCAGTCAAGCGTCAGTTGGACTTCTGACCCATCGCGGGCTTTGCCGCCTGTGCACCGGCTGCCGTCCCATTTTGATTCGCGGCGGGAGCATACTTCGACGCGCACTTGGCTTGAATCTGCTGCGCATGAAAGACGCTGTCGGATCCGTAGGAACCCTCGACCAACGCTTGCGCATTGTCCTTGAAGGTATCCGGCGGGGGCTCAGTGCCGCGATATGCGACTTGCAGCTTCAGCCCTTGCTCGTCAATTTGAAAATCCGCGCCCGCGCCCTGCCGATGGATGCTACCCGGAACCACCTGTCCGGCGACGCGCAGCCGCTTGGCATGGGCTTGGCCGCCCATCCCTTGCAGCTCCTTGATGGTGACGTAATAGCTCTTGCTGTCTTGAATTCCGGTGAACGCGAGGTAAGAGAGAGCGGCCACAATGATGGCTATGGCGATGCCGAAACGAAGATATCTGCCGGAGGAGGGCACGGCTTAAGGGTATTCCGGGCACTCTGCCGGGTCAAGGGAAAGGCGAACACGAAGGCCACGAAGGCGACTTCGAAGGTCACGGAGAATGGAAGGGCTGAAGTAGCTCATGCACCTAAGTTTACTTACTGTTCTTAGTGACCTTTGTAGTTGCCTTCGTGCCCTTCGTGTTCGGCCTTTCGTCCCCAACTCACCCGCGCGTCTTGGCAATCTCCGGAAAATCTCCGTGCTCTTTGCTGTCTTCTTTTTCCGGTTCATGGGGGCGCACCTGCTGTTGCTGCAAGTGATACTTGGTGAGACTCTGCTTCAGCATTTCGAATCCTTCTTCGGGAGTATCGACGAAGCAGAAGAGATCTTTGTCGTCGGGCGATATCGTGCCGCTATCCACCAGCGCGTCGAGATTAAGGACCTTATTCCAATACTCCTTGCCGTAGATCAAGACGATGATCTTCTTTGCCAGCTTTTCGGTTTGCGCCAGTGTAAGGATCTCGAAGAGCTCGTCGAGCGTGCCGAATCCACCGGGAAAGACCACCAAAGCCTTCGCCAGATACGCGAACCAGTACTTGCGCATGAAGAAGTAATGGAACTCAAAGTTGAGCTCCGGAGTGATGTAGCGGTTGGGAAACTGCTCGAAGGGCAAACGGATATTGAGTCCAATGGTCTTGCCCCCAGCTTCGCTAGCGCCCTGGTTGGCGGCTTCCATGATGCCGGGACCGCCACCCGACGTAACTACGAAGCGAAGCCGCTTCGACGGCAGCTTCATCGACCACTTAGTCAGCAGGTAGGCAAGGCGGCGAGCGTCCTCATAATAGCGGGCCATCTCCACGGCGGCTCTGGCGCGTTTCAGCTTGAGCGAACTCTCCCGGCCATGAAGCGCCCCGTCGAGCGTGGCGGGTTGCTCCTCTTCCCGGGCCGGGGTGGCCGATCCCGGCTTCTCCAATACCTGTAAGGCGCTCTGGGCCGACGATAAGTTGGCGAACCGTGCTGAGCCAAAAAAGACGACAGTGTCCTGAATGCGCTCGCGGCGAAAGCGGGAGAGCGGCTCCTGGTATTCAGAGAGGATGCGCAGGGCGCGTCCGTCAGGGCTGTTAAGGAACGTGCCGTTTTCGTAGGCCATCGGGGCCCGGGCAAGAATGGGTTTCTCGTTTTGTGCCATGGGATAGAAGTTCTTTAACTCTGTTGGTCCAAACCTCAAGACTACAGGACTGGAGTCGGGTAGGAGTAGCCAGTCTCCGACGCACTCGAGTCAGAGCGGAAATCCCTGCTAGATTCCCTGTTAAAATTCGCGCCATGCTGATTCTGTTCGTAACACTCCCGTTTTCAATCAGTTGGAGCTAGATCTGCAAATTCCCTGTTAATCCCTGTTCCAAACAGCAAATTTGCGGAATTTGGGCAGAAGACTGCGATTTTTAGCCGAAAATCAAGAAATTCCTTGCTAATTTCCCTGTTCCTGACAAAGCTACCCTGGAAACCGCCAATTTTCAGTGCTTACGGGAGTATCCGCGTGAGCGGGATTAGCGACGGTCGCGGTAGTGAACGGCTTCGGAAATGCCAATCCAGAGGTCTAGCAGGCCCAAACCGGTGGCCAATCCGCGGACAAAGCCGGTCCCAAGAATCCAGCGTAGCCTCGCATAGTCCCTGACCAGGGCGTTTTCCGTCCACGCAGGCAGCCACGGCAGCACACATAGGACGAGTCCGATCCAGAGACAGAAGACGACTGTGCTGACGAGAAAGAAGCGTTGCATCCAAATCGGCGGCGGATGCGTGCGCGAGGAAGCGGGGGCGGCAGGTGCCAGCTCAACCGGAGGCTCAATCCCACGCTCCTGCTCAGGCGCTGGACGTTGGCTTTCAGTTCCCTGGGCCGGGAACTTCAGGAGCTTGGCCTCATGATCCATTCAGTCGATTGTAGAGCATCCCATATTCGCCAGGACTACTTGCTAAGGCTGCGGATGCGTTCGGCGACGTCTCGGTAGTCGATATTGGAACCGTAAACCTGCATGAAATTATCGAGAGCAGCTTTCTTATTGCCGGCAGATTGAAAGGCGTTGGCCATGTCGTAGTACACAGCCATGCGGCTGTCCTCATTAATGCCATTCACGTGAAGCGCTTTTTCATACCAGCGGATTGCTGCCTGAGGAGCTCCTTTGTCAACCAGGCACTGGGCTAGCCAGGTATAAGCCTGAATCGGCTGTGAGAATGGCAGGCCATTGTCGAGAGCGCGACAGACCTTCTGCAGTTCGCCGATAGCTTCATCGAGAAGTCCCATTTCGCGAAAGGCGACGCCCAAGTTGTAGTGGGTATCGGGATCTTCGGTCGCTGCGCTTGGCTCGTCCACCTCTTCTTTGAATTCGTCGAGCAAGTCGGAAAGCATGGAGTTCGATTCCACTTGGTTCGCCGCCTGAGGAGCGGTGGCCACCTGCGCAGGTCGTGAGGAGGCGGCGTGGGCAGCCGCTGCCCTTGCCGGCGTGGGAGTTCGATTGGGCTTTGCTGGAGGCGGGGCGATGTCAACTAACGCGTCCTCAAGATCGGAGACCAACCCGGCAAGAGGATTATCACTGGCGGTGCGCGAGGCGATTGGCGCCGAGCGCGCCGGAGCTGCTACTGCAGGAACATTCGGCCGAATCGTAACTGGTGGCGCGGTGAACGACGCAGGTTCACCCGCTGCGACCTCGGGGATCAGATCCTCGAGCTCGCCAGCTGGTGCTTCGAGCTCGATGTCGTCCAAAAGGTCCTCAGTTTCGGAACCGACTGTGGCTGCCTCTCTGCTGGGTTTCTGCTCTTTTGTCTTAGCTGCATCCTTGAGGATCGGAAGTGTTTGCGGCTTAGCCGGCTTTGAAGAAATCTCTTCTATGCTGGAAGAGATTTCTTCTTCCTGCGCTTTCTTTGTTGCCCGATCAGCCGCCTTGGTGGCCCGTTCCGCTGCACTCCGTGATGCCGCAACATTCGCGCGCAATTCGCTTAGAGCCGGATGGTCGGGAGCTGTCGCCTCGAGTCGCGCAATCGCGCCTTGTGCCTCCGCAGCCATGCCTTGGGAAAGATAAAACTGTGTTTCCTCCACGATTTCGTCGGGAGTTTCGCGCGCTGTAATCTCCTGAACCGTTCCTTCCGCTGCTGCAGCGACGGTTGAGCCAGCGTCTGCGGCAGGTTCCTCGACTGTGAGCATTCCCTCCCATTCCTCGGAATGGTCCGCTTCTTGCGCGACTGGCTCAGCTTCTGTCGGTGAAAGCGCGGGTATCTCAGCCGGCTCCGAGATTGAAAACTCAGGGCGGGTATCGCTGTGCTCTGCCGACGATGCCACTTTCGTTTCCGCCACAGAAGAGGCCTGAAAAGGAATGGGCTCGGAAGGATCGGACACAACTTCACTCTGCGATGAAATTTGTGAGACTGGCAGCTCAAATACTGGAGCGGTTGCCGCTGCCCCTCCTGCCTGTTCCCGATACTTGGCGGCAAACTCCCGCAGCTGCTTCGCAGGTTCGACGTTACCGGCAACTGCGTGCACTTCAGCCAATACAGCGCAGCAGTTCGCAGCGTCGGCGTATCGTCCAATGCGGGCGTACAGTGACGCCAAACGCTGGCGTATGCGAACATCGTTCGGCGCTTTGGCGAGAACGCCCTCGAGCGGCACGATTGCCTTTTCGGGAACGTTGTAAGAAGCAAACAGTTCGGAATCTGTGAGCGCGGACGTGATCTCTTCGGCAAGCTCACGAACATACTCCTGCGTGACTGGCGGTACCGCCTCCAGCTCGTCCGCCATCAACGCCTGTCCGCCCTCTTCGGTCGAGAGCTCCCGGGTAGCGGAATCGCTCCCCATTCGCGCGACGACTTGCTTATAGTTCTGCTGGTGCAACGGGTTCTCCGGCTCAGCCTTTGCCAGTTCCTCGTAAAGGTCGGCCGCTTGCTGTAACTGCCCCATTTGCACGAAAGAGTGCGCGAGCAATTCCTGAACTTCTCGAACCGCGTGTCCCGGCGCTCCTGTTTTCTCCAGCAGGACAAGCATCGATTGCAGGGCGGGTTCGCTGTCCTTCAACTTCGATATCGACGCCACTAACGCCTCAGCGAAAGCCTGGCTGCTTTCAGCGAGAAGCCTGTCGGCGTGGCGCCGGTAGAACTCCATCGCTTCTGCTGCTTTGCCCGAATTCAACAGGGCATCCCCGAAAGACATAACTGCCGCCGAATCGTAGCGCGCCGCAATCATCTTTTGCAGAATGGGCTCCGCGCTCTCCACGTCTCCCTTGCTCAAATAGGCCTGTAACAGAGACCGCTGAGCATCGGGACGAGAATCAATGTCTTTTAGCTTGGAGAAGTTCTCAATGGCGGCGCTGCTGTTGCCCGACTCGCCTGCCATTTGTCCACGCAGCAGCAAAGCGGGAGGGTACTTCGGATCGAGCTTTAGAACGCGGGACAGCGCTTCGCCTGCAGCATCCAGGGAGCCGCGCTGATGCAGAGTCTGTGCCGAATTAAAATAGATCTCCAAGGCCTCTTTGTTCTTGCCCAGCTTGAGATAGAGATCGGCAACCTTGGTCTGCATCGCCGCATTCTCTGGATCGAGATCCAGCATTTTCTTCAGAATTGCCGTGGCGTTTTCGCGATCGTTGTTTTTGAGATATTGATCGGCTATGGCCGTGTATTGGACCCGCGCGTCGCTATAGAGCCCTTGCTGGGTATAAAGCTCCGCAAGGCGAACCATGGCATCGGGACTTGGCGATCCCATCTTGGCCAGCTTCTTGTACATAGCGATGGCCTTCACCACGAAGCCATCGGCCGCGTACATATCTCCTACTCTTCTGAAGTAATCGGTCGCACGATCGACTTGACCAAGACGCGAGTAGAGATCCCCAATGGTGTTGAGCACCGTTAGGTCTTTTGGATCCTGCTTGGTGACCTTTTCGTATTCGGCGATGGCGTTTTGCAGCTTGCCTTGCTGCACGTATTTCTCAGCAGAGCCAAGTATCTTCGCCTTGTTGAATGCAAAACCGAGCGCCATGTCTGATGGTTTCCCTGAAAGCTTTACGTGATCACACCCAAGAGCACTTCTGGTACCGCAGCCCCCGCAGTGATCGACAACCCGGCTAAGACGAGGGCAGGCACACGTCTACCGCGTCCGTAATTGGCAAAAACCTACCACACACATCGTAAGCCCTAAATCGGAGTGATCCTTAGTTATACGAGGGAAACACCTGATTACTAACGGGTTGCCGAGGCGGTGAGAACGGCTAGGTGCGGAAGGCCGTTGACGTTAAGAAGCTCCGCGCAAAACGGAGCGCCGGGGCCTTGGCCGGCGGAATGCCACGCATCAGCAATTGTGTGTCTCTCTCGCCGAGACAGTTAACAATCAGTAAGCGGACTCGCTCACAGTTCGCCTGAATGAGGGACGTCCGGCGCTCTGGGCTGTCTTAGCCCTTCTCTGCACCCACGAGTTGCGCCCCGCGTCGTG
This sequence comes from Terriglobales bacterium, assembly GCA_045808065.1. Lineage (GTDB taxonomy): Bacteria > Acidobacteriota > Terriglobia > Terriglobales > Acidobacteriaceae > Gp1-AA112. The sequence continues at coordinate 22,304 of JBJMGD010000012.1, read as the reverse complement.
GCCTGCGATTTGATTGCAAGATCTTCTTGCGCAGCCGCAGCGTCTTCGGAGTGACCTCGACGAATTCATCGTCAGCGATGAATTCGATAGCCTGCTCGAGGTTCAGCGCCTTGTGGGGCACCAGTCGAATCGCTTCGTCCGCCGTGGAAGCTCGCATGTTGGTGAGCTTCTTTTCACGGACGACATTGACGTCGAGATCCACGTCGCGTGCATTCTCGCCGATGATCATGCCTTCGTACACATCGGTTCCCGATCCCACGAAGAGCTCTCCGCGCTCCTGCAAGTTATACAGCGCGTATGCCGTCGACACCCCTGGGCGGTCCGACACCAGCGCTCCAGTCAACCGATGCGGAATCTCTCCCTGGTACTCGGTATAGCCGTCGAACAGCGAGTTCATCACGATCGTGCCTCGCGTGTCGGTGAGCAGTTCACTCCGCAGGCCGATGAGTCCGCGACTGGGTACGCGAAATTCCAGACGCACGCGGCCATACCCGTGGTTGTGCATCTTGGTCATCTCGCCCTTGCGCGGACCAAGCTTCTCGATCACGACCCCGATGAAGTTCTCTGGAATATCAACTGTAAGGTGCTCAACGGGCTCCATCAACTTGCCGTCAATTCTGCGTGTGACGATCTCCGGCTTACCCACCATCAGTTCGTAACCTTCGCGGCGCATGGTTTCGATCAAAATCGAGAGTTGCAGCTCGCCACGACCCATGACTTTGAAATTGTCGGTATTAGCGGTTTCTTCCACCCTGAGGCTTACGTTGGTGAGTAATTCCTTCTCCAGCCTCTCGCGAAGATTGCGCGAAGTCACATACTGCCCGTCGCGTCCGGCAAAAGGCGACGTGTTGACCGTGAACTGCATGGCAATCGTCGGCTCGTCGATTACGATCGGTGGCATGGGCGCAGGCGCCTCAATTCCCGTAATGGTTTCGCCAATCGTAATGCCGGTTACCCCCGCAATGGCGACGATGTCTCCGAGGTCTGTTTTCTCGATATCGATCCTTTTTAGACCGCTGAAGGAGAACAGCTTTGTGATCTTCACCGACTGCATCGAGCCGTCGCGCTTGGCGATGGCTACGTCCTCGCCGTTGTTCAGCGTGCCATTGAATACGCGCGCGATGGCCAATCGCCCCAGGTAGTCGCTGTAATCGAGGTTTGCCACCTGAATCTGCAGCGGACCGGCAGCATCGCCTTTGGGGGCAGGAATGTGCTGCAAAATGGCATCGAACAGCGGCTGCAGGTCGCTTCCAGCAATATCGGCGGACGTCGATGCCGTTCCCGCTTTGGCATTGGTGTATAGAACCGGAAAGCCAAGCTGATCTTCTTTCGCATCAAGATCGATGAAGAGATCGTAAATCTCGTTCAACACCTCCTGGACGCGAGCGTCAGGACGATCGATTTTGTTGATCACCAGAACCGGAGGTAGCCCGCCCTCAAGCGCCTTGCTCAGCACGTATCGCGTCTGCGGCAGAGGACCTTCGCTGGCGTCCACTAGCAGCATCACTCCGTCCACCATCTTCAACGCACGCTCAACTTCACCGCCGAAATCGCTGTGGCCAGGCGTATCCACGATGTTGATCTTCACATCGTGGTAGAACACAGCCGTATTCTTAGCCAGAATGGTAATGCCACGCTCGCGCTCCAAGTCGTTCGAGTCCATCACACGCTCTGCGACAATCTCGTTCGCACGGAATGCGCCGCTCTGGCGAAGCATGGCATCGACAAGCGTGGTCTTGCCATGGTCTACGTGGGCAATGATGGCGATGTTGCGAATAGAAGAATTCAAAAACTACACCTTTCAGTCAAAGAGTGGCAGGAAGAGGATAGAACTGCAGTTCCGGCATGGGAAAGTCGTTCTGGTTATCCGTTACAAGCATCACATTGTAGTGAATCGCGATGGCAGCGATTAAGCAATCCGCGACTGAAAGAGCGATTCCCTCATCACGATATCGTTTCCGCAGCATTCCAGCCAAGCGCGCCAATTCTGCATTGGTGGAAAGAAATACAAAATCGCGAGTCATCCCTTCAGCCTTGTAGATGTCCGCTTGTGACATTCCCGTATAGAGCTCGGCGAGAACCACGGCGCAAAGAGCCAACGTAAAGCCGTGAAGCGCCAGCGACTCAAGATACTCAGCGCGTCCGCGTCTTTTCTTGAGCGCGTCGATGACGATATTGGTGTCGATCAGAAGCAGACTCATTCGATGTCCATTTCACCCGGCTGTCGCGTATCTTCTGATCTTCCTTCCTGAGGTTGTGTACCCATTCCGCCGATCCATTCTTCCATTCTGGATAATCTGCATCCTTGAGCGAACCGGCGAATTTCCGGATACTCTCCAGCTGCTTCTGCCGGATGAGTTTTTCTCTTGCCGCATCGCAAATGAACGAGCTTCGACGCCGCTGGCCCACCAACGAGTCGATTTCATCCGTAAGTTCCTTGGGGATTACGACATGTACTCGAGTGCTCGCCATTAATTTGGACCCACTTACTCCGCAATCGCAATGTTAACACGGAGTGGGACATATTGGCCTTGGAGCACTTATACTCGAATTTCATGGTTCTTCCGCAGCAACGGTCTAGGTCCCTCAGCGCTCGCGCCGAAAAGCTCTTTCCCGGAGGCGTGAACTCGCCGGTGCGCGCCTTCGGAGCGGTGGGCGGAGAGCCGCCCATGATTGTCCGTGCCAAAGGCGCAAGCCTCTGGGACGCCGACGGCAACGAATACATCGACTACGTAGGTTCGTGGGGACCAATGATCCTGGGCCACGCCGATCCTGAGGTGGTCGATGCGGTAACGCGCGCCGCCGAAAACGGCACCAGCTTTGGCGCCTCCACTCCGTCCGAAGTCGAATTGGCGGAACTAGTGACGCAAGCTTTTCCGTCAATCGAGATGATGCGCTTCGTAAGCTCAGGCACCGAAGCCACTATGTCCGCGATCCGTCTCGTCCGCGGGTTCACCAAGCGCAAGTACATCGTCAAGTTCGAGGGCTGCTATCACGGACATGCCGACTCGTTGCTGGTTAAAGCGGGCTCCGGTGTGGCGACGCTTGGCATTCCTGGTTCCGCTGGGGTTCTCGACGAGTTGGCGCAATTCACATTGGCATTGCCCTTCAATTCTGTAGAGGCCGTCGAGTGGGCATTCACCCGGTATAAGGGCCAGGTTGCTGGGATCATCGTTGAGCCTGTGGCGGGCAACATGGGCTGCGTCACACCTCGCCCGGATTATCTGCAGAGGCTCCGCAGCATTGCGGAAGTCAACGGAAGCCTGTTGATCTTCGATGAGGTCATGACGGGCTTCCGTGTATCGTTTGGCGGAGCACAGGAGCTGTATGGAATCGTTCCCGATTTGACAACTTTGGGAAAGATCATCGGAGGAGGACTTCCGGTAGGCGCATACGGCGGACGCGCGGAAGTGATGCGCATGGTAGCCCCGCTCGGCCCTGTGTATCAGGCCGGCACTCTCAGCGGCAACCCTCTCGCCATGGCCGCCGGAGCCGCTACGCTACGCCGGCTTAAACGCGATGGTGCCAGCATCTACACAGACCTTGAAAACAATTCTGCAACCCTGGTGGAGGGAGTCACCAAAGCGGCGCGTGACAGCGGAATCGCGATCACGAACGCGCGGGTTGGATCGATGTTTACATGGTTTTTCCAGAGCGGCGACATTCACGACTACGATTCTGCGGCGAAATCGGATAGTAAAATGTTCGCGCAGTTCCATCGCGGCATGCTCGAACGCGGCGTATATCTGCCGCCTTCCCAATTTGAAGCTGCATTCCTCAGCGTTGCGCATACATCGAAAGACATCGATCATACGATCGACGCCGCACGCGCGACCTTCAAGAATTTTGGCCGGACAGCAGCTACCAATCCTTCGTGAAGCCGGTCCAATAGTCGAACGAGCTGCACGAATCGTCGTGTTCCCTTTTGGAATAGAGAGTCACATACGTAAGCGCGCGCATGCGCCCGAAGGTACGCCGGTCGGGTGTGGAGGGAATCACATCGCGCCAGGTGCCGGTGTTGATGTAGAAGCGATCTCCGGATTGGTCGCTCTTGATCAGGCAGACCTCCGGCGAGTGGGTGTGGCCCGCGAGGATGACGCGCACTTTATTGTTCTGCACCAATTCTTCGCGCATGGCTGCAAGCTGCGGCTGATCTGGCTCACCGCCCATCATGAAATGCGTGATTTTACGCGCTGCTTCGCGCGCGGGACGATTGCGCCATCCGCCCATCTGCAGCAGTCCACGCGCGACTTCCAGCTCCGCGGGAGCCCACGGCTTGGCACGGCGACCCAGCCAATAGCGAAAGAACTTGTTGTCGTGAATCTCTGACAACATATCCTGAATCACGGGCACGAACTTCTCCCACGCTTCCTCCGCTGAGAAGTTGCCTCCAGAAGTATCGAGCATGTAATCGAGCAGCGCGGACTGCGGCCGAACATCGTCGAATTGCAACAGACGCAGGTACAACGATTCCAAAACGGGATCGTGCAAGATTTCTTTATCGCCATACTTACGACGAAAGAGGTAAGGAAGCCGAACGGCTACATCAATAGTGATGAAATCACCGAAGTTCGCGGATGAATATCCTGTTTCATCGATCTCGAGAGGAATGAGCTCGTTGTCAGGCAGGTCGATGGCGAAGTTGCTCTTGTCGTACTCGTGCCCGTGGCGGATGAGGGCATCGGGATCCGCAAATAGCGCGTAGTGAGGAAACGGCTTGTCATCCTCTGCGCCGATCAATTCGCAGATTCGCTTCCGAACCGCAGCTGACGCATTTGCCAGGCGATCATGGTTTCCAGATAGGCACGTGATCTTGGCGGGGCACGGAAAATCTTGTTTCACCCAGGTTTGCGAGTTGCGGTCGTGCGCCAGGTAGCTGCCGGCAGACAGGTTACGAAAAAGCTCTAATGTTTTCTCGACAGGCGGTTCACAAGCGATGGCATTTAGGATGGCAAGAATTTTTTGCTCGAGCTCAACTGAGATTTCTTCGAGCCTCACATACGGCCGCAGGTCGTTCCGGAACCACAGGGTGGTGCGGTTGAAGTCGAACAGATCGCCTGCAATTACCAGCTCGAAGGTTTGTGCTTGGCGCCGACGCGCTTCATCCGCCATGTGCGAAATGAAGCTGCGATAGCCCTTGGGGTCAAGATTGCGACGAAAGATAATCTGCTTATCGCCGCCGGTAATTACGTCGGAGGCTTCCTCTTCGAAATGGAGATCCGAAATGACGGCAATCATCGTAGGAGAACCTACAACTCTGGGTCTGTAAGCATTTCGCAGGTGAGGGCACTCTCTGCCGCGTGCGATGCAAAAGAAAAGCGCCAGAGAACTTCTGGCGCCTTTGTTAAACATGGACTAGCTAGCTGCGCGCTTTCAGCACCTGCACTGCGCGACGAAGCTGCTCGTCATCTTTGTTTTGCTTCGGCTTTTCTTGCGGGGCCGCAGTCGCTCCATCTTCATCGTCCGGAACCAAGTCATCGGTGCTGCTGGCAACGAGGATATTTGGAGTGACGCCCGAATGCTGTGGATCTGGATCTTCGATCACTTTGCCACTCGGCGTGTAGTACTTCGCGACCGAGAGGATCAGAGCTGAGCCATCAGGAATCTCGATGAGCTTTGGCACCGTGCCGCTTCCGAACGTCTTATCGCCGACGACATCGCCGCGATTGTTGTCCAAGATTGCGCCCGCAACAATTTCTCCCGGACCAGCAGTACCGCGATTCACCAGCACGACCAGCGGCAGAGTAGTAATCATCTTCTGTGGATCGGCGGTGAAAGTTTGTTTCGGGAACTTCTGGCCTTGCAGATAGGTGATCACGCCGTGATTCAGGAACAGATTTGCTACGGCCACCGCTTCCGTAGGATCGCCATCAGAGACGTTGCGCAGATCGAGGATCAGCTTCTTGGCGCCCTTCTTCTGCTCATCTCGGACTTTACTAGCTATCTCCTGCGCTTTGCCTTTGGTAAGGGCAACCGGCTCGATGTCGGCGATGCTGCCTTCTTCCAGAATCTTGTCCGTCGTGCCGGGAACCACGATGTTGTCGCGAGTCACAGTAATCTTCTGGGGCTCAGCCTTGCCCGGGCGGACGATTGCGAAGTTGATGGTCGAGCCTTGCTTGCCTGCAAGTTGCTCTTCAATCGCGGCAAGGGACATCTCGTGCGTGCTGGTGCCGTCCATCGCTTCGACAATGTCGCCAGACTGCACGCCGGCTTTGTCTGCAGGTCCGCCGGGAAGCACGGAAACGACAGCGGCATAGCCGAACCGCTTTGAGACAGTGGCGCCTACATTGGCGCGGCCTTCGTTCTGATGTGTCTTATAGAACTTGTATTCGTCGGGATTCAGATAACTGGAATCCGCATCTAGCGACTCAAGCAGGCCATGCAACGCGCCGCTGGTGACCGCAGGGAAATTCGGCTCCTCCACATACTCCGTGCGAATTCGGGAGAGCACTTCGCTGTAAACGCCGAGTTGGCGGTACGCTCCGTCATTGCTGGAGGCGTGTACGCCAAGACCGCCAAGGACGACAAGGAGAACAATGAAAAACGAGAGAGAAAGGACACCAATCTTGAGCTGCTTCGACATTTGACCTTCTGGCAAGCGCGATCCCGCGACTCGCAATCACATTATAGCTTTGGATGCCATCCAGATTGAGCAAGTCTCACTGGATTAAGTGGCTCCAGGGAGCAGTGCAGCGGACGGCCTTGTGCCCTCACCCGGCGAAACCGGTGCAAGGTCACCGGACGTGTCCGGCGCTCCGGAAAGCGGGCACGGCCAAGGGATAGAACAAGCTAAGTGCCTGTAGGCGTTGGATATAGATAGACTATGCAGCTTGCGGCAGTTTGCCGCCGGGGGTAAGCTTATCGACCAGCGTCGGCAGAATGTGGGCGAGAGCCACGCTTGCCACACCGGCGGGAATGCCTGCCCGGCTGGCGAGCTGGGCGATCCGATCTTGCCCGAGCAGCCCTTCTACCTGGTGGGGCGCGATGGACTGGTTAGCTCCATTGCCGATCCACGACTGAACTACGCTGCCCAATCCTTGTGACTCGGCGTTGCCCAATATGCCGGAGAGTCCTGCACGATTACCGAGCATCTGCATTGCAGACTCCACCAGCGTCGAATGCTGCTGCGGATTCACATCAGAATGCTGCTGAACCGAGTTCATCACACTGTCGAGAATGCTCACAGTACTTGCTCCTCTCTAAATCTGGAACTACGCCGATTCAGCTAGGCCGACTTAAAAGAACGCGTTATCTCCTTAAACGTATTCTCGGGCAGAATGCCGCGATCCACTACGTCACGAGCGGATGTGTATGGGCGGCTGTCGATAATCTTATCCGCGAGTACGGGGCCAATTCCGTAAATGCTGAGAAGGTCCTCGCGAGAAGCGGTGTTTAACAGCAGCAACGGCCCAGCCCCCATCTTCGACGCCACTGAGCGTGCCGAACTCTTCACTTTTTCTGTGGTATCGGAAGCGAAATCCTTAGCTTTCTGGGCGACTGCTCCAGCCTGCTGCTTCAATCCAGATATCGTGCCCTGCGGATCGCGGGCGGCTTTCCTCAGACCACGGAATTGTTTGCGCGCCTGGTTTCTAGCGGCACGGCCAGTACTTGCGAACTGCCGACGTGTGTCTTCGCCGCTCTGAGGAGCAACGATAAGACCAATTGCGATACCTGTTCCTAATCCAGCCAGCAAAGATTTCATACTGCCTCCGTCCTTAGCTTTAGAAGGATGCTGGACAGAAAGCAAGGTTTGTCGGCTCCTCGGCTGAAGTAGCTACAAACGAGTTCTGAAATAGTGCGCCAGCTCTCGATTCCCACCAACGATTCGCAAATCCCCTGGCATCTCTAATACGAAAATCCCACAGGATCCATATGAAAGAAACCAGACCTTCACAATGGAAGTTCGGCGGACTCACGCCGCTCGGGTTGGGTAAACAAGTTGTAAACAGTCTTTCCGAAGATGACCTCGCTGGACAATCAGCAGAACTGTCGTACTACTTCTTCCTGGCATTGTTCCCGCTGCTGATTTTTCTGGTGTCTCTGCTCGGATACTTCGCTTCCGCCGGGACTCAGCTTCGGACGGATTTGATGGCGAACCTTTCCCGCGCTGTGCCACCTTCCGCGGGCGAGCTGGTGCAGAAGACGTTGAATGAAATCATCCATTCGAGGGGCGCAGGCAAAGTGCTCTTCGGCGCGATTGCTGCGCTGTGGTCAGCTTCGAGCGGAATGAGCGCGATTATGGAAACGCTGAATCGTGCTTATCACGTGAAAGAGGCCCGCTCCTACATCCGGAAGAAATTGATTTCCATCGCCCTCACCGTTGGAACTTCCGCTCTTGTATTGTGCGCAATGGTGCTGGCGCTCTACGGCGGGAAATTGGCAGACGTGGTAGCCGCGCACGTTGGCTTGGGATCAGCCCTGGTGTACGCGTGGAAGATCGCCCAATGGCCGGTTCTGCTTGGAGCGATGCTCGCAGCTTTTGCCTTGGTCTACTACTTCGCCCCCAACATCGAGGAGCCACACTGGACGTGGATCTCTCCCGGAGCCGCAGCCGGCCTAGTCATCTGGTTGGCAGCCTCGTTTGCGCTCCGCGTGTATCTGCACTTCTTCAATTCCTACAGCTCCACCTATGGGTCCTTGGGCGCAGTGATCATTCTGATGCTCTGGTTGTATCTATCCGGATTCGCTCTCCTGCTTGGAGGCGAAGTGAACTCCGCCACCGCCCACGCTGAAGTCGAAAAAGCTAAGCAGGAAGAAAAGGATCAGCAGCGGGAAAAGGAATTCCAGAGGGATCTTCAGGCAGCGTGATCGCGGAGGCAGTAGGTGAGAGGCAATCGGCAATAGGCAGTAGGCAATGCGCAGAGGCACTAGCGATACGTATTTAGGCGAGTAGACGTTGGATTTGTGGGCACAGTCGCCCTCGGCTGTGGCTCCGCCTCCGTCTGCACAGGCGAGGGCGACTGTGCCACAGAAATCCGAGCGATAGCCCCGGCAAAGAACCATCAGGCTTGCCTTGCCTATTGCCTATTGCCTCCGTATCTCTTGCTTATCCCTCCACCTTGTTGCCTACTGCTTACGGTCTATCGCTTACTGCCTATCCGCCTCCGCCAATGAGCAATCCCCCTGACTTCGTCCTCGAGCAGCATCGCGTTTACTTGTTGCGCGAGTTTGCGCTGCAGGCAAATGGCGAGGTCCTGTGCACCGCGTACGCGCATTCCAGCCCAGATAAGATCATCGAAGCCCGATTTCCGCGCGCCAAAATGACCTCCTCATGGCAAGAGAGCGAGGACAGTTCCAGGTTGTCTTGGCCGTTGGAGGTGATCAGTTTTGGGGCTGCTAAGCTCGCCGGGAAGCGCTTCCGATTCACGCTGAGGTGTCTCGACTTCGAACGGGAATGGGAATCGGAATGGCCTGAGGTGACGTAGCCCAGGCGCTTATGTGTTTAGCAATGCCATGCGCAGCTTGGCCGTTTTGTTGAACTTCTTGTGACACTGTAAGCAGTTCCCCCGCGCCGGAAAACAAAATCAGGCAGAAGCAGGTGGACCTCTGTGACGAGCGAGGGGACGACAGTAGCTGTCGTACTCTCTGGTTTTTGTCCATATTCGGAAGCAGCCACTTTGCTTGCGCATTGATGCTTTAAGTAGAAGTTACTCTGCTCAGGTAAGTACCTGAACCCGTGCTATACTTCGGGCTGCAATCCCAGTTTCTGCAATCGCAACTTCCCCGGAGGAAAGTATCGACAAGCGTTTTATCCGCACTAATGAGCGCATTCGCGCCCGCGAAATCCGCGTTATTGATCAAGACGGTGGCCAACTCGGCGTCATGCAACCGTTTGAAGCGCTCAAAATCGCCCGTGAACGTGGCCTGGACCTGGTAGAGATTTCCGCTACCGCCAACCCACCTGTCTGCCGCATTCAGGATTACGGCAAGTTTCTCTACGAAAAAGAGAAGCAGGAGCGCGCGGCCAAGAAGAATCAGAAAGTCATCACCATCAAGGAAGTAAAGTTCCGCATCAACGTGGATGAACACGACTACGAGTTCAAGAAGAACCACGTCCTGCGCTTCCTCGATCAGGGCGACAAGGTGAAGGCCACGATCTTCTTCCGCGGACGCGAGATGACGCACACTAACCTGGGCCGTCAAGTACTCGAACGCCTGCTGAAAGAAATTGGCGAGCGTGCGGTTGTCGAGTTTCGTCCCCGGATGGAGGGCAACACCCTGCACGCGATCCTTGCCCCGCCGAAGAAGGCAGAGGGTAAGAAGCAGCAGCCCCCGCCCAAGCCGCAGCAGAGCAATCCTCCCGCGGCACAGCAAGCATAGAAGAATCGGGCCATCGGGTGATCGGGTGAAGTGAAAGGCCGGTCACTTTTTTGGTTTTGCTTCACCCGATCACCCGATTCGCCAGTCTGCCCAGAATTCGCATATACTTACACCTAGTCCCCAGCAGGCGACTCCTGACTGGGGATTTAAGTTTGTTTTGCAGAGGAACGATGCCAAAACTAAAGACCCACAGCGGCGCTGCTAAGCGCTTCAAGAAGACCGCCAGCGGTCGGGTGAAGCGTGGGCATGCGTTCATGCGCCATATTCTGACTTCGAAAGCCAAGAAGACGAAGCGGCGTCTGGACCTGGGTACGTTGGTCGATAAGGCCGACGAGCCCAAAATCAAGCGCATGATCCCGTATTAGGAATTTGTAATTGTGTGATTGGATAATTTCGTGTTAGGAATCGGCTCTTCAAATTACCCGATTCCCAAATTACACAATTGTCCAATTGCCCTGCGTGTGAAGAGGTACCGACCCTTACCTCCAGCCGCATAACTGTAGTCAAAAAAAGGAGACTCACCCATGCCTCGCGTAAAACGCGGAACCAAGAGGCGCGCCAAGCGGAAAAAGATCCTTGAGCGCGCCAGTGGATACTTTCTCACAAAATCAAAGCTCTATCGCAGCGCCAAAGAGAGTGTCGAGCGCGGACTAAAGTTCGCCTACTCCGGACGCAAGCAGAAGAAGCGTCAGTATCGTTCGATCTGGATCGTGCGCATCAACGCCGCCGCCAAACTAAATGGCATCAGCTACAGCCAGTTCGTGAACGGACTGAAGAAGGCCGGCGTCGAACTCGATCGCAAGATTCTGGCCGACCTCGCCGCCAACGATGCTCCGGCATTTGCGACGCTCGCAGCCCAGGCAAAGTCGGCACTGGCGAAAACCGCTTAGCTCTTTTGTCATTGCTGGCCGACTGTCATTCCGAGCGAAGCGAGAATCCCTATTGCCGCGAGCATCAGTGCAGTAGGGTTCCTCTCTCCGCGCTGCCCTCGGAATGACACAACACAGAGTCCATGTACACCGTTCCCAAGCTCGACGACTACTCTCCCGCGGCGCTTGACCGGGCCGCGCGCGACTTGAAGTCCGCTCTCGAAAGCGAGGCGGCAGCGATCTCCGATGAGGCGGAATGGAAGCTTCTCCGCGATCGCTGGATGGCGCGAAAAAACGGATTGCTCACCCAGCTCAATGATCAGTGGCTCAAGGCGGCGCCCGGACCTGCCAAACGTGATGTCGGACAAACGGTCAATGAGCTCAAGAAGATCGTTGAAGATCAGATCGACGCAGCGCTCACCCGCATCAGCTCAGCAAGTTTGGTTTCTCGACTCGACGACGAACGTATCGACGTCACCCTTCCCGGGACACGGCGCAAACTGGGCGTCGAACATCCGCTCATCCGGACCATGAACGAGATCGTTTCCGTATTCAAGGCGATGGGATACTCGGTGGCCGAGGGCCCAGAGGTCGAGACGGACTACTACAACTTTGAGTCGCTCAACTTCCCTCCAAACCATCCCGCGCGCGATACCCAGGACACGCTGATCGTTGCCGACCAACAGAACAAGGCCTTGCGCGAACGTCTGTTGATGCGCACACATACTTCTCCCGTGCAAATTCGCACTATGGAGAAGCAGCCTCCGCCCGTTCGCGTAATCGTGCCCGGCAAAGTCCACCGCGCAGACACGGCCGACGCCACGCACTCCCCGATTTTTCATCAGGTGGAAGGCCTGGCGGTGGACACGAATATCACCTTCCGGGATCTGAAAGGAACGCTCGACCAGGCAGCCAAGGCGATGTTCGGCGCCAGCGTCAGGACCCGTTTCTATCCGTCATTTTTCCCGTTTACGGAACCGAGCGCCGACATGCAGATTTCCTGTTTCAAGTGCGGCGGCAGCGGCAAGCTCGATGGCGGACGATGCGGGATGTGCAAGGCAAGCGGCTGGATTGAGATTCTGGGTTCAGGCATGGTCGATCCGAAGGTCTTCGGCTTTGTCGGATACGACGCGCGAAAGTACAGCGGCTTCGCTTTTGGCATGGGTGTGGAACGTATCGCAATTCTGAAATACGGAATCGATGACATCCAGCTCTTCTATCAAGGCGATGTGCGATTTTTGGAACAGTTTGCGTAAGAGCTGCTTGCTGTTAGCTGCTAGCCACTGGGTTGAGGCGCAGCATTCTGCAAAGTTATCAATTCAAGATGCTGGAAGCTTGTGCAGATTTGGGATTTGCGGTGAGTCTTCCAAAATCTGTCATCCTGAGCGGAGGACCTCCGGCGATGTTTACGACTGAAATCGCAGTCGCATGGTTTTCACCAGGGAGAGCGTTTGGGGAGAAGAATAGATTTGTCGGAGGTCGTTCGCTCCGCTCAGGGTGACAGAGGTTGCAGAATGACAGAAGTGTCCATGTGGAGATTGGCTTGGGTAGCAGCGAGCAGCCAGTAGTCATCAGCTAATGCGCATTTCACCCAATTGGCTTCGTGAATTCGTCGCGCTTAATGTGGACGATCTCCGCCTTGCCGAAGACTTGACTCACGCCGGCGTAGCGGTTGAGGGCATCACCGGAGAGGGCGTCGACACGGTCTTCGAAATGGAGATCACGACCAATCGCGTAGATGCCATGAATCATTACGGCGTCGCGCGCGAATGCTCCGCAATCTACGACCTCGATCTCAAACCCATCACGCCGCAGCTTCCAAAGGCGAAACAATCAGAGTCTTTTCCCGTTGAGATTGTCGAGGCCGATCTGTGCGCCCGATACACCGCCGGCGTAATTCGCGACGTACGCATCGAAAAATCGCCGCGCCACATAGCTGAGCGCCTCCTGATTGAAGGCCATCACGGCATCAATAATGTTGCCGATGCTACAAACTACACGTTGATGGAGATGGGCCATCCGACGCACGCTTTCGACCTTGATCTGCTGGAAGATAGCAGGATCGTGGTACGTCGCGCGCGCAAGGGCGAGAAGCTGAAGACGCTTGATGGAGTCGAGCGCGACTTGCATCCCGATGATCTGGTGATTGCCGATGCCGCGAAGCCGGTCGCCTTGGCCGGCGTAATGGGCGGATGGGATTCAATGATCACTCCCAAAACGCGCAATGTGCTGATCGAGTCGGCATGGTTTGAGCCAAGCACCGTCCGCCGTACTGCACGCCGTCATGGAATGCATACGGACGCCTCACACCGCTTCGAGCGGGGTGCGGATTGGGGAGCCACTGCACTGGCCTGCGATCGCGTCGCGGAGCTGGTGCTGGCAACTGCGGGCGGCAAACTCGGAGCGTACAACGACGCAGTCGCGCGCGATCTCCATCGCGATGCCATCGAGCTTCACCGCAGCGAAATTCAACGCATTCTTGGCCAGGAGATTCCCGAAACGGATGTCGCTCGCATTTTGCGTCGGCTTGGGTTTGGGCTAGCTGAACAGGCTGCAAGTCCTAAACATTCGCCGGGCGAAGGCGGCCGGCGCTCCGGGTACAGGGTAACGATGCCTACCTGGCGGATGGACGTTGAGCGCGACATCGATTTAATCGAAGAGGTAGCACGCGTCTATGGGTTCAACAACTTCGGCAACACTGTGCCCTCATTTTCGGGCGGAGTGGTAGAGCGACCGCATGCAGTAGCTGAATCGAAGACACGTACGCGGCTGCTGGCGCTGGGCTTTGATGAAGCCGTCTCTCCCACGTTCATCTCCAACGCCGATGCGCAGAGATTCTCATCCGCGCAGGCGGTTGCACTTGAAAACCCTTTGAGCGAAGAGGCGCCCTTGCTGCGCAACTCGCTGGTGCCAGGCATGCTGAACATGTTGGCGTGGAACTTCAATCGCGGCGCCTCCGACCTGCGCCTCTTCGAAATGGGAAACGTCTTCGCAATCCGAGGCGATCGGGTCGCCGAGGAGAAGCACGCTTGTTTTGCGGCTACCGGAATGGCGGACGACACCGGCATTGAGCAGAAACCGCGCACGCTGGACTTCTTCGATCTAAAAGGCGCTGCTGAAGCGATACTCGACATCTTCGAGACCAAATCATTGGGCTTCGATGCGCCGGCGTCCAGCCACTACCATCCCGGCCGCTCTGCGAACATCGTGCTGAATGGCAAGCTGGTGGGAGAACTCGGTCAAGTGCATCCTGAGCTTGCCGCCGCGCGCAAGCTCAAGCAAGAGATATGGATTGCGCAGTTGAACCTTGATCTTCTCTTCCATGTTCCCTTGCGAGAGCCAAGCTACGAACGTCTGTCACGGTTCCAGGCGGTTGAGCGCGACTTCTCTCTGTCGCTTGAGAACGGCGTCAGCTACGAACGTCTCCACCGGGCTATTGAAGCTCTCGGCATTCCCGAGTTGGTCTCTATCGAACCCCATGAGCTCTTCCGCGGCGCGGGAGTGCCGGAAGGAAAGTATTCACTGCTGTTGCGAGTGAAGTTTCAGGCGTCAGATCGCACGCTGCGCGATGACGAACTGGCGCGATGGAGTCAACAGGTGATTGCAGCAGTGGAGGCCCTGGGCGGGGGGTTGAGAGGTTAATCCTGCTTTGAACACTCGCGAGGTGTTTAGTTCTTGTCATCCTGAGGCGCTTTTTGCGAAGGACCTTCCGTGATGATTGCTAGTGGGTTGACCTATCATGGCTTTTTAACCGAGAGCTCTCGTTTAAAATAACGACCCCGCTATTTTAAGACCGACACATCGCCCGGAGGTCCTTCGCTTCGCTGGGGATGACAGATTCTGATGTAGGTTATGACGACCCTTACCGCTCATCCAGCACAATCGGGCCTTCGGCTTCTTCCACGCGCTCCTCTTCTTTATGAGACTCAGCGCCGAGTTTTCTGAGTGACACATGCTCCGCTCTTGCCAAAATCAAACCTAACGGAGTTACGGAAACGAAGGTGACGAGCCACAGCATCATTCCGCAGCTTGTGGCTAACTCCTGGGGAGTGTTGAAGAGCGAGTACAAAGCTTTGATCGTCGAGAGCTGCGATCCCCCGCCTACCACTGGCAGCTGCAGAACTCCGCCGGCTACGCTGAAGGCCATCAGGATAATCCCGTATACGAACGTCATGGTGTACACGGTCTCATCGCTGTACGACTGCAGCACCGTGTAATACGCGCTGGCAATGAGCAGCCACACGACTAGGGAGAGAAAACTGATGCCTACGAATGAGGGAATGTCATGAATGGTGTGAAGGCCGGCGCTGAAGATTCGTATCTTCGCAGCCACGCGATGCGCCAGGTGAAGGTGCCTGCGGTTGAGCTTGCGTTCCACCCATTGCGCTAGCTGCTCTCCCTTGCGCCACACGCTGAAAGCAAACGTAAGCAGTGCGCAGACGATGAAGATCAGCACCGCTCCCAATGCCCGCATGATGTCGTACTGCTTGTCGGTAAAAGTCTTGAGAGTTCCAGAGAATAGGAGATCGGCGGCGACGATCACCGTCACGGCCGAGATGTCGAAGATACGTTCGACCGTCCACACCGCAAATTGCGAGGAGAAGGTGAGTCCGGTTCTGCGTGCGATTACCAGCGGGCGAATCACCTCGCCAGGACGGCCGAGCAGCGCCAGCCCAGCAAAGCCGATGTATTGAGCCGGGAGCAAGCTGAAGGGTGAGACCTTCTTCACCGGTCGCAGGAAAATCGCCCACCGGAATGCGCGCAGAGCGTCGGCAAGATGGACGAGTGCGATGGCCAGGAGGATCTTCCACCAGTTCAGCTGTTGCAATGATTGCGCAAAGATCCCCCAGTCGAACTTGCGCCAGGAGTGGACTTGCCATATGACTAGGGTCGCCAGCAACGCCACGACTGCGGAGGTGAGGATGAGTCGCTTGCGGTCCACGATGGCTAGTTGCCGTCCGGGGCTAGCTCAGTAATACAGGTACTCTCGCGTGGAGGGAGAGCGTCGACCACAGCCGAGGGTGGCTGTGCCACATTGGCGACGGCACGCACTTTCATCTCGGCGCTCCGAGAACTTCGTCGATTGCGGCCGCGACCCCGCAGGCTTCGTTGTCGAGCGTCACCGGCCAGCCATTCCTCTTCACGCCTTCAGAAGCGTTAGCCATCACGTAGGGAATGCCCGCGTACTCCAGCATCTTGATGTCATTGTAATTGTCGCCGATGGCCATCACTTCGCCGCGCTCGATGCCAAGATGCGCGGCCCAGCGCGCCAGCGCCGACCCCTTGGAACATCCATGCTTCAGCACGTCCAGGATGCACAGGTCGCGATGATCGTATTGCGTCTTCAACAAGCTGATTCGATCCGCAAAAGTGCCGTCATTCAACCGCAGCTCGGCTGCGGTCATGCGTCCAATGGTGCCGCAAAACATCGCCTGCACCGGATCGCAAACCAGAGCCGTTGTGATGGGAGCCACTTCTTCGATGTACATGCGGTTCTTGTCGATCCACCTCTGAATATTGGTGCCCAGCTCGTCGGTACGCTCCACCACAATCGCGCCGCGTTCTTCCTTGTCGAAGGTCAACACCGTGCAGCCACTGAATTGCGCCATGTGCTCGCACAAGTCACGCGCAACTGCGCGCGGCAACATGTCGGCGTAATACAGCTCGCCGGCCGTGGAACGCGTGATGGCTCCGTTAGAGCTGATGAGACAGAAATCAAACCCGATCTGGGCGGCGACCGGCATGGCAAAACGATGCCTTCGCCCAGTGACTAGGACAACGTGCACTCCAGCGTCGTGAGCGCGTCGCAATGCTTGGAGATTCGCGGAAGGAACGTCCAGGGACGAATCGATGAGGGTGCCATCGATGTCCACTGCAATCAGGCGAACATGGGGGGCCACTGAGGGGATTTTATCATCGAGAGCGCAGACGGCTACGGGTCCGATTGTTGTCGGACCCGTAGCCTGATTTGCGATTTCCTGATTTGGTGATTTCGTGATTGCGATCCGGTCACTTGAAAATCACCCGATCACAAAGTCACGAAGTCATAAAATTCCCGTCTCTCACGCCGCGTGGTTAGATGCAGAACTCCGGAATTGTCCATCTTTCGTGCCGCTTTTTGCAGTCATCATTGA
This sequence comes from Terriglobales bacterium, assembly GCA_045808065.1. Lineage (GTDB taxonomy): Bacteria > Acidobacteriota > Terriglobia > Terriglobales > Acidobacteriaceae > Gp1-AA112. The sequence continues at coordinate 4,981 of JBJMGD010000012.1, read as the reverse complement.
TGGGGATGAAGATGCGGAGTCGTGTTTTCCAACTCCATCACCGCCTGGTTGACCAATCTTTCCACTTCCGTGGCAGAGAGGACACACGCCGCGATCATGGCCGTCAACGGCAACTTTGATGAAGGAAACGGAACCGTCTACATCGTTGATGCTCTGCTGCCAGTGGGTGGGCGCTCGGTTCAGCCACGCATCGATCTCGTCAGAGAAGGCCATTACGGAACCGCGAAACATACCTGCGGGCCTGCGCACGGGGAAGCCGAATTGCAATTCGTAACGCTGAACCGTACGTACGCCGCGTCCTACGTAAGTCGCTATTTCTTTCCATGAATTCAAAATGGTTCGTTCCATTTTCCACCTCCACCTGAGAGTTTGATATGGCACAAGTGAGCCACCGATCAGGCTTGCTCGCGTTGGTTCCGACCTTCTTTATGCAACAGCTTTGGAAGTTCCCGCAGCAGTGTTGCAGGTTCGTTCTCGATTACCGCGTCGGCCGCCGGGTCTTTGCCGCTGAATCCCGCGGCCACTACAACCACTGGAGTGTTGGGACTATGCCGATGAATGGCGTCAGCCAGGCGCTCTCTTTCTTGCGCCGGAATCGAATGGCATAAAATCACCATGTCGAAGTCGCCCGCCACGAACTGTTGCAGCGCTTGATCGCTGGAGGCCGTTGAGGCCACGGTGTATCCGTCCTTTCGCAGCACTTGGCCGCGAGTTTGGAGCAGCAGCGGATCCCGTCCAACAGAAAGCGTGACGATGTGCGGCATAGGGCCCTTTACCTTTCAAGACGGCCCAGACCAGAAGTCCTTAGAAGTCCTTAGAAGTCCTTCACAACTTCGACGTTACGACTGCGCGAAGCTAGCGTCGGTTCGGTAGCGAACGGTTTACAAAAATATGTTCAGGCGGTCGCATTCATTGCGGATGGTGCGATAACACTCGCACGCGGCGTCTTCCAAGCCTTTCCGGTTTTGGATCTTTATGTGTCCGCGCGAATAGTCGACCAACCCGGCTTTTTGAAGCATGCGCGCAGCTAGCGTGACGGTGGAGCGAGGGGTGCCGAGCATGTCGGCAAGCGATTGATGCGTGATTTGCAGGTCGTTGGATTCGGTTCGGTCCTGGCACATCAGTAGCCAGCGCGACAGTCGTTCCGCAATCTCGTGCAGCCGGTTGCATGCCGCGGTTTGCGAGGCCTGCACCAGGTGAACCTGGAGATATCGCTGTAATCTCTGCCGAAGCTTTCCCGGCCGCTCAAAGGCCTCCTGCAGGTGGCCGGCTTTGATACGGAATCCCGAAGCGGGTATTTGGATAAACGTTCGGTTGGGCAGGCTCTCGGTGCCGAGCAGTACCGGAAGGCCGATAACCCCTTCCTTTCCTACAACTCCCACCTCGACCGACGTCCCGCTCTCCATGGTAGCGACCACAGACGCGAGTCCGCCGTCGAGAAAATACGCAAACTCGACGGTCTGGCCGGCGTCCAGCAAAGTTTGACCTTGCGGAAGTTTGACCGCCGTGAGTCGGGGCGCAAGAAGAGCAAGTTCCGATTTGGGCAATGAAGCCAGAATCAGGTTGCCGTAGATTGGGGATCCGCCGGAATCTCCGGGCGCGGTCTGTGTCACTCCGACGCACCTGCGCCAGAACAGCGGAGTCGGGTGCGATGACAGGCATGGGAGCCTGCCAGCACCTCAGCTGGAGGACATGAAGGCAAGAAGTGAAGGTAAACGCCAACGCTGATTGTGTCTGTTCGTTACCGGACTGTGGAGCGGCTGAAATCGTCCCGCGGTTCCTGCGCGATGCTCTGCTTGCAATCTTTCTTTAGTAGCTGAACCTGCAGTTCCTTTTTCCTAATCGGGACCTTGGGGAGCCGATTCGATCAACAGCCTGAGGACGCGCGACTACTTTCAGCGGCAAAAGCCACCGCGAAAGGGGTACTTAGGAGTTTTCGAAGTCGTAAACCCACAAGGACGGAAGGCTGCACTGATGTTGGTGCAAATTGCCCTGTTAATTCCCTGTTCCGTAGTAATTTTGTGGTAACCACAAAAATGTAAGATGCTGAAACGCTGGATGTTAAGCGAATGCATGGGCTGAAACTGCAAAAGTCCCTGTTAAATTCTCTGTTACTTGCTTGTTTTTCTCCGCGCAAAGGATTTGAGTGAGTCATCTCGAACGCCTTGGGCGACTCAAGCGTCTTGGCTTCCTAGTTTTTCAGGAGCCGACGAACCTCGCGTACAAGCTTCGCGCCACCGCTGGATCGGTTGTCCCCTTAATGATCGCGCGGCCGTCGCGAAAGAGGGTCATTTCGTAGGCTTCGCGCCAGAACTTCAGGATCATATCGTTGTACCGGACCTCCCCATGCGGCGACAAACGTGAACTCATTTCAGGAAAATCTACCGGCCGGTCGCGTTCGTGAATCTGGACAGAGTTGCGCCCACACAAAGTGATCTGCGGACGAGCCTTGCCTTCAAGGTGCGTGAATATCTTCTGTTGGCAGACTTGGCAGCCAGCGCGCGGTGTGGCCGCAGAAATTTCCGAGCGATCATTGGTCCAGAGGTCCATCGAGAGCAAAGTTCTGCGCAACTGCTGACGCGCTCCAACCAGCACCTTGAGCGCCTCCGTCACTTGCACGGACGCAACTAGATTCGCGGCTGAGTTCAGGATTCCGGCCGTCTCGCAGGTTGCGAAGGTCCCGTGGGGAGGTTCCGCAAACATGCAAGCCAGACAAGCGGTCTCCCCCGGCAGTATGTTCATGGTCACAGCATAGGAGCCGACCGCGGCAGCGTAAATCCATGCTGTGCCGTTCTTGACAGCGAAATCGTTGATCAGATACCGCGTCTCGAAGTTATCGGTGCAGTCCAGAATGACATCCGCGCCTGAGAACAGCGGAACGGTCTCAGGAGTAATGTCCTTGACGTAAGACTCCACCTTGACTTCGGAGTTGATGCTGGAGAGCTTGGCCGCCGCAGCATCGGCTTTGGGCAAGCTCCGGCGGGCGTCATCTTCGTCGAAAAGAATCTGCCGCTGGAGGTTGCTGGTCTCAACGTAATCTCGATCGATAATGCGGAGCGTGCCGACTCCGGCGCGCGCCAGCAGAGTACAAACCGACGCCCCGATTGCTCCACACCCGACTGTGGCGACCTTCGCCCGCTGGATTCGCGCCTGTCCCTCGGGTCCTATGGGCGCAAATAGCGTCTGGCGGGAATAGCGCTCCTGGTTCTCTGAGAGGGACTTAGCTTCTTGGCTCATTTCGCTGCTTTGCAGCCTGCAACGGCTGAACTAGAGGAAATCGCCGTTATTATAGGCGTATGTACCCCGAAATCTGTGGTCCCGCGCTTGATGGCGGAAGGCGAGAGCTGCCCGTCGGGGAAAAGGTCTAACCCGTTTGCCGCTCGCATCCCACAGAATACGTGTGCAACTCCGCGGGTGGGAGATTGGATCCTGGTTTCATTCTCTCTTCCGATCGCATCGCTGCCCACATTCACCCATACTTGGCTTTGCATTCCTGGCGGCATTCTTGCTTCTCTTCGTCGACCCTTGCACTTGGGCACAGATTCCCCTCAGTCATCGCAGTGAACACTTTAACCGGACACAAAGCAGTGCCGGCGCCGCGCCTACCGTTCCTGGACCCGGCAGTTCATCGGAACAGCCAGAAAGAATCAATCAATCCAGTGATGCATTCGCCCGCTATTCCGGGTATCGCATTCGCAGTGTCAGCTTCAAGAATGGGCAGCGGACGAATCAAGATGAACTTCTGGAGCTCTTGCCGACCCAAGCCGGAACTCAACTTGACCGCAATGTAGTGCGCTCCAGCATTCAACAGCTATATGCCACGGGACGGTTTCGCACAATTGCTGCTGAAGTTAACCCCTATGGCGACCGTTCGCTCGACCTCATCTATGTTGTGGATGAGAAGCTCTTCCTCGGCAGTATCGTAGTGTATGGAGCTCCCCGTCCTCCCACTGCGAGCCAGCTGGTAAACGCGAGCAAGCTGCAGCTCGGGCAAGAGTTCGATGAAGACGCCGTTGCGGCAGGCATAGAACGCATTAAGCGCCTCCTTGCCGAAGCTGGATATTTTGCTCCCACCATCCGCATGGATTCCGAACTCGACCCACAACAGCAGCGCATTAAACTCAACTTCATCGTTGAAAGAGGAAGTCATGCCAGGATCGGGCAAGTGATCCTCGAAGGCGATCCCGGCTATCCGCCTGGCAAAATTCGCAGCATCACGAAGCTTCACCCAGGCCAGCCAGTCACTGCCGGTCATTTGAGCAGGGCATTCACCAGGTTGCGGAAGAAATATCAAAAATCGAATCGTCTGGAAGCGCAGGTGTCGGTGGTCGATCGTAACTATCACACCGACACCGATCGGCTCGATTATGTGTTCAACATCAATCGCGGGCCGCTGGTGGAAGTGCGCATGGAAGGCGCCCGTCTCCGGCGAGGGCTGATCAAGAAATACGTCCCCATTTATGAAGAAGGGGCCGTGGATGAGGATCTATTAGCCGAGGCCCGGCGCAATTTCCGCGATTACTTTCAGACGAAAGGCTACTTCGACGCGAAGATCACGTCGAAGCTTACCCAACAAGATGGACGGCAGCTGGTGATTTTCGACGTCGATCGCGGCAACGTGCACACCTTCAGCGATCTGGTAATTACCGGCAACAAGTATTTTCCCGTCGAGAGCATTCGCGAGCGTATGGCGCTGCAGCCCGCGGACCTGTTGCAGCGCCATGGCATCTTCAGTTCGGCCCTGCTCGCGCGCGACCTCGCCGTCATCAACGGGTTGTATCAGGTCAACGGGTTCCCGCAGGTGAAGGTCACGTCGCGAACCACAGACAATTACCAAGGCAAATCCGGCCGGCTAAGAGTGGACATCGATGTCGACGAAGGCCCGCAGACCCTGGTCCGCTCGGTACAGATGGCCGGGAACGTGCATTTTTCCAATGACGTTCTGCTCGAGCAGTTAAGCACCATAGAGGGCCAACCCTTT
>JBJMGD010000011.1:0-306088 GCA_045808065.1 Terriglobales bacterium | reverse complement strand
GGCTGGTCTTAACTTTCTGCATGCGGTGGCTCAGGCGTGGGAATCAGGAAAGTTGTTCCATATCGATCTGAACGATCAGTATCCCGGACGCTACGATCAGGATTTGCGATTTGGTTCGGCAACTCCTAAAGCAATGTTCTGGCTGGTCAAATTTCTGGAGGAAGTGGGTTACGACGGACCGCGTCATTTTGATGCCCACGCATATCGCACTGAGGACGTGAACGGAGTTAAAGACTTTGCTCGGGGATGCATGCGTACTTACCTGATTCTCAAAGAAAAAGCTCAGCGCTGGAATGCCGACACTGAGATACAAGCCCTCGTGTCGGAAGTTGGAAGCCATGCGACGGGTCACGTGGGCAAGCATTCGAGCCAAGGTGCCCAACGTCTCCTGGAAAAATCCTTTGATCGCGCGGCCCTCTCCCGCAAAGGTCTCAGATACGAGCGGCTAGACCAATTAACCATAGATCTCTTGCTGGGTGTGCGTTGAAATTGCTGTAGTGATTGGACGGGGCTGCGACCAATGAACGAGGAAAAATCAGCCCCTTCTTCCGTCCCTATTCCCGATTTAGGAATCAATCGATGCCGACGTATTTGAACTGCTGAAGACATTTGAGCAACGGAAGATTGAAGGCGTAGTTGCCAAAAGACGAGACGGGTACTATCGCCCAGGTATGACCTCTCACGCATGGGTGAAGTATTGGATCGGTGAACTTGGTGAGTTTGTGATTGGCGGATACATGCCCGGCAAGGACCGCTATTTGGAGGCCCTTGCAGTAGGAGAGTACATCGACGGCAAGCTAACGTATCGGGAACAGATACGACATGGCTTCACCCTCGCTGACAAGCAGTCAATCCTCGCGAGTATTCGGGACGAAGAGGTTCCCGAATGTCCATTCCATAACTTGCCGCAGAAGAACCGCCGTGGAGCCGTGGACGACATCCGAATTGGACCAGTATGTTTGGGTCCACCCAAGGTGCGCTGCCTTATGCGATATAAGGAGCGCAGAGCTGCGGGCGAAATCCGCGAACACGGCAAGTTCATTAAACTGCTGGAAAACGAAGCTGCCTAAATGACCTTACGTCCTCGTCGGTAAGAAGGTTCATACCTGCTTCACTTCAAAAATGCGCGCACCAAACCCCTCTTCTTTTACTAGGAATCCCGCATCCTTCAGGTCCGTTAGCTCTCTTTGATAACTCAGATCGCCAAGCAGATCCCGAAAAGCGAGAACTCGGGCCGAAAATAGGTCATCGGGAAAATCAAGACGCGCGGTTGAAGTTCCAGCTCCCAAGTTGACTATAACGAACTTCGTGTAAATATCTCCCTTCCAGACGTATGCGATTATGTCCGAGCTGGTGCCGTCACCTGTGTCGCGCGGTTCGAGCAATCTCCAGTCTTTGTCGTGAAATTCCGGGGCATCGATGATCTGTAGAAGACGCTTGTACATCCGATAGACCTCAGGATCTACACTCTCCTCTCGGGCCCGTGCGAGTTGCACCACCATCTGGGTGCGGAAACCCTGGAACTGGCCATCGTTGAAGAAGTGCAAGCCGGGAACGGTCGCGGCGAGCACCGCTACGGCGGGCATTCGCGAACCGAACACGGACATCGCACGCGCTTCATCGTGATTCTCAAGGAAGCGAACGGAATGTGTCTGGAAGTCCCAATCCGCTTTCAAATGAAGATATACATCTCGTACAAAGCCGTCTCGTAAACGATCGTAGAGTCGCTTGTCATAAGTAAAGTTGAATCCGAGTTGCTGAAGGGCCCATTCAGAATCGCTGTACGCCTCTGCTATCCAGATGAAGTGGGGCAAAGCACGTGTGGCTTCGTGCCAGAATTCCTCGCGCGGGGCAGGCGTCGAGCCCAGCAGCGGCTCCCATGTCTGATGAAAGTTGTCGTTCAACATGAGCATCGCCATATCGCAGCGAGCGCCATCGCATATTCCAGAGATGCGGCGGATTTGCTCGATCATCGCGCTTCGCAACCCCGAGTTGAAGTAATTGAGCTGAGCTGTGTCGGTCCAGGGCGCAAAGGATGGGTCCCTGCCGTAGGCGATCACCTCGGCTCCTCCGACCGCATTCTCGGCGATGAAGTAGTTGCCGGGCGCCGAGCGATAGCCGGCCAGAGTGCCGCGAATGTAATACTCAGGATGCTCCCTTACCCAAGGGTGATCAGGTCCGGTGTGGTTGGGAATCACATCGAGGATCAAGCGCATCCCCAGCTCGTGTAATTGCTCCTGCAATCCTCCAAGATCTTCCCAGCTGCCAATCGAAGGATCAGGTTCGTAGGCTTGAATAGAAAATGGTGAGCCGGAAACATCGTCGAGCGTCCAACCCGGCAGACATTCGTCATACCGGCTAAAGAGGGAAGTTTGACTGCGGGAAAGAGTGTGGCCCACCGGGCTTCGCTTCCACACTCCCATGAGATAGATCAGATCCAGACCGAGACCATGGAACCGGTCCCATTCTGCGCGGGGCACATCCGAAATCCGAATACTTCGTCCCAATTGCTTACTCAGCCGCACAAGCCAGGGCAGCGCGCTGATCTCGTAAAGTTGTGGGTGGAGACGCAGTGGCAAGAGCGGCGTGGGATTCGACATAAACAGAGACGCTGAGGCGGACCGATCTGATTGTGTCAAGGTAACCCGGGCATGTGCAACGGAGAAAACAGATGTAGACGCTTTCGCCATCGTGACTGTTGTGAACGGGTATGCCTGTCCTAGCTCTGCAGCGGATGACATCGTCTTCCGGCGAGCTTTACACTTAGAGTAATGAAGATCGCGCTCGGCCAAATCAATCCCACGGTTGGAGATTTTTGCGGGAATGCCGCCAAGATTGTCGAGTACACCCACACAGCCAGGCAGCGCGGCGCCGATCTAATCTTATTTCCCGAATTGGCCATCTGTGGTTATCCCCCACGGGACCTTGTTGAGAAGCCTGCATTTGTGACCGAGAACTCTGAGACACTGGACAAAATCGCAAAACAGACCACCGGAATTTCAGTGATTTGCGGTCTGGTTACGCCGGCACGGAGCGACACGGGCAAATCTGTGATGAATTCGGCTGCTCTGCTGCGCAACGGCAAGGTTGAGTTCATGCAATCCAAGATGCTGTTGCCCACCTATGACGTTTTCGACGAACATCGCTATTTCGCTCCCGCGCGCAAGCAGGAGATATTCGGCTACAACGGATCAAAGCTGGCACTGACAATTTGCGAAGATGCTTGGAATGATAAACACTTTTGGCAGAAGCGCCTCTACAACACCGATCCTGTGGAGGAGCTGATGAGAGCCGGAGGCAATCTGGTTCTCAATATCTCCGCCTCGCCTTTCACCATCCACAAGCGCGATGTCCGCAAGAAAATGCTGCAGGCGATCGCTGCAGAGTTCCGGGTCCCGATTGTCATGTGCAATCAGGTGGGAGGAAATGACAGCTTAATCTTTGACGGCTCCAGTCTGGTCATAGGTCCGGATGGCTGCGTACTGGCTCAGGCAAAGTCGTTCGAAGAGGATCTGGTGCTTTTTGACACGATCACCCTTCAGGGCGACGTGCATGAGCAAGTAGAGGGTGTAGAAGCGGGCGCTTACGCCGCGCTGGTGCTGGGCACACACGACTACGTACGCAAGTGCGGCTTTGAGAAGGTTGTAATTGGATTGAGCGGGGGCATCGACAGCGCGCTTACCGCAGCAATCGCAGTGGACGCAATCGGGAAAGACAATGTGATCGGTGTTGGAATGCCCGGGCCCTATTCTTCCCAAGGTAGCAAAGATGATGCGCTTACCCTTGCGGCTAATCTCGGTATCAGGTACGAAGTTATTTCGATAACACCCGTGTTCCAAGAATTTCGCAGCGCACTGTCTCCAGTGTTCGGCAATTTGCGCGAAGACTTTACCGAAGAGAACATGCAGTCGCGCTTGCGCGGTTCTACTCTCATGGCGCTTGCCAACAAGTTCGGAGCACTCGTGCTCACAACTGGCAACAAGTCTGAAATGGCGGTCGGATATTGCACGCTGTATGGGGACATGTGTGGGGCCGTCGCGGTAATCGCCGACGTCCCCAAGACGATGGTCTATCGCTTGAGCGAGTACCGGAACAAGATCGCGCCGGTGATCCCGCGTGCAACCATCGAGAAAGTTCCCTCCGCCGAATTGCGTCCGAATCAAACCGATCAGGACACGCTTCCTGCTTACGAAGTGCTGGATTGCATTCTCGAGGATTACGTTGAGAACTATAAGACGGCGGAACAAATTGCCAACGAACACGGTTACGATTACAAACTCGTTAGCTCGGTAATCCGTATGATCGAGCGCAGCGAGTACAAGCGCCAACAGGCCGCTCCAGTACTGAAGATCAGTAAGAAAGCCTTCGGAAGCGGCCGCCGTTTTCCCATTGCAGCCAAATACGACGCCGAGTGCTGACGCGCTCCGCGGCACATCTTTCAGCGAGGAATACTTTTGAGGAAGACCAACGCTTTTGTCATCGTCCCACTTCTATGGGCACTTGCCGCTCTTTCGCAGGGCAACCAGCCCTCGTCCGGTCAGAAACCCGCATCTGCCCCCACCAAGAGCCACTCCGGTACCGCGGTCGCGAGGCCGCCGACCACCGAAGAGTTGAACGGCTTCATGCGACATATGTTCGGTTATGACCCGATGGTGAAGTGGAAGATCGAGAGTGTAAAGCCCTCTGAGGTCCCCGGCGTCACGGAGGTGGTGATCGCGTTCGGAGACCCGGTGCAACAGAGAACGCCATTTTATGTAACCAGCGATCTCCAGCACGCGTTTATCGGGCAAATCATTCCCTTCGGCGCCGACCCCTTTGCACCTGTGAGACACAAACTGGCCGAGCAAGCAAAGGGCCCTGTGCAGGGGAACGCGAATGCTCCCGTCCAAATCGTTGAGTTCAGCGACTTCGAGTGCCCGCACTGCAAAAAGGCGCAACCCAAACTAGAGCAGTTGATGAGTGAGTCTCCGAATGCCCGACTCGTATTTGAGAACTTCCCGTTGTCTCAAATTCACAAATGGGCAGATCGCGCGGCCGGTTACGCCGAGTGCATCGCGCGCCAGAGTCCAGAGCAATTCTGGAAATTTTCCCGAGCGGTCTTCGATCAGCAGGAGCAGATCAATGACAGCAACGCCGCCGAGAAGCTAGGCGCGATCGCCACTGAGGCGGGCGCCAATGCATCCGCAACCGCAACTTGCGCTGATTCCCCAGAAACCAAAGCTCGCGTCAATCAGCAGTACGAATTAGGCGTGTCTGTGGGTGTGAACGCCACCCCAACACTGTTTCTGAATGGCAGAAAAATCGAGAACGTAAATGACACTCCGATCGAAATTCTCAAGCAAATGGTGGAGTTCGAAGCGGCGAACAAGTGAGGTTACTGCGTCGTTTGAGGCGGCACAAACGCGGTACCGGCGTCGGCATCGTGGATCGAGTCACGCACCAGGTGAGGTCGAATAGTGATCAGCAACTCAGCATCATCGGTCTGCCTGTTCCGAACCGACGTTGCAGCTCCGAGTATCGGCAGACGCGCAATTCCCGGGAGCCCTTGCAAGCTCAGTTGCTCCTGTTTGCTCACCATTCCCGCCAGTACGGCAGTTTCCCCAAGAGGAACGCTAATGGTTCCGTTGTACTCGCGGTTCGTAATCACGGGTACGCCGTTCAGCTGTGTGGCTCCCAATCCGCGCAACTGAAATTCCAGTTTCAGCGAAACATCGCGGGATCCGTGGATCGTAGGCGTTGCCTTTAGCGTCAGCCCCAAGTCTTCATAGGAGAAAGAGGGAAATGGGGCGGTGAAAGTCTGATTCGCCAAAACCGACGAAATCGCGGAAGTGTTGAAGATGGGAGCAAAACTGGCGTTTAGGATGGGGTAGCGGGTGCCGTCGCGGTAGGTTGCGGGATCACTCTGTGCGGCGCGCAGCATTACATGATCCAGCGCCTGGAAAGATGATGTGTTCAAGGACGCATGAAGGGAGGTGCCTGGCACGATGACTCCGCTTCGCGTTACCCCCCCACCGAATGTCGCGATGGGTTGACTCAGGATAGAATTCGAGCCGCCCGCAGCCAATCCTGCCAGTAGCGCGGCAATCGATGAACTGTTCGCCTGGTTGATTGCACCGGAAGAAATTAGCTGATTAATCAAATCTTGATTACCCGAACCCAACAACTTCTGAGCTTCGGTGTTCACGTTGAAAAGCGTGAACTGTGTCGGGATTCCGAGCCCGAGATCTCGGGCCAGCGTCTGCTCGACTTGATAAACATTAAATTCAAGCATTATTTGAGGTTTTCCGGAATACAGATCTTCCAGGATGCGAGTTGCGGCCTTGAGTGTTTCGAGCGGGGCGCGAATCGTGATCTGGCTGGAAGCCGGAGCGGGCGTAATGAAGCGGAACTCAAAGACTGTCCGGAGCATCGCGACTGCCTCATTGATGTCTTGGGCGGAAGAAGCCTCTCCGATGTAAAACGTGCGCAAGGCCATGCGTTCAAAATTTCGGCGATTTTCAGGGCTGTCAGCAAAGATCAAAGCCTGATTGACGGAGAGAGGCACGTAAAAAGTCTTCGTCATTTGTCCGACGATCGTTATCGCCGTCGCGAAGTCTGCACCATCGACATCGAAGCGCAGCTGTTTGCTCGTAACAGAACTGTCTATTAGCGGACGGACGCCGTATGCGTTCCATACCTGCTCGAGCAGCCCACGGGTGTCACCTTTAAAGTGGAAGTCGCGCGGCGCGTCTTTAGGCTCAATGTGGACATCCTCCGCGTCACGGTAACGGATCTCAGGGCCATTGGTTTGCTCTCTGACGCTCTGGGAGAGGGCAGAACTCAATCCGCTCTGGGCCATAGCATTGCTCGGATCTAGCGCAAGCGCGTTGCGGAAGCTAGCGATTGCTTTGTCTTGTTGCTTCGAGTGCAGATTTCGGGTGGCCTCCGAGATCTTTCCCTGAATATCATTCTGCTTCACCAATTCTCGCGCGGTCATGGCAGAGAGGTTCGCGGGATCAAGCGTCAGCGACTCTTCGAGCAATTCTTTGGCCTTGGCAATATCGCCGGCTCGGAGTGAGTTGATTGCCGCCACATATCTCTTTTGCGCTTTTTTTCGGTTGCGCTTGCTGGTCGTATGAGTCTGTGCGTCGGCAAGTGCCGCAGCGAGCAGACCGAAACAAATGACGAAGCTGAGTAGCCGGCGCATGAGTGAGATTCTATTCGACTCAGGATAGGAACGGCATCAACCAGTAATCTTGCAGTTAGCTGCCTTTTTGGAGAGGCAGCATGTTGCGTCTGCTGGTGAAATGCCAGGATGATCTCTTATTGCCTTAGCTTCGCAGCAGGTCCTCGCAGCAGGAGACACACATTTCAGGCGCATGTGAGAGGAGTTCGTCGAAGCTGTAAATCCCGGTGGCTACTGCGATTGCGGGAATGCCGTTGGCGTGGGCTGACCGAATGTCGGCCGGGGTATCCCCCACCACGCAAACCTTGGACGTCGAGCCGCGGATCTCGCGCGCTTGCTGGATTCCGTGGGCGATTACGTGATCGCGCTTCTCAAGAGTGCCGGAGAAAGCCCCGAACGAAAAATAATCACGGATGCCGCAGGCCTGCAGTTTTGCCCATCCCACGCGCTCGAGATTGCCTGAGGCGATTCCCAACAGCTTGTCGCGATTAGTCAGTTCCTGAATGACCTCAAGAACCGCCGGGCACAATTCAGGACGCAAATCCGCGGAATTGCGTTCCACGTCGACGCTCATGAGCTCGAGCACTTCAGGAATGCGAGGGCTCCATTTACTCTCTGGAACTTTGGCGACTTCAAGATACGCGCGGAGAATACCGACGTCGGTATTGCCGTGGACCGGTACACCGTCTATCCGAAAATCTAAGCCGAAGACTTCCGCGACTGCCCGATGGAATGCGTGATAATGAACCGCATCTCGACTGTTCAGCAGCGTTCCGTCGATGTCGAACAGGTACGCATCCGCTGCCGTCCAGTCAAAGCGTGGCTGAATGTGTACTGAGCATCGGGAAACCGCGGGAATGTTTTCCGCTCCCGCCCAGCCAGTCTTCAATTCAGGCGATGGATGCCCAGTCGAAGTATCTCTTCCTTGCTGTTCACCGGTGGCCACAACTTCGCTTCGGCGAAGCCTCATCCCTTCATCGTACAGCTTTCTTCTCCAGAGGCTCCAGTTCAGCGGGAACGCTGCGGGGAGGCCGACGCGCGGCGTTGCGCAGCTCGCCTAGATCGAGATCTAGCTCAGAGATGGTTCGGCTCAAAGTGTTGCGATGCATTCCAAGTTCGCGTGCGGCCTTACTCTGATTTCCATGATTGCGGTCGAGCACATTCATGATGAAACGTTTCTTGAATTCGCGCACTGCTTCCGAATAGAGAATGCCGGACTCGTGCATTTGCGCAACGAGTGCCTCAAGCTGGTTCTTCACAGAGCCTCCAAAGCACGCCAGTAATCGGTCAACTGCAGGCAGCCACAATGGCCGCAAGTATGAGCGAATGAAACTATTTGGCTGTCCCCGCCGGGATGGCCTTTCTTGCAGACTCGGCGCGCAATTCTGCATTCTCCTGCCAGTTGCCGATCGCCTGCGCTCCGGAGCGCACGCGGGCTCGCAACTCGTACGGCGCAACCCAGGTCGCAGTGCGAGCGGCTACCAGAAAGTATCCGCCCATACTGGATCGGGCTAACGCCTGATTGTCAGGAGCAAATGCTGCAATCGCGAGCACGCCGACTGTGACGATAGCGACGCCACGGACGAGCCCGAAGGCTCCCCCGAGAAGGCGATCAATCCAACTCAGGCCAACTTCCTTTACCGCCCATCGCGCCAAACGAGCGACCATGCCGGCGAAGATGAGGACAGCGAAGAAAATTGTCAGAAACGCAGCGATATCTGCGTACTGAGTTGCATTGACATACGGGCGATAGAGGCTTGAGAGCTGGTGATACCCCCAGACCGCACTCAAAAAACCGAGAACCACTCCGGCCAGAGAGAAAATCTCGTAGAAAAAACCTTGAGCTGCGGACAAAAAAATCGACAACAGGATTACACCAAAAATAACCCAGTCGAGGAGCGTCACAGTTCGAGCTCCTTGCCTGAGAGTTGGCGAAAGGCCTGTATGTATTTCTCTCGCGTCTTCTGAACCACATGGTCCGGCAGAGCGGGAGCCGGCGGGTTCTTGTCCCACCGAATGGATTCGAGGTAATCGCGCACAAATTGCTTATCGTAGGAGAGCTGAGGTCCGCCCGGACGATAGCTCTCGGCCGGCCAGAAGCGCGAGGAATCGGGAGTAAGTACTTCATCGGCAAGCGCGATGCTGCCATCGATCACGCCGAACTCAAACTTGGTGTCCGCGATGATGATGCCGCGGTTCTTAGCATGTTCGCTTGCGAGCAAATAGATGCGAAGCGTCAGGTCGCGCAGCTTTTCTGCCGAGTCGCGGCCAACAATACTCACCATCTCCGTGAAGGGAATGTTTGCGTCATGCCCGCTGCTGGACTTTGTCGCCGGAGTGAATATTGGTTCCGGCAGCCGGTCGGATTCGCGCAGCCCGGCGGGCAGCTGGATGCCGCATACTGCCTGGGTTTGCTGATATTCCTTCCAACCCGAACCGGAAAGATAACCTCGCGCAACGCATTCCACCGGAAACATCTTCGCGCGTCGCACGAGCATGGAGCGTCCGCGAAGCTGGTCAACAAAATCCCGCAGAGGTTCTGGATACTGAGTCAGGCGCTTCGCTATCAAATGGTTCGGAACTACGTCGCGTAGAAAATCGAACCAGAAAAGCGAGAGCTGCGTGAGCACTTTTCCCTTATCGGGAATTAGAGTCGGCAAAATATGATCGAAAGCCGAGATGCGGTCCGAGGCAATGAAGAGCAGATCGTCGCCAGCCTCGTAGATATCGCGCACCTTACCCCTGGCATGCAGCGTTAACGCAGCTAGTTCGGGTTGGCTCAGCAATGAATTCAAGGTCGGATGATTTCTGCTCAAGGAGTGACTGGAAGCATTCGTATTCTAACCCTCACATAATTTTTGTCAACGCATTCGGAGATGACTTTACGAGCAATAAAGTTTGTATCACTTGCGCAAATAAAAAAAATGTGGTGGAGCAAGAAATGTCTTTTCGAGAGCACTTTCTTTCACAGTATCTGCAGTGAGATGTTGGAGTTTCCCTTGAAGAAAGGCGGGTCACCTCAGTGTGTCCTTAGCGAGAGCTGCGAGTCAGCGTTCCACAGATGCACAGACTGGAGTATGCAACTATGAAGAAGGCTTTTATACATGGTTAGACAACCCGTCGCAGATTGGACGGTGACATTTCTTAAATTACTTGCTTGTTCGAACAGTGGCACAACTACCGTCGGCTGTGCTCGCCTCGAGTTCCCTTGGCTTGGAGCCATTGCACAGATCAAAGGCGCGACCAGAGCCGCGCCTTTGCTGTTCAGAAATGTCTTGCGACTTAGCCGAGAATTCTTAAGAATCTGTTCGGGCTGTTCTGAAAGCCAGGAAACACTTGAGCCAGATCGTGATTGCCGAGGTGCCGGTACACCATCTCGCCAAGAACCTGCCGGAAGTCTGTGGTGAGAGCCAGATCGCGTCCTTCCCACAATTGCGATTGCTCGAGCCCCGGCCAGCGCCCGTACACTTTGCCGCCGCGCACTGGGCCTCCCACGACAAACATCACGTTGGCATGTCCATGATCGGTGCCGCCAGTGCCGTTCTGCCGGGCGGTGCGTCCGAACTCTGACATCGAAACCAATACGGTGTCTTCGCCAAGATCGCCGAGATCAGTCCAGAAGGCGGCAATCGATTGCGAGAACTCGCGCAACAAATTCGCGAGCTGCCCTTGGGTATTGCCTTCATTTACATGGTGATCCCACCCGCCGATGTCGGCGAAGGCGACTTCGACACCGAGATCGGCTTTAAGCAGCTGCGCAACCTGACGCAAGCTGTCCCCAAATCTTCCGCGTGGATAGTTCGCACCTGGAGCCGGCGTGTAGCGTGCCGGGTCCGCGGCCTTCAACATCTTTACGGCTTCGAAGGTTTCTTGTCCGGTGCCATGAAGGACGCTGTCCACCGATTGCGCGTACATGGCCTCGAAGGTGTTGCTGATTGGCGCCGCATTCGGATTGCGTCCGCCGACGCCGAAGTCGTTGATGTTGCTGATAGCTACAGCAGGGAACTTGCCCACCAGAGTCCGCGGCATCGCCGTACTCAATGCAATTGCTTCAAACGGTGACTGCTGCTTCGCGTCGAGCGTCTGCATCGCGCGATTAAGCCACCCATCTTCGGTAGACTTCATACCAGGAGTGCCCGACTCCATGAAGTCTTGAGCATCAAAATGCGAACGCGTTTCATCAGGCGAACCTGCAGCGTGGATAATTGCCAGGTGGCCCTTGTCCCACAATGGCTTGAACGCGTCCATCGAGGGATGCAGTCCGAAGAACCCGTCAAGATCAATGGCCGAAAGCTGCGCGCTCGAGGGACGAGGAATGGCAATCGTCGGACGCATTCCGTAGTACGCCTGCTCACCGTGAGGTACCACGATGTTCAGACCATCGGCAGCGCCGCGTTGGAACAACACGACCAAGCGTTTCTTGCCCGTCACTGCGGAAGTAGATCCATACACCGCGCGGGTGAGAAAGCTGGGCACGGCGGCGGTGCCTACCAACGCCATCGCGCCGCCCTTGAGAAATGCTCTTCGCGTGATTGCCATTACTGACTCCTACTCGGGTCAAACCCACTCGCAGCGAGCGAAGTTGCTGGTGTTATCTGCGCTGAAACTCCGGAGATCCTAGAAGCAGCCCTGCGATCAGGCGGAGGTTTGCTCCTTGCATTGACGGAACATTATTCCGTGCCGCAGCCTGCGGATCGTTTAACTGATTCAGGATGGTGTTGTGCGTCTGCTTGGAAACGTCGCCATCGAGCAACGCAGTCTCGAAATTCGCCAGCGCTCCGCCGGGATCGCTCGGAAGTTGATTGTCGCTCACTGTTGCCGAGGGATTCCACTGCACTCCAGGAAGTTTGCCTGCTGCGAGCGCCAGACCAAAGTTCATCCGGTTCAGCAGTGCCGCAGAGTTCACCCAGGCTTCAGCCTTCATCGAGTAGCCGGTTGGTGGCTGCATCCCATAAAGCGGCATTCCCAATTTTTGCAACTGCTGGCTTAGTGCCTGCGGAGTCTGTACGTCCGCTCCTGATGCCCGTACGGCGGAGACAACGAATTCAAGTGGCGTCTTCACCTTGGCCCGATAAGTCTCTGGCGTCCAGAATTCGGGTGAGCGATACATCGTGCGCAGAACTTCGCGGATATCGCCCTCACTTTTCATGAAGGTCTGAGCCATGCGCTGCACCAGCGACTCCGGCGGATCGTCAGAAACGAACCGCATCGCCAGCTTCTTCGAGATGAAATGCGCCGTTGCGGGATGATGGGCGAGCATCTCCAGCGCTTTCATGCCTTCGCCCTCGCCGCCTTCTTTGAATTGCTTCCCGAGCACGACCTTCTTGCCCGGCTCATGCCTGCGCTCATCGAATTTGAATTCTCCACCTTGCTGCGGCTTCTCGATGGTCCATCCGGTAAGCACCTTCGCCAGTTCGGTTACGTCCTTCTGCGTGTAGCCGCCGTCAACGCCCAGCGTATGGAGTTCCATAATCTCGCGTGCGTAGTTTTCATTCAGTCCGCTGGGACGCTTTGCCTTCTGCTGTGCTGTTTGTTGGGGTCGGGGCCGCGGGGGATCGTAAACAATCACTCCAAAAGGACCTCGGCGCAACCGTCCACGTCCGGGAAGTCGTCCCCCGTATTGTGCTTGATCTGAGTCCGGTCCGATGCTCTGCCAGTTGTCCAGATAGAAGAGCATCGCGGGGCTTTTGGCGGTTGCGATCAGCAGGTCTTTGAATTTGCCGAGAGCATGCGGACGAATCACATCGCGCTCATAAGAAGTGAGCATGTAACGATCGGCGCCCTTGTTGATGAAGACGTTGAAGTGATTCATCCAGAAATCTGTCATCACTTCGTCGAGTTGGCGTTCGCTATAAATTGCGCGCAGTAGCTTGGCCTGCGTGAGCTCTCCCTGAACCACAAGCTGCGGACTCACCATCGCCAGCAGCGTTTCTTTCTGCTGCGGAGTGAGTCCATCCACCATCTCTGCGCGTTCCTGCTGATTCAGAGACTTGGTAACAGCGCGCATGTCATCGGGACCCATCTTCATCAGGTCCTTGAATCTCTGATCGGGAGGTTCGCTGATCAGCGAATCGGCGCTGAGCGAGGCATACATCTGATCTTCGAGACCCCGACCACCGCGGCGTTTACCCTGACTGTTGGCATCGTTCTCAGCGTTATTCTGATTATCGGCGGCCTCCTGCTTTGCGGCCTGCTTTTGTTCCTGACGATCCATGGCTGCCTGATAGATCGCCTTCTCCTGCGGATCGCGAGGTATGGAAGCACGTCCGTTCTCCACCATTTTGATCACTTGCGGAGGAGGAAAGTCCCTTACCAATTCGTTGGTGCTCATTTTGAGAGTGCGGAATGGGGCCAGCCGGACTTCGAGTGCAGAATCGTCGATCTTTTCCGGACGAAGTTGTTGCTCGAACCACTCGTCAATGCCTATGGCCTGCACTCGCTGCACGTCGCCCGGACGCGGCCCAAAGGTGAAGCGGTTCAGCACATGGATCGCGCGCTTCTGCTCGTCGATCTGCATGGCGGCGCTGGTCTGATCTTTGGATTTTTTGGCCTTTTTCTTTTTGTCCGAAGCGACGACGGCGAGGGCCGAAATCAGCATCAAGAGCAGAAGGAGTGAAGCCAGGAGCTTCCGATTCCAGCACATAAACGTCTCTCCAGGTGCAAAGTACCGCAGTTCGTCCCCTTGGTTAAACCCCTAAGGCAAGGAAAGTTTCACAATACTCTGTCCGGGTCGGCACATGGTTTCGCTCTGTCTCTGCCGGGAAATTCCCAAGGAACAGGGAAAATAACAGGGACTTCGCGCAAAAGCGGCTCAGATCTTCAAATTATGCCCAAAATTCGCAAATCTTGCTTTTGGAACAGGGAATAACAGGGAATTTCTGGTTTAGACCACAAGTCCTCCAGGCAGAAGGACTTACGGAGCAGTCGGCTTCAGATGACGGGAGAACAGGGAATTTAGCAGGGAATTTGGAGTGAGCCCGGTATGTCAGTCCGGGGAGGGAACTCTTCGGTGCCCGTTCGTAGAAGCTTTGTAAGTGCCAATGCTCAGAAGTGCTCTTGCAGGTCGACGAAGCGCTCCAGCTTAAGCAGCTTCTGCCCTGCCCTGAGCGGTGACCCAACCTCTTCGTGCTCAAGCACCCAAGTCATGTCGTGGGGCACGAAGATGGCATGGAGTCCGGCTTCGAGTGCCGGATTCACGTCCGATCGGGGGCTATTGCCGACCATCCAGGTGACCTCAACGTCCAGTCCGTACTTGTCGGCTACCGCGTGATAGGCGGGAGCGTTCTTCTCGGCGACCACTTCGACGGCAGCGAAATAGTCCTTAAGTCCTGACCGTTCCACCTTCGACACCTGCTCGGCGGGAGCCCCCTTGGTCATCAGGATCAGGTGATGCTTGCGCGCAGCGAGATGCCGCAGCGTGTCCGGGACGCCGGGGATAATCTCCACCGGATGCTCCGCGATGCGAAACGCAAATTGGTGAATGTCCTCGCGCAACTCCTCCGTCAGTTGTTCGACACTCAGACACTCAAATGTTTTGCAAAGCGCATTCGCGAAGCTGCTCAGGCCGTAGCCATGCGTCTTAATCGACTCGCGCTCAACGTCGTTGAGACGCTCGCGGACCTGCTCAGGCGTGAATTCACGGTGATTGAGGAACGAGATGAAATCGGCGATGGAGCGCTCGAAGTAGACGTTGTTCTCCCAGAGCGTGTCATCGGCGTCGATGAGCAACGTCTGGGGAATTCCGTTTTTGCTGGCCGGGGTTAACACGAAGCTCACGAAGTCAGAAACGTAAGGTCACAAAGAAAGCATAAGCCAAATTCTCCGTGACCTTACTTCAACCTTCGTGACCTCCGTGTTTGCTCTCGGCTTTAGGGCTTCTGCGCAGGACGCAACAGTATCTCGCTCGCGAACGACTGCGGAGCTTGCGTTACTACCATGGCGACCACATGGGCAACGTCGTCGGGCTGCAGCAGTTTACTCAGCTTTTTCCCTTCATGCGGACTCAGTTCGGTATTCACCGATCCTGGGCAGACGACGGTTACGCGGACGTTGTGGCCACGCAATTCTTCCGCTGCCGAATACGACAGCCCGTTCAGCCCCCACTTTGACGCTGAATATGCTGCGCCATTTGGTAGCGCGTTCTTGCCCGCCAGCGAGGAGATGTTGATGATGTCGCCACCACCATTCGCGATCAGCGGGGGAGCGAAAGCACGAATCATGTAGAAGACGCCGCGCAGATTCGTGTTGATGATCTTCTCCCAGGTTTCAGGGTCGGTTTCGTGCAGCGGCGCAGAGAATCCGCCCACTCCGGCATTGTTCACCACGATCTTCAGCCGCTTTCGTCTATCGCCGAGTTTGTCGGCGAATTGCTGGACCTCGGAAAGGGAACTCACGTCACATCGGATTCCATCGCATTTGCCGCCGACTTTCCGAATCTGCTCGGCTGCTTTATCTAATTCGCCCTGCCGGCGGGCGGTGATCACGAGTTCCGCGCCGAGTCCAGCGAGTTTCGTGGCAATCGCCAGACCGATGCCGCGGCTTCCTCCGGTAACTATGGCCAGTTTGTCTTGCAGCGGAGCGCTCATGATCTTCTCCTTTTGAATTCCGAATCGCATCCCGAGATTGTGCTCAGGGATGCTTGCTACAAAAATCTCATTGCTCGGCGTTTGGATAATCGTTAGGGCAACAATAACTCTCTACGAGCTGTCATCCTGAGCCGCTTTTGCGAAGGACCTGCCGGGAATGTATCGGGCTTCATTGCACTCACGCGGCGTTTCAGCGAAGATTCCGGTGAAGAACCACGTCAATGCATGGGGGACCTGAGCATTTTTCGGGAGGTCCTTCGCCAAAAGCGGCTCAGGATGACAGATCTTTGATGACAGATTCTTAGAGTCCTTTCTGCAGAATTCGCACGTTCATTGCGTCATCGGGCATGTGGAAGTAGAAGCTCTACCCAATCTTCGTCCGCTTCTCCACCATACCTTCCCAGATGTTCCAAGGCATCACCGCGCGCAGGAAATAGCCGATCTTGGCGTCACGTCCAGCGATGAATCTGAGCCGCGGATTTGGAGCTTGCGAAACCCGCGCAATCAGGCGAGCCACCTCGACAGGATCCGCCATGTTTCCGACCGACTCCTTGACGCCATCTGCGTACTTCCGGCTGCGTTCGGTGTTCGGTGACGTCCCTCCGGTCGCAACGCGACTAACCAGAACATTGCGCGTCCAGATGTCGGTTTTGAAGGCGCCCGGCTCAACCAGTACGACTTTGACCCCAAGCGAACGCACTTCGATCCTTAGCGCTTCGGCCCACCCTTCGAGTGCGTGCTTTGACGCGCAGTAGCTGGAGATCATGGGTTGGCCGATCAGGCCAGCAATCGACGACACCATGATGATGTGTCCGGAACGCTGCGCGCGCATGGTGGGCAGCACAGCTTTGGTAACAGCCACTTGACCGAAGAAGTTGGTCTCAAGCTGCAGCCGAAGTTCGTCGAGTGCGACGTCCTCGGCGAAGCCTCCAACGGCGAATCCAGCGTTGTTCACCAGAACGTCGATTCGTCCATGCCCGCGAGCGATGTCTGAGATGACCGAAGGAATTCGCTCGAAGTCAGTTACATCGAGCTGGCGAACTTCCACTTGCGAAATCAGATTTGCGCCGGCAGCACTCAATGCAGTGTCGAGACGGTCACGACGTTCCGGATTCCGCATGGTGGCAACCACGAAAAAGCCGGCTTTCGTCAGTTCGACGACAGTGAGCAGACCGAATCCACTGGAACTGCCGGTGACAACCGCAATCTTCTTCGTGCTCATCCGCAGGATTGTATCTTTAGCGGCGGGTTAACACGAAGGTCACGAAGGCAACACATGAGGTCACGGAGAAAAAGACAACAATGAATTGGTTTGGGCTTAATTGAGATGCTGTCGCATTCCAGGAATTCTCCGTGACCTTCGCTTTTTCCTTCGCGCCCTTCGTGTTAACCCCGGGCGTTTGCAATTCAACTCTCGATACGCGAACATAGTCGTTTTGCAAATCAACCCAGAAATCATCAGGAGTGATCAGCCAAGAATGGCGAAGGCGACGAAGGGCGCAGGAGACAAAATCAGTCCGGCGAAGGGCAAGCTGGGCATCATGATCCCGGGTATGGGAGCGGTAGCAACAACATTTGTTGCTGGAGTGGAGGCAATCCGTAAAGGCCACGCAAAGCCAATCGGCTCGGTGACGCAGATGGGTACGGTACGTCTGGGCAAGCGCACTGACTGCCGCACTCCCAAAGTGAAAGACTTTGTTCCCCTCTCAAACCTCAGCGATCTGGTGTTCACCGGATGGGACATCTTCGAGGACGACATGTACACCGCCGCCAGCAAGGCTGGCGTCCTTGAGAAGGCTCTGCTCGACAAAATCAAACCCTTCCTGCAATCGGTGAAGCCGCGCAAGGCAGTCTTCGACCGACATTACGTCAAGAAGCTCGACGGCCATCACGTGAAAAAAGGCAAGTCGAAGATGGATCTGGCCGAGCAGGTCCGCGCAGATATCCGCGACTTTAAGAAAACCTCCGGTGCCGACCGCCTGGTGATGATCTGGTGCGGGTCAACTGAAATATTTCTTCAACAAACCGCTGCGCACAACTCCATCAAGGCATTCGAAAAAGCGCTCAACGACAGCAGTCCTGATGTTGCTCCCTCGATGATCTATGCCTATGCGGCCCTGATGGAGGGGATACCGTTTGCCAACGGCGCTCCCAATCTCACGGTCGATCTTCCGGTAATGCATGAATTATCGCGGCGCAATAAGGCTCCGATTTGCGGCAAAGATTTTAAGACGGGACAGACACTGATCAAGACGGTCCTCGCTCCGACATTCAAAGCGCGCATGCTGGGCGTGAGCGGTTGGTATTCGACCAATATCCTCGGCAATCGAGACGGCGAGGTGCTCGACGATCCGGAGTCGTTCAAAACGAAAGAAGAATCAAAACTGGGGGTTCTCGAACACATTCTGCAGCCCGATCTCTACCCCGAACTGTACGGCAACATTTTTCACAAGGTTCGCATTAACTATTATCCACCGCGTGGTGACAACAAAGAAGGTTGGGACAACATCGACATCTTCGGTTGGCTCAACTACCCGATGCAGATCAAGGTCGATTTCCTCTGTCGGGACTCGATCCTCGCGGCGCCCATCGTGTTGGACCTCGTGCTTTTTCTCGATCTGGCTCAACGAACTCCAGAACTGAAAGATCTCGGCATACAGGAATGGTTAAGCTTTTACTTTAAGTCTCCAATGACAGCGCCGGGCCTCTATCCCGAGCACGATCTCTTCATCCAGTCGATGAAGCTCAAGAACACGCTTCGCCACCTACGAGGTGAGGAGATGATTACGCACTTGGGGCTGGAGTATTACGATTAATCGCAAAATCAAAACACGACACGGATCACACGGACCCTTCGGGCACGGATTTGCACGGACGGGAGAGTTTCAAATCACCAGTTGTGTCAAGTGCTGTCGCAATTCAAATCCGCATTTAAATCCCTTTGATCCGTGCAAGCTCCGTGTCATCCATGGCGGGTGTTGTTTTTCGTAACCACTCTCGTCATCCTTCCGCCGTATCATCGGCATCTCACCCCCAGATGCGCAGCCACTCGGACGGTCGAACTCGGCGCTCACATCACCTTTTCAGGCTTTGTGTGTGTGCCGTTTGCCTGGTAGCGGCCATTCCCGTGTTCGCCACAAAAGGCGTTTTTCAAGGCAGGGTGGTGGAGGGGACCAAGCACGAAGCAGGCAAGTTCATCTACGTTGCGGGACCAAGCGGCTACATGCGCCGGGTGAATATCGAGCGCTGCCGGGTGCAGTTCGCCGCCGGCGTTGCGGCCTCTGGGCGGGTGCGCAGCGCGGCAGAATCCCTGCGAGACAGCGCTGAGGTTCGGGTTACGGCCGAACAGAGCGCAAATGGGGAATGGGTCGCCAGCGACATCGTCATCCTGAAGCTGCCGAAAGTCGATAAAGTCCGGCTGAGGATTTGAACTCTTCGGCCCTGGAAAAATGCGCCGCGCCTGCAGCTGCCCTTGCCAGCAGGCGTAGACTGGGAGCAGCGACAGGACCGGTCAAGTGGAATTAATTGCTTTTTCACCGAAACTTAGCTGCTGCGGAACACGTCTAAACCAGTAAGGCCATCCGTGTCTCGGACCGCGCTGCGCGAACGGAGTACAAGCTTTATGAAATACCTACCGAAGTGGATGCTGGCAGGAGTTCTTGCCAGTTCAGTGGCAGTTCTCCCCGCTATTGCCCAACCGAAAGACAATCCGAAAGAGGATTCCAAGGACCCTAGAGTTGAGCCTGTCCCAACCTACGACAAGGTAAAGAAGGGCAGCCTTGACGACGTAAGTTCTATCGGCAATCGGGATATCGGAAACAAGGGTCTGGGCAACTGGTACTCCATCGAGAAGGAAGTTGCGATGGGTAAGCAGTACGCGCAGCAGGTGGAGCAGAGCGCAAAGCTGATTACCGATCCGGTCATCAACGAGTACGTGAACCGTGTGGGACAGAACTTGGTCCGTCACTCAGATTCAAAGGTGCCGTTCACGATCAAGGTGATTGACGATGACCAGATCAATGCCTTCGCACTCCCCGGTGGATTTTTCTATGTGAATACCGGCACTATTCTGGCTGCAGATGACGAATCCGAATTGGCCGGCGTAATGGCGCACGAGATCGCACATGTCTGCGCACGTCACGCCATGCGGCAGATGACCCGAGCGAATTGGGCGAACTTTGCCACGATTCCCCTGATCTTTATCGGCGGCGGCATCGGTTATGCCGCTTATGAAGCGGCAGGCATTGGCATTCCGCTGACCTTTATGAAGTTCTCGCGCGGCTTTGAGGCGCAGGCCGACTATCTCGGCACTCAATATCTCTACGCCAGCGGCTACGATCCCACGGCGATGGTGGACTTCTTCGAGAAAATCGAGGCCACCGAGAAGAAGAAGCCCGGCGCTTTGGCAAAGGCCTTCGCTTCTCACCCTGCAACCCCGGATCGCGTCGGACACACCCAGGATGAGATCGCGAAGATCCTTCCTCCCAAAGACGAATACGTGGTCACTACGTCGGAATTCGATCAGGTAAAAGCGCGTCTGGCAGCCATCGAGAACCGCCGCAAGGTGACTGACGAAAAGGAAGACGGCAAGCCTTCACTCCGTCGCGCATCAACCAAGACCGGCGAAGACAAGGGCAAGACCACGGATGACGATCGTCCGACCCTGCATCGTCGCGACAATAACTAAGCATTGAATCACTCAGTACAAAGGCGGCCGTCAGGCCGCCTTTTCTGTTTTCGTACCCGCACGGCTGCTCCTACTTCCGTGTGGGTTCTCACCCGGCACTTACCTGCGGTGCACCTGGTGCTGCCGATTCTCCCTTAGCTGCGCGCCTGAGAGCTGAACTGAGTCTTGAAAAAGCTTCCGGATCAGCTCTCTCTGGGCGGAGATCGTGCGATTCTGCTCGGCCATCATCCAGCCCATCAGGACGTAGCCAATGAGTAGCAACAAGACTATGGAGGAATTCACGGGACGCATCAACTTGGAATAGATCGATGGCATGGCTTTGGCTCTGCTAGGTAGGAACGGCCAGAACGCCACCCGGTTGCCATGGCAGGGAAAATGGAAAGATGGCTCGTGGCGAAGAGCCTCTGCTATCATGCGCATCTTATGGCCGAACCCACGAGCCAGCAGGGCAGGAAGAAGAGCTCGTTTCGGGTTCGCGATTACATGACCGCCACGGTCACCAGCCTCACCGTAGACGCACGCCTGCTGGATGCAGCTCTGCTGATTCGGCGTACCGGAAAGCGCCACGTGCCTGTAGTTTCGGCCGACGGCAAAGTCCTTGGGATCATCAGCGATCGGGACGTCTCGCGGCTAGCGCCCTCAGTGCTGTCCCCGCTCAGCAGTGAGGACTACAACAAGATCTTCGAGTCAACTTCGGTCACGCTGGCCATGACTAAGGATCCGGTCACTATTCATCCCGATGCCCCGGTACAGCAGGCCGTGCACATCATGACCAGCAAAAAGTTCTCATCGGTTTTGGTAACTGAAGCCGACGGAAAGCTGGTCGGGATCATCACCGTTACCGATCTGCTCGCGCTGCTTGATCAGTTGCTGATCGCAGCCGATAAACAATGACTGCTGTAGTCTTTGGTGGCGGATTCGGCTCACTACCCGAAAAACGCACTCCGCCCCGGCGGACATCTCCCAAGTGCGCGTGCCGAATCCCCAGAGGAGCTGATTACGCCGTCTTGGCGAGCGTGCGTACGGGTTCCCGAATGACATGTACTCTTGAACTGCGTTCCGCAGCGTCCACCATCTTCATCTGCTTCCAATCATAGGGAAACTCTTTACCGCAATCGAGACACACTACGTATGTGCCCGTAACCTGTGCGGCCGCGGAACGACGCGAACCGCGGGTCGTGATGGGGAAACTGCGTTTTCTGTGCCAGCAACCGAAGAACAAATCGACCAGACTCATAGACACCCCTTGGAGTAAGCCACCCTGGAGAAAAGCACTTTTACAATCTTCATATCCAGCTTCTCTCCTTTACAACCGATTAGATTCAGGAGAGCTGGATTTGGTTCCTTCGCGTTTGCTTCTTTTATTCAAACCTTAACTGCCTTACCGGTTCGAAACACCGAATCAGGTGCGAAGACGCTGTGGATTTGTAAGTTGCTGAAACTGCATAGCTTACATGACAGCTGTTGAAGCGGGAAGCCACCGCGCCAAGTTAAGGTGGGTCCAAACTGCACTTTGGAGTAGGTATTTTTTTTTGCGCCAAGTTATGACAATTCCACGCCGCGGGTCTCCGGGATGAAAATCGCAACCAGTGCGGCCATCAGAAAGGCCGCGCCGCAAAGATAAAAAGCGGAATCCAGGCCGTGCTTCTGTCCGATCCGCCCAATCGTGAAGGGCGCAATCGAACTCACGGCGCGCGCTCCGTTATAAGTAAGGCCAAGAGCCCGTGCGCGGACGCTGGTAGGGAAGAGTTCGCTGCCGATGATTCCTGAAGCAGAAAAGAATCCGGTTCCAAAGAATGCTACGACCGCGCCAAGTACCAAAAGCGCTGAAGGCTGCCGAGCCATGGCATAAACCGGCACCAGCACCGCAGCGCAGATGGTGTACAGCATGACCGATGGCCGCCGTCCCAGTCGATCTGCAACCCATCCGAAGCTGGCATAGCCGGGAGCCATTCCGACGAGGTTGAGGAAGACCAGCAGCGCGGTGGTGCTGAGGGTCCCAAAGCCGCGGCCGCCCTGATCAACGGGTAGCGAAAGATACGGAGGAATCCACGTGAACAGCCCCCACCACCCGAACATGCCGAAGGTGTTCATCAGCAGCAGCGAGAGGGTCCTGCGCCGATAGAGCGAGCCGAACAGCTCGGCGAAGCGAATCTGCGAGTCGATTCCGACGGTGGTGGACGATGTTTGTCTGCGCTTCCAAAGTTCCGATTCGGGAACATCCTTTTGTATCCAAAGAGTAATGAGAGCAGGCAGTACGCCAACAAAAAACACGTAACGCCAGCCGGTGTGCGGGAGCATGATGCCGGCCACGATCGCCGCCAGCGCATATCCGACTGCCCAGGAGCTTTGCACGACAGCAAGGGCGCGGGCCCGAAGATGCGTTGGCCAGGTCTCCGCGACGAGCGTTGCTCCGGTATTCCATTCGCCACCCATACCCAGTCCGAGCAGAAAGCGGACGATGGCCAGCACCAGCACCGAGTTGGCAAGCCCGCTGGCGAAAGAGCACACGGAGTAGGTGAGAATGCTCAGCATCAAGGCACGTGTGCGTCCAATACGGTCAGCAATAAATCCAAACAACACACCGCCAATGCCGGAAGCCAGCAGAGTGAGCGTATTCAGCAGCCCGGCGCTCTGCTTCGTCATGTGCAGATCGCGCATGATGAACGCGATCACAAGGGAATAGAGCATGACGTCGAAGGCATCGAGCATCCACCCCAAAGCTGCCGCGAGGAGCGTACGACGCTCTCCCGGACCGACTTCGCCAATGAAAGCCAGAGGGCTGCGCATGAGAATTGAGAGATTAGCAGAGTGCATCAGTAACGAGAGCAATACCTGATTTCAAAGCTCACGCTGAAAAACCTCGAGATAGTCGAGGGGTTCTTAGGCGGGCGGCTCCAGGGCATCCAGTTCCAAGAATTGCCGCAGAACAGGATCGTCGCTTTCGACCATGCCTTTCATATCGCCAAAGTAGAGAGCGTTGCCTTCGTGCAGGAAGAGGACTCTATCCGCGAGCTTTTGGGCAAGTCGCATGTCATGCGTTACCACAATGCTCGTGAGTTTCAGTTGAAACTTCAGCTTCTTGATGAGATCGCCGAGCAGTTGCGCCATTAACGGATCCACCATCGTTGTCGGCTCGTCGTAGAGGATGCATTCCGGTTGCGCCGCGAGCGCGCGCGCGATTGCTACCGAGCGCTTCATTCCAGTAGAGAGGTCGGAGGGCAGAAGATCACGCATGGCCTTCACGCCGACCATCTCCAGCAACCCATCCACTACCTGAAAGATCTGCTCTTCGTTGAGGTCTCGACGTTCACGCAAAGGAAAAGCAACATTTTCACCGACGCTCAGCGAATCGAAGAGCGCGCCATTCTGGAACACCATCGTGACCTTCTTGCGGATGCGCTCCAGGTTTGGCTCGTCCATGTTCGTGATGTCTTCACCCGCCACGATCACTTCTCCGCGATCGGCTTTCAGGAAACCCATGATGAGCTGTAGTGACACCGATTTGCCCACACCGCTGCGTCCCAAAATGCACATGGTCTGCCCAGCGGGGACGTCAAAACTCACCTCCTCGAGGACCACGGTCGGACCAAAAGCCTTGCACACTCCTTTGAACTCGATGTAAGGACGGGCGTCTGCTGGGCCCCCGTTGGGTTGTGCGAGTTGATGTTCGTTAGTAGACATTGAGATTGGCGGCCAGGGTCCTCGCCCAGTCCAGATCCTCTGGAGTGTTGACGTTCCAGAACATGTCGGCTGAAAATCCTGCAAGCGCCAGTTCGCGCTCATCGAGGATACGCACAGCCGTGCTTTCATTATCATCGATGCCCGTGCTCAGTCTTTGCAGCAAGCTATCGATCGAGTATTCGCCATCGGACAATGCGCGCTCGAAATCGGGGAGTAGACGGCGATGGTAGGCGGCGCACAGGGGCTGGCGGACGCGGAGGGGCTCCGCACGATCC
This sequence comes from Terriglobales bacterium, assembly GCA_045808065.1. Classification (GTDB taxonomy): domain Bacteria; phylum Acidobacteriota; class Terriglobia; order Terriglobales; family Acidobacteriaceae; genus Gp1-AA112. Next base: position 281,692 of record JBJMGD010000011.1, on the reverse strand, counting down.
ACATTGTCGCTACTTTCGGCGGTGCGCCGTGTTGCATCGCGGCGCGTAGTGACTGGAACAACGGCGGAAACTCCATCCTCACACTGCTCCGCAATGAATCGAAGTAAGGACGCGGAGACGAGCGGCATGTCCACCGCCAAAATCAAATTCCACTCTGTGGCCGTTTGAGCCAGCGCAGTCTGTATTCCACGCAAAGGACCATCCCCGGCAAAGAGATCGGGTAACACCGCGACCGGAGCACTCTCTACAGATCCGACAGCGAACAGCCTTGCGGTCACGTGACGCATTCGATCGACAGCATGCGTCAGCAAAGTGCCCGTGCCCCAGGGTATTCGAGCCTTGTCAGTGCCCATGCGTCGGCTGCGGCCACCCGCCAGAATGAATCCGGTGATGTCGTGGGGCAGATCGGTCATCGATCACAAGTGTATGCGGTAGGACGTCAGACGTCGGCGCGCGAACTTCTTTGATGACGAAAGGCAGCAGCTTCCGTGCTAGACTCCCCTTACCTTTCCACACACTTTTGGGCCTGCTCGATGACTTGGACTGAGACGTTTCATTGTGAAATCTGCGGCAAGCAGAAAGGCAGCGTCGACCATTGGTGGCTGGCATGGAGCGAAAGCTACAGGCCTCCGTATCCAGAGGCCATCGAACATCCTATTTTGAAGGTGTATCCCTGGGAGAACATGTCGGCGCACGACGCCGATGTGAAGCATCTCTGCGGCCAAGCTTGCCTGCAAACGTTGGTTGCGCGCTGGATGAACAGAACAATCAGCGTGGAACATCGATCAAAAGCCTCGGCTTGAGACGTCTGTCTCTTAACTGCGTGTCTGCGTCGTAGACCTACCTTCTCGCTGTCTAAGAAATTCGACACACCGGACCTGGTATTCGGAAACTCCGGGATGGTTTTCTTCCGTTCTCGGTTATATTTCTGTAGCCGAAACAAGGGGAACCCTACTCAATGCCAGCAACCACAGTGACTCCCTCCGCCGCGACAGGCAGGGCGGCTCCGCAATCCACCAATTACCGCGCCATGGCAATGGTGACGACTCTCTTCTTTATGTGGGGATTCCTCACCTGCCTGAACGATATCTTGATTCCCCATCTCAAGAGCATCTTCGACCTGAACTACGCCGAAGTGATGCTGGTGCAGTTTGCGTTCTTCTCCGCCTATTTTGTGTTCTCATTTCCTTCCGGCAAGATCATCGATTTTTTCGGTTACAAGAAGGCTATGGTAGCTGGCCTGGTGACGATGGGAATCGGCGCCTTCATGTTTGTTCCTGCCGCCGCGGTGCCCTCTTTCGGACTATTTCTCGCGGCGTTGATCACTTTGGCTGCAGGAATGACAATCTTGCAGACGTCGGCCAACCCATACGTTGCCGTTTTGGGACCGCCGCGGACGGCTTCCAGCCGTTTAAATCTTACGCAGGCCTTTAATTCCCTCGGAACGACGGTCGCGCCTTGGTTTGGCAAACTTTTAATCTTGGGTGCTGTGGCTGCGCCGGTCGCGGTTGAGGTGCTGCGAACGATGTCCCCCGAGCAAGTGCACGCATACCGCATATCGCAGGCTGCGTCCGTCAAGGGACCTTACATCGGTTTGGCGCTCGCGCTATTCGTGTTGGCGATAATCATTGGTCTCTTCAAGTTTCCCGTCATCGAATCGGCGGAAGCTCACGGCGAAGTGCACGACAGTATTTGGAAATACCGCCACCTCGTGTTAGGCGCCATCGGAATTTTTGTTTATGTCGGAGCAGAAGTATCGATAGGAAGTTTCCTGGTGAATTATCTCAACCGCTCGGATATCGGCAATCTTAGCCTAGCTGCCGCGGCCGGCATGCTGACTTATTACTGGCTAGGAGCGATGATCGGACGCTTCGTTGGCTCGGCTTTGCTGCAGAAGATCTCCACGGGAAAGCTTCTCGGATTCAATGCGATAATCGCGTCGGTGTTGGTAATCGCGTCCATGCTGAGCTTCGGCCACTTCGCTATGTGGACCATTCTTCTTGTCGGGCTTTTCAACTCGATTATGTTTCCCAGCATCTTTACACTCGGAGTCGATGGCCTTGGGCCGCTCACGGGAGACGGTTCCGCGCTATTGATTGCCGCCATTGTGGGCGGCGCGATCATTCCCGAATTGCAGGGACTACTAGCGGACCGAATCGGGATTCACCACGCCTTCATTCTGCCGGTGCTCTGCTACCTCTATATCGCGTATTACGGGTTCAGAGGATCAAGACCGATGACTCGGGCAACAGCCTGACAAGCTTTTGTGGCAGAGGCGCCCTCGCCTGTGTCATGGAGCGAAAGACACAGCCGAGGGCGGCTGTGCCCCAACTTCAGACCTCAGGCTTGCGGAAATGTCGGAGGTGCTATTTCGGGAATTTGGAGCACCGCTCCCGGTTGAGCAATCCACACCGGCTTCGCTGCATTTTTTGGCGTAATTACGCGGAAGAACCGGCCGCATTCCTGCCACGCGGCCAGAAGCTGCTGTGCCCATGAGCTCTCCGTAAGCAGAGCATGCACACGCACCAGCATCTCTACCTGGCGCAGTTGTTCGGGTGAAGGTAATCCCAGTTCGATGGAATCTCGATTCACTCGAGTGTCGGTGAGATTCGTGGGATCGAACACGTAAGCTTTACCACCGGTCATTCCTGCAGCGAAATTGCATCCGATCTCACCCAGCACTACGATGCATCCTCCAGTCATGTACTCGCAGCCGTGATCGCCGACCCCTTCGACCACTGCGACTGCGCCTGAGTTACGCACGGCGAAGCGCTCGCCGGCGCGGCCAGCAGCGAATAACCGTCCTGAAGTCGCACCGTACAGAGCTACATTGCCGAGGAGCACGTTTTCGTTGGAGGCGCCGACTGCCTTGCCACTCGGCTTCAGAATGAGCGCCCCGCCGCAGAGGCCTTTGCCAACATAGTCATTGGCCTCACCTTCCAGCGTGAGCTCCATCCCATCGACGCAGAACGCTCCGAATGATTGGCCCGCGGCACCCTGAAATCCGAGCCGGACTTCGCTGTTTTTCAGCCCGCCTGCGCCAAGTTGCCGTACGAGCCCACCAGCAATTGCGGCTCCCGCTGAACGATCCTGATTTCGGATGAGGAACTCGCGGTCGAAGCTTTGGCCTTGCCGCGCCAGGGCGACGATCTCGTTCGTGAGCTTCGCGCCAAAGGCTTCGTCGTCACCGGGACGGCTGTTGCGTGCAGACGTACAACGCGGCGCATCGCCCTCACTCTTGAAGAGAAGCTGCGACAAATCCACGAGACCGTCGCTGGATACTTGCCGAAGGAGGTCGGTGCGTCCTGTAGCTTCCTCAAGAGAACGCAGCCCAAGCTGTGAGAGCAGTCCTCTGACATCTTCCGCTAGATGCAGGAAGTAGGCGACGACATGTTCAGGTTTACCACGGAATTTCGCGCGCAGCTCAGGACGTTGCGTTGCAATACCAGCCGGACAGGTATCGAGATGGCATTGTCGTGCCATGTCGCAACCTAGGGACACCAGAGCGGCGGTCCCAAAAGCGAACTCCTCGGCTCCTAGAAGAGCGGCGACGACCACATCTCGCGCCGTGCGCAGACCACCGTCTACCCGCACGCGCACGCGGCTGCGCAAGCCATTGCGCATCAGCGTCTGCTGAGTCTCGGCAAGACCCAACTCCCATGGAGCGCCCGCGTGTTTGATGCTGCTTAGAGGTGACGCTCCGGTGCCGCCTGCGTGTCCGGAGACGACGAGGTAATCGGCATACGCCTTGGCGACGCCGGACGCCACGGTCCCAATGCCGGCCTCTGACACCAGCTTCACACCAATTCGCGCTGCGGGATTGACTTGCTTCAGATCATGGATCAGCTGGGCGAGGTCTTCGATGCTGTAGATGTCGTGATGAGGCGGAGGGCTGATCAGCGACATACCCGTCTGCGCATGACGTAAGCGAGCGATCAACTCCGTTACCTTGGCCGCGGGAAGTTGTCCACCTTCTCCTGGCTTCGAACCCTGCGCGATCTTGATCTCCAACTCTTCGGCGTTCACAAGGTATTCGGTGGTGACGCCGAAACGTCCGGAGGCAACTTGCTTGACCTTGTTATTCGCCTCCATGCGCGAATGATAAATCTCAGGATCTTCTCCGCCTTCTCCCGTGTTGGATTTTCCCCCAAGCAGGTTCATCGCTTCCGACAACGTGCGGTGCGCCTCCGGGCTGATAGAACCCAGTGACATCGCGCTGCTGACGAAACGTTTCACGATTTCACTCGCTTGTTCCACTTCCTCGTGCGGAGTTGCAGTGACAGCGGGAATTAGTTGGAGAAGATCTCGAAGGTTGTGTGGCGTAACGGTTTCGGCTTGACGGCCAAAGTCGTCCCACGCGCGCTCACTGCCTGTAGCCTCGGACTTAATGCGCGCCACCCCCACTGCGGATTGCATCGCTCGGACCACTGGGGGAGCCCATCCATGCTGATCAGTGTGCTCGGCTTTGCGGTAACGGATCGAGCCGTAGTCCTGAAGCAGCTCCGAGTCTTTGCCGGCGGTGCAGGACTGAGCTCTGCGCACAAGCTCCTGTTGGACCGCGCGGAACCCGATATGGCCTGCCAGATTCGGAGTGCCGGTGAAGCAAAGCTGCACAATCCGATCGTCAAACCCGATGGTTTGGAAGAATTGACCGCCGCGGTAGCTCGCAACATCCGAGATTCCGAGCTTCGACATGACCTTCTTCAAACCGTTGGTTAACGCCTCAAGCAGTTTCACCGGCGAGTCGAAAGAGCGAAGGGCCAGCCAGGGGCATACACCACCGGCGCCATATCCGATCAGCACCGCTGCGTGATGGACGTCCCAGCAATCGCCGGTCTCGGCGATCACGTCGCAATGCGTTCTTAGGCCTGCGCCAATCAGGTGATGGTGAACTGCGCCAACCGCCATTGCCATCGGAATCGGCAGGCATGTTGGGCTTGCGCTTTGGTCGGACAACACCAGCAGTTCGGCGCCGGAACGCACCGCGCTTTCCGCAAGCTGACATATGTCTCGTAGTGTCTGCTCAAGCGGTTCTGATTCGGCACAGACACACTCGATCTCGGCAACCTTCACCAACGATTGCGAACGAATCCCGCGGAGATCCCATTCCCCGACGATCGGCGACGCCAATTCCAGTTGAGTTACGGTTTCCTCCAAACCCATCGGACACAGCGATGGCCTCCGGCCCAACACGGTCCGCAAAGACATCATGAGGTCTTCCCGAAGTGGATCGATCGGCGGATTTGTCACTTGCGCAAATCGCTGCCGAAAATAGCTGTAGAGCGATCGCGGCACGCGAGCCAGAGCGGACACCGGAGTGTCATCTCCCATGGACCAAACAGCTTCTTTGCCGTCGCGAGCCATGGGAGCGATTACCAGCTTGAGATCCTCACGGCTATACCCAAAAAGTGCATGGACTTGCGCCGTCGGAGCTTCCACCAGATTTGCAGGCGCAGCTTCCACGGCTACCACGCGCGACTGCTGCTCAGGAGCGGTTGCGAGAAGATGTCGCTTGAGACTCTCAGCGTCAAGAATTTCGTGGCGCTCCAGATCGACGGCGAGCATCTGCCCAGGGCCAAGCCGACCTTTGAATTCCACACCTTCATCGTTGAGATCAAATAGGCCGACTTCCGAGCCCGCGGTGACGAGGCCATCGCTCGTAATGTTGTAACGCAGAGGCCGAAGTCCGTTGCGGTCCAGCGCGGCGCCCACATAGCGGCCATCGGCAAAGGCAACCGCGGCAGGACCGTCCCATGGCTCCATCATTGAGGCGCGCTCGCGATAGAACGAGGCCAGATGCTGGAACGCGGGATGCTCTTGCCATGCGGGAACCAGCAGCATCGCCAGGCTGTGAAGAAGATCGCGACCGCTTCGCAGCAGTGCTTCGGCGGTCTCGTCCAAGTGGCAGGAATCGGAGCCGCCTTCGCGTAATAATGGCAGCAAATATTGCGGCAGCTCGTTTTCGCGCGCCTTCATCCACGAGCGATTCGCACAAATGGTGTTGATCTCTCCGTTATGCGCGAGCAGTCGAAAAGGCTGCGCCAGCCACCAGGACGGGTGAGTGTTGGTCGCATAACGCTGGTGGAATAGGACAAAACTGGTTTCGAAATTTCGATCTTGAAGGTCAACGTAAAACTCGCGGAGCTGGCTTCCGGCACAAAGTGCCTTGTAGACGATAGTGCGTGAAGAGAGCGAAGCAATGTAGGTGTTCAGATTCGCCTGTTCGAAACGCTTGCGCGCGCGGTGAAGGCGAGACTCAAATTCATCCGGATTGAGGGACGTCGGTGCAGCAACAATCGCCTGCCGGATCACCGGCATCGACGTTAGAGCGGTCTGTCCGAGGGCTTCTAGGTTGACCGGAACCTCTCGCCAACAAAGCAGCGTGAGACCCTCTGATTGCAGGGCGAGATTCAGCAACGCGGCGCCGCTTGCCACTTCATCGACATGGACAAACAACATGCCGATTGCGAGTCGAGAATTGGAGTCAATCTGAACGCCGGCTTGGCGAAGAAAGTGCTCAAGAAGACGTGTGGGAAGGGCGGTCGTGAGGCCTGCGCCATCTCCGCTGCGACCATCGGCAGCAACCGCACCGCGATGCGCCAGACGCGAGAGCGCCTCCAACCCCATGTTCAGCAACTCGCGCGAGGGCGCGGCCGAGACTCGCGCCACAAAACCCACGCCGCAGGAGTCGTGCTCGAAACGGGGATCATACAAACCTTGCTGCACATTTGCCGCCTGACCTGAACGTGAGCGCAGAGCAAGACACTTTGCTCGACGCTAGCCTTCATGTGTACAGGCAACTAGGTGAATGCTCCAATCGAATCTTCGGATGCGCGACATTGGAAAACTGAATGATGCGCTGCCTGCGGCGACATCCTTATACAGTTGACATTTATATAAGCCATATTTATAGTTCCCATCCAGGATAAGAGGAGTTGCGGCATCGATGAAATTTGCATTTGGCTCGACAGGTAGGCGCGATAGCTTTTCATTGTTGCTGGTCATTCGAATTCTCTTGCTTACAAGCATTCTCCGGCTCGGTTACTCGAGTTGATGGCGAGGAAAATAAGGAATCCGAGGCCATCATCCAGCAAGATGATGGCCTCAAGCGTTTCGGGCAGTCTTTCTGTATGACTTTTAGCCGATGAACGAACTGAAGAAGAACAGCGCAGCGATCACTGACGGCCCAAGCCGGGCGCCAGCGCGGGCCATGTTGAAAGCCATCGGATTCTCCGATGAGGACCTGAGCCGCCCCATCATTGGAATTGCAAATACCTGGACGGAAATCGGACCTTGCAACTTTCATCTGAGAGAACTTGCCGCAGCGGTAAAGAAGGGAGTTCGCGAGGCCGGCGGCACACCCATGGAGTTCAACACCGTTTCCATCTCGGATGGAATCACCATGGGCGCGGACGGCATGCGCACATCGCTCGTGAGTCGCGAAGTAATCGCCGATTCCATTGAGCTGGTCGCCCGAGGCAATCACTTCGATGGACTGGTGGTCTTAGTCGGCTGCGACAAGACAATTCCAGGCGCGGTAATGGCTATTGCCAGGCTTGATTTGCCGTCGGTCGTTCTCTATGGCGGTTCCATCGCCCCGGGATCATTCCGAGGACGCAATGTCACGATTCAGGACGTGTTTGAGGCTGTTGGCGCCCACAGTAGCGGCAAGCTGGCGGATTCTGAATTGAAGGAGATCGAGGATCGAGCATGTCCTGGAGCTGGAGCCTGCGGCGGACAATTCACCGCCAATACCATGGCCATGGTTTGTGAATTCCTGGGAATAGCGGCAATGGGCAGTGGCGGTGTGCCCGCAATGCACCGATCCAAAATGGGACAAGCGCAGGCTACCGGAAAATTAGTGATGGACCTCGTCAAAGCGCAGCGCTCGCCAAAGCAGATACTTACACGCAAAGCCTTTGAGAATGCCGTCGCAAGTGTTGCGGCCACCGGTGGATCGACCAATGCGGTTCTTCATCTTCTCGCAATAGCACATACGGCTGGCATTCCCTTCTGCCTCGATGACTTCCAGCAAATCAGCTCGCGCGTTCCGTTGATCGCAGATCTCAAACCCGGCGGGCGATTCGTTGCAACCGATCTCTTTGAGGCCGGCGGCATCGCCCTCGTAGCCCTTCGTTTGCTTGATGCCGGCCTGCTGCACACAGAGGCGCTCACCGTAACGGGAAAGACTATCGCAGAGGAAGCGAAGAAGGCGGTGGAGACGCCAGATCAGGAAGTGGTACGCCCGGCCGCCGATCCGCTGAAAGTTTCTGGTGGGTTGGTGATTCTTAAAGGGAATCTCGCTCCCGAAGGATGTGTGGTGAAAGTGGCTGGTCACGAAATTCAATATCATGCCGGTCCCGCACGGGTATTTGACAGCGAGGAGCAAGCATTCACAGCAGTAAACCGGGGGGCAATTAAGCCTGGCGACGTAGTCGTCATTCGCTACGAAGGGCCCAAGGGAGGGCCAGGAATGCGAGAGATGCTCGCAGTTACGGCCGCTCTGGTCGGTGCAGGACTGGGCGATTCCGTCGCGCTGCTTACCGACGGGCGCTTTTCCGGAGCAACGCATGGTCTGATGGCGGGACACGTAGCTCCCGAAGCAATGTCCGGTGGTCCAATCGCCGCTGTGCGTGAGGGCGACGAGATTGTCTTCGACTTGAAAGAACGCGAATTGCGTGTCGATATCTCGGATTCCGAGTTGAAACGGCGGCTCGCATCGTGGCGTGCTCCGCAGCCGCGTTATGCAAGTGGAGTGATGGCGAAATATGCCAGCCAGGTGTCGTCCGCTTCACGAGGCGCCGTAACTATTTAGCCAGAGAGGAGCTAGCAAGCAATGAAGACCGGTGCGCAAATTCTCTGGGAATGCCTGATAGGCGAAGGCGTGAAGCACGTCTTCGGATACCCCGGCGGCGCGATCCTGCCTGCATACGACGCGCTCTGCCAGTATCCGCAAATTCATCATGTCCTCGTGCGTCATGAGCAAGGCGCAACTCACATGGCGGATGGATATGCGCGAGCGGGCGGCGGAGTTGGGGTTGCAATTGCGACTTCCGGTCCCGGGGCGACCAACATGGTGACTGGCATTGCTACCGCGATGATGGACTCATCACCGATCGTGTGCATCACCGGTCAGGTGGGTAGCAAATTTCTGGGCACCGACGCTTTCCAGGAAACCGATATTACCGGCATTACGCTTCCGATCACCAAGCACAACTATCTTGTAAAACGCGCGGAAGACATCGCGCCGACCTTGCAAGAAGCGTTTCGTGTTGCCCTCAGCGGACGTCCCGGACCGGTCCTCGTAGACATTACCAAGGATGCGCAGCAGACTGCCTGCGAATTTGATCCGAAGAGTATTCGTCATCTCGAGGCAACCGCTCCTGGGCTACAGCTCGACTCGCAACAATACGCAACAGCAATCCAGATGCTAAACAGTGCGCAGCGGCCGGTGATCCTTGCCGGTCATGGCGTTTTGCTTTCGAACGCGATGGAGGAACTCCGTGAGTTTGCGGAACGCGCTAGCATCCCGGTTGCCATGACGTTGCTTGGCATTGGCGGTTTGCCGGCTTCGCATCCGTTGAACTTGGGAATGATGGGAATGCACGGTGAAGCCTGGGTGAACCACGCTATCCAGGAAGCCGATCTGCTGTTGGCCTTTGGAATGCGCTTCGATGATCGGGTGACGGGTACGCTTGCAACCTATGCGCCGAAGGCGAAGAAGATTCATGTCGAAATCGATCCTGCTGAAATCAGCAAGAACGTGCGCGTGGATGCTGCCCTCGTCGGGGATCTCGGCCGGGTGCTTCGCCACATGCTTCCAGAGGTTGAGCGCGTCGATCGACAGCAGTGGCTGCATTACATTGATGAACTCAAAGGCAACTCAGCAGTTCGTGACATCCAGAACCTGCCTGATAGCGGACATCTCTACGCCGCACACGTAATTCACGATCTGTGGCGCGAGACTGGCGGCAACTCAGTCGTGGTCACCGATGTTGGGCAGCATCAGATGTGGGAAGCGCAGTACTACAAGCACGAGCAACCCCGTTCGCTCATTACTTCCGGCGGACTGGGAACCATGGGATTCGCCCTTCCAGCTGCAATCGGTGCGAAGTTTGCACGACCCGAAGCCGAAGTGTGGGTGGTCGCGGGTGATGGTGGCTTCCAAATGACCATGCCCGAGTTAGCGACCGCGGCCCAGGAAGGGCTCGATCTGAACGTCGCTGTGATCAACAACGGATACCTGGGAATGGTGCGACAGTGGCAAGAGTTCTTCTATGACCGCCGTTATTCGGCAACTCCTCTGTTGAGTCCCAATTTTGCGAAGTTGGCTGAGGCTTTCGGACTGCAGGGCTTCACCGTGCAGAGTCGAAGCCAGGTTGTGCCTGCGATCCGTGAAGCACGGCAGCATCGCGGAACATCACTTATCAATTTCCTGGTTGAGCAGGAGGACTCGGTATTCCCGATGGTGCCAAGCGGAGCGGCACTCGATCAGATGATTCGCCGCCCGAGTCCTCTGGTGGAAACGGCGTCGGAGGCATGAGCATGGTACGTACTTTCATCGTTTACGTAGCGGATCATCCTGGAGTGCTGAACCGGGTGTCGTCTCTGTTTCGCCGCCGTGGATACAACATTGAGTCGCTGACCGTCGGGCATACGCACAAATCTGGTATTTCGCGCATGACGGTCGTGGTCGGAATTGACGCTCAGGGTGCTCCGTTGGTGAAAGCGAATCTCTACAAGTTGGCCGAGGTCCTGCACGTTGACGACATAACTTCGCTTCCATCCTTGCACCGCGAATTGTTGATCGCCAAAGTGGCTGCCGCGGAAAATCTCAGGCCAGATTTGATGCGGGTATTGGAGAGCTTCCACGCACGGGTGCTAGAGGGTGCGACTGAATGGCTGGTTATCGAAGCTACCGGAGCCGAAGAGGTGATTGACCGCTTGATTGAGGGCATCCAGCCCTTTGGCATTCTGGAGATGACCCGCACCGGACGCGTAGCGATGACTACTGGCAACGTGCCCTCATTCGACATTGCTGAATCCGCGCAATCAGCGAATGACTCGATATCGTTTCGGAACTCAATAGTTTCCAAGGCGCTTTTGCGCAATTGTTCTTAAAGGAAGGAATTTAACAATGGCAAAGATCTACTACGAGAATTCGGCTGACCTCGCTCTCATCCGCGCAAAAAAAGTAGCGGTGTTTGGCTACGGCTCGCAAGGACATGCTCATGCGCTCAACTTGCGCGCTAGCGGAGTGGAAGTCCGAATCGCGCTTGAGCCCCAGAGTCGCTCTCGAAAGCGGGCGCAAGAGGCTGGATTTGAGGTTCTCGCTCCAAAAGACGCGGCGGTGTGGGGAGATGTGTTGGTCGTGCTCGTGCCCGATACGGTACAGCCCAAGCTCTACCACGAAGCGATAGCACCTGCGCTGATCGCAAGAAAGACGCTGCTATTCGCCCATGGCTTCAACATTCATTTCAATACCATCAAGCCACCAGCGAGCACCGACGTAATTATGATTGCTCCGAAGTCGCCCGGACACCGCGTGCGCGAGGTGTTCACCGAAGGCGGCGGCACGCCAGGATTGCTGGCAGTTCATCAGGACGCAAGCGGAAACGCGAAGTCGCTTGCACTGTCCTACGCCAAGGGCATCGGCTGCACACGCGCCGGAGTGATCGAGACCACCTTTGCAGAAGAGACTGAAACCGATTTGTTTGGCGAGCAGGCGGTCCTGTGCGGAGGCGTAAGCGCGCTGATCAAGGCAGGCTTTGAGACCCTCGTCGAAGCCGGATACCAGCCGGAAATCGCTTATTTCGAGTGCATGCATGAACTGAAGCTGATTGTTGACCTGATGTATCGCGGCGGCCTCAACTTTATGCGCTACTCCGTCAGCGACACCGCTGAATATGGCGACTACACCGGTGGCCCGAAGGTAGTTACGAATGAAACCTACGCTACTCTTCGGAAGATGCTCGCCGATATTCGTAGCGGTGATTTTGCTCGGCAATGGATCGCGGAAAACGATAAGGGACGGCCATGGTTCAACCAGGTGCGTGGCCGTGAACGTGAGCACCTGATCGAGCAGGTGGGAACCGAATTGCGATCAATGATGCCATTCGTAAATCCCACGACGGTAAGCCCCGATCAGACTGAAACTCACGTTCAGGCAGAAAGAGCCCAGGAACAAAGAATCAGAGCAGCAGTCTAGGAAAGAGGTTGGAAATGGCTTTATATGACTTGAACAAAATGCGGCCCGATTATCTGAGCCGCGAGTACCGTCGCCAGGTCGCCACCGGCGATAGCCTGACGCTTGCGCGATTGGAAGCTAAGCAAGGATCGGTTACGCATTCTCACCGGCACGATCATGAAGAAGTGATCTTGCTTCTGAAAGGCTCCTGGCGATTTCAACTTCCGACTGGGACGGTAACGTTGTATCCCAATCAAGTGTTGACGATTCCGCGCGGAGTTGAGCACTCGTCGGAAGTTCTGGAGGATGTTATAGCCATTGATGTGTGCACTCCACAACGCAAAGATTGGATCAGCGGCGAAGATCGTGGCCTTCATTCAGAGCTGGATGAAGGTTTGTGGGCGGTGTAGCTTCCGCTTTTCACGGGGGCTGACGCTCAAGCAACGTCGATGAGCAATGCTGCAAGAACTAGACGTTATATTTTTTTGCCAAGTGCCGGAACGAGCGATAAGACAACTTAAGCATCTCGGCAGCGCGAGTCTGAACACCGCCTGATTGTTGCAGGGCCGATTGCAGGAATGAACGTTCCAGATCGGCAACGTAGGCTTCCATATCGATGCCCTCAGCGGGTACGCTCATGGATTCGCCTGAACCCGCACCCATTGAAGCCGCTGCAGCTCGCGCTTTGGAACGCTCTTCTGGCGCGGCGACCTTGAGAACTTCTCCGCCCTCCATGGCAACGCCGCGCTCGATTGCGTTCTCGAGCTGGCGAACGTTTCCTGGCCAGTCGTAACTCAAAAGCGCGGCAACCGATTCATCTGAGATGCGCAGGATATTCTTGCCTGCCGCGGGCGCATACCGCTTCAGAAAGTGGCTCGCGAGCAGAGGGATGTCTTCATGACGTCCGCGCAGCGGAGGAACCTCAATAGGTATCACGCTTATGCGGTAGTAGAGATCCTCGCGGAATGTCTTTTCCTCCACCATTTGGTGAAGATCGCGATTGGTAGCAGCAATCACGCGCACATCGATTGGAATTTCAGAAGTGCCACCGACGGGACGAACGGTGCGTTCCTGCAATGCCCGCAGGAGTTTTACCTGCATGGCCAGAGTCATTTCTCCGATTTCGTCGAGAAATATCGTTCCACCATCGGCGACTTCGAATAGACCTTGTTTGTTTTGGTTTGCTCCGGTAAAGGCCCCTTTCACGTATCCGAAGAGCTCAGTTTCGAGCAGGGTTTCAGGAAAAGCGCCGCAATTCAGTGAAACGAACGGTTGCCCGTCGCGTTGCGAGCACGTGTGCACGGCGCGTGCTACCAACTCTTTGCCCGTCCCACTTTCGCCTTGAATGAGAATGGTGCTTCCGGTTGAAGCCACAGTACGAATGGTTTCCTTCAACTGGTTAATGGCGGGGCTGCATCCGATGATGTTGTCGAGCGAGTTGCGACTTGCGGCATCGCGCCGATACGCTTGATTCTGGCGGCGGAGTTCTATGACCTCGGCTGCGCGCCGGATGGCAACTCTTACTTCATCTACCAATCCATTCGGGGATTTCTGAATGTAGTCGAAGGCCCCAGCCTTTACCGCCTGGACCGCGGAATCGAAATCACCGGCCGCCGTGATGAGCACGACAGCCGAGGCCGGCGAAACGCGGTGGGCGTGCTTCAGCACTTCGATGCCATCGATTTTCGGCATCTTGATGTCGGTCACAATGACGTCGTAACGGGCTGACTCGATTTTCTTCATCGCTAATTCACCCGAATTGACGATCTCCACTTTGTGTCCTTCTTTACGCAAGGCGATTTCGAGCAACTCGCGAATCGACCGCTCGTCGTCGCACACCAGAACGTTAGCCATGTAACCTCTCCGACGTGGCCGATGCCGCACGCACTCTCTTCTCCGTCACCGTGAGCACCTGCGGATGAGTCTGCGCCTGCGGAATCTCAACGATGAACTCCGCGCCTTCCTTCGAACTCGAAACCGCATAGACGCGTCCGCGATGTGCCTGCACGATCTGATAAACCAAGGCGAGGCCTAGCCCAGTGCCGCCCTCGAAGCTCGATTGAAACGGCTCAAATATCTTTTCCACTTGCTCGGGCCGGAGACCGATGCCGCTGTCCTGGAACGACAACATCCAGTTGCTTCCACGCCCGCGCAAGCTCACCTTCAAAGTCCCCCCGCTCGACATCGCCCGAAAAGCGTTGTCACACAGATTCCAAAAGACCTGCTTCAGCCGGTCCGTATCGACGATCGCTAATGCCTCGCGCGTCTCGAAGCTGCGCACAATGCGGCATTCGGCACCAGTCCGCGATGGGCGGTTCTCGATGAGTCGCAGAGTCTCATCTAACAAAAGCAGCAGATCGTGTTGACCGAATTTGTAATTCTTCTCGCGCGAGTACATCAGAAAGTCGGAGATGATGTTGTTTAACCGCTCCGATTCGCGGCGCACGATGTCCACGAGCACCTGCTGTTCTTCGTTGAGGGTGGCCATCTTCGAGAGCATCTGCACCGAACCAGCTATGGACGAGAGTGGATTTCGAATCTCGTGCGCGATGCCTGACGCGAGCCGCCCAACAGCTGACAAGCGATCCCGCTGGCGAATCTCATTTTCGAGACGACGCACTTCAGTGAGATCGGCGAAAGTATAGACGAAGCCAATGACGTCGCCATCATGCACCGTGAGAGGCGTGACTGTGATTCCAAAAATCTTTTCGCCGTTTGGCGTGCTCGCGCGTAGTTCATCTTGCACGGGGTACGAATCAGGTTGAGGCATGCGATCGATGAACAAAGACGAGATGTGCATGCCCAATATCTCGCCCGATTTACGCCCAAGAAAGTTCATACCGGGTTGATTGATCAGCGCGATCTTACCTTCCAGATCGGTTGTCATGAGTCCGCCGCGCATGGAGTGAAGAATGTTCTCCTGCATGGCCTGTAGATCTTGGAGTTCATCGTTCTTCACGTGCAGTTCAACGCCAACCTGGCGCAGCTTTGCACTGAGATTGCTGGAGAGATAGGCAATCGCCATGTATGCGAAGAAGTTGACGCCGACCACAAGCTGTACTGCCTTGAGATCAGGACGGGACATCGAAAACGACGGGATGATCTGATAGAACGAGAGATCCAGAATCGCGCCAAACGCGATAAACGAGAGAGCAGCGGTTAAATACGCCCACCAGCGTGGCAGCAAGATACTCGCCACAATGATGATCAGGGGGTACAGAAAATTGAAAGAAGTGTCGATGCCGCCGGTAGTGTAAATAACGGCGGTCGCGAGCGCGAGATCGCTCACAACCTGAATTCGCGATTGAAGTTTGGAATCGCTCCACAGCGAGTTCAACACCACGAAGAAAACACCGAGGGTGTACCAGAGAAGGATGGAGCTAATAAACGCCCGCTCCGGCACATTCGTATGCGTGAACCGAACAATAGCCAGGCCAATACCCAGCAGGAAGGTAATGATGATGATTCTTACCTTCACCAACCACGTCAACCAGGTTTGTTCGTCGAAAGTGCGTGACATAAGCTGCCGGCTTCTCGGTACTGGCTTGCTAGTGGCTACCTGCCACTGAACGGGTACAACATTCTTAGGTTGAACGAACAAGGAGCAGGTCTTGCCTGCTCCTTAGTCGTCTTGTGCAAATTTGAGGCGCTGTTTACGCCGACAGCTTCGCGATCATGGCGAACAGCGGCATGTACAGTGAAATAACGATTCCGCCAACCGCAACGCCGAGAAACGCGATCATTAGTGGTTCTAGCAAGGTCAGCAAGTCTTTGGTAGCGGCGTCCACTTCGTCTTCGTAGAAGTCGGCGATCTTTTGCAGCATATTGTCCATGGCGCCCGTCGCCTCACCAACACCGATCATCTGCGTGACCATGTTCGGGAAAACGCCGCATTCCTTGAGTGGATCGACAATGGTCCGACCTTCTTCGATTGCCTTGCGCACTCTCAACAACGCCTCTTCCAACACCGCGTTACCAGATGTGCGCGCCGTAATCGAGAGGCCTTCCAGAATGGGGACGCCCGAGGTGATGAGCGTTCCCAGGGTACGAGTAAACCGAGCCACCGCGATCTTACGCAGCAGGGCGCCGATGATCGGCAGCTTCAACAGGAGACTATCGGTCAAGTACCTGCCTTTTTTGTCCTTTCGGATCTGCTTAACTCCGAATACCAGGGCAACTAGAGCGATGACTGCGACCCACCAGAAGTTTTGCACGAACTGGCTAAGTCCAATCACGAGCCGCGTGGGAAGCGGTAAGTCAACTCCCAAACCGGCGAACAGCTTTTCGAAAATCGGAACGACAAACTTCAGCAGCGCACCAACCACCAGGACAGCGATACTAATAACGGAAACTGGGTAAATCAGCGCCGACTTGACCGCCGCTTTGAGCTTCACGGCCTTTTCAACGTATGCCGCGAGACGCTGCAGGATTAGGTCGAGAATACCGCCTGTCTCTCCAGCTTCGACCATGTTTGTGGTCAAGTCGTCGAATACCTTCGGATATTGGCGCATGGCGTTGGCGAGGGTCGATCCGCCTTCAACGGTTACCCGCACTCCGGTGAGCGACTTCTGAAAGGCCGGATTTTCCTGATTGGCCGCGAGGATTTCGAGACATTGCACCAGCGGCAGACCGGCATCGATCATGACTGAAAACTGGCGGAAGAAGATCGCGATCTCTTTTACCGCAACCTTGCCCGACCCAAAGGTCGGAAGCGTGAATTCCTTCCCCTTTTCCTTAATCACGATGTTGGCGATGCGCTCTTTGCGCAAGACCGACTGAAGCAACTGCTTGTTGGTGGCCTCGCGCTCGCCGGCTACTTTGGTTCCAGCAGCATCGACTCCGGAAAACTTGTAAATAGGCATCGGTTTCTCCTGTGTTGCGCCTGAATCCCAAGTGTGTAAAGCGAATCAGAACTGGCCAGTGTTCGTTGTTTGCTACTTACGTCCCGCTGCCGCCGCCGGAACCGCCTTGGCCGCCAGCTGTCCTCGGTTGATCATCTCCTGCAACTCATCCGGCATTGAAGAACGCAGCATCGCCGTTTCCAGCGAGATCTGTTTGCTGAAATACAGGCTGGCCAAAGACTGGTTGAAGGTCTGCATTCCGTATTTATCCTGACCGGATTGCATTGCGGAATAGATCTGGTGAATCTTGTCTTCTCTGACCAAATTGCGAACCGCCGCGTTCGGCACCAGGATCTCCATGGCGCACGCGCGGCCTTGTCCGCCGATCTTCGACAAGAGCGATTGGCAAAGCACGCCTTCCAGCACGAGCGATAACTGGGCGCGAATCTGCGACTGCTGGTGCGATGGGAAGACATCGATTACACGATTGATCGTGGAAGCAGCCGAGTTGGTATGCAACGTCCCAAAGGTAAGGTGACCGGTTTCGGCGATGCGAAGCGCAGATTCAATCGTCTCCAGATCGCGCATTTCGCCGATGAGTACCACATCCGGGTCTTCGCGCAACGCCGCGCGCAGGGCATCGCTAAACGACTTGGTATCCGAGTGCACCTCGCGTTGGTTGACCAGGCAGTTCTTATTTTGATGAACGAACTCGATCGGATCTTCGATGGTAATAATGTGGTCGTGACGCTCGGTGTTGATTTTGTCAATCATGGCCGCCAAAGTAGTCGACTTACCCGATCCCGTGGGGCCGGTCACGAGAATCAATCCGCGAGGCTTTTCGCAGAGCTTTGAGACGATGGGCGGCAGATTCAGCTGCTGAAAGGACTTAATCTCAAACGGGATGACGCGAAAAACCGCGCCAGTGGCGCCGCGCTGGTTAAAAACGTTGCCGCGAAAACGCGCGAGACCCTTAAGACCGAAAGAGAAGTCGAGTTCCAGATGCTCCTCAAAGCGATGCTTCTGCGCGTCGGTTAACACGCTGTATGCAAGCTGCTTCGTTTCCGACGGGTTGAGCATGGGCATATCCAGCGGCTGGAGATGGCCGTGTACTCGCACCTGAGGCGGCGAGTTCGTGGAGATGTGCAGGTCGCTTCCGTTCAGCTCCAGCATCTTTTTGAGCAGATCGCTTAACGTCGCGTTCATTGTTCCTCTTTCGGGCCGAGCCCGGTTGATCTAGTTCTTGCCACTTGCGGCAGTCCAGCAGAGCCTGCGCGTTGGCGGTCTAGGTTTTAGTGCACCGTTTCGCGCGCTACCTCTTCCAGAGTGGTAATCCCGTCCATGACTTTGCGCAGTCCGCTACGACGGAGGGTAATCATCCCGCCTTCGATGGCTTTCTTCTTCAGTTCGACCGCCGAAGCTCCCACCAGAATCAATTCGCGAATGTCATCATTAATCGCCATAACCTCGTAGAGGCCCGCACGTCCTTTGTAGCCGCTGCTGTTGCACGCACCGCAACCCTTACCTTTAGAGACCTTCGCCGTCTTTGCTTCTTCGGCGGTGAACCCCGCGTCGAGCAACGCCTGGTGATTCAGCTCGACCGGCTCAATACACTGGCTGCAGATACGGCGGATGAGTCTTTGCGCGACAATCAAGTGAACTGCGGTCGCGACCAGGAAAGGCTCTATGCCCATGTTCATCAAACGGCTGATGGTTTCTGGTGCTCCGTTCGTGTGCAACGTGGAGAGCACCAAGTGTCCCGTGAGCGCTGCCTTGATAGCGATTTCCGCGGTTTCAAAATCGCGGATTTCGCCGACCAGGATGGTGTTTGGATCCTGACGCAAAAATGCGCGCAAAGCCGCGGCAAAATTCAATCCGATCGCTTCCTTCATCTGGACCTGGTTGACTCCGGCAAGTTGAAATTCGACGGGGTCCTCGGCAGTCATGATGTTTGTGTCAGGCTTGTTCAGAAGCGAGATCGCCGAATACAGAGTGTTGGTCTTGCCGGATCCGGTAGGACCGGTGACCAGCACCATGCCGTACGGTTTGGTGACGGCATGCTGAAACTTCACCAAAGACTCAGGCTCGAAGCCAAGCTTGGTCATGTCAAGACGAAGGTTTTCTTTGTCGAGCAGACGAAGAACGATCTTCTCGCCCCACAACGTGGGCAGGCAGTTAACACGGAAATCCAGTTGTTTCTTGCGGCCGTTGAGCTGCATCTTCAGCATGATGCGTCCGTCTTGCGGCAGACGCTTCTCGCTGATGTCGAGCTTCGACATGATCTTGATACGCGACGTAATCGCGTCCTTGAGCTTCAGCGGGGGCTGCATGATGTTTTGCAGCTGCCCGTCAATGCGGAAGCGCACGCGATATTCCTTCTCATACGGCTCGATGTGAATGTCGCTCGCTCCGCGCTTGACTGCGTCAGTGAGGACAAGGTTTACCAGCTTGACGATAGGCGCTTCTTCCGCACTCTTCTCTAGATCGGACGCGGCCAACTCCTCCGCTTCCGCCTGAAGCTCGACGTCCGCTTCGTCGCCCATCGCTGAAATGATGTCGTCGAGATTCTCACCACTCTGGTCCGGCTGCGCATAGGCGGTCTCGATGCGCTCCATGATCGCGCTCTCAGAAGCGACCACCGGCTCAATATTGAAGCCCGTCATGAACTTGATATCGTCCATGGCGAAGACGTTGGTCGGATCGACCATGGCGATGGTGAGCGATGCTCCCACACGGCTGAGCGGCAGGATCTGATGCTTGCGGGCTGTTTCCTGAGGAATGAGTTTTACAACATTCGGATCGATTTCAAAGAATTGCAGATTAATTGCGGGAACTCCGTACTGTCGGCTTAGGAAATTTGTGACTTCCTCGTCATTCAAAAATCCCAGTTTTACCAAAACGGAACCCAGGCGGCTGCCGGTTTCCTTCTGCTTCCTCAGCGCCTGCGTGAGTTGATCAGCGCTGATGATCTTTTCTCGAACTAGTAAATCGCCCAGTCGTTGAGACATAGCCTAGCTTTCCCATTCCCGGAAACCGCGCCGGTCGCGATTCTTGTTCTAACTTGCCCGAATTGATGGGGCGACATACCGAGCCGCAGCACTCGCCATGTGCTAATGGCAGGCACTTAACACGTTGGTATTAAGTGCAGAATGTTCGTGGTGACATTTATTGTCAATCCAGAAACACTGGAGACGGAAGGGAGAAAACTACTTAGTTACTAAGGACATACACCATCGTGATGGAGATGATCAGAACGCGTCTTTAAGAGACAAATCAGAGCACCGGCTTCTTGGGCGCCGCACGTCAGGGCTTGAAGCGGTTGTTCTCCATTGCTCTGAGCGCCTGCAAAGTCAAAGAACGAATAAGGCGGGTTTCGGATCCTCGTCACCGAGCCTCTTGATCAAATGCGTCGCCCAAACCCATTAGTCTCACAACGCCACCTGACCAGTTTGCGCTTTCTTGGCACTTCCTGTATTTTCCTTCTGCTTCATTCCGGTCCACTTTGAATCTTGGCTGCGCCCATTGCATCTTCGGCGCGGCGGAGCAGATGCAAATACGATGAACCCGCACGGGCTGATGAGATGGCGAGGGGGCTCACCCAATAGCGAAGGTTCTCTGCCCCACAATCCAGCTACGCTGCTGCCACAGAAACAGTTCTCATTTCCGGCCATTTCCGAGACACCAGTTCAGAATACTGTTCGTTTGCTACGAAAGCATATCTGGATGGTCGCGGGCTGCACCGTAATCTCCACTGTTTTGAGTCTGCTTTACTCAGCGCGGCAGCCACGGCTCTATCGGGCCACCGCGAACATCGCCATCTACCGCGATACCGATACGGGCCCCTCATTGGGCAAAAGCTTCGCTCTTGGCACTGGAGATCTCGACGATTATTCGGTGAGCTTGGAAACTCAGCTGCGCATTCTTGAAAGTCGAACGCTAGCCTCGGCTACGGTTCGGAAGCTCGGCCTGGATCGAAATGCAGACTTTTTCCGTGAAATGCACCCGGACATCGCGAGGAATGCGCGTGAGCGCGCAGCTCAGGCTGCCGTTGATACGGTCGGCGCGGCTGTGGATGTGCTTCTCGCGGGAACCTCGGTAATACCATTGAAGCAGACGCGCGTGGTCGAAGTGAGCTTCACCGGGCCCATTCCCGAGATGGACGCGAAGATCGTCAATGCTCTGGTCGACGGTTTTATTGACGACAGTATCCATTCCCGTTACGAAGCTACGACCCGTTCCGCCAGGTTTCTCTCTGGCCAGCTAAACGAACTTCGCTCGAAGGTCGAGGACTCGCAGCAGCGGCTCATTGCTTACGAGCGCGAGCACAACATCCTTGGTGCAGATGAGAAACAGAACGTGGTCACCTCAAAGCTGGAAGAGCTCAACAAACAGCTCACCGCAGCCGAGGCCGATCGCATAGACAAGCAATCGATCTATCAGACGGTTGCCGCCGGCAATCTCGATCAGATCCCCGAAACGAAATCAAGTGAAGCGATGCAAACCTTGCGGCTGCGGGAATCCGAGTTGAAGTCCGACTATGCGCAGATGAATACGAGTTTCGGTCCTAATCATCCAAAAGTCATTGAGCTCTCTAACCGCATGAAGGCGCTCGATGGCAGCATTCAACTTGAATTGAACCGGTTGGCAGCCCGGGCGCACGGCGAGTATCTGGCCGCCGGTATTCGTGAGCAGAGGCTTCGCGCAGCCTTCAAATCGCAGAAGCTAGAGGCCAATCGACTGAATCAGAGCGCCATCCAATATGGGATGCTGAAGCGCGATTTCGATTCCAATCGGCAGCTCTATGACAACCTGCAGGACCGGATGAAAGAAGCTGGAGTCGCTGCCGGACTGCGTTCCAGCAATGTCCGGCTCATTGACCCAGCGGAGCCGCCGGTTTTGCCTTCATCACCGAATCTACCGAAGAGCGGATATATAGGCCTTTTTCTCGGGTTGCTCGTGAGTGCTGCAGTGATTGGCATCCGGGAAGGAATGGACAGGGCGCTGCGTGATCCAGCAGATGTGGAATCTTTTACTGCGATGCCCTCATTGGCCGTGATCCCGCAACTTCACCGACGGAGAAGCTTGCTGACCAAACGCGCCTGCTTGGAAGACGTGGTTTGTCTGACACAGCCGCACTCGGGCATGGCAGAGGCGTATCGCGCTTTGGGAACATCGATCCTGCTTGCCTCTCCCAATCTGAAAATGTTGCTCATCACGAGTTCTCTGCCCAATGAAGGCAAGACAATAAGCGCCGCGAATACCGCCGTGATCCTGGCTCAACAAGGTAAACGGGTGCTGCTAGTTGATGCCGATCTACGCAAGCCCGGGCTGCATCGCTGTTTCGGAATATCGAACCAAACTGGGTTAAGCGACATCCTTCTAGGAGGCGCGGGCGGAGAAACTGCCATTTCGCAATACGGGGCTGTGCCTAATCTCCGCATCCTCACTGCTGGTCCGGCGCAGCGCATGCCTGCCGAGATGCTGGGATCAGTGACCATGCGCCAATTGATGATTTCGTGGCGGGAGACATACGACTACATCGTCATAGATACACCTCCGGTGTTAGCGGTAACAGACGCGGTCCGGTTGTCGAGCCACGCTGACTCGGTGCTCCTGATCCTGCGTTGCGGACACACGACTCGCCAAGCACTGGCTCGAAGCTGCGATGTGTTGAATCAATCCAGCGTCCCTGTGCTGGGAATCGTGGTGAACTCAGTGGATTTTCAATCGTCAGGTTCCTACTACTACGGTTATTATCGCGAACTCGCAAAGAGGTATTACGATAGCGGCCCTCAAAATCTGAAACAGTGATTTCCCTGGAACGCGCAAGGTTCCAACCCTCTAGAACACAAGCAATCTTTGGGGAGGAAATTAGGCGGCGTGGTCTTGGCGCTCAGTTATGAGGAACGGCTCTGACGTACTTCGGTTGAGCGCCGTACGGTGAGCTTGGGCCATTCGCAAATCCGCGTTTCCAGCTGCCCGACATACTGCCAGTACAACCAGAAGTAACACCATCCAAATGCCGATCCCGAGAGCCCACCACATATCCTAGTGAGAGCTTCTTAAGCACGGTAAGGTTGCAAACAAAATTGCACCCGACGCAGAGCGAAGTGCTTGAAGTAGAATGCCCGCTCGATGTCAGCAGACTTGATCAATTCAAATGCGCCAGCAAAAGCATTCTTCGCTGAGCAATCGCGAATCTGGTCAGCGCGTTACGAGAGTCGAACTTACCGGCAACGACGGACGCTGATCAGGGAATTCATGCAGCAGTATTTAGGCCGCTTAAATCTTGAAACTCGTGGTATTGAAGTTCTCGATTTCGGTTGCGGGACGGGTGTGCTTTTGAAGGATATTGCGGAGCTCGGCGTTGATGTAATAGGCGTGGACAACTCCGAACCGATGATTGAGGCAGCGCGCCTGCACGTCGGAAATATGTGCGGACGCGTAACACTGGAGTACATCTCGAACGATTTGGGAGTCGGTATTTATCAAAATCGGATTTACGACATTGTCGTATGTATTTCGGTGCTGGAATTTGTTTCAGATCTGCAAGCGGTTCTTTCGCGTCTGTGCGCTTGTGTTGCGCCCGGCGGCGTTCTCATACTTTCAATTCCTAACCGGCACAGCTGGCTGAGGACACTTGAGAAGTTTGTGTACAGGCATCCCGCACTGGTACGGCATTTCACGCGTCTAAAGCATCTGGCGGATCCAGAATGTTACCTGAGTATCCAGAAGCACCAGCTTGCGTTAGACGAGGTAAACGTAAGCATGAAGCAAGAGGGGCTTCGAAAGCAGGAGCATCGCTTTTACGGCGCTCCCAAAGTTCTGGGCCGTCTGGAACGCTTTGAAAGAATTGGGATGACGTTGGTCACAGTCTTTCAAAAATAGCGCCAATCCCAACCTGCTTGCAGCTTTGCAATTGCCCGTACTTCGGAAACGCTGGCACATGCAGAGTCCACTATTGACGGATCCGCGGATTCACGACGGCATACAGAACATCCGTCAGCAGGTTCACAGCGATATATGTCAGGCCGATGGCCAGGATGCAGCCTTGGACAAGGAAGTAGTCACGATTGCTGATCGCCGTGATGGTGAGACGGCCGATTCCGGGCCACGAGAAGATGGTCTCGGTGACAATGGCACCGGCTAGAAGCGAGCCAAATTGTAGACCTACAACAGTAAGCACGGGAATCATCGCATTCCTCAACGCGTGCTGGTAGACGACGGTTTGTTCGCTTAACCCTTTAGCACGCGCTGTGCGCACATAGTCCTGGCTCAGCTCTTCCAGCATCGCAGTACGTACCATGCGCGTCAGAATCGCGGCCAAAGCTCCTCCGAGCGTGAGCGCTGGAAGCACCAGATGCTCCCAGGTTCCAGCGCCGGAGACGGGTAGCAATCCCAGCTTGATTGCGAAGAAGAGTATCAAAATGGGACCAAGGGCAAAGTTTGGAAATGACAGGCCGAAGAGGCTCACCACACTCAGCAACCGATCGTCCCATCGATCGCGATGCTGCGCTGATCGTACGCCGGCGGGAATGGAGAGAAGCAACGCCACGATGAGCGCTGCAACGGTAAGCCTTAGGGTGTAAGGATATCGATCCCAGATGATCCGGCTAACGTCCTGATTGAGTCGAATCGATTGTCCCAGCCGGCCGTGCAGTACTCCGTTCCAGTAATGGAAATACTGTTTGCCGACCGGCTCATCCAACGCGTAAGCATGACGGGCGGCTTGGATGTCAACGCTGGCAGCGCCTTCTCCGAGCATGGCCTGAATAGGATCGCCAGGCACAAGATGGATGAGAAGGAAGACCACTGAAACAACGAGCCACAGGACCGGCAACGTGTACAGGAGTCGCGAGCCAAGAAGCCGGATCATAGAGGTTTGTCGTGAGAGGGGCTTCTACTCATCGCATTATGACTGATTGAACAAGGAGGGCTGTTCTTCTCTGCGGTGGGTCGTCGGGGCAAGTGCCTCCACTTTGACCTGCAGCACGCGACGATCTTGCATCTGTAGAACGGTATAACAACGACCCTCGAATTCCACGCTGTCACCACTCTGCGGCAGCCGGCCTAGTCGCCACATGATAAAGCCCCCGAGGGTCTCGAACCCTTCATCACGCGGCAGTCGTATGTGGAGGTGGGAATCGAGATCGCGCACGTTTGCGCCACCCTCCAGAATCAGCTCGCCTGTCTCGAGCAGGCGTGGTTGCACGGCGATGTCGAATTCATCCTCAATCTCACCGACGATCTGCTCAAGCGCGTCCTCGACTGTCACGAGTCCCACGGTGGAACCATATTCATCCACGACAATCGCAATGTGGCGTTTGCGTTGTCTGAACTCAGCCAGCAGGTCGATCACCGGCTTAGTCTCCGGCACTACCAACACGTCGCGCATAACATGGCGCACGCGCAACATCATCTCGGCTGTCAAAGACCTTGCTCGCATGGACAAACGTAGATGCATAAAGCGCGCCAGGTCCTTGGAGTAGAGCACGCCAACTATGTGCTCCTTACCCAATTTGGGATCATAGACCGGAATGCGGGAATGCTGATCTTCGATCACGCGCGCCATCGCATCTTCAAGTGTCATGTCCGCCGGTAGAGAGAAGATGTTCTGCCGAGGAACCAAGATTTCGCGCACTGTCATGTTTTCAAGGTCGAGTGCACGGTGCATGATCTCCGCCTGGAGGGGAGGCAGCAATCCAAGACGGCGGCTCGAACTCAGAATAAGTTTCAGCTCTTCCGGGGAATGCATTCCGCCTTCACGCATAAGCCTGGACCCGAACAGCCTGAGAACCGCGTTCGCTGAGTTCGTCATCAAGTGCAGCAACGGACGGGACACGGTTATAAAGATGTCCATCGGGCCAGCAACCGATAGTGCGATCCGCTCCGCCCGTTGCAACGCCAGAGATTTGGGCACCAACTCCCCCATAATCACGTGGAAATAAGTGATGATCACAAACGCGATTACCACCGCTGCGGTGTGAGCGTAGAGGACGGCGTGAGGGAGTCCTGCGAGAGGGCCAAGCAGCAATTGCGCAATTGCGGGTTCGCCTATCCACCCAAGGGCAAGGCTGGCCAGTGTGACTCCGAATTGCACGGCGGGCAGGAAATCATCGAGGCGGTGTTGCAGGCGCTGGACGGTCCGGGCGCCGGTGCGACGGGCGTCGATGAGTTGCTGGATGCGGGTGTCGCGGACGCTGACAATAGCGAACTCGGCAGCCACGAAGAAAGCGTTGAGTGCCACCAGCAGTACAACTGTCAAAATCCGGAGGAGCACCAACGGTGCCATCAATGGCTAGTCTAGCATCGGGGAAGTTCAACTTAGGCTTCTGCCCGTCTGGCCCCAATGTAGGATTTCGTGTTCGGGCTAGCCCAGATGTACAGCCGTGACGTCGATCAGTTCGCTAAACTCAGGATTGAATCGAGGATGAGCCCGAATGGCGGCAAAGTGCCGGACCAGATCTTCGGTTTCGATGCCGGTTTTTCTCATAACAGGGAAATAAACAGGCAGTTTTCTGCTTTCCTGCCAAAAATCCCCGAATTATGCCCAGATTCCGCGATTTTGCTGCCGGGAACAGGGAATAACAGGGAATTTCCAGTTTCGAGCCCAAGTCACTCAATATCAACGGCTTGAATCAAGGAATAAGAATAACGCCCACCTGAGCAGGGAATTATCAGGGATTTTTCGGAACGCCCGGTAAAGCTCTCACCACTGAGGGCCAGAAGACAGCAGAGGGTTGGACATTGCGCGGCGCGCACGAGAGCCCGCCTTACCCTATGAAATGCGCGCTAGTTAATTTCATCGCCTGATGCTTACTTTGAGGCGGTTCTCAGGTCTAAGGTGTGTGTTTTTCCGCCTTGGGCAAGAGTTTTAGGACTTGGCAAACCTCCGGAACTTTAGGCGGAGCAGTGGCGTATGAGGTCTTAGCGCTCACGCACCAATCATAGAAATCGCGGCACCCGAAGCAGTTGTGGAGGAACAAAGTGGCGAACGGCAATTCTAGGAAGAAAAAGCAGCGGATTTGGTGGATTGGCACGACGGTGGTTGTGCTACTCGTACTGGGAACGGTTGTCACAAGAGCAACAAGCGGCAGCACCAAAATCGATCCGACCAAGATCGCTAATGTAGACCAAGGCGACTTGGCAAAGAGCGTGGTTGCAACCGGCAAGGTTCAGCCCATTACAAAGGTGGAGGTGAAGTCGAAGGCCAGTGGCATTGTCAAGAAACTGCTTGTCGATGCCGGCGATCGCGTGAAGCAAGGGCAGATTCTCGCCGAACTCGATAAAGAAGAACTTCAGGCACAGGTTCGCGGCGACGAAGCTCAGCTAAGCGCTGCCGAAGCCAACCTGCACGCCTCCGAAGCTGATGTAGAACGTTCGAAAGTAGATGCCGCAGGCGTCGATGTTCCCACCTTGCAACGCGCCTTCGAACGTGCCAAGACGATGGCCACTCAGGGGGTGGTCTCTGCCGCAGCCCTCGATGACGCGCAGCGCAATTATGAGATGGCGGTGAACAAACGCGAACTTGCTCGAGCTCAACTCACGATTAATCAGGCGAAAGTGAAGCAAGCGCAGGCTCAAGTCACGCAATATCACGCCTCCCTCTCGCGTTCGCAAGAGCAGTTGAATTACGCCACGGTCGTCGCGCCCATCGATGGTCTCATCCTTTCGCGCGACGTCGAAGTCGGAGATGCGGTCAGCTCCATTCTCGTGCTCGGCTCTTCGGCAACACTGGTGATGACGCTTGGGGATATGAAGCAGGTTTACGTAGACGGCAAGGTGGATGAAAGCGATATCGGCAAGGTTTATCTCGGCCAACCTGCGCGTATCAAAGTAGAGTCGTTCAAAGACAAGAGTTTCAGCGGCAAAGTTACGAAGATTGCTCCTATGGGAGTAGAGAAAGACAACGTGACTACCTTTCAGGTGCGCGTCTCCATAGACAACTCAGGAGGCGAACTGAAGGCGTTGATGACCGCCAACGCAGAAATCATCCTCGAAGAGCACCACAATGTGCTCATCATTCCCGAAAATGCTCTGATTTACGACAAGGACAAGAAGGCTTCCGTCGAAGTGTCCGATGCCAAGGGCAAAGATGGTAAGCGCAAGGTCCTTGTGACAGTCGGAATCTCAAATGGCGCTAAAACCGAGCTGCTGAGTGGATTGAAAAAAGACGACAAAGTCGTGCTGCAGTAAGCATTGACGCCGATTCTCAAGTATTCGACCTGCGCGTTCGAATGCTCACAAAAGATCCGCGCGTCCGTCAAACTCAGCATATTGCGAGGCAAGCATGAATAAGAAACTGCAAATTTCGCTGATTACGCTGTCATTGATGGTGACTTCGGCGGCTTACGCCGCAGTCGAAGGTCATTTCGATCGCACACTGAAAGTCAGCGGCCACGTCGATCTCGATATTCAAAGCGGATCAGGCAACATCACTGTGCACCAGGGTGATACAAATTCGGTAGTCGTGCGCGGGCAGGTGAAAGCGAGCGAATCGTGGTTCGGCGGCGGCGGTGTGTCGGCGGAGGAGAAGGTAAAGCGTATCGAGCAGAATCCGCCGATCGAGCAGAACGGGAACACCATCCGTATCGGCCGCATTCAGGACGAAGCTCTCAGGAATAATGTGTCGATTACCTACGATGTCGCCGTTCCCAAAGACACCTCGCTTCAATCGCACACGGGTTCGGGGGACGAGCGCATCAGCGACATTAGTGGACCGGTAAGGGCCAACACCGGCTCCGGCAACTTGACAATTAGCAACATAGCCTCAGAAGTCCGCGCCAATGCCGGCTCGGGCGATCTTCAGATCAGCAACGTACAGGGACGCACGTATACCGAGACCGGCAGTGGCAACATTCGTGCCACCGGAATCGCAGGCGGCTTCGACGCCCGTGCTGGTTCGGGTGACATCACCTTTGAGCAGACCGCGTCCGGCTCAGTTCGTGCCGAAACCGGCTCGGGCAACATCCGTTTGCGCAATGTCTCTGGCGGAGTGGAAGCCGGGGCAGGCAGCGGTGACGTCGAAGTGCAAGGGAAGATCGCCTCCGACTGGCGTATTCACACCGGTTCTGGCGAGGTCGAAGTAAAGCTGCCATCAGACGCCAAGTTCAACATCAACGCACGCAGCAGCTCCGGAAACGTCGAAGTGAATCATCCCGTAACTATGCAGGGCTCATTGAAGAGAAACCATATCGAAGGTACGGTGAACGGGGGCGGCACCTTACTGGACGTCAGCACTGGATCGGGCACGATCCGCGTGAATTAACATCTGCTCTGGCAGAGTGGGCGGCAAAAGCAGATGCGGGAAATTGCCGAATAGATTAACTCTCGCTTAGGCAGTCTCTCTTCGGGACATCGGGGTGACGTTTCCCCGCGGAGCAGAATGGAATGCGCTCACAGCCTTCTGCTCATCGTCATAGCTTTCAAAGACGGTGATTAACTTCGTGATCTGCAGCAGATCGCCCACCCGTTTCGTCAGATGGAGGAGCTTTATATCGCCTCCCGCGTTGCGCGCGCTGGTAAACAGGCTCACGAGCGTGCCGATACCTCCGCTATCGATGTAGTTGACGTCCGCTAAATTCAGCACCACACGGCTGTTCGCAACGAGTTGTTTCTTGATCGTTTCGCGAAGTTGACTGGCCTCGTCTCCGAAGACGATTCGTCCTTTGCAATCGATTACGTTCACGTCGCCTGAGGCGCGAGAATTGATGGTTAACGACATAAAAAGCCCTCGCCTGATTTGGGCCAAAGCGTACTCCAACGACCTGTTCATTGCAAGCTATTGACGCATGCTGGCAGCTTGTTTGTGCTGCAGACAACACCAAAACACGACACGGATCACACGGACCCTTCGGGCACGGATTTACACGGAGGAATGGGGCGGGGCGAGTGGAATCCGATTCTAGTCAGTAATTCCGGGCTTTATTCAAGCGGATTTTCCCGCATTCGCCTTCGGCTTCCTAGGGGGCGCTTTCCAGCTCGGGTTCCGGCTTTACTTGGCGCAACTTGCCACCTGGGATAGGAGCAAGAAGCTGCTCTTTGCGGTAGATGAGGTTCGTCGCATTGAACGTGGCCAGTTCAAAGCCATGGCCGTGTGTAATCGCGTCCGTGGGGCAAGCTTCGACGCAATATCCGCAGAAAATACAGCGGTTGTAGTCGATGTTGTACACGGAGGCGTAGCGTTCGGCGCCGCTGATGCGATTTTCTGCTGTGTTCTCGGCAGCTTCGATGTAAATACAATTGGACGGACAGGCGGCCGCGCAAAGAAAGCAAGCAACGCACTTCTCCAGTCCGTTCTCGTCACGTTGTAGTACGTGGAGCCCACGGAAGCGCTCCTGGAACCTGGCGCCACGTAGAGGTCCCGGACCATCTGGGTAATTCTCCACGATAGTGGGCCGGAACATCTCCCTGAAGGTGATGGCCATCCCCTTCGCGATGGCTGCAATGTTCCTCACGATCGACATGGTTCGATTATACCTGTGCGCTTTTGCGCTTGAGCTCAGCGCGGATCGTCTGCGGTAGGCTCCACAAACTCCATGCCCACCTTCTTGCCATCACGGAAGCGCACCACCACTTCCGCGACGTTGGTTGCACGGGAGCCGGGCTCGACGATAGTGACGCGCATACGCTGGCCCAGTTCAAGAGACTGCGCCACGGCCAGGGAGCTGGTGAGCAAGCCCATTCCATTTCCACTCACTTCGGAGACGACCCCAAGCTCGCGCCCGCTCTCGTCCTGCACGCGCGTCTCTTCGGAAATTTCAAGACGGGGAAACTTGCGGATGTGTTTAAGACTCACTTCGAGAGCACCAGCTTGGCGATGGTCTGGAGTTGCATGTTCGAAGTACCTTCGTAGATCTTGCCGATCTTTGAATCGCGGAAGAACTTTTCTACTGGATACTCCTTCACAAACCCGTTGCCTCCGAAAATCTCAACCGCCAGCGAACTTACGCGCTCGGCCACCTGCGATGTGAAGAGCTTGGTCATCGCCGCTTCTTTTACGAAGTTCTGCCGCGCGTCCTTCATGCGGGCGGCGTTGTAGACCATGAGGCGCGCCGCCTGAATGTCGGTGGCCATCTGCGCAAGTTGAAACTGAATGCCCTGAAAATCCGAGATCGCTTTCCCGAACTGCTTGCGCTCCTGCGAATACTTCGCTGCGGCCTCCCATGCTCCTTGCGCAAGACCGAGCATTTGCGCACCGATGCCGATCCGGCCTTCGTTAAGCGTCTCGATCGCAATCTTGTATCCTTTACCCGCTTCGCCGAGCACGTTCCCTTTCGGAACGCGCAAGTCTTCCATGACCAGCTCGCAGGTGCTGGAGGCGCGTATCCCAAGCTTGTCTTCCTTCTTTCCTACGGTGAATCCGGGGAACTTTTTCTCCACAATAAAAGCCGTAATTCCGCGATACCCTGCGGCAGGATCGAGGTTGGCAAAAAGAATAAACAGCCCGGCTTCTTTGGCGTTGGTAATCCACAATTTGCGCCCATTAATAACGTATTCGTCGCCGTGCAATTCGGCGCGAGTCTGCATGGCAAAAGCGTCGGAACCCGATCCCGATTCGCTCAGCGCATAAGCGCCCACGGTGTCGGAAGCCATTCGCGGCAGATAGCGGCGTTTCTGTTCCTCGGTTCCCCAGCGCAGCAGGGCATTGTTCACCAAAGTGTTCTGCACGTCGACGAGGACGCCCGCTGAGGGATCGACGCGAGAGATCTCTTCGACTGCCAGAATGGCCTCGAAAAAGCTGCCTGCGCCTCCGCCGTACGCTTCGGGAATCTCAATGCCCATGAGACCAAGCTGAAAGAATTGTTCGATTAAATCGTGATCGAAGACCTGCTTTTCGTCCATCTCCCGGACCAGCGGACGCAGCTTCTCCTCGGCAAACTGACGCACATTATCCCGAAAGAGGACTTCGTCCTCAGTCAGATTGGTGAGCGGCGCGGGCACAGCAGTGACGTCGAGAACGGATTGGGACATTATGACTCCGAATGCGGCGAAACAGGTGATTTTACACCGGAAGAGTCATCCGGGCTTGCAGGACCGGATCATTTGCCCGATCTGAAATCACGAAATCACCAGATCACGAAATCACAAAATCATGAACTCGATAATTTGTCGGACAAGGAAGAAACTTACTTGTGGTGAATACCAATCCCAGGCCGTCTCCAGACAATCCGCAGCTTCTCAGCCGCGACGATCTTCTGGATTTGCCCGCGCGCATAGTTTGACCATGCGCCGACTGGATCCATCTTCACATAGGCGCGCCAGTGGGTGAGCGCCTTACGTGGCCGACGCAGACGTTCAAAGGCGAGCGCCAGATTGTAGTGGGCATCGGCGTAGCTGGGGGAAATCGTTATGGCGCTGCGATATGCCTCCACTGCTTCAGCTAGTCGCCCGGTTTCATCGAGAACGTTGCCGAGATCGAAATAGCCCAGCGCATATCGCGGATCGATTTCTACCGCGCGTCGATAATTGCATTCGGCTTCAGCGTAGTTCTGCTGGTTGTAATAGATTGTTCCCAAATTAATACAGGCCGCCGCGTGTTTGGGATTGAGTTGCAGCACGCGCCGATACGTGTCGAGCGCCTCTTGCTGGCGAGCCGGATTTTCTTCCATGGCCACAGCAGCAACAAACAAATCCGCCGCAGTTTCGGCAACCCGAGGCTGGGCGATGCGGGCCTCTACGATTTTTGGCCGGCGATCGAAGTCGAGCAGGAACTGTCCGGCAAGGGGATCCAGCTGGTGGCCTTGGTGACGGAAGCTGAGCCGCGATCCATTGGAGCTCACACCTGCTTCAAGCAGCGGGTTCTCCATTCCCGCAACTTGCCGCTGCATGGCGTCAACCGAGGCGCGAATCATTGATGGACGCACCTTGCGCGCGCGCAATTCGCTCAGCTTTTTGATTTGGAGAAGATCGTAGAAGGAATAGCTCTCCGCGGCTGCGATCAAGCCGGCACGTTCCCATCCTGCTAACTGGCGCGGACTGATGCGCAATATGCGAATTACTTCAGCTCGAAGGTATTGTTCCACGTCGCTGACCGGCTCGCCTTGGTGCGGTTGTTTTCACGTTGGGTTTCGGGTTGACGGTTCGCCTTCCTTTCACTGCATTATCAAAAGAGTCATCCCGAATATCAAGTGAAAAATCAGGGAGTTACCAACAAAGTATGAGGAAAACCCGGTCCCAAATTCGTAGATGTTAAGCAGAGAAGCATCACCTTGGGGACTGTCATTACACCGAGGTCAGCTTTACCTCTGCATTCCAGTCCGAGGACTCACTCACAATTACCGTCGGCGCGGGCACAATCTCGTGAGCTATGATGTTCGACCATGGTGACTGCGACCCCTGATATCGCTGCTTTGAAGACGAAGATGCGCGAAGCTTGGATGGCGGGCGACTTTGGCGTAATTGCTCGCTATGCCGAAGCTGCCGAAGAAGAATTTGTTGCGCGGCTGAAGCTCACGCCCGGAACACGCGTACTTGACGTTGCCTGCGGCACTGGCAACACTGCCATTCCCGCTGCGCAAGCCGGCACCAAGGTCACAGGCGTGGACATTGCATCGAACCTTATCGCACAGGCGCAGCAGCGCGCGCGGCAGGCGGGAGTCACGGCCGAGTTCCGCGAGGGTGATGCCGAGCAATTGTCCTTTCCCGATGCCGAATTCGATGTAGTGATCAGTGTTTTCGGCGCGATGTTTGCGCCCCGCCCGGAGAGGGTTGCCTCTGAGTTGTTGCGCGTCTGTCGTCCCGGAGGGACAGTTGCGATGGGCAATTGGACGCCGTCGGGTTTTGTGGGAAAGATGTTCGCGATGAACGCAAAACATGTCCCGCCTCCACCCGGCATTCCCGCTCCTTCGCTATGGGGAGACGAAAACGTGGTGCGGCAGCGCTTCGGAAGCGGAGCGAAGCAGATCAAAGTCGCGCGTCGAATGTGCGACTTTCGATATCCATTTCCGCCAGCCGAGGTCGTGCAACTGTTTCGGGAGTACTTCGGACCGACTAAAGTCGCGTTCTCCAGGCTGGACGCGAAGGGACAGGCCGCCATGGCTGCCGATCTGCAACAGATGTGGATTGACAATAATCAGGCAACAAATGGAACCACCCTGATCCCCGGCGAATACCTTGAGGTTCACGTGACTCGCGCATAGGGCAGGGAAGCCGTTGGAGAGTCAAACTACTCCAATTCCCAAATAGGGAATCGAGTGAGTGATCTTAACCCGATGGGTCCGGGGCCGTCCCACTCACAGGCCTACTCGCCCTGCCAGCGCATAGACACGGGTCACAGCGCGATCAGGGATATCCGTTTGCGATTTTCCACCTGCACCCACGTGGTAAGCTTTTTCCCCTTGCAATCCACCTATCTCGAGGTGATGACAATGAGGCGTCTCGGCTTGCGTCTGCTCGTAAGCTTATGTGCGAGTATTTCTCTAGTTGGCCAATCGACTCCGTCGCAGGCCCCCGCTGTATCTTCTGCGCCTCAGCTCGACCACTTCGATGCTAGAAACGTCGACCCGTCAGTCAATCCATGTGTGGATTTCTATCAGTACGCCTGCAACAAGTGGATCGCCGGCAATCCGGTGCCGCCTGATGAAACATTCTGGGGTGCGTTCGGCAAGCTGAGTCTTTGGAATCGGGCAGCGGTGCACCAAACGGTGCTCGATCTAAGCACCAAGCCGCCTGCGCAACGCACGGCGGTGGAACAGAAGGTGGCCGATTATTGGACAGCCTGCACCGACGAGACTCATCGGAACTCTAGCGCTCTCGAGGCGCTCCGTCCTCAATTGAAGGCGATCGACGCCATGCGCAGCAAAGGTGATCTGGCTGCAGTACTTGCGGCCATTCACCTCGGCCTTCCCGACGTAAGCTTGCCGAGCGATGCGCAAACCAATGCTCCTGTCTTTGGGCTTGGCTCTGGGCCAGACTTTCACAACACTCAGATGGTGATTGCGCTGATCGATCAAGGAGGATTGGGTCTCCCCGGCAGGGACTTCTACCTGCAAACCGACGCGAAGTCGTTGGAGATAAGAAACAAGTACCTTTCCCACTTGCAAAAGCTGCTGGTTCTCGCCGGAATTCCGGCGGAGCAGGCGAAAACGGATGCCAACGCAGCACTCGCCATGGAAACCGCGATGGCGCAATCTGCCATGGACATTGTGAAGCGCCGTGATCCGAAGAACCTCGACCACGAGATGAGCCTCGACGACGTCAAAAAACTCAGCCCTTCGTTCGATTGGGCTCGGTACCTGCAGGCAATGCACGCGCCACCCTCGCCGAAGTACATCGTTACGTCTCCGGACTTTTTCCATGGGTTCGAGCAACTGCTGCAATCGGAGTCCCTGGATCACTGGAAGGCGTACTTGCGAACCCAGCTGCTGGACACCCTGGCCAAAAACCTGAGCGATGATTTTGCCAGGGAAGATTTCGCATTTTACGACCAGGTGCTCTGGGGAGCAAAAGCGATGCGGCCTTTATGGCGCCGCTGCATTAATGCCGAAGATCACGATATCGGTGAGGCTCTCGGTCAGGCGTATGCCGCACGCTACTTCCCGCCTGAAAGCAAACAACGCGTCCTGAAGCTGGTGAAAGACATCGAAGCGGCGCTCGGACGCGACATCGACGCCGTCGATTGGATGAACCCGGAAACCAAGAAGTACGCCCATATCAAGCTGGCGGCCCAGATCGACAAGATCGGCTATCCGGATCATTGGCGGGACTATTCTTCGGTGGAAATCCGCCGTGATGATCATCTCGGGAATGTGCAGCGTGCCGCAGCCTTCGAGATGAATCGGCAATTGCGGAAGATCGGCAAGCCGCTCGATCGCACGGAATGGCAGATGACCCCGCCCACGGTGAATGCCTACGAAGACACCCAGACCAATACCATCAATTTCCCGGCAGGCATTCTGCAGCCACCATTCTTCGATCCAGAAAAAGATGACACCGTGAACTATGCCGCTACCGGAGCCGTCATCGGGCATGAGACCACGCACGGCTTCGACGACCAGGGTCGCAAGTTCGATGCCGAAGGAAATCTGCGCGACTGGTGGACTCCAGCGGATGAAAAGGCTTACGACCAGCGCGGCGACTGCATCGCCGATGAATACACAGAATTCATTCCCGAAGCAGGAGTGAAGCAGAATGGACGTCTAACTCAGGGCGAAAACACTGCGGACAATGGCGGAATCAGGCTCGCGCTGTCAGCTCTTGAGGAAGATCTAAAAAGCAATGGCCAGACGTTGAGTTCCAAAGGCGACGACGGACTAACTGCACTGCAGCGCTTCTTCGTGGCTTACGCGAATATCTGGTGCAGCAATCTGTCTCCCGAAGCAATGCGGACACTGATTCTTGCCAACCCACATCCGTTAGACAAGTACCGCGTCAACAACGTGGTATCGAACATGTCTGAATTCGCAACAGCATTTAGTTGCCACAAAGGGCAGCCGATGGTTCACGAGAAGGCCTGCCGAGTTTGGTAGATGGCAGCCGTGGCACGGGCGCCTCGCGTTATTTTACCGCGTGCTCGCCCGCGTGATGCAGCCCAGAGAGTCCGGATACAGCGTTCAGACCGGCGGTTTTTACCGAGCAGCGGACTAACTCAGCGACGCTCCAGGCTTGAGCGATGCAGCCGCGAGGAGTGAATGGAGCTTCAGCATCGAAAATTTCGCTTACCGAGCCAATGCAGCCTTCGCTGAGGTGGTTCTGAAAGCCTTCGAGGAAGCGGCGGGCTGTTCCCAAATCGTCGGGATGCAGCTTCAGATATGCATCGACAAACGGTCCAATGAGCCATGCCCAGACTGTGCCTTGATGGTAAGCGGCATCGCGGGCTCGCAGATCGCCATAGTATCGCGGCTTGTAATCTGGGTGATCGGGAGAGAGTGAGCGCAGCCCAACCGGCGTGACCAGCTTCTGCTCGACGATTTCCAACACCGATGCCCAGCGTCGCCGTTCCAGAATGGGATGCTCAAGCGAAATGGCAAAGATCTGATTCGGACGAAGCGATGAATCGTCGTTGCCCTCTTCACCGTCGACTACGTCATACAAATATCTGCCGTCCGCAAACCAGAAGCGGCGATTGAATGACTCGTAAGCTTGCGCAGCATAATCGCCGAACTCCCTTGCGGTTTGCCGGTCGCGTTCTTCAATCGTCCACCCCTCCAGCAGCCGCAAAGCGTTGTACCAGAGCGCATTAATTTCAACCGCTTTTCCTCGGCGAGGCGTGACTACCCAGTCGCCTACTTTTGCGTCCATCCAGGTAAGTTGGTAGCCTTCGGCTCCTTGCGAGAGTAGCCCGTCAGCTGGGTCGACTTTGATGCCGAAGCGCGTACCGGTCACATGGCACCGAACGATATCGCAGAGTTGCGGCAGAAGCAGCCGCAAAGTCGCTCGATCTCCGGTGTATTCAACATAGCGATGGATAGCGTGAAAGAACCACAGCGTTGCGTCGGCGGTGTGATAGAGGCCGCTGTTCTTCCCCTCGGGGAACATATTTGGAATCAGGCCATCGCAGATGTAGTGCGCGAACGTTCGCAGGATGTATCCCGCTTCTGCGTGACGGCCAGTCGCGAGTGTCAGCCCTTCCAGACTGATCATGGTGTCGCGACCCCAATCGGTAAACCAGTGATAACCGGCTATGACGGTGCGTATCTCGTCACCCGCAGCATGCGCTCGGGCGGTATCCGCAACACGGCCTGTGGGGGTGATGAGGAACTGGTCGGCTGCTAGCGTCAGCTCTCCGCCGAGTGCATCGTGCAGCGCTGGATTTGCGACGCTGATGAGCCTCCGTCTTCGTTCCATTTCGGCATGAAAGCCCTCCTCCGCGTCGAGCGCGTCCAGCACCGTCCAATCCTCGGTTGATGCAATCAGAGTGATGGAATGACCGGGCTCAATCCCGGTCTCAAAGTAGCCAGGCGACCAGAGGTCGCCCTGGTGGTCATATCCGCGATCGGCCTCTGTGCGGAACCGGAGGTCAGGAATCCTCTTTTCATCCTTGTGAAACTCCACTTGCTCGCGGCTTAAGCCAAGCCGCAGCGGAGGAAGGTCAGAGTGATTGCTGGTTTCGATCCAATCGTCGCGGAACTCCGTGGTGTACCGTTTTGTATCGAGACCGGAGAGCACTCCTTCGTGCGGACGAAAGTGCATCGCGGGGCGGATGCGGAGGGTAACCTGATCAGATCCATGCCAGGTGTAGCAAACGTGCACAGTATTCTGGCGATTGACCAGGTGAACGCGCTTTGCGAGTACGTGGTCTTTGAATTGGTAAACCCAAAGTGGAATGCCGGCTTCCAGGCGGAACGCCTGAAGGTGCGACAGCGCGCGAAAGTTTGAAATGCCGGTGACAGTCTCTTCACCGCGCAGATCGAAGAGTTCACCCCGTAGCACCACCTGCTCGGAGATATCGTTGAGCATCATGGTTCGGCCGTGGGGCGTAGGCAATGCAGCAACAAGGAAGCCATGGAAACGCCGGGTTGGCGCGCCGCTTACGGTACCGGAAGCGTATCCCCCCAGGCCATTGGTGACCAGCCATTCCCGACCGAGCAGAACTTCCCAGTCTTCCCGTTTTGGTTCGCTCTGGCTCGCCTCCCGGGAGAACTCCCGCGTGATGCTGTCCAGGACGCGACGGTCGGGAGTGTCCTTACCGCGGCGGTAGAGTGTCGGGATTTTCTCGTTCGGCTTCACGTCCGGTGCTCAGAGGCGGTGCTCAGACAAAAGAGCATCTTGGGATTTGCCGGGAGCAGGCGACAGCACCGTGGCGGACTCTCCTTGAATCCGCCAATTGTCGTCAGTATCAGGATGCACAAAGCCAGAGCCTCCATACGACGGGTCTTCGCTCGACCAAACTACATGCCATAGCTTGCCTTCGGCCGGCGCAAGCAACGGCTCCGGGGCCTGCGCCAGATGGAGATCAGGGCCCAGGTTCACAATCAACAGCCGGTCTTGTCCAGCCTCAACAAAGTAGCGCAGGACGAACGCCGATGCTCCAAGCACCGCGCCATCCACCTTGCCATACGACTGCTTGCGAAACGCCGGATCGTCATGTCGCAACCGCAGCAAGTCACGATGCAGGGCAACTATCTCGGAGTTTCGGTCGCATTCGCTCCAATCGAGTTTGCACCGCTGCATGGTTTCAGGGTTTGCGGGATCCGCCACGTGTTTTCGCATTTCAGGTGTGTTCAATGCAGGGAATTGCGCCAGGAAATCCGCTCGCCCCGTGTAGACGAGCTTTGCCAAATCGGGATTGTGATCTGCAAAAAAAGTGAACGGTCTGCTTGATCCGAACTCCTGACCTTGAAACAGCAGAGGCGTTCCCGGGGCAAGGAGAGTCAGCGCGGTGAGAGCGCGAAAGCGCGCGGGACTAGCGAGCTCATGCAGCCGCTTTCCATGCGCCGAGTTGGAAACTTGGTCATGGTTCTCGAGGAAATTTACGAAGGCAGTTGGTTCCATTCCCAATGCGGGTTGGCCGCGCCGTTTCTTTTGCCAACTGTACCGTTGGCCCTGGTAAAGATATCCATACTTTACGGCTGAGATGAACTCCTGGGGCGAGCCGAAATAATCGGTATAGTAGGCGGCTCGGTGCCCGGTAAGAGCGACGACAGCGGTGTGATGAAAGTCGTCGTTCCATAGCGCATCGAAGCCATATCCGCCGCGCTCGTGGGCGCGCGCAATCCTAGCTTCCTGCTCTTCGTTCTCCGCCACCAGAATGATGTCGCGGCTTCCGGCTGCCTCACGCGCTCGTCGTGACATCTCCGACAGGATGTGCTCCCGTGATTTGTCGAATATGGACTGCGTAGCATCAAAACGAAGGCCATCAAGATGGTATTCGCGAATCCAGTGTTCGACGTTGCCCGCGAAAAACTCGCGCACCGCGCCGCTATTCTCACCGTCGAAATTGATTGCGTCTCCCCATTCCGTGGCATGCTCACGATGAAAGTAGTCATCGGAATACTGCGTCAGGTAATTTCCGTCCGGTCCAAGGTGGTTGTAGACAACATCGAGAATCACTCCAAGGCCTAAGCTGTGCGCGTAATCGATGAAGCTGCGAAAATCATCCGGAGTGCCATATCTTTGGTAGGGCGCGTACAGGCACACGCCGTCATAACCCCAGCCGAACTCCCCAGGAAAGCAAGCCACCGGCATTAGTTCAATCACACTTACACCGAGCTCTCGCAGCAACGGCAGTTTCTCTTTAGCTGCCTCGTACGTGCCAGCCGGCGTGAACGTCCCGATGTGCAGTTCGTAAATGACCTGCGCGCGGATGCTCACGCCGCACCAGTTTGAATCTGTCCACCTGAAGGCGCGATGATCGACCACGACAGAGTGGCCATGCGGTCCGTCCGGTTGGAAATGCGATGCCGGATCGGGAAAAGCTTCTGCTCCATCAAGGACGAATTTGTAGCGAGCACCTGGCCGGGCTTCCGCTACAAGAGCAGAGAAGTAGGCATCGCCTTCAGCTTCCAAAGGAACGGGCTTGGTGTCTGCCTTGCCATCAGCATCGAGGAGTGCCACTTCGATGCTGTGCCGCTTCGGAGCCCACACGCGAAAGTGCGTTCCGCCGGAAATCTGAAGCTCAGGACCAACCGCAAGTGTGCGAGTAACTGGAGGCGTTTCTCTCAAGGTTGTATTCATGTGCGATTGTGGAGAGACACGGATAGATAAGATCCGCGCGACTTAACCAAATTGAGATGCACAAAAGCGAGATGCCGAACGCTGTTGTAGGAAACGCGAATGCTAAGCGCCGGCCATCACAATGGGCATGGTCGGAGTTTGGCTGCCGCCTTCCGGTTCAACGGTTACGGCAAACATCTTGGGCCATGCTCCCTTTTGTGCATTTGGCATCACTATCGAAGCATTGCCATGAGCATCAGGTTTGAAAGTGCCACACGGCATAGGGGCGGAGTCGTTTGTGGGAATGAGCCACAATTGATATATCTTCTGTGGCGGCAACGCCTCTAAATGCTGAGCGGTAAAAACCAAAGTTCCGGTTCTGCGCACATAGCTGGCTTTGCCTTCTGGAACTGGAAGAGATTTCGTTGACACCAAAGCGAAATGCGCGGATTCCGGCGAGGTGAGAGCTTCCAGCACCATTTGCGAACGATCCAGAGCAGCTTGACGAGCATCGACCTGTTGTTGTGACAGGTCAAGCTTGCGCCGGAGAACAGTATTCTCACGCCACAGCATTAGACCGAAGGCGGCCAGCAGCACTGCCGCAAACGATGGAACAAAGCTCCACCACGGTCGGCGCATCACGAAGCTGCGAGCAGTGCGTGGTTCGCTCCGAATCGCGTTCAGCAATCGCTCGCGCGAGCGTTGCGGAGGAGCCGACCCAACGGCCGACAGCGCCAGCATCGCCATGCCGGAAGTAATTTCACTGAGCTGTTGCCGGCATTCCGGGCAGCTTTCCAGGTGCCGCAGTATCTCTGACGTTCGCTCGCCCGGCAGCTCGCGCAAGGCATAGAGCACGAGATCGTCTGCGATTTGCTGATGATCTCTCATGCGACAAGCACCTTTCTGAGCGCCAGCAAGGCGGCACGGATTCGGGTCTTAACGGTGCCCAGGGGCTCTCCTGTGTTGGCAGCGATCTCCGAATGCGTGAGTCCCTGGAAAAATGCAAGTTCAAGCGGCTTGCGCTGCTCTGCCGGCAGTTGCTGAACCGCGGAACGGATCTTTGCAATCACCCTGTTGCGATCCGCGGTTTGTTCCAACTCCGAATCGACGGAAACGACTACGTTATCGATATCCGATTCAGGACG
This sequence comes from Terriglobales bacterium, assembly GCA_045808065.1. GTDB lineage: Bacteria > Acidobacteriota > Terriglobia > Terriglobales > Acidobacteriaceae > Gp1-AA112. The sequence goes on along the minus strand of JBJMGD010000011.1, from coordinate 239,924 downwards.
CCGACGCCGCAAGTGGTCGATAGCGCGATGGCGGGCGATCACGGCCAGCCAGGCTCCAAGGCTGCCGCGGTTCGAATCGAACTTTTGCGGCTCGTGCCATAACTGAAGAAAGATTTCCTGCAATATGTCTTCGGCGTGCGCAGTATCGCCCAGCACTCGCAAGGCGACTGAATAGACCACCTGGGCGTAGCGGTCGTGCAAGGCGGCGAGCGCGTCTTCGTCGCCGGCACGGATGCGGGACATCAGCATGGAGTCGGTCACCTGGGGCTGATCTCTAGGGCTCGTCGCCGAGCTCATTTCCTCTCCCTAAGAACGATGTAGTGTTGCAGTTGGATTGCCCAAGCGAACCGAGATTTTACCTCAGCGTGAACCACGGAACCCCGTAACACTACTTGGCGAGTGTTGAGTTCAACAAAGCTGCCAGGCGAATGCCCGCCTTCGTAAGTTGCTCCTCGACGATGGGACGAGACACATTGTCATATCGCTCGCCGAGTGCGATGTGCAGATCGGCCATCCGATGTCCGATGTGATTGTTGTCCGCGCAGGAATTCACTTGCGCGTTGTTGTCGTGCGGAACATTCACGGGCAGCGCGCGATATGCGGTAATTGCAGCATCGTGACCTTCCCATGCCCAGTCGATCGGTTGCCCAGAGTTCCAAAGCAGCAGGCGTGGTTGATAACGGCGATCGAGGAAGTCCGTAAATTGTTCCAGCGTCATATCGTGCTCGGCGAGAATTCCTTGGAGGATATCGGTGTCCCACACCGCGTGCAGGTTCGGATAGAAGTCATCGTGTTGAGCGTTTGTCTCACGGGGAATTTCTTCCTCGTATTCCACCGCCACGCAGTTCCCGCCTCGGTCGCCGTTGGATTCATCATGGAGCGGCTGGTGAATGTCACCAACGAAATGAATCAGGAATCGCAGCGCGTCGGCGCGAGATTTGGGATCTGCGCTAGTCTTTAGCTGCTGCGCAAACTTGCCAATCATGTCTACCACGCAGGTTTGCTGGCAGATCTGATTGAGGTCGTACTTGTCCCTCGTGGCTGTCAAGGGAATATCCACAAAATGGTATGGAGCGGTTTCGGGTTGATCCGAACGAATGTCGTCAGCCCAACTAGCGACTTCGGCAATGGCCGGTAAGCCCGATGTACGGCAATAATGCTTAAGGGTGGCGCTAACCGGGCTGGCGTTCAGGATCGCATTCACTTCGGTTGCGACCTGAGGCTGCAGATGCTTGAGCGCAATCAGGGCGACGATCTCATGACCTTCGCATCCCCACGCATGTGCTGGGATCGATGTACCCGCGCCGACAACAAGAGCAACGAAACAAAGCAGTCGTTTGGCGAACATGTTTTGCTAGATTTTATAGGAGCAACCCCGGGAGCAAGGCTCTTCCAGAAATCCATAAACAACAAACGTCAATCAGCGGTGTCTTTGAAAGTGCCGAGCCTTCCAAGCGGAAGCAACGCTCGGCGAAATCTTACAAGACTTAACGTCCTTGAGACGTATAGTTCGTCATCATGGAGCATCTAAGCGTCAGATGTTTGTGAGCCTCACGAATTCGGCGACTGTAAGGGAGTTAGCTATCGCACTCCTGCAGCAGCATCAGCGTTCGCGAACGTCCACTCTCTTGCGGGTTTTCGCCCATTGGGGCGGGCTTGGACTAGTTCCGCTGGCCATCTTAGATAGCTCATTGATTCCCACGTTCGGCAGCCTCGACATTCTCACCGCGTTTCTTGCCGCCAGACACGCAGATCTCTGGGCGTACTACGCATGCATGGCCACTTTGGGAGCGATGATCGGCTCCTACATTACTTACAAACTGGGAAAAAGGACGGGGCGAGGGTGGCTTGAGAGAAAGTTTGGAGCGCGCCGCTCACACCAAGTGGAATATGCGCTCGAGCGCTGGGGATTCGGAGCAATTTTCGTTTCGACCGTAGCGCCGCCGCCATGCCCGACTGCTGTCTTCCTGCTTGCTGCGGGAGCATTCGGCTACGAGATGCGCAAGTTCTTCGCGGCTGTGTTTACCGGCCGAGCGATCCGCTACGGATTACTGACGCTGATCGCTGCGCATTACGGTCGCAGCATTGTGCGCTATATGCGTCATCCCGGGCGATATCTAGGGCTTTCTTTGCTTGCGACCTTCGTGATTGCGCTTGTTATGTTTGCTTTCGTGAAGCTGAGCAGGACTTCTCCTGCACTTCCGGAACCAAGTGTGCCGCAATCGACTGTCGGAAGATGACATAAGCGTGGTTGCGCGTCGTCAGTTCATGCGCTCTTCAGGAAAACTAATTCCCCAAAAATTCTTCGCTTCTGTGAACTCAAAGCCGAGTTCAGCGAGTCCCGCAGCCCCATTTTGGCGCCGATGGACAACGCGCACATAGGCGCCGCGTCTCCCGCCCGGCCACCAGACATACAGGACATCCCCAAGAGCGAAGGGAGCGCGAGCAACAAGCAGTCCACCATGTCTGCTAAGCGCAATGGTCTCCGCTAACTCCTGGGAACTACTGTCGGATTCCTTCGCGCGTAGAGTGACGTGCATGCGCTTGCTGATGCGAGCTCCGCGGCGCACGTATGTGATTAGCTTCTGGATGAACAGGGCAAGCCACGTCCTGGATGGATCTTCCAGGTCGGCGAATTTAACTCCGTAGCACCGCCTCGAAAGGCTATGAACTACGACGCCACGAGTGGAGACAGTGTGCCCAGTCGGTAGGTTGAAAAGTATGTCAATCTCGAGCCCCTCGCTGAGTTCGTGTGGCAATTCAAGAAGAAGCCCTCCGAGACTGACGTTCTCACTTTCACCCATCAACGTGAGGTTCCCAAGCTTTACAACGACAGGCATCGCGAGGCGCACACGCGGAAACCTGCGGGCAGTCTTCCAGACGTCCGGGGCGAGAGTGCTAGGGATCGCGGCCACGAATCAATGATTGCAAGAAAAGGGCCGTTGAGACTCCTGTGGAAGCTTATGATAATCAGTGACTTACGCTGTATTTTGGTGCGTTCCTAAGTGCCACTGTGACGCTGCACGACTGAGCAGGGACAAAATGTCCCGCGCGACGCAGGTTTTCCACAACCGCTTGCCTTCGATAAACATTGATCAGCTCCACCATTCGAGGACTGTGCTCCGTTCGGCTGTTGCCCGCAGCCTACAACTTTGAACGCGGAGAGTGAAATGCTTCTATTCACAATCGGGATGACGCTTTCGAGAGATCGAATTTTGAACTGCAAACCAGCCTAGCGAGCCACAGGAACGTGACAGTGCTCCTGCATTTAAAGAAGACGAAACAATTTGCGTTGCGCAACTTTTGCCGCTGAGCGTTGCGCAATGTGCGGATGATCTCGCAAATGCTCGGATTCCCTTACGGTACTGGTGCTTCAGGAGGGAGCATACCTGGTGATGATCGGGACAGTGGTGGGACGAGTCTCGCGTGGACGGGAGAGCGCGCGATAAGGCGGTGTCAGCGATCGTGGGGCAAGATCAATACCCAAGTAGCTCCGACAACCCAGCGGTAATGATTGGAGCTCCGCTGCTGCTCGCCTTGCTGGCGTGCTATTGGCCGGCTCGTCGATCGACTCACATCAATCCTGTAACAGCTCTACGGCAGGAGTAATTCTGCCGCAGAGCTCACAGGAGTGAACTCTACCAGCCGTATTCCTTTAGCTTGCGATACAGAGTCGTTTTGCCGATGCCGAGCATGCGCGCCGCCTTAAGCTTGTCATCTTTCAACACGTTCAAGGCATTCTGGATAGCTTCTTTTTCCAAAACGGCTAAGCGGACGATTTTTCCTCCACCGCCGGAGCGCGAAACGGTAGATTTTTTCTTGGTTGATTTGCGTGTAGTTTTTTTGGCCACTAGGATTTTGCTCTCTTTCGTTGTTCTGCCCAACGCCGTTTTTGAGCTTCGGAAATGCGCCTCCGCGCCTCTGCGCTCATGCGCCGCGGTCCGCGACGTCCACCCTGTGAGCTACGCACAGGCCGGGAACCTCCTCCGCCTCCAAGCGCGGCAATGGCCCTGTCGATTCGCAGACGCTCGGCCTTTAATGCCTGAATAATCTGTTCGGTATCCAACGCGATCTCCTAACTCCCGAATTGGGAAGTCAATTGTAACAGTGAAACTCAACAGAGTCATCCTGCTAAAGTGGGAGAGTTTTGCACAACAACAAGGTCGTGTAAACGCTTAAGCTGGTTTTGTCGAGTGGTGCCCATTGAGTTTACAAAGAATTTGCAAATTGGGAAGTCGAATTGTCGATTATTTTGTAAGTTGTTCCGTTCTGGAGCTGAATCCAGTAACCTCTTGATGTTACGAAAATTCGCGTGCAAATTACGACTGCTAATTCGTGAAATGACAATCCCTCATCGGAAAACTCTCGTGGAAGTAGCGGCCCATGCGATCGATGCAGCACTGGCCGCCGAAGCTGGTGGGGCGGATCGGGTGGAATTGTTCAGCAATCACATGGAAGGAGGTGTCACTCCAAGTGAGGGCGCGATCGCTGTCGTACGCGATCACATGCGCATCGATCTGCATGTGATGATCCGTCCCCGCGGCGGTGATTTTTGCTATAGCGAGCACGAGTTGGATGCTATGCATCGAGATATTTCTGGGGCAAAGCGGTTGGGAGCTAACGGAGTTGTCTTCGGAATCCTCAATCCAGATGGCACCGTTGCTGAACAGCAAACTCGCGAACTGGCCGCCTCTGCCCAGCCATTGTCCATTACGTTTCATCGTGCGTTTGACAGGTGCAGAGATCTGCCAGAGGCTCTATCTACTTTGATCTCTTGCGGCGTGGACCGCGTGCTGACTTCGGGAGGCATGCCGAATGCAGCGGATGGCATTGAGAATATAGCGAATCTCGTGAGCATCGCCGGAGGTCGAATCAGAATCATGGCCGGAGGCGCCGTCACACCGCAGAACGTCAGGAAAATCGTGCTTCAAAGCGGAGTGACCGACGTTCATGCGGGCGTGAGAAGCATAGTCCCTGGCAAGATGCTCTTCCGCAACCAAGAGATCTCATCACAATCAGAGCCCCATTCCTACGAGAGAGTTGTCATTCAAGAAGCGGACGTGCGCCGCTTGGTCGACGAAGCGAGAGTTCTGTGATTCGAGACGCGGCAGTTCTGGTTCTACTAAGTTCTTACCTGCTAGCGCAGACGGTTTCCCAACCGAAGTACGAATCGACATTCGACAATGACGTCGTCTCCGTCTACAGGTTGGACCTCCCGTCGCGCGGCTCGGTTTCTGCCTTTCAATCAGGACACGACAGCTTTTGGCTATCTCTTACTGACGCGACGTTGAGATTCTCGCGCCAGCAGGGAACTGTCGATGCTGAATTCAAGCCCGGTGACGTGCGCTATTTTGCCAGCTTTGATACCAAGCTGCTGACCAACGTTGGGAACACGGAATTTCGCGGTGTTATGGTCACTCTAAAGCCCCGAGCTCTGGTTTCCAATGGATGCGAATGCACCGGCAACACCGGCAAGACGATCTGCGGATGCAAGGACGCGACCCACCTTGAATCGCTTTGGGCATTCAGCATGGGGAACGTGACCCTAGCCGGGACATCGCTTGCTCCTGATGAAGCGTTCCGAGCGGCCGCCGTGCGGGACGACATGCTGCTCATTGCCATTGGCGACATCGACCTACAAGATGAGGGTGGCTCGGGACCTGAGATGATGCCAACTTCGATGCGTCTCAAATCGGGAGACGCGGTCTGGATCAAGGGTGGGCGGCACCGATTCAAGAACATAGGAAGTGGAACTGCAAAGTTCGTGACTTTCGAGTTCTGAGTCGAGTTCGATCACCGTGGTTTTTGCTCGTCCACTTTCCTTTTCATGTCGCGCAACAAAAGCTGCCACATTTCGATTTCCAGTTCGAACTGATGCTTCAAGGGCGTATCGCCTATCGACACAAACGCAACGTTTCGCTGCATCTGCCCAAGCAGTACATGCATTTTCTCCAGATCAGTTCTGAGGTCATTCCGGACCGCACTCGTTTGGTCACTCCGTGTTTCGGCCCGGCTTCCGTCCACCGGGTCCTGCTGGCGCGGTTGTGCAGTGTAGGCGAGATTGGTTGTGCAGAATAAAACCAAGAACAGGCTAAAGAGTCTCGTTGTCATGATTTTCATTGTAGAGACGCCCTCCCCAGAAGACTGCGTCTGGGAGTGTCGTCCTGTATGAATGCCAAGTGGCCTAGTCTGACCACGCGAGACGCAGTCCGTCCTCGCGGAGGTCTCTCTTGGAGTGGCTGCTAAAGCGACATCACCGAAATCAATGGCGCGGATTGATTTTTCTTATTGGGAAAAGTTAGCGTTTGCACTGTGTAATCCATACGGAAGCAAATTCCTGTCGAGAGCGGGTTGCAAGAGTGGATTTGGATCATCTCAAGACCTTCGTCGAAGTTGCCAAGGAGGGCAACTTCTCGCGCGCGGCCGCGAAGGTGTTTCGGTCACAGCCGGCGGTCAGCGCGCAGATCCGTCAACTCGAGGAAGATTATCAGCAGCGACTATTCGATCGATCCGGGAAAGCCGTTCGGCTTACCCCCGCAGGAGAAATTCTTCTTCAGTACGCGCAGAGCCTGTTGCGCTTGCACGCCGAATCGCGCAATGCGCTTTCGCATGCGGGAGGAGAGACGCGCGGCGTGCTCTCAATCGGCGCCAACGAAGCTACTTTTCTCTACGTGCTGCCGAAAGTGTTCGAACGCTTCCATGGAAAGTATCCTTCGGTACGCATTAGCGTTTACCGGAACTTTAGTCGCAAAATCATCGAGAAGATTGAAGCGGGGGCCGTGGACGTGGGCATCGTTACCTTGCCGGTAAAGAGCGCCTGTCTGCGCATTGTGCCCATGTTCCGGGATGAATTGCAGTTTGTGATTCAGGCCAATCATCCGCTGGCTAACAAAAAAGTACTCACGCTGGCCGAAGCCGCGGAAGTTCCTCTGATATTTCCCAAAACGGGCTCCACGCGCCAGGCGCTGGAAAAGATGTTCAATCCCTTCCGTGACCGCCTGAAGATTTCGATGGAGCTCGGCAGCATCACGTTGATTAAACAGTTCGTGGCCGGCGGATTTGGCGCGTCGATCATCAGCACCAGCTTTGCTCAAGAAGACGTACAGGCTGGACGCGTGCGCCTGATCCCGATCAAAGACCTAAAGCTCAAGCGTGAGCTTGGTCTTGTATATCGCAAAGACCGAACCCTGCCTCGCGCGGCTACGGCCTTCGTAGAAGTCGCCCATCAGTCGTTAAAGGCAGCAGCAGCTAGTTAGCCGGATTTCGTCTACGCGGAGACCGATACCTGGATAGGCGTAACGCGACGAAGCGGTTCCGATAAACTGCGCACCATCCTGCCAAAGCCATCCAGATCAAGCGATTGTGGACCATCGGACAGCGCTCGCTCCGGGCATGGGTGCACCTCGACGATCAAACCGTCGGCTCCCACTGCGACAGCTGCTTTGGATACGGCGCTGATTAGGCTGCGACGACCGGTGCCATGCGATGGATCGGCGATCACAGGAAGGTGCGATAGTTCTTTCGCGAGCGCGATCGCTGCCAGATCAAAGGTGTTGCGGGTCTCGGTTTCGAAGGTCTTGATGCCGCGCTCACACAGGATCACATTTGCATTTCCACCGGCGAGCAGATATTCGGCAGCGAGCAGCCACTCTTTCACGGTTGCCGATGGTCCGCGCTTGAGTAAAATCGGCCGCCCGACTTTGGCTAGTCGACGCAGCAATGCGAAGTTCTGCATATTGCGCGCGCCCACTTGGAGCACGTCAGCGTACTCGGCGATCAGGTCCACGTCTTCGGTGCTCATGACTTCCGTGACTACCGGCAACCCTGACACTTCTCTTGCTTCGGCGAGTATCTTCAACGCTTCCACTCCGAGTCCCTGGAAATCGTAAGGAGAGGTGCGCGGTTTGTAAGCTCCGCCGCGCAGCATCCGCGCTCCTGCTTTCTTCACCGCGAGCGCGGTCGTTACCATCTGATCGCGTGATTCGACGGAGCAGGGTCCGGCGATGATGACGATCTCATCGCCACCGATCTTCACGCCTGCAACATCGACCACGCTGGGTTCAAGGTGCACTTGACGGCTCACCAGCTTGAAGGGATGGGCAATGGGAATTGCGTCCTCCACTCCGGGCGCGACCTTGAGTGCTTCCAGCTGCGCCCTATTTCCGCCGCTGCCGACCGCAGCAACGATGGTCCGTTCGGACCCACGAATCACGTGTGGTTGATAGCCGCACAGAACCACGCTATCGATAACATGCTGAATCTCGGCTTCGGTTGCGCCTTCTATCATGTTGATGATCACCTGCTGTCTCCTTTGGAATCGCGCCAGAATGCAAAAAGCCGCGACTGGTGAGTCGCGGCTTCCGGTGCTTCTGTGATGGCGAATTGAACTAAACGATTAACTTCGTCGCCATGCACGCGCTTCCGTTGCCGCTACTCGCAAAGTACCAGTAGCGGTAACTAAAGAAGGTCGTAAATCGAATCGCTTGCATGACTGTGGAAGGACTATAGGACAGCCGTTCTCGAAATGTCAATCCATTCTCAAAAACTATTCCGCGAAGCTGCCCACAAAGGCGCTGCGCTTGCCGTGACGGTCCCAGTCGACGCCCAACCCTGGGCCTTGATACTCGTCAGTAGTAGCGACAGCGGCCATCGAGTGTTCCAATTTGGTAAGCGGCGGATAGTACGTGACCTCGGCGCCGCAAGAGTGATCGCCCTCATTGAGGGCTCGAGTCTGAATTTCGGCGAAGGTTCCGGCGCGAAGGACGGCCTGGCCGTGATGATCGTGATCACGAAGAACATTCATTTCGATAGTGGTGGGAATTACCCGCACGACGCTCGAGACCAGCTTGCCGCCCATATGTTCGGCAAATGAGACCAACGCTTCGCGCTGCGCCGGCGTGGCTTGTTCGTCGACGAGCATCACCGACTTCGCTGGATACGGACTGGCATATGGATCACCGATAGTTGCATTGGCCTTCACCGCCGCGATCACAGTGAAACCATCAAGCTTCTGCCCATCCCAACTGCCATTGCGAACGTGCCACGCCAGCAATGCCTGATCGCCGGTGAGATTGACCTCACTGTTGGCGAAGCACTGCGCCACGTACACATCCGCGCTGCGGCTTTCGAGATAGTCGCCACTGATCTTCTCTGGTTGACTCGCGAATGAGAATGCCGTGCAGAGAAGCGTTGTGAGTAGAACCTTAAGGATATTGCGCATACAGAACTCCACAGTGTCTAGATTCCGAGCGGCGGAATGATGTTCTTATTTTAACGTGGCACAGCCACTCTTGGCGCTGGATCATCGCGAGTCACAGCCGAGGGCGGCTGTGCCACGTACCACATTTCGTCATCCGCATTTGCCTGTGCCATGACACTCTCGATGCGAGCGGCAGTTGCCCGGCTCGGCAAGCTTGCCGTCTGGGCCGATGCATGTCTGAGTGTGGACACACCAAAAATTGCCGTCATTGGAGGCCGGCACCGTGGGATCGGGCTCCACATTCAGGTAAATGCGTTTCCAGCGGAGTGAAGGGCACAGATCCGGATGACTGGTGTTGAAGCGTTCCCGTTCATCGACAATCATGCCTGTCCTCCTTTGGCAGCCTGCAGAATAGCGCGCCTGACGGCTACTCGAGCCAACTGAATCTTATGTTTGTTTCGTCCAAGGCTCTTAGCGTTAGCGACTGCCGCCGCGCCGGCTGCGTCCGCGGTCTCTTCCGAAATGGTCTTCCCGGCGAGCGCCTGTGCGGCTTCGCTGGAGACCCATGGAACCGGAGCCACATGGCTCAACACCACCCGCGCCGTGCGAACGGTGTCGCCGTTCATGTCGAGAACGAGTGAGGCAGTCGCATAAGGCCAATCAAAAGCTTCTTTTTGCCGAATCTCGTAGTGCGCCGCCTTCGCGCCGGATGGAGGCGAAGGTACGATCAACTCCGTCACTATTTCATTCGGACGAAGATCGTGCTCACGCTCGTTTTCGCTCTTCGGAATCAGGAAGAATTTTTCCAGCGGCACTTCGCGCGCGCCTTTGGGCCCAAATAGCCGGATACGGGCGTTATAGGCAATCAGTACCGGCGCGACCGTCGACGGACTCACGAAGTATGCTGGACCGTCGTTGCCAAGAATTGCGTGATGGCGGTTATCGCCTTCGAGCACCAGGGACTTACCATTGGAGCCCATCGCCAAGAGGCCAAATCCATTTCGAAACCACCAACATCGCGGCCTCTGGCACATATTGCCACCGACAGTGGCGACATTTCGGATTTGCGGGCTGGCAGCATCTCCCGCAGCTTGGGCGAGTATGGGATAGTGCTGCTTTACCTGGGCATCTTCGGAGATCTCGATGAGGGTTGTCAGCGAGCCCACCCGCAAACCGCGCTGCTGCGCGAACGTGATTCCATGCAGCTCCTGAACGTCTTTCACGTTCACCAGGCGCCGAGGATGGACGATATCGTCTTTCATCAGCCCCAGCAAGTCGCTGCCGCCGGCCAGCACTTCGGCATCGTTCCATTGCTGACCGAGCAAGCCAACTGCTTGTTGCTTCTGTTTTGGGCTAGTGTATTCGAAGGCTCTCATGCGCGGCCTCCTTCTCGTTTTTCCAGGGCTTCGAGCACGCGCTCCGGAGTCAGCGGCAGATACGGCACGCGCACACCGATGGCATTCGCGACAGCGTTCGAGATGGCCGCGCCAGGGGACACTGTGGGTGGCTCGCCGATACCGATCACTCCTTTTTCATCGTATCCAGGACCGCTCATGAGATGTACCACCAGGTCGCCCACATCGCCGTATCCCGCGAGCCGATAGCTGTCCATGTTGGTGTTGAGCATCACGCCGGTGGTCTGATCCATTACCTTTTCTTCGTACAGCGCGTAACTCACGCCCATGATTAATGCACCGAGAACCTGGCTCTCCGCCTGCTCCGGGCTGATGACCAGACCGCAGTCTTGAACCGCGACCATTTTGTTGATCTTCACGATTCCCGTTTCGGTATCAACGGAGACGTCCGCCATCTGCACTCCACCGACGCCGCTATTAGTAAGGTCACCTTCGCCGGGATTGGAGCCGCGAACGGTGAGCGTCTGCGCTCCCAACTTCGAACAAGCTTCTTTCCAGGTAACGCTGCGGCTATGATCGGCGGCCACGCGAACGCGGCCGTCCACCGATTCAAGTTCGCTGGGCTGCGCATTCAGTGCTGGAGCCACCTTCGCGAAAAGCTGATTCTTCGCGTCCGTGGCCGCGCGGAAGTTGGCTGAACTGACGCCGCCAATGGTGCTGCTGCCTCCGGAGGCGCTGTCCCGAGGAAACGCACTGTCTCCGATTTGAAGATTGATCGCTTCCATGGGAATGCCCAGTGTGTCGGCGGCAACCGTGAGGATCGACGTCCGCGTGCCGGTGCCGATGTCCTGCGTTCCCATTTTGATATCGACCGATCCGTCCGGGTGGATCGAGAGATCGCAGTTGCTGCTATGCCCGCGGCCGCCCCAAGTATGCAAGGCAAGACCAAGCCCTTGCTTCATGGGACCCGAAGCTTTGTCTCCACGCGCATGCCAGCGCGATTTCCAATTCATCAGCTTGTCAGCGACATCGAGTTCTTCCGAGTAAACTTTCGCTCGCGGCTCCAGCAGGTCGATATTCTTTTTCACGAAGTCGAAGGTGTCCATGTTGAGCTTGGCCGCGAGGTCGTCGAGCGCGCACATGGTGATTACGCATGCCTGAGGATGGTTTGGCGCACGCCACGCACGCGCCGGGCCGATGTTGTTGATGACGTTTACGTGCTGCTTCTGCTGGTTGGGAATCTTCCAGACGTAGGGAATCGGCGGTGATCCACCGCCACCCACGCCGCCTGAGCCCCAGGAATAAGAATCCCAGGCCAGCAGCGTTCCATCTTTTTTCGCACCAACTTTCACACGCCCGTAAGCAGACGGACGACAACCGGCAGTCTCGAGTTCAGGCTTTCTATCGAGCATCATCTTCACCGGTTTCCCGCCGACCTTCTTCGAGAGCTGCGAGACGGCTACACCCCAAGGATCGAGCCCGAGTTTGCTGCCGAAGCCACCGCCAACATGATCCTGGCGGACGCGAACATTCGCGGCGGGTATATCGATGGCTTTGCCCACCTGCTCGCCAATCCCGGGAACATTCTGGGTGGAGATGTGCAGAAGGAGATGGTCGGAGTCGGTCCACTCAGCGATGCTGCCGTGGGTTTCGAGGCAGCAGTGGGTAATCACTGGCGATCCGTAGTAGCCCTCATGCGTGACCTCGGACTGCTGAAATGCCGATGTGGGATCTCCTGAAGTTTCTTTCAGCGCGACTTTGTACCATTCGCTCTTTTCTGCTTCAGCGAGGTCCGGCTCTTTACTGTCGACAACAAGATGCGGTAGTTCCTCGTACTGTATTTTGATGGCGCGCACTGCATCACGCGCAGTGGGCTCGTCAACGGCGGCGACAGCCACGACGTCAGTTCCAGCCCAGAAGATTTCCTTTCCTGGACCGTTGATCACAAGCACGCCGCTCACTCCGGGCATCTTCTCCGCTGCACTGGTATCGATGCTGGTGACTTTGGCGTGAGCGTGCGGGCACTTCACGCTGTGCGCATAGAGCATGCCAGGACGCACCAGATCGTAGGTGTACTTGGCTCGTCCGGAGGACTTCACCGGACCATCTACGCGGCTCATCCGTTTGCCGATAAGCTTTCGCTGATTCGCGTTGGGCCACTTGTATTCGGCCATGGCTATGCTCCTCCTTTCTGCTGATTGCCGCCGGAAAGCTGGGCAACGACTCCACGAATTCCTGCGTAAGTTCCGCAACGGCAGAAGTTACCGCCAAGTCCTCGATGGATTTCTTCACGCGTCGCATGTGGATGCTTGTCCAGAAATGCTTTGGTGGCCATTACAAAACCGGGAGTGCAGAAGCCGCACTGTTGAGCGTCGTTGTCGACGAAGGCGGCAGAGACGGGATGCAGTTTTCCTTCTGGCGCGAGTCCATCGGTGGTAACGATCGGCTTGCCTTGTGCTTCGATGGCGAGCACCGAGCAGGCGTACACGGCCTTGTTGTCCAGCATCACCGTGCAGGCGCCGCAGAGGCCACGATCGCAAACCCGTTTCGGTCCGGTAACCTCGAACTTCTCGCGCAACGCGTCCAGCAACGTTACGCGCGGCTCGAGGTTTGCTCTTAGCTTTTTGCCATTGACGTCAAGAGTGACCGGAACCTTTCCTGGACCGAAGACGTGAACTTCCTCTCCGGCAACTTCAAGAACGGTGGGGCCAAGAACCAGAGGAGCAGACGTGGTGAGGGCGGATATCTTGAGGAATTTACGGCGCGAAATTCCAGGGGCTTTAACATCGTCCTGATCACTCATCTTCTTCTCTCCTTCGTGAGTGCTTCAGAAGTAACCCGCAATGTTAGCGCAAGCGAAAATTCTTTGCAGCGTGCGTTTTATTCAACGAACACTGGAGGAGAGTTAAAGATCACAGCAACAGCACCGCAGAACGGAGTCGAACAATGCCCGTATGTCGAGACGCCGCGCGGGCCATTTCTCCATAGGCGGCTCGTCTTAATGGCTGTTGGAGAAATTCCCTGCAAATTCCCTGCGCATCAGGTGCGTTTCCCGTGAAACGGCGCTAAGACTTCTGTTTAGTATCGAGTGCAAAGCTTTTCCAGAATTCCCTGCAAATTCCCTGCTTTTGGTGGGAATCCTCGCTTTTTGGCCGACAATCCGAGGATTGTCAGGTTCGCGAAAAAGTTTCCCTGCTTATTTCCCTGCATCCTGGGATTTGTTTGAACGTACGGGAAATCGTGCAGTGAAGAAATGGTGGCCAGGGACGGAATCGAACCGCCGACGCCAGCCTTTTCAGGGCTGCGCTCTACCATCTGAGCTACCTGGCCAATCTGGAGTGTCTTTCAGGTTGGAATTCGCTGAAGACGAAGCTCTTCGAATTATAGCAATCACGCCTGATTCGCCGCGAACGCAAGCGTTGCTGCCGAAGGTGAACGCTCGAAGAGGCGGCTCTTCTGTCTACGCCAGCGAGTCAGAAAAAAAGCTTCAGCTGTGCGTGACTTTTGTGATCAATTTTGACTGATAACTTTTTCCGATGATGATCATAAGAAATCTCGATTTCACTTCGCTTTCGCCAGGGCGCACATTAATAACAGGAGGGCCGAACATGGAAGCTCATGAGACAGTTGTGCTTTGTCCGAACTGCCGGTGGAGCGCTCGTGGACAAAACGAGCAAGAATTGAGCGAGGCAAAAGATCGCCACGCGATGTATGAATGTCCGCTCCCTGCGGTTGCTGCCGGCCACTTCGACGCCTTGGCTAGCTAAGCGGCTGGTTTTCTAGCCAACCCTTTCCTTGTCCCGCTAACTGCGGCGGCTCATTCACCTCACGCGCTCCCGCGATTTTCCTGATGGTCCGGCACTTAACTCCACTATCCTGGCGGGTTACCTTCGTACATTGATCGTCCGGAGCGCGCAGGCTAATCTTCATTCATGGCCGTGGTTTCGCAGGACAAGACTTCCACCTCGAGTCCTCTGGATTTGGTCACCGCAAACGATTGGGTCTTGATCAAGGCTGGAGCACGTCAGAGGAAGTTCGCTCCCGGCGACGCTCTCATTCGCCAGGACTCGACCGGCGGCACCATTTTCCTGCTGCGCAGCGGTTCTGCCCGCATTGAAGCGAACGGAACCACGGTGGCAAAGATCGGTCCGGGGCAGATTTGCGGTGAGGTCGCGTTCCTCGATTGCCGGCTTTCCAGCGCATCGGTGATCGCCGAAGAGGAAGTCGAAGCAGACGCCATCGAGTGGGCGGAGCTGCATCGCATCTTCCGCATGTTCCCGCATGTGGGCTCGCGATTCTATCAATCCCTGGCTGTGCTGCTTTCTCGCCGTCTGCGCGACACTTCATGCAAGCTGGCCCAATGCCGCAAGAATTAGCCGGATCCGCCGCGCACTTTCCCAACTGCGCTCTTAACCATTTCCAAAACTGATTGGATCACCAGTTCGGGTTCGTCGAGCTGAATCCAGTGGCCGCTGCGTTTGGCGAAGACCACTTTGGTTTGCGTCGAGATGCGCGCCGCATACTCGCGGGGATCGACCGGGTGTTCGTTCCTAGTGCCGACCAGCATTGTCACGGGAACGGCCAGCGGCGGAGCGTCTGCCATTTCGGCGATGCTCTGCGGCAGGCACTCGAAGTGACGCGCCATGCCTTCAAAGCACTTCGGCCGCTTCCAATGTGCGGCCACCAGAGGCCAGGTTTCTTCGGGCATTTTGCGCACCTGTCCAGCGATAGAATCCACCACGGCCGAGGCGCGTCCGCTCCAGGCTTTAGCGACGGCTCTCGGCAAGAAGCGGCTTCCGGCCATCAGCAAATTCAGCGAAACACTTACCACGCCCAGTCGTGCGGCCAGCGCGCCTCGTCGAGAGAGCCGCACACCGTGAGCGATGGTCCGGCGTTGTTGATCTGTGATCGGCGTCCATTCGGCGGGATCGAGAGGATCCACTAGAACCAGTCCGGCGGTCTCGTCAGGATACCGCGCGGCAAACGCTCGCACGATGAGTCCTCCGAAGGAATGGCCCACCAGAACGTAAGGCGGCTGCACGGCTGCCGCATCCAGCAACGAATGCAACTGCGCAGCCAGCCCTGCTGGGGTGCAGGGTTGGTTGCAAAGGTCGCTCCAGCCGAGGCCGGCGCGGTCGTAGCTGCATACGCGCGCAAACTTCGCGACCTCCGCTTGCACCGTACGCCAATTGAGCGAGGAAGCAGAAATTCCCGATTCGAGAACCACCGCTGGTGATCCTGTACCAAGCTCGTAGAGATGAAGCTGATGTCCGCCGACATCGACGAGCCGTCCCGGGGCAGGGAAGCGCAGTGCATCTGTTCGCTCTGTCAGCACCTGGTAAGCAATGCCCGAAGCAATCAGAAGTGCTATAACAGCAGCGGCGATGGCCAGAGAGAGCACGGTATGGAACTAAAGCATATTTCATCAATGGTAGAGGCGGGCTCTTACGCCCGCCGTGCGATTGTGATCACAGTGGTCTCTTCATTGTCGGCCTCACAGCGCTTCGCGCTAAGGCCGACAAGGGTGCGGAATTCTGGGGCTAGACGGCGGGCATGAAAGTCCGCCTCTACCGAACCATATTTGAAATAGCCGCTAATCGGAAACAGCCAGTTCGCCGGGAAGAATAGGACGCGTGCGCGGCAGATGGCCTCTTACCGCTAGTCCGCCCATGAATGCGAGCACGCCCGTAAAACCGCAAAGGCGGAAAATGTCAAACTCTCTACCGCGAGGCAGCCACCACCACAGCAATCCTAAAATGGGCTGGGCAATCAAGCACGCCCATACTGTCCCGTAGAAATATCGGCGTTCGCTGCCTTCACCAGCGGTCGAGGACTTCACGCGCGGAAGCCGGCCGAGGGCTCCGAGAATCCAGAACGTCGCTGCGATAGGAAAATAGTAATGCGAGTAGATCTGCTGCAGCCGCCAGCGATCGGTGACGATCGCGCCGGTAAGCCCAGCGATATTGAGAGTCGCGTAGGCGACCAGCTCGCTCCAGGCGAGCGTGTAACAAATCCGCCGGTACAGCGGATTCGGACGATCTTCGGTAAAGCGAATGATGTAGGGCCGCGGTTCCACTCCGGGAAGCTGCCCAAACAGGCCGGCAATGCCCGTGCCAAGCACCACCACTCCCAGCCACGACGCCATATAGGGATGGAAGCCATGCGCGAACAAATCGAAGGTAAACGGGCCGGGCGCAAGATAGAAGACGGCGATCCAAATTGGCCAGTGCGCGAAGCGGTAATGCAGCTTGTTGCGCTCCCTGATCTTTCGCTCGTGGGCGTATTCAAATCGGACAGCGACCGAAGAGTCGGACATTCGCAAGAGGCTCCGATGCTCAATATCCCACAGGCAAGCGGGGGGCATCAACGCTTGCGCTAATTCCGTATTTTTGGCTGAGAAACTCATGCAAGGAGCCGGGCAGGACCTCCGCGAGCTCCTGCCATGTGAGCAGCTTGCAGCGGACGCGCAGGTCCAGCGGGCGAATCGCCGAAAGTACTTCGAACCATGCATCGGTCAAATCAATGCGGCGAGCGTCTGTGATCAGACAGAAACTGGCATTGTGCGCATGTGCGGCGAGCACATTGCGCAGCAGTTGGTAGCAGCGGTACTGCCGTCGAGAGTGGTGAAGCTCGCTCAAGCGGAAGACATCGCGGAAATCGGCGTAGCTCTGCATGCGCTCCATCGTGCAGCATTCGAATGAGCCTTCGGTGAGCTTCGCCTCGACCAGCAGATGACCGAACTTCATGTCCACTTCGGTCCGGTCAAATTTGCCGTCCATCAGCGGAACGCGCGCGCGCCAGCCGAAGATCGGCACAGCGCTATCGTGCAGGCCCAACATTCCCAAGACGCGCGATGAGCTGCGCACGTGAGGATGACAAAAAATGTTCATCAGTAGCGCGTCGGAGCTGCAGCAGGAATCAAGCTCGCAGAGCCGGCGATCGTCGTCGATGTCATGCAATCTGTCCGTGACCGTCAACACCTTTGCCAGACGCCTACGCCAAATCGCTCTGCACATGATCGCGCGATAGCTTGCGGGATGAAAGTTTCCATGCGCGGTCTGATCGGGGGCAGGGAAGAAGACCACGCTGCCCGATTCATAATGGCTGCGCCGGAACTGAATGCGATTTTGCTGCGCGTAGTGGACAGCGCACGCCGTGAGCTCGTTGCGAAGTTGGGCCGCGTAGGTGGACATGATTACAAATGTGAGGTGATCGTTCGCCCTCGTAGCTCGGGCATTCCGGCGGCGCTGCAGTTTAAGTTTCTCATCTCATTCCGCCATGCGGAAGTTGTGCTGTTTCGTAGCGCAGTGAAAAGCAGATCCCCTCGCCTGCAAAATCACTGAGCGCATCCAATGGAGTTTCCGTGCGGTCGAAGGGATGAGAGTGTAAAGGGGTTGTCACCAGTGTAGGGGTTGTTCACCAGTCTAGATCGTGCACCAGCTTAGAAGTCCTTTGCGACACATCAGGTGAACACGGGTAAACACTCCACGCACTGTCATCCCTCGCTCCGCCACAGACCGTTGTCAATCTGCGCCAGTTGTTTTGCGGAGCGGGGGATCTGCTGTGCTCATGGGAATAACAAGAACAGATTCCCAGACGATGAATTCAAAAAATCAGCCGAGCCCTCCACAAACTTTCGAACTGCCTCAAAAATGAACCACTCCTGCTACTCGCACGCTCTCGCGCCGCACTTTATCTTCGACGACATGCAGTCATTTCGTCATAGGACCAGGGAGCTCGCACTTCGGAATGCCACATCTTCAGGCCGCGGACGTTACTTTTCTGCAATTACGGAATACCGTTTTTTGCGTCAGTTGTGAACTCATAAGCTACAACAACAGTTCCAAATGCCTTGCCTGCAGTAGCACCGCTCTGCTGAGCTTACCCCACTTGCTGGGAGGATCTCTCGGCCATCAAGACCGCGCACGCCTGATCGGCGACGAAGCCATTGACAGCGTGGTTGAGAAAATCCTTGAGGCGAATGAGGTCGGCAGGGAACTCCCCACTTCTGCTTCGGGATTTGCCACTGCTCAGATGGTCCTCCATCCGAGCACGACCGTGGCATGCAGAACCCTGCCTCATGCCTTGCCGCAGCTGCAACGGGCGATGCGCTGGATCGTGGAGCGTGCGTCCACCATCACCGGCGCTGATGGCGCTGCGCTGGCGATGGCGCGACAAGGTCAACTCATCTGTCATGCGCATGCGGGAACCTCGGTTCCCGATCTCGGAGTTGCGCTCGACCTGAACCGCGGCATCTCGGGATTGTGCGCGCGCACCGGCGTGAGTTGGCGCTGCGATTCGCCGGATTCCGATCCGTATGTCGATCGTGCCCGCTGCCGCGACCTGGGCACGCAGTCAGTGCTGGCCGCACCGGTGTCCCATCTCAACAGCGTGCTTGGAGTTCTAGAAGTGTTTTCCAGCCAGAGAAATGCTTTCAGCGATCAGGACGTGGCGACCGTTCAGCTTCTTACGGGATTGCTGGTGGTCGCGATCACGAGAGGCGGGCGTGTGCCGGGCGGTCCTGCAGCGATATTGAATCCGGCGTGTTAGACCGAACCAAAACAAAAACACGACACGGATTCCACGGACCCTTCGGGCACGAATTTGAGCGATAAAGCATGCGGGGATCTTGTCCTCTGTCCTAGGACTCTTTCCTGCATCCTGTAGACTGCCTGCATGCGACCATCGCCGAGAACTGGATGGCTGCTTGTCCTCCTGTCCGCGATCCTGCAAATCCTCTGCTTTCCTTCGCCGGGCTTGTACTTTCTCTCCTGGATCGCGCTCGCGCCACTCTTCGTCGCGCTTCTTGATCGCAGATTTTCTCCCTCGCTGATCCACTGCGTTTTACTTGCCTACTGCAATGGCGTGATCTGGTATGCGGGAACGTGCTTTTGGATCTTTCACGTGATGCACAGCTACGGCAACCTCTCGCAGCCGGTTGCCGCCGGGATCCTCGTTCTGTTTTGCCTCTACCTCGCGCTGTACCATGCCGCCTTTGGCCTGCTACTTGGGCTGCTGACGCGCACTCGAGCCTTTGCCAATGCGCGCGCGTTGCTGCTCGCGCCGGTTCTGTGGGTAGCCGTGGAGCTGGCCCGAGCTCACATCACCAGTTTTCCCTGGGACCTGCTGGGATATGCGCAGGTGAATAATGTCCCGCTCACGCGCATTGCCACGATCACCGGCGTATACGGATTGTCGTTTGTCATAGCGCTCCTCAACACTGTCCTGGCGCTTGGATTTTTGCTGCCTCGCGACCGCCGGATGAGTGTTGCTCTGGTAGGCGTGCTCGGAGCCGTTGCGCTCGAATCGGGAGCAGCAGTCGCTTATCCTCCCGTGCATCCGGACCGTCTGGCGCAGTTGGTGCAGGTGAACCTGCCCATTAACCTTACAAATTGGTCGCCCACGTTCTATGACCTGACTATCGCGCGGCTGGTGCAACTCAGCGGCTCAGGTGCCGCGGCAGCACCGGCCGGCTCGAATCCTGCCCTCATCATCTGGCCGGAGTCGCCGGCCCCATTCTTTACCTCGGATCCAAAATTCCAACACTGGATGGCCGCGCTGGCGCAGGACTCTCATGCCGATCTGATTGTCGGCAGCCTGGGCGTGAACCCAACCAAAGATCCGGAAAAATCTGAGGTGTTCAACTCCGCCCAGCTGGTTTCGCCCGACGGTTCGCTTGGACCGCGTTATGACAAGATTCATCTCGTTCCTTTCGGCGAGTTTGTCCCATTTCGGAACCTGTTGAGCTTTGCGCAATCCCTGACGCATGATATCGGCGAGCTCTCACGGGGAAACCAGCGCAATTTG
This sequence comes from Terriglobales bacterium, assembly GCA_045808065.1. Classification (GTDB taxonomy): domain Bacteria; phylum Acidobacteriota; class Terriglobia; order Terriglobales; family Acidobacteriaceae; genus Gp1-AA112. The sequence continues at coordinate 219,563 of JBJMGD010000011.1, read as the reverse complement.
CTCAACGTGGATGGGCACGGAGTGGGCACCTTCATCTGCTACGAGTCCATTTTTCCCGAAGAAGTGTTGAGGTTCGCAAAGAACGGCGCTGAGTTGTTCGTCAATATCTCCGACGATGGATGGTATGGCGAATACGGCGCGCCTGGCCAGCACTTGAACATGGCCCGGATGCGCGCCATCGAAAATGGACGCTGGCTGCTGCGCGCCACCAATAACGGCATTACGGCGTCGATAAGTCCGTTTGGAGAACTGCTGGCAGAGGCTCCGCGAGATACCAGCACGGTGCTGCAGGCGCCTTACCGCTTCGAAGCCGGAACCACTTTCTACACTCGCCATGGGGATTGGTTCGCGCACTCCTGTGCGATAATTTCAGTACTGGCGCTGCTGTTAGCCGTCCTGAGCGGACGAAAACCGCGGCACCTCCAGTGAGTGTCTGGTCCACAAAGCAACAGAACCACCTGCGGTAGCGGGTGGGGCAGCCGCATGTGTCGCGGCTGCGCAAGTCAGGAATAATCTATGGCCACCGGGGAACCCAAAATGATGGTTGAAGAACTCGAACGCGAATACGCGGGCGTCCGCACTAAGGCCCACGATCTGCGGGAGTATCTTTGACGCGCCCCACCTGCGCGAGCAGCTCGCCGAAGTAGAGAAAAAAGCCTCCGACCCAAACTTCTGGTCCAATCAGGAACTGTCACAGCAGGCGATGCGCGAACGCAAGCGCATCGAAGCCGGTCTGGCCAGCGAGACCGATCTCTCGCGCCGCGTGCAGGACATCGAAGCGTACTTCGAACTTGCGCGCGAGGGCGAGAACGTCGATCGGGATCTGCGCCGCGAGATCGGCAATCTGCGTGAGGTCGTCGACAAGCTGGAGACGCAAACTCTGCTCTCCGGCGACAACGATGCCCGCAACGCGATCGTCACCATACACCCGGGCGCGGGCGGAACCGAGTCGCAGGATTGGGCCGAGATGCTCATGCGCATGTACTTGCGTTGGGCTGAACGCGAGGGATTCGAAGCGGTGCTAAACGACTATCAAGCTGGGGAAGAAGCCGGCATCAAGTCGGCGACGTTCACCGTAAACGGCGAATACGCGTTCGGGATGCTGACTAGCGAAATCGGAGTTCATCGACTCGTGCGCATTTCCCCCTTCGACCAGGCGAAGCGGCGGCATACTTCGTTTGCCAGCGTCTTCGTCTCGCCCGAGATCGACGAGTCCATTCAAGTGGATATCCGCAGCGAGGACCTCAAGACGGATACCTATCGTTCCGGAGGCGCCGGGGGGCAGCATGTGAACACTACTGATTCCGCCGTGCGCATCACGCATATTCCTACAGGAATCGTAGTGGCTTGCCAGAACGAGCGTTCGCAGCACAAGAACCGCGATCGCGCGATGAAGATTCTGCGGTCGAAGCTTTATGAATTTGAGCTGGAGAAGAAGCGCGCGGAGAGCAAGAAACTGGAAGACTCGAAGCTCGACATCGATTTCGGATCGCAGATTCGGTCTTATGTTCTCGCTCCTTACCAGTTGGTGAAAGATCATCGCTCCAAGGTGGAAGTTGGAGACCCGAACCGCGTGCTCGACGGTGATCTGGCTCCATTCATCCGCGCATATCTCATTATGCGGCGCGAAGCCGGCTCCGCCTGAACCGTAATGCCGCGACTCATCGAATTGATCAAGCAGTCCGCTGTGCCTGCAGGCGTGATGCGATCGGCATCTCGAGGCGCGCTGGCCGTGCCTCCGGCGGAGATGCTGGAGATTCTTGTATTTCTTAGCGATCACTCCATCTTTGGCGAGCAAGCGCGAATGACTCTGGCCGGATTTGACGAAGCCGGCTCACAGACCGCGCTATCAGATCCAAACACCCCTCGGGAAGTGCTGCATTACTTTCTTGGTCCGCGCAACCGTCGTCCCAAACTCTTGCCGGTTTTGTTTGAAAATCCTTCCGTATCCGAAGACATTCTGGGTGCAATTGCCGAAACGGCAACGCGCGAGACCGCGACGTTATTGCTTTCCAGCCCGCGTGCCATGCATTCGGCGCGGGTCTTGAAGCCGCTACTGAAGAATCCGGGCCTCGCGCCGGAAGAGCATGCGCAGATCACGGAAAAGCTTTCCGCGCTGGGAGTGGATATTGCAGCCCAGCTCGGAACTACTACCGATGTCGGAGTGCTGGAATGGCTGAAAGAGCATGCGGCTGAACTTGAAGCGGAGGAGCGCGAAGCCAAACCTTTCGCCCTGACCGGCGGAGTGGACGAACGCGGCGGCGATGAAGCGACAGAGGTCAATCTAGAGGCTCTCGTAACCACGAAGGGCGCCGACAAGAAAGAAGACGAACGTATCTCGGTGTTGCAGAAGTTGGCACGATTGAACGTCGCCGAGCGCATCAAGCTCGCCATGATGGGCACAAAAGAGGAGCGTGGCATTCTGATCCGAGATGGATCGAAGCTGGTTTCCTCCGCAGTGCTCGCCTCTCCCAAGGTAAGCGAGCAGGAGATCGAGAGTTTCGCCAACATGAAAAACGTGCGCGAGAATGTATTGCGCGACATCGCGCGTAATCCCAAGTTCAAGAAGAATTATGTGGTGAAGAAGAACCTCGCCGGCAATCCACGCACGCCTCTGGATCTCTCTCTCGGCTTGATTAAAGGTCTATTGGCGCCCGATTTGAAAACGCTTTCGATGAACAAGAACGTCCCGGAGACCTTGCGCACGATGGCAAAGAAGCTGTTTGAGATTCGAATGAGTCCCGGTGGAAAAGGCGGGGAGTAGCCTCGAGCAGGTTGTAGGTGACAGGGAACAGGGAACAGCTCATCCCGGCTGACTTCAATGGTGATTCCTCAAGACGAAATCGGTGAGCTGCTGCTAAGAGCGAAGACCATTGCGGTGGTCGGACTTTCGTCGGATCCGATGCGGCCCAGCTTCGGAGTTTCCCAATACATGCAACGCAAAGGCTATCGCGTAATTCCGGTCAATCCGAACGAGAGTTCGGTGCTTGGAGAAAAAGCGTACGACAATCTCGCAGATGTTCCCGAGACCATCCACATCGCCGATGTTTTCCGCCGCTCAGAATTCGTGCCTGCATTAGTCGACGAGGTAATCCGCTTGAAGATCCCAGCCTTGTGGCTTCAGGAAGGCGTAGTCCACCAAGCCGCAGCCAAAAAGGCGCGGGATGCGGGCGTCATTGTAATTATGGATCGCTGCATTCTCAAAGAGCATCGCGCTCGCGGACTTTAGAAACCAGAAAAACACGACACGGATCTGACGGATTGTCACGGATCTGACGGATATGTCAGAGCGGGTGCAGAATGCGTTTCCGGTGTTTCTTCGATCCGTGCAAGTCCGCGCCGAAGGGTCAGCGAAATCCACGTCGTGTTTCGCTTTTGCAGCCTCATTTCGCCACAAAGTGTGTGATTCCTGCCCCAAAAAGCGCTTGAAAGTGCCCCGAAAGTGGCTGAATTGTCCTCGTGATTTAGACGGTCGCGACGTCGCGGCGCAACCATCTTTATACGGCCGCCGTTTCAACCGCAGATGGAAATTCTCTCCAGAGTCGCTCAGACGCTTCGTAGACGTTCGAGGCGGGTCTGGTACTCCGCGACGCCGAACGTCGTTCCTGGACGAAGCTAAATCGATTTACATTCGCCCTCGCTTTTTATTCACCTAGACGATTCGGAGCTTTCCGCCTCCGGTAGCAGCCTTCTCAGGGCACATCCCTGGCAATTGGCCACTTTGCCGCAGTAGTCCTTGCCCACTTGAACTATGAGTGCGTGAAACTCGTTGTAGTGGTCTGCAAGTTGCGAACCGGAGCCGACAGAGGAGAACGCCGTTTCCACTTGGCTGCGCACCTGCTCGTATTTGGCTCCAGCGGGAGTGATGCGATGCCGCTCGAACATGCGTTTCGTGTAGGCGTCCACCACGAACACCGGCAGCTTGCCCGCGTACAGCAGGATCGCATCTGCAGTTTCCGGACCCACTCCATTGAGTGCGAGGAGTTCAGCACGCAGCTGGTCAAGAGGTTGCGCAAACATCCGGGAAAGCGATCCGCCGTAGTTCGCATCGAGATACGCGATAAAAGTCTTGAGTCGCGCCGCTTTCTGGCGGAAGTACCCCGAAGGACGGACCAACTGCTCAAGTTCGTCTACAGGAGTGCGGCGTAGTCCGGCAAGGTTCAACAGCCCATCGCGGCGCAGGTTGCGGAGCGCATGCTCGACGTTCTTCCAGCTGGTGTTCTGCGTAAGAAACGCGCCAACGATTACCTCGAAGCGGGTGCGCGCAGGCCACCAGTGCAGTGGACCATAAGTACGCGCAAGGGCGCGATAGATGCGTCGAATCTGCGGGGAGGAACTCAACGGACCAGGTTACAGGTGACAGCAAGGCAGCGAAAGTGGCGGAAAAAACATTAAAACCTGCGAGGGTTGGCTCTAACTGATCCCTATAGCTTATCTCCCGCTTGCGCGACAACCTTCTGCACGTCGGGAATGGGGGATGTCGAGACCAGCACCAGGGCAAGGTCCTTTTTCTGGATGGCACCCACGGTGAGGCTCTCAACCCGCTCAGCGCTAACGGCGTTGGACTCAAACCAATTCACCACTCGGTCTGCCAGCGTTTTGCTGTCATCCTGGTGACGCACGAACAAAGAGATTTCGTTGCTGCCGTCAGAGTAGTCCAGGTGCATGTATCTCTTGCCATGAAGCAGACATACACGAGCGCCGATCAATTTATATCCGGCCGGCGTAATGCGTTGCGGAATGGAAGGATCTCCGGCCATCTTTTGCGAGAGCGCCGCGACTTCATTCACATCGGATCGCCATTTCCGCGGCGCCTTTCCTACGATTTCTTCCTGATGATCATCGGCGGCATCGACACAGACTGCGCTGCGATCGATGCGTCCTTTCGCATAGCCCAGCGATGCGATCACCAGAGTTGCAAACACAACGGTGGCGGCAATTGCGTTTCGTAGTGTAAGCAGCGTGGGAAAAGTCCAAAGGCGGGGAGAATGCCGAATGGCAGCGCGAACATGAGCCTCTAATTGCCTCGTCTGCAGACGATCTGCATGCACTGCTTGCTTCAGCACGAGGTCAAAATCAGACTCCGAGCGCAGCTTAGCGGCGCAATCGGCGCAATTATTGAGATGGATACGCCACTCAGGGCCTTCGATTTCGCCAGAGAGGTACGCATCCGTAACTTGCTCAAAGTAAGAACAGTTCATAGTCTTGCTTTCGCTTTCACGTAACGGGTTTCGCGCTTAGCCAAATCGTTCTTTACCAGACCGCGAGCGCGCGAGAGCCGCGACATCACGGTTCCAATCGGGATTCCCAAGATTTCAGCAATCTCTTTACAAGAAAAACCTTCCACTGCAAACAGTACCAACGCGGTGCGGTACTCCTCACTCAAGAGATCAATGGAGTTCTGTATCTCCTCGGCGCTGAACCGAGTTGGCGCGGTCCGCTCAGCGGGTGCACTCTCGGTGTACTGCTCCGGAAAAAACTGAATTGCCTCCTGCCGCATTTGCTGATGCCGCGTGGTCCAGCAGTTCAGCATGATGCGGAACAGCCAGGCTTTGCAGTTTGTGCCCGGCTGGAAACGATCAAAATGCCGCCAGGCACGCAGCATTGCGTCCTGCACCAGGTCTTCTGCGACCGAAGCGTCGCGAGCGAGACGCACGGCGGCCCGAAGCAGCGCGCGGATGTGGACCAGCGCGAGTTGCTCGAACTCCACTTCCCGTGAATTTCCTCGGTCGAAGATCGCTTTCCTCGTTTCGGCCATGGAGCCGAAGTGCACGTCGGAGAGGCTCTAAGCTTTTTCCCGCTGCAGGTCGGACAACGCGCTCAGCACTTCTTTGCTATGACCGCTTGGGTTTACGTCCCGGTAAATCTTACGCACGACTCCACTCGGATCGACGATGAACGTGTTCCGAGCGGCATATCTCTTTCCCTGATAATCCATGACACTGCCGTATCGCGTGGCAACCTGCGCCGACTCGTCTGCGAGAAGCTTGAAATTGAGTCCCTCTTTGGCGCAGAACTGCTTGTGAGAATCGCTCGAATCGAGGCTTACACCCAAGACAATTGTATTCTTAGACTTGTATTGTGCTTCATCCTTCTGGAAGCTGTGTGCCTCAATAGTGCATCCCTGCGTGAAATCCTTGGGATAGAAATACAGTACGACCCACTTTCCGCGGTATTGCTGAAGCGAAACTTGGCTTCCATCCTGTGATGACAGACTGAAATCAGGGGCCCGATCGCCCTCGGAAACCGACTTCACCGCGGGGGTTTCGTCGTCTGGCGTCAGCAGGAAAGCCAACGAGGGAGTTGCGTCGAATGAGCAGCCGAGGCACAAAAAGCAAACCACGGTGACAAGTAGTGACTTCATGCGAAATGCGTTCTCCAAAATTTTGCTTCAGTGCTGCGGGGTGAGGCGTTCAAACTCCCCGTATTGGAACGGGTTTGTCTACGCCGCTTGCATTAACGTAAATCTCCGCACGTCCTGATTTCATCCACGAAAAAGAGAACACAGGGGACGACTTTGCATCGGCTTATTTGCGTCGGGTCATGTGGAAATTCGCGGCACAAATGCAAAAAGAGCAGGCAAGTTCGCCTGCTCTTTTGCGGTTAGGAATACAGCTTTGGAGCTAGTTTAGAACCCCCATCTGCGGCCGCCACCGGAGCCGTAGCCTTGCTGGTATCCCTGTTGGTAGCCTTGGCGGTAGATCGATTTGTACTGGTTTTTGTCGCCCATCACGGAGCTATATCCGCGGCTGGCGTTGCGGTAGTTGTCGTCCTGAGTCGGACGGAAGCTGTGGCCGGTAGCGCGATCGTTCTGACCGTCGCGGATACCGTCCTGATATCCGATCTGCGAAGCCTGATTCATGCCTCGGCCGCCGTAGTAACCGGAATTCGACCGGCCGTAGTAGCCGCCGTTATTTCCGTAATACCCGCCGTTGTTGCCGTAATATCCGCCATTGTTACCGTAGTAGCCGCCGTTGTTGTAGCGGCCGTTGTTGCTGTAAGTGCCGTTGTTGTAATAGCCGTTATTGCGATTACGCCACTCACGATCTCGATCGTGATCACGATCACGGTCTCTGTCGCGGTTCTTGTTCCAGTCCTTGTCGCGGTTCTTATTCCAGTCCTTATCGTGGTGCTTGTAGTCATCACGATCGTGGTCCTGAGCGCTTGCTTGCACTACGCCGGCTGTGCTTCCGGCAACCGCCAAAGCCAGTGTCCAGAGCAAGTGTTTCTTTAAAAATCGCATGATTTTCACCCTCCCTCCACCGAGCCAAGCGGCGCCCCAGAACTGCAATTCGGAGCTGTAGCTGCCTCTGTGGGTCCTTGATAACTAGAAACACAATGCGCGGGATCGAGTTGCGCGACGAAATGCGATTTGAATTCCTTTCGTAACTCTCTGCTCTCCATGAGCTTGCGGCAGCAGCTCCAGTCGTGAACAGATCCGCAGCTCCCGCAGTTAGGAGTAGCGCGTGAGATCTGCTGCTGTTTGCGCTCTCGATTGCGGATATGTTCCTCTGGAACGCGAGATGCTGCAATGAAAGTGTTCCTGTCTGGGGCAACGGGATTCGTAGGCTCGCACCTGCTCAAACGCTTGCTACGCGATGGATACGAAGTGCGCGCTCTGGCGCGTCGCCGCAGTTCTGGCCTTGCCGAGCCTGCACCAGGTTCCGGCAGCTTGGAGTGGATTGAGGGCGACGTTCTCTCCCCAAATGTCGACTTTGCAATCGCCGGATGCGATGCGGTAGTCAATCTCGTTGGCATTATCCGGGAGCACGGGAAGCAGACTTTCGAAGCTGTCCACCACCAGGCGACGCGCAACCTGGTTGCCGCTGCGCTCCGCAGCGGTGTGCAGCTTTTTGTGCAGATGTCGGCGCTGGGCGCACGCTCGGAGAATGCGAGCCGCTATCACGTCACGAAATTTGCTGCCGAACAAGAGGTTAGAAGGTCTGGATTACCGCACGTGATTCTCAGACCGTCTCTGATCTTTGGTCCGGGAAGCGCATTCCTCGATCAGATGGTCGGAGTGATGCGCGCAATTCCGTTGGTTCGTCCTGTTCCGGGGACCGGCAAATACCGATTTCGTCCAGTACATGTGGACGATGTGGTGGAATGCTTTGTTCAGTCACTCAGCAATTCAGCTGCGCGTGGACAAGCAATTGACCTCGTAGGTGCGGAGGAACTCACTCTGGATAACATCACCAGTGAGATTGCAGCGTGTCTGGGAGTTCACAAAACCGTCATACATATCCCGATTCCGCTGATGAGAACCACAGCCAGGCTTTTCTCGATTCTGCCGGTCACACCGCCAATCACTCCCGATCAAGTGCGCATGCTCGAGGAGGGTTCGACCGCCAGCCCGGAACCGATGCAGCGCATCTTCGGCATCAATCCAATCGCATTTCGGCCCGGATTAAGGCAGTCATTGCCGTGCTAAGGCCGGCGTAGTCGATTGTGTGATTTGAGGAATTCCAAATCACACAATCGCGAAATCACCCGATTCCATTTGCAATCTCCGAACGTCAGGCGTAAAGTTCGTTCAATGTTCTCGCGGACTTTCAACCCGCCGATCCCGTGCCCGCCTCCGGCGCGTGCGCGATGGTGTGGTTACATGGAAGACGCCTAGAACGTAATTAAATTTCGGCATCAACCAAAGACCCACATCGCGAAGGCGGTGTGGGCTTTCGTGTTTTTGTCGCATTTCGGAGAACTCAAATGAGATCTGAGAAGGAGGTTGTGGTGAATATTGGAGACAAAATAGGCAGCGGCACCAGCGGTTCGATCGCTGTATTGGGAGCAGGGAAGATGGGAAGCTCGCTTCTGGCGGCGATTACCAAGCGATCGGACTCACGTTTCATGACTGTCCGCGCCACGGTAAAGCACGCGCATCGTGCGGCGAGCGTCTCAAAACAACTGGGCCTGAGCATTGGAATTGACAATGCCAACGCCGTGCGCGACGCCCGCATTGTTCTAATTTGCACCAAGCCGCTGCACGTGCAGAGTGTTTTACAGGAAATTCGTGCCGTGCTGCGCGACGACGGTCTCATCGTTTCGATTGCTAGCGCCGTTACTACACAGGCGATTGAAGCTGCATTGGGCAGACGTTTGGCTGTAGTGCGAGCCATGCCGAACATGGCGTGTCGAATCGGGAAGGGGATGACGGCCCTGTGCGCCGGGCGCTTTGCCACCGCCGAACATCTTGCCGAGGCTGCGGAGTTGTTCGCGCTCATGGGGCGAACCGCGGAAGTCGAAGAGAGCATGATGGACGCAGTCACCGGCCTCTCCGCCAGCGGACCGGCATTCATCTACACGATCATTGAAGCGCTGGCCGAAGGCGGCGTGCGCGTAGGATTGGCACGCGATCTCGCCACTACGTTGGCTGCGCAGGCCACTTTGGGAGCGGCGTCGATGGTGCTGGAGACCGGAATGCATCCAGCGATCCTCAAGAGTGAAGTGACAACGCCAGGAGGCTGTACCGTGGAAGGTCTGCTCGAGTTGGAGGAAGGCAGCATTCGCGCCACGCTAATTCGTGCCATCGACACGACGACGCGCAAAGCCAGCACCTTGGCTCGACCGTCTGCGAACGGAGCAGAGTTCGACAATTGGCTGAAGCGCGAGCCGGCGGGAGCAGCCGAAGCGGCGGACGGCCGACCGGTGTAACCGGGCCGACCTTCCGTGCTCGAGCTACTCGCAAACGCGAGGAAGCTTTTCGATTCCGTGCTAATCCCGAGCGTGAAGTTTGAAGCTCAGTTGGCGTGGCATCCGCACGGCAGCGTAAAATAATTACAGTCATGAGCGAAATCGAGCGTTATCAAGAATCTCTGAAGATGCAGAACAACCGCCGCCGGGTGGAGGAAGTGAACTTCGGTGAAGAAGTGCCGGAAGGGATCATCCTCACTTCACTCGACAAAGTTGTGAACTGGATGCGCAAGAGCTCTATCTGGCCAATGACGTTCGGCCTGGCCTGCTGCGCGATCGAGATGATGGCCATGGGGGCATCGCGCTTCGATATCGCCCGCTTTGGTGCCGAAGTATTTCGTCCTTCACCCCGCCAGTCCGATTTAATGATCATCGCCGGCCGCGTTTCACAGAAAATGGCGCCTGTGATCCGTCGTCTCTACGAGCAGATGCCGGAACCAAAGTGGGTGATCTCCATGGGAGCATGCGCAACTTCTGGCGGCGTTTTTAATAACTATGCTCTCGTGCAGGGTGTGAACCAGGTCATTCCCGTGGACATCTATGTTCCCGGCTGTCCGCCGCGGCCAGAGCAGTTGATTTATGCCATCACGTTGCTGCAGGAGAAGATCATGAACGAGCGTGGATCGTTTAAACGGGCGCTGAACCTGGATTAGAGACTCTTTTCACACCGAGACGCGGAGTCACGGAGAAAGCCATAAGCAGGCGAAAACCGGCCGATTTGGCCGGTTTTGCTTTCTGGCGTTGCAGTTACTAAATGTCTTGCGCGCCCCAGAGCATCGCTGCGATCTTCTCCGTGACTCCGTGACTCCGTGGTGAAATTTACTTCTCGCGTCCCACCACAAAGTCAGGAATCCATAGCAGTGCGCGCTTAATTTCCCCATCTGGGAAATGCCCTATGGCGCGTCTGGCTTGTTCCGCATGCTCGTTGGCAGAGGCCATAGCATACTCAACCGAACCGTACCGTTCGAGAGTTGCGAGTACGTCGTGATGCTTGACGCTATCGAAGCAGCGCTCATCGAGGACAGTTTCGATCATCCGGCGCTCTTCGGGGGTGCAGCGGTCGAGTGCGTGAATGACTGCCATGGTGACTTTGCCTTCGCGCAAGTCACTGGCAACTGGTTTACCCAGTATGTCTTCGGAAGCGGTTAGATCGAGCACATCGTCAACGATCTGAAACGCCAACCCCAGATTGCGGCCGTATTCGCCCAAGCGGTCTTCGTCGGCGTCGCCTGCGCGGCCCAGTACTGCACCGAGCTTCATGGAGACGGAGAAGAGGCAGGCGGTCTTGCGATAGATGAGATCGAGATGTTCAGACTGGCTGATGATGCTGCCGAGTCGTTCCATCTGCATCAGTTCGCCCTCGACCATTTGCTGGGTAAGACCGATGAGCAGATCGAGAACTCTCAGGTTCTGCTCCTCGAGGGCGATCTTAAAGGCCTGCATGTAGAGCCAGTCGCCGGCCAGCACGCACTTGGAATTTCCCCATTTGGTGTTTGCCGAGGGACGTCCACGACGCGTAAGGGCCTCGTCGATGATGTCGTCGTGGACAAGAGTGGCGGTATGCACGATCTCGACCACCGATCCCAGCCGGACCGCACCTTTACCTTCATAGCCGCACAATTTGGCTGCGAGCAGCAGCAGGGCCGGACGAATTCGCTTGCCGCCACCCTCGCGAAGATAGTCGCCGATCTCGGTAATGACTTCCACGCCGGAAACGGCATCGCGCTCGAACTCTCGCTCGATGGCGAGTAGGTCGTCGCGCAACAGATCGAATACTTCCTTCACCGCGGCGCTGGCGCTGGCGGGCGTAGTCACGCTAGTTGGACCTGTAGTTGGTGAACTGCATATCGATGCCGAAATCCCGGTTCTTGAGCGTCGCGATCACCTGTTGCAGAGTATCGCGATCTTTGCTGGTGATGCGGATGGTGTCGCCCTGGATGGAAGCCTGCACCTTGAGCTTCGAGTCTTTGATGAGCTTCACAATGTCTCTGGCTTTCTCGATGGGAATTCCTTGCTGCAGCTTGATCTTCTGTCTCACGGTCGAGCCGGCGGCCGGCTCCACTACCCCGTAGTCGAGGCCTTTTAGCGGTACTTGGCGCTTGACCAGCTTGTTTTGAAGAATATCTGTGACAGCTTTGAGCTTGTACTCGTCAGACGAGGAGAGGACGATTGCTTCTTTGCCTTCCAAGGCGATCTCCGATTTGGAGTCCTTGAGATCGAAGCGGGTATGGATCTCTTTAACCGCCTGCTGGATCGCGTTCGAGACTTCCTGCAAGTCGATCTTGCTTACCACATCAAAAGAATTGTCGCTGGCCATAGAGGTAGGCCTCTAGCTTAATTGGTCCCGCCGTTGGATGCATCTCCTAGTTACATAAGCGTGCAATGGCCAAAAGCTGAATCGGACGTTGAGCAGAGTTGTTCAGCTGTCTTCCGCTTCGGCTATCTTCGCTTGTTCCCGAGCGCGCGCGATCTCCTCAATGCGCCTGCGCAATTCGTTCTCGAAGCCCTCGCCGGTTGGCTGGAAATATCGTCGATCGCGAAGATTGTTGGGCAGGCACTGCATGTCGGCGACCTTCGATTCGAGATCGGGCGCGTACTGATATCCCTTGCCATAGCCGAAAGCTTTCATTAATCCGGTGGGCGCATTACGCAGATGTAGCGGAACCGGATCGGCAGCGGTCTTCTCCACGTCGTCCTGAACCTCTCCGTAGGCGACATAGATGGAGTTCGACTTCGGCGCGAGAGCCAGGTATGCGACCGCTTGCGCGAGCGCAAGTTCGCCTTCAGGTGTCCCTAAAAAGTCATACGCATCACGCGCGGCCATCGTGATGCCGAGCGCCTGCGGAGAGGCCAGCCCAATGTCTTCGACCGCCATTCGCACGACGCGGCGTGCGATGTACATCGGATCTTCTCCCGAAGCCAGCATGCGGCCAAGCCAGTAGAGCGATGCGTCCACGTCGCTGTTGCGGACGCTCTTGTGCAGCGCCGAGATCAGGTTGTAGTGCTCCTCGCCTGACTTGTCATAGAGCAGTACGCGCTTCTGCAAAGCGTCAGTCACGAGTTCGGAAGTGATCTTTGCATCTTTGCCAGTTGCCGGTTTGGCTTGATCCTGTGCAAGCTTTGCGGCTATCTCGAGCACGTTGTAAGCGGAACGGGCATCCCCACTGGAGTACGCGGCGATTTTGGCCAATGCTTCGTCTTCGGCTTCAACCTCCATTGTTCCCAGCCCACGCTCGTCGTCTTTGAGAGCACGGCGCAGAAGGATGAGGATCTGTTCCTCGGTAAGCGGCTTGAGGGTATAGACACGGCAGCGCGAGAGCAGAGCCGAGATGATTTCAAAAGACGGATTCTCGGTGGTTGCGCCAATCAGACGGATATTGCCCTTTTCGACGTGAGGCAGAAACGCGTCCTGTTGCGCCTTGTTGAAGCGATGGATCTCATCGACAAAGACGATGGTTCGGGTGCCGAAGTCTCGTGCCTTCGCAGCGTCCGCCATGACCTGCTTAATTTCCTTAATGCCGCTGAGGACAGCCGAGAACTCGATGAAGTCGGCCTTGGTCACGTGCGCAATGATTTGTGCCAAAGTGGTTTTTCCCACGCCGGGAGGGCCCCAGAAGATGATCGATCCGGGATCGTCGCGCTCGATCTGTAAACGCAGGGGCTTGCCCGGCGGGAGCAGATGCTCCTGACCAACGACTTCGTCGAGCGTGCGCGGACGCATGCGCTCGGCCAGCGGTGTAGAAGCGCTCTTTGCCGTCTCGCGATCCGGCAGTGAAGAGAACAGATTCATAGCTTCGCGGTCCGTTGCCGCTGAGCCTCATACAGAGCAATCGAAGCCGCAACTGCGGCATTCAATGATTCGACTCGCGCCTGCGGAATCGCCACAAACTCCTCGATCTGAGACATAAGCTCCCGGGGAAGGCCGGCTCCTTCGCTGCCGACGAACAGCGCGCATGCTCGAGTTAGGTCCGCATCTTGCAGGGGTCGAGGGGACCGTGGACTACTGCCGTCTTGAACGCCTTGGTCGTCAACGATTCTCGGCGGCATCAGTGCTAAACCAACGATCTGTCGGGAGCGCAGCGCAGAGATTAGCTCCTCCGTTTTCGTTTTGATTACGGCCAAGCGGAAGACAGAACCTGCGGAAGCGCGAACCGCCTTCGGGTTCCACGGGTTTACGGAACCTTCAATTCCTATTACCGCCGTCCCGCCGAAGCCCTCGGCCGAGCGAACGAGTGTTCCGAAATTGCCGGGATCTTGCACTCCAGCGGCCACAACCACCAGCGCTGGCGTCTTGGCCACGGCCGCTTCCAGATGGTGCTCTGGCGCTTTTACCAGCGCCGCAATGCCCTGCGGGTGTTCGGTGAGCACCGCGCTGTCGAAGACACTGTCAGGAAGCAGCACAGATTCGGCGCGCTTGCCCAATTGATCGAGGATTCGCTGCGCCTTGTTCTGCGCCGACTCACGGATGAAAAGGGCATGCACCTTAAGACTGCTGCGAATGGCTTCTTCAATCAGCCGTAAGCCCTCAACAGCGCACAATCCCTCCACAGTTGTGCCCTTTGCGAAGGCCTCCCGCAGAGCTTTGACAAGCGCGTTCTGACGGCTCGTGACTGGGCGAAGTCGAGCTGAGCTCGCTTCTGAGATTGGTGGGCACATCCTCAGTAATTGTAGTCTGCGATCGTTTGACGCTGGCGCGGATGACGCTACGGCAATGATGATTTATGCTTACCTTCGCATTTTTACATCTTCACCCAGAAGAGGAACCATTGCCGGCAGAACTCCTGAAGATCAACAGCAGCCAGCCGGAAGCCAAGCTGGTGAGTTATGCTGCCGACCGTATTCGCCAGGGACAGGTACTGGGAATGCCGACCGACACTTTTTACGGTCTCGCTGCCGACCCAGTGAACCTTAGAGCCGTTGAACGCATATATGAGATCAAGAGCCGTTCGCGTCACAAGCCGCTTTCGCTGTTGGTTGAAAGCGTCGACCAGGCTGAGGACCTTGCGCGTAATCCACCGGACGTCTTCCACGAACTCGCGGCAAAGTACTGGCCGGGTCCGCTTACTATTATTGTGAAGGCCAGTTCGCGGTTGCCTCTGAAGGTGACGGCTAATACGGGCAATGTTGCGCTGCGCGTGCCAGATGCGTCGATTCCTGTGGCGATCATTCGGGAGGTGGGATTTCCCATCACGGCAACCTCGGCCAATTTGCTGGGTTCGACCGAGTGCACGACGGCCGAATGCGTTCGTGACCAGATGGGAGAACGCATTGCGATCATACTCAACGGCGGCCGCACGCAGCGCGATGCACCCACCACTATCGTCGATCTCAGCGGCAATCCCACGCAGTGGCAAATCATTCGCGAGGGCGCGATTCCCGCCGATGATGTCTCACAAATTCTCTGGCACTGATGGCGAGCAGCCGTAGGTCACGAATCTGGGCGCGCTTTCTTGGCATATTGGTTGCCGTGGCCATCGGTTGGGTCGCTGCGGTGTACTGGCTGGTGAGTCGCCAAGCCGATCAAGATGAGTCCCGCCAAGCGGAGGCGATCGTCGTCTTTGGCGCAGCCGAATACTCGGGGCATCCCTCGCCAATCTATCGCGCGCGGCTCGATCATGCCTACACCCTGTTTAAAAAAGGAATGGCTCCGCTGATCATCACGACCGGAGGAGCAGCGGAAGACCCAAGCTTTAGCGAAGGCGGCGTCGGACGGGATTACCTCGTCTCACGCGGAGTGCCGGATGGAGACATCATCGCTGAGACCCAGAGCAGCGATACGAGTCAGTCGGCCGCACGGGTAGCGATCATCCTTCGAGCCAACGGAATGCACAATTGCCTCGCTGTCAGCGACGGATATCACATGTTTCGCGTGAAGCAGATGCTGGAGCGACAGGCAATCACGGTATATGCCTCCCCGAGGCCAGACTCGAGACTGCCGAGCCGATGGGAGCGCATGCGCGTGAAGCTGCGCGAAGTGATGAGCTATACGGTGTGGAGGCTGGGGCTGTAAGAAGGCCGCTGGCTGGTAGCTACTGGCTACTAGCGTTTTTCCGAGAATCACTGGCCTCTGGTATTTTCGCGGAGTTTCGGTTCGGAGTGCTATCGCCGTCGAGAGCAACTGGCGAGCAGCTAGTAGCCAGTAGCCAGCAACTATCTGACCAGCGCCATCAGTCGTACCGGGCCTTCGGCTGCTCCGCTGATCTTTAGCGGGGCGGCTACGGCGATTACGCCAGAACGGGGAACCAGTGAGAGGTTGGCGACATTCTCCAGTTCGTAAATGCCGCGTCCGGCAAGATAGGAGTTCTCGTCGGCAGAAACGATTTGTGTTCCCGCAGTTCCGATTCCCACCACATTTCGCGCCTCAATTAAGAAATGCAACGCGTCATGGCTGAACAGAGGCATCGCGCTCTTATTGGAGGAGACCAGCAGGATGATCGCGCCCTGGGAAATGGCTCCGTGTGCGCGTTCGTACGCAGCTACATCATCCATGGTGACCAACGATTCCGAATCGGGAAAGTTCTTGCGGTCAGCTTCGATCACGGCAAGCGGGGCAATTAGGCGAGTTGTCGGCAACGAATCGAGTGTCCAAGCTCCACCCAGCCTGGCAGGGGCTATCAATGTGGTTTTGCCGGAAACCAAGCCAGCAGTTGCCGCCTTGTCCGATTGACTCAGGTCGATTACTGCCCGGAACTGCGGGCCGGCCGCAACATCTCGGTGCTGCGCGGCAAACAACAACATAGCGACCGAAAGCGTCGCCACAACTACGAACGTCTGAACCTTTAATATTCTGCAACTCATTGCTGTACCGCTCTCCCCTCAATACGCAAACCCGGGTCCCAGAGTTGCAGAGGATCAGTTAAAGCATGAGATGCAGGAGAGCAGCTTCTGTTTGCAGCAGCTCAGGTTAAAAAAGTTGTAACTGTCTTTCTAACTGACCACTAACGAGATAGGCAGAGACGTCCGTCGCGACGGACCAGCGTGTTGTCGTCGGACGAATCTTGCCGACACCCACCGTTGAGCATGGGCTTAGCACCAGAGACGCAGCGTGCAGCGTCTCTACCGGCAACTCTTCACGGGGATCGCGCCAATTTGTCTCTGGAGAGCGAACCCGAACCAGAGTGGGTTTGACCCGTTGTAGGCAACAGGTCTTCTCTGCTCGGTAAATCCCATTCTTGAGGCAATGATCGTGCATTGATTACAGGGCTGCTCCAGGGGAATCTCATATTTTCCGTCTCGTCCCGAAGTGGCGTTGCCGATCTCTTTTCCGGAAGCGTCGGTTAGAACCAGCTTTGTGCGCGGCAGAGGCCAGCCATCCGTGTCGCTGACAAATCCACGAACGCTGCCACGCAGCGGCAGTCCGTCAGGAGCAATCGCGCGGGCCTGATAGGCGGGACCTCGTAGCGGACGTCCCCCGAAATCCCCAGTTGTTTTCTCATGCTCTAAAGCGAGCACTCCATTCACGAATATATACTCGATTCCCTTACTGGGACTATTCGGCAACTCGAAGGTAGCTGTGTCAGTCACCGTTTTCGGATTGAAAATGGTTATATCGGCAAAGTAGTCCTCGCGCAGGAGGCCGCGATGGTCGAGACGAACACGCTGGGCGGGAAGGGAAGTGAACTTGCGAATGGCATTTTCGAGAGCCAGCACGTGTTCATCGCGAACGTACTTTCCCAAGATGCGAGCGAAGCTTCCATAAGCTCGCGGGTGCGACTTCGATTCGCCTAACGGCCCGTCAGGAGCAACTTCGCCGTAATCGGTCCCAACACTTACCCAAGGCTGCTGCATGGCCAGGCGAACGTCATCCTCATTCATGCTGAAGTAAGCGGCACCGATTCCATCTTTGCTCTGGATCAGCAGGTCACAGAGAGTGTCAAACGGATCTTTATGCTGCAGTTGGGCCACGGCAGCGAGCGTGCGCCCCTCGTATTGTTTCAGTGCGGGAACGATTGTGGAGACGATCAGCACGCCCTCGGGTCCGCCGACTCCGCGCCACATGTTCTCGTAATTCTTGCCGGCTTCGAGTTCTTGTCGAATCTGTTGCTTGATCGCGGTATCTTTCAAGCGAGCGACCAATGCCTCGGCGCCACCTTCGTGATACTTGGGCGGAATGAGCGCGCCAAGGGAGGTCGCCGAGGCTATGTAAGGATATTGATCGGCTGTCACGTCGATGCCATTCGCCCGCGCGTCCGCAATTCTCGCCACTACCTGCGGCATCTTCCCCCAGTTTTGCTTGCCGGAGACTTTGAGGTGAAAGATCTCCACGGGAATGTTGGCCTCTCGGGCGATGCGGAAGGCTTCGTCGAGCGCCTGCATCTCATCGTCACCTTCATTGCGCATGTGGGTGGCATAGATGCCGCCGTACTTGGACGCGATCTTTGCTAAATCAATCAGCTCATCTGTCTTGGCGTAGTTGGAAGGTGCATAGATCAATGCGGTTGAGAGTCCCATGGCTCCGTCGAGCATGGAATCTCCCACGAACTCTTCCATGTCGCGCAATTCGTCTGGCGTGGGCACGCGATTCACTTGGCCAAGAACCTTCTTACGCACCTGTCCCGCGCCAACGTAAGTTCCGAGATTGATGGCGGGGTGCTCTCTTGCGAGCCGGTTGAAATATTGATCGAGGCTCTCCCAGTCGATGGTTACGTGAAAGTGTTCCAGAAAATCTTTTTGCTCTACAAGATCGGATTTCGCAAATGGGGCGACCGACTCGCCTTCTCCGGTGATCTCAGTAGTGATCCCTTGCGTGAGCTTGCTCACCGCGCGCTTGTCGATTAGCAGATTGGTCTCGGACTGACCCAGCATGTCAATGAATCCTGGCGCAACGATCAATCCGTTGGCATCGACCAGGCGCTTGGCCTTCACATCCACTGCAGCACGACCGATGAACGCAATGCGGTCGCCGACGATTCCCACATCTCCGTAGAACCATGGATTGCCGCTGCCATCCACGATCTTGCCGTTGCGGATGAGCGTATCGTATTCCTGAGCGAAGGTTGGTATTGCGACAAGGACAGCCAAGGCAACGAGGAGCAGTTTGATTTTCATGAGCGATGTTCGCAACGAAAACTACTTACCTTGAGCTTCCGCAGCTTACAGGAAAAGCAACCTCAGAACACGACACGGATCTCACGGACGCTCGGGCACCGATTTCACCAGTTAGATTCCGGCCAGTTTCATCTACGTGGCTAGCAACGAAGCCAAGAGAACCGCGAAGGCGGTGGAAATCAGGTTTACGGCATTGTTTGTGAGCCATCCACGACGCTCCAAGGTAGCTCCGAGCAGACTGTCGAATAGCATTCCCAGAGCTCCCGCGATTGTGGCAATCACAGCCAAGCGCACGTCGAGAAGCTTCGTTGCCACTGCTTCCCCTCCGACAAGCACAGCAGCTGCAATTCCCAAAAGCGTTCCTGGAAGACTGATCGCGCCATCAGCGCCAGCAGGCACCTTTCTCCACGATGTAATCACTCGCGCGTTTTGGGCCAGAGCTTTGCCGGATTCGCTCGATACGGTATCGCAGGCCGCTTCGGCCAAAGCTGCGATACTCCCGGTGAGCAGGGGGACGCGCCATGGAGTCAGATACGCGAGTGCGGCAGCTAAGGCCGCGAGTCCTACGTTGGCTAACACCTGTGCGCCATCGCGTCCACTTGCGCGCTCCGCAATTGCGAGTTGTCGTTTGCGGCGGCGGCCAAATCGAGTGGCCAGATAGGTCAGAACGAACACCAGCAGGACCACTCCGAACATCCCGCGTCCGCCGGCGATGAAAAGAACACACGTGACGAGAAATCCAGCGGCGGCTCCGCTGGTGGTAATTCCGCCAATGCTGCGCGCGAATATAGCGAAAGCAAATGTAACCAAGAGAGCCGGAATAACGTTTTGCCGCAGCTCGGGTCTGCGCGTCAACGCGACCAAAACTCCTAGGAGAATTATTGCGAAGATGAGCCAGGGTCCTGTGTTTCTGAAACCAAGAAAGGCGGACAAATTGTTGTTGCCAGACAGAGACCGCTTGGGATGCGAGAGGGACGGCACGAGTGGGGGTACCTGCATCGTAACAAAGAGACTCGTTTGTAATCTTGAATTTGCGCGCCTCACAGGTAGAATTACCCTCCTACGCTCGCCGGTCCAACCGGCGAAGCTGAGACGCAATCCGCAACGGCGGAGGTCTCGCAGAGGACAGAACGATGGCAGCTTCCGTTTGGTCGGGATATCTGACGTTTGGTCTTATCTCCATGCCTGTGCGCCTCTTTTCCGGCGCGCGCTCCAACCACGTCTCGTTCCATATGCTTCACCGCGACGATCATGTTCGGGTGAAGCAGCAGCTCATTTGTCCCGAAGAGGAAAAAGTCGTCGGACGCGATGAGATCGTGAAGGGCTACGAGTATCGCAAGGGCGAGTACGTCATCATCGAGCCGGAGGAAATCAAGAGGATCGAGCCAAAAACGGCTAAGGCGATGGAAATCCTGGAATTCGTGAAATCCGACGAGATCGATCCTATCTACTTTGAGTCATCCTATTACATGTTGCCCGAAGAAGCGGGACGGCGTCCATACGCGTTGCTGCAGAAGGCTCTCGAAGACAGCCGCTACGTTGCCGTAGCGAAACTTGCCATGCACAACCGTGAATACACCGTGTTTCTGCGGCCGTACACCGGCGGGCTCATGCTTCACACCATGTACTACCAGGATGAAATCCGCCAGGTAGAGAACTTCGGCAAGACAGACGTCGACATTAAGGACGCTGAGTTGAAGGTCGCGCACCAACTCGTGCAGGCACTGGCCGCCGATTGGGAGCCCAAGAAGTACTACGACACCTTCGAATCTAACGTGAAGGAGCTGATCAAAGCGCATCTCGAAGGAAAGCAGGTGAACTCGATTGAGAAACCGAAGAAGGCGGCCCCGGTCGTCGATCTGATGGAAGCGTTGAAGCAAAGTCTTGCGCAGATGGAAGGAAAGAAAAAAGGACCTCAGCGCGCGATTGAGGCACAGCGTGAAAGCCAAGTGCAGGTGATCGGAGAAGGGCACGCTCCGAAGAAGGCTGCGCGAAAGAAACGAGGAGCGGCCTAGGAACGGCTCCGGCATCCGATGAAGGAAGTTGTGGCAGCCGGCCCTCGGCCGTGGCTTTGCCAACGCTCCACAGCCGAGGGCGGCTGTGTTACCAACCGCAATCTCTTCCCAGTTCTCTATAATCTAAGCAGGTAGTCAGTCTCTCCGCTAAGCCTTGCGGCTTCCTGTGCGACTGTATGCCTTAAGCAGCTGAAGATGTCAAAGCCAACCATCGCCGTTGCTATGTCGGGCGGAGTGGATTCGTCCACCGTCGCGGCCATGCTGCGCGCCGAGGGGCATCCTGTGATTGGCTTGACCATGCAGCTTTGGAACCAGCGACGGCTTGCAGGACGTGAAGGCATGCCGGAGCATGTGCAGGGTCGCTGCTGTTCCATTGAGGACGTTTACGACGCGCGTCGTGTCGCCGAGCATCTTGAGATTCCGTACTATGTCGTAAACCATCAGGACAGGTTTGAGCGCGACGTGGTTCGTCCGTTCGTAGACGAGTATCTCTCGGGCCGTACCCCGATTCCGTGCAGCCTCTGCAACAATCACTTGAAGTTTGACCAACTTCTCATTACAGCGCAGCAGGTTGGTGCTGACTTGCTCGCTACCGGCCACTATGCGCGCGTCGAGTACTCCCATGAGAGGGTCCGCTGGCTACTGATGCGGGGGCGCGATCGCACTAAGGACCAGAGCTACTTCCTCTTTGGTTTGACTCAGGAACAACTCAGCCGAACTTTGTTCCCATTAGGGAACATGTCAAAGCCGGATGTGCGGTCGCTAGCCCATCAGCACGGCTTGGCACTCGCGGAGAAGCCCGACTCACAGGAGATCTGCTTCGTTCCCGGTGGGGACTACAAGCGGTTCATCGACGCTTATCTCGACGAGCAGGGGGATCAACTTCCTGATACTTCGGGCGAGCTTGTTACAGCGTCGGGTGACGTGATCGGCAATCACGCTGGAATCCATAATTTTACTGTCGGTCAGCGGAAGGGGCTCGGACTTGCAACGGGTTCGCCTCTATACGTCATCGAGATTCGCGGAGACAAGCGTGAAGTGGTGGTTGGAGGCGACGACGCTCTCCGTTCACGGAGTCTGCGCGCTCACCGGCTGAACTGGATTGCGTTCGCGGCCCTCGAGAAGCCGATTCGTGTAAAGGCGAAGATCCGTCATCGACACGAGGCTGCTGATGCTGAGGTGCGGATGGAAGGTGACAAGGCGCTGGTCACGTTTGATGATCCGCAGCGTGCTATTACTCCTGGACAAGCAGTGGTTTTTTACGATGAGGACGCCGTCGTGGGCGGTGGCTGGATCTGCTGAGACATGCAGTAAGGGCACTCCCAGCATCGAATTAACACGCAGCCCGGAGCTACTAGACGAACATGCCTTCGTCATTCGTACTACGCTGGCGCTGCTGAACTTCGTGCTTTCGATTCAGGAATGCGCCCACGCCGACGCTAATCGCTTGAAGCACGCCGTTTACGTGTCTCACAGGAGATAGGACGGAGTTCTGAACGGCGCCGGTGGTCTTCTCCACGCGCTCGAGAGTGCGCGTAAGTACGTCGTCTGCTTGAGCGACTTTGTTCCTGGCGCGAAGAGCCACGTCTACCGCGGTGTTCCCCAGAGTCTCGGCTTGCCTCTTAAGGGTGGAGGAGACTTCGGTGAGATTCGACGTAATCTCTTTCACTTTAGGCGTGGCATCGGCGATAAGGTCGCGAGCATTTTCCAAAATGGGAGTGGCTCGTCGCTGAAAGTCAAGAGCGATGCTCTCAGCCTGCGCGGTCGTTCGCCGGACCGCGAAATAGAGCGCAAAAAGGACCACCATCTGCAGCACTACGGCTACAGAGGTGATCGCGATGAACACGGTCAGGAGATTGGAGTTCATGGGCATGCTCTCGGTCCATCGTGGTCAGCGACGGACCGGAGTAGCTGATCTAGGATTTTGGTTCCACAGCGTCGCGGTAAGCTTGCCGTCCGGCCTCAACCGCGGAAGAGATCTGATCCCGAGAGCGGCCTACGGTGTCTTTTCCCTTCTTTACCCACTGGTCAACCTGACCCTTGAACTCCTGGCTACGATTCGAAACGTAGTCGCGCCCTTCGGTGGCTGACTGCAAGATGGTGTCGCGGGTTTCTTTGCCCGACTTTGGTGCATACAGAACCCCTACCAAGGCTCCCAAACCCAATCCAGCCAGAAACCATCCAATGCTGCTGCTGTCGTTGTCTGCCATAACTGCCTCCGAGAAATTGCTAAACCAAGCGATGGTAGCACAAAGAAGCTTCTAAGCTGCTAAACGGCTAAGTCTCTGAACCGCACCGGTGTTCAGGAGCTTTTGAGTAGAGTTTGCGCGCAAATTCTGGTATCCACGAGCAGCGGAGTTGATGAATTTTACGAGCCTAGAAGCTGAAAGAATCGAATGATGGATTCGATTCCGCGATAGAAGTTGGGTATGTGAAACTTCTCGTTGGGAGCATGGAGATTGTCGTCGGGTAATCCGAAACCCATCATGACGCTGGGAATTCCGAGATGCTTCTCGAAATCAGCGACGATGGGAATCGACCCTCCACTGCGGATCAAGACCGTATCTTTGCCGAACACTTCTTTCATTGCATCCTTCGAAGCCTGCACGTAGTGATTGTCTGTGCGAATCAGCATTGGGTCGGCGCCGCTGAGCTGGCGAATATTGATTTGAATGCCGCGAGGGACAATCGATCGGACGTACTCCGAGAAGAGTTTGAATATCTCCTCTGGCCGCTGGTTCGGAACCAAACGCACGGAGATCTTCGCTGATGCCCGCGCTGGGATTACGGTCTTCGCGCCGGCTCCGATGAACCCACCCGGCATTCCGTGGACATCGAGTGTTGGACGTGCCCAGGTGCGCTCGGCGACCGAGTAGCCTGGTTCGCCCGTAAGTTCGGTGCTTCCCACTTCGTGCTGCAGGTAATCCTTTTCGTCAAAAGGAAGAGATTTCCAACTCTTCAATTCGTCTTCCGATGGATTGGTGACGCGATCATAAAATCCAGGAATCAGAACGCGACCGTTCTCGTCCTTCAGCTTGGCAATGATCTGAGCCAAGGCGACGAACGGATTCGGCGCGGCTCCGCCGTACATACCAGAATGGAGATCGACCTTCGCTCCCCGAGCTTCCACTTCGGTGTAGACCATGCCACGCAAGCCCACACAGAGAGTCGGAAGATCGGGCGCATACATTTCCGTGTCAGAGACGAGTGCGAAGTCGGCCTTGAGCTTCTGAGGATCTTCGGCGACGAACTTGGCGATTGACTCGCCACCCACTTCCTCTTCGCCTTCAAGTAATAGGCGAACGTTGATGGGGAGCTTGCCTCCGCCGCTCTTCATAAGCGATTCGACGGCTTTGAGGTGCATAAACATCTGCCCTTTGTCGTCGACCGCGCCGCGGGCATAGAGATTTTGGTTGCGTTCGGTAGGCTCGAAGGGAGGAGTAGTCCACTCGTTCAGCGGATCGGGGGGCTGAACATCGTAGTGACCGTAGCAGAGCGCGGTTGGTTTGCCGGGTGCATGCAGCCAGTCTGCGTACACCAATGGATGACCAGCAGTCCTAATGACTTCTACGTTCTCCAGCCCGATGGCTCGCATCTGGGCAGCCAGAAAATCTGCCGCGCGTCCGATGTCAGTCTTGTGCTGCGGTAGCGTGCTCACGCTGGGAATGCGCAGCAAGTCTTTGAGCTCGGAAAGAAATCGCGGCTGATTCTGCCGGGCGTATTCCAAGGCTGGAGACGACATCCGAATCTTGCCTCTGTTAGGAGCTACTGAGCAATATGTGCTGGTGAAACGGTTAAGTATAGCAGTTTGAGGTTTCCTTAAATGTGTTGATGGAGGGAGGCGATGGCTGGTGTTTGCAATCTCGATTTACAAATATTTCAACATCGTCTTCACTTTTTCCAGCTCCGGAAAGAGTTTTTCCTCTTCTTGAAAGGCTTTCGGATGAACGCAGCGGCGGCTGCCGTTCAACTTTACTGGATGCTTCAGGTGCAGCATTTCGTGATAGACGAGGTACTCAACCATGTAATGGGGCATGTCAGAGCGATCGAAGACACGGCTGATAACGATGGTGTTGTGCGCGGGATCATAATGACCGAGGCTTTGACGTGACGAATGACGGCTCCACGTCATGAGCGGCCGCGCAAGCAGCCCGTGGAAAAAACGCCGATTGAGTCCCTCAAAGATCTCTTCCAGGTTGTAGTGCCGCCCCTGGGCAGTTAGCAGCACTTTTCGCCCACGCTCCTGGCGGACCAGATGAGCCTTCCTGGAAACATCTTTCCGTCCGAGATAGCGCCGATAGCGCGTCGCATATCGAGTCTCAATCTCTCCGCGATAGAGCTTTGCCAGCAGGATGTGGACAATAGAGTGCAGGACGTCTCTGGGAGCTCCCGACAACAAATCTGAGATGCGAACCAGTACTTTTCCCTGGCGCAGGCGGATGGTGTTGTTGATGTTAGAGAACGGAAAAAATTCGATACGAAACTCGGGAAACGGCGCTCGTGGACGCAACTCGCGATAGGCCTGAGAAAAAACTTCCTTGAGCTTTGGGATCACCTGCTTCGAATTTAGCACGCGAGCGCAAGAGCTATTTCTTCTTCTTCGCGAATTTGACGTTCTGCTCTTCTAATAGTTTGCGGGAGCTGTTGGCACTCTGGTTCACCGAATCAATCGCGTCGTCGAGAGCGAATTTGTAATCCGACGCTTCGTCGGTATTCTTCGGATCATCGGCAGTGGCCTTCAATTCGCGCATTTTGAGTTGAAACTCGCTATCCATGCCGACTATATCCTTCAACGGTTTGCGAAGATCAGCATTGCGCTCGTCGTAGTTTTCAGCGTTATCGTCGATTTCATCTATTAAAGTTGCGATATCCTCAAGGAGATCATGCGTCCGTTTGCCGCGATCCTTCGCCATCTTTGGATCGGATCGCAGCTGATCGATCGCTGCCATCCTGGCCCGCGTAAAGTCCACCATCAACTTGAGACGCTTCTCCGGCTCAATCGCTGTCTCCCGCAATTGATCGACTTCTTTGTCCGTCAGAGGATCGCGATCATGAACTTGCGGCCAGAGTGGGGCTGAAAGCAACACAATCACACCGAAGTAGACAATTGCACGAATGCGCATAGTTGACCTCAGTCCTTGAATACCTGCTTCAAGATGTCGTCGTCGGCAGCTTCAATTTTCTTGACAACCACGTCAATGGCCTGTCGATTCTCCACTGCCAGAGCTTGCGCGATGTCGGCAAGGCGCCGTGCGGATTTGTGCAGAGTTAGCTCAGCTTGCTTTAATTTGTGATGGCTGTTTTTCGCCGCTTCGCGGGCTTTGTCTGAGTAAACGCCAATTTCGTCCAGAGTCATCTGAGCCGGTTGGAGCTCGCTGGCATTCATCTGATTGTTGAACTGCTCGACCAAATCGCGTACCAGATCTGCGGAGTTGATGCAAATATCGCGTTCAGAATCGTGTGCGATTTTCTGTTTTAGCTGTTCAATGCGAGCGGCTGCTTGCTGTTCCGGTGATCCAGCTTCTTTCTTATCCGCTGCCACTGCCGCGGACATCATCCACAAAATCGCGATCGGCAGGAGACGTGGTTTCATTTCAGATTTTGGATGGCGATGAGGCGGTGCCGCGCCTTCCACTCCTCATCAGGATACTTGCCATTCGCCGCTGCGAGAAACTGCCGGTAATTCTGCGTCGCCTCGGGATAACGGCGCAGATGATCGAGTGCGGTGGCCCGTAGAAAGAAAGTGCCCGGATTATCTGGCAGCAGCTTAGTGCGAACGTCAAGCGCTTTCAAGGTCAAGTCGTACTGCTTGTTTTCCGATGACGCTACGGCCAGGTCACCGTAAGCATCTGCCAAATTGGGATTCAGCTTCACAGCGGCAAGCAGTTGCTCCTCGGATGCCGTCCATTGCTGCTGATGCATGAGCGACAAACCGTATTCATATCGCAAGCGTGCGTCGTTGCCGCTGCGTTCCACTAAAGCTTTGTAAATGGGAAGAGCATCGCTTTCGCGATGCACGGCGCTCAGCAGTTCCGCTTTTTCGCGCAAGATCGCAGGGTCGGACTCAACTCTTGCTCGGCTGAGTTCAGACAAAGCTTCGTCATTCTTTCCTTGGGCAGCCAGGAGACGGCCGAGCAGAAGATGCGCTTGCGAATCCGCCGGCGCCGCCGCGAGATAGTCACGGACCTTCGACTCCGCCTCGCTGTACTGTTTCGATCCTACGGCTACATTGACCAGTCCGCGCAACGCCTGAGCGCGCGCCTCACCATGGGATCCGGCTAGAACTTGCTGGTACTGAGCCCTTGCCCGATCGAGCTTATTAGAACTTTCATAGAAGGTTCCCAGCAGCAGGTGTGGCTCTGGATCTTCGGGCACAAGTCTCGCGGCTTCGGCGAAGGCATGCTCGGCGGCCGGAGGATCTTTGCCCAGCAGAAGACTGCCCAAAGCAAGCCAGGCATGCTCCTTAGCCTGCTCTGGGTGGCTCGCAGGCTGAAGCTCCGTTGCGGCCGTCAGGTACTTGATCGAGTCATCGTTCTGTCCTGAAGCGGCCAGGGTCAAACCTAGATTCAGATTGGTCTCAAAGATCTTGGGGTTGATCTCGAGCGAATTGCGGTAAGCAGTGATTGCCTGGATGTCCTGATGCAGCGCTCGATCCGCATATCCGAGGTCATACCACGCCTGATAGCTCTGCGGATCTTTAGCGGTGGCCTGTTGAAGCATTGACTGTGCGCCGGAGTAATCGCCTTTCGCAAGCAGCGCCTCCGCTTGATCGAGTAGACCGGAGGCTGCTGAAGCTTCCTGCACCTGAGCCGGGTGGTGGCGAACCGTCGTGTGTGTCTGCCGGGCTGAAGCGGACGCAACCCCGATACAACAAGCGAAAGTCGCGATAAGAAGGTTATTGCGGGACAGCGCCAGCATTGGATTGGGAGTTTCCGTTTTTTGACAAGATGCGTGACAGCCATTGGCCGGTATGTGATTTCTTGTTGCGCGCGATTGTCTCAGGTGTTCCAGTTGCCACCACTTCGCCTCCACCTGCTCCACCCTCCGGCCCAAGATCGATTACCCAATCCGCCGCCTTAATTACGTCTAGATTATGCTCGATCACAATCAAGGAGCCACCGGCATCAATCAAACGGCGAAAGGCCGCGAGCAGTTTGCTGACGTCATCGAAATGAAGACCCGTGGTCGGCTCATCAAAGATGTACAGGGTCTTGCGCGGAGACCTACGAGCGTCGCCATTTCCATTCTGGTTTTCTCCTACACGAGGTGCCCCTTCCTCCCGCGAACGCGGTGTCAGGTGCGCTGCCAGTTTCATGCGCTGAGCTTCACCGCCGCTCAGGGTGGTAGCGGATTGTCCGAGGCGAAGATAGCCAAGTCCGACCTCATCCAGCACTCGCAGTTTGTCTGTGATTTTAGGAACACCGGAAAAGAACTGTAGCGCCTCTTTGACCGTCAGGTTGAGAACGTCGTGAATATTTTTTCCCTTATAGCGAACCTCGAGGACCGTGGCTTTGTACCGAGTCCCTCTGCATTCCTCGCAGATGAGTTCTACGTCCGCCAGAAACTGCATCTCGACGGTGACAGTTCCATCGCCTTGGCAAGCTTCACAACGTCCTCCCGGAACATTGAATGAAAAGTGCCCAGCGGTGTAGGCGCGTTTTTCCGCCTCCGGCAAGGATGCGAATAATTCGCGGATTGCGTCGAACGCCTTGATGTAAGTCACGGGGTTAGATCGCGGGGTACGGCCGATGGGCGATTGATCTACCAGAATCACCTGTTTGATCGAATCTCCGCCTTCGAGTCTCTGAAACAGACCTGCTGCACTTCCGGCTTCGGTGCTACCAGTCACGGCCGCAGCCGCCTTGTAAAGCACGTCATGGACGAGGGTCGATTTGCCCGAACCTGACACACCGGTAATAGCAACCAACATTCCTAGAGGAATGGTCACATTGATATTCTTCAGGTTGTTGGCTCGCGCGCCGAGCAGGCGCAGTTCGCTCGATGACTTACGTCGATTCGATGGAATGGGAATAGCCAGATTGTGGCTGAGATATCGGCCAGTGAGCGATTGCGGGTTGCGGGAAATCTGCCCATAAGTACCGCTGGCGATAATCTTGCCGCCAAGCTCACCCGCTCCAGGTCCCAAATCGACGATGCGATCGGACGCAGCCATCATTTCGGCATCGTGCTCAACCACTAAAATCGTGTTTCCCAAATCGCGAAGCTCGTGCAGGATTCGCACGAGGCGAGCCGTGTCCCGGCTATGCAGTCCAATCGAAGGTTCGTCGAGCACATATAACGCCCCAACCAAACGTGAACCGAGCGAAGTTGCCAACTGAATCCGTTGCGATTCGCCCCCAGAAAGCGTGGATGCGGTGCGATTAAGCGTCAGGTATTCGAGGCCGACGCTGTTCAGAAAACTAAGCCGATTTCGTATTTCCTCCAGAATTCTGTCTGCGATCTCCGCCTGCTGAGGAGTTAATTGCAACTCGCGCATGAAGAGAGCAGCCTGTTCAACTGTCATGGCGGCGACTTCACAGATGTTCTTGCCATCGATTCTTACAGTGCGAGCTTCGGCTCGCAGGCGCTGCCCCTGGCAATCCTGGCAAGTGGCATAGCCGCGATATCGGCTCAGGAATACTCGAACATGCAGCTTGTACTTCTTGCGTTCAAGTAACGCGAAGAAGCCGGTGATACCCGGGAACTTGCCCTCGCCGCGCACAATTAATTGACGCTGATCCTCCTCGAGATCGCACCAGGAGACGTTCCATGGAATTCCGTGTACCTTCGCGAAACGCTTTAACTCCGTCTGGAAGGCACGATACTTCGGCTTGGTCCATGGCTCAAGCGCTCCTTCGCTGAGCGTCAGCAGCGGGTTCGGAACAACTAGATTTAGATCAAAATCGATAGTGTTGCCGAATCCCTGGCAACGCTGGCACGCCCCGTACGGGTTGTTGAAGGAAAACAGACGCGGCTCAGGTTCTTCATATTTGCGGCCGCAAGTTTTGCATTCAAAGCGGTGCGAAAAACGAAGCTGCCGCCGAGGACTCTCATCGCGCGGCACGACCTCGAAGACCGCTTCACCGGATTCGCGGTATCCGATTTCCAAAGCATCGACGACACGAGCTCGCTGCTCAGACGCAACCGCAATGCGATCCACTAGCACGAACAGCGGCTCATCGAACTTGATCTCCAGCAACGACTCCGGACTAGAGAACTCATATATGTTTCCGTTCTGGTAAAGGCGATTGAAGCCGCGACGGCGCAACTCGCCGAGTCTTTCTTTAAGTTGCTGAGTTACCTCTTTGGAGACGCTCGCCATTCGTGCGCGCGTTTTCTTTTCTTGAGTAACTGGGGCAGCGCTCGTGACCACCGGGAAGAGCACGTTCAGGCGTGTGCCTTCGGGCAATTGACTCAAAGTGGCGAACACCTCATCGACCGTATCCTTCTTTACCTCGGTGCCGCAATTCAGGCAAAAGGTACGCCCAGCCCGGGCAAACAAAAGCCGCAGGTAGTCGTAGATCTCGGTAGCAGTTGCCACAGTCGAACGCGGGTTGCGCGTCGTGTTTTTCTGCCGTATGGCTATTGCAGGAGAAATGCCGTCGATCAGGTCCACGTCCGGCTTTTCGATGCGTTCCAGGAACTGCCGCGCGTAGGCAGAGAGCGACTCCACGTAGCGCCGTTGACCCTCGGCATAGATTGTGTCGAATGCCAGAGACGATTTGCCCGAACCGGAGACGCCGGTGACAACAGTTAGGGTGTTGTGGGGAATCTCAAAATCCACATTCTTAAGGTTATGAACGCGCGCCCCGCGCACAACAATGCTCTCGTTTGACATCCTAGACAGACCTTTCCTCCCAGCAGTGCGTCAAGGTCGGCTGTGACCTGACAGGCTCTGTGAGGAATCCTCTATTGTAACTGACGTTTTTTCTGCCTCCTTCAGACCAAAAGCCAAGCACCTCTGAATCGTCCATAGGCCATGGCCTCGATTTTTTGCTTGGAGACGCTCCCAGAATAGGAAACCATCCCAAAAAGGGAAGGTAAGCGCCCGTCCGATGCCATAGTATTCTGGCATCCCCCATGACGTTCGAGCGAGCATCTCCGCAGAGCAAGTTTCAAATGAGGCAGATGGCGGGACGAACCTTACCAAAACGGGATCTCTTGTTTTCAAGAAGTTACGGCTATTAAACGGTTGGAAGCACGCCTGCTCTAGCCGCCGAGTGATTCTCCCTAATGTGGTTTCCGGCCCGGTATTTACCTCGTCCGAGCTTTTGGTCGCCGATACCGATAGCCGCACTGTTGACTTGTCCATCGATGTCATTCGTGACTTACCTCTCACGGTTCGCTCGGCCCGAGACTCCGACATGGTCCTCGACTCCTTGGAATCAGGGTTGGTAGACGTACTCCTGCTCAGTGAAAATCTTCCAGGCGCCCAGGAACTCGAATTGTTGCGGCACGTTCACTATTGGTATCCGGAGACGCAGGTTATCGTGGTCGCGGAGAAGCCCAGTTTTTCATCGGCGGTTCAGGCGACCAAGCTAGGGGCATTCGATTACCTGCCGAAGCCATTGGAAGCAGGCATTCTGCGGCTTACAATCGAGCGCGCCATGGAACAGTACCGATCAGAGAAAGGTGAGCACCCCCGGATCCGCGAATCGCCAGACGTGGAAGGAGCCTACGGCATCGTGGGAAAGACACCCGTGATGTGGAAGCTGTACAAGATTATCGGCAAAGTGGCTGCCAACATTCATCCCGTGCTGATCCTTGGGGAAAGTGGCACTGGCAAGGAGTTGGTTGCTCGCGCTATCCACTTCAGCGGCACACGACGCGAACGTCCATTCATGCCAGTCGACTGCGGCGCATTGGTCCCGACGCTGATGGAGACTGAGCTCTTCGGCCATGAGAGAGGATCGTTTACCGGGGCAGAGCGGTCCAAGGAGGGATTGCTGAAGATCGCGGAGGGAGGCACGGTCTTTTTCGATGAAATCGGAGAACTTCCAGTAGAGCTTCAAGCAAAGCTTCTTCGCGCTTTACAAGAAAAGGAGATTCGCCCGGTCGGAAGCACGAAACGCATTCGCATCGACGTGCGCGTTATAGCCGCCACAAATCGGAACTTGGAAGAAGCTGTGAAAGAAGGGAGATTCCGCAAGGATCTCTATTTCCGCCTGAATGTGGTCACATTGAAGTTGCCCCCGTTGCGCGAGCGGATGGAGGATATCGAGGACCTTATTGAAACCTTTCTGGAGCGGATCGCGAGGAGCACGGGCCAACCCCGGCGGCAGATTTCGCGTGAGGCAATAAGGATGCTGAAGACTTATTCGTGGCCGGGAAACGTGCGTGAGCTTGAGAACTTCATCGAACGCGCGGTGGCGCTTGGAACTGATCTGATGCTTGAGCCGATCGACTTTCCAACTCAGATCAATTCACGGTTCACAATGCCACGAGCTCCTGGTGATGAACCACTGCGTCGGGTCGGTCGCGTGGTGCCGATTGTAGAAGTTGAACGGCACGCAATTCTTAATGCCGTCGCGGAAGCGAAAGGTGACAAACTACTCGCGGCGCAGATGCTAGGCATCGGGAAAACGACGCTTTACCGAAAGCTGAAGCTGTATGAAAGCTCGACAGCTGGAGCATCTGCAAACCTTAGCTCATCTTGACGTTGCAGCTGCAAGTAACTACCTGATTGCACACTTCTTGTGACGCGCCTTGACGCACGCAACGGGACATCCAAGGTAAGTTCCTTTTCCTCTAACCAACTTCGCTAGTTGCTGTTCCGAAACTCGGAGCAGAGGATAGATCACAGCGTTTTGTAACAAGGCCGAGAGCTGATGCCGAAATGGGCAACTGTGATCGCAAAGAGCGGGAGAACCAGCGGTGCAACCAGATCAAACCCGGCAGCTAGTCATCGACATTCACTCCGAAACTGACGAAAACCAGCAGCACCGAACCGCAGCCGAGGAGCCGAGCTTGGCGGAACGCATTAGTTCGCTCGGAGACTGGTTTCACAACCTAAATATCAACGGAGTGTGGACCGCCCCTAATCATTTTCTTGGCGACTTCCCGAACGTTAAATGGAAACACATCTCCAGAGCCTTTCCCGAAGACCTCCAGGGAGCTTCTGTGCTCGACATCGGCTGTAACGGCGGCTTTTATTGCATTGAGCTCAAAAAGAGGGGTGCGGGCAGAGTACTAGGCGTGGATGTCGATGAGCGCTACCTGAACCAAGCCCGTTTTGCCGCCGAAACGTTGAAACTGGAGATCGAATTTCAGAAGCGTTCTGTATATCAGGTCGACAGAATCGAAGGCCAATTCGATTATGTGCTCTTCCTCGGTGTCTTCTATCACTTGCGATATCCACTGTACGCCCTCGATAAGATCATCAAGAAAGTTTCACGAAAGCTTTTCTTCCAGAGCATGATTCGTGGTTCCGAGGAGGAACGGCAGTGGAAGGAGGACTACCAATTCTGGGACATGCACCCTTTTAAAGATCCTGACTTTCCATGCATGTACTTCATTGAGAACAGCTATGCCAATGATCCTACCAATTGGTGGATACCGAACCGCGGGGCCGTAGAAGGCATGCTGCGCAGTTCGGGTTTGGAGATAGTCGCACATCCCGAGTCTGAGACTTACGTGTGCGAGCCGCGCCGGGTACAACGGAAAGGTCAATACGTCCTCGATCTCGAGCTCGAGGGAACACTTTAGAAGTGAAAGAACCATGAGGAACTAATGGTCGAAGCCGTAATGCTGTGGAATGAGCCAAACAATCTTTCCCATTGGGATTTCAAAATCGATCCCGAATGGAAGATGTTTGCCGAGATGGCTATCCAGGCTGCTAAAGCGATACGGCGAGTCAACCCCGAGTTGCCGATCGTGCTCGGCGGGATTTCGCCTATCGATCCGCATTTCATCCGCTTAATGGCTTCGCATGGCGTGCTGGACGCGATCGACGTGGTGGCCCTGCACGGATTCCCGCTGGACTGGAATCACTGGAACGTAAACGAATGGCCGGCAAAGCTCGACGAAGTACGGGAGGTTACGAAACTTCCGATCTGGATTTCTGAGGTTGGCGCCTCATCGTTCGGGGCGGAGGAAGTGCAGCTTTTCGGACTGCAGCGGATGGCGGAGCTTTTGCTCGGGAGAGTGGATCGCGTTCACTGGTACAGCCTCTTCGATCTTCCAGCTTCGTGGACTGCCACAACGCGCCACAAGGAAGCTGAAGGCAGCGCCTACTATCGCCACTACTACATGGGGCTGCTGCGCGAGGATGGCACTCCCAAGCTGGCCGCTGAACATTTTCCGCAAGGGCTCGGGCTCTGCCAGTGGTTTCATTTCGAAGATCATCGGCTGGACTTGGGCGTGGAATGGCTGAGACGGCTCAAGGTCCGACATCTGCGGACCGGCGTGAGTTGGGCGGACACGTATCGTCCCAATGCGGAGGAGTGGTTCGATCGGCAGATGGGAGCGTTGGAGGAGTTCGACACCACTATCACGCTCTGTTTTACTCCTGAGCATTTGGGCATAGCTCCGCATTACACAAGTCCTCCTAAGGAGGCAAATGCGTTTGCAGAGTTTGCGGAGTGGGCGGTCAGGCGGTATGCGCCGCCTAGAGGAGCACACGCAAGGGAAAAAGACGGCCGACCCTATGCGAGGGAAGCTGCAAGCAGGTAGCGAGCAATTTGAACGCTGGAGACGACGAGATGAGTACGAAGAAAATCCTGATCACTGGTGGAGCTGGATTTGTAGGTTCCCATCTGGCAGACGCCCTGCTGACCGCTGGCCACGAGGTAAGTGCGTTAGATAACTTGTCCTCACAAGTTCATGGAAATGGAGTTCCAGATTATCTATCACCTGAGGTCGACCTGATCAGGGGCGACATGCGAGATGCTGATGCTGTGCGACGGGCAATTGATGACGTTGAAGTCATATTTCATCTAGCCGCCGCAGTTGGTGTCGGCCAATCCATGTATCAGATCGCTGACTACATGGCCTCGAACACCCAGGGCACCGCGGTTCTATTGCAAGCTCTGCTGGATCGCAAGAGCCGGGTCGAGAAGCTGGTAGTCGCCTCGTCAATGTCGATCTATGGAGAAGGCCAATACCTCTGCGCGAACTGCGGTGATGTTGCCCCAGGACCGAGAGACTCCGGTCAATTACTGAGCAAGCGGTGGGAGGTTCTATGTCCAAGATGCCGCACCGACCTTACTCCGCTTCCGACCAGTGAGACCAAGCCGCTGCAATGTACGTCCGTGTATGCGCTTTCAAAGAAGGACCAGGAAGAAATCTGCTTGCTGTACGGCAAAACCTACGGACTTCCTGTAGTCGCGTTGCGGTATTTCAACATCTACGGTCCCCGCCAGGCGCTCTCGAATCCATACACCGGTGTAGCAGCGATTTTTGCCTCACGGCTACTAAATCGGCGCGCACCTTTGATTTTTGAAGACGGTCAGCAGATGCGCGACTTCGTGAGCGTGCATGACGTGGTCGCAGCGAATCTGCTGGCGATGAACTCCGACGAAGCGAATGGGCGCGCCTTCAACATCGGCTCGGGGATGCCGGTCTCAATCCAAGAGGTGGCAGACGCGTTGTCACGTTCGCTGGGCTTGGAGATCCCCTCTGAGATAACGGGTAAGTATCGAGCGGGAGATATCCGCCACTGCTTTGGCGATATCAGTAAAGCCCGAGTGATGCTGGGATACGAACCTCAGGTGAAGTTCGATGAAGGTGTATTGGAACTAGTCCGTTGGCTGCGTGAACAGAGCGCGGAGGACAAAGCGGACAACATGGTTGCCGAGTTGCAAACGTTTGGGCTTACAGCGTGACCCGTGTACCGGGTTGCGACGAAAGCCGAGGAAGGGAATCGAGGAGAATGGCTAAGCAAGACGAGAATCGGTCGGTACTGATCTTTGGCGGAGCAGGATTTATCGGCGCAAATTTGGCGCGTCGCCTGCTGCTCGAGACCAACGCCCGAGTGCACATCTTCGACAATCTTTCTCGACGGGGCGTTCAACATAACCTGGAGCAACTCAAGCAGGCGGCGGCCAAGTCTGGTCGGCTGCGCGTCACTATAGGCGACGTTCGGAATTCAGCCGCGGTTCAGCGCGCTACGAAGGATGTCACCGAGATTTATCAATTTGCGGCACAGGTTGCCGTAACTACTTCCATCACCGATCCGCGTTGCGACTTCGAGACCAACAGCATTGGAACCTTCAATGTTCTTGAGGCGGCGCGACTTTCGGGAAATCGGCCGTTTGTCCTGTTCACTTCCACTAACAAGGTTTATGGCGAGATGCTCGAAGAGCCGCTCAAACGTGGGTCAACTCGCTACGCTTACGCTGACCGAAAAGCGGTCTGCGAGGAGCAGCCGCTGGATTTCCATTCTCCATACGGTTGTTCTAAGGGAGCGGCCGATCAATATGTTCGTGAGTATTCCCGCATGTACGGCTTGCCCACCGTGGTCTTTCGCATGTCCTGCATCGCGGGCGAGATGCAGTACGGGAACGAAGATCAGGGCTGGGTTGCTCATTTTCTTTACACGGCGTTACGTGGTGCTCCGCTTGTCATCTACGGCGATGGACGGCAAGTCCGCGACGTGCTCTACGTCGGAGACCTGGTTCGCGCGTTCGAGGCTGTTCGTTCATCGCTCTCAGAAAGTGGCGGAGAGATCTACAACGTAGGCGGCGGACCGGAAAACACAATTTCTCTCGTCGAGTTGATCGATGAAATCGGCTCCCTCACGGGCAAGCGTCTGAGATACTCGCACGACCGCCGCCGACCAGGCGACCAGCTTATTTACGTGAGCGATTACTCGAAACTCACCCTGCACACCGGATGGAAGCCCCGGTCGTCTGTACGGCAAACTCTCGAGGCAATCTTCGAGTTTTGGAGAGAGCATCCGGCCATCTTCGGCGCGAGCCCGCTAGAACCTGAGCTTCAAACCGGCGAAGTTGCCAATGTCGAGTTGCTGGAGAGGACGGCATAATGAAGTTCGCTCTCGTCAATCCGAATTGGAATTTCTTCGGCTCGACCTATTTCGGCTGCACTGAACCGCACTATCCATTGGAGCTGCTGTTTGCTTTCGATCAGGTACGGCAATCAGGGGGAGAAGCGCTGCTCATAGACGCGCAGGTGGAAAACCTGAGCACTACGGATGTCGCTCCCAGGATTCGCGATTTCAATCCAGACTTCCTCGTTATTCCGACCGCCCCTTCGTATTTATTTTGGCGTTGTCCCCCGCCCGAGCTGCGAGTTCCTCGAGAATGGTTCCAAGCCTTGCGCAGCCATGGAACGGGTGTAGCCATTGGTCCTCATCCCTCGGCAACGCCTGGGGCTACGTTGCGTAAGATCGGATGCACAGTGGCTATGCGCGGCGAACCCGACCAGACGATCCCACAACTTGCTTCTAAGCCATGGCAGGACATCGCGGGTTGTTGTTGGCACGACGATCGCGGGGAGCACATCAGCGCCGGATTGGGCGTGACTGACATGAAGGCGCTCAGTGCCCTGGATTTCCATAACTACCCCGTCGAGCTGCATGAACACCGCCACCACGTATTCAGCGGCGGAGGGCGGGGAGCCGAACTTGAGTTCGCTCGCGGCTGTCCATGGGCTTGCACCTTTTGCAACAAGACACTCTTTCGCAATAAGTTTCGCGAACGCTCGGTCCAAGCTGTGCTGGTCGAAATAGATCGCCTGATCGCTCGTGGCGTCGATTACATCTACTTCATTGACGAGATTTTCGGGGTTGGCAAGAACGTTTTACGTTTGTTGGAAGGCACTGCAGAACGGGCCGTGAAGATCGGATTTCAGACCCGCATCGACCTCTGGAATGAGCAGACGCTCGATTTGCTTGGGCGCGCTCACTGCATTTCCATCGAGTGCGGCATTGAATCCATCACCGAAGCCGGTAGGGAAGAGCTGAATAAGAACTGCCGCCTAGATACTGGCCGCATTGGCGAGCTGCTGATCTACGCTCGTCAGCGGATTCCCTGGGTACAAGCAAACCTGATTCTGACCGAGAAGGACGATAAAATTGAAATCCATCGCTGGCAGCAAGAGCTCAAGGCGCGTGGTGTCTGGGTAAGCGAGCCAGTTCCAATGTTTCCCTTTCCAGGGAGCCCACTTTATGTACAAACTTTTGGTGAGTTGCCGGACGACACAGCGTGGGAGCGGGCGCATCACTTCTACACGTCGCTCTTTAAAGACAAAGGCTTCAGCGACATCCAGGAGCAGCAGCCGGCGGCCATCGAGGACCTTGAATGCACATACTGATGACTGCGGACACAGTTGGCGGAGTCTGGACGTACACCCGCGAACTCGTGACGCAGCTCTCGCGCCGGGGCATCAGGATCACATTGGTGAGCTTCGGCGAGCTTCCCTCAGCAGCTCAATCCGAGTGGATCGAAGAACTGCCAGACGTTTTGTTCCATCCCACTGCCTTCCGCCTGGAGTGGATGCAGGACGCTCAATCGGACCTTAGGCAATCAACTGAGTTCTTGCAGTCGATCATCGCCGAAGCCAAGCCCGACCTGTTGCACTTCAATCAGTTCTATTTCGGGGGTCTCGATTGGGATTTACCGCGAATCGTTGTAGCTCATAGCGACGTTATTAGTTGGTGGGTCTCAGTGCATGGAGCCCAGCCGCCCGATACTGAATGGATTCGCACCTATCGGGAAAATGTAATTCGAGGCTGGCGAGGCGCTGATCTGGCGATAGCCCCGACACGCTGGATGTTGGACCAAGCTTGCGCCCATTATGGCGATCCGAAACGAAAGGCAGTTGTCTACAACGGTCGTGACCCCAAGCTGTTCATCCCACATTTCACCAAAGAGGAATACACAATTTCGGTTGGCCGTCTGTGGGATGCCGGCAAGCAGCCAACTCTGCTACTCCGTGACGATCTGCCACTTGAAACGATCTTGATTGGCCCAGAACAAAGCCCCGAGGGAGCCGTAGCGTCGGCGCAGTCCTCTGGGCATCTATCGAAGCTGCAGATGAAAGGGCGGCAGTCTGAGGTACAGTTGCGGCAACTGTTTGCCAGAGCCGCCATTTATGTCGCGAC
This sequence comes from Terriglobales bacterium, assembly GCA_045808065.1. Classification (GTDB taxonomy): domain Bacteria; phylum Acidobacteriota; class Terriglobia; order Terriglobales; family Acidobacteriaceae; genus Gp1-AA112. Next base: position 180,746 of record JBJMGD010000011.1, on the reverse strand, counting down.
CTCCCGGTATGAGCCGTTTGGATTGGCTCCTCTTGAAGCAGGCCTTTCCCGATGCGCTCTCGTCCTCAACGACATACCAAGCCTTCGGGAGATCTGGGGGGACGACGCTATCTATTTCGAGGCCAACAATCCACAAAGCCTGGTACTCACAATTCAGGAACTTGCATCTAACCCAGCGCGGAGATCGGAATACGGCGGCCGCGCCCTGGAGCGCGCGCGCAACTTCAATTCTGACAAGATGGCCGAGGAGTACCTCGGGCACTACCGCACACTTGTTTCTGCGGAGGTTGCAGCCGCGTGAACGGCAAATTGCGAATTCGAATATTCGCGCACTCACTGGTCTCCGATTGGAATCATGGCAACGCGCATTTTCTGCGCGGATTGTCTCGCGCCCTGATCCGCCTCGGACATGATGTTCGCTCCTACGAAGAGTTAGGCGCCTGGTCGCTTAGCAATTTGATGAGGCACGAGGGCGAAACTGCCATTGAAGCCGTAGATGATTTTCGCCGAACCTATCCCGAACTCGATATCCATTTTTATCAAAACGACAGCACCCTCGATCCGTTTCTCGACGAGGAATTGAAGGACGTCGACCTCGTACTCATTCACGAATGGAACGAGCCATGGCTAGTGAACAAAGTCCTGGAGCTGAGGGAAAAGTACGGATTCCGCGCACTCTTCCATGACACCCACCACCGCGCTTACACCTCTCCCGGCGAGATTCTTCGATTCCATTTGCATAAAGTCGATGGCATCCTCGCATTCGGTGAAGCAATTCGCCGAATTTACGCGGACGGCTTCGGCGTGCCGCGGGTATGGACATTTCACGAAGCCGCCGATACCGAGGTGTTCGCGCCTCATAGAGCAAGGCGCGATGCAGACGTACTCTGGATCGGCAATTGGGGTGACGAAGAACGAACGCAAGAGTTAATGGAGTTCCTGGTGCGCCCAGCCGCCAACTTGCCGGGGCGGAAAGTGATTGCATACGGCGTCCGGTATCCAGGGCCGGCTCTGGAAACATTGCAGCAGGCCGGCATCGAATATCGCGGCTACTTGCCGAACCTCAAGGCTCCTCGAGCCTACAGTGACAGCGCTTTGTCGCTGCATGTACCGCGGCGGCAGTATGCAAATGGCTTGAGCGGCATTCCGACAATTCGGGTATTCGAAGCTCTCGCTTGTGGAGCTCCATTACTATGTGCGCCGTGGAATGATGCTGAGGAACTATTCCGTCCCGGGCAGGATTATCTTTGCGTTCCGGACGGCAACAGCATGCGCACGGAAATCGAGTATCTGCTCAAAGACGATAATGCCCGGAGTCAGCTCGGCGAGAGTGGGCGCGAAACCGTTCGCAAGCGTCACACCTGCATGCATCGGGCGGAACAGTTGGTCGGGATCTATGAGGAAATGTCGCCATGAAGATTTTCGTCTTCGGTTCCAGCATTACCTCTTCCTACTGGAACGGAGCGGCGACATATTACCGCGGGATTTATCGCAATCTTGCTCTACTCGGCCATCGCATTATCTTTGCTGAGCCCGACATTTACGGAAGGCAGCAAAAGCGTGATGCGGGCGATTACAGCTACGTCGAGAGTCTCATCTATACGACTCCGACCGATTTGCCGGAAATGTTGGCAAGGGCAGCTGGAGCTGAGCTCATCATCAAACACAGCGGTGTAGGTGCTGACGACGTTGAACTTGAGCGTGCTGTGGCGCGCGGCATCAAAACTGACGCCCTCCGCGCATTCTGGGATGTGGATGCGCCGGCAACTCTAGCCCGGGTTGAACATAATTCCTCAGACGAATTTCGCAAACTGATCCCCGAGTACGATTTCGTGTTTACCTATGGCGGTGGTCCGCCCGTCGTCGACCACTATTTGCGTCTGGGAGCACGTAATTGCCACCCGATTTACAACGCTCTCGAGCCGGCAACCCATTATCCAGTTTCGAAAGACTCGGCGTTCGATTGCGATCTCCTGCTGGTTGCAAATCGCCTGCCGGATCGTGAACGCCGCGTGGAAGCCTTCTTCGTAAAAGCTGCCGAACTGGCTTCCGACCTGCGCTTCATTCTTGGCGGAGAGGGTTGGGGCAACAAGACTCTTCCGACAAATATTCGCTGGATCGGTCACGTTGGAACTGGGGACCACAATCGGGTCAACTGCTCTGCTCGCATGGTGCTGAATTTAAATCGCGACTCGATGGCCAATGTGGGTTTCTCTCCTCCGACCAGAGTCTTTGAGGCGGCCGGAGCTGGCGCGTGCTTGATCACCGACGCATGGGCTGGAATCGGAACATTCTTTGAGCCGGAAGAAGAAATTCTGGTAGCGAGCTCCGCGGAGGAGATTGTTCATTTGTTACGCACTACCGCTCGCGAAGAAGCAGAAGGAATTGGACTCGCAATGCACCGACGCGCATTGCGAGATCACACCTATTCGCAACGAGCCGTTGAGGTTTCAATGTTGCTGGAACAAGCCGTGCGTCCTTGTGCGGTAGCCTAGACAAAACCATGAAGATCGTTGTCTTTGGCCTCTCCATCACGTCGGCTTGGGGGAATGGGCACGCGACCACATTCCGCGCGCTGCTGGAAGCGCTCCATCGTCGCGGGCACGACATTGTGTTCTACGAGAGAGACCTCGAGTGGTACGCATCCAATCGCGATCTGCCAGAACCATCGTTCTGTCGTCTGAGACTTTACGACAGCTGGTCAAGCATCGTGACCGAAGTGCGGAGAGAGCTCGTGAGTGCTGATGTGGGATTGGTTGGGTCTTACTTTCCAGACGGCATTGCTGCGATCGATGAACTCTTTGACAGTCGCGCCGCTGCGAAAGCGTTCTACGACATCGATACTCCCATTACGGTGGCGAGCCTTCGCGATCGCGGCAAAACAGACTATTTGGAAGCTGGGCAGGTTGCGGGTTTCGATGTGTATTTCAGCTTCACTGGCGGTCCGATGCTGGGGGAGATCGAACAGCTTTTTGCAGCACGATCAGCGGTTCCGCTTTATTGCTCATTTGATCCCCGCCAGTATCGCCGCTTCGGCACGAACAAACGTTTCGCGTGCGATCTGAGCTACATGGGAACCTATGCCCCTGACCGCCAGGCAAAGCTCGAAGAGTTGCTGGTGCGTCCGGCGATGCGATCGCCAGACAAACATTTCATCGTTGCTGGACCGCAATATCCAAAACAAATTCGTTGGGCGAAGAACATTCGGCGCATTGTCCATTTAAATCCACGTTGGCACGCGCGTTTTTACTCCTCGTCGCGCCTTAACCTGAATGTCACGCGCCGCGAGATGGTTATCGCGGGCTATTCGCCTTCAGTGCGATTGTTTGAGGCCGCTGCATGCGGCGCGGCCATCCTCTCCGATAATTGGCCCGGGCTCGACTCCTTCTTCGTTCCCGGACGGGAGATACTGCTGCCCGTCGATGCGGACGATGTACTGAGTTATCTTTCACTCTCGGATTCTGAATTGCGAGAAATCGGTGATGCAGCTCAAGAGCGTGTCCTCGCCGAACACACCAGTGAGGTCCGCGCGATACAGTTTGAGAATGCGATTGAGCGTTCAAAGCAGCGGCAGAGTGTCTCGACCGGCGCCCTGGTGAGCTAGAGCCCTTGATAATCAACCGCAACGAAGTTGCTGCACCAACCATTCCCTGGCCCACGCGCCAACGTCTGCCTCAAGGTTCCGCATCTTATCAATGTTCGAAGTGCACGATCCTGGCAGATACCTCCGCTAAGTCCCGCAACCTCTTGATTTAAGGAGACAAATGAGAATTGCCCTGATCGCCTCGCCTTTCATCGCTGTGCCGCCCAGGATGTACGGAGGAACCGAGCTGTTCATAGGCCATCTTGCCGAGGGGCTGAAGCAACGCGGCGTTGACGTGGTGGTCTACGCTAATGGCGATTCGACCGTGGACGTGGAAGTGAGATCCCTGTACCCGAACTCAGATTGGCCCTTACACGGCGACATCTTTGGCAGCTTGAAGGACATGAATCACACCGCCTGGGCGATTGCTGACGCCGCACCAGATTGTGACATTCTGCATCTGAACAACGCTCCCGGACTAGCGATCTCCCGATTGTTGGATCTCCCGTTCGTCTACACGGTTCACCATCCCCATGAAGACAGCCTCAGCGCCTTCTATGCCTACTATCCGGACGTGAATTACGTCACCATCAGCGATTTCCAACGCTCTCTTGAAGCCATGCCGCGGCGGCAGACGATCCATCACGGAATAAAGATCGGGGATTATCCATTTCAGAAACACAAGCAGCAATATCTCAGTTTCATCGGACGCTTGGCGCCGGTGAAGGGTCCCCATCTGGCGATCGCCGTGGCAAAGAAAACTGGGATTCCGCTCAAGATCGCGGGCGAAGTGCAGCCGATGTTTAAGAGCTACTTTGAAGCTGAGGTCAAGCCCCACATCGATGGCCGCTTTATCGAATACGTCGGGGAAGCCGACCTTCAGGCAAAAAATGAGCTGTTGGGGAATTCGATGGCGATGCTCTTTCCCATTCAATGGAATGAGCCGTTCGGATTGGTGATGATCGAGGCCATGGCATGCGGCACGCCAGTGATCGCGTTGCGGGGAGGATCGGTAAGCGAAGTAGTGGTCGACGGAGTCTCTGGTTACGTTTGCGAAAATGTCGAGGAGATGACAGAGCGTATTTGCAATCTTTCAATTTCATCAGAGGTCATCCATGAGTACGCCAGGGAGAACTTTTCCGTCGGCGTCATGGTTGCCAAGTATTTGAGCCTGTACGAGTCCATTTACTTTGATCGGCAGAGCGTGAAGCTTGGTTCCGTGGAAACGATGCCGCTGATGGCTGAACCGGGGGCCGCGGCGTGAGCACGCTGGTCCGCATTCCGGCGGACGAACTCGAAGAGGTCGGCTGTCCATATCCTGAGCCGCAGCTTGGCTTCCTGGTTCACGAGCCTCGCAAGGTCAACAATCTCACTCTAATCGACGGCAAAACATTTCTTTCGACCACAGTCTCGGGGGACATTACTCCGCCCGGCGCTCCCGACGTCGGCTTTTTTCATGACGATACCCGCTTTCTTAGCAAGATGGAGTTGAGAGTGGGAGGAAACCGCACGGTCGTCCTCTCATCGAGCGAAGAGAAAAGCTTCGCTTCAAAGATTGAGCTGACCACTGGCTCCTTATCCCAAATCAACTCCTTTGATCTTCCCGAGAACACGATACACATCCGTCGCCAGCAATTGTTGGCTTCAGGGTTGCTGTATGACTCCATCATTTTTTCTAACTTCAACCAATCCGACGCAGACCTGATGATTGAGATCGCGCTGGAGGCCGACTTCGTCGATGTGTTCCAAGTGCGTGGCTGTGCGCGGCAAAAGTGCGGCCGCTACTACAAGCCGTTGATTCGCGGTGATTCCCTTGTCTTCTTTTATCTTGGACTCGACAGCATCACTCGTGAGACGGTGATTCGATTCCAGACACCGCCGGATGCAATTGAAAAGAACATTGCCCGGTGGAATCTGAAAGTTCCTGCTTCCGGTTTTCGCGAAATTCTGAACACCATCAGCTGTCGCGTGGGCGACGAGCCACCGAGACCAACGAGCAGGACCGTGGTGCAAGGTTTCCGTGAGCGGCGCGAGGCGTATCACCGATGGGAGCAGGATTCCACCACCTTCGAGAGCAGTAACGACATCTTTGACCAGGCACTTCGCACCTGCATAGCGGACTTTCATGCGCTCCAGATTCCGAACGGAGATCAGCACATCGTCGCTGCAGGTATTCCATGGTTCGCCACCATGTTCGGACGCGACTCGTTGATCGCCGCCTATCAGTCGCTGCTTCTGAACCCACGGCTGGCCGGGGAGACACTACGCGTTCTTGCACGCTATCAAGGCAAGCAGTTCAACGATTGGCTCGACGAGGAGCCTGGGAAAATCCCTCACGAGTACCGAACCGGCGAGATGACGCGCGCGGGCGAGATGCCGTTCGGTCCCTACTACGGATCGGTGGATGCTACTCCACTGTTCTTGATCCTCCTAAGTGAAGCTTTCAATTGGACGGCCGACGAGCAGTTGGTGCGAGATCTCTTGCCCGCTGCCCGCGCGGCACTCCAGTGGATCGAACGGTACGGGGACCTCGACGGCGACGGTTTCATCGAGTACAAACGGCGCTCGCCCAAGGGGTTGACAAATCAAGGATGGAAAGATTCCTGGGACGCCAATATGCATCGCGATGGAAGCGTCGCCAATCCGCCGATTGCGCTGGTGGAAGTTCAGGGTTATTGCTACGAAGCGCAATATCGCATGGCCCAGCTGCTGCGCCACGTCGGCGATACCGATCATGCCGATCGATTGCGGAAATCGTCGGCGGAGTTGGCAAAGAAGATAGAGAAAAGCTTCTGGCTTCCGGCCGAATCCTTCTACGCGATGGGTCTGGACAATCAGAAGCGTCCACTGGAAGTCATCTCCTCCAACCCTGGACATCTCCTCTTTACGCGTGCCATTAGCCGGGAGCGTGCACGTATGGTCGTGCAGCGCTTCATGCGTGACGACATGGAATCAGGTTGGGGATGGCGAACTTTGGCGGCGTCCGAGAAAGTGTTCAATCCCCTTAGCTATCATCGCGGGTCGGTGTGGCCGCACGATAATTCACTGGTTGCTCACGGAATGGCACTGTACGGTTTCCGCGATGAAGTGCAAACAATATTCAGTTCGCTCTATCACGCTGCACTGAATTTCCGGGATTATCGACTGCCAGAACTTTTCTGTGGAGTACAGCGCAATGAATACGATGAACCAGTGCATTATCCAGTGTCGTGTTCGCCGCAGGCGTGGGCGTCGGGAGCATTTTTTCTGTTACTTACTTCTGTGCTCGGGATTCGTCCATCGGCAGCGCGCAAGGAATTGAACATCGTCAATCCGGTACTTCCTGATTGGCTCGATTTCCTGCGCATTCGCAATCTGCGTATCGGAAATAGCCGCGTGGCGTTGGATTTTTCCCGGCAGGGCCAAAGGTCATTCTGTAATGTAGTAGATGTCTCCGGCGAGAAATTGCTGATCAACGTTGCATTCAGAAAATGAAGTGCGCACATTCTAGTTGGGAGTAATCCGTAAGCCTGGTTCTGTGTGCATTTTCTCGATACTTGGTCTGGCTCTATTACACTGGACAACAGAGAGGGACTACATGTCAGATGTCAAGATCACGGTGAAACCGAATGGGCCGTATCGTGTCGAGGGAATGGTGAAGCTAGTCGACGCCGAAGGACGTGAATGGGATCTCAGCGGTAAACCAGCTTTTTCCCTCTGCCGTTGCGGTGCATCCACGAACAAGCCTTTTTGTGATGGTACGCACTCGAAGCTTGGTTTCCAGGCTGCGGAAGCCGCCGTGCGGAAAGAAGAAGCTGCGCAAGGCCAAGTTCCTCCTCCCAATCCTGTGACAAAGATGTAGTACCAGACGATGTGTGTCCGCCACTCGAGTCGACGGTTATGGCGCTAGAGGTGAATTCGCAGCTCAGTGGATGGTTCTTGTCTTGCGGGACATGTAATCCATCAGCAAGTACTGGCCGAGCGTGTGTGGAGTGGTGAAGTAAGCCTTGCCCCGACACATCTCTGTGACTCTCTGCACGAACTGGATCAGACCAAAATCGGAAGCCAGCATGAAGGTGTTGATCATCACACCTGCGCGCTTGCAGCGCGAGACTTCTTCCAAAGTCTGGCTCACCACCAGTGGATCGAGACCAAAAGCATTTTTGTAGATGCGCCCATCCTCAAGGGTCAGAGCCGATGGTTTGCCGTCGGTAATCATGATGATTTGCTTCATGTCCTTGCGCTGGCGATCGAGGATGCGCTGTGCCATGCGTAGTCCTTCGCGTGTGTTGGTGTAGTAAGGCCCCACTTTCACCCGAGCCAATTGCGATAACGGAAGTTCCTCGGCGGAGTCGTGAAAGAGCACAAGCGAAAGGGAATCACCGGGATATTGAGTGCGGATCAATTGCGACAGTGCCATCGCAACCTTCTTCGCTGGCGTGAATCGATCTTCTCCATAAAGAATCATCGAGTGCGAGCAATCAAGCATGAGCACGGTCGCGCATGAAGACTGGTATTCGCATTGATGGACCTGAAGGTCTGAATACTCGAGTTGAATGGGAACTTTCAGTCCATCGCGCTGGATGGCGTTGGAGAGGGTGCCTGTGATGTCGAGATTCAAGGTATCCCCGAATTCATAAGCTCGAGACGCGCCGCTGGATTCGATGCCGGTCGCCATGTCTCGCGTATCATGTCGCCCAAAGCTCGACTTGCCCAAGGACCCCAGCAGATCACGCAGGGTGCGGTAGCCGAGAAAATCGAGTCCCTTGTCAGTGACTTCGAATTTCACTTGTCCTTGCTGCGGCTCCCCCGTTTGCCCCGGGGCACTCGATTGTCGGGTGGGGTCAAATGGCTGGTCGATGGTGATGTAGTCCTCTTGTTGCATGCGTTCGATGAGCTTTTCGATCAACTCGTCGAGCTGACCTTCGGCCTGCATCTGCTCGAGTCGCTCGCGCATGCTTTCGTCGAGCAACTCGCCCGCTTCCAGTGCCTGCTGGATCGCCTGCTTTAGCTCGTCCAGCGTCTGCTCGCCGTCGTTGAACTCGTACGAATACCAGGAATCTTGAAACCCACTCTGAAGAAGATAGTCAGAGAGGGCGTTGAGCAGGTCCTCCGTGCTCATTTCGCCGGCTGGATCAGCGACGTATTTGGAGTATTTAATAAACTTCATGACTTGCTGCGACGCAGAATTCTACATCTACATCTCTAAAACTCAGTTGTATGGCCTCTTAGCGCGCCCTGGGAATTCCTCGCGTCCGGGAACCTTTTCTACCTGCCGCTGCTTTTCGGGAGCGGTGAAGACGCGCTCCTCACTTCGTCCAATACGCTTGTGAGCATACAAACCTTCAAGCAGGAATTCCGCCGCTGAGACCACCACTTCGGCTTTGTCTTTCGGCTTCACGCCAACTGCGCTCAATTTTTCGCTCAACCCCTGAATATGCTTCAGCCCGTCCAACAACTCAGCGGACGCCGCTGTGTCGCTGAACTTGAGCTGACCACCAAGGTCAAACCATTGCGTGATCTGCTGCATGTTGCCGTCCTTGAAATACGTATCAAAGGTCCGGGCAACAGCCAGTCTGATCAAGTCGCGAACGACAGTATCCGCGCCGCGTAATTCTCCTTCGTACTCCAATTCCAGCTTGCCGGTGATGGCCGGCATTGCTCCATAGATGTCGCCCACGCGTGGAACCGCTGTGCTCTCGCCATTGCGCAGCGCGCGCCTTTCGGCATTGGAAATCACGTTCTCCATAGTGGAAATCGGCAGACGCTGGCTTACGCCTGAACGCTTGTCGACGCGTTTGTCTTCTCTTGCGGCGAATGCAATTTGCTCGACGATTTCCCGGATGAACTGCGGCACATGCAGCGGGTGCCCATTGCGTTCGGTCCACGCCTCCTGCTGCGTGATGGCTACGCCTTCATCGAGGGTCCCGGCATAGTGCGTTCGGATCTCGGAGCCGATACGGTCCTTGAGCGGCGTAACGATCTTTCCGCGCGCCGTGTAGTCTTCAGGATTCGCGCTGAAGACCAGAGCGACGTCAAGATTCAAACGAACCGGATAGCCCTTAATCTGAACGTCACCTTCCTGCATGATGTTGAAGAGCGCGACCTGAATCTTTCCCGCAAGGTCTGGAAGTTCATTGATGGCGAAGATTCCGCGGTTGGCGCGAGGCAGCAGCCCATAATGCACGGTGAGCTCACTGCCCAAGTCCAACCCCCCACGCGCCGCTTTGATTGGGTCGATGTCGCCGATCAGATCCGCAACCGTCACATCCGGCGTGGCCAGCTTCTCGACGTAACGATCTTGCGGCCCTAGATAAGCAATGGGCGTGGCATCACCTTTTTCGGCGATCAGGTTTCTGCAGCGAGGACAAAGCGGCTCGTAGGGGTTATCGTGAATCTCGCAACCCGTTACGCAGGGAAGATGCGGGTCGAGTAGCCCAGTCAGTGCGCGCAGCATCCGGCTCTTTGCCTGCCCACGTAATCCGAGCAGAATGAAATTATGCCGTGAGAGCACGGCATTAATGACCTGCGGGACCACGGTGTCGTCATAGCCCACAAGTCCCTGGAATGTTCGCTCGCCGTTCTTGAGCTTCTGGATAAGATTGTCGCGCAGCTCGTCCTTTACGCGTCTTGCTCGCAACCGCTGTTCGCTGAATTCGCTTTTCCGGAGTTCACCGAGAGTGCTAGGGAGGTTCATTACCGATGAGATCACCTCAAGAAAATTATACGCGGGCGCCGAATGCGCGAACGCAGGCAATAAGCGATATGCCATAGGCAATAAGCAAGCGGCCCGAGCTCAATGAGCCTATTGCCTATCGCTTATTGCCTATTGCTGGCTTTACATCACATGTCCATTCGATCCGCTCTTCTTCTTCGCCAGGATGGTCCTTCCCAGTTTGGGCAGAATGGCCTCGTAATACTCGATGAGAGTTGCCAAACGCCGCGACTCCGAAGGCGTGCCCAGGATCGTCTGTTTGAAGTCGAGGTCCACGGGCAGTTGTGAGATCAGATAGAAGGAAAGTAGCTCGTCGGGCGGATCGAGCGCCGGAACCATTTGTCCGCTGGCCGCCATCAGCAATAGCGATTGATGCAAATCAAATGCTTTCTTCTTCATTTCGGAAGTAGCATCGGCCTGCTCGCTCAGAAACTTCACATTTGCTTCAACGAAGGAACGCCCTTGAACGATCTCCACAATCTCGAAGCGCCGCAATCCGCGGGTAACGATATCGAGCTTTCCGTCGTCGTATCTCTTTACGACGGTAACCACTTCAGCTGAGCAGCCGATCTGCGCAATTCCATCTTCAATCGCGCGCACAATTCCGAACGGCGCGTCACGCTCCAGGCATTCCCCGATCATTTCTTTATAGCGCGCCTCAAAAATGTGGAGAGGCAAGGCCGTGCCAGGAAATAACACGAGCTCGAGCGGGAAAAGTGGCAGAAGATCGCTCACCGGTCGATTCTAGAGCAGTTTTCCGATAACTGTATGTGGCAGAGATGTCCGCCGCAGAGCCGCGTACGCCGCTTGACCAGGATAGGGCAGGCAGATACAACCGAAAGCTATGCGATGCCGTGATCAGGTCGTCGTTGTTACCGGCGCTTCGATGGGAATTGGTGAGGCGATTGCCCGAGCTTTTGTTTCCGAGGGTGCGCGTGTAGTGATGAGTTCCCGGGATTTCACACGATTAGTAGAAGCGAGAGCAAGGGTTGGGACTCTGGAGCGAACCGCCGCAATCGAATGCGATGTTCGGGACCATCGCCAGATCGAAGGACTGGTGAGCGAAGCTCGAGATCGCTTCGGGCGTATCGACGTTTGGATTAACAACGCAGGCTACGGCATGCTTGATTCCGTGGAAACGATGTCAATAGAGGAGTGCCGCAAGCTATTCGACACCAACTTCTTTGGCGCGATCGACTGCATGCAGATTGTTATTCCGACGTTGAAGGCGCAGGGGAATGGAACCATCATTAATATCTCCAGCATCGTCGGACATCTCCCAGTGCCGCACATGGGCGCCTACTCTGCCAGTAAGCATGCTCTCAATGCGATCAGCGAAGCCGCACGTCTGGAACTCGAGGCGAGCGGCATTCGTGTAATGAGTGTTTGTCCAGGACGCATTCGAACCAACTTTGGCGCGAATACCGTGAAGGGAAGTGCAAGCAAGCGCCTAGGCGAGAACTTGCAAAGAGGAATATCGCCGCAGCGCTGTGCCCTAGCCATTGTTCGAGGCTATTTACGCGGCACGCGCGAAGTATTTGTGCCCTGGCACGGATGGCTGGTGAGTCATCTTTATGAGATGTTTCCAGCAGTAATCGAATTTGGTATGAGACGAATGATGAAGTAGCTGGGCAGCTTCGCAGACGCGAAGCTGCCGCAGCTCCTTATCGCTGATTATGGCCGTCCCACTGCTTGGACGAGTTTCTCCACCGCCGGCACTACCATCAGAAGAAGTTCCGCCTGCGGTTTTTTTATCTGCTCGAGCTGTTCCATCTGCTGGTCGGACCAGCCGGCGGGAGCAGATGCATGTGTGCCGAACATATCGAGCGCCTGCAATCCGATGTTTCCCGCTGTCACGAGGTTCTGTGACACGACTGTATCGTCCGTCAGCAAAGAGTTTTGCAATGCGGGCGACAGTCGGTCGTAATTGGATTTCCACGTACCCATCAGCTCTCTAGCCGAAGCGAGCTCATCCGGAGAAGCATTGCCAGCGATAATCTTGTCCACCAGCAGAGAGAACTTTCGAGCTCCCAAACTCTCTGGCGGTACCGAATCGGGAAGACCGTTGAGCGGAGACTCCGTGTTGTACTTATGGCCACTAACCCGCGCATAGCCCTTTGCTGGCTCGACCACGTTGCCCAGAACTCGCAAAGCATCGACATGCTCGAGAGCGAGCCTTTCCTGCATCATGCGCAAACCCGAGTGGTGCGTGAGTCCCAGGGTGTCGAGACGCTCGCTTAGTACCTGCATTCGTTCGTACATTGAGTTCACATCGCGAACCTCTGCGGGTGACCACAACCTTTCAGCGATTGCAGCATTTCGGGGCCAAATGCGCGAATCCACGTTCTCAACGCTTACCATCTCAGACCACATGCAGGCTTCCCCACCGAGAATCATCTTTTGTTGCTCGGGCGAAAGCTGAGCTGCATCGCCGCCCAGCGGATCGACAAGGTAATGCTTCTCTGCCGATTGAGCCAGGTCAAGATAGTAGCCATTTGATAGAAGCGCGCGATGCCCCTCCTGTACGGCCTTGGCTTCTGATTGCGGCCCACGCCATGACTGGACGACCACATCCTTGGGCAAATCGGGCGTTAACACTTCATCCCAGCCCACCGGCGTCTTCTTGTATTTTTGAATGATTTTCACAACGTGCTGATTGAAGTAGGTTTGGAGATCGTCGTTGGTCTTCAAGCTGTGAGACTTCATGAATCTCTGAATTTCAGGATTCGCGTCCCACTGCTTGCCATTCACCTCGTCGCCGCCAAGGTGAAAGAAGTCGTCGGAAAAAAGCTCCGCCATTTCGCCAATGAACTTATCGAGGAATTTGTATGTGGATTCCTTGGTCGGGTCCATCGCCGGATCGAAGACCCCCCACTGCTTGTCGAGTTCGTAGGGACCTGGTCCTGAGGCCAGCTCCGGATAGCCGACGAACCAGCTTGTGCTATGTCCGGGCATATCGAACTCCGGTATAACGCGGATGCCACGATCGCGGGCGTAAGCAATCAATTCTTTGATCTCGTCTTGCGTGTAGTAGTGCCCCTCCGACCCCATCTCCTGCAGTTTGGGGAACTTCTTGCTCTCCACTCGAAAAGCCTGGTATTCGCTGAGGTGAAAGTGCAGCACATTCATCTTCACGGCTTCCATGCCGTCGAGTGTGCGTTTCACGACGTCTACCGGCATCCAGTGGCGGCAGGAGTCAAGCAGAAGTCCACGCCAGGGAAAGCGTGGAGTGTCTTCGATGTGGACAGCAGGCGCTGCGAAACCTTGAGCACTCGGTGCCACCAGTTGAAGTAACGTCTGCAATCCATGGATGACGCCGAGAGGATTGCGCGCAGAAAGCTTTACCCCCGCATCGGAAACGTCGAGGACATAAGATTCATCTTCACCGAGTTTCTGCACTTTATCACCGGAGTGCTCACAGCGGATCGCGATGGCGGCATTGGCACTCTCAGCCGATTGATAGCGCAGTGGAATACCTGTTGCGCGCGACAGATGCTCGACGAAGCGCTCGGCAGCATTGCGAACGCGAGGATCATCTGATCCAGCCAAGGAAATCCTGAGCCCTTGCTGCACGCTCCACTGGCCCGTGCCGGGTTGGAGCTTTGCCGGAACCGGCATCAGATTCCAAGGCGGGCCTTGTGGGGAAGAGCTAGAAGGTGAAGGTTGAGCATTGAGTAACGAAGCGGCGGCGAACACAAGTATCAGAGCGAAGAATCTCATTCCCTCGATTTTCCGTTTCTGGGCGAATTTGAGTTAGCTGAGCAGACTACCGCAAATCGTCGAGCAACGCTTCCATTTCGGAGCGAGCATGCTGATTGCCGCTTCGCATTGCGCAGGAGATGCCGTTCTCCAGCATCTTGCGCGCTTCCTCATCGCGGCCTTCTTTTATCAGAGTCTGCGCTGCCATCTGATAACCAGGCGTGTATTCGGGGTTCAGTTCCAGCAGTTTCGCGAACTCCGCGAGGGCAGTAGCAGTGTCCCCTCTGTTGACGTGCTCCATTGCCAAACCGTAGCGCGCGAATGGATCGCCAGGATTTTGCGCGAGAACCCCTTGGAGCATCGATAAACGATCCATGTGCTATTTGTGCGCGAGGGCCCCAACCATGGACTCGAAGATCTTGAGGCCGTCATTCATTCCCAGAAGCGGATCAGCACTGCGATCGGGATGAGGCATCATGCCGAGTACGTTGCGTCCTTCATTGCAAATACCCGCGATGTTGTCGATGGACCCGTTTGGGTTTGCTTCCGGCGACATGCGGCCTTGGGCGTCCGAATAGCGAAAAATGATGCGGTGGTCACGCTTGAGTTGCGTGAGAGTATCAGGAGCGCAGAAATAATTGCCTTCCATGTGCCCGATCGGAATTTCAAGCACCTCACCGTCGTTGCACTCATTCGTAAAAGGCGTATCGGTACTCTCCACACGCAAGTGCACTGGCTTGCAAACATACTTTAAGCCTGCATTTCGCAACAGGGCGCCAGGAAGAAGTCCGGCCTCGCACAAGATCTGGAAGCCATTGCAGATGCCAAGCACCAGGCCACCAGCAGCGGCAAATCGGCCAACCTCTTGCATTATCGGAGCGAACTTTGCAATTGCACCTGTGCGGAGATAATCGCCATAAGCGAAACCGCCCGGGACCACGATGGCATCGCAGTTCTCGAGATCATGGCTGGCATGCCACAGGAACGTGACTGGCTGCCTGGCCGCGGTTTCGATCGCATAGTAGGCATCGTGATCGCAATTCGAACCAGGGAAGACGAGAACGCCGAATTTCATGGAAGTAGCTTCAGTTTAACATTGCTGGAAGTGAGCAGTTGTCAGTTGTGGGTTCTCGGTTGCCAGCCATCGGTTGTCAGTCGTCTGTGCTTCGTATCGGGGCATCGGCTTCAGAGCAACGGATTGCGAACATATTTTTTTTCTTCGCCGCAACGTCCTGATTTCGCTCGACCAGAAAATTGTTAGAACAACGGATGAACATTGCTTTTCTTGTTCTGTCTGCGTTAGCGTTGAGGTCGGATGTATGGATTGGAACCATACCGAAATGGGATTGCGCGCCTAAGAGCCCGCCGCTACCATTTACCCGTCGCGGGCATGGCTCGTCGTCGCCAAACTGTCATTGCCAAACTCTGTCGCTGCCAAACTCTGTCGCTGCCAAACTAGAGCAATCCTATCCGCAGTAATACCCCAGGGTACTCCGGGTATACGCGGTATACCCGACGGGTATTTCCCGGATACCCAATGGGTATCCATGGGTGTTGTGCAAGAAATGAACTACGGCTCGCCCAAATCTCGCAATGTGGGATCGGACTTGGAGCGCCGACCTTTCCGGCGCGTCCTGCACTCTCGACATGGGTTCTCTCGCCACCACGCCCCGTTCGGCGCTCAACTTCGAAGATCCCGACGTGATCCCGAACCTAGGTTGGGATTCGATCCCGACCGGGTCCCGAAGCGATCCCGAGCGAACAACGGACAAGTTCGGGATCAAGTCGGGATCTCGTGAGCTAAGTCCTTTAGAAGTCGGGATCAAAAAAATATTTCGGCGCCTTCACCTTTGTGTGGCTTTGGCACCCCACAATGGAAGCCGATGTCCCGATCCTAATCATTGAAAGACTGGCTCCTGACAGCTGACCGCTTTCAAGCGGCTATTCTTGGCGCCGATGGTTCCAGCTTGACCTTCACCCAACCGGGCTGGCGAGTGTCAAAAGCTTTGTATGCATCAAGCACACTCGTCATCGGTTCCACTTGCGTGAGCACCTTCTCGGGATCAAGAACTCCGCTCTGCACCTTCTCGATCAGCATGGGAATGTACTTGCGATGGTTACAGTTTCCCATTTTGAGAGTCAGGTTCTTGTTCATCGCAGCGCCAATCGGGAAGCTCTGCGCCGTTTCGGGATAGACTCCGATAATTGACAGTGTTCCCGCTTTGGCGATTGCCTCCGTGGCCCACGTGAGCACCTGTGAGGGAGCGTCGCCTGGATGCCAGTTTCCATTAGCAGTGTTGGTCTTTGGTGCGACCATCTTCTGTTCCATGCGGTTCTTGGGCGTTTTGAGCCATGCTTTTTTTGCGCCTGCGCCATGATGCGGATGATTTGCGTCCACGCCAACCGCGTCGATGACGCGATCCACGCCAATGCCGCCCGTGAAGCCCTTCAACGCCTCGACCGGATCTTCAGCGTTGAAGTCGATTATCTCCGCGCCTTGTTCCTGCGCCATCTGCAGCCGAGACTTGATCGTGTCGATGGCGAAAATGCGTCCAGCATTCATGAGCTTTGCGCTGGCGATCACGAATTGACCGACGGGCCCACAACCGAACACCGCGACGGTGTTCCCCGGCCTAATCTCCGCCAGTTCGGCCGCCATCCACGCTGTGGGAGCAATGTCTGAAAGCAGAAGCATCTGACTGTCCGAAACACCATCTGGAAGCTTCACCAATCCGATGTTGGCGAAAGGAATGCGCGCGTACTCAGCCTGCAGGCCGTGGAATGGTCCACTGTTGGCCGGGCCGCCGAAGAATGCGGTGCCTGCATCGGGCCCATTAGGATTAGCTTTGTCGCATTGCGCGTAGTAGCCGGATCGGCAGTACGAGCAATTGCCGCACGCGATGGTCGACGGAATCACGACGCGATCGCCGGGCTGTAAATTGCGTACTGCGTTCCCAACTTCTTCTACAATGCCCACTCCTTCATGGCCGAGAATCGTTCCCGATTTCATTCCTGCCATCGTTCCGCGGATCATGTGCAGGTCGGTGCCGCAGATGGCACTTGCCGTCAGTCTGACTATTGCGTCATTTGGTTTCTGAATCTTTGGTTCCGCCACATTATCAAGGCGAATATCGCCGATGCCGTGAAAAACTACTGCTTTCATAAGAACTCCTTATTCGGAAGTAGGAAGGATGTAAATCGCTCATCGCACATGCTCGTCGTAAATTGAGATCAGGCGATCTTCCGACTTTGTGCTCCGCTTGCCTGCGCGAAGAGCTTAAGCATCTCTCGATTAAATGCTGGAATGTCGTCAGGTTTGCGGCTGCTGACCCAATTCCGGTCGACCACGACCTCTGAGTCCTGCCAATCGGCGCCTGCGTTGCGGAGATCGTCCTGAATAGTGTGGAAGCTCGTGATCTTACGTCCGCGGAGCAGGCCGCTCGAAACCAGCAGCCAGGGTGCGTGACAAATCACGGCGATGGGCTTGCCCGCCTGATCGATAGCTTTTGCGAATTGTTGTGCCTTAGTTTCGACTCGCAACGCATCCGCATTCAACGCTCCGCCTGGGAGCAAAAGCGCGTCGAATTCATCCGCGTGAACCTGGTCGAGTGTGCGGTCCGCCTTGTACTTGTTCGATTTGTCGTGATGCTGAAAAGATTGGATATCTCCGCCTTTGGGAGAAATCACGCTCACCTTTGCTCCCGCTTTCTCTAGAGCTTCTTTCGGCTTCACAAATTCGGGTTCTTCAACTCCGTCGGTAAGCAACACCGCCACACGTAAACCGTTCAGATCGTCTGCCATTTCTGGTTTCCTCCTGGCGGATGCTGGGTACGCCTGAGCCTCAAGAACCGGAGTTGACGCGAAGGTCTCAAAAGGGAATTAGCTGCTGGAGAGCCGCAGGCGATGCATCCACTAATTTTGGAGGTTATGGATGGCTGACAGGTTGACCAGATAAGTGTTGTGTTTGCAAAAGATGAGCTTCAATGGTGTGCTGCAGCTCTGCCATGCCGTGCAGCTCGGAAGCACGACGGATGCCGCTACGGAACGTGGCAATCGCCTGTGAGTACTGGCGGTCTTGCACCTCAATGATTCCGAGCGTGTCAAGAATCTGCGGACTTCCCGGATTTGCCTGCAGCGCCTGCTGAGCGAGTTGCAGCGCACGATCCAGGTTCTTGCCCCGTGTAGCGTAGAGCCATGCGAGATTGTTGCTGGCGATTCCGCTGGGATCTCCGGCGCGCACGGCCGACTCGTATTGTCGTATCGCTTCATTCAAATTGCGATCGTGTTCTGCTCGGAGTGCAGCAATCAAAGCTGAAGAGCTCTCGTCGAACAATCCCAGACGGCTCAAGTGAGCATCGTTGAGCAGCTCGCTGGCGGTGGTGTTGCTACGAGCATCTACATATGCGGCTGCCAATGCGATCGTCGCCGAATCACGGTCCGGGTCCATCTTGATAGCGCGTTCGAGACAGCGCTTTGCATCGGAATACATGTGCTGCGATGCGTAGAGCCGGCCTGCGACTTCCATCAGACGCGAAGAGGGTGTGCCACTCTGCGCCAACCTCTCAATCTTTCGCAGCATGGCTTTACTGGTGCCTCCCTTTTCATAGACGCCGGTAAGACCTTCGATAGCATCTTTCGAGTGTGGCGCGAGCAGCATCGCTTTTTCATACTCCAACAGCGCCACGGCCAACTGATGCTGATCGAGAGCGATGTCGCCCAGCACAATCGGAACCCGCGCATCGGTGGGATCGACAGAGGTTGCACGCTGGCACAGAGCGCGGGCTGAATCGTACCGATGCTGAAGGAGCAATGCCTTGGAATACAGCAAGAGACCGTTCACGTTCGCTGGTTCGTCGCGAACCACGTCTATCACGTATTCCTCTGCCCTCGGTCCATCGTGCTGCTGGATAGCGTCTGCCGCCAAGGCCAGCCTTGCCGGCGCATGCTGCGTATCCGTCTCAAGAGCAGCCTGCCAGTACTTGAGCGCTTCGACACGATTTCCGCTGCGCTCAGCGATGATGCCCAACATGTATTGAGCTGGTGCTGGATCGCGATCGGACTTCAGTGCTGTCTCTGCTTCTCTTTGTGACGAAGGCAAATTCCCAGACACAAAATCGATCTCAGCTTGAAGAAGATGGCGTGTGCCAGCTTCTAGGACTCGGCTAGTTTGCTCGAGGTGCTTTCGCGCTGCAGTCACGTCCTGTCTCGTAGCAGAAGGCGGAGCCTCCAGATCGGCTTCGATCAGGTGCACGGCAATATCCGATAACGCTTTTTGCGACTGGGATGGATCGCTCTTGTTCAATGAATCGTTCTCAATAGCGCGTTTATGCGCAGACTCGTAATCCCTAATCGCGGCTTCGGACCGTCCCGACTGCATCTCCAGGTCCGCCGTGGCGGTTGAAGCGGGACTCGTCGCGTCGACCCTTTGTAGCAGTTCTGCGGCCTTGTCGATCTCTCCATTGCGCGCAAAGAATTGAGCCAACCGTCGGTTATTCTCGACAGAATCTTCAACGGCTATGGCCCGGCGATAACTGTTCTCTGCGGCCGCCGCGTTGCCTTCGGTTTCCTCCAGCCGGGCCAGCATCAGCAACAGACGAGACTTATGCTCGCTTCGTTCGACGCCGCTGGTCAGCACGGCACGAGCTTTGTTGGGCTTGTCTGCATTGATGTAGAACTGGGCCAGACGCTCGACGGCTCGATCAGCATTCTTGCTGAGCTGAGAGGCTCGCAGCAGATCGCGCTCGGCAAGATCCGCCCGATCTTCCGCCGCAAATAGGTCGCTGCGAATATCGAGCATTTCAGGATCGTCCGGACGGACTGCCGCAGCGTAATCGATGTGAGGTTGTGCTTTTTCCGGCGCATTCGCTGCAATAAACAGCTGTGCCATACGCAAATGTGCCTCGCTGCTGTCGGGATTAAGGAAGAGCGCATGATCCACGGAGGCAAGCGCGTCTGATCCTTTGCCCAATTCGATCAAGCAGCGACCGACATGGCTGTAAATTTCGGCTAGTTCGGCGGTTCTACTGGCTTGGATTTGCGGCAACACGCGGTTGTAAGCAGCCAGCGCATCGTCCCACTGTTCTTGCTGCTCGAGTTGGCGGGCGTATTGAATCTCGGCTCGGCGGGTCGAGCACGCCGTAAGCAAGAACGGGAACAGCAGACAGGTACCCACGAACCGAACTGAGCACCAGAAGCGGGCAGGGAAGGCGGACATATAGCTAAGTTGCTGTGCGGCGAACCATAGTTGCTCTTGCCGTTTGAGGAAACTAACGTTCACGTAGCTTTTTTCGGCCAAGGAAGCCAGCGAAAGCGCCTTTCGATGCCAGGCGCGGCATCAGCTCTGTGGCAAATGACTGAGCAAAAGAGCCCATGTTTTGAGTGGCATACGTTTCTGAGCCGCAACGCTTGTGCTTGCCAATCGGTCAATGTGCCTTTAGTAATCTTCGAGGAAAAGCACAGCATGGATATCATCAGCCCATGGCGACTGCTCTCTCACCTCAACCCTCCGTCGGCTTTGCGCGCAAGCGCCGCTGGGAGCGCAACACTATCGATGTACCTGTGCGCCTAATTTTTTGGAACTCATTGCATACAGCCAAAATCGTCGACGCCCGCGGCCGCGATATGAGCGAAGGCGGCATGGCCGTTTTCGCCGGAGTCGAACTGCGCATTGGTGATGTAGTCGAGGTCGAATTTACGCCGGCATATTCGGGACAGCCGATGCGGGTTAAGGCCGAAGTAAGAAACCGTCGCGGATACTCCTACGGCACCGAGTTCCTCACTGACACGGCCGCAGAACAGACTCAGGCTGCACGCCTTCGCGAGCTGCTGATTTCCGCAAGTGGCAAGACCAGCGCATAACCCGCTACATCAACAAACCTTCAGTACGCCGCCTGCAATCCGGGCGGCTTTCTTATGCTATGCTTCCGCCGTTTTAGACGGGAGCGATCTTCATGCTTCGGGATTTTAAGAAATTTCTCTTTCGCGGAAACGTCGTGGACCTCTCCGTGGCCGTCGTGATTGGCGCTGCCTTCGGCGCAGTAATCACATCGCTCGTAACGAACATCTTTACTCCCCTGATTGCCGCAGTGGCGGGCAAGCCCGACTTTTCCGACCTGAGCGTCACCATTCACAACAGCAAGATCATGTATGGATCGTTTCTCAACGCTCTGATTTCGTTCTTGATGATTGCAATAGCAGTTTACTTCTTCGTGGTGGCTCCCGTGAATGCTTACGTGGAGCGCCGGCGCAGGGGCGAAGCTCCAGCCGATCCGACTAGTAAAAAGTGTCCGGAGTGCCTCAGCGAGATTCCCGTTGCCGCTCGTAGATGTGCCTTCTGCACCGCGGTGCTCGGCTCGCCTACAGGGGTTACCTCACGCGCTTGAATTGCAGACAAGAAGCAGAGCCAGCGGGGCATCGTGTCGGTCGTGCAAGAGAGATGACGCTCATCCGCGTGGTATACTTCGCTTTTGTTCTCATTGGGATGCGGGATATCTCCGCCCGTCCGCGCAAAAAATCTCGTCTCTGAGGTCGTTACATGTCGGGCCACTCAAAATGGGCCACAATCAAGCACAAGAAGGGCGCTCTGGACGCCAAACGGGGCAAGATTTTCACTCGGCTGATCAAGGAAATCGCGATGGCGGCCAAGTCGGGCGGGGGAGATCCTGAAGGAAACCCGCGTCTGCGTACGGCCATTGCGGCAGCTAAAGCCGAGAACATGCCCGCCGACAACATCAAGCGCGCAGTGCAGCGCGGCACGGGCGAACTTCCCGGCGCGACCTACGAAGAGATTATGTTCGAAGGGTACGGTCCGGGCGGCGTCGCATTGCTGGTCGATGTCACTACTGATAATCGCAATCGCACGGTAAGCGAGATCCGGCATACTTTCGGAAAAAACGGCGGCAATCTCGGTGAATCGGGATCGGTATCCTGGATGTTCCACAAGAAGGGTTACATCGTGGTGCCGAAATCCGCAGCCAAAGAAGACGATCTGATGAACCTTGTTCTTGAAAACGGTGGCGATGATCTGCGCGATGATGGGAATGATTGGGAGATCGTCACCGATCCGGGCTCCTTCGAATCCGTACTCAATGCGGTAAAGGGGGCTGGTATCGAGACCTCCATCGCCGAAGTCTCCATGATTCCGCAGAACTACATCAAGCTGGAAGGGCACGCGGCGAACACCATGATCCGTCTCTTGGAAGCTCTTGAGGATCATGATGACGTCCAGCACGTCTATTCGAACTTCGACGTCGATACCAAGCAACTCGAGGAAGTTGCGGGCTGATTATTTTAGATGCTAAACAGCAACCCTTTGCCGCGAGTGTGATATTTGTTGGCATCCGCTGTCGCAGCGCACCGCGTCTTAGTGCGTGAGTCTCTCGTTCAAAACGAGGAGGAACCTCCCTTGATTCTCAATATGAAAAAGATCCTGCTGCCCACAATGGCGGCTCTGATGATTCTCAGCAGTGGTTGCGGCAATAAGAATGCCAGCAACAATGAACCTGCCCCTGCCGGTCAGCCCGCGGCCTCCAGTGAAACACCCGGAGCGGCAAGCAGCGCCGCGCCATCTCCCACTCTGAAAACACGCGCTGCGACTCAGTCGGGTCCCGTGACGATTCCCGCAGGAACGGTAATTACAGTTCGCACTGCTCAGGCCATGAGTTCCAAAACCAGCCAGGCTGGCGAGACGTTCACCGCGACCGTGGCTCAGCCAGTCAATGTCGGCGGTGCCATGGCGATTCCAGACGGCGCCAAAGCTACTGGGACGGTGGCTGCCGCGCATCCGCTTGGACGCTTCAAGGGGGGCGCAATGCTTGCAGTGCGTTTAACTTCGGTAGAAATCAATGGCCAGAGCGTACCTATTGATTCGTCGTCGGTGGCGCGTAGTGAAAAGGGAAAAGGCAAACGTTCAGCAACATTCATTGGCGGCGGCGCTGGACTTGGTGCGCTGATCGGTGGACTCGCCGGCGGTGGTAAAGGAGCAGCAATCGGCGCTCTTAGCGGAGCAGGCGCGGGTACTGCCGGCACGGCCTTCACCGGCAACAAAGACATCACAATCCCTGCGGAATACGCTTTGAGCTTCAAGCTGCTAAAGCCAGTCGAACTGCCGAAATAGCGAGCGACCGTAGCAACCGGCACCAGCTAAACAAAGAAATCACTACTCAATTCAACACGGACTTCACGGATAGCATCCATGAAGTTCGTGTTTTAGTTTGTATCTCCACCCGAAGGAGCGACCCCTGCCAGAGAAAAGTCCTTTCAACGCCATTCCCATATTCGGAAGCCGGCTTGAAGGCGTTGTCTATAGGTACCGGCCCAGCGCTTATGCAGTCGTTACGAACGGCGCAGGCGAATTTGCGATCGCGCGCACACCAGTGGCTTGTTATCTCTTGGGAGGCGGCATGGAATCCGGCGAGACTCCGGAACAGACCATCCAACGCGAAGCCAAAGAGGAGTGTGGTCTGGTTCTCAGACCGTCTGCCGTGGTCGGACGCGCTGTCGAGATCTGTTATTCAGCGGAGGACGACTCTTATTTTGAAAAGGACAGCATCTTCATGGCATCTAAGGTTCTGGCCCGGGTCCCTCCCATTGACGTCGATCATGAATTGACCTGGTTGAAACTTCCTCTGGCGATGCAAGCCCTTACACATGGAAGTCATCGTTGGGCGCTTGAACGGTTCCAGGAACTTGCGTGCACTTAAGTTCTCACCCGCACTTGAACTCAAATCCGGTTTGACGTTTGTGGCCGTCGCGTGTTCAATACGTCATTCAGAACCATGAAGATACTCAAGCGTATTCACCCTGCGAGCTTTCTTGTGCCCTGTTTGGGGGCGATCTTGTTGGTCCCACCCTCCTCCTCCACCCAAACCCCGGCTCAGCCCGCGTCGGCACAATATCCAGAGTTACCCACCGAGACTCCCTCCAAGCTTGAACCTTCAATGAATAGTTGGGATTACACCCGCAGTGACGTAATGATCCCGATGCGGGATGGAGTAAAACTGCACACAGTCATCCTGGTTCCGAAAGGGGCGAAACGTGCGCCAATTCTACTCACGCGCACGCCCTATAATGCGACGGATCTCACAGGTCATGCAGCCAGTTCCCATCTTGGTCCAATCCTGAACGGGTATGACAACGCTGTAGATGTCATCATTGATGGCGGCTACATCCGCGCGGTCCAGGATATTCGGGGCAAGTACGATTCTGAAGGCGATTACGTCATGACTCGCCCGCTGCACGGACCCCTCAATCCCACGCCGGTTGATGAGTCAACTGATACCTACGACACAATCGACTGGCTGGTGAAGAACATTCCCGAGTCTAACGGCAACGTGGGCATTCTCGGCATCTCCTACGATGGCTTCCTCCCATTGATGGCGCTAGTCAACCCGCATCCTGCGTTGAAGGTTTCCGTGCCAATGAATCCGATGGTGGATGGCTGGATGGGAGACGATTGGTTTCACAACGGCGCATTCCGCGAACAGAACATGCCGTACGTCTACGAACAGGAAGCCACGCGCAAGAACGACGCAAAGTGGTGGAGGAGCCACTTTGACGATTATGACGAGTTCATGCAGGCAGGATCAGCGGGCGAATTGGGTCGCAGTCATGGACTCGAGCAGGTTGGGTTCTGGCGAAAACTTCTGGCACATCCCACTTACGACAGCTTCTGGCGCGAACAGGCAATGGACAAAATTCTGGCCGCGCAGCCTCTGAAGGTGCCTGTGATGTTGGTGGACGGTTTGTGGGACCAGGAGGATATCTACGGCGCCACCGCGCTATACAGGGCGATCAAGCCCAAAGATACAAACAACGACAAGGTCTTCCTGGTAATGGGCCCGTGGTATCACGGTCAGGAAATCCATGAAGGCAGCTCGCTGGGTGCGCTGAAATTCGATAGCGACACCGCACTCTACTTCCGCCGTGAAATTTTGGGACCTTTTCTGGCGCAGCATCTTAAAGACGGCGCTCCCAAGGCCGATGTGCCGACGGTCTCAGCGTTCGAAACAGGAACTAATATCTGGCGACGGCTGCCCGCATGGCCAGCTGGATGCGCGAGCGGATGCAAGATCCAGCCGACGTCCCTCTATCTTGCCACCGATCTGAAGCTAAGTTTTACCGCGCCCAAGTCTGGCGACACGGCTTTCGATGAGTATGTTTCCGATCCAGCAAAGCCGGCCCTGTACCGTCCGCGGCCAAATGTTCCGGTCTACTATCAGGGTTCAACGTGGGCGCAGTGGCTGGTCGACGATCAGCGCGAGCTTTCGGCGCGTCCGGATGTGGTGTCGTTTGTCACCGACGTGCTGACCTCTCCTTTGAAGATCAGCGGAAAGCCGATCGCCAATTTGGTCGCTTCCACCAGCGGCACCGACTCGGATTGGGTAGTAAAGCTGATCGACGTTTATCCTGACGAAGTGGCCGAACAGCCTGCGATGGGCGGATATCAATTGATGGTGGCCGCCGACATCTTTCGCGGACGTTACCGCGAGAGCTTGGAGACTCCCAAGGCGCTCACGCCCGACAAGCCTCTCACTTACAAATTCGCCCTGCCCACGGCGAACCACGTCTTCTTACCTGGTCACCGCATAATGGTGCAGGTGCAGTCAAGCTGGTTTCCGCTCTATGACCGCAATCCCCAGACGTTCGTAGAGAACATCTTCTGGGCCAAGCCCGGGGATTATCGCAAGGCTACGCAGCGTCTCTACCACGCTCCGGGACAGGCCAGCTTTGTGGAATTGCCGATCGTGCAGGGACAATAGAAGTCGCGTGCAAAAAATAGCAGGGAATTTAACAGGGAAATTCTCGATTTCTGGCCTGCCCGATTTACTACTCCTTTATTTATCAGCGACTTAAACTTTAAAACTTTACCAAATAATTACTAGGGAACAGGCGGTCAACAAGGAATTCTGCACCACACATGGTGCAGATATGTCGTGCCGGACTGTTTGTTGAAATGTTGAGCCCGTTCCGGAGCGCCGAGTACTTGATTCAGCCAAATGCCTTGCGGAGTTCATTCTTGATGTTTCCGATAAGCGGCCTTGAACTTCACCAGTTCGGTGGACGAGGGCGTCCGGCGCTCCGGGAGCAAACGCAGCTCAGGGACTCGCAGGCGGCCTTCGAGCCACGCCGAGAGAACACCCAAACAGCGCTTTCGCTTACCGGGAATTATTCAAGGTTTGCTGCAGGGGTGGTAGCAGACGTGTCGCCCCGCGCCCAGCATAATCGAGCACGTTTCCTGGCTTTACGCCCAACCAGATGGTCACCATCGCAGTGATAACCAGAGCCGCGACCAAGCCCGGTGCCGCCTTGAGTTGCAGCTTCTCCTCACCCGTTTGCGGCTGATACATATACATCACGACGATCAGACGCAGGTAGTAGTAGGCAGCGACCGCGCTATTCACCAGGCCGATTACCGTGAGCCACACCAAGTTGCTCTTGAGAGCCGCGTTGAAGACGTAGAACTTGGCAAAGAAGCCTCCGGTTGCGGGGATCCCAATCAGCGAAAGCATGAAAATGGTGAGAGTGATGGCGAGAATAGGCGAGCGCTGTCCCAGCCCGGCATAGTCTTCGATGTTCACGAATCGCTCATTGACTCGGGCGAAGTGCGACACCACACCGAAGGCGCCCACGTTCATGGCGGCGTAAGAAGCAGCATAGAAGATGGCGGCGGTAATCCCCGTCTCGCGGGCAGCGGGAGCGATGACTGCCGCGAATGCGACCAGAAGATAACCCGCGTGAGCAATAGACGAGTACGCCAGCATTCGCTTTACGTTGTTCTGCAGCAGCGCCCCGACGTTTCCCAGGGTCATAGACAGCGCCGCGGAGATCCAAACCAGCCAGAACCACGCGCTCTCGGTGCCGAGGGCTGCGCCGAAAAGGATACGCAACAGCACGGCGAAGGCGGCGGCTTTGGGTCCGGTGGACATCAATGCCACCACCGGCGCGGGCGCACCTTCGTACACGTCTGGAGTCCACACGTGGAAGGGAGCAGAAGCGATTTTGAATCCGATGCCGACGAACATCAGGGCTACCGCAACGTAGGCCAGTCCGTGAGAAACGCTCGCACTCACGCCTGGAGGAGTTGCAGTCGCCGACGCCTGCAAAGCCGAAGCGATGGTGTAGATGCTGGTCGATCCGGTAGCTCCAAACATCAGGGCAACGCCGTAAAGGAAAAATGCAGTGGCGAACGATCCCAGCAAGAAGTATTTGAGTGAGGATTCCGTGCTGGTTGCTACGCGCCGGCGGAATCCGGCGAGAATGTAAGTAGAGATCGACGATATTTCCAATGCGATAAAGATCAGCACCAGTTCAACGGCCGACGACATCAAAACCATGCCGACAGTACCAAAGAGGATTAGCGCGTAATATTCGCCGCCCCGAATCTGCTGTGCTTCGAGATATTCGATGGAGGCTAGAATCACGACCGCGGAAATCCCGCAGATGAGTACGTGAAAGAAGATGCTGAACTCGTCGACACGAATCATGCCAAACCATCCCGATCCCGGATAGCTAGACTGGTAAAGCGAGGCCGCGATCCCCGCCAGAGTGCCTATAAAGGCGAAGATGCCGAGCCACTTGCGGCTGCCGCGCTCCGGCAACATTGGCTCGATCAGCATTACAGCGATGCCCCAGACGCTCAACACGAGCTCGGGAAGGATGCGGACGTAACTCAGATCGGGATTCGGAGTCATTTAGCTGCCTTGTGTAAGGCAAGAAGATGAGTGGCGATGGTAAGACGCGATGGGACTGACGGTATCTGTGCCGAAGCCGGCGGCAGCGACTTCTGCACCGAGGGATCGATCATGCGAATCCACAGCGGCGAAGCGACACCCATAATCAGCGCCACTGCCACCATAGGAATCAGGCTGAGGCGCTCGCGTCCGTTGGCGTCGGGAAGCGAAGCGTTTACCGGCTGCTTGATCTCTCCATAGAAGGTGCGCTGGTAGAGCCACAGGAGATATCCCGCGCTCCAGATCACGCCGGTAGTCCCGATGACTCCGTACCACTGCCAGGCTTTGAAAGCGCCGCTCAAGATCAGGAATTCTCCCACGAAGCCGTTGAGCAACGGCAGGCCGACTGACGATAGCGTGATCATCAGGAACAGTGTCGAGTAGACCGGCATCGGAGTCGCCAGGCCGCCGTACTCTTTGATCTCATAAGTGTGTCGCCGCTCATACAACATGCCGAGCAACATGAACAGCGCGCCGGTCGAGATGCCATGGTTGAGCATCTGGTACACCGCGCCATCGACGCCGATTTGCGTGAAAGTAAAAATGCCGAGTACGCAGAAGCCAAGATGGCTGACCGACGAATAGGCCACCAGCTTCTTCATATTGGGCTGCACCAGCGCAACTAGTGCGCCGTAAACGATGCCGATGAGCGCAAGAACATTGATCCAGCCGGCATGCTCGCGCGCCTGAGCAGGGAAGAGCGTGGCGTTGAAGCGCAGCAATCCGTACACGCCCATCTTCAGCAGTACACCTGCCAGGAGCACCGAACCTGCAGTGGGAGCCTCGACGTGCGCGTCCGGCAACCAGGTGTGGAACGGGAAGAGTGGTACTTTTACTGCGAAAGCGATGAAGAATCCAAAAAAGAGGAACTCGGCCGCGCGATCGAATCCCGGAATGGATCCGCTCTGGATCGCATTCTGGATGGTCACATAATCGAAGCTGCCGGTATGAACATAGAACCAGATGATCGAGCCCAGCATAAACACTGAGGCGACCATCGTGTACAAGAAAAACTTCACCGCGGCGTAGACCCGACGTTCGTGGCCATACATGCCGATCATCAGCGCCATGGGGATCAGCGTCGCTTCCCAGAAAACGTAGAAGAGGAAGAGGTCGAGGGAGACGAAGACGCCGATCATCGCCGTCTCGAGAACCAGCATCAGTACAAAAAATTCCTTTACTCCTCCGTGAACAGAGTTCCACGAGATCAGCACGCAAAACGGAGTCAGGAATGTCGTCAGCAGCACCAGCCAGACGGAGATGCCATCAACGGCGAGATGGTAGTGAATGTTCGGGCTGGCAATCCATTGGGAGTCGACTGCAAACTGGAATCCTGGTGCTCCGCTTGACCAGTGAGTCGGCAGATGCAGCGAGAAGACGAATGCCAGAATGGAAATCACGAGCGCCGTCCATTTGATTACTCGATCGTTGCGTGGCAACACCGCCAGCACGATGGCTCCTGCGAGCGGCACGAACGTGATTAATGTGAGGATCCACGTATTCATCCGCGTGCCCCCATCCAGATCATGAACGCGACCACGCACGCAGCGCCGAGCGCCACCCATCCCGCATAAGAGCGGATACTTCCCGATTGCATTCTGCGGGTTACACCAGACAATCCCTTCGAGGCTGTGCCCGCGCCATTCACGATGGCATCAATAATGCCAACGTCCACCCCTCGCCAGAGAACGCTACGAGAGCCGTTCACGATGGGATTAATGATGGTTGCATAGTAGGCTTCGTCGACCCAGTATTTGTTCAGCAACGTGCGATATACGCCATGCATGCTGGCGGCGATTCGATCCGGAAGTTCCGGACGGCGATAGTAGAAGAAATAGGCGAGTACGAAACCCAGAATGGCGATTCCGACGGAAGTCCCGGCAAGTTCAAGTTCCAACGCCTTTTCCTTTTCGGGATTTTCTGACTTCTGCGGTTCAGCCGCGAAGTTCTCGGCGGAGCGTGCCGGTTCTGAACTGGTATGGAAGACCGGAGTTAGGAACTGATCGAACCGATTGTGACCACCGAACGATTCGGGAATGCCAACCCACCCGATGACGGCGGAACCGATGGCAAGAACAACCAACGGCCCGAGCATAATCCACGGACTCTCATGCACGTGGCCCGCATGTCCGTGATCGCCGTGTCCATGCGCATGCGCTCCCGAATGCGCCGACTGGATGCCCGATTGATGTCCGGCATCAGCACGAGCCGAACTGGGCGGATGTACTCCGCCGGTGGGCTCCTCGTGTTCGTTGTGGACTGGCCCGCGACGCTCACCAAAGAAGGTCATAAACCACAAGCGGAACATATAGAAGGAGGTCAAACCAGCGGTGATCCACCCGATAAGCCAGAAGATCCAGCTCCCGTGAGCCTGGTCGGAGAATGCCTTCCAGAGAATTTCGTCTTTCGAGAAGAAGCCGCTAAGCGGGGGGAAGCCGGCGATGGCGAAGGTGGCAATGGTCATCGTCCAGAACGTCCACGGAATCAGCTTGCGCAGGCCGCCCATGTGGCGCATGTCCTGCTCGCCGCTGAGCGAGTGAATTACAGAACCCGCGGCAAGGAAGAGCAACGCCTTGAAAAAGGCGTGGGTCATCAGGTGGAAGATTCCGGCGGAGAACGCTGCCACGCCGCAGGCCATGAACATGTATCCGAGCTGCGAGACAGTTGAGTAGGCGAGCACGCGCTTAATGTCGTTCTGCACGAGTCCGATGGTCGCGGCAAACAACGCAGTGAGCGCGCCGATGATGGCGACTACCCGCAGCGCGATGGGCGCGTGTAGAAACAAAACATTGGAGCGGGCGATCATGTAGATGCCCGCCGTGACCATGGTTGCCGCGTGAATCAGCGCTGAGACAGGTGTTGGACCTTCCATAGCGTCCGGCAGCCAAACATATAAGGGAATCTGCGCCGACTTGCCGGTGGCTCCCACCATCATCAGCAGGGCCGCGCCGGTAAGAAATCCAACCCCGGCCTCGACCGGCAGCGACGAGACAGCGCTAAATACCTTGTCGTAATCCAGCGTGCCGAAATGCTGGATCAGGACGAACATTCCCAGCAGGAACGCGAAGTCACCAACGCGATTCGTGATAAAGGCTTTCTTTCCGGCCTGCGCCGCCGAGTCTTTCAGGAAAAAGAATCCGATCAGCAGGTACGAAGCGAGACCGACGCCCTCCCACCCGACGAACATCAGCAAATAGCTGTGCGCCAGGATCAGCGTGAGCATAAAGAACATGAACAAATTGAGGTACGAGAAGAAGCGGTAGTAGCCGCCCTCCTCGGCCATGTATCCGACCGAATAGATGTGGATCAGGAATCCGACGCCGGTAACGATGAGCAACATCGTTACCGAGAGTTGGTCGAGATAAAAGCCATAATCGACGCGAAAGCTGCCGGCCTGAATCCAGGGGAAAAGCCGCTCGATGTGCGGAATCTGTCTCTGCGGCAATCCCGCAAATTGCGTAACCACCCACACCGCGTAGGCGAATGCAGCGCCGGGGAAGATAAGCGCAATGGTCGCCACCAAGGCGCGCGGAAAGCGCTTGCCGAAGATGCCGTTGATGGCGGAGCCAAGCAGCGGCAGGAGCGGGATCAACCATACGTTGAAATTGGAGCTCGAGGTCATAGCTTGAGCAGGTTCACCTGATCGACATTCAATGTTTCGCGTGTCCGGAAAACGGAGAGGACAATCGCCAGTCCAACCGCTGCTTCAGCGGCGGCTACGACCATCACGAAAAAGACAAACACCTGTCCGCTCACCTGATGCCAGTGGCTGGCGAAGGCAATAAACGTGAGGTTCACCGCGTTCAGCATCAGCTCGATGGACATGAAAATGGTGATGATGTTGCGCTTGATGAGAAACGACGCCACGCCGATCGCGAAGAGGATGGCACCGAGAATCAAATACCAGGAGAGTGGAATCACTGCCGCTCCCTTCTCGCCAGCACCACTGCGCCCATGATGGCGATCAACACCAATATAGAGGTCACTTCAAAGGGCAGGAGGAACTCGCGGAACAGGGCGATGCCGAGGTCGTTGGTGGGAACGTAGAAGTCGCCGATCTGTACTCGTCCAAATTGCAAACGCGCCGAAAAAAGCGTCCAGCAGATCAAGCCAAAGAATACGACCAGCCCCGGAACTCCGAGAAGCAGGGCTACCTTGTTGCCGCGGGTATGTTCTTCTTCTCCGGCGTTGAGCAGCATGATGACAAAGACGAAGAGCACCATCACCGCACCGGCATAGACGATTACCTGCACGGCGGCGACGAACTCAGCCCCGAGCAGGAGAAACAGTAGCGCCAGCGATCCCATGACGACGATCAGCGATAGCGCGCTGTTTACGGGATGGCTCTGCAGAAGGAAGTTCAGCGCTCCCGCCACACATATTCCCGCGAAGATGAAGAACAAGATGGTGTGAAGCATCATTCCTAACCCGAAATCGTGGCACAGCCGCCCTCGACTGTGTCTTGTGAGCCAGCAGCACAGGCGAGGGCGCATGTGCCACAAAAAAAAATCTCCTGCTTCTCTTTACAAACCGCCTCTTAAGATCGCAGCGCCAGCACCAAGCTGGTGACCACAATGTTCGCAATTGCCAGCGGCAACAGAAACTTCCAGCCGAACGACATCAGTTGGTCATAACGGAAGCGCGGAAGCGTTCCGCGAATCCAGATGTACAGAAAGATAAAAAAGAAAACTTTTACAAAAAACCAGAACAGCGGAGAGATCATCAGCCAAATTTCGGGTGCCGCGATGTTTAAACCGTCAAAGGGGCTGTGCCAGCCTCCAAAGAACAGCAGCGTTGCCAGGCAGGCGACGGTCACCATGTTGCAATACTCCGCCATAAAGAACATGGCGAACTTCATGGCGCTGTACTCGGTGTGGTATCCAGCAACCAATTCGGTTTCCGCCTCCGGCAAGTCGAAAGGGATGCGGTTCGTCTCGGCGTACGCTGCCATGATGTAGATAAAGAAGGCGACAAATTGAAAGCCGCCGAAGAAGTTCCAATGCAGAATCGATCCTGCCTGCGCATCGACAATCTGCCTCAGGCTCAGGCTGCCGGCGAGGAGAAGCACGCCCACGAGCGAGAGTCCGAGCGACAGTTCGTAACTGATAAGCTGCGCGCCGGCTCGCAGCGATCCCAGCAGCGAGTACTTAGAATTAGAAGACCACCCCGATAGCGCAACGCCGTAAACACCGATCGAAGTAATGCCGAGGATGATCAGCAGTCCGATGTTGATGTCCTGAACGTGTGCGCCATTCCAAAAGCCGGTGGTCTCCAGCGGAACACGGTAATTGCCGAGCTTCCAGACACCGCCGAATGGAATTACCGAAATGGAAACGAGCGATAGAATCAGCGCGATCATAGGCGCTGCGACATACAGCGGCTTATAGACGCCGTCGGGAATGATGTCTTCTTTCAGGATGAACTTGATTCCATCGGCCAACGGCTGCAATAAACCAAACGGTCCTACACGGTTCGGCCCCCACCGATTCTGCATGCGGGCGATGACCTTCCGCTCCAACAAGACGATGTAAGCGACCGCCGTGAGCAGTATGAAAAGCAGAAGCGCGATCTTGATGACCGCGAAGATGATGTATTCGGTGAGCGTCAAGGTGTTATTGGGTCCGTGTTGTGTTGCTACAGCTTCAAGTACTCATCCCCGGCACAAGTAGATTCCCGCGCAAGACTGGCGCGAGGAATGACAGTTCCAGGGTGGTTCCTGCTTCTCATCAGTTCTTTTTCGTGAAATTCTGTTCTTTTACTAATCGGCTGGAATTTCAGCCGGTGTTGCGCGCCGGTTCTCGATTACCGAGTTCAAGGTATTCGAGTAACGCCCGAGCGTGCCTGAGGTGAACAGCGAATCGTGTGCCGGAACAATGCTCTCCGGCGACGACGGTTGCGCAACCGAACTTTGCTCCAGAGCGTGCGTGTGTACGTCGCCGCCCGCAAAGAGATTCAGCCGCGAGAAATTGTATCCGGGAACCAGGCGCTGGATCTCATCAAGCAGCGCTTCCGGATCGAATGGGCTCAGCTTTGGCTCCAGGTTACGTGCCGCGAGCCATACGGCATGCCGGTCAACTTCACCGGATTGTGCGCCGCGGCTCTGTCCCATATCGGCACGCAATCCTTTGCCAAACGGCACCAGCTTGTGAACATCCGCGCCCATCCGATCGGCGATGCGAACGATGAGCTCGAAGTCAGTGCGCACGCCGGCAACATCTCCAGCCTTTCGCAATAGCTGCAGGTCGCCATAGGTATTGGTGAAGCTGCCTGCCTTTTCATATGCGTTTGCCACTGGCAGCACGACTTCTGCGGTAGTCGCAGTCTCGGTCAGGAACATGTCCTGCACGACGACAAAGGTGTCCTTCAAGGCGAAAGGATCGATGTTGTAGCGAGCCAGCGGATTCGATCCCACAACGTATAAGGCGCCCAGTCGACCGGATTTCGCAGCATTGAACATCGCCACGATATCGAGTCCAGGCTGCTGCGAGACTGAAGCGCCATACTCTTCGGCGAACGCTCCCGATTTTCCGAGAGCGGTATATCCGGGAAGCAGGTCGGGATACAAACCCATGTCGGCCGCACCGCGGGAATTGGCGTAATCCCCGAGGCAGATAAATTTGGCCCCTCGAGCCGAGCCCCACTTTACTAGGGCAGCAATGTCGTCACCACGAACTTCCGAACCAAAGATGACGATTAATTCTCGCTCGGCTTTGACTTTGTCGCGGAAGTCGCGAATGGCATCGCGGGTGAGAGTGCGCGATTCGAGCTTAGCCGCAACCCCGTCGTCGCCGGCAAGGTAACGAACCATCAGACTCTCGCCACCGTCTTCCGGAACCTGTGCGTACGCGCGCGCCTGCCGACGCAACTTTATGTCCGCCGAATTGACGATGTAAATGCTTCCGTTATGTATGCGCAGGTTGGTGCGCAGATTCCATGCAAGCAACGGATGCTGTTCGGTAGGATCGTTGCCGATCAGCAGGACTGCGGGCGCCGTCATGGTCTCGCGCAGCGCGGCAGTGACGTTCTGCTTTCCCGCTATTGCCTTCGCGAATGCGGGATAGTCGGCGGTGCGGTGATGGTCGATGTTGTTCGTGCCCAACACCGAGCGCGCGAACTTCTGGAGTAAATAGTTTTCTTCGTTAGTGGTCCGGTTCGAACCGATCACTCCAATGGCATTGCCGCCTTGAGTGTCGCGAATTTGCTTGAGGCGATTCGCCACATGATCAAGGGCTTGCTCCCAGGAGACGGGAACCAGTTTGCCGTCACGGCGAACCAGCGGCTGGGTTATGCGGTCCTCGGATTTGGCGAAATCAAAAGCGTAACGGCCCTTGATACAAAGAAAGTCACCGTTGATTCCGCTCTTGTCGCGATTGTCTCCGCGAACGATCTCCATGCCGCCTTGCGAGCGACGAACGCCCAGAGTGGTTTTGCAGCCATCCCCACAATGCGTACAGATGGTGCCCACGTGGTTCATCTCCCACGGACGCGTTTTGTAGCGGTACGCGCCGGAGGTAAGCGCGCCGACCGGACAGATGTCGATGCACATGCCGCATTCTTCGCACTCCAGATGGTCCTGCTGGTTGGGGGCGATGACCGAGGTAACGCCACGGTTCTGGATGCCGAGCGCCCACACATCCATGCCTTCTCCGCAGACGCGCACACAGCGATAACACAGAATGCAGCGCGGCCGATCGAAGTACACCACCGGCGACCATTGCTGCTCTTCTTTATGACCCTTGGCTTCCATGTACTGCGACTCGGCCGCACCGTACTTGAAAGTCATGTCCTGAAGTTCGCATTCGCCACCCGCGTCGCACACAGGACAATCAAGCGGATGATTGCCGAGCAGGATCTCGACCGTAGATTTGCGCGCCTGCACCACTTCTTCGCTCTCGGTGACCACGACCATTCCTTCGGTGATGGGAACGGTGCAAGCAGTCTGAAGCTTCGGCATCTTCTCAATGCGTACCAGGCACATACGGCAGGCACCCTGCACGGAGAGTCCGGGGTAATAGCAGAAAGCAGGCACTTCAATGCCGGCGCTCTTGCAAGCCTCAATGAGGAGCGTGCCGGCAAGCGCCGTTACTTTTTTGCCGTCGACCGTGATGTTTACATCAGGCATGAATTTTCATAACTCGCAAATTAGGTAATTTGGTGATTGAGTGATTGGGTAATTTGAATTCTTAAATTACTCAATTACTAAATCAGGCCAAGGCCATTTCCCTCGACGTTCTCTTCTCAAATGGACACGATTTGCCATCCAGATGGTCTTCAAACTCCTGCCGCCACTTCTTAATGATCGATATGGTGGGGAAGGCTGCAGCGTCGCCTAACGCGCAGAACGTTCGGCCTGCCATGTTGTTCGAAAGGTACAGCATCTGGTCGATGTCCTTGTGAACGCCACCGCCGTCGTGGAAGCGTGTCAAAGTTTTCTTGAGCCAATCTGTTCCTTCGCGGCAGGGGATACACCACCCGCAGCTCTCGTGTTGGTAGAACTTCATGATGCGGAGTGCCATCTTTACCATGCAGGTGTGATCGTCAATGGCCACTACGCCGCCTGAACCCATGAACTCGCCACGCTTGGCGAACCAGTCGTAATCCATGGTGGCAGACTCGGCTTCTTCACGAGTAAGAAGAAAGGTGGACGATCCGCCGGGAACCAGAGCTTTGAGATTCCGGCCGTTGGGGATCCCTCCGCCGACGTCGTAGATCATCTTCTTTATGGGATATCCGAGCGGCAATTCATAGACGCCGGGCTTGTTGAAGTTTCCCGTCAGACATGTGAGCCGCGTGCCGCCATTTTTTTCGTTTGGTCCAAAGGCGACATACCATTTACCGCCATTCAGGATGATCGGAGGCACGGTCGCGATGGTCTCAACGTTGTTGATTACAGTCGGTCCACCGTACAGGCCCTTGATGGCAGGGAAGGGAGGCTTCAGCCGCGGCAATCCGCGCTTGCCTTCGAGCGACTCCATTAGCGCGGATTCTTCCCCCACTTCATAGGCGCCGGCGCCAGTGTGGGTGAGGATGTTGAACTCTCGTCCGCTGCCGAATATGTTCTTGCCGAGAAAGCCTTTTGCATACGCGTCGGCTACGGCTTTCTCCATGATCTCGAGCAAATAACGGTACTCACCACGCAGATAAATAAAGCCGGTCTTCGCTCCTACCGCCAGACCAGCGATAATCACGCCTTCGATGACGGAGTGCGGATCGTACTCGCAGATCAAACGGTCTTTGCAGGTGGCCGGCTCGCTCTCATCGCCGTTGATCAGGATGTACTTCGGGCTTTCCGACTGCTTGGGAATAAATGCCCACTTCATGCCCGTGGCAAAACCTGCGCCACCTCGGCCGCGCAGCCCCGACGCCTTCACTTCATTGATGATGTCGTCGGGCTGCATATCTAGGGCTTTGCGGGCGGCCTTGTAGCCATCGAGCTGGATGTAGCGATCGATATCCTGCGCACCCTGGCCAAAGCGCTTGGAGATGACGCGCACCTCGTCGGGATGCGACACCAGTGGCGTGGGTGTGTAGCGGGTCTTCACTGGCGGCTGTTCTTCCCGTAGTCTTCGAGAATCTTGTCCATCTTTTGGGGAGTGACGTCGAGATGGAAGTCGTAATTCACTTGCACCGCTGGAGCCCAACTGCAGGCGCCGATGCATTCCACTTCTTCAAGCGAAAATGTGCCGTCGCGCGTGACTTGCTTGTGATCGACACCCAGCCGCTGCTTGCAGTGGTCGAATAGTTCTTCCGCGCCCCGCACCATGCAACTGATGTTCGTACAGACCTGGACAACGTACTTGCCGGCAGGCTTGGTGCGCAGCAAGGAGTAGTAGCTGATGACATTGCGAACTTCGAGTTCGGTTAAGTCGAGGCGCCGGGCGATGTCCGAAATCACGTCGTCGCTCAAATAGCCAACTTCATCTTGACCGTAGAGCAACATGGGAATCAGCGCGGACCGTTTCCACGGATATTGGGTAGCCAGGGTCTGAAACCGCTGCTCTAGCTGCGGAGAATATCGCATCAGCGATCGATCTCCCCGAGCACGATATCGATGCTGCCGATTGCCGCTACAACATCAGCGAGCAATCGTCCTACGCAAAGCTTCTCTAGAGCTTGCAAATTCGCCAAGCATGCTGCGCGCATGTGTACGCGATATGGCTTCGGCGTGCCGTCGCTGCGGACGTAGTAGCCCATTTCTCCGCGGGGCGACTCCACCGCCTGATAGACCTCGCCGGCTGGAACCGTGAAGCCCTCGGTCACAATCTTAAAGTGATAGATGAGGGCTTCCATCTGCGTCTTCATCTTCTCGCGATCGGGCAAGATGACCTTTGGAGAATCGGCCTTGTACGGTCCTTCCGGCACCCCTTCCAGCGCCTGACGTGCGATCTTGTTGGACTCCCGCAATTCCTGAACGCGCAACAAGTAGCGCGCGTATACATCTCCGTCGGTCGCTACCGGCACTTTGAACGTGAATTTCTCGTAGCTCGAATACGGCATATCGCGGCGCAGGTCCCAATCGATGCCGCTGCCACGAGCCGTCGGACCAGTCACGCCGAGAGCAATGCATTCTTCCGCCGTAATGTGAGCAACGCCTTTGGTGCGCTCTACCCAAATGGGATTCTCTGTCAGCAAACCTTCATACTCATCAACGCGATCTGAAAATTTATTAATGAAGTCCTTCACCTGTTTCCAGAAATCCAAGGGAGGATCGAGGGCAAGGCCTCCGATGCGGAAGTAGGAGGTCATCATGCGCTGGCCGGAAACGTTCTCGAAGATCTTCAGCAACTGCTCGCGTTCACGGAAGCAGTAGAGGAAGACGGTCATCGCGCCGATGTCGAGAGCGTGTGTGCCCAGCCAGACGAGATGCGAATTAATGCGGGTAAGCTCGTTCAGGAGCACGCGCACATACTGCGCACGCGGCGGAATCTCCAACTGGATCAGCTTCTCGACGGCCAGACAATACGCGAGATTGTTGGTCATCGGGCACAGATAGTCGATACGGTCGGTGAGCGGCACCACCTGCTGATAGAACTTGGCCTCGCAGGTCTTCTCAATTCCCGTGTGTAGATATCCGATATCGGGAATGCACTTCACGACGGTTTCGCCGTCGATCTCGAGCAGCAGGCGCAGCACGCCATGGGTGGACGGGTGCTGCGGCCCCATGTTCAAGATCATGGTGCGGTCTTCAGAGGGTTCGAGAACCGGTGTGGGATTCAGGTGCGCCACTTAGCGATAGCCCTCCACCGGGTAATCTTTGCGGAGCGGATGGCCTTCCCAATCCTCAGGCATCATGATGCGGCGTAGGTTGGGATGGCCGATGAAGCGCACTCCGAACAAGTCAAAGATCTCACGCTCGAAGAAGTTCGAAGCGGGCCATAGGCCCATGAGCGACTCGATCGATGGATCTCCGCCGGGCACTCGAGCGATCAAACGAACACGATCTTTGCGCGAGTGGGACAGCAAATGGTAGATAACTTCGAATCGCGGCTCGGAAGGGAAGACGTCAACGCAAGTGATGTCCGACAGGAAATTGAAATCGGTTTCCGGGCTGCTGCGGAGGCTCTCGCAAGCTTGCTTGATGTCGGCGCGATTCACATCGATGGTCAGTTCGTCACGATCCAACTTCACCGACTCCAGCAATGACGCATTCTGCAGGGCCGCGACCGCCGGCCTGCCTTTAAGCTGTTCCAAGTCAGTAATTGCGGGTTGAAGGGCCATCTATAAGTCCGATTTCTCCGTGGTATTCCAATCAAGCGCGCCCTTCTTCCAAATGTAGAAGAATCCAACCAGCACGATGCCGATGTACACCAGCATCTCCCAGAAGCCGAACATGCGCGCGCTGAAGTCGTGCGGAGCGGCGTTGAGGGCGGGCGCTATGGCCGCAGGCAGCTTGCGGTAAATTACTGCCCAGGGAATGAGGAAGATCGCCTCCACGTCGAAGAGGATAAAGAGCATGGCGACCATATAAAACTTAACGGAGAAGCGTTGCCGGGCGTCGCCGGTGCCGACCATGCCGCACTCATAGGCTTGCATTTTGGTACGGCTATAACGATGTTTTCCGATCACTGCAGAGAGTGCCACCATCCCGCCGGCAACTACGCACGCAACGGCGATCTGCATGAGCAGAGGGAGATAGTTGACGTAGTAAGGTAGTGGCTGGTCCGGCATAGAGGCCGTTATACAATGTGCGCCGACAGTGACGTTGAAACATTTGACTATAAGTTTCGCTGTGATGGAGTGTCAAGCGCAGCAGCGCTGGAAGTGTGAACTCACGACAAGCAGCGTCATCAAAAAGTCATTCGCATGGTGAGCATTGATCTGAGCAACTCAGTTACTCGCAACCGAACCCGATGATCTTTGGCTTTAATACAGATGTAAAACAAGGCGCGACCATCTATCACGTCCAGAGTGAAGCGCGAAAGGCCGACCTGCTGTTGCAAACGATGGTCTTCGTCCAGGGGCACTGCATCGGCAAATATGGATCGTCCTACGCAGAGCAGGTTGGAAATCCAGGCTTCTCTGAGGAACACATTCACGATCTGCTGAAGAAGCAGCACCGCGAAGTGCTCGATGTGGTGAAGGCAGGCTCGATTGAGCAATTCTTCCGCGACCAGACAGAGATCCGCGATGCAGAGGGAGAAACCCTCGCGCTTACCTGGCTCAACTCAGATGATCGCCTCGCTGCTCGCAAGCTCACCATGCGGCTCTTAGTGACGGAGAACGGATCCGCAATCGAAGGAGCTCTGGTCACTTCGCGTCTGCAGTATCCCGCGGGAGTACCAATCCATTCTCAGGCGGTCAGCGAAACTGACGGTCGCGTGGAACTGGAATTAGATATGGACCAACTCGAGGGAGGCGCGGCGAATGCGGTGGTGTTTGTGCGGGCAACGCACGGAGAGAGGTCTGTCACCCGCAAGTACCGGCTTAAATCCGATCGCCTTTGATTATTTAGCAACCGCACAAAAGACATGGGCAGCGCAACTGTTGTTACAGTGCGCTGCCGTAGTCATTTTTGAGATCGATGAAAGCTAAAGGATGGAAGGAAGCAAACCATCATCAGGACGACTTAGGTGCTAGCGGATGGCGAGCAGTGCACAGCAGGCCACTACCCAGCCCCAGAAGGCAACCGTGTGTACGCCCATACGGAACCACAGACTGTCTAACAATTCGTTGTTCTGAAACATCTCGATGAACTCCAATTAGGGGTCTAATGCTTGCGGACAGCACACTTCTGCTGTCTGCAACCATTAGGCTTGAAAACACGGAGCAATAGAAGCCCCGAAGTGCGGCGAGGAATCACTTAAGTAACGAATGCGAGCAGAATGGCTCACGACGGATGAAATGCGTTACTTAAGTCCGTGTACTGCGATGGTTGTTTAGCGGTTGCGTGATTTCGCAATTGCAATCGCTAAATGACACAAATCACGGGTGAGAGCTCACTGCTTTTGCGCTGTCCCGCTAAGCTGCTCGAGCTGCTTCAGTTTTTCGCGGACGCTATCCGAGTTCGGAGCGTTGGGCGCAAGCGCAAGATAAGCCTTTGCCTGTTCCGCGGCGCCGGCAAAATCTTGCTTGCGCGCCAGAATGTCTCCGAGATAGAGGGCCGCCATGGGTTTGCGATGTTCGCTGTCCAACGTCAAGAACTTTCGCATACTCCGCTCTGCATCATCCATGTTTCCGAGGTTGTAACTGGCCACGCCACTGAAGAAATAAGCCTCGGGATACGCGAGTGGAGCGAGCCGGTTCACTTGATCACTTTGGCGAAGAGTTTCTTTCCAATTTTGCTGATTCGCGGCAAGCACCGCCAAGCCGAAATATGGCTTGGCATATTGAGGATCGGCCGCAATGGCTTGCTGGTAGTCGTGGGCGGCTTGGTCTATCTGCTTGTCACTCTGATGAATCATGCCTAGCAGCGCCCAGGCGGCGGCGAACTTGGGGAACTCCTCTACTGCTTTTGTGAGTTCCTTCTCCGCATCTTTCATGTTCTCTTTAGCCAGGTGCTTCTGCGCTTTTTCATAGTCGTGTCGTGCGTTGTTCGGCGCCTGCATAGTGGTGAGACTGATCGTAGTTCCGCTGCCACCCCCGAG
The DNA here is from genome assembly GCA_045808065.1 of Terriglobales bacterium. Lineage (GTDB taxonomy): Bacteria > Acidobacteriota > Terriglobia > Terriglobales > Acidobacteriaceae > Gp1-AA112. Next base: position 138,956 of record JBJMGD010000011.1, on the reverse strand, counting down.
CTTCTGCAATACGATCGTGTCCATGCGAATTTCGCCAAAGCTGCCTTCAACGCGAATCATCACGCTGCTCGACTGAAACCCCGGTAGCATTGCTCTCAAATCACAACCCATCAGATCGCGTGGATTCACGCCGCCCATTCCTGGTCCACGGGCTCCCATTCCCGAACGATTGCCACCCAGCCCACTAATACTCCCGCTGCTTTCGGAGACATCTTGAATTTCCAAGTTCTGGCCAAGCTGGATCTGATAGTGCCCCTTGGAGTCGGTATATCCCTCTTTGTGCGCTGATCCACCGCATACACGCTCGATTGCTACCGGCTCCGGCGGAGGATTGCCTTCCTGGAGGACGACGCTCCCCGAGATGTACATGACCTGTCGCTCGGTTTGCGGATTCGGAAAGTTAGTAGGTGACTGAGGAACAGTTGGTGTGCTGGTGGGTCCCGTAGGACGGCTGCCGGTGCTTGGAGTTCCAGTGGCGCCGGTCCGCTGTGCAAATCCGGGAATGCATAAAGCAAGAAAGCTCAAGGCTGCCAAACTTGATCGATTGGAGCGGTACATATACGTGCTCCTTAATGGTGAGATGGCCGAAGAGCGCTACTCCGGTCCGTGCAGGCCATGTTACCGCGTTTCATGTCGCCAAATCATGCATACCCAGCAGCAGAAGCGGGACAGACCGGGCATTGATTTCCTGAACTCGCGGTCGCTCGCATTTCAATGTCGAAGCAAACGTTGGTTTCGAGGCGTCTAACCCGGTTCTCTACTGAGTTGGCTCTGCTATAATTCTTGTCGTCCGCACGAGTTTTTCCTCACACAAACCTTGCCCAAACATTGCGCCCTTAGCTCAGTTGGATAGAGCGTCTGACTACGAATCAGAAGGTCGGGAGTTCGAATCTCTCAGGGCGCGCCACTCTTAAAACTTGGGCAGGAAACTGCATCGCCTCTTCCCATTTTCCAGGAACAGGGAAATTAACAGGCACTTTTTGTGTTTAGGCCACCGATTCGCGGATTTCTGCCCATTTTCCGCAAAAATCAGGTCAGGAACAGGGATTAACAGGGAATTCCGCCGCCCGCCTCTAACCTACGTATTTCCAGGTGTTTGCCGAGCATTTATCGCTATTTCGTTGGGGAACAGGGAATTAGCAGGGAATTTCAGGATCGGGCTCTTCTCTGGGTTCGCGAGTGCAGTAGGCCCGAGTTCTGGCTGCCGAGCCGATCGGGAATGCCATCCATGTGCATCAAAAATTTGCACAGGTTAGCATGTGCAACGCTTTCGGAGCAGTCTCCGAGAAAAACCTACACGGCGCGGCTTCGAGACGCAGAAAACTTTACCAGCCCGGAGTCTGAGCGGCTCGATAAGTCCTGCATTTTGAGTGGACCCCAAGATGGCAAGGGGGATGCTATATCCAATAACAGACGAAGTGGCGCGCAACTGGGACGCTCATGAGACTTACTCGGCCAGAGGATCTCTTGAGCGTCTCGTTGCATTTAGGGGCAACTCAGGCGCGACCGTGCAGTTTAGCAGGGAGGCTAAACCAAGGCCACTTTTTCCCGCAAATCCATTCCCGCCCGCCTCAAGATGGCCGCGACGCTGTCGTCATTGAGCCGCGTGGCGTCATACTCGACGCGTACAGTGTTCTGCTCCTCATCGAACTCAATCTTCCTTATGCCATAAACCTCACGCGCATAGGTCAATGCGCGCAACTCGTTCTCTCCGGGCGGCGTGCCGTAACGAAAAGCGACGTCAAGCTGTGTCATGCAGGTATGTCCTTGCCTCAAGAGAAAGAGTATCACCAAAGATTTTGAAGGTCTGCGTCGGCCGGCGGCGGCGCCGGGGCACCACGCGAACAAAGGAAGCCAAATAAATATCTCAAACTCTCTCCCTGTGGGGACGCTTCCAACTCTCTGTCCCAGAGATCGCGGAGCAGCTTGACGCATCCTTGCCGCCGCTTGCCTGCATACCCCGTAGGGGTATAACGTACACTGAGGGATAGTGGGGGGACACGAAAATGGACTATCTGCTCAAGACGGAACCTGGCGCGTACTCGTTTGCTGACTTGCAACGGGAGAAAGCGACCATATGGGATGGCGTTACCAATCCGGTTGCTCTCAAGAACCTTCGCAATATGAAGACTGGTGACCGGCTGCTGATTTATCACACTGGCGACGAGAAGCGAGTTGTGGGGACCGCATCGGTTGTCTCCGTAGACACGGCAGACGCGAAGAATCCGCGCGTTCATATCAAGCCAGGAAGCAGTATTAGCCAGCCAAAATCGTTATCGGAGATCAAACAGCAGAAGTTATTTGCGGATTCGCCACTCGTCAGACAGGGAAGACTCAGCGTAGTGCCACTCAGCGATGCGCAATACGAGTACCTGGCGGGAAAGTGAGATTCTCTGGGAGGTGTTGCCAATGAAGCGGCTGGCTAGAGAATCCGCGCATGCAATCGCCCTCGATTCGGCTGCGAAGAAGGACCTTCAGGTGAGGCTGCGTCGGGTCGAAGGACAGGTTCGCGGCTTGCAGAAAATGGTCGAGGACGAACGATATTGTCCGGACATCCTCGAGCAGATGTCCGCTGTGCACGCATCTTTGCGTTCTATCGAACGCCTGCTCTTGCGCAGTCATCTTCAACACTGCGCGATGGAAGCGCTGCGGTCAGGTGATGATCGAAAGGCGCACCGTACTTACGAACAGTTGACCGAGCTGTTCTACAGGCATTCTCGGTGAGCATGCAGTCATGAGCGACAGAGAGCAAAGCGCGGTCGTGGATCCTGTCTGCGGCATGAACGTCGATCCAGCGCATGCGGCGGCAACCCGCGACCATCGAGGTAAGCGGTATTTATTCTGCTGCAATCACTGTGCGCAGAAGTTTGCCGCCAATCCCGATTCCTATTTGTCTCCCTCGAAGGGCATTGGCCTGGTGCAGTTAGGGCAAAGGCCGCCCAAATCGTCTGCGGAAATGCGGGCGCAGCCAGCTGCAAAAAGCGTCGCGAACCAGCCCACAGCCAAATATTTCTGCCCGATGGATCCAGAAGTGACCTCAAGCAAGCCTGAGTCGTGTCCCAAATGCGGAATGGCGTTGGAACCCGACCTTCTCACCGGCACGACGACTGAATACTTCTGCCCCATGCATCCCGAAGTTGTGTCGGACCATCCGGGAGCATGCCCAAAGTGCGGCATGGCGCTGGAACCTCGGCTCACGTCAGCTGGAGCTCCAGAAGAAGATGATCACGAATTAAAAAGCATGCGCCTCCGTTTCTGGATCGGAGTTGCGCTTACTGTTCCGCTGCTCGCCATCACCATGGGAGGCATGATGGCAGGAGGATGGCTGCACGAATTTGACATTTCGCGTGCATCAGCGTGGCTCCAACTGGCGTTGGCTGCACCTGTAGTGCTTTGGGGAGGCGCTCCGTTCTTTCAACGCGGATGGAACTCGCTGCGCACACGCAACCTCAACATGTTCACGTTGATCGCGATGGGCACCGGCGTCGCCTTTCTGTATAGCCTGGTTGTCATTCTGCTACCGCCGAATGTTTTACCCCAGTCCGCAAAAGGCGCGGGACACCCTGACATTTACTTCGAAGTCAGTGCCGCAATCGTCGTCCTGGTCCTGCTTGGTCAAGTCATGGAACTACAGGCCCGCAAGCAGACCAGCAGTGCTATTCGCGCATTACTCGACCTGACTCCCAAGACGGCACGGCGAGTCGGAAGCGATGGCGGCGAAGGCGACGTTCCCGTAGAACAGATCGTTATCGGCGATCGTTTGCGCATCCGCCCGGGCGAAAAGATTCCCGTGGATGGTCGAGTGGAGGAAGGGAAGAGCAGTGTTGATGAGTCAATGGTCACGGGTGAATCCCTGCCAGTTCTCAAGGAAGCGGGCGACAAACTGATTGCAGGAACCCTGAACGGAACGGGCTCGTTCCTCATGGCGGCTGAACGCGTTGGCAGCGAAACTCTGCTCGCGCAAATCGTCGCCATGGTGGCTACAGCGCAACGCAGCCGTGCGCCTATCCAGCGACTCGCCGATCGCGTTGCTGCGATTTTTGTGCCCGTCGTGATCTCCTGCGCAATTGCTGCATTCCTTGGCTGGTTTTTCTTCGGCCCTGAGCCGCGTCTCGCGCATGCGATGGTAAGCGCAGTGGCCGTGTTGATCATCGCGTGCCCCTGCGCCCTGGGACTGGCAACTCCGATGGCCATCATGGTCGGCACCGGACAGGGCGCCCGCCATGGTGTCCTGGTGCGCGACGCTCGCGCCCTCGAATCCATGGAGAAGATCAATACGCTCGTGATCGACAAAACGGGGACATTGACGGAAGGGAAGCCGGAAGTCACGGACGTAAAAACTTTCAACGGCTTCACCGAGGAACAGGTGCTTCAGTCGATTGCGAGCGTTGAGTCTCATAGCGAGCATCCCATCGCCAGCTCCATTGTTCGTATGGCGCAACGCCGCGGATTGACTCTGCTGCCGGTTACAGACTTTGAATCGATGCCAGGAAAGGGAATTGCTGCGCAGGTGACCAGCAAGGAAACGGCCCACCGCGTTAGCGTCGGAAATGCAGAGCAGATGCGGGATGTAGTCGCCGATATAGGCGCTGCACAACATCAGACAGAGGCTCTACGCGGCGAGGCAAAAACCGTGCTATTTGCCGCGTTCGACAACACGCTCGCAGCAGTGATCGCTGTGGCAGACCCAATTCGGGGGTCAAGTGCGGAAGCGCTTAGACAACTCCGGGTAGATGGGATCGATGTAGTAATGGCGACAGGAGACAACAGCGTTACTGCCCTGGCCGTGGCTCGGCAACTCGGCATTAAGCAGGTAGAAGCCGCAGTCTTACCCGTCCGCAAGGCGCAGATGATTCAGGAACTTCAAGCCGCTGGCAAACGCGTGGCGATGGCCGGTGACGGAGTGAACGATGCTCCCGCATTGGCCCAAGCCGATGTGGGTATCGCGATGGGATCTGGCACCGACGTTGCGCTCGAGAGTGGAGACATGGCGCTGCTCAAAGGCGATCTGCGAGGCATCATGCGTGCGCGTCGATTAAGCAAAGGCGTAATGCGCAACATCCGGCAGAACTTGTTCTTCGCCTTTGTGTACAACGCGGCTGGAATTCCGCTTGCAGCGGGGGCCCTGTATCCCATCTTCCACATGACGTTGAATCCGGTCTTTGCAGCAGCAGCCATGAGCTTGAGTTCTGTTTCGGTAATCAGCAATTCGCTGCGATTGCGGAACTTGAAACTGTAACGACCAGGTTCGCCACTGAGGCACGGAGTCACGGAGAAAGGCAGGGCAGGAACGAACGAATCAGAGTGGATCCAACCTGGGGGCGAGAAGAGTGGATTCAACATGTCGGGGAGAAGAAACGCGCCCCACAATTCTTCCAGGCTGTTCTCCGTGTCTCCCTGCCTCCGTGGTTCAAAGGCTTTTCACGATTCCGTCCGCAGCTTTTCCAAGTACGAGACAATCGTCGGGTTCGTCCATTCCACCGGTCCGATGAATTTGCGGCGAACAACTCCCTTGCGATCGATGATGTATGTCTCCGGCCAGCCCCAGGTGCCGTATCGGTCGCTACTCTTCTGCGCCCGATCGTTCACGGTGATCAAGTCTACTTTGTTATCACGAATGAATCGTTTGTAGGCCTCGGGATCGTTATCAGTGGCCACTGCCAGCACCGTCACTTTGTTTCCCAAATCGTGCTGCATCTCAATCAGTGAGGGCAGCTCCTCGATGCAAGGAGCGCACCAACTTGCCCAGAAATTGAGTACGACCACTTTGCCTTTGTAGTCATGGAGAGAAACGGTTCGCGACGAGTCGGAGACGGTAAAGTCGGGCGCCGAACGGCCGACCAATTCGGGCCGGGCACCGCGGTCACAGCCGCACAACGCAAGAAAAACTGCAACGAAGACGACTCTGGCGACTCTGATGGATAAGGGAGTACTGCTCACAGCTACGTATAATAAAGCTATTCGACACGAACTCAAGGCACAAGCATGGTGTATCTGACGCGAAAGGCTGAGTTTGCGGCCTCGCACTTTTACCACAATCCAAAACTTTCTGGCGAAGAGAACCAACGCATCTTCGGTAAATGCAATAACCCTCACGGGCACGGGCATAATTACACCCTCGAAGTGACGGTTGCCGGCAATGTGGACGATCGCTCGGGCTTCGTGATGGACCTGAAGCAGCTCAAGGACATCATGAATCGCGAGGTGATTGACGGACTTGACCATCGTCACCTGAACAAAGAAGTGCCGGAATTTCGCGACAAAATTCCCACTACGGAAAACCTGGCAATAGCAATTTGGAATCGCCTGGCTGGAAAGTTTAATGGTGCAAAGCTTCATCGCGTTCGCGTTTATGAAACCGACGATCTCTTCGTAGACGTATATGGGGAAGCATGAAGGCCCATCTCACACGGCGGTATAAGTTTTCGGCTTCGCACCGGCTCCACTCGCCCCAGTTCAGCGCCGAACGAAACCTGGAGCTTTACGGCAAATGCAACAACCCGCATGGCCATGGACACAATTACAAAGTAGAGGTCACGGTAAGTGGGCATCCTGATCCGGAAACCGGAATGGTTTGCAACCTCGCCGACCTCGACGGTTTCGTTCAGCGTGTTGTGATGCCCCGGTTTGAATTCAGCAATCTCAACGAGCTGGACGCATTCCGAAATGTGGTGCCCACAACTGAGAATCTTTCCCGCGAGCTGTTTCATCTGTTTCGTAACGAGTTTCAACTCGCAACCGTAGAGACAGTGCGAATCGAAGAGACCATGCTGAATTCCTTCGAGTACGCGGGAGGACGCGAACTGGGACAGCGGTAGTTCCCCAACAGCGCAGGTATGAAGGGAGATCGAGTGAAAGGCGCAGCAGCAAAACGTGTGATGTCGATGCCAAAACCTTTGAGGCCAGAAGTGGATAAGACTGAAGCGGCTCTGGAGAAAGCGTATCTGGAGGTTATCGAGAACATCGGTGAGGATCCCGAGCGCGACGGCCTGAAGCGGACGCCAGAGCGCATGGCGAAAGCAATCCAATTCCTGACCCGTGGATATCAGGAGGATCCGGCTCAACTTCTACACGGTGCTCTGTTCGAAGTCGATTACGATGAAATGGTAATCGTCAAAGACATCGAGATGTTCAGTCTGTGCGAACATCACATGCTTCCATTCTTCGGCAAGGTCCATGTCGCCTATCTACCGAAGGGCAAAGTCATCGGATTGAGCAAGATCCCACGCCTCGTTGACACTTTCGCGCGACGGCTCCAGGTGCAAGAGCGGCTCACCAAACAGATTGCGGACGCGGTCCAGCAAGCCATCGAACCTCTGGGTGTTGGAGTTGTGATTGAAGCTCGACACCTTTGCATGATGATGCGCGGAGTCGAAAAGCAGCATTCGGCTACTGTGACTTCATCGATGCTCGGAGCCTTCCGCGAGGAGCAGCAGACCCGGGAGGAGTTTCTATCGCTCATCCGCTCCGGGAAACCAAACGGCTTCTAAAATCTATTCACCACGGAGACACGGAGAGCACGGAGCATGCGTTCTGCATCAATGGAAACTTCGCTCGCTAACGATCGATCACGAGAGATGACGTACTGATTTCTATCCTGAATTTTCTCCGTGTCCTCCGTGCCTTCGTGGTGAATACGTCTTTGATTTAGTGTCCATTGCATGAATAAAGAGCTGGCGGGCAAGACGGCCGTCGTAACCGGCGGAAGCCCTGGTATCGGATTGGGAATCGCCCGCGAGTTGGCGGCGAATGGCTGCAGAGTAGTCATCGGAGGACGTGATCCGCTGGTGCTCGAGAGCGCGGTCGCACAGCTAAAGAGCGAAGGCTTTTCGCTATCCGCAAAGTGCTGCGACATCTCCAACGCCGATCAGGTTCGCGATTTCTTTCAGGCCGTGGGCGAGCGCTTCGGTACGCTCGACTTCCTCGTAAACAATGCTGGAGCAGCACACGCATTGGCCAACGTCGATCAACTCTCCACTGAAGAATTCCGTCGCGTGATCAACGTGAACCTTATCGGAACATTCCTCTGCTGCCACTCGGCGATCCCGCTCATGAAGGCCGGCGGCGTAATCGTCAACAATCTTTCCGTCGCAGCACATCAGCCATTTGCTGGGATGTCCGCGTACAGCGCATCAAAGGCTGGCGCGTTGGCCCTGACTAATACCATCCGTGAGGAGTTGCGCGGGCAGGGAATTCGCGTCCTTGCGCTCATACCGGGAGCAGTGGATACGGACATCTGGCAGCAGTTCTGGCCGGAGGCTCCACGCGACAAGATGATGTCGTCCCCGGATGTCGCCCGCGCCGTAGTTCTCGCGCTTGCCATGCCGCAGAACACGTCAATCGACGAGATCCGCATGGGACCGGCAGCAGGTACCCTGTAGGCAACTCAACAACGTCTTCAGTAGGTGTACCTGGAACGTTGCCGCAAACGTTGTGGTAGCAGCTTGATCATGATCAAACCAGCCGCAAATCCACCGACGTGAGCCCAAAAGGCTATGCCTCCGCCGCCTCCGGTCCGACTTGAATAGGCAATAGACGTCGCTGCGCCACTCAGGAACTGCAGGACAAACCAATAACCAAGCACGATCCATGCCGGCAGCCATATAAAAGTGAAAAAGATGATTAACGGAACCAAAGTGAGCACACGCGCAGAAGGGAACAGGAGAAAATATGCGCCCATCACTCCGGCGATGGCACCGCTTGCGCCCACACTGGGAACTGTGGAATTAGCGTTTATCACGACGTGCAGCAGCGAGGCGGCTAAACCGCTGACCAGGTAAAAAATTAAATAGGAAAAATGGCCCAGATAGTCTTCGATGTTGTCGCCGAAGATCCAAAGAGCCCACATATTTCCGATCAAGTGCAGCCAGGACGCATGCAGGAACATCGACGTCAGCAGCGGCATGATCGAAGGGTGTGGAGCATATACGTGCGCAAGCCCCAACGCGCTAAGCACCCGAACTGGCTCCACTCCGAATTGATAAACGAACACTTGTCGCGTCTCAGCATTGAGTGACACTTCAAACAGGAAGACTAGTGTGTTCAGAGCAATGAGAAGGTAGTTGACGTACGGCGTCGTGTACCTCGGCGTGTCGTCGCGAATGGGTATCATGAAGAGCTATCGTGCTGTGGCTGACGCGTCGCCCGTGGCAAGTCTGCTAAGAGAACCACGATAACAAACCTCCATGGACGCCGTTCTCGTAATCGACAAACCGGCTGGAATCACGTCGCATGACGTAGTTGCGCGCGTGCGCCGTCTGCTGGGAGAACGTTCCGTAGGTCACTTAGGCACCCTTGATCCCTCCGCCACCGGGGTTCTGCCGCTCCTTACGGGGCGATATACACGCCTGGCGCAATTCTTTAACGCGGCGAACAAGACCTACGAAGGAGTAATCCGCTTTGGGTTCGCCACGGATACGTACGATGCGGACGGAGAAGCCACTGAGTGCTCCCAGACACTTAAAGTGTCACTTGAAGGGATACGTCGAGCAGCATGCGAATTTGTGGGCGAAATTGAGCAGCGGCCGCCCAAATTCTCCGCCAAGAAGATCGCCGGAGTGCCAGCCTACAAGTTGGCACGGAAGAAGCATGAGGTCCAACTTAAGCGCGTGCTGGTCAACGTGCATCGATTTGAGATTCAGCAACTCGAAAACGATCGAGCCAGCTTTATCGCTGAGGTGGGCGCCGGCACCTACATTCGCTCTTTGGCGCACGATCTCGGCCAAAAGCTCGGCATTGGCGCACATGTTGCAGAGCTGCGCCGGACAGCATCGGGTGAATTCACACTGGCGCAGGCGACGACCTTAGAGCGACTCACAGACATCAAGGATCGACAGGGTCACGACTTCGAGCAAGTGGTCCAGGAAGCTTCGCTGCATCCAAGGCGCATTCTGCCGCATTTGCCGTCAGTGACAGTAAATGAGCAGACGGTCGGGCTAATTGCTAACGGTCGGCCGGTCAATTTGCCGGAGTTCACTGGAGTGAATCAGGTGAAGGTATTCTTCGGCCAGGATGAGCTCATAGCGGTTGCGACCCGGATAGCTGGGACTCTTTTCCAGCCAAGGGTGGTGCTCAAGAGCGCGGGCGATCGAACGGGCATATCCAGAGGCCATACAGCCAACGTCCGATAACGGGTATTCTGTGAACTTGGTGGGGTCCGCCGAAGGGGGCAAGATGTGATGCGCGCCTTAAGGCTTCAGGAACTTGACCGGCTTCTGCGTCGTATGGTCCTTCAGAGGATTCCACCTTGCTGACGTTCATCATGTGGTGCCTGCTTTTTGTGCTCTGCTGGCCGATCGCTCTGCTAGCCCTGCTGTTGTATCCCATTGTCTGGTTGTTGCTTCTGCCGTTTCGTGCGGTCGGCATCGCAGTTGAAGGCGTCTTGAAACTGGTGTGGGCGATCGTTACATTCCCAGCGCGGCTAATGGGTTCTCCAAGACGCTTGCGACGCGCATAGCTGCGGACCAGTCCATCACTTGGGTCTTGGATGAAAGGCGCTTCCGACGTCAGCAATCAAAACCGGAGCAGCAGTTGGTGTGAGATCGCAAAACCTAAGCGTGCACCCTTCGCACCCGGTTCTTCGAGTCGACAGAATCGATTTGAGTGACTCGGGCCGGCGGGTTCGCAATTGACCAGTCATGTTCAACCGTCACTACCTCTGGTCTTGCGCCTGAAACCGATTTGCTCAATCGATAAATCGCCAAGTCTTCGCGGCGAATGAGGTTTGCTTCTCCCGCCTTGCATAGCGCGGCGATCAGCGCCTGACTGTGTGTAGTGAGGACCAATCGGTGTCCGTAGTTGACTGCCTCGGCCAACATTTTGGCGAGATCTGCCTGCGCGTCCGGGTGGAGGCTTACTTCTGGCTCTTCGATCAGGATGACGCTGTTTTTGGGCGCGGAGAATATCTGTGTGATAACGGGCAGAATCTGTTGGGCTCCGCATCCGACGGACTCGAATCCGAGGGGTGTGTCAAAGGTGGAATCCAAATATCCAGCGTGCAGCAATTCTTCTCTGACCCAGCCGCTGGTTAGCGATCCCAATCCGAAAACTTCTGCCCATTCTTGAATTTTGCGAGCTTGCGCGAGGTGCCTGGGATTCGCGAACATCACCGAGAGCACGGTGATGGTGCGCTCGCCGCGCCTTCCGACACTCAGTGGACCGGCATCGGCCTGCGGGACTTCCCTGCTCGGTATGCGGCCTGGACCCAGCATGAAGACACGATGTTTCAGGTAAGCACCCATGTACGACATGAAGAGACCGAACGTGACGAACGATTCCTGCGCAGCTGCGTCAACTTCGTTACCGCCAAGCGCCTTGATAGCCATGAACAGCTTCGGATCGAGCACAGCACTGCCGCTGGCAGCAGGAGTGAATACGCGTTCCAGAGACCTTCGCGAGTGCCACTCGAGCAGCGAGCCGTGGCCTTTTTTGATCACGCCTCGGCTCAGAGCCATGGTCGCATTCGTGAGCGTCAATTCGCCGTCCACCGTCAACTCGTGCTTCCATTCGGCGGTACCGCGGCGATGGCCAACCGAGTAGCCAAGACTCTGGGGGTTGATATCGGCGTCGTAATTCTGTTTGCGCAGCCAATTGCGAAAGTATTCGCCGGCTTCGATTTCGAATGCGAGAGACAGATGCAGATCGTGGTCGGGTTTGTGGAATGCAGATGCCCCTGAAGTTCCAAAATCGACCATGCGGTCTTTCCACTTGAATTGTGGTGCTTGTTCGGCTGTCGGAACGCTCTGCGAAAGCAACCCGATGGACTCCAAGGCTGAGCTCTTTCCGCTCCCATTTGCGCCAATGAGAACGGTTAATGGGCGCAGATGGAAACTAACGCGCTCCCCAAAAGCTTTGAAATTCTCAATATCGAGTTTGGTGATCAAGCAATGCTCCACCCCGAAGCGAAGGATCTGCCGTCTGAGCTAAATCACAGAATGTCCTGAGAACTTGGGGCAGCCATAATACCCTGAGAACGTGACAACTGTTAGTTTTTGAAGTCGAAAACGCGTGCAAAGCTCAAGAATTCCTATCCATATGCGTCAGACCTCATCTGTCGCCTGAACGTTTGCGATTCGTTGCATTTCTGAAAGCTGATTGCCTTTTGGGGGTGCGAATGCACGTAGGACTTGCCTTCATGAGCGTCTGTACAGTACCGAACATAAGAAAATTGGGACTACACAGTTTATTCCGTACGCCTGAGTCGGCCATCGGTACGCGGCAGTACCGACACTCGAATGCCGCCGACCTAGAGTAGTGGTACGGCGTAATGATGAACCACTCCCAAACTCGCGTGCACTATTTGAAGCCTCAAGTCGGCCTTCTGAGAAATCTCAACCATTGCGGATTTGAATGCCCATCTTGCGGCTACCAACACCGACTCTCTGACACGCCGGCAGGCGTTCCGATCATCGACCTGTTCCGTGCTTCAGAGTGCCGCACTCTTGCCTGCCCAGAGTGCGGAGTGCGGACTGACTTCGAAAGGTCCGATCTCAAACTTTTTGGCGGCGGCTTCGAAGGTTAGGAAGTGCAAAGAACGCACACGTCAACTCACGTTATGCGCTTGGCTGGGATGATCCCCGCCTTGTCTCCGGCGGCATGCCGCGAGCGCGTCCACCTTGGCGCCAATCGCTGCCGAACATCTTGTCGAATTGCGCCTCGATGATCGCGTAGCACTCGCAAGACCTCTTCCTCAAGCGGTCAATGTCAGCAATGCGCATCTGCCCTCGGCGATAACTGATTAGTCCGGCATCTTGCAGGCCGTTTGCCGCAATCGTCACTGCCGGGCGATGAACGCCTAACATCATGGCCAGGAACTCCTGACGCATGGGGAATTCGTCGCGCAGCATGCGGTCATATACCAGGCACAGCCAACGCGCCAGCCGACTCTCCAGCTCATGCAAGCGGTTGCAGGCGGCGGTTTGTCCCGTCATGTTCAGAAACGCGTGGATATACGACGCAATCAAGGGATTCAGGGGCGAATCCTTGTCCATTACCTCGCGCCTAAACACATCCATGCTCATGCGAAACGCTCTTCCTGGAACCTGGACCATCGTACGCGTGGGGGTGGTGCGCTGCATGAGCCATCCCTGGATCCCAATCATCCCTTCAACGCCCATCAATCCCGTTTCTACACTCGATCCATCGCTCAACTCCTGGAGGGTGGAAGAGATCATGTCAACGGGGAAATAGACGTTGAGTATCTCCTGATCGGGGTCGATGAGGTTCTTGCCAAGCTCTAAGTCGATTAGTTCCAGGAACGGGCGCAGGCGGTTGCGCTCTTCGGTTGGTATGGCGGCGAGCAGCAGATTGTCATGGGGTTTCGCTTGATCGGGCACTCCAACTATTGTCCGCCTGCCAACCTAGGGTTAAGTGCGACAAGCTGCGCCCACCTCTGAATTGAGCGACAAGACGCGCCAGCTCACCTGCTGATTGGCGCAATTGATCGCCTACATTGAGCCAACAACATTAGGCCGGGAGAGGCTTTGTGCTTCCCTGCCTGACAAACAATTCCCGGCGGATCGCATCCTAAGCTGCTGGAACATAAAGTGTCGAACTCCGATCTCACTTCGATTCTCTTCGTACTTCTGCTTCTTGTCGGTTTCGCGCAGTTGCTCGGTTACTTCTTCGTCAAGCTGCGGCAGCCCAAGGTGGTGGCCGAAATTCTCGCCGGCATCTTACTCGGCCCGGCTCTAATTGGCCGATTACCTTTCGCTGCAGGGCTGATGGAGGCTACCAAACACCAGGCGAACATTCTGAATTTCGTTTACTGGCTCGGTTTATTGCTGCTGATGTTCCTGTCCGGGGCGGAAACGCGCCAGCTATTCACGCGCGAAGAGCGCCGCGAAGTGGGATGGCTGACCATCGTGGGCACCGGTATACCGTTTGTACTCGGACTGGTCCTTGGTCCCTGGCTGATTCATCCGTCGCTGGCAGGCCCGAACGGCAACCGCGTCTCTCTGATGATCATTCTCGCGGTTGGAGTCGCAGTCACTTCCGTTCCGGTAGTTGCGAAGATTTTTGCCGACCTCAAGATCCTCCACACCCGCTTCGCGCGACTAGTTCTCGGAGTCGCGGTCCTGGAGGACATCGTTCTATGGCTCGCGCTCGCGGTGGCCACGGCACTGGCTGGGAAAACCGTGCTGAATCCGCGCGCGATGTCTTATCACCTCGTCACTACGATCGCGTTCTTTGTGCTTGGACTGACCATCGTTCCCCGCCTGGTAAAGCGGATCAACAAGTCACGCTTCAACGTGTTTGCGAAGCACTCGCCTGTGGCGTATGCGATCGCAGTTCTTCTGGGATATTGCGTCGTCGCCGGAGCACTCGATGTCAGCGTGGTATTTGCCGCATTCCTCGCCGGCTTCGCAGTCGTACATAAGAAGCGAAGGCTGTTTTCCGAAGCACTGGATGCGATCGGGAAGGTGTCATTCGCGTTCTTCATTCCTGCGTACTTCGCAATTGTGGGGTTAAAGCTCGACCTGATTCACGGGCTCTCGCTCTGGATGATGGCGGCTTTCATCCTCGGTAGTTGCGCAGTCAAGATGTTTTCCGTATCGCTGGCAGGACGCTTTGCAGGCTTCCGCGGATTGGATCTCATCAACCTGGCAATCACCACTAACGCGCGTGGCGGACCCGGTATCGTGTTGGCCAGTGTGGCATTTGACTCAGGCATTATCAGCGCCAAGTTCTACACCACGCTTGTGTTAGCGGCGGTGCTGACGTCGCAGATGGCAGGCGCCTGGCTCGATTATGTGCTGCGCCGCGGCTGGCCGTTGCTCACACCCGCTGTCGGCGATGAGACCGCTACGGCTCCGGCTGGGGAGACTTTGTCGGCAGCTTAAATACCGTCGTGTGTACGGTCTCGGGCCACTTCTGCTGTGCAGATGACCGCTGTTTACGCTCCCTAGCGCCTGAATAAGTGCTGACGCGGCTCCTCAAAGGCATGAACTCAGGCTCGCAAACGAAGCTTTAGTGACGCTTTCAAGGCTTCAAGTGCACGAATTTGAGGTCAAAAAAGACTGATTCCGGGTCTTCTGGAGCTCTTCGGAGTTGGATTTCAGCAGCTTTTCCGCCGCTAACAAGTCACATCAGCTGCATACAACGACCGCCCAATTGGTGGTGCATTTTGGAGAAGGATCTGTGCGCTGGCAGACCTTTTGACACACACAACCGGCCCAAAGGAACAAAGCATTTGTGCATCCCATTTATAGGACACAAGCAACGAACACAAACCATGCCGGATCAGGAGCGAAACAGGATCGTGGTGGTGTCCCGTGACCCGAGGCTTGCGGACGTTCGTAAGAGCATCCTCGAGCATGCGGGCTTCGCGGTGATCGCGGCCACTGACGATAGCAGCATAGAAGAGGCCTGCAGGATGGCCGGCGTGCGGCTCATCATGCTCGGTTACTCTCTGTCCCCTGCCGATAAGCGGCGAGTCTGGGCAGCGGCGAAGGCACATTGCAATATCCCCATTTTGGAACTGCACCACCGCGCCGACCCCGAACTCGTCGAGCAGAACGTCTTTGCCCATGCGTCAGAACAGCCGGACGATTTTATCGATTCTGTTCGAGATATCCTGAAGAAGCCCGCCAGCGGGCAGAACCCACCAGTGCCGAATGCACAGTGACCGAGTCGGACGATCAGGCTTACCGCAAGTGCTCCGAACCTCGATCAAAAGCTTGGCTCCCGCGGATTTCCTGATGAGAGTGACTATAGGTTCTCTTGGATGAAGCGCGGACTGAGATGAAGATCCACTTGTACTAGCGGCGAATCGCCAACGGTCTTGAAGCTGTGGATCTCGCCGGCCTTGATGATGAAGATGTCCCCGGCGCCACCCTCGAAGGTTTTGCCGTTGACCGTCCACACTCCGCGGCCTTCACGGACGAATTGGATCTCGTCGTAAGGATGACGATGCGGACCCGGTCCCGAACCGGGCTTCCCATGAAACAGGAAAACCGAAACACCGGTATCGCCCTGCTCAGCTCCGATAAACTCATGCGAACTTCCGACGAACGGCAGGTCCCCTTGGCGCACGTGATGCATCTTCGTTTCCTCCCGGCGCAGTTAGATGAGCATGGCAAGGTCAGGGTTCCGGGAATTGCGAGAGGCCTCACCGAACCAACCGTCGGAATAAATCTCGCTGAACCAAACCTCGTCCTCCAACACACAACACTCTAGACCGAAATGATGCCAATCACGCTTGCACGCTTCCAGGCCGGAGCGGAACGACGCGCCTTACTTTTCTTGTTGAACTTCGCCGATGCCTACAATCTTCGCGTCAGTGCGGAATTTTTTGTAGTCGTGGAAGGTTTGCTCAGTGTCCATTTTGAAGTTCTTTAGCAGGGCGAGGCGCAGGTCGATTTTGAACTCGACCTGGCGGGGCAGCCAAACCTCATCGTTCACGCGGGTTTGCTCGACCGTGACATGCGAACCGCGGTGGAAGCGCGCCAGAAACAATCCCCAGGAGACCGTATCGAGGCACTCGACATCCATTTTCGCCATTTGCACGTCGGCCTTGTCGATCCATAGGCGGCCATGAAATTTGGGAAGAAAGTTCGCGTACTTCATATGCGGAACAAAACCTGGACGCGGCTCGGCCGTGATCGCCCAAGTCTCGCGGCCTCCCACGAGTTCAGTGCCTAGCAGCGTGAAGTTGTAGGCGTCGGCGATTTCGCGTTCAAACTGCCGCCCTTCTTCGTGGTCTTTCTCTTCCCTTTCCGCACGCTTCCAGCGGTCTTTGTCCGATTCATTCCTGCGTTTGTTGATGACTTTCTGTATCTTCTCTTCTTCCTTAGCGGCCTCCTTCGCTGAGATCGGCTTGTCGTCTTTCTCGATCAGCCGTTGCACCTGCTCGCCGTACACCTGCAGAACCTCGTAAGTTTTCGTCTCCGTTGATTTGATCTCGCCCTTGCCATCAAGACTGTTCTCAACATCGCGCTCGATGTAGGTGTAGTCACGCTGCTTTTTGTCATTCTCGAGGTCGTTGGCGACCATTCTGTGGATGAGATCTTTCATCTGGTCCTCGGTGACTAATCCCGGGGAAGATGGCAACGACAGGCTAGCGCCCCTCGCCTCCGGCAATGTGTGCGGGACCGATTCTGTTGAGGGAGTGTTCTGCGCCATGACGAGCGCGGCGGCACACACCACAAAGGTTGCGCAAGCCGCTCGTCTCATTTTCATGATTTGCGATGACTGCATGCCAGGTTGAAGGATCATTATTTTATGCGTATCTATTTGGATACGTCCTACATCGATTGCCTCAACGGCGATCCCTGTGACTCTTAGACGGAGGATTGCGTTGAAGATTAGCGGCGTAACTTCTCAATGCTGGCTTGAATCTCCGGGGCCTGGCGACGACAAAGTCGCAGATTTGTCACACTTTTGTTACAGACTTAAGACTTACCCCACCTAACAGTTATGATCGCCCTGATTCGTCCCGCATTGGGAATGAGGTGAATAAGAGCAAGTTGACGTTACTTTGGTGATGATGTTGGAGGGCGAGTCCTGGCATAAGCTGACGCCAACCATGCGACCAACCGGGTGTAGCGCAGTCCTGCTTCTCTTATCAATCGGCGCTGCTCCTGCATCCATGTGGGCTCAGGCAGCAAATTCAGGCCAGTCTCTGGCGGAAATGGCCGCATCCGCAAAGGCGAAGAAGACAGGTCACGCCCGCATCGTTCTAGATGACGATTCGAGCGCAGTACAAAAGCCCTTACTTCCCAACATTTGGGATGGTAACTCCGACAACACGACCGACATCCTGCAGGCGATTACCGACTATCGCAAAGCCCATACCCAGGCAGAGACCGAACAGGTGATGCACGATTGGTACGATCGCAACGTTGAACGCCTGACAAACGCAACTGACGAAAATCGTCGGCTCACTTTCGCACATGACGATTACAACAAATCTTCTGGCTATCAGGACCTAAAGCCCGGCGATTACCGCCAGTATCAAGAAGCGCAGAATGCCGCATTACGCCATCTGAACGACGACCGCGTCAGGTTCTCGCAAAACAAGGCAACAATTTCGCACATCGAATCCGTGTTGCAAAAAGTGAAGTCGAGCGCACAAACCATGAGTCTGGATTTCGATTGGTTCAAGCTTCAATGCGGCACGAACGCTTGCAGCTGACCTATTCGGATTTGTACTCATCATCGAAGACCAGCGACGTTACCTCGTCCCTACAATCAGCGCCCACCAAGCGGGCTGTATCAAAGTCTCAGCGACAATAGACGTTTGTCTTCAGATCTTGTGTTTCAAGGCAGATCTGATCGCGAGGTAAGTCGCATGAGGGTCACACAGGAACAAAAGGCAGCTCATTTCCAGGCGCTTCACACCGGTCCCCGCCCGTTCATCATCCCGAATCCGTGGGACGTCGGCTCTGCCCGCATACTTGCCGGCCTCGGCTTTGAGGCCCTGGCTACGTCGAGCGCTGCTTCTGCGTCGGCGATGGGTCGCAGAGATCGAGAGCTGACACGAGAACAGGCGCTGGCGCACTCGCGCTTGATCGTCGATGCCACCGACTTACCCGTTTCTGCCGATCTGGAGAACGGGTTTGGCGATAGGCCGGAAGTCGTTGCGGAAACCGTCCGGCTGGCGGCTCAGGCGGGATTGGTGGGATGCACGATCGAGGATACGACTGGCAACGAAGATCGTCCGCTTTACCAGACTGCTTTGGCGGTCGAGCGGATTGCCGCAGCCGCAGAGGCAGCACGTGCACTCCCCTTCCCTTTTGTCCTGACTGCGCGTGCGCACAACTTGCTCTATGCGGGCTCGAGCCTCGAGCAAACCGTTAGTCGTCTTCACGCTTTCGAGGACGCCGGAGCCGATGTGCTATTTGCTCCCGGTCTGCCCGACCTTGCCGCAGTGGCAGGGGTGTGTGCAGCGATGTCAAAGCCGGTCAACTTCATGGTGGGAATAAAAGGAAAATCCTTTTCCGTCGCTGAACTGGCCAGGGCCGGCGTGAAGCGCATCAGCCTTGCAACCTCGCTGTATCGAGCGGCGATGACAGGTCTGCTCGATGCCGTATCGGAGGTCACAGACAAAGGCGAGTTTGGTTTCCTTGATCGCTGCGTGACAACGGCGGAACTGAACACCATCATGCAAATCTGAGCGTCCGGACTGAGCAATGCCCCGTTGCTCTCGTCCAAATCGCCGGCCAGCTGAAGCAATCAGATGCTGGCCAAATCCGGAAGAAAGCAACAACCTGATCGGCCCGCACGGTTTACAGGAATGCGCCGATCAGGCTGTTGTTGTCCTATGTTCCCTGTGTCTGGAATTAGGAAACGCGGGTCTGAGCGAATGCAACTTCCTGCCATTTACCGCTGCGCTTCACGAAAACGCGAGTGAGACGGTAGTTGCCACTCGCGTCTTGACCTTTGTTTGTACCCTTTACTTGCACGGTGTATGTAGCAACCGCCGCGTTTCCGTACATTCGGACCTTTATGTCGCTGGCATCGATGGATTCGAACTTTACGTCCCCATTTTTTAGCCCATTCACTACGTCGGTCTTGGTTAACTCCTTACCGTCGGCGGTGGTTCGCGTGTAATCGTCGGCGATTCTTCTCGGCGACAGAAGAGTCTCCCTTCAAAGCCGCTTGTCGAGACTGCTCAAGGTAGGCCTTGATCTGGTCCTCGCCTCCACCTGCTGCCTTCTTGTTCTGCGCGAATTGCTCGAGCGGCACAAGGCAAATGCACAATGCCAACGCTCCAAGCGTAAGTCTGCTTGCTGTTTTCATGCGTCCCTCCTGGGGTGACGTCCTTGAAGCTACGTGCTTCAATGGCGGCGCAATGGTACAGAGAGGCCGGACGCCAGTCAAAAATGAACTTAACAAGGCGAGAAGAAGTGCAGATCAAATCACGATAGGCAGCCCTGCCGTCGTCCTATACAATTTTCCGCCATGCCGAACCGCAGGGAGTTTCTGAAGACAACTGCTGTCTCGGCCGCGTTTGCCGCGATAGGTGGGAAGGTCGACGGGGCGAGCCTAACATCTTTCCATGCACCAGCGCCGCGACCGGAGATCGAAGTATTTGTTACCGATGCTGCGCGGCGTCATCAGTCTGCGCCGTCACTGCGTTGGGCTGAAGGACGAGCCGCTTTTGCAGGCAATACTGTTGTCATTGATCCGGCCAAGAAGGCACAACCCATTCTGGGATTTGGAGGAGCGCTCACCGACGCTGCTTGCTACATCATCAGCCAGCTACCTGAATCCTCGCGCGAAGACTTGCTGAATGACTTGTTTGGAGCGAAGGGCATGGGTTTCAGCGCTTGCCGGACTTGCATCGGCTCCAGCGATTATTCCCGTAATGTCTTCAGCTATGACGAAGGTGATCGCGATCCGCAGCTGGCCAGGTTTTCGATCGCGCATGACCGCGAATACATCCTGCCTACTTTGCGTGCGGCGCGGAAAGTTAATCCCGAGCTGTTCCTGCTCGGCTCACCCTGGAGCCCGCCCGGCTGGATGAAGGACAACAACTCCATGCTCGGCGGTACCATTCGCCGCAGCGACATGAAGACCTATGCGAATTACATCGTCAAGTTCCTGCAGGCGTATCAAGGCGAGGGCGTAGAGATCAACGCGGTTACTCCGCAGAACGAAGTAGACACCGATCAGGACAGCCGGATGCCTGCTTGTCTTTTCCCGCAAGAGGCTGAAGTGCAGTACGTGGGAGAGATGCTCGGGCCAGCTATCGAGCAGGCCCGCTTACGAACCAAGGTTTGGCTCATCGATCACAATTACAACCTCTGGGGACGCGCCATCTGCGAACTCGACGACGAGAAAGTCAGCCGCGTCACCAAAGCAATCGCGTGGCACGGATATCTCGGAACGCCGGAGTTGGTGCGCAAGGTTGCAGAAGTGCATCCTGATGCCGAGATGTACTGGACGGAAGGCGGTCCGGATATTACTGATCCGAAGTATGCGACCGACTGGTCAACATGGAGTCGGAAGTTCGCCGGCATTCTCCGCAACGGGATGCGCGCAATCATCGCATGGAACGTCGCACTGGACGAGCAAGGCAAGCCGAATATCGGGCCATTTTCTTGCGGAGGCGTTGTGACCGTTCACTCGCAGTCGCGCGAGATCACGCGCAGCGGGCAATACTGGGCCTTTGCCCACTACTCAAGCCATATGCGCCGGAATGCGGTGGTGGTGGCATCGGAGTCGAATACGCTGGGCTCGCCAGAGAATGCAAGTGCAGTGGACCATGTCGCGGCAATGAATCCAGATGGCAGCTACGCCCTGGTGCTCACGAATGCCACTGCTTCACCGCAGCAGGTAGAGCTCCGTTTTGGGAACTTCGCCACTCGTGTGGATCTGGCCGCGGATTCTGTGGCAACGCTGCGATGGTCATGAGAACAGTGCGATGGACTACTCGCGTGTTCTAGCCGAGGCAAACTCTTGCTGTCTCTACCGTCGAAATCGCCGAGTGAAAGAATCGAGCGTCAACGCGTCTCGGGTTCCCCGTCCGCCCGCCATTGAAAGCAGAGACCAAAGCCGTCTGGGTCGTGAAAATAGACTTGCTTCATGCCGTAGTGGGCTATCTTTGGCGCGTTCACTTGGATTCCCTTCGCCAGCAGGTGAGCATACACGCCATCCACATCCGCGGCTCCGAAGTACAGGATTGCGTCATCGTGGCTGGCAACTCGATCCCTGTTCGGGACCGGCGGCCGTTCATCGCAGTCGTAGGCGGTATTTAGCATCAGGTCCACTCCGTTTAGCCTCAGCCATACCCAGTTGTGGTTGGGTGCGACTGTGTTGTTGTCGGTCGCTACAATTTCAAACCCAAGCACATCGCAATAGAATTTGAGCGATGTGGCCATGTCGAACACCTGAAGCAGAGGCGTCATGCCCTGGACGTCAATCGCCATTTCGAAACCTCGGAGTGAAGAACGCGATGCCGAATTGTAATGCTCCACAGCGAATTTGATAAACCTACAGAAGACTAGGGCCGGCCTTCAAGGCTCGACGTACGATAGGGACGTAGAAAAGGATGGCGCCTCTTTGGAATTTGACCTTCAGCCCACGTTGACAGCAAGCCTCATCGAGATACGGCCTCTCACGCCAGAGGACTTTGACGCCCTGTTTGAAGCCGCCGGCGATCCGCTCATTTGGGAGCAGCATCCCGAAAACGATCGCTACAAGCGAGAGATCTTTCAGAGGTACTTCGATGGCGCAATCGAGTCTAAAGGCGCTTTCGCGGTGATCGAGCGAAAGACGGGCAGAATCATTGGGAGCTCCAGGTACCACGACCTGAAGCCGAGCGAACGTGAAGTCGAAATTGGCTTTACTTTCCTGCAAAGGGAATTCTGGGGCGGACCGTACAATCGCGAGTTGAAGTCGCTTATGCTCGACCACGCCTTCCACTTTGTGGATCGCGTCGTGTTCGTCGTAGGAGAGAACAATCTCCGATCCCAGAAGGCGCTCGAGAAGATTGGCGCCAGATTCCTAAAGAAGACCGAGCGCCCCGACCGCAAGGGCGCCATGCGTCCGCAAGTCATCTTTGCCATCACACGCTAATTGCGAAATCGATGGGGATCTAATATGAGACGACCGCTTGCAATCGCTGGCTCGGCACTCTTCTTCGTGCTCGCTCCGGTTACAGTTGCGGGCCTGGTTCCATATTGGATTTGCTGCTGGCGCTTTGAGCACCTATCCATCGCGTGGATTCCGGCAAGAGTCTTTGGGGCTGTGCTTGTCATAGTGGGTGCCCTAACGTTGCTGGATTCTTTCGCCCGATTCGCGCTTAAAGGTCTTGGAACTCCAGCGCCGGTGTTTCCAACTCGTCATCTTGTGGTCAGCGGACTATATCGTTTTGTTCGAAATCCAATGTACGTTGCCATACTTGCGATCGTTCTCGGTCAAGGACTGATGTTTGGCAATGTCCGGCTGCTGGGCTATGGGGCAGTGTTGTGGTTGACCTTTCATTTATTTGTACTCGTGTATGAAGAGCCGACGTTGAGAAGAACGTTTGGCGCGGAATACGAGAGTTTCTGTGCCAGTGTTCCCAGATGGATTCCACAATGGAATCCTTGGCGACCTCTCGATGCTAAGTCCGAGATGCGAACTGATGTCCGACATACACGCGAGTAAGCGTTGTTAAAAAAAAGGCCCCGCTGGATGGCGGGGCGTCTTCATGCGACTAGCTCTGCTATTGTGAGGACGACGAACTCTTAGCAATCGACTGCTGCGCCTGTTGCGCCATTTGCAGGTGCTTCTTGAGCACCGGCAACTGCTGCTGCGCGAACTGCTTCACCTGCGGATCGCTTCCCGAATCGGCTTCCTTCTGAAACTCCTGGATGTCCTTCTGATGATCTGTAACCGCATGGTTCAGGAACATCCGGTCGAACTGGTCTCCGGAGAGGTTCTGCATGCGGTCCGCCATGGCCTGATCTTTTGCGTCAGGTCCGCTGGGGAGCTGCGCACCTTCCTGGCTGGCGATCTGCTGCAGTTGGGTGTTAGCTGTCTGATGATCGGTGACCAAGGTTTGCCCAAGCTGTTTCACGGCATCACTGCCGCCCTTTTGCTGAGCCAGCTGTCCCATGGCGACTTCGCCTTGACCGCCCTGCGCTGCTTTCATCATGAATTGCTTGTCAGCCGAGTTCGAACTGGAGTTGCTGGTCTGCGAGTTGCTGTCAGTGCTCTGAGCGAAGCTCATTGCTCCGCACACGAGCAACATAAACAAGAATGAAATGGTCTTCTGCATCTGTCCTCCTTATTGAGTGCCAAAACAGTAAGACGCAGAAAAGTTGATCGACAGAGTCGTTCAAATCAGGGCTGGCGCGGGTTGGCACAAATTCGAGAGTTGCGCAGTACGATATGAAAACAGCGGATGTGAGAGGCTGTTCCTTCAGCCTAATGGCGCCGCTGTTCGGAATGGTGCCGGGAGGGGGAATCGAACCCCCACAGGCCTTTCGGCCCTGCGGATTTTAAGTCCGCTGCGTCTGCCAGTTTCGCCATCCCGGCCGAGAAGTGCGACTCCCCAGTTTCGCACACCCTGGCAGCAGCCTCGGTTGGTGTTCGCGGAGCCAAGCGGCGGCGCTTGGAGTTGTAATACCTCATAACTCAGCGGCAGATCTTCCGGTGGAGGTGAGCTCAGCCCGGCGCCCTCGCCTCACCCTGCAGATCGCATCCAGTGTAGCTGTTGAAAAACGGGTTCCGTTATGAACCGGAAAAAATATGAGGATCTATAGTTTCTTTTCTTGCGCCACCTTCATCTTTGTCACGATCACCACTCCCACGATGGCCCTTCAGATATGGCCGCTTGTCAACCATGATCACGTGTTCCCAGCAAGCGCCTTTTTTGCCGGTTAACCGCGCCAGCTTTACCGTCGATGGAGAGTCATTCCTGAAATCTTTGTCGAAGGGATCTTTATTATCTTGCCGCTGGTGTGTCTTGCAGTCTTCTCCGGCAAACGGCGTCAAAACAAACTGCGTGCCGGCGGTGCTGATCCAAACCACTGTATCGTTGTGGTCCAGCCAAATGGGATAGCGATCGGAAGCCGGCATCGAGCGTAACCACTCGATACTCATGACGCATACTTTACCTGGCTGGCTATCCGACTGCCATTGGCAATCGTAGTAGTTTGGGTGCGTGCGCGAGAGCCTGGGTCCGCGGTGTGGCTTAGGGGATGGTTTCTCCTGAGTAGTAGAGTTTGTCGGCTTGCTTACTTGGCTTGAGTTGCCGGACTGCGCTGCCAGTGCAATTCCGCAAGCGATTGCCAGCATGATAGTCATCATGAGCTTCATGGGCTTGCCTCCTTGAATGTTTCCCAATTTGAGTTTTGAGCGCCTGATTTGTTGTTCTCACTTGGAGGGAACACTTGGGGCAACGCTCAGGCTTCGAACGCAAGGAGTGTATAGCTTTTTGTGGAACGCGGAAAGAGCTTCCTAATTTGGCATTACTTGAGTGTCTTACTAAATACCGCGGTTCGACATCAATTGTTGAAATTCGGGCATGGCTCTGAGCGAATCGAGCTCCACGGTGCTAGCGATCTCTGCTGGCGAGTAGCCGCGTTCCAAGGCCTTCTTCAACCAAGAAACAGCTTCCTGCTTGTCGTCGAGTTGAGCGTGTACGATGGCGGCGAAGTAGAGAGTTTCACCGTCAGTAGGCCGAGCGTGGAGCGCAGCGTCGAGATGTTGCAGAGCTTCATGCCGGCGACCGAGCAGCGCACAGTACTGGGCAGAAAGCGTGTGCGCGTCGGCATCTCGGGGATTCACCTTCAGATCTTCCGCTCCGATGGCCAGAGCGGTCATCAATTGGGGACCCGCAAGCGGGCGCTGGGACGGGCTGTAGTAATAGGCTCTGCCCAGGTTCCCATACACGCGCATGTCGTGGCCGTTCATTGCCGCCGACTGACGGAAGGCTTCGATAGCCTCAGGGAAACGACGCAATGCGAAGTAACTTGCGCCGAGATTGTTATAGCTTTCATAGGAAGGACGCACAGAAATAGCATGCTGCGTCGCTTCTACAGCTTTCTCATATTCTCCTGAAAAGTAATACACTCCAGCAAGGCTTGACCATGCTCGAACATCTTCCGGCGCAAGATGTATTGCCTGCTGATATGCCCTCGTAGCCTCTTGATAACGGCCCTGGTTGCGATAAAAAAGTCCGAGACGTTTGTACTCGGTAGCGTATTGGGGAAGAGCCTGTGTGGCTCGCTTGTAGGTCTCCTCTGCCTGCGCATTCTTGTTGAGGTGCTCGTAAGCAACCGCTAACAATCCGTACGCTTCATCGTCTCCCGAATCCTTCTCCACCGCCTGCTGCAAGTCTGCTGCCGCTTGTTCGTACTCGCCGGTCGTAAGATGCAGGTCACCCAGGCAGAAATAGGCAAGCCCCAGCCTGGCATCGAGTGCGGTTGCCTTGGCGCATTGCTGAGCCGTACTGGAGATCAGTGAGGGATCCTTTAGCAACCCATATTTCTGCAAATAGGCTATTCCAAGCGATGCATGTGCCGCCGCGTAGCCAGGATCTATATTGATGGCCTCGGCGAATTGCGCAATCGCCCTTTCCGTATCCTCAATGTCTGTTTGCCTTTGTAGGAAGCCGCGACCGCGCGTGTAGAGGCGGAATGCTTCGGGGCTCGTAGTGCCGTGCCCGTGCTCGCTGAGACCCTGGTGAATTTCAATTTCAAGCATCTGAACAGCCTTTTCCACGAGTTGATCCTGCAAGGTGAAGACATCCGCTTTGGTACTGTCGAAGTTTGCAGCCCGAAGCAGGCGTCGCGTAGCGGCATCGACGAGTGTCTGAGTGACTCGTGTGCTTCCCGACGCCTGCATTAACGTGCCCTCCAGCCCAAGATTCACTCCCAGCTTTTTGCGCGCGTCCTGCACATCGACAACGTGCTCGGCTTGAAGTTCCCGAGGCGACACGACTTGCACTGGCTGGGCAGCGGTGATCTCCTTTAATCTGCCGGCAACTGCCTCTGCGAGTCCTTGATCAAACGCAGGATCGTCGTTGCTCATGCTGCGAAAGGGCATAACTGCGACGTACTTGTTGGCGGGCACGGGGTGGAGTCGACGATCTACCCAGCCGGCAATTCTTCGATGTTCCAGACCGATGATGAGACCAAAAATGAGTATTAATAACGTAACCCCAAAAAGCTGCAGAGCATGGCTGGCGAAGGGCGCTGCCACCGCCGCATCAAGCACTTCCAAGTCGCGCAACATCTCGCGCGCCGATTGATACCGCTTCTTAGGATCTTTTTCTAACGCCTTGAGGATCACAGCCTCGACCCGTGAACTTACTTCTCCATTCACTTTCACCGGCGACGGTACAGGCCGATTCAAAATGGCATCAATGAGCAGAGCTCCCGTCTCACTGTATGGCGGCCGTCCTACACACATCTGATAGAGAACGAGACCGGCGGCATAGATGTCACTGCGAGGATCCAGTGGAGCGCCGCGAAGTTGTTCTGGCGACATATATGCCAAAGTGCCGGTAAGAACAGTGCTGTGCGTCTCGGTGGTGAGATCGTGCGATTCTTCGTCTTTCTCCTCCCCGATGTGCGCGATTCCGAAATCGAGGATCTTCAGGAAGCTGTCTGGAGTAAGCCGCAGGTTCGATGGCTTTAGATCGCGATGGATAATTCCCTTCTCGTGCGCTGCCGCCAATCCGCGCATCATTTGCATAGTCAGCGATACGGCCAAAGTTTGCGGCAGTGGTCCGCGACTAAGCAGCTCGTCCAGTGAAACTCCGGGAATCAGTTCGACGACGAGAAAGTCACATTCGTCGATGGAATCGAACTCGAAGATAGTTTCGATATTCGGATGGCTTATCCGCGAGAGGGCGACGGCCTCGTTGCGGACCTGATGCCGCGCCACCACGCTGCGAATGCTCCCCGGAGTGAGCAGCTTGATGGCGACATCGCGGCCGAGCCGCTCATCGTGTGCGCGATAGACGACGCCCATGCCTCCGGCGCCGATCTGCTCCAGCAGACGGTATCGCCCAAGCATTCCGCCGGTATGTCTGATGGGGGCAGCCATAGGAAGGGTGTGTGCGCAATCGTAGGATGGATAGCTTTCGAGGTCAATGAATTAAGGATGTTTCACCACGGAGTCACGGAGGCACGGAGAAAGAAGGAGCTTGAACACGAAGGATACGAAGGGCACTAAGGAAATGTGGATGTCTCAATTCCCAGAAAGTCTCGCGGGCTTTGAAGCAAAGTTCTGTTCTCGAAAACAACCTTCGTTACCTTGGTGTCCTTCGTGTTCAATTGCTTTTCTCCGTGACTCCGTGCCTCCGTGGTGAAATAGAATTCAACCCAATGACTTTTCGTAGCGACAATCGCACACCGGAGCAGATGCGGCCGGTACGCATTACTCCCGACTACATTGGCATGGCCGAAGGTTCGGCTCTCATTGAAGTTGGGCACACGCGCGTAATCTGCACGGCCTCCGTGGAAGAGACGGTTCCCGGCTTCCTTCGCCATTCTGGGAAAGGCTGGATTACAAGCGAGTACGCGATGCTGCCACGCTCGACGTTGACGCGCACGCCACGAGAATCCAGCAAAGGTCGGATTGGGGGACGCACGCACGAGATCCAACGTCTGATTGGACGATCGCTGCGGACGGTTTGCGATTTGTCGCAGTTGGGAGAACGCACGATCTATCTCGACTGCGACGTGATCCAGGCCGACGGCGGCACGCGTACCGCATCCATCACGGGCGCTTACGTTGCACTGGGACTTGCTGTCCGTCGATTGCTGGCGGCAGGTACGTTGAAGAAGTCTCCGTTGCGGGATACTGTCGCTGCCACTAGCGTGGGCATCGTCGATGGCGCAGTACTACTCGACCTAGCCTACGAGGAAGACTCGCGAGCTGAAGTCGATATGAATCTGGTGATGACCGGCTCGGGACGCTTTATCGAAGTGCAGGCAACGGCAGAGCAAGTCGCCTTCGACGACAAGCAACTCGCCGAACTGCTGCGCGTGGCTCGCCAAGGCATTACTGAGTTGATGGTTTTGCAGAAAAGCGCGATGGACGCAGCCAGGTAGCACCGCAACTTGAGGCTAAGCTACAATCGGCTCGCCTTGATCTTCTTACATATCCAAGACATTTCGAAGGAGGAATAGCTGTGAAGTTAACACCCGGAAAGCTAGCCGGAATGAAGGCAGTATCCGATTCGCGGGGCGTGATCGCTGCCGCCGCCATGGATCAGCGCGGGTCGCTGAAGAAGTCTCTGGCCAAAGAAAAAGGTGTGCCAGACGTGCCCGATAAGATGCTTGAGGACTTCAAGACCATCGTGAGCGAAGTGCTCACCCAACACGCCAGCGCGATCCTGCTCGATCCCGAATTCGGGTTGCCCGCAGCCAGGAAACGCAACAAGAGCTCCGGTCTGTTGCTCGCGTACGAGCAAACTGGATACGACAATACTCGTCCCGGGCGCATTCCCGACCTCCTAAATCACTGGTCGGTGCGCCGCCTAAAGGCAGCAGGTGCCGATTGCATCAAGGTCCTCATCTACTATTCCCCGTTTGATTCCAAAGAAATTAATGAGGAGAAGCATGCTTTCGTTGAACGTATTGGTGACGAGTGCCGAGGGGAGGACATACCTTTCTTCCTGGAATTCGTGGGATACGATCCCCAAGGCGGTGACGAAAAGGGCCTGGAATATGCAAAGCGCAAACCGGAAAGCGTCATTCGCAGCATGGAAGAGTTCACGAAAGATCAGTACAACATTGACGTGATGAAAGCCGAAGTCCCCATCAACATGAAATATGTAGAAGGGGTAAAGAGCAATGCAGGCAAGGGCTCCGCGTACACACGTAAAGAAACCCTTGAGCTATTCCGCAAATCGGCAGCAGTATCCAAGAAGCCGTTCATCTATCTCTCTGCCGGCGTAAGTAACAATGAGTTTGCCGAGACACTCGAGCTGGCTGCCGAGTCCGGCGTCAAGTTCAACGGCGTACTTTGCGGGCGCGCCACCTGGGCCGACGGCGTCCCCGTCTTTGCCAAGCAAGGCGAAAAAGCCTTCCAGGATTGGATGAAGACGGAAGGTGTGAAGAACATCAAAAACGTGAACGACCGTCTCAAAGCGGCTACACCGTGGTATCAGGCGTATGGCGCCAAATCGGAAGCTGCCCTAGCGTGAGCGCAATCATCATCGTGAGGTCCGGGAGGAACTTCGTGCGAAACCGCTGCTTTGCGTATCTCGCTGGCATTTGTCTACTTACAGTCTCGTCTGTCGGAGTGTTCGGCAAGACTTCCACTGGCGATCCCCGTCTAGGTAAGGCTTACCGCTTCAATCGCGGTGGATGGGTTTACGTCCACCTCGAGGGTTCACCTAGCTCCATCGGATATCAACACGGATATCTGCTCGCAGCGGAAATCGAGGACGCGATTAAGTCAGTCCAACTCACGGATACCCACAGCACGCAACGCAATTGGGATTTTTTCCGTAAGACCGCGCGCGAGGTGCTGTGGCCGCACATTGAAAGCGAGTATCAGCAGGAGCTGCAAGGCATCGCCGATGGCCTGAAAGCACATGGCAGCGAGTACGACTTGTACGACGTAGTCGCTCTCAACGCTTTCGAGGAGGTTCCAGATTATTACGTCCCCTGGCTTAACAAGAAGGAGGCAGTTCTTAACCCGCCTAAGCTAGTCGCACCTGGAAACTGTAGCGCGTTCATTGCTACCGGGAGTTATACGAAAGACGGCAAGATCGTCATCGCTCATAACAATTGGACCAGCTATCTGCATGGCGAACGTTGGGTGGTGATGTTCGATATCGTTCCACAGCACGGCAATACCATTCTTATGGACGGCTTCCCTGGCGTCATCACCTCAGACGACGACTTCGGCGTGAATTCTTCCGGGATGATGATCACAGAGACCACGATCACTCAGTTCAAGGGGTTCGATCCGAATGGCGTGCCGGAATTTGTGCGGTCGCGCAAAGCGCTTCAATACGCAAATTCAATCGACGATTATGTACGCATCATTAAGGAGGGCAATAACGGCGGCTATGCCAACGACTGGCTGATCGGCGATCGTAAGACCAACGAAGTTGCATACCTGGAGCTGGGCCTCAAGAACACGCCGGTGTGGCGCTCCAAAGACGGGTACTTCGTGAGCTCAAACTTCGCCCGCGATCCGCAGTTGATCAAAGACGAGACCGACTTCGATCCTCACAATCGCAGCACTTCGCCGAACGCACGCCACGTGCGGTGGGAAGAGCTGATGCGACAGAACAAGGGCAAGATCGACGTTGCCATGGCGCAGCAGTTCCTCTCTGACCACTACGATTCTTACGATAAGAAACAGCAACCCGACGAGCGCACTCTCTGCGGCCATGGGGATACCACTTCGCGCGGAATTGAGGTGTGGGATTGGGATCCTTATTACCCCGGTGGAGCGGTGCAAGGTAAAGCTACAGATAGTGATATGGCTGCAAAGATGCAGCTCGTCGCGCGCGCGGGCCATCCTTGCGGTGAAGACTTCCAGGCGAAGGACTTCTTGGCGCAACATCCCGAATATGCCTGGCAGAGCCCTTTGTTGCGCGATATGAAAGCGGGGCCCTGGACCCAGTTCAGGAGTGGCGATCACGATAACGCGCGGAGCGCCATGGCCAAACCGCTGTCACCTAAAGTAAACCTTAAAGCACGAACCGGAACGAGCATGCCCAGAGAGGCTGACCGTTCGGCAAAGAACAGCGGACAACGATGATGGGGACATCGACGCGCTCAGGATTCGAATTGAAGCTGGCGACGGACAGCATTAGCTATCTAATTTGAATCAGAGACTGGGGAGCACGAATGCCTAACGAAGGTAACTCGCTCGAGGACTTCCGAAATTTCCCTGGCATTAACGAAGCTTGGGAACTTATCAAGACCGGTGTCATCGTCATTCGCGAGCAGCTCTACCGGCTTGAGCTTTGGCACTCTTTTTCTAATCCGGATATTCCTTACTACGTTTCCGTTTACCTGCAGCAGGACGGGGTGTGGAAGAAGATGGAAGATCCTATTTTTCCAGTCGGTCTCGATGGCGAGCAAACGATGCGGGAGGCAATGGCCTTTCTCTCCGAGCGTATGGCGGCCTGAATCGTCGCTCCACGATGTAGCGGCGAAATCTATAATCGACGCATCTTCCACAATCATTCGGCGCCTGCCGTAAACCAAGCCCGGGCGAGCGCTCTGGTCGGGGACCTTCGTCGTTTGTTGATCGATGTGGGACGTAAGCTCTTGACATCAGAAGGTTTGGACGATTGCATCCCGCGACAGCCTCCTAGACGCTGCACCTCCGAGTGGATCAATCTGCCTGAGTAGTCTGATATTCTTAGTCGTTCATGAAGGTGCTGTTTTCGATCCTCATGCTTTCGCTTGCCGCTTTGGCGGGCAGCATCACCGCGGTGTTGCTTCTGATCCGGCGACATCGGATGCGTGTCTCTGATGAGGCCCTCAGGCGTGAGTTAGAGGAGATCGAACGTGAACAGCGCAGCTTGGATCGACACCGGTTCTAAGCCTCGCGATCCCCACCCAAGGATTGACAGTGATGGCGCAAGTGCTCGTACATCGGACAAACCAACGGCAGATTGCTTTCAGAAATGTTCACGTTCTCAACGCCGCACTGGTCGTTGGAGCGAGCTTGCTGATGGCCATCTGTGCGCATGTTTCCATTCCGCTTTGGTTTACGCCGGTTCCCATCACTCTTCAAACCTTCGGCGTGATGTTGCTTGCCCTGACGATTGGTGGTTGGCGCGCTTCGGCTGCGCTACTTTTGTACTTGCTGGAAGGCCTCTCCGGGCTTCCGGTGTTTAGTCCGTCCGGTCCTGGAGGCATTGCGCAGATTCTCGGTCCGACCGGCGGGTTTCTGCTGTCATATCCTCTCGCCGCTCTCGCCGGCGGATTGCTCGCGCGCCGGCTATTGCGGCGCACTCAACCAGCCGTCTCCCTCGCGAGCGGTGCACTCGTCTGCGACGCCATAGTCTTCGGGGCTGGCGCACTTTGGCTTTTGCTGCTCACGCATCAGTCGGTGATGGCTATCATGACGGCGGCTGTCCTACCTTTCCTTCCCGGAGAAGTCCTCAAAGGAGCCGCCGCAGTGGGAGCCGCTTTGGCGAGGAATGCGCGTGTCGCTCGAAGCTGACTTCGCCTTTTGACGAGAACTAACTCACCAGATTGGTCTGCTCAACAGGTACACTGTGGACGCCATGTCCAGCTCAGTTTCGTCTATCCCATCCAGTTCCATAGCTCCACAACTCCGCGAAATTTCCATCGCACACAGTCCCGATTCCGATGATGCGTTCATGTTTTATGGCCTCGCGACTAACAAGGTGCGCGTTCCCGGCCTGAAGTTCACGCACACTCTGTCAGATATCGAGACCCTGAATCGCAAAGCCAAGGACGCTTTTTACGACCTCACGGCCGTATCTTTCCATGCCTATCCATATCTTCAAGATCGGTACGCGCTGCTCTCGAGCGGTGGAAGCGTCGGCGAAGGCTACGGACCAATGATCGTTGCGAACAGGGAGTACAGCATCGAGCAGATCAAGACCAAGAAGATCGCAGTCCCCGGCATGTTGACGACTGCGTATCTGGTCCTCAAACTGTTCGCTCCCGACGTCCAGACGGAGGTTGTTCCCTTCGACCAGATCATTCCGCAAGTGCTCCAAGGACGATACGAAGCCGGCCTGATTATCCATGAAGGCCAGCTCACATATTCCAAATCGGGACTGCACCGCATTGTCGACTTTGGCAAGTGGTGGCGAGAAGAGACCGGCCTGCCTTTACCGCTCGGCGGAAACGCCATCAAGCGCGAACTCGGCACCGAGGTAATGCACGAGGTTTCTAGCGCCCTGAAGGAAAGCATCCAGTACGCGCTTGATCACCGCGAGGAGGCGCTTGAATACGCAATGCAATTCGCGCGCGACGTCGATCGCCAGCTCGCCAGCCGTTTTGTCAGTATGTATGTGAACGAGCGGACCTTGGATTACGGCGACGAAGGGCGGAACGCGATCGTGCGCCTGCTTGAAATTGGCTACGAGCGCGGCATCATCCCGCACAAGCCTAAAGTCGAGTTCGTCGACTAGGTTCAGCACTCCGAGAGTCTAAGAGGCCATGCGCTTGCTGCCGCGCGGGATGGCATGGCCATTCTGGATGCAGATGCTCGCGTTTGGGCTGACCTTGGCGCTGTCACTGATCTTTGTTGGTGTTGACGAAATTCCCTGCAAATTCCCTGCGCATCGGACGGATTTCCCATGAAACGGCGCTAAGGGTTGTGTTTAGTATCGATTACGAAGCTTTTTCAGAATTCCCTGCAAGTTCCCTGCGTCTGGTCGAAATCCTCACTTTTTTGCCGATAATGCGAGCATTGTGAGGTTCGCGAAAAAGTTTCCCTGCTTTTTTCCCTGCATCCTGGGATTTTGTTTTGTGGCATCCCCGCGTGGGACAAACAGGCGCTGCGCTAAATGTGTCATGCCGCCGCCGTTCTCTGAGTCCGAAAGTACTGAGTTGCCGGAGTTCGAAAAAGGAAATAGGCAAACACTACAAAGAGCAAAGCGTGCATCGCCAACTCCGGAACGGAGTGAAACGCGCTGAGGATTACGTGAGATCCGATCCAGACCATTGAAAGCCAGCGCGCCCAATTCCTACCCTTCAGCATGAATATCCCAGCGACAATTGCGAGAAGGCGGACAAGGAATAGCCATGCGCCTTCATCCTGGAACGGATGCTGAATCTTGAACTCTGTGAGGTGGTAAGCCACCCCCATTACGCCGGCCGCTATGAACACGAAACTGACGATGGTGACTGACAACGGGCGCTTGTTCATGACGTAAGTGTGGCTGGTATTTTCGCACACTCGTCAGCGCTGAGCGCTCTCTCTCTTAACCTATTTGAAACATCTTCACTCTTCGCGACTTTGCTGCTTGCGCCTTCCCTGCTGAAGGACTCCTATCGCGATTAGCCAATACGCTTTCCTTCTGTGCAACGCTTGAGCAGAAATGTACTCTAAGTCAGAGGCGGTTAACTTGTCCGTGGAAGCCCGAGGGTATGAAGCAAACTCCTGCAGCTGAGATTCAGACGCCACAGCCGGTGGAGAGCGGACATGTTGCCGTCCACGACACCGACAGCGTTCAACATCATCACAATTTCGTCTCTCAGCACGTTCCCCACACGCGCGACCTTGCCGTTTACCTGCCACCTGGGTACGGAGACAGCGATCGCCGGTTTCCAGTGCTTTATTTGCATGACGGTCAGAACTTATTCGATCCGGATACTTCATACGTGCGCGGTATGGATTGGAAGGTAGATGAAACTGCGGACGCGTTGATTCGAACCGGTGCGATCGCACCTTTGATTATCGTAGCTGTGTTCAACACGGGCGAACACCGCATCGAGGAATACACGCCAACTCGCGACCGAAAGCTCGGTGGCGGCCACGCCGAACTCTACGGACGCATGTTGGTAGAAGAGCTCAAACCTTTCATTGATGGACGCTACCGCACCCTCGACGGTCCATCGAACACTGGGCTTGGAGGTTCTTCATTGGGCGGCCTGGCTACTCTGTATCTTGGCTTCACCTATCCGCAGATATTTGGCAAGTTAGCCGTGCTGTCCCCTTCCGTCTGGTGGGACAACAAAGCGATTCTTAAAATTATCGGCAGGTCTCAACCCAAGCCTCGACTGAAGATTTGGCTCTCCATGGGAACCGAAGAAAGCAAGAATGGGTTACGAGACGCCGAGTCCCTTCGCGACGCGCTAGTGAGAAAAGGTTGGAGAGAAGGCGACGACCTCCACTACGAAGTCATTTTGGGCGGAAAACACGAAGAAGCCGCATGGGCGGAGAGCGTGGATCCAGTGCTGCGTTATCTGTTTTCCCCCGGCAGTTAACGCTCGGCTTCGCGGAAATACCCGCTGTTCCGTCCTTTTCAGAACCGATTTAGCTCGCGCAGAAAAGGATTTCCCGCCTTTTACCTGCCGCTACGCCTCTTGCGACCGCGCCCTCCTTCGCCACGAACAATGTCGCGTCTGGCCTGTGACGGCCCAAGCCGTTGATAGCAGACGCTGATTGTCGAACTAGGGGATTTCTTCGGCCATTATGTTGTGTACACAACATAGGACAGGGATACAATGTTAGGTACACAACATTTCACCGGGAAACAGTCTCGCGCGCACCTATGAATCATCTGCCCACAAATCCGTCGTCATACAAGAACCGGGTGCTGGCGTGTCTTCCTAAATCGGAAATCAAACGGCTGGAGCCACTGCTTGAACCCGCGATCCTGAACGTGAATGACACGCTGCTTGAGGCCGGCGAAAAGGTACAGGCTGCCTATTTTCTAGAGCAAGGCCTTTGTTCGATTGTCGTCGAGATGAAGGGTGGAACTACCGTTGAGGTGGGGTTGATAGGAAAAGAAGGCGTTGTGGGCGCTGCGGCGATGATCGGCGCCGAGTATTCTCCCAACCGCGGCTTTGTTCAAGTGGCGGGCAGCGGATTTCGTGTGGACTCCAGGAAGTTGCAAGAGCAGGCTGAACGTTCTGCCGAATTGCGGGCCTGTCTACAAAGATCGACGCAAGGGCTGATGAGCCTTACTGCGCAGACAGCCGCGTGCAATCGTGTGCACGAGCTGCCAGAGCGTCTGGCGAGGTGGCTGTTGACCGCACATGATCGCCTCGACACGGACCGCATCTCGATTACACACGAATTCCTGGGAATGATGTTGGGAACCGGCCGGCCCACAGTGACACTTGCCGCAGGGACGTTGCAGAAAGCAGGACTGATCCTGTATTCGCGCGGTCACGTAACCATTCACGACCGTAAGGGACTAGAGGCCGTCGCCTGTGAGTGTTACCAGGTCGTACACGACCAATATGTTCGACTTGGGTTGCTCGCTTCCTAGGAACCGACTGATTGCGGTGCCCCGATCTTCCACCTGATCGCTCCACACACGCAGGTTGCCTTCATCGCACACTCCGAGAGGTCGGCGTACTCCATCTTCGCCAACGTTTGCGAGAGCTACACCACTCAGCAACGTCAAGTCAGCAGCTTTGCTTTGTTATAATCGCGAAGTCGCATCCCGCCGTGTGGCGCTATCGTCTAGGGGTTAGGACGGAAGATTCTCAATCTTCAAACCCGGGTTCGATTCCCGGTAGCGCTACCAAACATTCTTTGTTGGCCCACTTCTTCTGCATCTCAAAGAAAACGCAGAGGCTTCCTCTGGTTCGATAAACTCCGTCAAGGAAAGTCACTCCTTCGGGAAAAAGCGCGACTTGCAGTCTTTGCTTTTGGTCGACATCAAATTCGCACCAGAGTCGAGCAGCGTCGCTGACGACATGAGTAGCGAAATGGAGCGCGCCCTCAATATCCATCTCCTCGATTTGTGCGTCGCCTTCCTCTAGTTCCGCCAGAGCCAGCTCTTCATCCAGCTTGTCGACAGACTCTGCGTATGTTTTGTCGTCGATCACTTGTCGACAGAGAAGATCGACGAGACGCTGCTTTTTGAGTTTCAATTCAGAAACGTTCTTGCGCAGTGCTGCCGTGATCTTGGCGGCTGCGGCTTTCTTCTCCTTCCAGACATCAAGAATGATGGCCGTAAACAGGCGGAGATACCCTGGCTTTGGCGAGAGCGTACCAAGAAAATCGATGAAGGCCTGTTCAAATTGTTCGCGACGTGTATTCACCGCGCGACATACATGATTCTGGCAAAAGTAATACGCGTATCGTTTCGAGCGGCCCTTGCAATGGGCGGCTGTTAGCGGTCGGTCGCAGGCCCCACATCGAACAAAATGACGAAGTGGAAAATCGGGGTGATTTCGGCTCCGTGGTCGGAGGCTGGGTCGTTTGCCACGTAACAGAAGCTGTACAGCATCGAATGTGTCGTCACTGACAAGTTGCGGAAAGTTGGCCCTATGCTTCGCTCCCCAATCCCGTACTTCAATGCGACCTGCATAGATCGGCTTGCCGAGCATCTGACCAAAGCTTTGAGGTGAGAGCTTTTTGCCTGCCTTTGTCCGAAGGCCAACGGCGGTGATTTTGTCGAGAACCTGCCGTTTCGTGTACTGACCCGTAGCAAACATCTGAAACGCTTCGATCACCAGAGGTGCTCTGATCGGATCTGGAGCAAGGGTTTTCCGTCCACTCGCCTCTACGGATTTCACATACCCGAGAGGCGGTTTGAACGTCCATCCTCCATGCTCGAGGCGTGCCTTCATGCCTGCAGTAGTGCGCTCTGCACGGACATCATTATCGAACTGCGCAAAACTGGCAAGCATGCCCTCCATCAACTTTCCCATCGACGTGTCGTCGATAGGCTCTGTCACCGATCTCAGGCTGATTCCCAATTTGGCGAGCTGAGCCCGCAGGATCGCATGGTCGTATTGCGCTCGGGCGAAGCGATTCACCGCGTAGACGATAACAATCTTCACTCTGCCCTTATTTTCTCGGCAGTATACGAGCAGTTTTTGAAGTTGAGTGCGATTAGCCGTCTTTGCCGACTCGCCCTCTTCGATGAATATCCGGTCGACCGCGTAGTTCAATCTCGCGCACCACTGTTCACATGCCTTTTGCTGAGTGGACAGACTCATGTTTCCAACTTGCTCTTTCGTGGAAACACGGCAATAAATGACTGCTAGTTGAACGCTCATCGATTCCCTAGTTGATGTAGTATGGCCTTTCATTCTGGACTGGTGAATCACCGCCCGACGTGCAATCGGGTTTCGTATCCGCGTGCTTGCTCGCAGGTGCCTTCTCAGAACGGGTCCCAATCATCTTCTGAAGGCATACGAACTCTGCGAGATTTCTCAAGTTGTCACGCAACCCCTCTATCTCTGCGTCAGTCATCGTCGTTTCCTGTCCGAGCAATTCACGACATCTTGCCAGGCTTAACATTAAGGCTCCCTTTTGGACTTCGTACCGGGGGCCCGGACAGGGAACGCTTACTAGCTCTGCTTGTTCGTCATCATGATCTGTCTGATCCTTTCTGCAATCGGCGCTAGATCCAAAAGAAGGCAACTGCGATGTTCGCGAATGAAAGGTTGCACGGTTCCCACAACATCACTTGCGCCACTGACGACGATCGTGGCATCGAGGTCCGTAATCAGCACGATGGATGCCCGCAAAGCGAGCAAGTCCAACAGCGTTGAAATGTTGCCGGGTTCATTCCCGAATGCTTTGAAGAGCCTTCGGAGCCGATCTACCGGCAGGCCGCACGTTTGTCGTAGCTGCTTGACGACGAGCATCGCCACAAGGTCATTGCGGGAAAATCTCCGCCATCCTCGCCCTTCCGGTCTATGCGTGTTGAAAACTCGCTTCGACTCCCAGTCGTTTAGTTGGCGATAGGAAATCCCCGCAAGACGCTTGACGTCCTTCGCGGTAAACCCTTCCATGTGTGACTTCGTGCTCACGTAGAAAAGGTATCAGTATTAAATTGAACCGACAAGTATAATTTGCTGAGCGACACTTTTAAGAGTGCGGCAAGACTCTTGTCGTCAGTTGCCTCTTTGCGGGCCGCCGCGACTCGTCTGTCGACAGCTTTGAGCGGGTCGTTTTTTATGGCTAACGCAAACTGTCGGCTGTCGACAGCCTGCTGTCGTCACGTGTCACACAACGGAATGCGAGTTGCCGAGAGATCCCTGTCGACAAAGAACGGTGATAGATGAAAAGCGGCTTCCCAAGCAGGATCAATAGGCGTCCCAGTCTGGGACACGCCGACGGGAAGTCTTCCCTATTTCTGTGCCTGAGGCGTCAAGTAACGAGAACGTTCTTGACTGTTGTCATAGCGTCGACAACGGTGAAAGCATTTCTTATGGTGCGCAAAACTGCCGTCGTCAAGCTGCTGTCGTCAACAACACCGGCCTGTCGGTTCGGTCGAAGCGTCGACGTGACTCGCTGTTGTCATTCCAGGCATGGTTCAACCCTAGGATGATTCCCGGCAGATCCCTAGCCAAAGGCTTCGTCCTGCTATCGTTTTACGGCCTTTCAGCGTTCCACATACCACGTGCTCCTCATTGGCGCGACGGTCCCGCACCTCGATGCGAGATGATCTGGCAAAGTTCAGCAGGGCTCTGCGAATCAGTTCGCGGCATTCCTCTCCTACAGAGATTTCAAAAAGATAATCAAATCGCTCTGTTCTTGTGGACTGAGCTTCCTAAATTTTTCCGTAACTGGGCGTGCCTCACCCTGATGTCGCTTGATTGCGTCCGTGATCTGCACTGAATTGCCATCGTGCATGAGCCTCGTTCGTTCGTGTAAACCCCAAAGTGGCGGTGTTCGGAGTTTATTGGCAGTGCACTGGATGTCGCGATCTAGCAGGCTCGTTTGCTGCGAGCATTCGTCTTTTGCCATCTTGCGCGCGTCGCATTCGTCACGCTCGTAGAAGGGACGAGCGAACGGGATTTCAGCCCGATCAGGATCGGGTTCCTGCTCACTGATGCCGGCATCACACAAGCTGCCCATGGCAGCGGGATTGGGACATGCTGGATGGGTACCCACGTTGATCGCTGGTTCTTGCAGAGCGGCAGTGCGAGCCTTGTCGTACTCCGGGGCGATGGCGGTGGTCAGCGCTTTGCAGCTCAGTCCTTGCGATCGTAGATCTGTGGCTCTGCGTGCGATCGCCGCATCTACTCTCACGAAAACAGAAGACACGTATGTACCCCAATGTTCGGCGCCCGCAATCGCCACGAAATCTCCGGTGCCTACATCGTGAAGCAGGAAGTCAGAATACGGTTCGATTTGCTTATTTCCCAACGCGGCCGGAACTGCGAAAGTTCCAGCGTTGATCAGAGTTCCTGCAGGAGCAGTCTTGATTTGCTCGACGTGACACTGGTTGCAACCAATCCTTTCGAATACTGCTTTTCCGGCCTTTGCGTTTTGGTTGTCGAGGTTTGGATCACGAGGAGGGGCCTTGGTACCTCGCATGAAATTCGTAAATTTATCAATGTCCTCCGGCGGCTGATCCCCTG
This sequence comes from Terriglobales bacterium, assembly GCA_045808065.1. GTDB lineage: Bacteria > Acidobacteriota > Terriglobia > Terriglobales > Acidobacteriaceae > Gp1-AA112. The sequence goes on along the minus strand of JBJMGD010000011.1, from coordinate 98,556 downwards.
GCCGTGGATTATTTGGCTCGCTAACCGTATTTTGGTTCCGACATTCTTGAGGTGTGTTACAGAGTGTAGGATTGTCCACATCCGTAACCTCCTTCTTTTGAAGGCGGTTCGTTATTCCCATCTCATTCAAGTACGCATCAGCCGCAAATGACAATAAGCTGGCGTGCTGATCCTTCCAGCCAAATCTCCCGAGCCGCTTCTCATTTTCTATTCCGTTCTGATTCACTTCTACAACCGGGACCCAAATCGCGACTCCGCAGATTCCTGAATCCGAAGAACATTGTTTGTCCCGAATGTCGAGAATCGTTTGGTCATCAATTGCTTCGACGAACCCATCACCTAGGATATTCAGCGATAACCGATTTGTTCGAATGGTCTCACCCTCGGGAACTCTTTCTTGGGCTCGGGCTGCCGGAACCGGCTCTGGTCCGTTTGGGTCGACAATGGCTCTGTCGTTGATGAGGCTTCGTCCCGTAATTGTGTCGCCGTCAATGTGAACCACGGGGTCGAAGAATTTCCCATTGGAGCCAGCGTGCCCAGCGCGCTGTTCCATCATTTGGCTCGCAGCGCCAGACACAGGATCTTGGTGGCACTCTCGGCACGCCTGTGCGTTGTATACGGGTCCGAGCCCATCGGGAGTACGTTGATCGACTTTGTCGAACTCATTCAGGCCAGTATCAAAATCCTGCTGGCTGACCGCGCAGTTGCTGTTGTTATCGAAGCTTTGCGGAGCCTCAGGCCCGGGGGAAGGCGTGCATACCGTAGATGGAGCCGCTGTTCCGTGTGGTTTAGCGTTCTTCTGCTGCCCAGCAACTCCCGCCAGAATTGGCAATGCGATTAGTACGGCAAAACCTACGATATGCCTCATCGTGTCCTCCGCTTGATTTGAGGGTCGCGATCAACGCAGGAAATTTTACACGCGGCCCGTAAAAGTCACGACGTAAGTTGCTGCTTGTTACGAAATCAGCACACGGCCCGGGGTGGTTGATGGGGAACTTGGAGGCGAGATCAGGGCACTACCATTGCGCCAACTGTTCACTCTAATGCAGCAAGAAAAAATCCTCTCCGAACCAATACCAGGACTTAACGGAGTTGGATCCTTCCCTAGGCACAGAGCGGAAGCACCGACTGACCCGAGATGCTCTCACCGTCGTCGGTCGGCAACGGTTAGGTTTTTTTATGGTGCCGCAAAACTGTCTGTCGACATCCGGTTGTCGTTTCGCTCGAACTGTCGACAGACTCGCTGTCATCACACGGACACGTTGTCGACAACTCGGGCATGGATCACCGTCACATTCTTCCGTTCGGCTGACGACAGCTGTGCAAAGACAACAAGGCCGTGACGACGTGTCCAAGTCTGAGACAACGATTGTCGGATGGCGCTGCTACCATCTAACTCCATGCTCGAACTCCTCAATCACTACGCAAACCTGCTCAGCGTTGTAGTTACACTGCTGCTTCTGGGTCTGACTGCAGCCTACGTTTTGTTGACGTGGAGGAACCTCAAGGCATTTGAGAGGGCGAGTTTTCATGAGCACAGATTGAGGCACCTTCAAGACATCAAGCAGAACGTCGCACGACCCGTCGTGGCGTGGCTGGCCGATCGTGTGATTCCAGCGCTCAAGGGACACATGACCGAAAAAATCGTGATCGTGCGGAGTGTGCCGATCCGGAGGTCCCGCCCCGAAATCGGGCAGCCAAGCTACGATTACGGACGGCAACTTGGACCCGCGATTTTGATTCCTGAGACCCTCGCGAGCGATCTCTTCAACGATGCGCGCGAAAATCATTTCGGTCGTAGGCTCGCGAAGCTTGAAGAGTTCAACAGAAAACTGGAGACGCTGATAGCCGATTTAGTCGCGTTTGCGAGGGCCTGTGCTGATGACATTGCCGCCAAGACTTCGCTGCCACGAACGTCTTCGTTTTCTACGGTCGCGGATTTCGCTGATGCAGATTACTTCGTTCAGTCTTGTTTACGAGACCTGATTGGCGGAGAACACCCGAACTTCGCTACGACGCGTGCCTCAACCTCGGCGCTTGAGATCGCTGACAGGTACGCAACTAATGACGTAGTTGCAAGAGGGCCCAGCGCGCCGCTTTTGGCCTGGGTTAATGAGAGCGCTACCTACATGGCAGAGAAATGGGCAAACAGCCCCATACAGGAAGCGCTCGCCTATCAACTCCGCGATGCAAAAGAAGTAGTTCAATCCATCGGAGCGATTGACTTGACATACTCTCTCCCCGGCGATTGCGACTACGTGGGCAGCGCAAGTTAAGATGGCTCGTTCTTGCTCCTGTTGTTTGTCCCATCGATCCGCCAATGTTGCTGGTCACGAGCAAGGGTTCAGTTCACCAGCAAGGCACTCATGAACTGAACCAGAAGTCTATGTAGATTCTACTTTTCGGCACATAAACTCTTGCCTGTCAGTAGTTTGCCATGCCACAATGTCATTGATACTGCCAAACTGTCTCTAGATACTCTAGCCCCTCTCGATTAAAAATTGTCCAATCGACGGCGGATGTTCCGCTGCGAGCGGTAGAACGCTTGAGGGAGATTGCGATGGAAAAACTCAATGAGATTTCAAAGACACTCGGAGGAATGTCTTTCGAGGGACTCGTTGCGCTTGTAATTCTGGCGGCTTTTGCGCTTGCTGCGTACGCCATTTATTCGGTGTCGAAGAGGTGAAGGGAGTGACGCGAATGAGATTGCCCCAGTGGGTACGTTTGCCGTCCGGGTGGATCGAGGATCACGGATTGCATGGCTTGAAATGGGCGCCTGACGGCAAAGGCTCAGACAACACGGCGGCGTTGATGGCTTTAACTGTGATCGCCCACCATGCCGATCCAGAAAGCGGGATCGCTCGGCTCACATATGATTCGCTGTGCCAAGCAACTGGCCTCAGCCGCTCAAAACTGTCCAATGGTCTCGGGGTCTTGGAATCGATTCAGGTGATAGGGCGCATGCCCGACGGACGCAGCACATACGGGCTGGCAAACTACAGCGCCGTCGGAGGATGGGGCAAGTTCCCTGCTAGATCGATGTATTCATCGGGCGGTAGAGTCGCCGCTTTCGAGGACTTTCAACTTCGCAGCGCGACCGAACTGAACGCCATGAAATTGTTTTTTCTTTTTGTAGCTCGGCGCGGTCGTGATACCAATATGGCGAATATCAGCTATGACAAAATTACGGAATATACAGGCATCTTGAAGGTCAAAATCAAACCTGCCATCAGCCTCCTGGCAGCGCAGTCGCTGGTCTACGTCGAACGCCTTCCTAGCCAAGCGAGCGAACTTGGTGTTGCAAATGCCTATCGCATCGTTGGTATCGATTCCCAGGTACACATGGGGACTGTCGGACGCAGAATGGATTCGGCTGATTTCGCGTCATGACACTCATTATCGCCGTCGCGGATAGCCTGAAGTTAGCCGAGGAGTGGAAAGCGGAAGAATACAAACAGAGCCATCAAAAGAGTCCCAGTCTGAGACAACGGCTTCGGGCTGGCGAGCGGAGCATCTGCTCAAATCCAAGGTCGAGTATCGCGAGCTTAAGACCGCGTTCTATTGCTCACCTGTGTACCATGCGTCCTATTTTGGGATTCGTAGACAAAATGTGATTCTCTTCCAGCATTGTCGTATGCCATGCTTGTGGCGATCTTCGTGATATCTAGGATCTCTTCGTGGCTCTAAAAAACGCAGAAAAGCTTAAGCTGCGCCGAGCGATCTTTCGCTCGTTGCGCATTCAAGGCTACATCGTGGAAAACGGTGATGTCCGGCTCCAGGAGGATGCAAGCAAGGACTACATTCGTTCTCTCCATCAGATTGCTGCGCAACATCGCCTTGAGGAGGCAGGAGATAGCCTCCGGAATCGGGAAGACGAGCTGCTGTCCTTCATTGCAGATGGAAAGGATGTCCATCCCAACGCGATTCGTCCCCGTCTTGTTCCCGTTGCAAACGAAATCGACGCTCTGTTGTTCCGCTATGTGTCATTGCATTGGAGTGTCCCGGTTTCATCAGGCTATGGCAGACGTTTTCGGTTCCTCGTGTTTGACGAGAACAACGGAAAGTTGATCGGAATTTTCGCGCTAGGCGATCCGGTTTATGCGCTGACCGATAGAGATAAATGGATCGGATGGGATTTCGAAACAAAACGAGATCGCCTTTGTCACGTGATGGATGCTTATGTGCTCGGGGCTGTTCCTCCGTATTCTTCCCTGCTCTGCGGGAAATTGGTCGCGACATTGGTACTCAGCAACGAGGTGCGTGAGTTTTTTCGGAATCGATATCGCGGCAGAACGTCGTTGATCTCACGCAGAGAGAACAAGGCTCAACTCGCCCTTGTAACTACCACGTCTGCCCTCGGCCGCTCTTCACTTTATAACCGAATACGAGTTGAGGGCATTCAGTTCTGGACCAGAATTGGATTGACGAAGGGCTATGGTGAATTTCAATTCTCTAATGGCCTATATGGTGCCATCCGTGACTTTGCCGTGAGGCACTGTGAGCCAACGGATAAGAACACTTCGTTTGGCGAGGGCTTCCGTAACAAGCGCGAAATCGTGGCAAAAAGCCTTCGAGTGCTAGGCTTCCATTCTGCCTTTCGCAAGCACGGGGTTCGGCGGGAAATATTTGCTGCTCCTTTGGGTAGCGATGCTCTTCGGTTTTTGCGCGGTGAGGTCAATCGACCGCGTTTTTTTGATTGGCCCGTTCAAGATCTTGCGGATTTGGCGCTTCGGCGCTGGGTCCAACCACGGGCGGACCGAGACAGCTCCTTTCGAGATTTTCGACGACATCAATACAGACTGTGGGAGTAAATGGTGGAACCCTTCGCTGATCTGCCTGATGCGCTCGTAAGAGACCTATTGGCCAAGGCTCTACCGGTCGCAAATGCAGTCTCGGCTAGAATCGCGTCCTTCCGAGAATCAAGGCCAGCGTTGAGGACGAATGCTGTTGAGCAGGGACTGGTGTGCCACAAAGCAGACCTAGATGTTCCTCGTGAGCCTTCTGTAGTTGGAATCGACGGCTCATACCAGCTTCATCATTTAACGGCGGTAGATCTCTGTGCCGCCGCGGCGGTTGCTGTCGAAGGAACTAGCAAGGAGGCGACTCGCTTTTGGCCGGAGCCGTACCACGAAATGTGGGTTGATTCCGTACCGCATGAGTTGGATACCGTAGGCATCCTGCGAGGAATGATGATCTCCATGGAGCTTGATCTGGCGCGTCTCGCTCCACACGACGTGGTTTTAGTCGATGGCTCCTTCAGTTCCTTGGTGATCTACCTCAATCAGGGATTGCAGAACCTCTCATCTTGCGGTGCTCAGCTTGCCGATGAGTTCTTGCAGCGCTGGCGAGCAGGTTTGATGGACCATTTATTGGATCTGTTGCGAAGCGACAGAACCGTGGCGATTCCGAAATTCACTTCCCGCAACGAACTGCTAACTTCGATCGGAAGTGGTCTAGCGTTTGAGGCAGATGGCAAGACTCTAGCCACGTTCATTTTGAATCCAGGCGAATACACGCGACCGCTCTCCATACTCGCTCCGAGCGAGAGTTATCATTTGCTCCAAAGCACGACAATCAGTGACCATCGGGTCGAGTTGGTGGAAAAGGCAACCGTCGCGGCGCTGAATGCAGTGATGCAAGATCTACGCGTCGTTTACTACCGTCCCTATGGCTGGCTCCCCGCCATCAGGCTTGAACTTCCGGGTAGTATCGCGAGCAGCTCCACAAAGCTTTCGCGCGCACTTGATGGAGTCCTGCGTCAATTTTTCAGCCCAGCGGTAATGGAACCTTATCCGCTCTTTCTTGCCGATCGAATGGTGAAGAGTCTTGGTTCGGGAGTGGCCGTCATCGAGCAGGCAGTTGCACAGCAAGTGGTCGCCGACGCCACCGACATCGAGACCACGATGCTTTGTTTGCAGAACTACCGCACCGAGGGTGGCCGAGGAGGAACCTAATGCCCGAGCGAAATCAAGATGTCGCGGTTGTCGGAAGCCCATCGAGCAATACAGAACTCACTCTTGATTTGCTCCAAGAGGCCACCGAAGAACGCTTGGTGGGGGCGTTGACGGCATTCCGTGCGGTCCAGAATGGGACGGAAATCACCTCTGTGGGTCAGGTCGTCGGTATCGAGCTGAAGAATCGGTGGCATGAAGATTCGGTATTCCGGAATCTAATTAAAAGAACCGGTGAAATTCCTCCGATTACAAATCGACAGGACACAAGGACTGCCGATTTGGTCGTGGGTGCAACATTTCGTCGGAATCAAAATGGGTACGATCCTGAAGTTTTGGGAATGGTGCCCCCTACTGGAACACGGGTTTTTCGAGTTGACCAGTTGCTGCTCGACAACCTGTTGAGCGTTTACAGGGATGAGATCGTGTATTTGGGCCGCGCATACGCAAATGATGTGATGTTTCCGATGTGGTTCAAACATTTCGGCAGCGGAGAAGGGGGTGCGGGCGAGGCATACCACCTCGGAGTGTTTGGAAAGACTGGATCTGGCAAGTCTGGGTTGGCCAAGATGATCGTGGGATCCTACAGCCATCATCCAAGCTTGGGGATTCTGTTGATTGATCCCCAGGGCGAGTTTTCTCTCGAGTTTTCGGGCACGCGAGTGGGGCAGCAAGGACTGCAGCTTGATGACATCTGCCGCCAGCAAGGACGTAGCATTCACGTTTTTCGAATTGCCGACATCCAGTTGGATGAATGGTCCATGTTTGAGGAGTTGCTAGTATCGTTGCGTTTTTTCGAGCAACTGGGAATCCCAAGTGCGTCGACGGATAACGCGCGGAGAGCGGCAGAAGTGGTGCACAATGCGTTAGAAGGCAATCATCGACTTGATAGCCTGTCCTCCACGGATGCGCTGCGTAGTTCTCTAAACGCGATCAATGACCAACAGAACGCCTCCTTCATTTACTCAACAGCAGCACGGTGTCGACAACTTCAGCAGCGCGTTCAGACCTTTCTCAACGACCAAAGCAAATTTAATGCTCTCCTGCGGCCCTGGAATGACATCTGTCAGCTGTTCACCGCTGGCGAAGGTCGCCGGCGACTTTTCAGCTTTGGACAGGGCCAACAGATCGAGGCTAACCTCGGCATCGTCAACCTTCTGCTCGGAGACTTGCCGGGCAGCGGCGCTAAACCGATCGTGGTCGTAGATATTTCCAGTCGAGGAAATCAGCGATTTTGGTCCGAAGCGCTTCAGCGGCGCATCCTGTCGAAACTCTTGGAATTGCTCGTTTCCCGTGCGACCTCCACGCTGAGCACCCGCGAAAGCGCCAACGTCCTGGTACTGCTGGACGAAGCCCACCGTCATGCGCCGAGTGGCCGTCTGGATGACGAGGATGCAGAAAAGCTTCGGTCACTGTTGCGGCGGGCTGTGCGGGAGACACGAAAGTACGGGGTGGGATGGTTTTTCATCAGCCAAACAGTTGGGGGAGTTGACTCTGAAATCCTTCAACAACTCCGAATCCTCATATTCGGGTTTGGGCTTGCCATGGGATCGGAGTTCGATCGCTTGAAAGATTTCGCCGGAGGAGACAAACGAGCACTGGAACTGTATCAGTCATTTCGAGACCCTCAGAGCTTTCCACGGAGAGACCTACAGGAATTTCCCTTCATGGCGGTTGGCCCAGTGTCACCCCTTGCTTTTTCAGGCAAACCCCTTTTCTTTACGGCTTTCACTGATCCGGATGATTTCCGAAAGGTCAACAATTTCTGAATGCGAGGATCGAATGCTCTTTCTGCTGTCCTCTGACGCTTCGCCGCGATACAAACAAGACATTTTGCGATGCCTCGCGGCTCCTATTGGAAGCACCGTTCAGTTTCGCTACGACAGAGTGCATGTCTCGAGCGAAACCTTGGCGCTTTTTTCTGAAGAGCAAGCGTCGTTTCCGATGGAAGGTATCGTGTGCTCTGTTGCCAGTAAGGGTATCGGTCCTTTGCGACTGGTCCCGGTTCGCAAGGTCTTTGTCCAGAGGCCAAAATCACACGGAGCAACCCTTAGCATTGCGTTGGTGATGCATGATCTCGTTAGCAGCTCGGATGCCGCAGCATTCACAGCTGATCTTCATCGTTTCACTAATCAGAATACCCCCCGCCGTTTGCAGGAGGGGGCGGATCCCGTGGGCTTTTATTGCTTCTCCGCTGAATCCCCAGCGGGATTCTCAAGCGGCCGTAGTCTCGAAATATGGGAACACGCAGTAATCGATTTGCGCACCCAGCACGCGTACAGCGATGAACCATTCTTCTGGGTTACTCTCGGCATCGATTGTCCAGGAACACCGCTCGATACAGAACGGCTGCACGCTTGGCCTACTTCATTGGAGCCGGGGAAAGAATATCGGCTCATGGTTTACCACCTTCAGCCGCGGGGTGGCCCGAGGCCGAACTCGAAGATGGAAGTCACAATGGGCAATCTGCTTCAGAGTGTGCTTCCTCCGGATACAAAAATTGATTCGCGCTACGATTTGAAGAGTTGGTGGTTCAGCACAGGCGATTCCAGTCGCGCACAAAAGAGCTGGATGCGTATCAGAACCGCCGACTCATGGGATTTGGATCTCGTCATCGAAGTGAACGCCTCGCGTTCGCGAGCTGTTATCTCCGGAGCCCTGATGGGTGGATCTGCTGTTATTGCGTTAGTACCTCAGCACTTGAGCACTGGCATGAAAGTTGGTCTTGGGTTAGCCGCCGTGGCGCTTGGGATTGTTTCCAACCTCATAGCGTCATCCAAATCCTCGAATAAACAATAACCCTCCCACACGAGTGGGGCTTCCAGGTGTAATTAGTACGACAACGCTTCCTTACCGCTGTGTCCCAGACTTGGACACGAGGTTCCGAACAGCAAAGGTTTCGGAGAAGAGTCTCGTCACATGCGTAGCACGGCTAAAATTGAGCTGTGGCTCGACGATCAAAAGTCCTTAGGGTCTGTCCAGAGAAGTTGATTGCCAAGCAGGGGAGGTCGCCTGAAAGGATCAATCTACGCTGTAGACGTGGGTTCTACACGCTGCTCGGCCGGGATACCCAGATTCGCATGGGCGCGGGTGGAGCGCAATGGCGCCACGACTCTCACAGGGTCGTCTGACATCGAAAAGCTTGTTGAGGCGATCGTTCGAGACCTGCTAGATCGAAGGAGTGTCGCACTCGGATTCGAGGCACCGCTGTTCATTCCGATTCCTTTGAAGTCCTCACGCCTTTGCTATGGCCGCGACAATGAGGGGAGTCGCTCGTTCGCAGCTCCAGCAGGCTTAACCGTTGCTACTCTCGGACTTCATCAAGCCGCTTGGATTCTCCGACGAATCGCTGACTCGCACGCAGGCTTCATCCGATTTCAGACAGAAGCGCAATCATGGCCCCCAACAGAGGGGGAGCCAATTCTGTTCTGTTGGGAGGCTTTCGTTTCTGGTAAGGCGCATGGAACGCATCTTCAGGATGCAGCAACAGCAGCAATGGCATTCTTGTCAGTGGAACACGACTTAGGCAATGCGACCACGATTCGAGCAGAGCGACCCCTATCGCTGATCGCTGTCGCAGCCCTTTGGAGTGGTTTGGAAAGCCAGATTGAGACGTTACATCACGCAACAGTTGTCATCCGACCTCATGAGCCTTTTTTGGGACCGGTTCGCGTGCTCTGAGGCGGCCCCAACCGTCGGTTGTCGACAAGAGCTGCGTGTCGACAGACGCTCGCGTCGACAGTGCCAAGAATCGGTGTCGACCACCCTATTGATCCCGCTGAAAAATTGCCTACTCATTTTCCTTCGCCTGAATAGCTTGAACAGGATGCACACAGACTCCGTCGCATGTAAAGCTGCCGATTCCCGCAGCATGTCCTAGACTCGGACTGGGCTGGCACAGCTTGCATGAGGGGGCCCCAAAAATCATTGCATAATACGTGCTTGATGTCCGATAGAAAGCCCATCTCAGCAGCATCCTCAACATGGTTTGCGGGGAAAACGCGACGTTTCTGGGTAGTTTCTCCGAACGTACGCAATCACAATCCGAGCGTGTCTGAATGGCGACAAGTGAGTGTTAAATATAGAGCCGCATTTATGGGTTATTCGCCTGACGACACAAAGCACAAGCGGATTGGATTCAAATTTGCTCATGTGATCCGACCCAATGATGTCGTCCTCATTGCACGAAGGCACCGCAAGAAGCCAGAAATCGTTGGATTTGGAGTTGTCATTGGAAGGTTTCGGAAAACACTAAAAGGTTTAGCAACGCCGCAATCATTCGGTGCTCTGCGAACTTTGTCACCGTTCATTCCGCTCAGCGAGGCACCACCAAAGCTGCCTTTAACGCATGCACTAGGCCAGACCACGGCGTTGCGGCGCCTTTATCCGCACAAAAACGCTGCTCACGGGGCGATTTGCCGCTGGATGGAACAGATGCTTGCACGCGTCGGCAGCAGGAAGACACATCAACGTAGTCTCAGGCATGAGCCCGAAACGCGATTGACGAATCTACCCCACGAACATGAACTTGAATACCAGGTACGAACACGACGACGGGTGCTCCGAGCGAAGAAAATCGAGGCGAATCTCGTTTGCGCATATCGAGAGTGGCTACAGCGTCAGAAACGTTCCCTTTTTGTAGCCCGATATAGAAGCACACTGCGATGTGACGCATACGAAAAGGCACGCAATAATCTGATAGAGGCGAAGTGCTCGGCACACCGTGAATACATCCGCATGGCCGTCGGGCAGCTCCTCGAATACGAGTACCTTGGGCGGGAAAGCCTAGGACCCCTCAACAAGGCCATTCTGCTTCCCGAAAGACCAGCCTTTGATTCTATCGGCTGGTTGACTCAGCTAAGTATCAGCATCGTTTGGAAGGAAGGCGATGTGTTTCTAGATAACGCGAACGGGCAATTCAGTTGATCTTCGCGACACAGCGGTACGCCTATCCGGAACTGCGGGAGAGTTCGGATGCCTTCGAACGGATTGCCTGAATTTCCTTTAGCATGCCTTCAATCTTCGAACGATCCGTCGAGAGCAGTTGTGTTCTGATGGCATCTTTGACAGCTGTCCCCAGTTCGGGGCTCAGCGTCAGAAATCTCTCGGGGGAGTGATACGAACAAGTTCGCCGCTCTTGCGCGGGAATTTTCTTCCCCAATGCGAGCCGAAATATGAAGCCGAAAAAATAGAACCAATAGACTCGGTAGCCACTTCCGCGTTCAGCACGTGGCATCGAAGCGATCGGATAGACCTTGTTGAACGGCCACACAGCGACCTTGATGATTACGGTCTCGGGCAGTTTGCTGCGCCCCAGCAAAAAAGCACGGATGGCCTTCTCCTCGCGCCCAAGGTACAGTTTCGTTGGCCGTCCTCCGTCGACCTCGCTCCAATGGCGGGTTCCCCTCCAAAAAATGCTCAACGCAAAGTAAACCAGCTTCGCCATGTCCACTTCTGGAATGCTCGCTTGGGAAAAGAGCAGATCATTGCCGAGCACTATCGGCGTCTTTGCATTCAACAACGTATGAAGAAAAAACGGATCGCCGTAGTTCTGCGGGATATTGTTCAGAATCCATGCTTCGCCGCCCTTATTGAACCGCTCCTCGCAGGCCCCACAGAATTTGTGGTCCCTGACCTGAAGCGAGCTTTGTTTGGCTTTGCCACCAGAAAGCACGACGGGATTCGGATTCTTCAGATCGGTTGCACGCGTCTTCTTGTATCCGCTCTTCGGTAAAAAATGACTGTCGCGCAATTCAGCAACAGCATGGCAAAGTTCGCATTTACCTCGCCTAATCATGTGTGTCTTCCGTCTAGGTCTCGTCCGTTGTCATCAAGGGCACCGGTGCAATTTCTCTTTGAAGTACCGCTAGATGCGAAGTTCGCGATGTTGTCACGCACACCTTGCTGAAAAATTCCTCAATCAGAGGCGTGGGTTTGCTGATTCAAAGTGTGTTCACGCTTGCAACCCTTGCCTTTTTTGCAGAAAGGCCGCTCAGGAGCCGTCATTATCGGTGTGTGGTCAATCGCATTTGCCGTTGTCGCATTCTGTCGCCAACGCGTTTGTCGTCGCCTCCGTCGTCGACGCGTTTGTCGCCGCATTCTGTCGACGCGCCTGTCGTCCACGCGTTTGTCGTCCAGGCGTTTGTCGTCGTCACATTCTGTCGTCGACGCATTTGCCGTCGTCACATCTCTCGTCGACGCGTTTGTCGTCATGTCATCCTGTCGTCGTCTGCGGCAATGATCTGTTGTCATTGATCTTTGCCAAACCTCATTCCCCTGATTCTATTCAGCATAGGGACATGCGGGAATTAACGTTTCCCTTCGTTTGCGAAAGGCCTAGCGCGCGATTCGAGGGGTTGCGCAACAAATTGATCGTTGATAGCCATTGAACGACTTGATTCAATTTCGTGAAGCTTTGGTCTACCATTAATCCCCATGTGATGTCGCTAATGTCGCTTCAGATTTTCAAGTTCCTCTAACGTGCGCGGCCAGTCCGAGCCTAGCAACCGGGACAGGCTTCGATCCGCGAGAACTTTCCCGCCGGTCTGGCATCGTGCGCAGTAGTTGGTCTCGTTGTCTGCGTAGCGAATGCGCAAAATCTTTTCGCCACACCTTGGGCACGGCTTGGCATAACGCCCGTGGACTGCCATATCTTCTCGAAACGCAGTGACCTTTTCGGGAAAACCGGCCTTTGGGTCGGCTCGCAAACGGTGGATCCAGAGCTCGAGAGTTTCGCGGGTAGCCGTGAACAGGCGCTCCCACTCCGGCGGCTGCAACTTGTGCGTCTGTGCTATCGGAGACAGTTGGGCCGCGTGCAGAATCTCATCGGAGTATGCGTTGCCGATGCCGCTTAGCAGGCGTGGATCGGTCAAAGCGCGTTTGAGCGTGCGATTTTCCGCCACGAGCACGGCGCGAAACGAATCGAGGTCGCTGCTAAAGACGTCAATGCCGCCCGGATCGAGCGAACGCAAGACCTCCTCGCCGTTCACGACGTGCAACGATGCTCGACGCCGAGAACCGGCTTCGGTGAGGACAAGGGAACCATCCGGGAAATCGAATGACGCGACACTCTGGCGTCCGCCGAGCTTTGCTTCTGGCGATCGCCAGTGCAAGCGCCCGGCAATCATCAGGTGAAGCACCAGCCAGAGATCGCCTTCCACCCCAATCGCGATGTGCTTGCCAATTCTCCGCAGCTCCCTAACCGCGCGGCCTTCTACATCGGCAAGCGAGGGTCGAACCGTACGTAGAACAAACGGACTCGCGACGCGCACGCGCTGCAGCACCTGATTGACGATCCGCGGCTCAAGCGCATCGATGTAAGCAACGATATCCGGCAGCTCCGGCATACGGTGTCAGCTTGCCCCTTGCTGCAGAGTTTCGCAACTTTGGCGCGGGCAGTGATTCCCCAGTTGGTGTGTCCATTCTCAATGAGCTCTCACTGATCAACGTGGATCCGGCCGCCCTCGGCCGGGTGTTTCTCCACTTCATTGAGATTTGAGGAATTCCCGTGAGAACTGAGAGTCCAGACACTTAACATCGCAGAGTTAAATGAGAACACCCGGGCGATGGCGCCCGGATTCACGTAAGGAATCGCTCATCACTTGGCACTCTCACAACGAGCCCGGGTCTCGCCACCAGAGACGCAGGATGCTGCGTCTCTATCCGATTGCTTTCGATTGCAGGTCCCTTACTGAGGCTGCCAATTGGCCGCGGCAAGAAGCTCGTCCACTTTCATTTCCATGCTGGCGATGAATCCCGCTACCGTGTCGGGTTCAGGTTGGTAATCAAGTTCCTCATTCGGGAATTGCAATCGCTCTTTATTCTCGTGCACTGGGGGAGCCTCCGAAGATTGCCTGATTTTGTGATCGGGTGATTTGGTGATTTTCAAACCGCGAAATCACCAAATCACCAACTTTCCTTAGCTGCAGCCACTCGTGCTTCCGCAGCTCATGCAGCGATAGCAGCTTCCGTTGCGCGTCATGATCGAGCCACAGACGTGGCAGGAGGGAGCATCGCCCAGATCGACGATGTCGCGGAGCGCATCGGCCGGGTGCATACTTCCGGTTTCCAGCTTCCGGCCTCCCGTTAAGCTCTGCTGCGCGCCGGAAGACGCAGATGCTGCCGATTCCGGCGCGGCTCCCAAAGCTGCGGCGGATGCAGCTGAATCCGCAATACCGTTGCGCTTCAGCATGCCTTCGAACAGGTCGCCCTGTTCGGGTTCTACGAAGCGGTAATGCAGCCAGCGGAAGATGTAATCGGTGATGGACTTGGCGAAGCCGATCTTCTGGTTGCCGCTCCAGCCGCTCGGCTCAAAGCGGGTGTGCGCGAACTTCTCGCACAAGACCTTGAGCGGGACGCCGTGTTGCAGGGCTAGCGAAATTGAAGTCGCAAAGGTGTCCATTAGTCCGGAGACTGTGGATCCTTCCTTGGCCATCTTGATGAAAATCTCGCCCGGTTGACCGTTGGGATAAAGGCCGACGGTGATGTAGCCTTCGTGTCCCGCGATGGCAAACTTGTGCGTGAGCGAGGCGCGCTCCTCCGGCAGGCGATGACGGACGGCTTTGGGCGGCCCATTTTGGTCCTGAACCTCTGGAACTAGCTGCTGGCTGCTAGCCGCGGGCTGCTGGCCAGGGGCCGGAAGAGGAGAGCCGGTAGCTGCTTTCGCCTTGCTTCCGTCGGACACGTTCAGCGGCTGCGCGCCCTTTGATCCATCTCTATAAATCGCTACAGCCTTCAGTCCTTGTCGCCAGGATTCGAGGTAAGCCTCGGCGATTTCTTCCACTGTGGCATCGTTGGGTAGATTTACCGTTTTGGAAATCGCGCCGGAGATGAATGGCTGGGCAGCGGCCATCATTTTGATGTGTCCCATGTAATGGATGGCGCGCGTTCCCTTTGATGGCCTGAAGCTGCAGTCGAACACCGGCAGGTGCTCTTCTTTGAATCCAGGAGCGCCTTCGATGGTGCCGGTGGCGTCGATGTAGCTGACGATATTGGCGGCCTGCTCGCTGGAGTAGCCGAGCTTGAAGAGCGCAGCCGGCACAGTGTTGTTGACGATCTTGATCATGCCGCCGCCGACCAGCTTCTTGTATTTCACCAGTGCCAAATCGGGCTCGATGCCGGTGGTATCGCAGTCCATCATGAAGCCGATTGTGCCGGTGGGTGCAAGCACTGTGACCTGAGCGTTGCGATAGCCGTGCTTTTCGCCATGGGTTAGCGCTGAATCCCAAACCTCTTTGCTGGCTTCGATTAATTTTGGAAGCTGCCTGTCGTTAATCACCGACACAGCCGCGGGCGACTGTGCCGCATTCAAACTCTGGCCAATGTTGTTCACTGACGCCCGGTGCATCCTGATTACGTCGAGGAACGGTTCGCGATTCACATAGAAGCCAGGGCAGGCGGCGCCGGTGATCTGGGCGGTTTGCGTGAGCGGAGTCGCCGGAGCCAGTTGCGCACAGAGCTCGGCGATCTTCGATGATTGGTAATATGCCTCGCCGCACATGATGGCCGTAAGGCAGGCGGCGTAGTCGCGTCCCGCATCGGAGTCGTAAGGTAAGCCTGCTGCCATCAGCAGTCCGCCGAGATTCGCGTAGCCGAGTCCGAGAGGACGATAGTCATGCGAGTTGCGAGCGATGGCCTCGGTGGGATAGCCGGAGTTGTCCACCAGGATCTCTTGCGCGGTGATCAGCACATCGCAGGTGAACTTGTAGGCTTCAATGTCAAAGGTGTTGTTGGTATAGAACTTCAGCAGGTTGATGCTGGCCAGGTTGCACGCCGAGTCGTCCAGGAACATGTATTCCGAGCACGGATTGGATGCGTTGATGCGTGCAGTGTTCTTCGACGTATGCCATTTGTTGATAGTGGTGTCGAACTGCATGCCGGGATCGCCGCAGTAATAAGTCGCCTCGGCTATCTTGTGCAGCAGGTCCTTCGCTCGCTTAGAGGCAAACGGCTTTTTGTCCTTCACTGCCCGGGTGAAGAAGTTCTCATCATTGAGCGCGGCATTCATGAACTCGTCGGTCACACGCACCGAGTTGTTGGCGTTCTGGAAGAAGATCGAGGAGTACGCTGGCGAATCCGGCGTGCTGCCGTCGTAGCCTTCGCGAACCAGAGCCCAGGCCTTGGCTTCCTCCTCCATCTTGCAGGTTATGAACTCCTCGATATCGGGATGATCGACGTTGAGAATCACCATCTTGGCAGCTCGACGCGTCTTGCCGCCCGACTTGATTACTCCGGCGAATGCATCGAAGCCGCGCATGAAGCTCAGCGGACCCGAAGCGGTACCTCCGCCCGAAAGCTGTTCGGTGGAGGAACGCAGCGACGAAAGATTGGTGCCGGTTCCCGATCCCCACTTGAACAGCATGCCTTCGGTCTTCGCCAGGGTCAGGATGGAGTCCAGCGAGTCCTTGACTGAATTGATGAAGCAGGCGGAGCATTGCGGATTGCGATACCCAGTTACGCCATGCTGCACGGTGGCCGCTTCTGAATTCCAGTGCCAGTTCTGCGCGTCGGAATTGGGCTCGAGACGATCGCATCCCACGTTGAACCACACCGGCGAATTGAACGCTGCTCGCTGGTCGAGCAGGATGTACACCAATTCGTCATGAAACGTGTCAGCATCGGCTCGGGTAGCGAAATAGCCGCTGCCGAAGCCCCAATCCCGGATGGTCTCAGCTACGCGGCTTACCAGAGAGCGCGCGCCGCTTTCACGGTCGCTGGTGCCCAGAGTTCCATGCAGATACTTGCTGGCGACAATATTCGTCGCCGTCATCGACCAGTCTTTCGGGACTTCGACGTTCTTTTGCTCGAAGATGGTCTTGCCTTGTGAGTCGGTGATCGAGGCGGTTCGCAGCTCCCACTGGAACTGGTCATAGGCGGACGTGCCTGGCCTGGTGAAATAGCGACGGAACTGGAGGCCCGGCGCCTTCTTCGGGCTTGGGATGAAAGCTGTCGAGGCAGTCTCGGCTGCCGTGCCGTCTGCTATCTGCGTCTTGTTGCTCACTTCCGCCATGAGGAGGCTCCTTCGAGTAACTTGGAGAGGGCTGTCACCGGTCTAATCACGCTGCTCAGCCGGTAGGAAACGTAAGTTACTCCTGCATATGGTGGCTGTCAATAGGAAAGCCCTATATATTGTAGCGTATCTGTAGCATTCCCAGAGAGCTTCTAAGTTCTTCGATTTCAATCATCAGCGGCTCAGGAGTGCGGTCTTGGAGGCATTCAGAGTGTTAATAATCTGTGGATAACGGAGAACATTGGCACGTCGGCCCCCCAACGAATCGCAACCATGTTGGGAGCTAAAAACTAGGCGGTCACGGCCCGGAAATCAATGACGCTTATCGGGGCAAAGCTGTGGAGGCCTGTGCACAGTTCGGAAAACTAGACCCCAGCGAACATGAAGGCCACGAAGGAAACGGCGGAGGTAACGGAGAAGCAGTTTGTGGCCTTTACCCCTCGGTTTCCTTTGTGCCCTTCGTGTTCGCTTTTGGTTTTTAGTTACACTTTTAGTATGGTTCGCAGTTTTTTCAGGATTTCCATAGCTCTTCTACTCACATCTTCGTTGTGGGCTGAGGGCACGCAGCTCTGGCAACAATCTAAGTTCGACGAGTTCGAAAAAGGCACAAGCAACGGCGTGGCCATCTCCAGCGACGGCCGGCTGCAATTGGCGCCATCTTTAAGGTCCATCTACACATCGCCGTCCACCTACCTCTGGCAGGTGGTCAGCGATGCGCAGGGCAACGCGTTCCTTGGGGCGGGATCTCCTGCACGTGTGTATCGGGTATCACCCGACGGCAAATCAACTACGATTTTCGAGGCCAAAGAGTTACAGGTGCAGGCGCTCGCCATCGATAGAGATGGCACCATCTATGCCGCAACCTCTCCCGACGGACGCGTGTACAAGCTGGAACCGAATACGCCTCCGGCGGAGAAAAAGAAAGGCAAGAAGGAAAAGGATGAAGCAGGTCAGGAGAGCACGACTGCCGCACCCTCTGGCGCCGAGGCCACATACCGCTCATCGGTTTTCTACGATCCCAAAACGAAATACATTTGGGACATCGAGCTTGATCCTGCAGGTCCGTTATACGTCGCTACTGGCGACCATGGCGAGATTTATAAAGTTGAGAAGAACGGAGAAGGTTCTCTCTTCTTCAAGAGCGACGAAGCTCACATCCGTTCGCTGACTCTGGTCAAGCCAGCTGTCGAACCCGAAAGTGGCAAACGGAAGAAGACTGCGAACGCCACTCCTGGCTTGAGTACTGTCATCGCGGGTTCGGATGGCAGCGGACTTGTCTACCGCATCTCGCCGAACGGAGAGGCATTTGTGCTGTACAGCGCGCCCAAGAAAGAGATCACCGCGCTGGCCTCCGATGCAGCTGGAAACATCTACGCGGCTGGTGTCGGAGAAAAGCATGCAGGGGCTACGCCCGTCTCGCCTGCCCCGATCACAACGCTGGCGACATCGGCTTCGGTGCCACCGGCCACGCCACCATCCCAGCCAGGCCAAATCAGCGGCGGCTCCGAGATCTACATGATCTCCGCCGACGGGTCGCCAAGCCGACTCTGGAGTTCGAAGGACGACCTCATCTATTCGCTCGCCTTCGGGCCCGACGGGCAGTTGCTCGCCGGCACCGGCAATCGCGGGCACATCTATGCCATTTCGCCGGATTCCAGGGCCGGAATCTATCGCGATCTGGTGAAGCTAAGCGCGAACCAGATTACGTCGATGACCCGCGCGACCAGTGGTTCGATCTATGCCGTGACCGCCAATTTGGGAAAGCTATTTATGCTTGGCCCAGAACGGGAAAAGGAAGGCACTTACGAGAGTGATGTGTTCGACGCTCGCAGCTTCTCGCAGTGGGGTCGGGCGCAGGTGCGCGGCTGGGGGGACTTTGATTTCTTTGCTCGCAGCGGCAATGTCGATAATCCCGATCGCAACTGGAGTCCTTGGACGAAGATCGACTGGAAGAACGGCCAGCGGCTGCCTGTGCCGCCCGCGCGCTTCGTGCAATGGAAGGTTGCGCTGCGTCCGAGCAACGTTGGATCACGAGTAGAAAGTGTGGCACTCAATTATCTGCCGAAGAACATCGCGCCCGCTATCGAGGATATCAGCGTGCAGGTTGGCGCTCGCATCACTGCGGTACCAACGCAAAAGTCTACGAGTGAAAGCGTGACTATTCCACTTGGAAGCACTGCGCCGGCAACATCGATGCGTTTTGACGCGGCGCCTTCGGCAGTCAAAGATCGTGACTATATTGCCGTGCGCTGGGCCGCACACGACGATAATGATGACGATCTCGTCTACTCGATTTACTACCGTGGTGACAACGAAAACGAGTGGAAGCTGCTGAAGGACAACATTCCCGACAAATTCTATTCGTGGGACTCGAGTTTGCTGCCCGATGGTGGATACACGGTGAGAGTAGTCGCCTCCGATTCCCCATCGCATTCGCCTGACGAGGCGCTCAGCGACGAAACCATCAGTCCGCGCTTCGAGGTGGACAGCACGCCCCCACTAGTGCAGGCGCTGTTGGCAAAAGTCGAAAGCAACACCATGCACGTGAGCTTTCGGGCGGCCGATAGCTTTTCTGCAATTAAGCGCGCGGAGTACTCGATTGATGCAGGCGATTGGCACTACATCGAGCCCGTAGGAGAGATCTCCGATTCTCCAACCGAAGAATATGACTTCACCGCGGCTCTTCCACCGGGCGAAGCGATTGCCGCCGAGAACACAGTGAAGAAGTCTGGAAAACGAGGTCGTACGCGCGATGGAGGGAGCGATGCCGTCCTTCCTCAGACCGACCAGCCTCAGGTAGTTATGCCCGGCGAGCACGTCGTGGTGGTGCGCGTGTGGGATCGGTTCGACAATATGTCAGCGGCGAAAACCGTCACGAAATGACAAACGTGAAGACGAAGGTCACGAAGTAGCGGAGTAAAGGACAAGTCACTGAGATCTGAGATCGCGTGTGCCCTCTTTGACGTGACCTCGTCTTCTTGCTCTTGACCTTCGTGCTCGCCGTTCCAGCTTTCGATAAGATGATCCGGAGTCTTCCTCTAAACGATGAAACGAATCTGGTTGGTAGTTTTTCCATTGCTTGCTTCTTCCCTTTTCGGTCAACGCCTTCCCCAAACCGTTATCCCCAGCCACTACCAACTATCGCTTGACCCGAGCATTGCAGAAAAGAAGTTTTCGGGTGAAGAGACAATCACACTTCGCTTAGCCGCGCCAGCAAAGGAAGTCATTCTTAACTCGCTCGATCTTGAAATTTCCGATGCAACGGCCAACCCCAGCGGTAAGAGCCTTAAGGCGAACGTGGTGTATGACAAACCGAGCGAGATGGTTCGCTTCGAATTTTCCGAAGCGATTCCGGCGGGTGAGGCGCAGCTTCAACTGAAGTTCTCAGGCAAGCTGACCGAGGGCTTGCGCGGCCTGTACCTGAGCAAGAGCTCGAGGCGTGAATATGCGGTTACGCAATTCGAGGGCACATACGCCCGCATGATGTTTCCGTGCTTTGACGAGCCGTCGTTCAAGGCCACGTTCGATCTCAGCGTTTCTGCCGACCGGGGCGACACCGCGATCGCCAACGGCCACATCGTAAAGGATGAACCGCTCGCAAATGGCCGGCATGAGATCACGTTCTCGACGTCTCCCAGAATGTCTACGTATCTCGTTGCCCTAGCGATTGGCGATTGGCAGTGTCTCTCGAGAACCGTGGATGGCATCGCGATTCGCGTGTGCGCAGTGCCGGAAAAGAAGGACTATGGCGCGTTCGGCCTTGACGTCGCGGCGCATTCGATCCAGTTTTATGACCAGTGGTACGGAATCAGGTACCCGTTTGGGAAACTCGACATGGTGGCCATTCCCGATTATGAGTGGGGCGGGATGGAGAATACAGCGTCGATCTTCTACCGCGATACCGCTCTTTTACTCGACGAGAAGAACGCATCGATATTCCGCAAACGTGGACAGGCCACCACCATTGCGCACGAAATCGCGCATCAGTGGTTTGGCGATCTCGTGACCGCCGCTTGGTGGGATGACATTTGGCTCAACGAAGGCTTCGCGACCTGGATGTCGATTAAGCCTATCGAAGCGTGGCATCCGGAATGGCATCTCGAAGACGACGCCGCGGCTCAGGCACAGCGGATCATTGGTGTGGATTCGCTATCCGGCGCTCGCGCCATTCACGGCAGTCCCAGCACGCCGTCGGAAATCAAGGAGATGTTTGACGGCATCACCTACGAAAAAGGCGCCGCTGTTCTTCGCATGCTGGAATCGTATGTACGGCCGGAGGTTTTTCGCAAAGGTGTGAACGCCTATCTCGCAGCGCACGCCAACGGCAATGCCACTTCGTCGGACTTCTGGCAGGCGGAAGCGCAGGCATCGGGCAAGGCGATCGACAAGATTATGCCGACTTTCGTTCTGCAACCGGGCGTGCCGATGTTGAGCCTATCGGCATCGTGTGTGGCAGGTTCCGAGAAACTCGAGTTAAAACAGCAACGATTCTTCCTCTCCTCCGAGCCACCCCAAACTGACGCTGATGAACTCTGGCAAATTCCCGTTTGTACCAGGACAAGCGCCGGCGCGAATGGCTCCTGCACGTTGATGACGCAGCCACAACAGAGCCAATCGGTCGCTAGCTGTTCTGACTGGACATTCGGCAATCGCGACGCGAAAGGCTATTACCGCGTAGCGTACGCCGCCGATAATCTCAAGAAGCTCGCAAGTCTTGCCGAGCGGCAGCTGAATGTACCCGAACGGATCGCTCTGGTAGAAGACACTTGGGCCATGACTCGAGCGGACAAAACTTCTGTCGCAGACTTCCTGGCCGCCTCGCAACAGTTGCGCGCGGAACAAAACCAGCGAGTGGTCG
The DNA here is from genome assembly GCA_045808065.1 of Terriglobales bacterium. Taxonomy (GTDB): domain Bacteria; phylum Acidobacteriota; class Terriglobia; order Terriglobales; family Acidobacteriaceae; genus Gp1-AA112. The sequence goes on along the minus strand of JBJMGD010000011.1, from coordinate 76,739 downwards.
ACTCGTTGGCGAGCCATCTGGAGTACATCGGACAGTCGCTCGGCGCGGAAACCCCTGAAAGAAGCGGCCGTTACCAGGCATTCATACGCGAGCAATTCGCTGGATTGGCAAAACAAATCGGATGGAATCCTGGGCCCAGTGACACCGATGAGCAGAAGACATTGCGGGCAACTCTGCTCGAGATCCTGGGCAGCGCCAATGATTCCGATGCAGTTGCCCTCGCTCGCAACCTCGTGCAGCAGTACGCGCAAAATCCCGGTTCGGTAGATGGCACACTCATCGGCCCAGCATTCAGCGTGGCAGCCGAAAAAGGAGATGTGACGCTCTATGATCGCTTCACCGAAGCTCTCAACAGCAGCAAGTCGACTGACGAGTACTACCACTATCTGTACGCTCTAGTCGGCTTTCGGCAGCCACAATTGGTCGAACGGACTCTCAACTTGCTCGATCAGCACAAAGTGCGGCAGCAGGACTACCCGCGCTTCTTTGGGGCGTTGCTATCAAACCCGGCAGCTCGGAGTTCCGCATGGGAGTATTTGAAGGATCACTGGACCGATTTGGCACAAAAAGTGACATCATTCGGCGGCAATGGCGCGGTGTCCGCTTTGGGAAACGCATGCTCCGCAGAAATGCGAGAAGATGTGAAGCAATTCTTTGCCACTCATCCCGCGCCCGGCGCGGAACGTGCCGTTCGACAGAGTCTGGAGCGAATCAACAGCTGTGTGGATTTCAAACTTCGGCAGCAATCGAATATGCAGCAATGGCTGGCAACGCGGTAAAGGGACAGCTAACAGGGGAACGGTATTGTCAACTCTCCTGCTCCCTGTCGCTATTCCCTATTTCCCAAATGTGTACCCGATGTTAAGGCCATAACGAGTTACATTAGGCGAAGTGAAATCCACGTTGTTGCGCACGTAGTAGTAGTGGAGTTCAGGAGCTACGTACACGGAATGCGTAACGTACAGGCGGAGAGCCGCGCCCAGATGTAGAAGGAAGTGATTGCTGCTGACGAAATCGGTGCATTGGCCATTCGCATTGATACTTACGCAACCGCCCTCATAAAAACGGGTGCTCTGCGCACCGATGCCACCCATGGCAGCAAAGCCAACTCGTGACACCTTGCGAGCATAGACCGCATTGAAGTCATAAAAAATGGGGCGGTAATCCAAAGTATCGAGATAGAGTGCTCGGGTAGCTCGCCAGGAGATTTCCCCGCCGACTCCCAAATTGTGAAAAAGAAGAAAATCGGCAGCGACACTGGGATACACTCCGCCACTCAGGGATTGTGGCAGGTGATCTACATTATTTGGATCGAAATTAGTTGCGGATTGGGAGTGGATGCCGCTAATCCCAAATTGGGCATCGAACTGTTGCGCATGAAGTGTTCCCGCCAGTATCAAAGATGAGCAAACGAACAGCAGAGCTGACAGTCTTCTCACGTATCCTCCGAACTTGCGATTAGCATAACGCGCCAGCCATGGCCTCGAACACAGTCCCCGGTTACTACTCAGACACGTTTTTGGCTGGAAATGTTGCGCTATGACGTTGAATGACGCGAGATTATCGCAGCGCCGATTTGCAGTCTATCTGACTAGGTGGAAAATCAATGACCTTGGGACGACCTGCGCTTGAGTCTTGAGTAACTTCAAATCGATAGCCGCCGAGCACGATGAGCTCCGGCTTCTGACTCGCGGAGGAATGCGGACTCTTCTGGGAGGCTTCTGGGTCGGAACCATCAGGAAAAACTTTGAAGGAGAGATATCCCATCAACACGAAACCCGAGCATATCAAGCCCAGTTGCAGCCAGAGCAACGTGTCAGCCAACATTTCCCAAATGCGCAGATGCACCGTGACCTCCATACGGAGCGCGAAAAACGAGCGGAGATGATCAGGCGTTCACCTCCGCTCATGTCGCCGAGGACGACTAGGAGAGACGTCAAACAGGAGTGCTCATCCTCGGCTCATCACCCAACCGGCTGGCAAGCGTGCGGCGAATGCCAAACGGTCAACTTAATAAGACCACTTTCGCTGGAAAATCACCTTTAAAACGTGCATCCTTGGTGTAAAGAATGGTAAAGACTTCGGGGCATCGCACGCGAAACGTGCCACAATTCTACTGTTGGGCACATGCTGGAAAAGATCCTGATCATCGATGACGATGCTGAGCTTTGCGAGATGCTATCCGAGTATCTGCGCAAAGAAGGATTTGAAGTTGAGACCGTGCAACACGGCATGCGCGGACTCGAACGTGCCCGCGCAGGCGAACACGACCTGCTCGTATTGGATGTGATGTTGCCGGGCATGAACGGTTTCGATCTACTGCGAGAACTGCGCACCTCCTCAGATGTTCCTGTGCTTTTGCTTACCGCGCGCGGAGACGAACTCGACCGCATTGTTGGCCTGGAGATTGGGGCAGATGACTATCTTTCAAAGCCGTTCAACGCCCGTGAATTATTGGCCCGCATCCGCGCCATTGGCCGCAGAAACGCCCGAACTTCCAATACACCCAAGCAGCCGGTGAACGTGGGGGATGTTGAACTCGATCCTGGCTCGCGCAGCATCACGTTGAACGGAAAGATGCTCGATGCAACCACGGTAGAATTCAATCTGTTGGAAATGCTGCTGCGCTCTGCTGGAAGTGTCGTGAGCCGCGACGATATCGCCTCGACCGTCCTGGGACGCGAATTGAGTCCATTCGATCGTAGTATTGATGTGCACATCAGCAAATTGCGCAAGAAGCTCGGTAATCTGCCGAATGGACGCGAGCGAATCAAGACCATTCGCAACACCGGTTACATGTATGTCTCCATGGCCAATGTCGGCGTTCGAGAGAAGCAGCTCAAGTAAAATATGCGAAGCCTCTTTTTCAAGATTTTTGCCTTCTTCTGGCTCTGCACCGCTCTCATTGTTGGCGTGTTCATCGCCACCACGCAACGTCCTACTGAAGACCAGATCCGTTCCGCGGTGCATCGCGGCCTCACTCCCGCAATTCTGTCAAATGCGGAAATTCTTATCCACAGCTACGAAAATGGGGGCTGCCCCGCGCTAAAAGCAGCGCAGCGATCAGTGGAGCCCGGACGCATGCCACTGGATTTACTGGATTCCAGCGGGAACGTGGTTTGCGATGCCAAACATCGCAAGATGAACCTCGCGCCCATTCCAGCGCCGGACACCGTAGATTTTCGCACTATCGATAAGCAGCGTTTTGGCGTTAGTGGCGTGCTGTCGGGAAAATCGACGAGTTATCTTGCGGTTTTCGAGCTTCGTCGCATTGAGCCTCCGCTGGTGCGCGGACCGATCTTTAAACGCCTGGCGTTAGCCATCATCATTTCGGGCCTCATTTGTGCGCTCCTGGCGCGCTACCTGACGCGGCCAATCACACGGCTGCGAGCCGCGGCACAAAAGATCGCCGCAGGGGATCTCAAGGCGCGCGCCGGCAGCGGTTCCGTTCAGCTCGACGAAGTGGGACAGCTAGTTAAAGATTTCGATTACATGGCAGAACGGTTGGAAGTTTTGATAGGAGCACAGCAGCGCCTCATCAGCGACGTCTCCCACGAACTGCGCTCGCCTCTAACGCGATTGAAGCTGGCGCTGGACTTGGCTCGGAGTGATTCCCATACAGCATCGCTGCCCGCGCTGGATCGCATCGAGCGAGAAGCTGAACGGCTTAGCGGGTTGGTCGGCATGCTTCTAACACTGTCTCGCCTTGAGGCAGGCGAGTCGCTGCCCGAAACCAGCATGGTCCACCTTCCCGATTTGTTGGCGGAGATCGCCGCAGATGTCGAGATTGAGGCACAATCCCGAGGCTGCTCGATCGAACTTGACCGCATGCAGGAGTGCTGGATTGAGGGAAACCAGGAGCTGTTGCGCAGCGCGTTTGAAAATGTCGTCCGCAACGCGATTCGATACACGGAGCCTGCTACCGCAGTTCGGATCAGCACCCAATGCGAGGCGAACGAGGTGCGCATCGTAGTCCAGGATCACGGTCCAGGCGTTCCCGAATCTGAACTCAACAATGTTTTTAAGCCCTTCTATCGTGTTGATGCTTCTCGCGAACGCCGAACCGGCGGAGTGGGCCTCGGGCTTGCGATCGCCGAACGTTCTATCAAGCTCCACAATGGGAAAATCAGAGCAGGCAATCTCAAGCAGGGCGGCTTTCAGATCGAGATATCCCTCCCACTCGCCGTAGTTACGGTGTAGTTCTCCGACAGACTGCTCTCAGCTGGCACGGCGAATTCGGTCCTCACGCGCGTCTTCGCGGTCTTGTATCGCCCGCAACGCCGGGTCGGATTCGTCAATGTTGCCCCGCGCTCGGTTCCGACTGACTAGAACGCCAATCAAGATCAGCGCAATAACGAGGCCCAAAGCCATCCAAAACCACTGTGCAGCACCGCCCGTGCCGGGATTGGTAATTGTGTTCCCTCCGCGTCCGCTCGCAGGGTTATTGCCGGAATCGTCGGTTGCCATTCCATTGTTATCGCCGGTTTTTGGCGCGTTTCCCGATGCCGTTCCTGGTGTGCCACTCTTGGGGTTGTCAGGAGTGACAGCCTTGCCATTCGCTCGACCGTCAGTAATCGCTGCATTAGCAGGATTCGCGTTACCCGGAAGCGCCTGATTCGGAGCTGACGGCGTGCTCTGGGCTGCTCCCTGGCTCGGGGCAGGAGCAGTGCCGTTGTTGTTGGGACTTGTAGCTGGGGTATTGGCTTTGGTCTGCGTGCCATTGGATCCGGTCGTTTGATCGGTAACGGTGCCCTGCCCTAATGCCATCGCCCCGCTGATCAGACAAGCTGCGGCGAGCGTAAGAAGTCTCTGCATGAGTTCACCTCTGTTTGGGGATATACATGTAGTAGGAGAAGGCAATTGCGAGAGCCGTTGCCACGAAAGCTGAGCTGCAAGCATTAAGGCCAGAGATCAAAAGCTCTGGTCTGGTACAGGTCTGATCAGACTTGCTGGATCCGGCGCAATTGCCCCGACACTTCGCACGGCAGCTCTTCTCGGACCCGCACTCCGCTACTTTTCAGCAACATCATTCTTCCTGCAAGGTTCAGGATTCGAGTCGCAGCTTCTCCAGGACTGACTCCGCGCTGATGGATATTAGAAATGAGATTGCGATCCGCATCGGTGTGACTACTGGTGGGCCGGAACGCCATGTAAGCCGAAAGGCTCTCGGCAGTGGCCAAACCAGGGCGCTCGCCAATCACTAATAGGGCTACTTCTGGACACAGCAGAGTGCCGATCTCGTTGAGAATGCCCACGCGGCAAAACCGTATGGCGAAGGGCCGTCCTACCGTCCACCCCCGATCTTTTGCTCCCGTCATCAGCAATGGAAGCAACGCAGGAACCTGCACCGCAACAGCGGCGGTCGAAAGACCATCGCCGATTGCGATCTGAAGGGTTGCTTCTTTTACAGACTGGCGGATGAGGATTTCGCGAGAACCTCCAGAGAACTGCCGTCCCAAATTCGGTCGCAGCAGATACTCGTCTTTTGATCGCGCCGCGGAGCTCACCTCGAAGAGTTCGAATCGGGTTATAAGATCTACGCCGAGATGCTGCTCCAGATTGAACTCGCTCCGCACCGCATCGCGAGCGGCGGCATGCGCCGCCCGCAGTTCGAGTTGTGTTGTGGTTAGATATGCGCCACCGCTTCGTCCTGCGAGCAGTCGGGCAGGTGTGCGGAGCCGAACTTGCTTCACGATTTCAGGCAATGAGTCGGACATCGGAATTCGCGTCAGCAACTCAAGAGTTCTTCTGCTTTGCTCATCAGCTCTCTGCGAGCGACGCCGTCGAGCATCGCTGGTTCCGACTCGCGATAGATTCCCTGGCCTTGTAGCCACGCGAGAAATTCTGGAGCGGGGCGCAGATTGAAAATCCTGCGCATCGCTATCGCATCGTGATAGCTGGTGGATTGATAGTTGAGCATCACGTCGTCCGAGCAAGGCACGCCCATAAAGTAATTGCAGCCTGCAGCAGTCAGCAGCATGAGCAGATTATCGGCCGAATTCTGATCGGCCTCTGCATGGTTGGTGTAGCAGACGTCACAGCCCATTGGGAGTCCCAGGAGCTTGCCCATGAAATGATCTTCCAAACCGGCGCGGATGATTTGGCGCTCGTCAAACAGGTACTCGGGGCCAATGAAGCCGACGACGCTGTTCACCAGCAGCGGAGAAAATGCTCGAGCCACACCATACGCTCGAGCCTCCAGCGTGAGTTGATCGATGCCATGGTGCGCCTCCGCCGAAAGCGCACTTCCCTGCCCGGTTTCGAAGTACATGACATCTTCACCAATCCAACGCGTGTCTTTGCGACTGTGATGATGCTCCAGAGTCTTCTCGCGACCTTCTTCCAGCATCGACAAGGTGATTCCGAAGCTGCGATTCGCATCTTGCGTGCCTGCAATGGATTGGAACAGCAGATCTACCGGAGCGCCGCGCTCCATCGCGACAAGTTGCGTGGTGAGATGGGCGAGGCAACAGGTTTGAGTGGGGATTTCATAAGCCGTAACTAGCCGCTGAAGTGAATGCAGGATCGCGGCAATCGTGTCAACAGAGTCGGTTGCCGGATTCACGCCGATTACCGCATCGCCGCAGCCATAGAGGAGGCCCTCGAATGCAGCGAGGAGAATCCCTCCGACATCATCCGCTGGGTGGTTGGGCTGGGTGCGAATCGCCAGCACACCCCGTTCTCCAAGAGTATTGCGGCAGCGAGTCACATTCCGGATCTTTGCGGCAGCGAGCACCAGATCTTTATTGCTCATGATTTTCACAACCGCCGCTCCCATTTCGGGAATGATTCCCGGCTGCAGCGATTTCAAATCCTTTTCACTGGTCAGGTCGCGGAGAATGTGCTCTCGAAACTCGCCGACTGTCATGCTGCGGATAGGCGCGTGGGCTTGGTCATCAAAGCGTTCGTAAATGAGGCGGGTTACGTCATCTTCTATCAGCGGATTTGCTAACAACTCTGCAAGAGGGGTGTCGGCGAGAACGCATTTGGCTGCGACTCGCTCCTGCTCCGATTGCGCCGCGATTCCGGCCAACTGATCGCCGGACTTTACCTCATTCGCCTTCGCGAAGACTTCCCGCAAATCGGCAAAGCGCGCCATCCGGACTGAGATTACCAGCTTGCTCGCTGAGACCCGAATGGTTGAGTTCGTCTGTTTGCCGGCTGCCAAATCGTGGTTGCTGGACGGATTAGGAAAATAATAGGGAATTAACAGGGAATTTTTGATTTCCCAACAACCGCGGTCAGCAAAGCGCCTCTTTATCAATGGTTTAGCTCTCGATGTTTACCATAAAATTACTATGTAACAGGGAATAAACAGGGAATTTTGCAGCATGGAAGGTGCAGTCGCTGCTATGTGGGGGTTTGTTAATTCCTAACCTGCAAAATCTCTCTCCAGACAGTTCTGCGCGCGTGGTCCCAGCCTCGAGGCCTTTTTGGTTACTATGGTGATCCGTCCATCCGGGTTGGTGAGAGCGCGTTCACCTTGGATTGGAAATACTTGATAATGCGTTCCCAGAAGCGCCATGACGCTTCCGAGGGCGGAGTGTCTCCAGTTGCCGGCCTGTTCCCCAACTCGTGCTTTGCTCAAGGTTTGCGACCTCACTGTTTCTTACGGAGGAGCACAGCAGCCTGCTGTGAGTGGGCTGAGTTTTGAAATTCAAGCTGGGGAGGTACTGGGCCTCCAAGGCAGATCAGGTTGTGGCAAGACAAGCACCGCGTTGGCGATCCTCGGTCTGCTGTCGTCTCGAGCACAAGTAAGTGGATCGATTCTCTTTCATGACAACCATCTTCGGGACCGCGATCTGCTTAAGCTTTCCTCTCGCGAGCTGCGCAGGATACGAGGAAAACAGATTTCCATCATCTATCAGGAGCCGGCGCTCGCATTAAATCCGGTGATGCGCGTCGGCGATCAGATTGCCGAGATCGTGCGGGCCCATACTTCGCACAGCTCGCGCGAATGCCGCGAACGCGCGCAACAGATGCTGAACGGAGTGAGACTTGATTCGCCCCGTTTCTACCATGCATATCCACATGAAATCAGTGGCGGAGAACGCCATCGTGTGATCCTGGCGCAAGCCCTCGCCTGCCAACCTTTACTTGTGATCGCGGACGAGCCGACCGCAGGACTGGACCAGGCGCTGAAGCACGAAATTCTCGATCTCATCGAAAGCATGCGAGACGAATTCGGGACAGCATTCCTCTTAATCAGCCACGATCACAGCGTCTGCTCGCGAGTCGCCAACAGAATTATCCATATCGCGAGCAAGACAGAAGAGAGTCTGACTTCAAGCCACAGTCGGATGCCTGACGAAAGCACCGCAGGGATGCAGCAAACTGAGTCTGCAGTGTTGAGCCATTGCTCGCCCGCGACTGTTCACAGTGGTTCTTCAGGAGTAACGGCGGCGGCAATTGCGATGAAGGTCACTCCCGTTGATCGATGCGATGATCAGGAAACTTCGGTCGTCAGCATCCGCGGCCTCAGCAAGTGGTATCGCGCTCGCGGCGTGTTCACCAGGAAACATGCGGAGAAACATGCGCTCGATTGCGTGGATCTGAACATTCCTGCTGGTTCCATTTTGGCGCTGATCGGGCCTTCAGGCTCAGGAAAATCGACGCTTGCGCGATGCTTGTCCTTACTGGAGAGCGCCGACAGCGGAGAGATCGTCTTCGAAGGAAGGAACCTGCTCTGGCTCTCGGATCGGAAGCTTCGCCAATTCCGGCCCCGTTTCCAATACATCGCCCAAGATCCGGCGGTGGCGCTGAATCCGCGCTTGTCGGCGGGCGAAGCCATCGCCGAGCCGATGGTCATTCAAGAGAGCGGCGATGGAAAGGAAAGACAGCGCCGGGTACGTGAATTGATGCAGTGCGTCGGACTTGATCCGGCGATGGCAGGCCGCTCGTGTCACCAATTCAGCGGAGGACAGAAGCAGCGCTTGGCCATAGCGCGCGCGCTTGCTCTCAAACCCAAGCTTCTGATTTTCGACGAGTCTCTCTCCGGACTCGATATCGAAACCCAAAACGGAATTATCGACCTGCTTCGAACGCTCAAGTTGGATCTCGGTGTTACACAAGTTCTCATCTCTCACGATCTCGAACTTGTTTCCTCGATTGCGGATCAGGTTGCCATCATGCGCAACGGCCGGGTAGTCGAGCAACGCGATACGCGGATTCTTAAAGATTCGGAGCGCTCGTCAACGACGCAACGGATCGACTCTGCGCCCCGGCGGGAGCTACTCGCGCAGGAGGTCGAATGAAAGCGATTCGATACTTCGAACGCCGGCTATTGCATTCCGCGCTTCTTCTGGTTGCTGTCTCCCTGCTGTCGTTTGCGGCTTCCCAGCTCGCGCCCGGGAGCTTTCTCGACGAGATGAAGCTGAATCCGCAAGTGTCCGCGCACACGCTCGATTCGCTGCGCGGTCAATACGGCCTTGATCAGCCGCTGCCAGTGCGCTATTTCCGCTGGCTCAAGTCAGCTGTTGCTGGAAATTTTGGATATTCGCTCGCTTACAAGCTGCCAGTCAGGCTCTTGCTGGGTGACCGAATCGGGAACACGCTTCTGCTGGGAACGGCAGCGATGGTGTTTGCCTGGGTTCTGGCTCTTCCCTTAGGCATCTGGAGCGCCTATAGGCCAGGAAAATGGATTGACCGCGCCGGCTCCGGCATTTCGATGCTCTTGCTGGCCACTCCCGAACTGGTCTTGGCTCTTCTTTTGATCCTCTACGTCGTCCGTTCTGGGACTCTGCCCGGCGGCGGCATGAGCTCCGCCCAGGAACAGAACAGCCATTGGCAAGCGGCCGCAGACGTTTTGCGTCATCTCGCCCTGCCTGCCCTGATTCTGGCTCTGGCCGCACTGCCCATACTGCTTCGTCACATCCGAGGGGCGATGGTCGAAGCCTGGAACTCGCCATTTGTTCACGCGGCCAAAGGTCACGGGATTGGGGATGCGCGCTTACTGCTGCGTCATGCGCTGCCCGCGGCCTGCAATCCGCTGATTTCATTGTTTGGACTGACGCTTGCCGGCCTGGTGAGCGGCTCCTTTCTGGTGGAAGTCATCATGGGCTGGCCGGGGCTGGGACCGATATTTCTCGAAGCGGTCTACTCGCGTGACTTCCACGTTGTGGTCGCAATCGTGATGCTCTTTTCGGTATTCCTCATCGTCGCGAACTTGGCCGCGGACCTGCTTCTCTATGCAGCCGATCCACGGGTGAGGGCTGAATGCTGAAACGAAATAAATTGTTCGCCGTCTTCGCCGCATTTGTCCTCGCGCACGTCTGTCTGTTGTTTGCGGGATTCTTTGCGCCCTATATGCCAAATGAGCAGCATCGTGCGCTGGCTTACGCACCCCCGACACGTGTGCACTTTGTGACGGCAACCGGTCACACGCATGTTCGTCCGTTCGTCTATCCTTCCATAAAGTCGGAAGCTGACGAATTTCAATACAGCGAAGATCGCAACGCCGAATATCCAATCCAATTCTTCGTGGGCAAGAGAGACGGCATGCATCTGCTCGCAGTTGCACAACCGGCTCAGCTGTTCCTATTTGGCACCGATGGGTACGGGCGCGACATCTTCTCCCGCGTTCTTTTTGGAGGCCGCATCTCGGTTGCCGCAGCGTTACTGGCGACTTTGCTGTCGCTGCTGATCGGCGCCTCATTGGGTGCTGTCGCGGGACACTTCGGCGGCGTTACCGACGCAGTCGTAATGCGTGGCGCCGAACTTGTGCTGGCTGTGCCCTGGATTTATTTGCTGCTGGCCATCCGTGCATTTCTCCCGCTTCACATCAGCGCTACGCAGACATTCTTTCTGGTGTCGGGAGTGATCGGCATTATGGGATGGGCGCGTCCAGCGCGGATTATCCGTGGCATAGTGCTCAGCGCAAAAGAACAGCCGTTTGTGACAGCCGCCCGAGGATTTGGCGCTTCGGAATGGTACCTGCTGCGACGCCATGTGCTTCCGCAAGCCTTGGGAATCGTGATTACGCAGGCAGTCATTCTGGTTCCACAATTCGTCACGGCAGAAGCGACGCTTTCGTTCCTCGGATTGGGCATGGCTGAGCCGGTCGCCAGCTGGGGAAACATGCTCTCGGCTCTTCAGCACTTCCAAGTAATGACTTCGTACTGGTGGATGGCCGCTCCAATCGCTGCGCTGGTGCTCATCTCAGTGACTTACTTCGCCGTTGCTGACGCGCTCGAGAAGACTCGGCTTAATTTTGGAGAAGGCTATGCGTAGGGCTATCGCGCCAGCGTTCATCATTTTGCTGAGCTCGCTGAGCTCGCTGAGCACATGGGCTTCGTCTGCGCCGCTTCCTCAGTCGATGCAGAAGGGGGAAGAGCTGCAGATTGCCTCCTCCGAAGTTGGAGAGTATGGCGGCACGCTTGTCCTCGGGCAACGTGGCGAACCGAAGACGCTGAATCCGGTGCTGGCTGGCGACGCTCCATCGCGCGAGGTGATTGGCCGCATGATGGCGGATCTGGTCCACATCAATCGCGCCACGCAGAAGACAGAACCGGCGCTTGCGACCTCATGGAAATTATCGAAGGACGGCCACAGCTTCACCGTGAAACTTCGTCGCGGCATCCGATTTTCTGACGGCCAGCCGTTCAATGCCGACGATGTTGTCTTCACCTTCCAAGCGTACCTCGATGAGAAAATCCATTCGCCGCAACGCGATCTGCTGATCATTGGCGGTAAACCTATCGCCGTGGTGAAGCTCGACGATTACACTTTGCGCTTTGATATGTCCCAGCCGTACGCGGCTGCTGAGCGCATCTTCGACAGCGTGTGGATTCTGCCTCAGCATCTGCTGCGCGCGAGTTACGAGCAGGGGACGTTCGCGCAAGCTCTCTCATTGAATACTGCTCCTGATGCGGTTGCCGGACTCGGAGCATTTCGCTTCAAGCAATATCGTCCGGGCGAACGAATTGTGCTTGAGCGCAATCCTTACTACTGGAAGGCCGATCGCAGTAAGCGGCGCCTCCCTTACTTAGACGAAATCGCATTCCTCTTCGTCGGCAATGAAGACGCGCAGATTCTCCGCTTCCAATCACGTGAGACCAATGTCATTAGCCGCTTTAGTCCGGATAATTACGCGGCCATGGCGCGCGAGCAGCAGACCCGCGGATACGATCTTGTCGATCTTGGCCCCAGCCTCGAATACAACTTCCTTTTCTTTAATCTGAACAATCTTCCGGCAGACAAATACCCGCAAGTTTCGCGCAGGCAGTTGTGGTTCCGCGATCTCAGATTTCGGCAGGCGGTCTCGGCCTCCGTGGATCGGCAGAGCATCGTGCGTTTGGTGTATGGCGGTCGAGCGGCGCCACTGTGGGGCAACGTTACCCCAGGCAGTAAGCTTTGGGTTAACGAAGCTCTGGCGCATCCGGAGCGTTCGCTCGATCACGCCAAAGAACTGCTGAAGTCCGCAGGATTCTCCTGGACCGGCGATGGCAAGCTTATTGATGCCAAGAAGGAACCAGTGGAGTTCACGCTGATTACCAGTTCTTCCAATGCCCAACGTGTACAGATGGCGACTCTCGTTGCCGACGATCTCTCGCAGCTTGGCATGAGTGTTCACGTTGTGCCGCTGGAGTTCCGCGCCGTCATCGATCGGGTCTTCCAGACCGACGATTACGAAGCCTGCATTATGGGGCTCGGAGGCGGCGATGCCGATCCCAACAGCGACATGAATGTCTGGCTCTCAACTGGCGGCACTCATCTCTGGAACATGCACGAGACGACGCCTGCAACCGCGTGGGAAGCCGATCTCGATCGATTGATGGAGCAGCAGTTGATCACGCTGGATTACAAGAAGCGCAAGCGTATCTACGATCAAGCGCAGCAGATCATTGCTGACAACCTCCCGTTTGTCTTTCTTGCAACGCCGGATGTGCTGGTAGGCGCTTCTAAGGAGATTGCGAACTTTCGTCCGGCCAGTCTTGAACCTTACGTGCTTTGGAATGCGGAAGAACTCTACTTCCGCCGGCAGGGAGTAGCAGCCGCCAAGTGATTGCCACGGCCAAAACGCAGCAGAAGACCGAACTCGCATGGGCGGACGAGCGCCTCGTGCGCGAGTGCCTCGCCGGCAATCAAGACGCCTGGTCCGCGCTCATCGATAAATACAAGAAGCTGATCTACTCCATCCCAGTGAAATGGGAGCTCTCGTCTGAGGACGCGAATGACATCTTCCAGTCAGTGTGCGTTGACCTCTACTCTGAATTACCGCGACTGCGGGAGCCGCGTGCGCTCCCCAAGTGGCTGATTCAAACCACGCTGCACAAGTGCGTGCGATACCGCAAGCAGCAGAGCCGCTACGTCGACGACGAACCGACGGAAGAAGTGGAGCTAGGCAAACCCAGAGTGGATGCGATCATCCTCGAAGCAGAGCAAGAGCAGATCCTCAGGGATGCCATCGCGCGGGTGCCGGAGCGTTGCGCGAAGTTGATCCGCATGCTGTTCTTCGAGTCGCCGGCACGTGCCTATGGAGAAATCGCGCACCAACTCGGACTAGCAACGGGATCGATTGGGTTCACCCGCGGTCGTTGTCTGGATAAGCTGCGAAAGCGGCTGGAAGAGCGCGGGTTTGGGCCGAAGGAGGGACGATGAGCAGCGCTGCGAGCGTCTCTCTCGCTGAGCGTTTGTTGCGCGAACTCGCTGAAGTGTCCGACGCAAGCCGGCGCCGCGAGTTGCTCGAAGAGCATCGCAACGATCTATCGCCGGAGCTCGCCATTCAACTTACCGACGCTGCCCGCGAACGGGTACGCGTCAACACGCGGGAGGCGTTGTCACTGTCGGAAGCCGCCATCGACATAGCTGCAATGGTCGGCGAAGAGCGGGCAATGGCATACGCGATCCGCGGCAAAGCAAATGCGTTGTACGCCACGGCGCACTATCGAAAATCCATCGAGCTGCACAACCAGGCGATTGCCGCCTGGGAGAAGCTGGGCGAAAGGTCCGAATTGGGGCGCAGTTTGAGCGTTTCGATCCTTCCCTTAATGCTGTGCGGCGAATATGAGGCAGCGTTTACCGCGGCGGAGCGCGCACGCCAAATTTTTACCGAAATAGGAGACGAACTACGTCTGGCTCGACTGGAGATCAATGTCGGCACCGTCTACTACCGGCAAGATCGCTTCTCCGAAGCCCTGGCATGCTACCGCCGAGCGTACGACGGAGTCATAAAGCACGAAAATCACGAGGGCATTGCCGCCGTATTGAGCAACTTGTCCGTGTGCCTCATCGGCCTCGGCGAATTCCAGCAGGCGCTCGAGACCTATAAGAGCGCGCATGACTATTGCGAACAGCACGGCATGCCGCTGCTGGTTGCCCAAGCCGACTACAACATCGCCTATCTCTATTTCTTACGCGGAGAATACAGCCGGGCGATTCACATGCTGCGTTCAACTCGCGCGCGCTGCAATGACATTGGCGATCGTTACCATTACGGGCTTTGCAATCTTGACCTGTCAGAGCTCTATCTTGAGCTCAACCTCAGTTCCGAAGCCGGGGAGCTTGCGCGCCTCGGTCGCGCTGAGTTCGAAACCCTGGGAATGGGCTACGAAGCAGCGAAGTGCCGCGCCTTCGAAGCCATTGCTATGGGCCAACAAGGGCAGGCATTCCAGAGTCTGAAGCTGTTCGCGCACTCGCGCGAGATGTTCGTGAAGGAGAAGAACCAGGTCTGGCCCTCGCTGATAGACCTTTACCAAGCGCTGGTGCTGTTCAACGAAGCACGGCTCTTCGAGGCGAAGAGACTTGCCAAAGCTGCGTTCTCCTTTTTCAATACTTCCCTGCTGCCCGGCAAAGCCGTTCTCTGCCGCCTGCTCCTGGCGCGCATCGCGCTGCGCACCAACGACCTGGCCGGTGCGCATCAGGAATGCACTGCGGCAATCGAAAAGCTCGAGGCCATGCAGGCGCCCATGCTGAAGCATCAGGCGTTCCTGCTGATGGGCCACATCGAATCCGCTTCGGGGAACAACCAGCAGGCATACGAGTGCTTCCGCATTTCCCGCGCCGCACTGGAGGCACTGCGCAGCAATCTGCGCGGCCAGGAACTCAAGATTTCCTTTCTCAAGAACCGACTCGAGGTGTACGAACTGCTCGTTGATTCATGTCTGCGTGGCCAATCGACCTCCGATTCCTTGCGAGAAGCATTTGCGTACATCGAAGAAGCCAAGTCGCGAACGCTGATGGACCAAATGCTTCAACCGGTGTACTCCAGCGGCGACGACGCCGGACAAAGCGATCTCGTGCGGCGCATGCGCAGTCTGCGCGACGAGCTGAACTGGTACTACAGCCTGATTGAGCTCGAACAGCTTCGCCCAGAGCAGCGCTCCCCGGAACACATCAAGCGGCTCGAAGAGCAGGTTCGAGCGCGAGAGACCGATCTGATTCGCGTTCTTCAAGAGTCAAACCTCTCGGGCGAAGGCGACACGCATACACATGCGGGCCTATCCATCGAAGATATTCGTTCCTCGCTCACTCCAGAGACGCTAATCGTCGAGTTTTTCCAAACCGGCGACCGCATTCTCGCCTGCTTACTCGGACACGAGCGGCTGGAGATCGTCCCGGTCACACTAGCCTCTCGAATAGCCGGCGTTCTGCGATTGCTACAATTTCAGCTTTCGAAGTTTCGCCTTGGCGCCGACTATGCGACCGCTTTCCGCGACTCGCTCATTCAGTCGACGAACGCGCATTTGAAAAGCCTGTATGACGAACTCCTCGCCCCAGTGCGCGAGCGGCTTGTCGCGAACCACCTCCTGTTCGTTCCTCACGGAGCGCTGCACTATGTCCCCTTCCACGCGTTATTCGATGGCGAGCGCTACGTCATTGATGACTACACCGTCTCTTATTCGCCAAGCGCCAGCATCTACACCGTTTGCGCCCAGAAGCATGTGAACACCGCGGGCTCAGCGCTGCTGATGGGAGTCCCCGATCAGAACGCACCATCGATTCTTCAGGAGCTGCGCGCATTGAGCGCGATATTGCCGCATCCCAAGATGTTCATCGGCAACGCGGCAAGCGAGTACATCCTGAAGAATGTTGGTTCGAGCGCCCGGCTCCTGCACATTGCTACTCATGGATATTTCCGGCAAGACAGTCCCATGTTTTCATCGATCCGCATGGGGAGCTCTTACCTGAGCCTCTATGACCTCTACCAATTGCGCCTGCCGGTGGAGTTAGTAACGCTGAGCGGGTGCGCTACCGGTTTGAACGTAGTGGCCGCCGGAGACGAATTGATCGGGTTGGCACGTGGACTGTTCCAGGCAGGAGCGCAATCCCTGCTGCTGAGTTTGTGGGACGTTCATGATCAGAGCACATCGGATTTTATGGCGGCTTTCTACCGGCTTTTTCAGGGAGGCGAAGATAAGGCGACAGCCGTGCGAGATGCCATGCTGCAAGTGCGTGAAGCGTATCCACACCCGTATCAATGGGCTCCCTTCGTGTTAATGGGCAAGTATGCGGGCTAGCAAAGCTGCTAAGTTGCTGTATCAACTGTGGTAGAGACGCAGTCTCTGCCGTTGAACAAGGCTGTCTGCATACGTCAACCGGCTGGGGATCCCCGCGTGCTGCGTGTCTGCCCAAAATAATCATTGCCGGCCTATATTTTTTCGGCGCTTCAGTGCCCTTATGTCCAGATAACGAGTTATCGGCGCCCCTAATATCGGGCGCTTTGGGGACAACTGATGAAGCACATCACGCAGGAATCGCTGGCTGAATTCGTTCGACAAACTCTATCCGCTACAGAGACTGCGCTAGTGAAAAGTCATATCGCTGAGTGCCACGGGTGTTCGTATCTCGTTGGGCTATACGAGGCAGTGGTACGCGTCGGAGCGAATGAGGCGGCATATGAGCCCGCTGATGGCGTGATTCGAACGGTTAAGGCTTATTTCGAGACTGAGCAGCTTCGAACCTCGAAGAGCGCATCCAAGTTGCTGTTCGACAGCCTGACGCACCCTCTCCCAGCGGGAGCACGGGCGTCGGTAGCCTCGGCGCGTCAGTTGTTATATCGGGTTGGCACTCTGTTCGTGGATATGCGAGTGGATTCCGAATTCAATTCGGAACGTGCGGCCCTGGTAGGGCAAATGCTCGATAGCGCTAATCCCGGACACCCGGTCGGCGGAGTGCCCATAATCCTGCTAGACGGAAGAAAGAGCGTGGCCAGCACTATCAGCAACAGCAATGGCGAATTTCATCTGGAATTCTTGATCAAGAGCAATCTGCGACTGTCAGTCACGGTTGGCGACACTGCGCCGGTTTATCTGCCCATCACCGGCGTTGAAAATCGCAAGCGGCAGGCGATGCCGAATCGAGGACCAAATTAGGTTTTGTGTTACCAACGTAATTGGCCGAAGAGCCAATACTGACACTAGACTTTAGTTTCGACCCCCGTAAGAATCCTCCTCCCAATTTTGCGAGACAAGGTGTCTCTGGAGAGACTAATGAAGAGCTCGAAAGAATTTGGCGGTCAATGCAGCCGATCCAAAGCGGGGATTTGCGCCGTGCTCATCCTGGCGCTGTTTACGGTGTATGTGCAGCCCGGCTTTGCTGTGGCGCCACCACCACCGAAAGTTAACGCTCAACTGCTCGGCGGCCTCCTCGGCGGCATCGGAGGAGTCAACCGCTATATCGTCCGCGACACTAAGGGGTTGTTGGGGCTGAACCTCACCTGCCTGCTTTTCGGTTGCAAGGTGCTTGAGGGCATCGGCGATCCTGACGGACAGCTGTTCGTCGTCACCACATCGAGTCTTCTGAGCCCAGTGTTGTTTCTGACACAGCTCTTATCCGGCGGCGGAATCACCAACGCCGAAGTCGATCAGCCGGTTAACACGCAAGGGACAACCACGGTCGGATCGGTCCCGGCATACCTAACTGACAGAACGCCCGTTTCCTACTACGGCGCGACAGTCTGGGAAGGCTACGTCGTCCAAACGCCGAACCAGATCATAAACACCACTACCACTCATTCCACGTATGGGGTGGCTGGACAGGGCGTTACAGTAGCCATCATCGACACAGGCGTTGATCCCAACAACACCATTCTCCAGAGCCATCTCGTTTACGGCTATGACTTCACGCGTAATAAGACTGGTGGATCCGAACTGGCCGATGTTACGCAATCTACAGTTGGCGTGCTGGATGGATCGCGCACCCAGCCCGCGCAAGTGAATCAGTCCACTGTGGGCGTGCTTGATCAATCCACGGTAGGCGTCCTTGACACTTCCAAGTACGCTGCCTTTGGACACGGCACTATGACGGCTGGCATCGTCCACCTCGTAGCGCCTCAAGCCAACATCATGCCGTTGAAGTCATTCAACGCCAACGGAACTGGATACGCATCCGATGTGTTACGTGCCATCTACTACGCTGTGAATCACGGAGCCAAGGTCATCAGCATGAGCTTCGACTTCACCACTTCCTCGAAGGAACTTGCAGCTGCCATCAATTACGCCAACTTGCGTGGAGTGATCTGCGTAGCTTCGGCGGGTAACGATGGAAGCATGGCGACGGTGTATCCGGCGAGTTTGCCGAACGTAATCGATGTGGCATCCACTTCGAATAACAACACGCCCTCGAACTTCTCGAATTACGGCACGCCGCCGGTAATGCTCTCCGCGCCTGGTGAAGCCGTAATGACGACCTACCCTTACAACACCTATGCCGCGGGCTGGGGAACGTCGTTCAGCGCTCCTCTGGTTTCCGGCACGGTGGCTCTGCTGGCCAACGTGAACTCAGTGTTACTGACTGAGCAGCAAGCAGCCAATGCCCTGTCGCACGCTCAGCCGATGCCTTACTCGCAATACGGCTATGGCGTACTCGATAGCTACCAGGCGGTAAAAGCCTGGAGGAATGCTCTGGGGCTGAAGTAGGGCGAGTCTCACATTAGTGCCCATTGGAATAATGGTGCGTAGAGCAGAGGTAGGAACTCTGCTCTACGCACTGAATAATCTCTCCCCACTGGTTCTAATTACGACATATGAGCCTTCACCAAGCATTTGATTCCTGGTCACCGCTGTTTCTTCGGGTAAAGGAGCTCGAAGAGCAGCAGGTGACGATGCGCACGGCTACCATCTGCGCGTTGAATCAACTCCTAGATCTAAAAGACCTCAATACCGGTGTGCATAGCACGCGGCTGGCGGAGTGGGCGGTACGCGTTGCGCGAAGGCTCGGTATAGAGGAAGAGAGCCTCTATCAATATGAAGTAGCGGCGCTGCTGCACGACATCGGCAAAATCGGCGTTCCCGACGTCATTCTGAAAAAGCCGAGCAAGCTCACCGACGAAGAGCGCGCCATCATGAATAAGCATCCGGAATATAGCTGGTCGATTCTGCGCTTGTTCCCTGGACTGGAAGAAGCCAGCCTCTTCGCTCTGCATCATCATGAATCCTTCGACGGGGGTGGATATCCCGGCAGCCTCAAGGCCGAAGAAATTCCATTGGGCTCGCGCATCGTCTCGATCGTCGACGCATTCGACGCCATGATTTCCAATCGCTGCTATCGGAAGGGGCTCGATCATCAGGAAGCTATCCGGCGTCTAAACGCCGGCAGTGGAACTCAATTCGATCCGTCGGTGCTGCGCTGCTTCCTCGAAATCGCCGAAGTCGAAGTAGCCGGCGTTTTCGCTGCTACGGGCACCAGTATCACTGCGGTGATATGAACAGAAGCACTTAGCGATCAGCACTCAGCATTCAGCCAGTCACGATCCTTCCCGACTTCAAAATTCTCGGTGCAAAAAAAAGAGGAGGCCCGGCTGGCCTGCTAAAAATGCTCCACGGCTGAATCCTGAGCGCTGATGGCTGAGTGCTTCTATCTCCGGGTCTCAGCCTTTCGTGCTGTAACTTCTTCTCCAATCCCGGGCCGACTTCCTGCATAATGGCCGCAGCGCCGCCGTCCAAAGCAAGCCTAATTCTCGCCACATCGACAGAGGAGTAGCCCCATCATGCTTGAAGCGGCCCAGACCAGCACCAGGATCATGTTTGAAGACGGCAAACAATGGGAAGGCAAGACTGTAAATGGAATCTTTCCCCTGCGCCAATACTTAGGCGGTTCTGATCGAAGCGCCGTTTACCTCACGGAGATCGGCGGCCAGAATCCTCGGAAGGCCGCCATCAAGCTGATGGAAGCCAACATTGCCGATGCCGACATCCAGCTTGCGCGCTGGAGATTTGCCAGCAAGCTGTCGCATCCTCATCTGCTCCAGATCCACGAAGTGGGGAGCTGCAGGCTTGGCGACGACGAGCTGCTCTTCGTGGTGACGGAGTACGCAGATGAGACTCTGTCACAAATCCTGCCTCAGCGCGCGCTCACACCAGAGGAAGCGCGCGAGTTGCTTAATCCAACTCTCCAGGCTCTGACTTACATTCATCAGAACGGCTTCGCCCACGGCCATCTAAAACCCTCAAACCTCATGGTCGTTGGCGAGCAACTGAAGGTGTCGAGCGACGGCCTGTGCCGAATCGGCGCACCATATGTTTCGGGATCCAAGGCCGGCCTGTACGAACCGCCCGAAGCTTCGGGCGAAGGCTTTATCCCTTCCGGGGATGTTTGGTCATTGGCAGTGACCCTTACTGAAGCGCTCACTCAGCGTCTGCCGGTTTGGACTGACAGACTGCAGGGCGAGCCATCGATTCCGACAGCCATGCCCAAACCGTTCGCCGATATCGCCAGACATTCGTTGCTGCGCGACCCGCGAAGCCGCTGGACCGTTGCCGCTATTTCTGCGCGTTTGGCGCAGCCTGCGGCGGTTCCGCAGCAGTCGGTTCAGAAGCAGAAGACAACGGAGGCGAATGCTTCCGCGAGTACAGGCAAGCCCCGCCCGGAGATCAGTACTTGGCTTTACGCGGGCGCGATGATCGCGGCTATAGCGATCGCCATGCTGCTTGCCAGCTGGCTGCGTCGCGGGCACACGCCGCCGGCAATCCCCGCAGTAGCGGCACTCACAAAATCGGACAAGCCGTCTCCCAGGGTGGGAAAGCTTCGTCACAGTCCACAGAGCGTCCGCACGAGCCCAAACTCGTCTTCTTCTGACCAGGTCGTTAGTCAAGTTGTCCCCGAAGTTCCCGCAAAAGCGCTCCACACCATTCACGGCAAAATCAGAATCACGGTGAGAGTGCATGTGGACGCCGCCGGCAATGTTGCCAGAGCGGAATTGACGAGCCGCGGCCCCAGCAGGTACTTCGCAGACCACGCTATGGAGGCGGCACAGGCCTGGAAGTTCGCACAAGGGCAAACACCTTCAAGAGCATGGCTTTTGCAATTTGTGTTCGAGAGAAGCGGAGTTACGGTTCAGCCAAGGCAGATCGCTTAACTCTTTTCGAAGTCGAGAAATCCCTGTCATCCTGAGGTTCTCTCGCGATATATCGAACCTATGTGACTGTCGGAATTGTACGAGTGTCGGAGGGCCGGAGGCGCGGATGCCAAACGTCAGCCCAGCTGCGGAAGCCCTCGGTAAGGACCGCAATCGTTGTCATCGAGCACCGGACGTGCGGCACCTCACCGGCGTTTAAATCACATTCGCATCCCGCCACATCGGAGTTACAAAAGTCATCTGCGATCCGCCCCTTCCGCGAGCGAGCGGAGAACACGCCGCGCAATCTGGAATGTTTCCGCAGCGCATCCTCTAGCCTCGGCAGGATTACCAAAGTCCATATCCCACACGCATCTAGGGCGTACACCACAACAAGGGTACGCTTGCGCCGAGTATGTCTGCCCACTGGATCAGCGACTACAGCAACTCGGTTCTGACGCTTGTCAACTACATTCCTGTAGTCGCAACGGTCGTGACCTGCGTTTTCAGCTTGGTGCTGGCGCGGGCAACGCTACGCCAGGTGGAGGCCACCGACAAAGGCCTTGCGTTGGCCCGCGAGGAGTTCGAACGCGAATGGTCGCCGGAGCTGCACATCAAGTTGCGGCGGCTCTCGGCCACCGACGTAGAGATGATTGTCACCAATCTTGCCAGGGCTTCCGTGCTGCTTCAGGTGCTGCAATTCCGAAACCTGTCGCGCGGTACAAACTTCGATCGTGTGGTTCTGAATGATCCATTGATCGGAGGAATGACCTGGACGGAGAGCATGGGAAAGAGACTCTCTGCGATGACCGGCCCGGAGTATGAAGGCCTGATCGACGCTTGCGTCACCTTCTTTGCTTCCGGACGTATGTACCGTACCGATTGGTTTCGTTTTACAGTGCTGGTCCATAACGGACATATTTTGCGCGTTGATGCCGTCACCAGTCCCGCGCGCCGCGTGAGCATCCTTCACGGGCATGAGCCGCAGGATGACATCGAGCTTGGCAAGGATATTGTGGAAGCGGAAAGCTAGCCGGACTTAGACGAAAGCCAGTCTATTGCGATAGGTAGGAGTCGTCCCCATGGCACAAAAGATGTTGACCTGCACTTGCGGGAATACCGAACTGGAAAAAATCGGCGTGCGCTTGCATCTATCGCAAAACGGTAACGGGAAATCGCTGCCGCTGGTCGCCCTGATGTGCCGCGGCAGTGGCTGTGGACGAGTGACCTTTCGTCCAGACGATAACGGGATCGCCATTATCGTGCCGGAAGAACCCCATTCCGAATCGCGACCTGAGTCACTTCCCGAACCTCGTCTGGAATCCGGTCCCGAACCGCACGGGCCCAAGCGCATCGCCAACCTATTCGAGCGCGTTTACACCGAGCGCCTGGTTTACAAAGCCATCGCCGAGCGCGATCCTAACTGTAGTCAGCTGTTCGCCGCACTGAAAGTCAACCCAGAAATAGGCGCGAGCATTGCCGAGACCTTCGCAGGTGTAAATCAGCGTTTGGACGCGAATGAGGATCTGTTGGCGGTGTTGGAGTCGCTGCCGTCGCTCAGCAGGTAAGCAGAAAAGCGTTTCGAGTTTCGGGTGGGCAAAGCCAGTTCTTCATTCCCAACCTACGAAGTCGTACTCTCCAATTGAACAACTTGAAACTCGAAACTTGAAACTCGAACCGCCCTTTCTTTTCGAGCTATACATCAAATAGCCGATAAGGTACCGATGGTGTTCTCGCCATCAATAGATGCATGGCGACGTTGTACACCGGCACTCCGCCGGTAGTCTTACCCTCGAGTGCGCCATGATGCGCATGTCCGTGGACAGCGAGAATCGCCTGATGACGGTCGATCACTTCCGCCAATCGTCCACTACCAAGGTAAGGAAAAATCTGCTCAGGCTCGCCTTTGACGGTGTCGGCGATGGGTGCGTAGTGGGTGATCACAATGCGCTTCTCTACGCGCAACATTGACAGAGCACGTTCCAGCTTCAGCGTCTCGTCGATGGCTTTCTGGACAAAGGCCTTTACTTCCGGTTCGCCAAACGCGGTGAGCACTCCGCGACCAAAACCGCCGAGGAACCCTTTGGTGCCGGCGAAACCGACGCCGTCGCGCTCATAGCCGCTGCCATCGAGCAGCTTCACGCCCTCGGCAATCATCATTTTTGATAGCTCTTCTTCTTTCCCACTCTCGAAATCGTGGTTGCCGAGCACAGCGACGATGGGCACACGCAATCGGACAAACGTGGCCAGCATCGATTCCATCTCCTCCGGCTTTCCCAGATTAGTGATATCGCCGGCCAGGATCAGCAGGTCAGCTTCGTCGCGCAGCCGGTTCATGACTTCACGGATGCGGTCGTAACCCTGCGGAGAAAAATGCAGGTCAGCTAAAGCGGCGATTCTCATGCGGTCTTGCCTTTGAAATTCAATGTCGTAGGAATGAAAAAGCTAGAACAGCCGTAAGAGGTTTTAAGTTTCGGTTTCAACTTTCAACATAGAGAACTGGAAACTTGAAACGCCTCTCTTCTTTCATGCTGCTGGCTTCGCAGCTTCCCCGATCTTCGGCTCGGCCTGTTCGCGATGCTCCTCAAGCATGTTTCGCAGCTTCCACTCGTGAACGTCGATGGCAAACATCTTCTCGTCGATGAGGCTGCCTCGAAAAGGAGCTTTGGCATCGGGATTCTCAATGTCGGCTCGGAATTTCGTAAGCAGCTCTTCCCAGATCAGCATGGGAACGGCATTGGAGTTGGGATAGATGTAATGAAATAGCACCAACGACCAAAGCAACATCTGCCAGTGTTCGCCAACGAGGACCAGGATTCGGCTCCAGTCCATGCTGTTGCCGGCTGCATAGATAATGTGAGCGATATCGGCTCCGTCAAACCGTTCCCGGAACGCCACAAATATTTTGGAAGCAATCAGCTCCTCGGGAGCGAGCACCTTCGCTGGAATTCCCAGGACTTCAGAATCGAAAGCGCGGTCAATCCATGACTGATCTACGCGGACCACCGCATTGCTCATTCCCGATATGAGATCGACGAAGTATTCTCCAGCGCGTGCTTTGCACAGCCAAACCGGATCGCAAACCTCGGTTTCGAGCCCACTCTGGTTGAGAATGTCCATGGCCGTCGACACCTGGCTAGCGCACATGAAAATGTCGAGGTCCTTGGTATCGCGCCAAATGCCGGTATGCTCATGCAGAGCGAAGGCACCAGAGACAACGTACGGAATTCGTCGCTCGTTGAAGATCTGCAGGACTTCCCGAAACAGGCGTTCCTGCTCGGGCGCAAACCGCGGCGGCACCGACGAACTTACCGGTAATGGCCTTCCCTGGTCAGACATGGCTTAGGCTTAGATGTGAGAAGTCTGGCTGTATGTTGTTGGCCAAATAGGGCAAAATCGTAATGTTCCGGGACAAGAGCGGACACCGGTCAGTTGCATCCATTCACAGGGAGACTCGAACGTGGCGAAAAAAGAAACAGTCATCGAGATCGAAGGCAAGCAACTGAAGCTTTCGAATCTCGACAAGGTTCTGTACCCGGCCGCTGGCTTCACTAAAGGACAGGTGATCGATTACTACGTTCGCATAGCGCCCACGTTGATTCCTCACCTTGATGGCCGCCCACTCACGCTGAAGCGCTATCCCGAAGGAGTGGACGGTATGTTCTTCTACGAGAAGAGCTGCCCAAAGCACCGTCCCGATTGGGTGCAGACCGCGCCGGTGTGGAGCTCTGGCCGCAATGACTACATCCAGTTCTGCCTCGCTCAGGACATCGCCACGCTAGTATGGGCCGCCAATCTCGCCGATCTCGAGCTGCACACCTCACTCTCACGGGCGAAGAAAATCGACGAGCCTACGATGATGGTCTTCGACCTAGATCCTGGACCGCCAGCCGACATCGTCCTCTGCTGCCAAGTTGCCTTCTGGCTTCGCGACATCTTCGATCGGTTCAAGCTGAAGGCGTTTGCGAAGACTTCAGGGTCCAAGGGACTGCAAATCTATGTGCCCCTGAACACGCCTGTCACATATGACGAGACCAAAGCCTTTTCGCACGCCTTGGCTCGCCTGCTCGAACAAGAGCATGCCGACTTGGTAGTTTCGGAAATGAAGAAAACATTGCGAGTCGGCAAAATATTTGTGGATTGGAGCCAGAATGACGTCCATAAGACGACGGTGAATGTTTATTCGCTCCGTGCCAAAGAGCGGCCCACGGTCTCAACGCCAGTGACGTGGGAAGAAGTTGAAAAATGCCTGAAGAAAAAAGACGCGAGCCTGCTGGTCTTCGATTCCACCCAGGTGCTCGCCCGCGTCAAAGAACTAGGCGATATCTTTGCCCCGGTGCTGAATCTCAAGCAGCGTCTGCCGGACGTAAGCGAATTAGGAACCGGATCCGAGTCCAAGGTCGCTAGCCGCATAGCCTCCAAGTCCAAGACAGCCCCAGCGAAGAAGCAAAGTCGAAAGACGCCGCGGTCGTCTGCTGCGTTTCGGCAAACCCGGCAAGCAGGATGAGGAAGCGGACACTAATGCTCCGTTTCGAAGCTCCGTCAGCCGAGAACAGTAGGTTTCCGTCATCTTGCTCAAGCTGCCTCCCTTCAAACCGGTTCAAACGGCAAATTGCCGATCCTGGAGCTAATATCTCGAACTAACGACCGTCCTGGGACGTAGAACTTCTAAAGTGCATCGCCAACGTGGGCAGTTCTTCTGCTCGGACGATGTGGACCGGGAATGCGCCCAGCCCGATGACCCGGTGCTGGAGAGCGAACGACGGAGCGGAAATGAATACATTGAGGAGCGATGTGCTTTACGGCGTGCGCATGCTGCGCAAAAGCCCGGCATTCACGATCGTGGCGGTGCTCACGCTGGCGCTTGGAATCGGCGCCAACACCACGATCTTCAGCCTCGTGAACTGGCTGCTGCTACGGCCAATGCCGACAGTGCATCCCGAACAGATCAGCGTTCTTGCCTTCCGCCAAAGGCATGGCGATACCCAAAATCAGTTCTCGGTTCCCGACTACCGCGTAATACGCAGCCAAACTCAAAACATCTTCTCCGATCTAACCGGATACCAGATCGGAATAGACGGATTCAGCATTAACGGCAGGGCTGACCGGCTCCTGACGTACTACGTGACCGGTAACTTCTTCCGCATGCTTGGCATGCAGCCTGCCTTCGGCCGCCTTTTATCGCCCGAAGAGGGCGAGAACGTCGATTCCGACCCTGTAATCGTCCTCGGCTACCCGTATTGGCAAAAACGATTTGGCGGCAATCCAGACATCGTAGGCAAGAAGGTTTCCCTAGATGGGAAACCGTTCACTGTGATCGGTGTCGCGCCCAAGAGCTTCTACGGTCCATATCCCATTCTGGAAGCTCAGGCCTACCTGCCGCTGGGCATGAACACGGTTGAAGGTACCCCGCGTGATTTCATGGAGAACCGCGGCATGCGCCAGGTAGTCCTCATGGGCCGGCTCTGTGATGGCGTCGACCTTCAGCAAGCCAGTGCATCCGTTGGGGTGATTGGGCAGCGCCTGGGCGCAGACTTCCCTGAATTCGACAAGGACATCGAGATTCACGCTTACTCGGAAGTTCACTCCCGTCCTCAACCCGATTCCAACAATGCTGTGCCGATCATCGCCGGTTTGTTTCTTGGGCTAGCCGCGATGGTTCTATTGCTGGCGTGCATGAATGTCGCCAACATTCTGCTGGTGCGGGCTACGGTTCGAGAACGTGAGGTGGCGATCAGGGCTGCGCTTGGCGCCTCCCGACAGCGACTCGTCCAGCAACTGCTCACGGAGAGTGTTTTGCTCGCGTTGCTCGGTGGACTTGCCGGAATTGTGCTCGGGTTCGGCGGGAGCTCGCTGCTGGGCTCGCTCAATCTTCAGACTGACTTGCCCATCCATCTGGATTTCGGCTTTGACTGGCGCGTCTTTGGATACGCATTCTCAGCAGCCTTGATTACCGGAATCGTGGTCGGAATTGTTCCCGCGGTTCGCGCATCTCGCGGGAATCTCAGCGCCGTACTGCACGAGAGCGGTCGTGGCGTCACCGGCGCTCGAGCTCGTCTGCGCACGACTCTGGTAATCGTCCAGGTGGGAGGCTCGCTCATCCTGCTGATCGTTGCCGGCCTGTTCGCCCGCAGTCTACAAGCGGCACAACGTACCGATTTGGGATTCGATCCAAATCACGTCGTCAACTTCATCATGGATCCCAGCGAACTTGGATACAAACCGGAACAGACGCTACAGTTCTACCGCGACCTGCTCGCCCGCGTCCGACAACTCGGTGGTATTGAGACAGCCGCAACAGCCAGCAGTGCCCCCATGGGTTACTACAACAACGGCGACTCGCTCATCATCGATGGCTATCAGCCCCCACCTGGCCAACCCAGCCCCGGATCGCAGTTTGAGTTCATCTCCGGTGACTACTTCGGAACGATGAAAATTCCTGTGATCGAGGGGAGGACGTTCAAGGACTCTGACAACGACAACGCGCCAAAGGTAGCAATCGTGAATGAGGCAATGGCGAAGAAATACTGGCCCAATCAGAATGCTATCGGTCATCACTTCCGAAGGGTTGGTGCCGCTAAAGAATCGATCGAGATTGTAGGAATTGCCAAGAATGCCCGGTATGGCCGTGCAAGTGGACCGTTTTTGAATAATTTCTACCTGCCCCTCGCCCAGAACGCGGCGCTGGGGAGCCTGCAAACATTGCAGGTGCGCACGCTCGGCGATCCGGCCAGCATGATTCCCGAGATCGAGCGCACCATACATGCTCTTGCCCCTGACCTTCCTGTCTTCGAGGTGAAGACCATGAGGCAGGCCCTTTACACCCTGAACGGATTGCTGATGTTCCAACTCGGGGCGAGCCTGGCTGCAGTATTGGGAGGTCTCGGACTAGTGCTGTCGGTAATCGGCGTCTACGGCGTCATCTCGTACTCCGTTAGCCAGCGCACCCGGGAGATTGGGATTCGCATGGCTCTTGGGGCACAGCCCGGTGCCATTCTGGGATTGGTGTTGCGTCAAGGAATCGTTATCGTAGCAGCAGGTCTGGTGCTGGGACTGGCGCTCTCGTTGGCGAGCTCAAAACTTGTGGGCAAATTTCTGGTCGTGAGCGGAGCCGACCCGCTCACATACTGCACGGTATCAGCCATCTTGACGTTGGTGGCTCTGGCTGCATGTTATCTGCCAGCTCGTCGAAGCACGAGAGTGAATCCGATAGTGGCGCTGCGTCACGAATGAGGTGCTGACGAGCGGCCATACCTCCGTTGCGGAGCCACGAGCGGTGCGGAATGTTTGGGATGTGCGACGAGAACGACAGTCGATAGCAATCCGGGCCAATGCTTGCTGCCACTTCTCTGCCTGCTTCCGTCTAAAATGAGATAGCCCCATGGCAGACGCTCCCCAGGAAGAAGAGGTATTAGGAAAAGCCTATGACAGCCGCTTGATGAAGCGGCTGCTCACGTATCTGGCCCCTTACAAGTGGCAGACAGTGCTTGCCATAGTTGCGATCTTGATCAAGGCAGGCGCAGACGTCCTTGGCCCTTACTTAACCAAAGTTGCCATAGACAAATACCTGGCGAGCTCGCGCGCGGGGAGTCATCATCTCTTTCTGGACTCGTGGCTCAGTTCTCGACCGCTCGTAGGCATCGGACAAATTGCAATTCTCTATGTTTCGCTGCTCGCTCTGAGCTTCTGCATGGAGTTCCTGCAAACCTATTACATGCAGTGGGTGGGACAGAAGGCCATGTTCGATCTGCGCAGCCAGATCTTCGCGCACTTGCAGAGGCTGCATGTCGGTTTCTTCGATCGCAATCCGGTTGGACGCCTGGTGACGCGAGTCACGACTGACGTCGATGCCGTGAACGAAATGTTCACCTCCGGCGTGGTCTCGATTTTCGAGGATGTCTTTGTCCTCGCGGGAATCGTTGGCTTCATGCTTTGGATGAAATGGTGGCTGGCTCTCATCACGTTTGCAGTGCTCCCCCTCATTTTTTGGGCGACCATGATCTTTCGCCGTAAGGTTCGCGATTCGTATCGGCGGATTCGCACCGCAATCGCGCGCATTAATGCGTATCTCCAGGAGCACGTAAGCGGCATCGTAGTGTTGCAGCTTTTTAATCGTGAAGAGCGCGCGTACAGGAGCTTTGAACAAGTGAATGCACTCCACATGGAGGCATTCAAAGACGCCATACTGGCGCACGCCGTCTACTATCCCGTTATCGAAATCCTGTCTGCGACCGCCATCGCCAGCGTTATCTGGTTTGGAGGCGGGCGAGCGCTGGTCGATGTAACTTTGTTAGGAACGCTGGTCGCCTTCATTCAATATGCCCAACGCTTTTTTCGTCCCATCCAAGATCTGAGCGAGAAATACAACATCCTTCAGTCAGCTATGGCGTCCAGCGAGCGTATTTTCAAGTTGCTGGACACGCCGGTTGAAGTTGCGAATCCCGAAGCACCGAGACATGTTGAAGGCCGCGGGCGCATCGAGTTCCGCAATGTATGGTTCGCGTACGACCGCGTGAAACCGAAGAAGCACGAGGTCAACGGACATCCTTATGCAGACAGTGCCGTTAAAGGTTCGGAGATAACAACAGAGCCGGACTGGGTACTGCGCGATGTTTCCTTCATCATCGAACCGGCTGAGACGGTGGCTATCGTCGGCCACACTGGTGCAGGCAAAACCACGATCATCTCGCTCCTGCTGCGGTTCTATGACATTCAACGCGGATCGATCCGTATTGACGGCGTCGACATTCGGGAGATGGAAATCGGCGAGCTGCGTCGCCGTTATGGAGTCGTGCTGCAGGATCCCTTCCTCTTCTCCGGCACGATTGCCGACAATATCCGCCTTGGTTCGAAATGGGTCTCTCGTGAGATGGTCGAGAGTGCCGCTGACGACGTAAATATCGGTGACTTCGTGCGCAGCTTGCCGCAAGCATTCGACGAACCTGTACGCGAGCGCGGCAGCACGCTCTCGACGGGACAGAAGCAGCTCATCTCGTTTGCACGAGCGCTCGCACATCAGCCGCGCATTCTCATCCTCGACGAAGCCACCTCAAGCGTGGATACCGATACCGAACTCCGCGTCCGTGAAGCCCTCAGTCGCATGGTCGAAGGCCGTACGTCGATCATCATCGCTCACCGGCTTTCCACCGTGCAGCGCGCCGATAAGATCATCGTCATGCACAAATCGCAGCTCCGCGAAATGGGCTCACATCAAGAGTTGCTAGCGCAACGCGGTATTTATTGGAAGCTCTACCAGCTGCAATATAAAGATCAGGAGCTCTCGACGGCATCGGGCAGCCTGATCGGCGGCGATGACTGAGCTGCATTTCCGTGGTTAACGGCGTCGGCAGGGCGGACGTTCTCTACCACTACAGATGTCTTCATCAGTGGTAACTTGTATGCCTCGTGACCGCGCCCAGATTCGTCTGCCTAACTAACATCCCCACGCCATACCGGCTGTTCCAATTCCGTCTCATGCACCGGGAATTGGCTGAGCGCGGATGGAAGTTTGAGGTTTGGTTCATGGCTCGTTTAGAAGCTGGTCGCGATTGGACCTTCGAGGATTCCGAGTTTAGCTTTCCGCATTCTTTTGTGCATGGCCGACATTGGAGAATCGGCTCGCAGTCGCTGCACCTGAATATCGAACTGCTTAGGCGGCTTCGCCAGCATCGCCCAGAAATCTTGCTCGTATCCGGGTCTTGGACGACTCCGACCGTCTGGCTCGCAGCTATGTCTTCTGCTCCAAGCAGAACGATGTTTTGGTCAGAGTCACATCTAAACTCGATTCAACACGACAGCACGACCGTGAATCTGGCGCGCCGCCTCGTTTTGAGCAGATTCCTTGAGTTTGCGGTGCCTGGAAGCCTATCTAAAAAGTACGTTTTGCAATACAAGCAAAGAGCTCGCATCTATGACTTGCCAAACTGTGTGGATCCCACGATGTTCTGCGATGGATCGAACCAAACGGAAAAACCGCCGCGAGCTTCACTCAAACAAAAACAGAACTTCCGCAAGTTGTTAATCGTCGCGCGACTCGCTCCCGAAAAGGGATTAGTTCCCTTCTTCGAAGGCCTGCTGGCCCTAAGCCACAACGACCGTAGGAGATTGACTCTCCTGATCGCCGGTTCAGGTCCAATACGCGACGAGTTAGAGCAATGCATTCGCGCTTGCGGGGTCGATGCCGATTTCGTCGGCTATAAGACACAGGCGGAGATCTCCGAACTGTACGCCCAGGCCGACGGATTCTGCCTACCGTCACTCTCTGACCCCAATCCACTTGCCGTGATCGAAGCACTCTGGGCTGGACTTCCTCTCCTGCTGTCGTCAAAAGTTGGCAACCATCCTGAGTGTTTGCAGCAGGCGAAGAATGGGTTCCTTTTTGATCCGCTGAGTCCGGAGTCTATCGCAGAAGCCGTTTCGCGTTGGTTGGAGTTGTCCGATGAGCAAATCAGACAATTCAGCGACGCATCTTCACAGATCGCGCACGAAAACTTTGTTCCGGAACACATAATCCAAAAGTTCTTGGACCAGGTGCTCACGCCCGCGACTCCGCGATCCGAGTTCGTCAGATCAATAGAACCTTTCCCACAGGATTCGGAAGTTATTACGCATTCGAGTTCTCGTCCATGAGTACGGCAATCGCTGTGTACGGGGCCGGCGGACACGGCAAGGTAGTGGCCGACATTCTTCTCGCCGGCGGTCACGTAATCGAGACATTCCTCGATGACAACTCCGCGGTTGTAGGCAGACGGATTCTGGGTCTTCCAGTCTGCTCTGCAGAGGCGTGGCTAGCCTCAAATGCGGGAGCAAGAGTTGCTCTAGGAATCGGCGACAACCGAGCGCGTGAGCGAGCGGTCATCCGAGTGCGCGATCATGGATGCGAGTTGCTAACGGCCATACATCCAGCTTCAATCGTTTCAACCACCGCGAAGATAGCTGCCGGTGTGGCCGTTATGGCAGCCGCGGTTCTGAATCCTGATTGCGAGATCGGCGAGGGCGCTATCATCAACACCAGTGCCATCGTCGAGCACGACGTGAAAGTGGGCCGCTACGCGCACCTATCTCCAAGATGCGCGATCGGCGGAGGCGCGCACATCGGAGCCTATGCCCACCTTGGAATTGGCGCGATCGTACTCCCCCTAAAGAGAGTGGGGGCAAATGCAGTAGTCGGCGCCGGAGCGGTTGTCATCGACGACATCGCCGACTACCAAGTAGCATCCGGAGTCCCGGCAAGAGTTCACTCCCAACGCGCTTGAGTTCGATACATTTGCCTTCTTGTTAGCGCATCGATAGTATCTGTTGCTCCCCCGAACAGTTCACTACCCCAGCACACCTTATGCATATCTGCTACGTGGCAGACGCGCGCAGCCCTATTGCGAAGAACTGGATTTCCCATTTCGTCGCCCGCAAGCACCGGGTCACGGTGATCAGTTCTTATCCCTGCCGGCCTGACGAGATTCCAGGAGCCGAGGTGCTCGAGCTTCCCTTTGCCGTGAGTTCCCTTTCGGGCATCCGCCACCGCGTCCAGAATGGCTCCGCCCAACTGAGTGGGCTTCAGAAGATCGTCGTACAAGTTCGTAGCGGCAGACTCTCCGGGATAGTGGACCTGCTCCGTGCGTGGGCTGCTCCGTTGTCAATTCGTGCACGAGCAGAACGATTAACCGCTTTGATCGACGATCTACGTCCCGACCTCGTGCACGCCATGCGCCTACCTTACGAGGGATTCATAACGGCAGCAGCCGTAAAAACTCGGCCTTTGCTGCTTTCGGTTTGGGGAAATGATTTCACGCTCTTTGCAAATCGTAGTCGCAGACTCAGCAAACTGACCGATCTAGCGCTGCAGTGCGCCAGTGGATTGCTTTGCGATTGCCGTCGTGATCTCGATATGGCGTTTTCCCGTGGATTCTCTCGGCAGAAACCTTGGCGCGTTCTTCCCGGGGGTGGTGGAATCGATATAGACCGATTCGTGCAGCAACCCGATCGTGACTTGTTGCGGACATTCCACATTCAACCCGGGGCGCAGCTGGTCATCAATGCCCGTGGCGTGCGCGCGTACGTTCGCAACGACGTCTTCTTTCACGCCATTCCCTTAATCTTGCAAGAGGTTCCACAAGCATTGTTCATCGCAATTGGGATGCGGGGCAACCCCGCCGCAGAGCGCTGGACTAAGAAGCTGCGAATACAAAATTCTGTGCGGCTGCTGCCTACGCTCAGTCACGAGCAACTTGCAACCCTGTTCGCTGCGAGTCAAGTCTCAGTCTCTCCCAGCTCCCACGATGGAACGCCAAATACGTTGCTGGAAGCCATGGCCTGCGGTTCTTTTCCCGTCTTGGGAAGGGTCGGATCACTTCGCGAGTGGATCATCGATGGCGAGAATGGATTGTTCTGCGACGAGTCGGACGCAAACTCGCTGGCTTCGTGCATAATCCGGGTGTTGCAGAATCCAGCTCTGCGAAGAGCCGCGGCAAAGATCAACCGTGATCTGATTCGTGCTCGCGCGGACCGCGCTGCCGTGATGTTTCAGGCGGAAGCTCTCTACGCTGAAATTGTGGATGGGCTGAAACCATCAGGAAGTCAGCTCGAAGCTGAATTGACCGACTCCTTAGACATGAACCTGCACGTCTAGAAGTGCATTTTACGAGGTTGGAGCGAAGCTAGAGGACGTTCTGGTCGGGGCGGAGGGATTCGAACCCACGACCCTCTGCTCCCAAAGCAGATGCGCTACCAGGCTGCGCTACGCCCCGACGACATTGATTTTATCCTAATCGCCCTGCTGAAATTCGAATGCCCTCAAAAGCGCGACACGAAATCGACCAAAGTCTTCTCCGCCCAGCGCCCGTCATAGCCGTTGGCTTCCGCAAGAAACGCGCAGTGCCCTCCGTAAGCGGTTTCGATCAGCTGGATCGCGTGATTGCTCAGCAGTTTGGCTTGAGTCTCGGGCAATATGCGAATAAAAGGATCATCGTTGGAGTGGATGACCAAACTGGGAACTCGAATCTTGTCGAGCACTCGTGCCGCGCTGGCGCGAGCGTAATAGTCGTCGGCGCAGGTGAAGCCTTCATAGCGTGCGGTGATCTTGTCGTCGAACTCGCGGATGCTGGGAAAGCGTCTGAGGTGCGCCAGATCGTATCGATCTGGGAACAGGGCGGCCTTGCGTTGAAAACGGCGGCGCAGTCCGCGCAGGAACCGCTGCTCATACATCCAGTTCTGCCATGAGTGGAGCGCGTCAGCCGAGGCGGCCAAGTCCATCGCCGGCGACACCGTGGCGAACGCCTTTACTTCCGGCGGCGCTTGATCGCTCCAGTTGCCGGCGAGCTTCAAAGCCAGATTGCCGCCCATAGAGAATCCCACAATCGCGATGCGTTGCAGTCTGTCCTGCTTGATTAATTCCACCGCCACGGCGCCCACGTCTGCCGAAAGCCCAGAGTGGTAGAGCGTCGGGGTAAGCGTTTCCGTGTCACCGCAATTGCGCATGTTCATGCGGATCACGTTCATGCCTGCAGTCCAGGCCTTGCTGCCGGTGCCGATCACGTACTGGGACTCGACCGATCCTTCGAGACCATGAACGATAATCACGGTCATAGCAGAGCGCGGTTCTGGCTGCCAGTGACAGACGCACTCCACCTGGATCTGAGCGCCTGATTCGTGCTCATCCACCAGGAATCGGCGCCGCTCGCCGATGGGAAGAAGATTGGTGCGTGGCAGAAAGTTGCCCGCAATGGTCTGAAGATGTCCCAGGCGCAGCCCTCGCCGGGGAACAAACTTATGTGCGGAGGAAACGTCGACCATGTGGACCATTACAAATGCATGAAGATGTGGCGGATTTGCGATTTCGTGATTTAAAATCACACAATCATCCAATTGCGAAAATCGCAAATAAAACCTATGCCAATCTTCGAGTATATCTGCAAAGAATGTGATCGCCGCTTCGAGGCGGTGGTTCGTGGGTCGGACGCTCCTACCTGTCCGGGATGTTCCAGCAAGAGCCTTGATCAACAGCTTTCCAGCTTCGCGGTCGGGAGTTCTCAGAAGAGCTTCGCACCGTCAGGCGGTGGATGTGGAAGTTGTGGCGATCCGCGCGGCCCGGGATCCTGTTCGATGAACTGAAGAAAGCTTTCAGCTCCTAGCTTTCAGGTGTCTCTCGGGTTGACTGGTCTGCCGCTAAGATCTTCGACAATTTAATGGCTGACCGCAGTAGTGTCAGAAGAAAGCTGTCAGCGGTCAGCGATTAGCGGCAGCTCCCGGTACATCTTCCTGAATTCGTACAATCCTGTCTTCCCCTGCAACCACTCCGCCGCGCGCACTGCACCCTCGGCGAAGCCGCGGCGGTTCTTCGCGTCGTGCACCAGCATCATGGTGTCATTTGGGGAATCGAGCAAGAGTACGTGACTGCCGATAGTGTCGCCTTCGCGAACAGATGTGATCTCGGGCTGCACGTTGGCAACTTCCATAACAATGCCCTGGATCGAAAGCGCTGTCCCCGATGGTGCATCTTTCTTTTGCGCGTGGTGGCGCTCAACGATCTTGGGGACGTATCCGTGAGCAACGCCTGCGGCAGCGGCAGCAGCAATATCGAAGAAGACGTTCACGCCGATGGAGAAATTCGATCCATACAGAAGCGCTGCGTCCTTGCTTCGCACCTGCTGCTGAATCGCTTCAAGGTTCTCGTACCATCCAGTGGTTCCCACGACCATAGGCGTGCGATTGCGGATGCACGCTTCGATGTTCTCGAGCACGGCGTTGGGGGTGGTGAAGTCGATCACCGCATCGAAAAGCTGCAAACTCTCAGGTGTTAAAGCACTCGCATGCGGATTGTCCCTCCCGGTAAGCACCTGTACGCGGTGACCACGTTGGCGCGCAACTTCTTCGACCAGCGATCCGGTTTTGCCATGTCCAAGAAGCAGCAGCTTCATTTCAGCTCCACGCGATTCATTTCACCACGCAGACACGGAGAACAGCCATTAATCACAGAGAACACAAAGGCGCACAGAGGAAAACAAAAGCCTAGCTACAAGAAAGACGAGAAGAAATACGAGACGAGCACTCTGATTTTTTCCTCTCTGCGCCTCTGTGTCCTCTGTGGTTTATGGATTTAAGCAAATACTGCAGGATCAGGATCGCCAAAGAATACCCGATGCAGAGTGCGCACCGTCTCGTCTACATCATCTTCGTCGATCACGAAACTGATATTGATCTCCGAGGCGCCTTGGGAAATCATTCGCACGCTCGTGTCCGGCAGCGCGCCGAAGACCTTCGCCGCGATTCCACGTGTGCCGCGAATGTTCTCGCCTACCAGGCAGACGATCGCCTTGCGACCTTCATACTTTACGTCCGCCAGCTTTTCCAGGTCGGCGGCGATCGCGGGAATGGCCTCAGTGGAATCGACAGTCAGCGAGACACTCACTTCGGAAGTGGAGACCATGTCCACGGGGCACCGATGTTGGTCAAAAACCTCGAAGATGCTTTTCAGGAATCCATGTGCCATCAGCATGCGCGTGGCAACCACATCCACGATTGTGATCCGGCGCTTCGCGGCAATGGCCTTGAAGTAATTGCGGCATTGGGGTGCGCGAGCGGTGATGCGCGTGCCTTCGCAGCTCGGATTGCGTGAGTTGAGAACATACACGGGAATATCTTTCTGGACGGCGGGCAGCAGCGTTGCCGGATGCAGCACTTTAGCGCCGAAATACGCGAGTTCGGCTGCCTCGTCGAAGCTGATGGTGCGAATGCGGTGAGCGTCGGGGCAGGTACGGGGATCGGTGGTCATCATGCCGTCCACGTCGGTCCAGATTTCAATGGACTCGGCTCCCAGCCCGGCGCCGACGATCGCCGCCGTAAAATCCGATCCGCCGCGGCCAAGAGTGGTAGTCGCGCCTTGACGTGTGCTGCCGATGAATCCTCCCATAATGGGAATGGACAAATGATCAAGCAAAGGACGCACGTGATGCGCCAGGCGAAGATCAATCTCCGCAAAGAGCGGCACTGCTTTTGTGTGATTGGCGTCCGTAATGACGCAGCTGCGGGAATCGACGTGAGCAGCAGGCAGATCCCGCCGCGCGAACGCCGCCGTAACCATGCGGCTGGAGATACGCTCGCCAAACGAAGCGACCAGGTCGGTAGTGCGCGGCGTGAGTTCGCCAACTGCGGCAATGCCACGAAGTAGTTCGTCGAGCGCGTCGAAATCCGCCTCAAGCTCGGAATGGAATTGCGTGAACAGCCCAGTGCCAAGCAGTTCGCCTGCGGTCGCATAATGCCGCTCGCGAAGCCCGCGGGAAAGCTCCAACGCTTTGTCGCAATCGCCTTCCCCTGCGGCTCTGCCCGCTGCAAGGAGTTGGTCAGTAACCTTCGACATCGCGCTGACCACAACAACAGGCAGGCGTTCGCGGCGCTCAGAGACGATCTTGGCCGCGCGATCAATGGCAGCAGCATCTTCGACCGACGTGCCACCAAACTTCATGACTATCATCGGCCAGCCCCGGGGTTAACACGAAGGGCACGAAGGTTAGACGAAGGACACGGAAAATGGAGATTGCGCCGGCACCTTTGCTGATCGTTCACGAGAATTCGTAGTGTCCTCTGTTTTTTACCTTCGTGACCTTCGTGTTAACCCCGGCTTATTCCAAGTAGCCATCCTGCTTGAGCAGTTCGGCGTTTAGCAGTGCGGCTCCGGCGGCTCCGCGGATGGTGTTGTGCGACAACACAGTGAATTTCCAGTCGAGCAGGCTGCAGGGACGCAAGCGCCCCACCACCGCACTCATGCCACGCCCGCGATTTACATCCAGGCGCGGCTGCGGACGGTCAGCCCCGCAATCGTAAATTACCGGGTGTTCCGGAGCTGTGGGTAGAGATATCTCCTGTGGACGTCCGCGAAAGTTGCTCCACGCCTTCAAAAGGTCTTCAGACCTAACCGTCCTCTTCAACTTGATCGACACGGATTCGGTGTGCCCGTCTTCCACCGCCACGCGATTGCACTGCGCGCTGATCTTGAAGGGAGCATCGGTCACTGATCCGTTGCGCAGCTCGCCCAGCAGCTTCTTCGTCTCTGCCTCAAGCTTTTCCTCTTCTTTTGAGATGTATGGAATCACGTTGCCGAGGATGTCGAGCGATGCCACGCCCGGATATCCGGCGCCGCTAACGGCTTGCATGGTAGCCACGAAGATCGCCTCCACCCCAAAAGCGCGATGAAGCGGAGCAAGTGCCATCACCAATCCGATGGCCGAGCAGTTGGGATTGGTCGCGATAAATCCACCATTGCGCTTGCGAGTGGGTTGCTTGTCGATCAGTTTGAGGTGATCGCCATTCACTTCCGGGATCACCAGGGGTACATCTTCCTGCATACGAAAAGCGCTGGAGTTCGTGATTACCGCATGGCCGGCGTTGGAAAACTTTGGCTCCAGCTCTTTGGCGATCGCGGCATCGAGGGCGGCAAAGATCACCTTCGGTGCACCCTCAGGGGAGGCGTCCGACACCGGCATTTTCGCCACGCGCTCGGGTATAGGAGTATTCAGCTTCCAGCGGGCAGCCTCAGCGTACGGCAGGCCCGCGGAGCGCTCTGAGGCGGCCAGCCACGCAACCTCAAACCAGGGATGCTGCTCAAGCAACTGGATGAACCTCTGCCCGACCATTCCGGTGGCGCCAAGGATTCCTATGGGGATCTTTTTCGGCATTTGCTCTTAACTTTTTACAGTAGCAGCTTTGGAAGGGGTCGCATAGACCGCGCGCAGCAAGGGAGTAGACAGGCTGCGGAAGGCCTTCTTCCGTGAGGCCTAAGGGAAGGTATCGTCTCCAATCCTGCCATTAGTGAACCGCTGAGGCGTAAAAGGTAGCGCGCAAAAGCCAAAAACTGAGCAATTTAACCGGCACTGCCGAAAGCCAATGCCCTCCCCTGGATCTTGCTCCCCCTGTTTTTTCGGCGGCCTAGAAAAAGGGAAGAAATCCGTTTCTTTGCTCTGGGACTAAACCCTGAATCCGAGGAAACGATAACCGGGACGTATGCTGCTCATCAAGATTTCAAGGCTTTCTATCCCCACCAAACCCCATTTTGTCCCTGACAACGCCTGTGACGCTGTGTTAAGCTGCGCGGCCAAATAGGAAAGTCACGCTCACAACTCATCCTGTTTGTGAGTCGCGACTTGGGTCCATTTTCATAGTCGTCTGGATTTTTGATCAGCGCTTACCGCGTCTGAAATCTCTGGAGGGACGAATGATAGGGCAAACAGAGCCGTGTCAGACATCGTTTCTGACCCGCACAAGTAGTGACCACACCCCGAATTTAACCACAAGCAAAGTACGAAGATTCGCTGCCGCTGCTCGACTCGCGGCATTTTTAACGCTCATCCTGGTATTCAGTGCTGTTTGCGCCTTTCCTCAGGCTACCTCGTCTGGGACGGTGGTTGGAACAGTTACGGATCAGCAAGGCGCGGTTGTGCCCGGCGCGACTGTGGCTCTTACCGATAAAGCTACAAACTCGACAGTGAAGACAACCACGAACAACGGCGGCCATTACATTCTTCCTAATGTGAACCCCGGAACCTATGACATCAAAATAACCAAGCAGGGATTTCAGAGTGCGATCATTCAAGGCCAGGCCGTCCAGGTTGGCAGTTCGCTCACGGAAGACGTGAAGCTAACGGTTGGAGCAGTGACGCAGGAAATCACCGTCGAAACCACTGGCACAGAGTTGCAAACACTGAATGCCACGGTAGGCAATACGGTGAACGGAGTCGCCCTGGACTCGCTTCCCAGCCTGGGACGCGACGTCAGCACGTTTGTCACACTTCAGCCCGGTGTCAGTGCTGATGGCAGTGTGGCCGGAGCTGTGGTCGATCAAAGCACGTTCTTGCTTGACGGTGGCAACAACACTAACGACATGGACGGCAGCATGGCGGTGTACACGCCAAGCTTCGCCGGGGATCCGACTGGTGGCGTGAACCAGTTCAATGGGCAGCCCACGGGCGTGATGCCGACGCCATCCGACAGCGTTGAGGAATTCAAAGTCAACACCGCGAACCAAACGGCCGATTTCAATAATTCCGCCGGCGCACAGGTCCAAGTAGTCACAAAACGAGGCACCAACAGGTTCCACGGCACCGTATACGAGTATTACCTGGACAACAATTTCAACGCCAACACGTGGGACAACAACCTCACCGGCACAAAGCTACCTTCCTATCATTACAGTCGCTTTGGCGCGGCACTTGGTGGCCCACTCGTTCCAAAAGAAATTCTGGGCGGCAAGACCTATTTCTTTGCCAATTACCAGGGATTCCGCTGGCCCAACTCTGGAACCATCGAGAGAGCCGTGCCTACTGCCGACATGAGGAATGGGTTCCTTACCTTCAATGGCACCAGGTACGACATGAAGGCACTTGATCCTCGCGGCATCGGAATCAATCCACTCGTGCAGCAGATGTGGAACAAGTACATGCCTCTGCCGAATGACCCGGGTTGCACCGGAACTGCCATTACAGGTTCTCTGATTGGTTCCCGTTGCGACGGTGTGAATGAACAAGGGTACAAGGCCAACATTGCCATTCCGCAGACCGACAACTTCGGAGTGCTCCGCATCGATCACGATTTCGGTTCAAAGTGGCACTTGAACGCAAGCTATCGTTATTACAAACTCATCCGCACGACGACCAGTCAGTTCGATATCGGCGGGTTTTTCACGGGTGACACCTTGGGGACGCCGGTTGCGCTCTCCGCCCGCCCCCAGCTCCCCTGGTATTACGTGGGCGGCTTGACGACGAACATCTCCTCGAACGTTACCAACGACTTTCATTACAGCTTCCTGCGAAATTGGTGGCAATGGAGTGACAAGGATGGCCCTCCGCAATTCAGTGGCTTAGGCGGTGCCCTCGAACCGCTCGGAGAGTCACATTATTCCAGTTTGACCCCGTATAACGTAGACACACAAGATATTCGTACACGATTCTGGGATGGCATGGATCACTTCTTCCGTGATGATGTCACCATGCTGAAGGGCAACCATCTGTTTCAGTTCGGCGGTCAGTATCAACACAACTACAACTTCCATCAGCGCAGCGATAATGGCGGGGGTATTAATTACACTCCCACTTATCAACTTGGCGACTCGGCCGGATCAGGTCTTGTTGACTTATCGGGAATCACTCCTTCCGGCGTGAACTCCACTACCTTCGGTCGTGATGCGGCTGCGGTGTACGGCATCGTCACTGACGCGCAGATCGCATTTACCCGTGCGGGGGCCAACCTCGCATTGAATCCTCCACTAACCCACGCCTTCGATCA
The DNA here is from genome assembly GCA_045808065.1 of Terriglobales bacterium. GTDB lineage: Bacteria > Acidobacteriota > Terriglobia > Terriglobales > Acidobacteriaceae > Gp1-AA112. Next base: position 35,197 of record JBJMGD010000011.1, on the reverse strand, counting down.
AAGTACGATTCCCTACTACAACGTGTACTTCAGCGATAGTTGGCATTTGAAGCCATCGTTCACGTTGACTTACGGTCTGGGCTGGACGCTGGAAATGCCGCCGGTTGAAAAGAACGGAAAGCAGATTCAATTGGTGGACGCGGGCAATCAGAATCTTGACGTGCAGGCTTATATCGAATCTCGCCGCCGGGCGGCGCTGCAAGGTCAAGTTTATAATCCGCAAGTCGGTTTCGCCCTGATCGGTAACACCGCTAACTCACCCAAGTACCCTTACAACCCCTTCTACGGCTCCTTCAGCCCACGCATCGCTGCGGCTTGGAATCCCAAAGCGGGCGAGGGAATCATGGGCAAGTTGTTAGGCGATGGCAACACCGTGTTCCGCGGCGGCTACGGCCGTGTGTATGGCCGTTTGAACGGCGTGGATCTCGTGCTTGTTCCGCTGCTCGGTACAGGACTCATTCAGCCTGTGCAGTGCCGGCTGGCGAACAGGAATGGCACCTGCGGCGGCGCGGTTGATGGCTTCACCGCTTTCCGTGTCGGGGTAGATGGGAATACGGCTCCACTACCGGCAGCGAATCCAACTCTGCCGCAGCCCGACTTTCCTGGAATCAATGACGTTTCAGCTGCAGCCGGCGAATCGCTGGATCCGAACTTCCGTCCAAACGTGGTTGACTCCATCGACTTCACCATCCAACGTCAACTGTCTAGCAAAGTTACGATGGAGGTCGGCTACATCGGCCGGTTCATTCATCACGAATACCAGCCGATCAACATCAACGCTGTCCCGTACATGATGACCTTGGGCGGCCAGGATTTCGCCCATGCCTATGCCGCTCTGGAAACTACGCTTGGTTGTGTACAGTCGGCCGGCGGTTGCGGGGCGAATCTTCCATCCACCAAAAATGCCGCAGCGCGCACAGCATATGCCAATAGCTTCGCTCCGCAGCCCTTCTTCGAGGCAGCTCTGGCAGGAACCGGATACTGTAACGGATTTTCCAGTTGCACCGCAGCCGTTGTAAGCAAGCAGGGCAGCAATTTGGTGGCTCAGAAGGTCTGGAGTCTGTGGTCTGCCTTAGATAAAGGCGGTATCGGTGGAGGACCGATCTGCAACGACCCTCTCGGCTGCACTAATGCCAATGGGAAGCCGGTAAGCCAATTCCAGCAGACAACGGCTCCTGGATTTATTTTCCCCCGGAGTATGCTGAATAGTCCGATCATTAATTCTCCCTTTGGATCCAACGGTCAGCTCTCCAGCGGAGTAGGCGTCAATGCCAGCGTGGGGCACGGGAATTACAACGGCGGTTTCGTCTCCATGCGCATGAGCGATTGGCATGGGCTGACGATGCAGCAGAACTTCACCTACAGCAAGGCGTTGGGAACTGGAGCTTTTGTCCAAGCTACCAGCGAATACACGCCAAACGATCCTTTCAATCTCGACCTGATGTACGGTCTCCAGAACTTCGACCGTACATTCGTGTACAACATCTTCTTCGTGTACCAGTCCCCTTTCTATAAAGGACAGCAAGGCTTACTCGGGCATGTACTCGGTGGTTGGACATTAGCGCCGATTTTCACCGCAGGAAGCGGCAGGCCGCTCTATTGCAACACGCAAACGGATGCCCAATCCTACGGCTCAGGTGACGGTTCCAACTTCTTCGACAATGAGCAGTGCCTAGCCACGAAGCCGTACACCGGAGGTAATTCGGCCCACTTGAACATTGAAGGTGGAACCGACTCGTTTGGCAACGATGTGGGAACGGCAACAGCGGGTTCAGGCAATGCCGCCGTCAATATCTTCAAAGACCCAGTAGCGGTGTACGGGCAGTTCCGTCCTCCGATATTGGGCATTGACACGCGCGATGCCGGAGTTGGACCGATCCGCGGCTTGCCTTACTGGAACATGGACTTAAGCATCAAGAAGAATGTCAGAATATTCGAAAGCGTAAGTACTGAGTTCCAAGTTGTGTTTAGCAATGTCCTGAACCACAAGCAATTCGCCGATCCGACACTCGACCTTTCCGACCCAACAAGCTGGGGTGCGATTACGTCTCAAGGTAATACTCCCCGCCAGATGGAGTTCGGATTGCGAGTCAACTTCTAATCGACTCTGAAAGGCTGGAAGAAATCTTCTAGTTTTTCAGCAACCAGCTTCTCTCCAGTAGATGGCCGAGATCAGAAATTCGATCTCGGCCATCTTTTTTTTGTTCATAAAGGCGACTTATGTGGGCCTACGCGCAGAACAGTGCCCACGAATACCACCACGTGATTGAAAGAGTCGTGCCCGTGCACGGCCTTCCGCATTCGGGAATGGCTAATGTCGAATACGCGGCTGCCGCGTCGGCCATCACTCTCAAACAACTTAGCGTTGTCCAGCGCTACGTTCGAAACTGTTCTAGAACGAAGATTCCCCTCGAATCCGGTATCACCGGGCATGTTCGACGCGCGGCTTCGGCGTAAGACAAGCCGCCGGAATGGCCAGCCATTCAACTTCGAACCACCGATCATTCTCAAGAAACTGAACAAAACGTCGACCGCGACTATCCGGTCGCACCCATAATCCCGATCGTATCTCTTCGACATTTCCAACTGATTTCATACAGTCCCAGGTTGGGAAAAGCTCCCAACAGAACGCTTGCTGGGACTAGACCCCAAATACGCGGGACTGACAACGGGATTAATGTCACTCATGTAACGTTTCAGTTGTCCTGCCCCAAATACCTCCACCCCAACCCGACAACTGATCCCACCCTGTGCTAAGCTGCGCGCCGAATTGCGGACCGCGCATTTAACTGCAAGCACTTCATTCATCGGCACGGGCGCAGGGCTCCTTCTTGATAGTCGTCTGGATCATTAACTCAGCACCTCAGGCCGCTGAGATTCTCTGGAGGCACGAATGACAGGGTATGAAATGCTGCGTCAGACATCGTTTCTGGCTCGCAGAAGCAGCACTCCCATCGCAGGGCTAAAGCAAAGTTCCAGCAAGATAGGAGTGTTCACAGCCGTTGCTCAACTCACGGCATTGATACTGCTGCTGGCGCTCACCGCTTTGCCGGCGTTTGCTCAGATGGGGGCCACCGGAGCAGTCGTGGGCACCGTCACCGATCCGCAGGGCGCGGTGGTTCCCGGAGCCGACGTTTCGATTACCGACAGGAGCACCAGCACGACTAATAAGACGACCACAAATAGCGCGGGGCACTTCGCCTTTGCCAGTGTCACTCCCGGAACGTACGACCTCAAGATTACCAAATCGGGATTTCAAACCGCTTTTGTGCGTGATCAAAAAGTGGACGTCGGCAAGTCGCTTACCGAAGACGTGAATCTGCCGGTAGGCTCCGTGACCCAGGAAGTCACGGTGGAGACGACCGGAACAGAATTGCAGACGATGAACGCCACTGTCGGCAACTCCGTTACCGGAGTCGCTTTGGAGTCGCTGCCGAGTCTTGGCCGCGATGTCAGCACGTTCGTGACCTTGCAGCCGGGAGTCGCCCCAGACGGCAGCGTTGCCGGTACGGTAGTTGACCAGACGACATTCCAACTCGATGGTGGAAACAACACCAACGACATGGACGGCAGTATGAACGTCTACACACCGAGTTTCGGAGGAGATCCGACGGGCGGCGTTGCCAGTCAGCTTACCGGTGTGGGTACGCCGACAGGCGTGATGCCTACTCCGGCGGACAGCGTTGAAGAGTTTAAAGTCAATACCGCGAACCAGACGGCCGACTTCAATAATTCATCGGGAGCTCAGATACAAGTAGTAACAAAACGTGGAACCAATAGCCTGCACGGAACGGTTTACGAGTATTACTTAGACAACAACTTCAACGCCAATACCTGGGACAACAATCTGTCGAAGACGCCCCTGCCTGGCTATCACTACAGCCGCTTCGGAGCCGCGGCTGGCGGACCGGTAATTCCCAAAGAGATTCTCGGTGGGAAAACTTACATGTTTGGCAATTACCAGGGGTTCAGATGGCCGAACTTCATCACGATCGAACGGGCGGTTCCGACCGCGAACATGCGCAACGGAATTCTGACCTTCAGCGGGACACAGTACAACCTCAAAACTCTCGACCCGCGCGGCCTCGGAGTTAATCCCGTTGTCTCACAAATGTGGAGCAAATACATGCCGCTTCCGAATGATCCCAGCTGCAGTGGCGCTCCGATCAGTGGTCCCCTCATTGGTAGTCGGTGTGACGGAGTGAATGTTCAGGGATTCAAAGCAAACATGGCCGTTCCGCAGAATGACAACTTCTTTGTCAGCCGCCTGGACCACGACTTTGGATCAAACTGGCACTTCAATACAAGCTACCGGTTTTACAAACTTACCCGCGCAACCTCAAATCAGTACGACATTGGTGGATTTTTCCCCGGCGACAAGCTAGGGACGCCGGCGTCTGTCGCTAACCGTCCGCAGCAACCCTGGTATTTAGTAGCCGGTCTTACCACCAACCTCACCTCCAACACTACCAATGATTTCCACTACAGCTACCTACGGAACTACTGGTCTTGGTCGACACGTGGGGATCCTGTGCAGTTCAGCGGTTTAGGCGGAGCTTTAGAACCGTTGGGCGAGCGGCACTACGATTCGCTCAATCCATACAACGTGGACACACAGAGTACACGAACCCGCTTCTGGGATGGGCACGACCACTTCCTCCGCGACGACATGAGCATGCTGCACGGCAACCATCTCTTCCAGTTCGGTGGCCAATATCAGCACAACTTCAATTACCACGAGCGGACCGATAATGGCGGAGGAGTCAACTACTATCCGGTTTACCAACTAGGCGATTCTGCCGGAGCCGGTCAAGTGGATATGTCGGCGCTGGGAGGGCCGGCCAAGGCTGCCTTTGATCGCTACGCGGCTGCCGTTTTGGGAATTGTGACTGATTCTCAGATTGCTTACACCCGCTCCGGACCAAACTTAACCCTGAACCCGCCGCTGACTCCAGCGTTTGATCGCAGCACGATTCCCTACTACAACGTGTATTTCAGCGATAGTTGGCACCTGAAGCCGACATTCACATTGACGTACGGGTTGGGATGGACTCTAGAGATGCCACCCACGGAAGCTGATGGCAAGCAGATCGAACTAGTGGATGCCAGCAACCAACCACTCGACGTGCAGGCATATATTGCTTCACGTAAGCGAGCTGCTCTGCAAGGTAACGTCTACAATCCTACTGTTGGCTTTGCTCTTCTCGGCAATACTGCCAATTCTCCCAAATATCCCTACAACCCATTCTATGGTTCCTTTAGCCCCCGAATAGCCGCGGCCTGGAATCCACATTTCGGCGATAACTGGCTCGGAAAGGTATTCGGAGAAGATAAAAGTGTATTCCGCGCTGGCTACGGCAGAATCTATGGCCGGCTGAACGGAGTCGATCTCGTTTTAGTTCCACTTTTGGGAACTGGTCTGATCCAACCCGTACAGTGCAAGCAGGCCAATAGGAACGGCAGTTGCGGTGGCGCGGTTGACGTTAACAATGCATTCCGGATTGGGGTAGACGGCAACACCGCTCCTCTGGCCTCGGCTTCGGCAACGCTTCCACAGCCCGATTTTCCTGGCCTGAATGCAGCAGCCGCCGGCGCGGGAGAAGCCCTCGATCCTAATTTCCGCCCGAATGTGGTCGATTCGTTCGACTTCACGATACAACGTCAGTTGTCGAACAAAGTGACCCTGGAATTTGGATACATTGGCCGTCTCATCAAACACGAGTACCAACCGATCAACATCAACGCAGTGCCGTACATGATGGTCAAAGGTGGACAGCAGTTCCAGCAGGCGTATGCGAACATCGAAACTGCTCTAGGTTGCCTGCAATCGGCAGCGGCTTGCGGGGCCAAAATTCCCACCGGCAAAGGCGCCGCTGCTGATGCTGCCCGCGCAGCCTACTACAACAGCGTCGCGCCGCAACCATTTTTCGAGACAGCATTGGCCGGCACTGGTTTCTGCGTCGCGCCTTACACCAGCTGCACGGCTGCCGCTCTGGGAAATTTTTCTGGTAGCTTCACAAATCAAGCGGTCTGGGATCTTTGGTCTGGGTTGGACCAAGGTGGAACAACCCCAGGGTTCAACTTCGCTTGCACCATGTTGAACTGCCCCATTCCTGGGTCTCCAAGCGGTCAGCTCTCCAGCGGAGTTGGTGTCAACGCCAGCATCGGGCATGGCAACTATCATGGAGGCTTTGCCTCGATGAGAATGAGTGAGTGGCGCGGACTTACCCTCCAACAGAACTTCACCTACAGCAAGGCTCTTGGTACTGGAGCGTTTGTTCAAGCCACCAGTCAATACACAGCAGACGATCCTTTTGACCTCGACAAGATGTATGGACTGCAGGGTTTTGATCGGAAGTTTGTTTACAACACGTTTCTTGTGTACCAACCACCCTTCTTCAAGAACCAACAAGGACTCGCAGGACATCTGCTGGGCGGTTGGAATGTAGCTACTATATTTGCGGCTGGTAGCGGCGAACCTCTGTTCTGTAATACTTTGACCGGGGGTGGGTACCAAGGTGGGTCAGGAGCCCAGGGCTTTGGAGCAGGGGATGGTGTCGACTTCTTGGACAACGAAAATTGTCTGCTTACTAAGTCTGCCCCGGCCAGCTCTGCTCATCTGAATGTCACAGGTGGACAGGATTCATTTGGCAATGACGTCGGAACCGCTGTAGCCGGAACAGGCGGCGCGGCCGTGAATATGTTTTCGAATCCGGTGGCAGTTTATGGTCAAGTCCGCCCGCCCATTCTTGGTGTGGACCAGAGAGCCGGAGGAGTAGGATCCTTCCGCGGTCTCCCCTACTGGAACATGGATTTGAGCATCAAAAAGAGGTTCAGGATTACTGAGCGGGTTAACACTGATTTCCAGGTGGTTTTTACCAACGTGCTGAATCACAACCAATTTGCTGATCCTACATTGGATCTTCAAAACCCGAGCACATTTGGCGTCATCACAGCCCAAGGCAACACGCCGCGCCAGATGGAGTTTGGGCTTAGAGTGAGCTTCTAATCGGTTCTAAAGACGGGAAGGAAACTTCTAGTCTTATAGAATACAATCCATGGCCGATATCGATACGATATCGGCCATTTTGTTTCATAATGGCTTACAAAAAACCAGCTCAAGAAGACAGTGTCTGAGTTTTCCGAGGGAGCGGAGTGAACATTACGCGGGTGCGGTTGCGAATCCGGACCTCACTTCAGTGTCGGCCAGCACATGCTCTGTCGTGCCTGCTCATCGCGAGCGCGCTGACTATACAGGCGCAGGCCCCGGCAGGACCGGTGTATGCGCCCGCCGGAACCATACCGACAGTGAACGTCGGCGGCAACTACATGGAGGCACAGTTCGCCCGGTTGGAATTCGCGGAAAAACTTCTGGACGAGCAAAAACGGCAGAGTGAAGAGAGCCGCAAAATAAAGAAACAACTCCTCGATTCCGGCACCGTTTCTGTGCTCGACCTCGAAGCTCCACGAAACGCCTTGGGTGAATTCAACAAAGCTTCTGACCTTCTGAAGCAACAGAAGTCTAAAGAGGCGGTCAGCCATCTACAAAAAGCGATTCACGAATATCCTAAATTCGTCTCAGCGCACAACGACCTTGGCATCGCATATCAGGATTTAGATCAGACCGACCAGGCGAAAGCAGAGTTCGAGAAAGCTGCAACCCTCGACGATAAGTTTGCACAATCGTTCGTGAATCTGGGCAAGCTGGCGCTTTCGCAAAAGGACTTCACCACTGCGGAATCGGATCTTGGTAAGGCTGCCACCCTTAGGCCCACAGATGCGAAACTACTGACGGTGCTTGCCTATGCGCAAAACAGCGCCCACGAATATCACCACGCAATCGAAACAGCCGTGCGCGTGCACGGGCTTCCGCATTCAGGAATGGCGAACGTGCACTACGTCGGTGCCGCATCTGCGATCGCCCTCAAAGAATTCGACGTTGTCGAGCGCGAACTTGAGTTGTTCCTAAAAGAAGATCCCACTAATCCGCTGGCTCCCGAGGCAACGTACAACCTGAAGGTACTCGCTTCCGCCAAGGATCATCCCGCCCACTCCGCCACTACGGCTAGCTCTCCCGTAGCTAATACAGGGGAGACCGCGCAGCAGGTAAGAACGTTTCCTAACTCAGACGCGCTCAAGAATGCCTTGGCTTCGCTAGGCACGGATGATGACGTCTGTACCGATTGCTTTAGCGCAGCCGAACCAACTCCACCCACTCCCAACCGGCTTGCCGGCAGGCCGTCGGCTTCGAGTGGCGGTGTAAGTGTGATCGGACGAACGGCTGCCGGTGTTTGGAAAATCCGAGATGTAATCGATGAGGTGGCGGTATTTTTTTCAGTGACGAACGGTGGAAAGCTGGTGAACGACCTCGAGGCGACTGATCTCGCCGTTCGCGACAATGACAGGCCGCCACTGAAGGTACTGCTGTTTGCATCCCAATCGAAGCTGCCGTTGCGTCTTGGCTTACTCATTGATGTCAGCGGTTCGCTGCAGCCGCGCTTTTCGTTTGAAAAGCAAGCAGCCGCGCGATTCGTCCAAGGAATGCTCAGCAATCCGTCTGATCTGGCGTTCGTGGCCGGCTTTTCCGATGAGCCCAAGGTCACCCAGGACTTCACCGTCGACGCGGGACAATTGTCGACAGGGATCGCTAGCCTGCAAATCGGCGGCGGTACGGCAATCTGGGACGCGATCTCTTTTGCGTGCTGGAAATTGGCTGCGTATCCGGAAAGGGAGCGAGTCGCGAAGGTGCTGGTGGTGCTCACGGATGGCGAGGATAACCTGAGCCGCATCTCGCTGAAAAAGGCGATCCAGGATGCTGAGAACACTGGAGTCACCGTTTATGCGATCAGCACCAAGGACTTCTCTGAATTGGGGAAGTATGGAAACCCGATCTCTGATGCCGACAGGGTGCTACAGGCTTTGACCGAGCGTACCGGCGGAGAGGCAATGTTTCCCGGGGACCTCAAAACGCTGAACAAGACCTTTGACAAGCTTCGCGACGTGATTCGTAGTCGCTACCTCGTTGCCTACAGGCCTGCCGATTTTCAAAATGATGGCCATTATCGCCGCATCAGGATCGTCGCCACGAAGCACGGAAGAAATCTGAGAGTCCATGCCCGCCAAGGCTATTACGCGCCTCTGGATGCCAAGGTCGGCGGATAGGTCCAAGTCCTGGAAATTCCCTGCAACTTCCCTGCAAGTTCCCTGCGAGGCGTCGTCTGTGCGCGTTCCAAGCACCCAAACCCTAGCACGGACGTGGGTTAAGCAGGATTCTAGAAATTCCCTGCAAATTCCCTGCTAGTTCCCTGCTCGCAGGCAAGATTTGCGGATTTTGGGCAGAATCTTGATACTTTCGGGGCCCGATAGATATAAATCCCTGCTTTTTTCCTTGCTCTAGGGAATTTCAGAGTTGGGCCAGCACAGAATTGTCTATTAAGGACAAGCTATGGAATGTGCGCACCCTAGAAGTCGTGCGTCGTCGCGGTGTGTTCGAAATCGTGATGGGGATCGATAACCACTCCGTGCTTCTGCACCACGTATTCGTCCACCAGCACGGCCACCAGCGCCGCCGTAGGGACGGCAACTAGTGCTCCTAAGATTCCTGCCAGGGCTCCGCCGATCATCAGGGCGGTAATGACCCCGAGCGGCGGCAGGTCCACCGTGGTCTTCATGATCTTCGGAGTCAGGAACGCGTTTTCGAGCTGGTAGTAGATGGCGTAAAAGATGAGCACGCCAAGCAATTTGTGCCAGGAATCGAATGACGCCACCATGCTCGCGAGCGCAAGTGAACTTAGGGCTCCCACTACGGGCACAACGTTTGAGAGCGCAGCGAAGGCGGCAAGCACATAGAAATACCTCATTCCCAGGATGCCGAACACGCAGAGGCTGCAAACGCCGATGCTGAGCATCAGGACTCCCTGCCCAACCAACCAGTGACGCAGCCGATCTTCCGCGCGCAAAAGCGTTCGCGAGAGACGCTCGCGCTGATCGATGGGCATCAACGTAATCGCCCACGAGAACACGCGTTCTCCGTCAATAATGAAGTAGGAAGTCAGGACAATCCCGGTGACCAGTCCGAAGATGCTGCCGGCTAATCCGGTAAAGAATCCAAAGGCGCCGCCCGAAACTTCGGCTATATAGTCATCAATCTTGGTCATGTCCAGGGCTTGCAGAAATGGCACGCTGCGAGCCTTGTTGGAAAGCTCAGCCAGGCGTCTAGGCCACTCCGAGGCCATCGAGCGTGCGTCGTGAAAAATTGGCGGGAGAGCAAAAACAATAAACAACGTGAGGACCGTTGCCAAGCCCACAATCATGATGAGCAGCGCAATACCGTGTCCCGGGCGCCATTTGCCAATATGGATCCCGCCGATCAGCTGGATGGCTGGCGACAGCACTACGGCAAAGAGCGCGCTGACGTAAATAATCAGCAGTACATGCCGGACTTCGTACGCGGCATAAAGCGCACCCAGAACAGCCAGCGTGAACAGGATGTCAGCGCGACGCCGAGGTGCGGGATTGAGGACGGCGACCATGGGATTTGGTGATTGTGCGATTTCGAGATCTTGCGATTGAAATACCTGATCGGGCTCAGTTTTCAACTCACCCGATCACCTGATCGCAAAATCATCCGATTCCCCTAGTCTCGCACGACCTCCAGGCCAACCGCTGCGGAGACGATACGAACGACCTTCTGCTGATCGTTCATGAAGATCAACCAGTCACTCTCGTCCGAATGCAGACGAAATGCGCTGCACTCTACTTCTTTACCCTTGATCGAGATCTTCTCTTTATCTTTGAAATCTAGCGTCACCGTCTGCGCCGAATGCTGAGCGGGAATTAACACTCCGTATTGTTGTGGAGCGGGATTGCAACTTAGGCCCTCGGGTTTGGCTATGCAACCGGAAGCCAGATATCTCCAGAGCAAGATCTCGCGATGGAGGAAGAAGTTGTCGTCCAGGATTGGGGTGGAATGCGGCATCAAGTGCGGAACAGTAAATGATTTTTCGTTCGGACCTGTGCTGATGGTCTCGCTGAGGAACTCATCCTTCGGTACTACCGACAAATCTTCTTTCTTTGGATCAAGCTGCTGCCAGCCGTAATGGACGATTTCTCCTTTAGGCGTGAGTTCCAACTCGGACCGCTGCGTCGCTCCGCCTTGAGCTTTTAATTCCGATTTGGCAAGGCTTCCGTTTGCTCGCTGTTCGACTTTGAAGGTTTCCGTTGCAACTCGGGTCCCATTGACATAGACGCCGAAGCTGCCCGAGTCCACGACATTGTCACTCGGAACTTTCGCAGCAAACGTGAAGGACATCATTGCGAGCACGGAGAAGGCGAGACGAGATTTCATTGGATCTCCTGATCTCTGGGATTCAAATGCCGTGTTGCTGCTATCTCCTGCGCGACTTCGAGAGGCGTCTTACCGTCAGTGCGCACCTCCGCATCGGCCGTGCGATAGAACGGCAGTCGCTCTTCGTAAAGCAGCGTGACCTGCTCGCGGTCCTGCAAGAGAGGACGGTAGCCCGGAGCGGCGGCGCAACGGTGCAGCGCCTCTTCCAAGCCCACATCCAAATACACCACGCAGGCTGACTGGTCGCGGATAATTCGCCGGATCGGTTCCTGCACGAAGGCGCCGCCACCCAGAGCGATGACGGCCGGCTCGTCTTCGAGCGTCTGAAAAAGTTCGCGGAGCGCCTGCTCCTCCAGCTTGCGATATCCCGCCTCGCCCTGCTCGGCAAACAGCGCCGGAACTGTGCGACCAGTGCGGCCTTCAATCAAGGCGTCGAGGTCGAAAAAAGACCAATTCAATATGCGCGACAATTCCCTTCCCACCGTCGTCTTGCCAGCTCCCATGAACCCGACCAGCACGACCAGCTCCGATTCGGTTGTCATATCAGGGTCAGCACACGTGGGCGGAGACGCGCTCTCACGCGCATGAACAACATCGCAACGCACACGAATGAGTCCCACTTGTCGCGGATTTTAGCACCGAAACTCCGCATGCAGACCCACAACCCGAGCCCCATAGGTACCTGAGGAGGTGCACGTTGACGGAGCTCACAGAGGCATTCTGTCGTTTCAAGTGATTGCTGCTAGGTCGTGTGACCGCGGCCTCTGACACTTCGAACACGCCAGTCCAGCGCGCATCTTACTAGCCATCTCGACTCCGGCGTGAGCCAAGAGAAGCACAATGAGCGGCTCGAGGATATGTCGATATTGCACCTGGCTAAAGGTTATGTACTAGGGCAAGGGATAAAGCAAGAAGGCAACAGAGTTTGCATGATCCCTGGCACGAATTTAGCACGGGAACATTGTTCTTATGGGATTGGGGGAATTACGGGAGGAGTTCCATTGGTGAATGGTCGTTAGTAACGCAGAGGTACGACAAGAGAGAGTCGGGAGGGAGGTCTTCCCTACCTTCACAATCGGCCGCTGACTAGTCCCTTTCAGCTACTTTTTTTTTTCCGGCGCTGTGCGCCTTGGCTTGGGGTCGAACCAGACCTTCACGCTCCAGCGAGCCTTGGATGTTTTCCCATACCTGCGGACTGGGATCACGCAAGGGCAGCAGCAGTTTGGCTTGATCGGCGATGTAGCGCAGATCATGTACCAAATCCGAACAGACGGGACATGTCTTCAGGTGTTCCATCTCGCTTGCGTCGCCGCCACTCTCAAAGATGTAGGGCAGGACCTCTTGAAACTCTGCACACGTCATTTTCTTACGCTCTCCCCCGCTCATCGGCGAGCCGCCTTTTCTGCCTTGCTCAACTTGAGCAAATCGCGCAGCTTCATTCTTGCTTTGTGGAGCTGCGACTTGCTGTTTCCGATGGAGCATCCCATCATCTCCGCTATTTCGTTGTGCTCATACCCTTCGATGTCATGTAGCACAAAAATGATGCGGTACCCGGGCGGCAGATTTTCGATTGCACGCTCCAGATTCACCCGATCAATGGAGCCGGCCAGCACATTGTCCCTGGCTCCGATATCTTTTTTAGGCCCGTCTTCCTGTTGAGGCTCCAGCGTCTCCTCCAACGAGACTTCAGGTAACCCCTTTTTGCGCAAATGCATCAGCACAACGTTCACTGACAACCGATGCAGCCAGGTCGAAAACGCCGATTCTCCGCGGAACGTGGCGATCTTGCGATAAAGCTGGAGAAAAGCCTCTTGCGTGAGGTCTTCGGCCTCGGCGGTATTCCCGGTCATTCGCAAACACAGAGAGTAGACCCGCCGCTTGTGAAGTCCGTAGAGCTGCTCGAAAGCATAGGCGTCTCCGCCTTTCGCTTTTTCAATAGCTTCGGCTTCATTGAAACCGGGCGCGGCGGCTCTTCGGACGGGGGTCTTGGCGGGTGTGGTTGTAAGTGCTGTAATGACGTTACCCTCTCAAAGCTTCGATGCTCGCGAGCTGCTGGCCGTTGTATCAGGTTGCAATGATTGAAGATACCTGTGGAAAACTCTAAGGAAGTCTGCGCAGAAGAGTGGATCAGCAACCCTAGTCGCACCCGATTACAGGGGTCTTGGACTTACGACTTCACCATACTAGTCCAGCAATACGGCCTGTGTAGACTCACAGCGTAGGAAATATCATGCCCAGTGAACCCGGTACGCCTTCGCCGCCTCCAGATCCTCACCGCAATCTGTTCTGGATGTTTGTATCCTTCATGGGCATCTCCATTCCCAAGCAGGGACAAGAGCGTCGGGCAATGCGAATCTTGATCGTCGCAGCCATTCTCTAATTGATCTTCGTAGCCGTCGCTTTGTTCACCCTGTTCCGAGTTTGGTAGACCCTTTGTCATTCGAAAGCGTTCCCTCGACCTCTACTTTGAGAGTGGGTTTCATCCCGGGCCGGTGCCGCTGATCGGCTTGGTTCGGTTCTTCGGGCCTGTATGCTGGAAACAACCGTTTAGCATCTTTATTTACTGACCGGCCAAAATCGTGGAAGCTGACTTCTGAAAGGCCTGTCCCGAGGACTGCGTGAGCGACACCAAGAAGAACGCCACAACCGAGGCTCCCATTCAAGACGTCTTTGAGGGCCGTCACCCCTCGACCTCCGAAAAGGAGTGGGCAGCTAAAACCCTGGCGCCGGCTCTGGAACAAAGTCCTGAGCGTCCGATCGGAGCAGCATCGGGCGTCAATCTCGACGAAAACGGCAATGCCCGTTTCACTACCATTTCGGGAATGCCAGTTCGCCGCCTGTACACTCCAGCCGATCTTCCGGAAGATTGGACTTCAGAAAAGTATTTGGGCCACCCCGGCGAGGCTCCCTACACGCGCGGCATTCACGCTTCAGGCTATCGCGGCAGACTGTGGACGATGCGCCAATTCTCCGGCTTTGCTTCGCCTGAGGAAACAAACGAGCGTTACAAGTATCTGCTCGCTCACGGTGGCGGAGGCCTCTCGGTTGCCTTTGACCTGCCAACTCTCATGGGATTCGATTCGGATGCTCCCGAGAGCGAGGGCGAAGTCGGAAAATGCGGTGTTGCCATTGATTCACTCGAGGATATGGAGATCCTGTTCGGAGGCATCGATCTCGAAAAGACCACCGTTTCGATGACGATTAACTCACCTGCATCGGTGCTGTGGGCGATGTATCTGGTTGTCGCCGAGAAGCAAGGAGCCGACTGGAAAAAAATCTCTGGCACCATCCAGAACGACATTCTCAAGGAATACATCGCGCAGAAGGAGTACATCTATCCGCCTGCCCCTTCCATGCGGTTGGTGATCGATACCTTTGAGTTTGGCACTCATTTCACCCCGCGGTTCAACACGATCTCGATTAGCGGATACCACATTCGCGAAGCCGGCTCAACCGCTCTTCAGGAACTGGCATTCACGATCTATGACGGAGTGGAGTACGTAGAGTGGGCTCGGCGACGTGGTCTGAATGTTGATGAATTCGGTCCACGCCTGAGCTTCTTCTTCAATTCCCACAATGACTTCTTCGAGGAGATCGCCAAGTTTCGCGCTTCACGCAAAATCTGGTATCGCTTGATGAAGGATCGGTTCGGTGCGAAGAACAAGCGCACGTGGTTGATGCGTTTCCACACGCAGACCGCTGGCGTTTCTCTTACCGCGCAACAGCCGCTGAATAATATCGCGCGCACCGCCATCCAGGCCCTCGCGGCCGTGCTTGGCGGCACGCAGTCACTGCACACTGACAGCTACGACGAGGCCTTGGCGCTCCCTACCGAAGACGCGGCCCGCATTGCTCTGCGCACGCAGCAGGTAATCGCCTACGAATCCGGGGTCGCACAGACAGTGGACCCGTTGGGCGGTTCTTACTTCGTGGAGAAGCTCACGCTCGACATGGAGAACGGCGCGTTTGATTACTTCGAGAAGCTGGACGCTATGGGCGGCATGGTGAAAGCCATCGAGGCCGGCTACCCACAAAAGGAAATTGCCGAGGCCGCTTATCAGTATCAGCGCGCGGTCGAGAAAAAAGAGAAAATCATCGTTGGAGCAAATGAGTTCACCATCGAAGAAAAGCTACCCCAGATCTTGTACATCGACCATCAGGAAGTCGCCAGTCACCAGACACGAAAGCTGAACGCGCTTAGAACACGCCGCTCAAACGAAGAAGTTCAGCGACGTTTGGATGCACTCCGCAAGGCCGCCGCACGCGAACCCGTCCCGAACCAGGACGGCCAAATCTCGGACGCCAATACCATGCCCTACATCATCGAGGCCGTTCGCGCCTATGCCACAGTAGGTGAGATCTGCAATGCGCTTCGCCACATCTACGGCACATATGAGGAAGTGAGTATTACCTAGCGACTGCTCGTTCCGTTCCAGGTGCTCACTTGCCAATTCGTTCCGGTGCCGCTGTATCAAGATAGGTTAAGTACGCAGAGAGCAGCTTGTAAGTGTCGTAATAATCCTCCTCTTTGATTTGCGACAGCTGATCCTTGCGGCTATGCAGGATGGGCAGCGTTGTCTGCGTGAGCGAATGGAACGCGATACTCGGCACCTTCTTTTCGCGAAAACTTTCGGAATCTGTGCTGCCGACGTGCTCCACATTCATTCCCGACAGCGGCAACTTCATCGCGTTCGCTAGAACGAAGGCCAGCTTTGCAAGGTTCGGATCGGCATGGCTGGTCCAAATCTCGGTCGGACCGAGACCCAGGGTGTCCATGTTCACCATGGCATCGATGTGAGCGAGCTTCTCTTTCCCTAACTCGTGGACATAGTGCTCCGAGCCCACCATTCCCTCTTCTTCGCCATAGAAAGCGATGAAGACAAACCGGTGTTTGCGCGGCTCGGTGGCGATGGCCTCATACAAGGAGGGCAACAAAGATGCTCCACTCCAGTTATCTGCCGCGCCCGAGCCGGCGCTGACGTGGTCAAAATGCGCACCGACGACGATCTCTTCTTCCGACGTGCTCGGGAGAGTGCAAACGATATTTCCGAACTTTGAATGCTTGGGCTGATCCAAGACGAGCGCCGGGCCGGTGCAGCCTGCTTCCCTGAAATAACTCTGGAGTTGCAGTTCGCGGTCCACGTCCTTGTTAGGACATGAGCGTAGGCGCCCAAGGACCACGTCGCGGGAAACAGTCGTGAACCGAAAACCTTCGGCGGAAGTGAAAACACTCAGAAGAACAATGAACGCCAGTCGGATCATCTGGAAAACGATTCTACGACGGCTTTTGCCGTCCCGACTGGTTGATTCTTGCGATTCGTCAGTCACCGGTCGCGGGCTGCACACGGCGTGGACGCAGTGAACTCTTGCGCGCGAAGCGAAGGCGGAAGCGATCTAGATACAGGTAAACCACCGGCGTCGTGAACAACGTCAGCATCTGGCTCACCAGTAAGCCGCCAACAATCGCGATTCCCAAAGGTCGGCGCAGTTCATTTCCCGTTCCGGTTCCAAGCGCGAGAGGCAGCGCTCCGAACATTGCCGCCATGGTCGTCATCATGATTGGGCGGAAGCGCAGGAGGCAAGCCTCGCGAATCGCTTCTTCGGGACCCTTGCCACCTTCGCGTTCGCACTGCAGCGCGAAATCGATCATCATGATGGCGTTTTTCTTCACTATGCCGATCAGTAGGATGATGCCGATCATGGCAATGATCGTGAACTCAGTGTTGGTCAGTAGGAGGAAGATTAGCGCGCCCACGCCCGCGGACGGCAGCGTGGAAAGAATCGTGACCGGATGCACGACACTCTCGTACAGCATTCCCAAAACGATATATACCGTGGCCAAGGCAGTGAGAATCAGGATCGGCTCGCTGGCCAGGGACGACTGAAATGCTTGTGCTGTGCCCTGAAATCCACCATGGATCGTCGAAGGTAAGCCGATGGAGCGCTCCGCATTGTCTAGTGCCGTGACTGCCTGTCCCAGCGATACCTTGGGCGCCAGATTGAATGAGATAGTAGTCGCTGGAAATTGTCCTTGATGCGCCACGGCGATGGCCGTCTCCGCCGGCGCGAAGTGCGCAAATGCGCTGAGCGGGACTTCGGCGCCGTGCGTCGAGTGGACATAGATGTTCTTGAGCGAATCCGGACTCTGGCTGTATCTCGGATCCACCTCCATCACGACGTGATATTGGTTTTGTGCCTTGTACATTACCGACACCTGCCTCTGTCCGAAAGCGTCGTACAAGGTGTTGTCGATCGTCACAGGCGTAATACCCAGGCGGGAGGCGGTCTCCCGATCGATCACTACGTTGGCAGCGAGGCCATGGTTTTGCTGGTCACTGGAGACGTCGCGAAGTTCCGGCATAGTCCGCATCTTTGCATAGAGCTTCGGCGCCCATTCCAGCAAGTCCTGCAGGTTGTCACCCTGGAGGGTGTACTGGAACTGCGCGTTGCTCTGGCGTCCGCCGATGTTCACGTCTTGCACTGGCACGAGGAACAGCTGCGCGCCCGGAATGTGGGAGAGTTTTGGACGCAGACGGTTGACGACCTCAAAAGCGGATTCTTTTCTTCCCTTCCCTAATGGCTTGAGGGAGACGAACCCGCTCGCAGTATTTACGCCTCCCCGTCCGCCGCCGCCTCCGGTGAAGCTAATGGCGCTATCGACTGCCGGATCTTTCAGCAGGACGTCATTCAGGGTTTGCAGCTTAGCTCTCATAGCATCAAATGAGACGTCCTGTTGGGCGACGATGCCTCCGGAAATGCGACCGGTGTCCTGCTGCGGAAAGAACCCTTTGGGAATAATGTAGTAGAGATAGATACTGAGGCAGACGGTGAGAATCGTGATCAGCAAGACCACCGGCTGATGATCAAGCACCCAGTCGAGCGAATGGCGGTAGCCATCATGCAACCAATTGAAAGCGCGCTCCCCGGCCAGATAGAAGCGCCCGTGCTTGCGATCGCGCTCCGAGCGTAGGAACTTCGCGCACATCATAGGCGTGGTCGTAAGCGAGAAGACCAGCGAGAACACTACCGCGGAGCTCAAGGTAACCGCGAATTCGCGGAACAGACGTCCCACGATACCGCCCATTGCCAAAATGGGAATGAATACTGCGATGAGCGAAATGCTCATCGACAGCACGGTGAAGCCGATTTCCTTCGCCCCAAGAAATGCCGCTGCCACGGGAGTCATACCGGCTTCCAAATGGCGGGTGATGTTTTCAATTACGACGATGGCATCATCGACCACAAATCCAGTGGCGATCGTGAGCGCCATCAACGATAGATTGTCGAGTGTGTACCCGGCGAGGTACATGACACCGAATGTGCCGATCAACGAGAGCGGCACGGCGACGCTGGGGATCACGGTAGCCCATCCGCTGCGCAAAAACAGGAACACGACCAAGATGACTAGGATCACCGAAATAACCAGCGTGCGCTGAACATCGGACACAGACGCGCGGATCGTCGTAGTACGATCCATGACTACTTGCAGCTTGATCGAAGGTGGAATCGAGCTCTGTAACTGCGGCAGCATCGCTACCACGCGATCGACGGTGGCGATAATGTTCGCGCCCGGCTGGCGCGAGATGATCAGCAGCACCGCCGTCTTCCCGTTCGCGAGCCCGGCGTTCTGCGTGTTCTCGAGCGAGTCCTGAACGTCGGCAACTTCCTTCAGGAAAACTGGAGTGCCCTTATTCGAGGAGACAATCAGATTCTGGTACTGCTCCGCCGTGTACATCTGGTCGTTGGTGTTGATTCGCCAGGCAGTCTCCGTGCCCGAGAGCTCACCTTTGGCGGAATGAGCATTAGCGCCGTTTATGGCAGCCCGGACCGCATCAATTCCCACGTCAAGCTTGCTTAGCAGCAACGGGTTGACTTCCACGCGAACTGCGGGTCGCGAACTTCCGCCCACAAATACGTTGCCTACGCCTTCAAGTTGCGAGAGCTTCTGCGCCAAAACCGAATCGGCGATGTCGTACATCTGCGGCTTCGTCATTACGTCAGACGTGAGCGCAATAATCAGGATCGGAGCGTCGGCGGGATTCTGCTTGCGCCAATTCGGATTGCTGGGAAGATTGGCGGGCAATTGTCCGCGAGCGGCATTGATGGCCGCCTGCACATCGCGTCCGGCAGCGTCGATGTTGCGATTTAAATCGAACTGCAAAACGATGTTGGTCGACCCCTGGCCGCTCGACGACGTCATCTGCGTAACGCCGGCGATTCTCCCGAATTGGCGCTCGAGCGGAGTGGCTACAGCCGACGCCATGGTTTCCGGACTGGCTCCCGGGAGGCTTGCGCCCACCGAGATCGTCGGGAACTCGACTTCGGGCAGCGGAGCCACCGGCAATCGTGTGTAGGCAAGCGCGCCCGCCAGCAGCACTGCAAGGCTAAGCAGCGAAGTGCCGACCGGACGGCGGATGAATGGCGCAGAGACGCTCATAAACAGAATCGGGCAATTTGATAATTGAGTAATTTAGTAGTTTCAAACATCGACAAAACCACAAATACCCGATTAGCAAATTGCACAATTACCCAATTTCTTCAGTCCGCTGCGACCGGAGCTTCCACCTGATTGACGATTCGGAGTCGGCTGAAGCGGCGCGCGAGACGATCAAAATAGAGGTACACAACCGGAGTTGTGAACAAAGTTAAAACCTGACTCACCAGGAGTCCGCCGACGATGGTCACTCCCAAGGGATGGCGCAGCTCCGATCCTGTTCCCCGACCAAGTGCAAGTGGCAGTCCGCCAAAGAGAGCAGCGAAAGTCGTCATCAGGATTGGGCGGAAACGCAGTAAGCATGCTTGATAGATCGCGTCCTCGGGAGCTTTACCGCCTTCGCGTTCTGCCTCCAGAGCAAAATCGATCATCATGATGGCGTTCTTCTGCACGATGCCGATCAGCAGGATGATGCCAATGAGCGCAACGACGCCAAACTCCATGTGAAAGACCAACAGGGCGAGAAGCGCTCCGACGCCAGCCGAGGGCAAAGTCGAGAGAATGGTGACCGGGTGAATGTAGCTCTCGTACAGCACGCCAAGGACGATGTAGACAGTGATGAGTGCGGCCAGAATGAGATACGGCTCGTTGGCCAACGAACTTTGGAAGACTGCCGCGGTGCCCTGAAAGCTCGGATGGATGCTGGCCGGCATTCCAATTTCTTCGCGCGCAGAGTCGATCACCTTAGTAGCCTGACCCAACGACGCTCCCGCCGCGAGATTGAAGGAGATCGTTGCCACGGGGAATTGGCCTTGGTGATAGATAGCAACCGGAGTGCTTGCAGTTTCAATATGGGCGAAGGCGCTGAGCGGAATGATCTGCGATCTTCCGGAAGCGACACTCGGAACCGGCGCTATCCCGGTTCCCGTGCTTCCTTGTGTAGAAACAGATGAGGATCCTCCGCTCGTTCCACTACCGGAAGCGGCCGCTCCTACGCTCGGGAGCCCCGTACCCCCTCCACTGGATGCCGCAGGTGCTCCCCCGGGCGACGCATGTACGTAGATGTTGTTGAGTGCATCTGGAGCGAGTTGCTGTTTAGGATCCACTTCGAGGACAACATGGTACTGATTGAGCTGCGTGAAGATGGTCGAGACCAGCCGCTGTCCAAAGGCGTCGTACAGCGTGTCGTCGATCATCTGCGGTGTCACGCCGAGGCGTGACGCTGTATTGCGATCCACCACCAGATCGGCTTCCAGGCTGCCTGTGCCCTGATCGCTTGCGACGTCGCGAAGTTCCGAAGTCTGCTGAAGCTTCTGCACGAGCTTGGGAACATAATCCGCCAATTCCTTGGCGTTCGCATCCTCAAGTGTGTATTGGAATTGGGTGCGGCTGACGCGGTTCTCGACCGTGATGTCCTGCACCGGCTGCATGTACAGGTTCATCCCTTGAATTTGGGACACCTTGGGCTGCAGGCGGCGAATAATCTCGTCAGCGCTCGCGCTGCGTTTGTCCCTCGGCTTCAGGTTGATCTGGATGCGGCCAACGTTGGGCGTCATATTGGTGCCATCGACTCCAATGAACGAGGAAAGGCTCTCCACGTCAGGATCTTTCAGCACTTCATCCGCGATCTTCTGTTGCCGCTCCGCTACCGAGGGGAACGACGCAGTTTCCGGAGCTTCCGTAATACCGAGGATCACGCCCGTGTCCTGTAGTGGGAAAAAGCCTTTCGGTATCACGAGGAAAAGAAAGATCGTGAGGACCAGGGTTCCGACGGTCACGAGCAACGTTGTGGGCTGATGGCGCAGCACGAACTGCAAGGCTCGGCCGTATTCCTCGACCAAGTGCTCGAACCAACGTGCCAAGGTGCGCGCGAACCAACTTTCGTGCGCTGGATCTGTCTTCTTCAGCAGCCGTGCGGACATCATCGGCGTAAGCGTCAGTGACACGAACGCCGAGACGAGGATGGTGACACTCAACGTGACGGCGAACTCGCGAAAGAGCCGCCCAACGATGTCTCCCATAAACAACAGCGGGATGAGCACCGCGATCAGGGAGACGGTCAACGACACGATGGTGAAGCCAATCTGCTTGGAACCCATCAGCGCGGCTTCCATCGGCGGATGGCCTTCTTCGATGAACCGATCAATGTTCTCGATCATCACGATGGCGTCGTCCACCACGAACCCGGTGGAGATGGTGAGAGCCATCAGCGAAAGGTTATCGAGCGAGTAGCCCAGCAGGTACATCGCGCCGAAGGTACCAACAATGGACAGCGGCACTGCAACGCTGGGAATGATAGTTGCGGAAACGTGGCGTAGGAAAATGAAGATGACCAGCACCACCAGTACGATCGTCAGCATCAACTCGAATTCGACATCGTGTACGGAAGCGCGGATGGTGGCCGTGCGATCAGTGAGAATAGTTACCTTCACCGTCGGAGGTAGTGCCGCGTTCAGCTGCGGCAGAAGCGCCTGAATGCGGTCCACAACGCTGATGATGTTCGCGCCTGGCTGGCGCTGGACGTTCACGATTACGGCCGGCGTTCTGTTCATCCAAGCGGCTTGCTGCGCATTCTCTACTCCGTCCGAAACATTGGCGACGTCCTGGACGCGCACCGGAGCGCCGTTGCGGTAAGCAATCACGATCGGCTTGTAATCGGCACCGGAATAGATTTGATCGTTGGCGCCGATGGTGAACGACTGCTGCGCGTTTTGCAGATTTCCCTTGGCCTGATCGGTGTTCGCGGACGCCAGACCGCTGCGCAGATCTTCGAGACTAAGTCCGTAAGAGGCCAGGGCCGTCGGATTAGCCTGGATGCGGACCGCGGGCTTTTGTCCGCCGCTGATAGTGACGAGTCCCACCCCCGGAAGCTGCGAGATTTTCTGAGCCAATGTGGTGTCGGCCAGATCTTCAACTTTGCTCAGCGGCAGCTGATCCGAAGTGAGGGCGAGAGTCACAATCGGCGAGTCGGCAGGATTTACTTTGCTGTAGATCGGCGGGTTGGGCAAATCGCGCGGTAGATATGTACCCGATGCATTGATTGCCGCCTGAACCTCCTGCTCGGCTATGTCGATGTTCTGTTCGAGGTTGAATTGAAGAGTGATAAGCGAGCCGCCATAAGAGCTGACCGAGGTCATCTGGCTCAATCCGGGAATTTCGCCAAACTGCCGCTCCATCGGCGCAGTGACTGACGAGGTCATAACATCCGGACTGGCGCCCGGATAAAACGTGAGGATCTCGATGGTGGGATAGTCGACTTGGGGCAGAGCGGAAACTGGCAACTGCCGGTAGCCGACGATTCCGGCCAGCATGATGCCCACCATCAGCAACGAGGTGGCAACCGGGCGCTGAATGAAAATGCGAGACGGGTTCATCTTCCGCCACCGCCGCTCGCCCCTGTGGCCTGATCGGAAGGTGCACTCCTGCCTTGCTGTCCCGTCCGCTGCGGTTCGACCTTGTTGCCCGGCTGCAACTTCTCCTGGCCGTCGGTCACAACCTGCTCCCCGGGATTTACGCCCGAGTCGAGAACCGCGAGGGTACCTTCCGTCAATCCCACCTTCACCTGGCGCGAGTCGACGGTCTTGTCCTGCTTCACCACATACACGTACGTTCCCTGCGAGCCGCGTTGAACCGCGGCCGCGGGGATGGTGATGGCGTTCTTTCGTGTGTACACCTGAAGACGCGCATTCACGAACTGATTGGGATACAAAGCGTTGTCACGATTGTTGAAGACGCCCTTGAGCCGGAAAGTTCCGGTATTGGGATCAATCTGATTGTCGATCGTCTCCAGCGTGCCAGCAGCGATCTGTTGCGTGTTATCGCGACTCCAGACCTGCACTGCCAGACGTCCGCCTTTCAGATGTTGTGCCACCAGCTGCAGATTGTCTTCAGGCAACGTGAAGAGCACCGCGATGGGTTGCAGCTGTGTAATCACCAGCAAACCATTCTGATCTGACGCATGCACCATGTTGCCGGGATCGACCAGTCGCAGACCTACCCGGCCATCAATGGGTGACTTGATATGGCAGTAGACGAGGTTCAGCTTGGCGTTATTGATCTGCGCATCATCCGCACGGACGAGGCCCTCATTTTGGGCCACCACAGATTGCTGTGTGTTGTATTGCTGCTGAGCGATTACGCCCTGCTTGTACAAATCGGCATAGCGTTGCAAGTCGCGCTGAGCATTCTCTAAGTTCGCCTGATCCTTATACTTCGTGGCCTCGGCCTGGGAGAGAGCTACCTCATACGGACGAGGGTCGATCAGCGCCAGCTCGGATCCCTTGCTCACTTGCTGGCCTTCACGGAAATTGACTTGCATCAATTGGCCGTCAACACGGCTGTGGATCGTAACCGTGTAGTAAGCCTGAACGTTGCCCAGTCCTTGGAGATAAACCGGAATGTCTTGCTGCATTGCCGGAGCCACAGCCACCGGCACCGACCGGTTGGCATCCCCGCCCGCCCCACCACGCCGACCGCCTCCGCCCTGCGTTTGTCCTTGAGCGGGTGATGCAGACTTGTGCAGCGTCCGGAAGCCCACAACCGCAAGCACAATGACTAGAAGAAGAATGACCCAGACGATCTTTTTGCGAGCAGAGCCGCGCGGCGGCCGCGGATTGTCCAAGTGCGGATCGCGAACGTCTGGTTGGTCGGTAAGGTCTTGCGGCATATACGTGTACGTCTTGCTCCGGCACGCGAGTCGAATCCAATAATGTACCGTATCTCAGCGGACTTCGCGGCCGGCTGAATGATTCGGAAACTCCTGGAGAGAATCGCGGCAGGTGTTGGCGCTTCGATGCTCACAGCTTTAGATGCAGCCACAAGCGCTTGCACTTACTTGGATTAGACGAACAGCACCAAGCAAAAGTAGTAACAAATCTGGTGGGAGACGAGGTTAAGTTTTGTTAAGTCAGAGTGACACAAATGCCTGGCCGGCTGGTCTAGGCTCGGTCTCGGGCCGCACGATCCGGGCGTTTATCCGTTCAGCAGCTTCTCCAAGTCCTCTGCAGCGTAGCGCAATCCGACGAAGAATGTGCCAAA
The DNA here is from genome assembly GCA_045808065.1 of Terriglobales bacterium. Taxonomy (GTDB): domain Bacteria; phylum Acidobacteriota; class Terriglobia; order Terriglobales; family Acidobacteriaceae; genus Gp1-AA112. The sequence continues at coordinate 10,379 of JBJMGD010000011.1, read as the reverse complement.
CAGGGCATAGACGGCGCTTACTTCATCAAATCGCATTTCATAGATCAGTCTCTTGAAGACCAGAGGATCGTCGGCAAAGAGCGTGACTCCCCATTCCCAGTCATCAAAGCCGATTGAGCCAGAGATAATTTGTTTTACCTCTCCGGCATAACGACGTCCTATGAGTCCGTGCTCGTTCATCTGCCGCTGACGTTCTTCAATGGGAAGTGTGTACCAGTTCTTGTCTTCTCCACGGCGGCGATCCATGGGATAGAAGCAAATGTACCGATTCGGCGGAATGGAAGGAAAGAGCCGCGCATGCATGGCCTCGCGCTGGCGCGAGAGCGTCTCCTCGATCGCCTGCTTCCACTCGGCCGAGTGTGCCTCGATACCGCGCTCCGCGAGCGTGCGATAGGTCTTGACCGTAGATTCGTACAAGCCCAGTTCGATTACAGACAAGTAAGAAGATGCCGGCTCGAAATAATCGTTCAGCCGAGTGCGGGCAAGTTGCAGCTCTGCCTGGTTAAGCGCGTCAAAGGATTCCCGGAAATGAACCAGCATCAGGTCACCCTTGTGGCCCAGGAGTGAGAACAGTGCCGACTGCCCGTTTTGGTTCTGCTCCATTCTTGAGAGAACTGCGCTCGCTTCGTCGATGATCTCTCGCCTTTGTCCTCCATCCACCTGTCGCCATGCCGGCCACCGAACCTTCAGCATTTGGTGCAGAACGCTGTAGCCCTCGATGGTGAGGGGCACTTCTGGAAGCGAAGTTGTTTCAGGACGCGCTGTACGGGTGGTGGACATAGATTCAGTGCAGCGGCTTTCAATTCTATATCGCCATGCCATTGGCGTTTGAATCGTCAATGGTTGGATATCGAGCGACAAAAAAAGCCCGGCATTTTTATGCCGGCCAACAATCAGAATATCGTCTGATTAGAAACTGAAGCGGAAGCCGAATTCACCTGCCAATGAGCGTGGAATGTTCGTGCTGGTCGGGTTCATGAGCCAGCGGGCGTCCCGAAGATCGGGTTGCCATTTTGGTCGAGCCCGGCATCAACGTGGTGTTTAAGTCGCTGCCGTAGTTTGCGCTGTTCGTGAGATTAAAGGCCTGTGCGCCCAATTGCAAGTTGGCCTTTTTTGGCGATCTTGAAGTTCTTGCTGAACCAGGAGCAAGCGGCTAGCTGCTCCGAATGGGCAACCTCGGTCAGCCCCGCAGGAACTTACTCCTGGCGGAGCGCGGTTGAAGGATCGATGAGTGTAACTCTGTGCGCAGGCAGCATACACGCGAAGCTCGCGACCGATAGAAAGACTACTGACACGGCTGCGTATGTCAGGATGTCTCGCGTGCTGGTGTTATAGAGAAGCGAGGAGAGCAATCGTCCTACTACGAGCGCTCCTACGATTCCCAAAATAGTACCTGCTGTTGCAAGAGAAAGTCCCTGCTGAAGGAGCATCTGCACGATTGAGCTCCGCGACTGGCCAAGGGCCATGCGGATACCGAGTTCACGAGCGCGCTGGTTTACTGAGAGAGCCATCACACCCGCGATTCCAGTTGCGCTGATGGCGAGAGCTAATGCCGCAAAGATGCCGAGGAGAATCGTCGTAATCCGCGGCGAGGCTACGGAGTCCTGCTGCAAGCGCTCGATTGAGTTAACGCGGTCGAGAGCAAGTTGCGGATCCACGGAGTGGACTGTGGAGCTTATCAGACTGGTGAGGCCAGACGGATCAGCGACAGTTCGCACCACAAGCCAGTTTGCAAAACCAGGAAGGTACACCTCGTCTTCTGGAGCTTTGGCCAAACCATATTCACGCACGTCGCCAACAATTCCGATGATCTCGGCCCAGTGCTTTCCGTCATCGAGGCTGATATGCTGCCCGATCGGGTTTTGAGTCGGCCAGCGATGACGCGCAAGTGTCTCGTTGATCATTGCCACTCGTTGCGTGGTGTCTTCCTCTTCTTGATGCGTAAACGTTCTGCCAGTAAGCAACGGCTGTCGGAGAGCCTCAAAATAACCGGTGCTCACAGTCGGGGTATCGACGGTCGCAGATGCCTCTCGTTCGGAACGCCCTTGGATCCGCATTACATTTGCATTGGGGCCGTTGACAATACCGCCCGGATTAAATGGGAAATTGCTGGCCAGCGCCGCGGACTCGACACCGCTAGTATTCCTTACGCGAAGAAGTATCTCTTTGATCAGAGCGGTGGCCTTTGCATTGGTGTCGTACTTGGTGAAGTTGATGCTTACACGCATCGTCAGCAAGCGATCGGCTCGGAACCCTGGATCCACACGCTCCAGCGCAAAAATACTGCGCATCATTAGCCCAGCTCCGATGAGCAGAACAAACGATACGGTCACCTGAGCGACCACCAATGCGGCACGGAGTCGCCGTCCACCAAGACTCGTTGAACTCTGAGTTCCCGCCTGCTTCAGAGAATCGCTGAGTTGGCCCGTGGAGGAGAACGCCGGAGCCATGCCGAAGAGCAGTCCGGCCGCTACGGAAACAACAAAGGTGAATACGAGCACATGCCAATCGAGCTTCACCTCGCCGGCTCGTGTTGTGAACCGCGCCGCGAACTTCACCAGAAGCTGCAGAACGGGCGGAGCGATTGCCAATCCAAGGGCGCCTCCACCCAGAGCTAACAAGACCGTCTCGGTTAACAATTGCCGGGCAATGCGAAGCCTGCTCGCGCCCAGGGCGCTGCGTACTGCTAATTCTCGTTCCCGTTTCAGCACTCGTGCCAGCATCAGGTTAGCTACATTCGCGCAAGCGATAAGAAGAACAAAGCCTGAAGCTCCGAGCAGGACGAGTAACGTCATGCGAGCGTGCTGCGTGAGTTCCGACTGAAGTGGCGCGACGCTGAGCCCGTAGCCGAATTCGGGTTTGTAGCTTTGCGGGTACGAGGCTTCAAGTCGATGCGCAATCGTCGAAAGATCCGCTTGGACTGTTTGCAGTGGCGTGCCTGGCTTGACGCGGCCAAAGGCGGTCATCATGCGTGCATCGCGATTTTCCCGGAATTGCTTGGATGAGCGCGTCGGGCAGGCGCTGGTCGGCATGTACACATCATTCTCTGCAGGATATTGAGGAATCGGTGGCAACACACCAATCACCGTGTGTGGGCGATTGTTCATGTGAAACACTTTGCCCACAATGTTGGGATCCCCTCCCTGATGGTGCCGCCAGTAGTCATAGCTGAGCACCAGGACAGCATCCGCATTGGGCGATTCATCGCTTTCCAGAAAATTCCGCCCGAGAAGCGGCTTCACACCGAGCACGTCGAAGAAGTTGTGCGAGACCACCCCTGTTTGCACGCGCTCCGCCGAGTTGTTGCCCAGGAGCAAGAAGGCCATGCTGTGATACTCGACGATTCCTGACAGCGTATGGCTCTGCCGGTAGTCATCCAGTTCTTTGACCGAGAATGGGACGTTGGGAAGGTTGATCTTGTGTGCGTATTGATGAAGGACAACGAGATCTTCCCCGTGTGGATAAGGAAGCGGCCGGAGCAGCACGCCATAGACAACGCTGAAGATTGCGGTATTCGCTCCGATTCCGAGTGCAAGAGTGAGAATTACCAGCGCGGAGAAGCCGGGATTATGCGTGATCATACGCAGACCAAAGCGCAGATCCTGCACAAGAATCTCGATCCACGCGCCCGCGCGAACATCCCGCACCTGCTCTTTCACCTGATCGGAGCCACCTAACTCGATCTTCGCCGCACGCGAAGCTTGCTCGCGCGACATGCCTCTCGCCATCTTCTCTTCTATTAGAAGGTTGAGATACGAGGAGACTTCCTGATCGAGTTGTTCATCGACATCAGGTCTGCGGATCACATTGCGAAAGAAGCTGCGAATTCGTGAAAAAGACATAATCCCTCACGCAAAACTACGGCTATGTCGTTCTGATACTCGGTCGTCCTGAGCGATTGGTACGAGTCATAACTCTGTCATCCTGAACGATGGGCAGCCGTGCTAACTCTGTCATCCTGAGCGATGGGTAACCGTGATAACTCTGTCATCCTGAGCGAAGCGAAGGACCTCCGGTAAATGCATCCTTCTTCCACGCACTCTCCCAGTTTTTACCCATGTTCTCGTTGAAAACCACGCAACTGCGATTAAGCCGTACATATCACCGGAGGTCCTTCGCGTTCGCTCAGGATGACAGTTCTTGGTTTTCTAAAAAAACTGCGCGGCACCTGGTTTCATCAGCTCAGATATTTATCAGGAGCCGCGTCGAACAACTCCTTGTGATCTGCCATACAGAAGTAATAAGTTTTGCCCTTGTAGACAGACTTGGGTGCACTGGTTTTATCGACGTCCATCTCACACACAGCACACAGCGGATGCGCATCGGTCGACACCCGCGCTTTGGCGTACACCTCGTTCGAGCCTGGGTTCAACCAGCCTTGTCCCTGGTATTCCATCTCGTAGGCAGTCTGCGTAGCTAACTCGCGGCCGTAGTACCGCTCCACCACGCGCAACGCCAGATCGATGCCCGACGACAGCCCGCCCGCCGTGGCAATGCTTCCCTGCTCAACGAATCGCGCGCCGCGCTTCAGCGTAATGTCGGGGAAGTTCATCGCCATGCTTTTGTACGCATTGTGATTGGTGGTTGCAGCCTTGCCCTGCAGCAAGCCGGTGTTTGCCAGCAGAAATGCGCCTGTGCAAACCGACATCGTTAGGTCTGCATCCTTTGCCGACTTGCGAATCCATTCCTTCATTGCTTCGCTGGGCTTGTTCTGCGCCGACTGGCCCGGGACGACGATCACCTTCGGTGGCGGCGCAGTCGCAAAAGTGAAATCGGGGATGATCTTCATTCCCCCGCTAGCCTCAATAGGCTTCTGCGTTTCGGCAACGGTGTAAAGCCGGAACAGATCCATCCTCATGCCTTGATTCGTTGCACCGTGGATGTACGCATCCTGAAACACCTCCCACGGTCCTGCAAAGTCGATCATCACTGCCCCGTCGGAAAGTACGAAAGCCACTGGAATACTGCCTTCGGCCGGAGGCTTAAGCGGACTTGGGTCTGCCGCCGACTTGGCGGATGCATTGGAACTCACAAGTTGGCCAAACGGCGGAAGCGGAATTGCCGCCATACATCCAAACGCCGCTGCATTCTTCAGCAAATCTCTTCTCTTCATGGTTTGTCCTTTTTGTGGAGGCAGCCGATCGCCCCCTGTTTTACGAACTTGCCAATGCCTGCCCAATCGCAACGGATATGCGGCTCCAGCGTTCGGCTTCTGTCTCCAGCTGCCGTCGTCCCGTTTTGGTAAGCCGGTAGTACTTGGCGCGCCGGTTATTTTCTGACTCGCCCCACGCCGCGTTTACCCATCCTTCTTCTTCCATCCGGTGCAACGCCGGAAACAACGATCCGGGTTTCACTTGAAAGGTGCCGCCGGTAATCTGCTCTACACGTCTTGCAATTCCCAGTCCATGCATGGGTTCGAGCGCAAGCGACTTCAAGATCAGCAGGTCAAGGGTCCCTTGTAGTAATGCGGTTTGTTCTGGCGGCACGTGCATGCTCCTATCGACGTTCTGTAGGAAGATAGGTTAGCGACCTATAGAACGTCAACAGGAGTTTTGCTCGATTTAAATCGTGGGACGATCGGCCCGCACGCCCACAGTCGGGGAGGATCCGCGTTTGCAATGCGCTGAATCTCTGTCCGCTTCCGAACAGTCACGTCTGAATATGGACATCGCGCAAGTACTGTCATCCCTCGCTCCGCCGGAATGTCGCTTATTCCCCTAGAGTCGCTTTTGCGGAGCGGGGGATCTGCTGTTGGTAGCAGAAAGAAAAAAGCAGGTCCCCGCGACCGCAACACCGACAATCTTGTAGCCATCACTTTCGAGGCGGTCGCAGGGATGACAGGAAAGAAGAGATCAGGAGAAGAAAGAACAGGCCTCATCCAGTTGGCACTGAAAATGCCCCCACGATCAGCGGTCGATTATGTCCAACCTGCTGCAGGATGTTCGCTACGCCTTCCGCCAGCTGTACAAGTCTCCAGGATTCGCCTTCACTGCCCTCTTCACTTTGGCGGTAGGAATCGGCGCCAACGTCGTCGTCTTCGGCGTCGTCAATAGCCTGCTGCTGAACCCGCTGCCGGTTCCACATCCTGAGCGGATTTATACGGTCGAGCATCGCGCGAAGAACAATCCACTCAACAGTTCGTTCCCGCAGTATCTCGACCTCCGCGATCGCAATCGCGTCTTTTCCGGGCTGGCGGCGACCCGCGTCATGCGCATTGGACTGGAAGCTTCCGAGGTCGCGCAACCGGTGTGGGGCTACGAGGTCAGCGGCAATTATTTTGAGACACTGGGTGTCCGTCCCGTTCTGGGACGATTCCTCACTCCGTCAGACGAGCAGACAGATCACGCCAGTGAAGTCGCGGTTCTGAGCTATGCCTGCTGGAAGTCCCGCTTTGGCGGCGATCCCAACGTGGTCGGAAGCAAAGTGCGCATCAACAAGCATCCGTACACTGTCATCGGAGTGGCTCCGGCATCGTTTCAAGGCACCGAAAAGATGTTCTGGCCCGAGGTTTGGCTTCCCATTTTGAACGAGCAGCAGATAGAGGGCTATAACTGGATTCACCAGCGGACTGACGTGAACTCGTGGGTCGTAGGCAGGCTTAAGGACGGCATCACGGAAGCTCAGGCTGAAGCCAATCTCAACAGTGTCGCCGCGCAATTGGCGCATGAGTATCCCAATACCGACGAGCACGTGAACTTTCGTCTCAGCCGGCCCGGCTTTCTCGGCGACATGCTTGGCGGACCGGTGCGCGGCTTCATGTTCGGCGTCATGCTCCTTGCCGGCCTCGTGTTGCTTGCGGCATGCATGAACCTCGGCGGCTTGCTGGCGGCACGCACCTCTGACCGCGCTCGCGAACTCGCCATCCGCGTTGCCATAGGATCGAGCCGGTCCCGCATCTTGCGCCAATTAATAGTCGAGTCCGTTGTCGTCGCGCTTGCCGGAGGCGTCTTCGCCCTGCTGGTTTCCGCCGTGTTGCTGCGCCTCATCAGCGAATGGCGGCCTATCGCCGATTTCCCCGTCCAGTTCCTGGTGCAGCCCGACAAAAAGGTCTATCTATTCGCCTTTCTGATTTCCACTGTCACCGGACTGATCTTCGGGTGCACTCCGGCGCGGCAAATTTGGAAAACCGATCCGAATCATGTGCTCAGGGCAGGCAGCGGAACGGCAGTAGCCGCGGGACGGCTTGCGCTGCGCGATGTTCTGCTTGGAGTACAGATCGCGGTGTGCTGCTTACTTGTAACGGCGTGCTTCGTCTCTCTGCGCGGACTTCAACGTACTCTCATTACTCCACTCGCATTCGATGCGAAGGGGGTTACGTTGGCGAACTTCGATCTGTACCTCGCCGATTACAAAGATTCCCAGGTCCCGCACGTCCAACAACAGCTTCTCGATTCTGTCTCACATCTGCCCGGAGTGACGGCGGCCGCGTTCAGCAATTCCACTCCCCTAGCTCTCGACCAATCCAGCACCAGCGTCTTTGATGCCAGCGTTACCGAGTTTCGTGCTTCCGCGCAGAAGTTCACCGCCAGCTACTACCAAGTATCGCCCGGATATTTCGCCACTGCCGGAACACGGCTGCTCGCCGGACGAGAATTCAATTGGCACGATGACAAAGCAGCGCCCAAAGTGGCAGTTGTGAATGCAGCTTTCGCGCGAAGACTCTTTGGAACTGAGCATGCGATCGGCAAACTTTTCCATTCTCATGGAGAAAAACCATGGGAAATTGTGGGAGTGGCGGAAGACGGCAAATACGAAAATCTTCTTGAAGATTCCAAGCCGGCAATCTTTTACCCGATTCTGCAGATGCCGAATACCTCGACCACGCTGATCGTGCGCTCGGGTCTTCCACCAGCGCAGATGATTCCCGCCGTGCGCGAAGCGATCTACGGGGTGGACAGAAGCATTCCTATATTCACGCTGAGCAGTTGGCAGGACTCTCTCGGTTTCATGATGCTTCCCACATTGGCAGCTACAGTCGCTCTCACCGTTTTTGGATCCCTGGCAATCATTCTGGCGCTCACCGGATTGTTTGGCCTGGCCTCGTACACCGTCAGCAAACGTCTGCGCGAGTTGGGCATTAGAGTCGCTTTGGGCGCACAGCAGGCACAGGTGCTTCGGGCTGCGTTATCGAGAACCGTTCTTCTTCTGGCAGTTGGTTCCACTACGGGACTCGTGCTTGGCGTCGCGGCGTCGAAGGTGCTGGCCAGCATCGTGTACCACGTCTCGGCCAGCGATCCCGTCGTATTGCTGGGGGTAGCGGTCACCATGGCTCTGGTTGGATTGCTCGCAGCGTCAATTCCCGCACGCCGGGCATTAGCGATAAATCCCATGGATCTGTTGCGCGAACAGTAGCTCACGACTCTGGGGCACAGGCGACGCGCGGCTGCGCCACTCATCGAACCACCTGCAGTAGCGGGTGGTGCCTTGGCTTGTTGCAACCCGCAACTGCAACCGCGACAGCCCAACGTCAACCGCAACCCCCAACCCCAACACCAACCGCAAGCCCAACTGCAACACCAACCGCAACCCCAACCTCACCACCCGCTACCGCAGGTGGTTCTGATAGGCTTTGCCGATGACCGACAACCTGCCGTTGGCGTACCTGATCACGTTTCGTTCCTACGGTACGTGGCTGCATGGCGACGAGCGCGGATCGGTCGATCGCTTTCACAATCAGTACGACTCGCCCACTTTCCCGTCGAATGATGCTCGTCAACAGCAGAGCGGAGAGCGCCTTAAGCAGTCTCCTGTAACTCTCAGTGCAGAACAATGCCAATCGGTTGAGCTGGCGATTCGCGAAACTTGCGATCTGCGCCGTTGGCCTTTGCGCGCCCTCAACGTGAGAACGAACCACGTTCATGCGGTGGTTTCAACCGAAGGCCGGCCCGAATTGGCACTCAACGCTCTCAAGGCGAATGCCACTTGCCAAATGCGAAAGGACGGCCAATGGCAGCATTCGCGCAGTCCGTGGTCAGACGGTGGAAGCCGGCGATACGTGTGGACCGAAGTGGGACTGGAACGCGCCATAGAATACGTGCTCAACGGTCAAGGCGGCCCGATACCGAAACTCGACTAATCCCACTCAGAACCACCTGCGGTAGCGGGTGGTGCAGTTGGGGTTGGGGTTGGTGTTGCAGTTGGGTTTTGGTGTTGCAGTTTGGGTTTTGGTGTTGCGGTTGGTGTTGCTCTTGCGGTTGGGGTTGCCCTTGATGTTGTGTGCGAGCAGCAGCACCCAACGCCAAGAACAAACCCAACCCCAACGGCACCACCCGCTACCGCAGGTGGTTCTGACATGACAATGCTCGCCGCTGTGATCGTTCGACCTGGTGGCCCTGACGTGCTGGAAGTCAGGAATGTGTCCGTTCCTGTGCCTCAAGCCAGTGAAGTTCGGATACGCGTTCATGCTTCCGCATTGAATCGCGCTGACATTCTGCAGCGTCGGGGGAAGTATCCGGCTCCGGCCGGAGTTCCTGCTGATATTCCCGGAATGGAATTTGCCGGCGAAGTTGAAGCCATGGGGTCTTCCGCACAATTGTGGAAGTTGGGCCAACGTGTGATGGGACTCGTTGGTGGTGGAGCCCACGCTGAATTTGTGGTGGTCCACGAGCGCACGTTGGCCGAGATTCCTTCGAGCTTCACATGGGCGCAAGCTGCGGCGATTCCCGAGGCCTTCATCACTGCCCATGACGCGCTTTGGGTTCAGGCCAGGCTGCGTCCGAGCGAACGTGTTTTGATCCACGCGGTCGGCAGCGGAGTTGGACTCGCTGCGTTGCAACTCGTCCGCGCAATGAATGCGGTTCCATTCGGGACCTCGCGAACCGCCGACAAGCTGGAACGAGCAAGACAGTTTGGGCTGGAATCCGGATTTGTCGTGCCCGACGCGCCGACTGCCGATAATGGCCAGCGCTGGGGCGCGAGTGGCGGCTTCGATGTCGTGCTCGATCTTGCCGGCGGCGCTTACACCAATGCCAGCTTGCATGCGCTCGCTCTGCGCGGACGCATGATGCTGGTCGGCACCATGGCGGGAGCCAGGGCCGACATCGACCTGGGACTCGCGTTGGGCAGGCGGGCACAGATGATTGGCACGGTGCTGCGGGCGCGACCGCTCGAGGAGAAGATTGCCGTTACCAGGGCGTTCGCCAAAGAAGTGGTTCCGCTACTTGGCAATGGAACACTTCATCCCGTGATCGACAGTGAATTCAGCCTGCAGGAAATCCGGCAGGCCCACGAGCGCATGGAGTCGAACGAGACCTTCGGCAAGGTTGTATTGAGCATGGACTAGATGTAGCCCGGAGCGCCGGACGCCCCCGTCCGGCGAAATATTGGCGAGTCAAGACTCTCAGTGCAGCAACCATTTCGCCGGACGAGGGCGTCCGGCG
>JBJMGD010000010.1:0-18126 GCA_045808065.1 Terriglobales bacterium | reverse complement strand
GGCCTTGGCCGCAGCAATGATCGACAGCAATCCGGAGACGACTAGATAGGCGACAAAGATCATCAGGACGGCAACCAGCGCGATCGCCGTGCTGAAAACACCTTCCATGGTGCCGGCCAGAAAAACAAGAAATGCTCCGAAAGCGAGCGCCAGAATTCCGCGTGCTCGCAGCAACCACCAGTTCACAACCAGATCTCGGATCATATATAAGTGCCTCCTTAAGCTGCCCGCAGGCGAGAGCACTCAACTAGCGCAGCTCGTGTCCCCGAACTGTGAGCACTGGACAATTGGCCCCGGCAATAACGCCATAGGAAACACCCTTACTGTGCTTGTTCTCGAGCTTTACCGAACTGCTGCGTGCGCCCATCACAATCAGTTCGCTTTCGCGATCCTGGGCTGCTTTTAATATTTGCTCCACCGGATCTCCGAAGCTCACGAGAACTTCGGGGCTGCAACTCTTGATTGCATGCAACGGAATCGCGTGATGCAGCGATTCACGCATCAACGCCGCAAACGCACTTGCCTCGGCGGTGCCTTCGCGACCGTTGGTCAATACGTGCACCATGGCCAGGTCTGAGCACTCCTTCTTGGCGAAGACAACAGCGTTGGGCAATGCGCGGAAAGAGTCGGCCGATGCATCGGTGGCAAATACGACATGCCTCGGATGAAAACCGGCATCACTGGAGAACCTGGCGTGTGGTCCGACGGTCAACACCGGGCAGGGCGCATGCCGAATGATTTCCTCAGCGATTGAACCCAGCAGCAAGCGCCGAAATCCTTGTCTGCCATGCGTCCCAATCACCAGCAGATCGATGTTGCGCTCCTCAATTCTTCGAAGCAGCAGGCCGAGTTCTCCTTTCACCACTTCTGAAGAGCTCACTTCGACGTCCTTAAGAATGCTCGAAGCGTGTAGCTCCCGCATCCGAGCTTGGGCATCTTCTTCCAAGGATGTGCTGGCGAGAGGCATGCCTTCCGGCGGCAAGAATTGATAGGTTTCGGGCATTACCAAATGCAGCAGATGAACGTGGCTGTGAAACGCTCGTGCAATCGCCGCCGCGAACGGCAGCGCCGCTAAGGATGCGGTTGAAAAGTCGGTTGCGAACAGGATTTCTTTAATTTCTGGGAATGACTGCGACTGAATTGGATTGGAGATAAGTGCCTGCTCCGTTGTTGCCATGGCGCGCCTCCTATTGGGAGCCTAGCCTCGCGAGAGGCCGCCGTCTGTGATCCACATCACCTAAGGAGTCATGGCGACAAATGGCGATAACGATCCAATGTTCCGGGTCAAGCAGCTTGCAGATCTGGCAGCGGTGCGCAGAAATCGCGTGCGGGTACTGTCATCGTAAGGTCGCCTGCTGCCGTAATTCTCATCTCGCCGGCGCAGTTGCGGCATAGCCAGAAGCATTCAATCTGCTTGCCGCGAGGCGCGCCAAATGGGCCGGCATCGGCACGCCAATAGCGCTTTGCGGACTGGCTTTCCACTACGAAGAGGCGTCCATCGTGCAGATACTTCATGTGCGATACGCATGCTGGATTGGCACATTTGGACAACATAAATATTCCTTTCCTTCTCATCTAAACGCGAATGGCCACGGAAGATCGGTGACGCCGGTCACATCGCATTGTGCAGACCGTCACTGCGAGAAGTTCTTGTCGGAGTGATCCTGAGTATCACAGGAGAACTCCCATGACTACTCTCACAAGCCCGACCACTCGGATCGCGTTGAAGAAAATCCTGGTCGCGACCGACTTCTCCTCACTCTCAGACCGGGCCATGGATTATGCGCTCTCTTTCGCTCGCCGTTATGAATCCACCATCATTGCTGCCCACGTAATCAGTCCGGTGTTGTATGCAATGCCATCCACAGCCACGATGTATGGCGCGCTTGACGCGTTGCCGTATCTCGACAGCGTTCGCCGTGAGCTCACGCGGCGTCTAGAGGAAGTAGCTCAAAACGCAGCCGACAGCGGAGTGAAGTGCCAACCTGTGTTAGTCGAAGGCGGCATTTCCGAAGAGCTGAAGCGGCTGGTCGAAGATCGTGATGTTGATCTGCTGGTGGTTGGGACTCATGGGGCCGAGCGTTGGAACCGGCTGGTGATGGGATCGGTTGCCGAGTCTCTGGTGCACAACGCCAAATGCCCGGTGCTCACAATTGGGCCCAGGGTATTTCGACGCGCCAAGTTCGAAGCTTCCCTGAAGCACATCTTATACGCCACGGATTTCAGCGCTGAAGCCACTCACGCCGCTCCTTACGCGTTCTCGCTGGCGCAGGAGTACGGAGCGAAGATCACGCTGGTTCACGTGCTGCCGCCCGAGCTGCGCAGCAATTTCGATCGCGAGCGGCTGACGAACTATTTCCGGAAGGAATTGGAAAACATGCTTCCGGGTGAGGCGCACGACTGGTGCGAGCCGGAAATCGTGCTGGAGTACGGAGGCAGCGTGGAAGGAATCGTCGAGTTGGCGGAAGAACGCGCTGCAGACCTGATTGTGCTGGGCACGCGTAAATCGAATGCCGGCGTACTCACGTATTTCAAATCGGGAGTCGCGTATCACGTGATGTGCCGCGCGGAATGCCCGGTATTTACCGTGACCGGCGAAAAAGAATTCGTAGGCTAGCGCGAGTGGAAAGGCGCGAGAGAAAGGAGATTTTATGTGGTCACTGCAACATGATCTGCTTCGACTACTGGAAATTGAACTGCGATTCGTGGATGGAGGTGGATATCGCAATCCTGAGATGTGGCGTCCACAGTTCACGTTTCTGGATTCTCCAACATGCGCGCATCCAGCCGGATCGGGCAGACCGGATGCTTGCAAAGGCTGTCTGCTAATGATGTTTGTTCCTGCTGCACGGCGGACTGCGTCTGTACCCTGCCATCACATTCCGCTCACAAAAGAAGGTTTCACCATCGACAGTCTTCAACGCTGGGGAACGCCGGAAGAACTTGCAGACGCGCTACGCTCCTGGTTAATGAAAAACATCTCTGAGTTGAAGAAAGCCGGCGCTGTGTCGCCGGAAAGTAAATCGATTGACAGTATTGACAGTGTCTGCGGCCGTTCGTGCAAGCAGCCGTGCAAACAGTACGACTTCTCTTCCTAAATAGCGGCGAGTTTTCATAGCAAGTCGCCGGTTCTTCTGCACTTAATTCGTTCCCAACCAGCAGTGCAGCATGTCTATGCAAGAGTGAGTATCCTGATTGTTGGGACCATGTTGGAGGTCCACAATGCCGCACACCGAAGCCGTCCAGGAGACGCTTAGAACTTCCTCGAATCCATTAGCCCCCGAACAACTGCGAAGGCTTCACGCCTACTGGAGCGCCGCAAATTATCTGACCGTAGGCCAGATCTATCTCAAAGACAATCCTCTGCTTGAGCGTCCTCTCGCGCGTGACGACATCAAGCCACGTCTGCTGGGGCACTGGGGAACGACCGCCGGCCTGAACTTCATCTACACCCACCTGAATCGGGTGATCCTCAAAAATGATTTGAACATGATGTACATCATCGGCCCTGGGCACGGCGGTCCCGGATTAGTCGCGCATACATACCTGGAAGGTTCTTACAGCGAGATCTACCCGAATATCGAGCAGAACCGGTACGGCATGCAGCGTCTGTTCCAGCAGTTTTCGTGGCCGTACGGGATTCCCAGTCACGTGGCGCCGGAGACTCCGGGCTCAATCCACGAAGGAGGAGAACTTGGCTATGCGCTGCTGCACGCGTATGGAGCAGCCTTCGACAATCCCAATTTGGTCGTCGCGTGTATCGTCGGGGACGGTGAAGCAGAAACTGGGGCATGCGCTGCGAGTTGGCATTCCAACAAATTTCTCAACCCGGCCAAAGATGGCGCAGTGCTGCCCATCCTCCACCTGAACGGTTTCAAGATCGCCAATCCAACTGTGCTTGCCCGCATCAGCGAAGAAGAACTTCTGGGTCTGTTTCGTGGATATGGCTACCACCCCATCGTGATCTCGGGCAGCGATCCCGCCGAAATGCATCAGCTTATGGCCGCCACGCTCGACAGCATCCTTGATGAGATTCACTCCATTCAGGAGCGAGCGCGAAAGCAGCAAACACCTGAACGTCCACGTTGGCCGTTGCTGATTTTGCGAACTCCGAAAGGATGGACGGGTCCAAAAGAAGTAGATGGCAAGCTGGTGGAAGGAACCTGGCGCGCGCATCAGGTGCCCGTGGACGACGTCCGAAACAATCCTGACCATCTGCGCATTCTTGAGCAGTGGATGCGGAGCTACAAGCCACAGGAGCTATTCGACAGCAATGGAAAGCTGAAATCCGACCTGGCGGCGATGGCCCCAACCGGACGCCGGCGCATGGGCATGAATCCGCACGCCAATGGCGGGCTGCTGCTTGAGCCGCTCACCATGCCACACTTCCGCGAATATGCGGTGAAGATCGAAAAACCGGGAAGAACTGAGGCTGAGGCCACTCGTGTGCTGGGCGGATTTCTCCGCGATGTCATCCGGCAGAATTCCGAGAAAAGAAACTTCCGTTTGGTAGGGCCGGACGAGACCGCTTCGAATCGTCTCGAGGCAGTTTATGAGGCCACTGGAAAAGAGTGGATGGCGGCCATTGAACCAGTGGATATCAACCTCACCACGGACGGTTGCGTGATGGAAGTGCTGAGCGAGCACATGTGCCAGGGCTGGCTCGAAGGTTATCTCCTTACCGGACGTCACGGTTTCTTCAACTGCTATGAAGCCTTTATCCACATCGTCGATTCCATGTTCAACCAGCACGCGAAGTGGTTGAAGACAACGCGTCAGCTTCCATGGAGAAAGCCGATCGCATCGCTCAACTACCTGCTTAGCTCGCACGTGTGGAGACAGGACCATAACGGGTTCTCACATCAGGATCCGGGATTCATCGATCACGTTGCGAACAAGAAGGCCGATATCATTCGCATTTATCTCCCGCCGGATGCAAACACGTTGCTCTCGGTCGCCGATCATTGCCTGCGCAGCCGGAATTACGTCAATCTAATCATCGCGGGAAAACAGCCCGCGCCGCAGTGGCTCGATATGGAATCAGCAGTGCGACACTGCACTGCAGGCCTCGGCGTTTGGAACTGGGCAAGCAACGATAATGGCGATCCCGACGTGGTTATGGCTTGCGCGGGTGATGTGCCCACATTGGAGATCTTGGCCGCCGTTTCCCTGCTGCGCGAGCACATTTCGGACATCCGTATCCGCGTGGTGAACGTGGTGGACCTCATGACACTGCAGCCTGCGACGGAGCATCCTCATGGCCTGGCGGATGAAGACTTCGACGAGATATTCACCACCGATCGTCCCGTGATCTTCGCGTTTCACGGATATCCGACCCTCATACACCGCCTTACCTACCGTCGCCGCAACCATGACAACATTCACGTGCGCGGCTATAAGGAAGAAGGAACCACCACCACGCCGTTCGACATGGTCGTGCTGAACAACATGGATCGTTACCAGCTTGCGCTGGATGCGATTCGTCGCATTCCAAGGTTGAAAGGCATCACCGATAAAGCGACTGAGAAGTTCTATGAATGCATTCAGCGCCACAAGATCTACGTTTCGGAAAACGGTGAGGATCTTCCTGAGGTTCGGAATTGGAAGTGGAATCTCTAGAAGGGATTCTGCGACAAGTAGATGAGCAACCAGCCGGCCGACTTCGTGGTTTTAGCGCTAAACAGCGGCTCGTCTTCTCTTAAGCTGGGCCTCTATTCCTTTCAGAAAGGGAACGTCGACAAGCTGGCGTGGGCTGAGGCAGAAGAAATCGGCAGTACGAGCGGCCGGGTGTGGCTGCGCGGCAGCGGTGATCTCGCCAAGGACGAACGCCGCAGTTTTGTATCTGCCGGAGTAGCCGCGGAGTATCTGATTGAGGCACTACGAAAAACGTCGCTGCCGCTTCCGCTGGCTGTGGGCCATCGAATCGTTCACGGCGGCCCGCGATTGCGCGAGCATCAGCGAATCACGCCTGAGGTTCTGGCTCAGCTCACAGAAGCTGTTAGCTTCGCGCCGCTGCATCTGCCGCCGGCGCTCGATGTAGTTCGGCGAGCCATGGGCGCCTTTCCGAATGTGCCGCACATCGCCTGTTTCGATACTGCGTTCCATCGCACCATGCCCGAGCATGCGGCACGCCTTCCCTTCGGTCGCGAGTTCTTTGACCAAGGTCTGCAACGCTATGGTTTCCACGGGCTCTCCTGCGAATCCGTGGCGCGTTCTCTCGGGAGTGAATTGGCGCCGCGCACTGTGGTCTCGCATCTCGGCAACGGATGCAGCATTACGGCAATTCACAATGGCTTCTCCATGGATACCACCATGGGACTCACTCCAACTGGTGGAGTCATGATGGGCACTCGAAGTGGCGACCTTGATCCCGGCATTGCTCTAAACCTTCTGCGCGCCGGCTATGACTACGAGCGGCTCGACGCCCTGCTCAATCACAAGGCAGGACTACTCGGGGTGTCCGGCGGGAGCAGCGATATGCGGCGCCTGCTTGAGGTCCGTGATAAAGACGCTGATGCGCGCTTGGCGGTGAAGATGTTTTGCTATCAGATTGGCAAGAGTATTGCGGCGATGGCAGCAGTACTCGGCGGCATTGACATGCTCGTTTTCACCGGCGGGATCGGAGAACATTCTGGAGCAGTTCGCGCCGAAGTCTGCTCCGGGCTCCGCCACCTCGGAATCGCGCTGGACGATGGTCGTAATCAGCGCAATGCAGCAAACATTGCGGGCGATAGCAAATGTGATGTTCGTATCATTGGAGCCGACGAAGATCTTGAGATTGCACTCTACTCAAAGAAGCTCGGGTTCGCGTCACTGTCGTAGTGGGACCGCCCAAGCATCTGTCTAGAACGGCTGGGTGGCCCGCCGTAATTCCCATTGTGGTCTCCGGTTTCCGATTTCATGATCTGAGTGCCCCATTCTCGGAGGGTGTTTGCGCTGAATGGGGTGAGACAAATGCAACGTACGTCCACATGCTCTTTGTCATTTGATTGGGTTCGCTCGATGCCGAGAAGCTACGGACAAAATCAAAACGGAAAGGCCTCAACATCCTTCTTTCCCCACCCAAACGCTGCGCGAGAATGGGGCACCCACAGCTATTGTTTCTCAGCCGAAAACCATAGTCGTTCTATAATGGGAACAAAGATGGGCCAGCCCGCCCGACGATAGTCCTTGCTTTTGATGACGGGCTGGATGCACCGGAGGCGGACAGAGTGTCGAAATGAACTGGATAACACCAACTCAGCTTGAGCCTACATACAAAGGTCCTCGGCACGTAGGTTTTCAGGGATTAACGTGGCACAGCGTCGAGATTACGGTTAAGGAGCGCTCAACGGCAGGACCCAGGAACCCGAGTTAACGGACACGCTTCGGAATGATCGCACGCATCGGCAGTAGGGTTCGGGCGGCTATAATGCCGGGCCGTGATCCAGATTCCACGACATCCGTTGCGCCGCCACTATGGCGACGGGCATCTCCACGTTAATACCACGTTGTGGGGCACCATGAACTGCTCCTCTGCCGAAACAGAGGTTCGACGGTAATAAACAGACATATGAAAGTGCTGATACTTGTCGCTTTCTTAGTTGGCGCGCAGACGAAGCCATCCAGACAAACTGGCAATCCTCTCGATCATCTGCCAGCGAACATCGAGGTCTTAACCCACTTTGGGGAGCGAGCCGATATCTCTCCCGATAATCAGCGTGTGGCGTTTATGGCGAAGAGCTTTGGGGATGCCATGCTGATTGACCTGAAGACGCGCATCATTACCTGCCTGACCTGCAATGTGCCGGGCGCGGTTTTTCTCCGCGTTATGCATCTGGTCACGGGGGACTACATTCTTATCGGACCTGATCATTTCGAGGACGTCCGCAGCAGCCGCGCCCGCGACAACGAACTCTGGTTTCTCAGTAAGCGACCCGGAGCAAAACCAGTGAAGCTTGGTCAGAAGATGAGCGAGGGCGCAGCCATCTCCAAGAAGTCGTTGAACATTGCGTTTTCGGAGGTGCCGGCTCAGGCTCCTGACCTTGCTCCAGGTAGCTCGCGATTGCTTGTTGCTGACCTGGATCTCTCCAGTGCCGAGCCTAAACTCATCAACAAGAAGACCGTATTTGAAAGCAAAGATCGCAATTGCGTACTGGAGGCGCAGGACTTCTACGATAACGATAACAAGATGACGTTCACCTGCTACGAGCCGCTCAACGCGGCATCGGTGATGGGAATTGACTTGCGAACCGGGCAGCTGACCAACTTTTCCCAAGCGCCGGGTACATATAACGAGCCAGAAGGGATTTTCCCGGACGGTCTTTACACTGCCGTAGAGGCTGACCGGCAATGCCAGCAGTTCGCCACTGGGTGCGGTTCGGGCAATATCGACATATGGAAACTCAGGCTCGACGGAACTGGGAAGAACTTCGTCCGCCTGACTCATTTCAATGATTATGAAAGTGGCAAAGCGTCCAATCCAGTCGTATCAACCGACGGACGATTTATGGCTTTTCAGGCTGCTCGTACGAGCGATCCGGCGGGCGTGGGTTACGGGATTCTGCTTTATTGGTTTAACAAATGACCGGAGAGACCTTCGGCCCATTTCTTTGAACGGGTGGCGTACCCGCCAGCGATACGAAGTTGAGTCTCATTATTTGTTCAGAGCCCCGGTTAGAAGGACGGCGAGAATTGTGCGGAAGAAAGTAGGGCTAGGTGGCCCACCCTAATTCCCATTTCGGTCTCCGCTCCGATTTCATGATCTGGGTGCCCCCTTCTCGCGCGGTGTTTGTGTTCAGTTTCATGACATCCTTTCCATTCTGTTCCGGGACATCCTTTACACTCCCGCGCGAGCGTAGAGAGCGCGGGAGTGAACAAAAAGGATGCCTTTCAGAACCATGGATGTCCGAGAACAACGAGTTCAGTTCGTGGTGGCAACGGTACGGAAAGAGAAGCCATTCGGGGCCTTGTGTAAAGAATTTGCTATTTCGAGGCCCACGGGTCGGCTGTGGGTAAGACGTTATGTGGAACAGGGGATTGAAGGCATTGCGGAACGGAGCCGACGACCGCACCACCGTCCGCGAAGAACCGGGCATGAGGTCGAACAATGCGTGGCAGCTGCGCGTAAGAGCTTTCCCGATCGGGGAGCGCGGAAGTTACAGCATCAGCTGCGAGAGAGCGGCCTGGAGCTGACTGTAAGCACGATTTATCGCATTCTGCTGCGACTGGGTCTGGTAGCGGAGCAGGATCGTCATCGGCCCGCGCTACAGCGCTTTGAGCGCACGGCGCGCGGCAAGCCATTCGTCGTGCGATACCACCATTGAATTCATGATTGCTTCCTTTCGTCTTATTGTCTTGCTGAGCTTCTTCGCTTCAAACCTGTTCGCTCACGCGCCGATGGTCGGATGAGTCGGCGGTTCACGCTGTATGAAAACGGCAGCCGACTTAGCAGGCTCTTGCGGCGCTTCTTTCTCGGACAGAAGCGCGTCTACCCATTCCTGGAAAGTTGCGCTTGGCGGCTCAGCCTGCTGCTTCGCCAATCTGTGATGGAGCGTGAGCCACGCGAACACTCCCGCTCCGCCCGCCGAGCCCGCGACTGTTCCCAAAACCGGAGTCAAACATGCTGGACACATCATTCCACTCCTCTCGCTATCGGCGCGCAGCCTTCGCCGCCAGTGACTCGGCGCGCTGCTTCACGTGCTGGTGAATGTGCGCCCAACCTCCGCTCACGCCTTTGCGATGGTCTTCGACGATGAGCCCCAGGGCGGTGTGATGGAAGGTGATGACCGTTCCATCCTTCTGTTCACTTAAGCGGTACTGAAGATTGTTGGTGACTGGGTACGACATAAACAGCGGCCCCGCGATCTCCAGCAGTGTGGGACGCTTGATCGCCTGTACGTTGCCCCACCAGTGGCCATTGTCGTCGCCCAGGTCGCGGTACCAGCGGCCACCCGGCCATGCCTCCAACTTCATCGCCATCGGTATGCCTTTGTCGGTCGTCAACGACGACGACAGCTCTTCCAGCAGCGCTTCGAAGGTTGTTTCCAGCGTGGCTCTAACGTGGATTTCGGTTTGTATGTTGAGTGTCAAATTGTCCAGCGCAGTTTCGGTAGAAATCATGATTTAGTCCTCTTCTTTCTGCTTCGGTTCCTCGTCCTTCATATAGAGCTTCTCCAACTCCTTCTGCTCGGCGCGCTGCTTTACGCGATCCAGTTGCTGCGTCCACAGCTTCTCGAAGAACCCGGT
This sequence comes from Terriglobales bacterium, assembly GCA_045808065.1. Classification (GTDB taxonomy): domain Bacteria; phylum Acidobacteriota; class Terriglobia; order Terriglobales; family Acidobacteriaceae; genus Gp1-AA112. Next base: position 7,899 of record JBJMGD010000010.1, on the reverse strand, counting down.
CCACTCATGCAGCGGTCGCAGGCCCTGGGCATTGGTTTTGTAGAGCATGTGGCGCCCATTGCGCCGCACGCGCACCAGCCCCACCTCGCGCAATACACGGAGATGCTTCGAGACAGAGGGTTGCTCCAGCTGGAGCGCAATTACGATGTGGCCGACCTCGCGCTCCTCGTTCGCCAGATACTCCAGGATCTCGCGCCGTCGGGGCTCCGCCACGGCGTTGAACGGGTCGGAAGTAGTAGCTGCTCTTGCCACATCTGAGAATATATTCCCATATGGGAATATATGTCAAGAGATTTTTCGGCCGATTAAACGATGCTCTGGAAAACAGACGCGCCATTCTCAGTGGCGATCCGTGGCTGGTAAAGATCGCAGCATGGAAACTGAGAAATCGGGGGACCAGACGGAGCGCTTTTAGGCTACGAACGCAAGCTGGGAATTCCTTGCTTGCGAAAATGTTTCTCGCAAACCACTGCGCCCACAGAATATGAAACTGTTCTGAATAGTGTGTTCGTGAACAGAAAAAAGTTCCTGCAGCCGAGGGTCATGCCGCCGGTGCACGCGATTCCCGACATCTGGATCCACAGCTCGGCAAACGCTCCGTGATCGGACATTATGCTCCGCCTGGGAGCCATCATCAGGATGCCGAGCGCTCTGAGACCGAAGAGCAGAGCCGGCAGTATCCATATCCACTTTGCGGTCACGGTTTCCCATGCACGATAAACCAGGAATCCGACCGTCGCACCCATGCCGACGGCCAAGAGCAGACTTCGAACGATGATCTGGGGAACTGTGTGCATGGAAATCGGAAAGCCGACCGCCACGCCGAGAACGGCGGTTCCGAATACGGCAGCAATAGTGTTAAGAGTCAAGCCAAACAGAATCAGCAAGCCCTTGGGTAAAGCGCTAATGTATGGGCCATGTTCTCTCATTGGTTAGACGGCTTGCTCGCATGAGAGCGAGTTTCACCAAAGATGGCGTTCTGAAAGCCACAGCCGTCGAGGCCCGATTAACGAATGAAACTTGGTCTTCGCCCGATTTCAACCCGCTCCCCCTCACCGCTATCCAGACCCGATTGACTACGAGAGCCGCAGCTATCAACAGCGAAGATCAGCACTTTTACTTTGGCCACAACCACGCAAATGTGACCGCTGTAAGCAGGGCATAGATCAGGCCGTCAAAGACATGTTTGAAAGTTACACCCCAAGTTTGGGCCTTCCAAATCGAGTCCTGCAGTTGGGCTACACCGTATGCCAGGAAAGCGGTTAGGGCGACGAAATGAAAAATACCGTGGTAGTCAGCGCCCGTAGGGTGAGTGGCTGCGGCGAGGCAGCCGACAAAGGCGCTGATCACGAGACAATAACCAAACCACGATCCCAGATATTTTCCCATGGCCGGAGCTCCGCTGGGCATCACGGTCAGCAAACCGACCGGTCCTCGTTTGAACCTCTCGATCGCCTGCGGTGATTTCATCTCTTTGTGGGTAGTGAATGGGAAGTGATAGACGCGGCCTGGAGTGACGCCGGCGGTACGCAGCGCATTGAGCACGACATCCTCATCTGGAAGCTTGCGGTAATCACTCTTATGTATTGGGAGCGCCATGTGCAAGATCGAGCTGGCGATAAACACAATCACAGCAGAAAGCAGAATCGGAAGCCATACGGCGGAGACGGAAACCATCGGTTCCTCCTGGTGAATAGAGTTCGGTCCCGGATTGTTGACGGCAGTTTAGCGTCCACAGGCTTCTAGTCAACAACCTTCACATCGGTGATCGTTTAGGAAGTTGGTGCCGGTCGGGTCAATTCCGACTTTGGGAGCGTGGCGCACCCTTTAGAGATTGATCTTGTCGTTGACTCATTTGGGCGCATGGCTCCTATGTGCCGATCGAGCTTTTTCTCGCAACTTTTCCCCGGCTGAAGGGTTGACCAAGCTTGTTGCGGTTCTTCTCCGAGCTGGATCATAATGGACTCGGCCATCCAAAGGAGACCAGATGTTCTCCCGGACTCTTCGCCTCACATTATTATTCGCCACTCTGATCGCGGCGTTTGCTAGTCCCTCCTTCGCTCATGTTCGGCTCGGAAGCGTTACGCTCGGCTTCGGCTACTTCAACGTTCCTGGCTATGGCCCAGTCTGCTGCTATTCGCCATGGGCATATGGCCCCTTTTTTGGCCCAATCTGGGGAACTTTCGGTCCTTACTACCCTGCGGGATTCTTTGCTCCCGGCCCCACGAAGGGGACGGTGAAGCTGATCCATGCCAACAAAGACGCGGCCGTTTACATCGACAACGCCTATGCCGGCAAAGCTTCGGAGTTGAAGTCGATCGACATCGAACCCGGCGCTTACGATCTTGAGCTGCAGCCGCCGGGCGACAAGCCCATCCAAAAGCGGATATATGTTCTCAGCGGTAAAACTCTCAAGCTGGAGTTCTGATCATGAGACGCGCACTCTTACTCCCTGCAGTCATGTTGCTGGTCATCGCTTCTATTGCCCAGCAGCCCAGGGGCATTAAGCCGCGCTCCGCTCCCGAGAGCTATCCTGCCGTGACTGTCCAGCCCAGCCTTACCGTCGGCGCGCTCTGGCTTTCTGACAGTGAGATTCGAAAAACGTTCGTCGCCAACCTAAGTAAGAAATACGTCGTCCTTGAAGTTGGAGCGTTCCCAAAATCGGAAGTATTGCTGTCGCCGAAGGATTTTCTGCTCGTCGTTCGTGAACAGAAGGACGAAATCCGCGCCGCCGATCCTGACACGATGGCGGGCCAACTCGCCAAAGAGGAAGCAAAGGGAAACAAGGATGTCACGGTTTCGCCCGTAGTAGGCGTTACCTATGGCACCGGAAGCGATCCTTACGGTCCATCTTATGGCGGTCGCGGCTGGGGCACGACTACCGGTGTGGCTGTCCAACATGGCAGCGGAGGCCAACGCGATCCCAAGACTGTGGAGGCTGACCGCAAAACCATGGCCACCGAACTGAAAGACAAGCAATTGCCCGATGGAAATACCGGTAAGCCCGTAGCTGGCTACGTCTACTTCCCAATTCCGGACAACAACCGGAAAGTCACTCTGGCTCTGGAATATCGCGGGCCGGCAGGAAACTTCACCATCCCGCTGCCTGCCGTGAGCCGGTAACTGAGGGGTGGCCCAGACTTGTTCCCATTAAGGAACGGCCGTGCTTTTCCGCTCAGAACTCCAACCTGTCGCTGGCCCATCTCGCTCGACGGTCAGCGAGTGCTGTGCCATTGCACCTCCCGGCTGAGCAGACCAGTGACGTCGAACCGCGCATAGGAATATCTGTCCGCATTCTTTCCCCCGGGAGTACATTCGCACGCTTTCTGAACTCCCTCCAACAAAAAGCCGAGCTTCTCCGCAATGCGTCGACTCGCGTCATTGCCGGCTGAATGCGTGAGACCTATGCGCCGCATTCCTAAGACCGCGAACGCGTAACGCACCATCGCGTTGGCCGCCTCAGTTGCGAACCCCCGGCCCTGTGCACCCTTGCGAACCCAAAACCCGGTATCGCATTGGCAACCCTGCCAGTCGATATCATTGAGCCCGCACCACACTACGGCTTTTGCCGGTTGATGACTCGATCCCAATCAGTTCTATACCTTCGCGCAGGATGAAGCTCGCCATCACGTGCCGATTCCTGATCTCCATGAGTTCGGCTGTGAACTGATCCGGGCTTTCAGCCGAGCGCATCCATCGGTGCAGCTCTTCCCAGGTCTCAGCAACCGCAGCCGCCGTACTGGCCCGTCCCCAACTTGTTTGGGCCGGATCAGGAGGCGAGGGGTGCGGATTGGCATCGGAAGGTCGATCAATACTGGGTTGAGCGGGGCCATACTCACTATGCTAACGAAAGAAGAGTAAGGATACTGCTGCTTCAAAGGTCATTGGCAGAGTGCGGTTGAATCTCGGAATCGAAGTTCAATCGGCAATCACGGTAAAAGATGTCAGTCCATCCGGCCACTGAGCGGGTACGCGGTACACTTGCTGCATGATCCGCCAGATCGCACCTCAGTTCTTCACCGAAGACATTCCCGCCACGGTCACCTATTACAAAGACAAGCTTGGATTCGAATGTCTGGGTACTTGGCAGGATCCTCCTGTTTACGCCATCGTGGCGCGCGACAAGCAGGCGATTCACTTTCGCTGCGCAGCCCCGCCCACAGCGAATCCGGACAAGTACACAGACGAACTCCTCGACGCATACCTGCATATCGAAGATGCAGACGCGCTTTACGCTGAGTACGCCGCCAACGGAGTGGAGTTCACGCGAGGACTTAGCAACATGCCTTGGCACTCGCGAGAGTTTGTACTGAGGGACTGCGACGGCCGTCTACTGGCCTGCGGGGCAAACTTGTAGTCGGCTTCATTCCTCCCCTCCACAAAACCGCATGTACAGATCAGTCTGTGCGAGTCGACTGCTGGAAACTCCGTAGTTGCCCGTCGCACAGCGATGACGGGCAAGGCACAAATCTCGGCCATGTCACATGTAGGCTCCCAAAATGGGAAAGAGTCCTGCCTGTCCCCAGTTTTCCGATGGCTTTTGTCCCGTGTTTCCTCAGCAGCAGCTTACAAGACAGTCTTTTTACATCCAGGTGACAAACCATTTACATCTCGGGAGTAACCCCCAAGCATATTGGTGACTCTGTGATTTGAAGCAACACGTCTCCTGATCGGGGTCATGCGGGAGCTTCACATGCGAGTACCACGTTGGCAGGCGGCCACGCCTGCACATTCGCGACAGAGCCTCCTGCAAATGCGCCTGAATCCCAGACGTGAACTGCTCCTCTACATCAACCATCAATTCTTACCAACAAGAAAGGAGCTGGTCATGAGAGCACGTTGGGTCTCGCTTACGGTACTACTGGCCTTGTGCCTTGTGCTGGTAGCCATGGCGGATAATCGCCATAGAGCCAGAGACAGTGCACGTCATCTTGTCAATCAAGGGCAACAGGTGTTTCGTTTCGATACGTTTGGAGATGAAGCATTTTGGGGCGGTGTCTTAGGGCTGCATAAGGCAATTGAGGGAAGTAAATTCGGCGGAGTTGGTCCGGGAGTCAGTCCTAAGACAGCGCTCGCCGTGGGCCTGAAAGTGGATGCAGCCGCGCTCCCCGACAAAGTAGTTGAAGCGCTAAAGAGAGGTCAGGTCAATCTCGATGACCCAGCGACGACGCTTGCCTTGCTGAAGCTGAACGCCGTCTTAGGCGTCAAAGGTTTCTTCAATGATGACGGTAGCCTGAAGGCCGTGGGCATCCAATGTTCTCTCTGCCACTCTACTGTTGATAACTCATTTGGCCCCGGCATCGGCCAACGTCTCGATGGCTGGGCCAACCGCGATCTCAATGTGGGCGCAATTGTCGCCTTGTCGCCCAATCTTCAGCCGGTGGCCGATCTTCTCAACAAGGGTTTGCCTCCTCCAGGCGTAACCGTGGATACCGTCAGAACGGTGCTCAACAGTTGGGGGCCCGGCAAATTCGATGCCGAGCTGTTCCTGGACGGCAAAGCTTTCAATCCGCAGCAGATGTCGAATGGAGTCGTGACCGGCACGAATGTTTCCGGCGCCACGCTGATTCCGCCGGCGTTTGGCTTGGCTGGAGTGAATCTACACACCTGGACTGGCTGGGGATCGATCCCGTATTGGAACGCCTTCGTCGCCAATCTGGAGATGCACGGTATCGGCAAGTTTAAGGATTCCCGCCTGCGGGATGCGACAAAGTTTCCCGTCGCCGCCGCCAATCACTTCGACAACGTTGCGCCACCTCCTGGTCAGCCTGATTTGATCAGTCCGAAACTGGCAGCTCTACACGCTTATCAGCTTTCTCTTGCTGCTCCGGCCCCTCCCGCGGGAAGCTTCGATGCGGCGGCCGCCAAGCGTGGTGAGCAAGTGTTTAACACCAAGGGCTGCGCTAGCTGCCACAATCCGCCAACCTTTACTGAGTCTGGTTGGAACCTGCACAACGGCGCCGCCAACACTCCGGGCCTGATCTGTCTCGATGATTTCCAAGCCCAGCGCGCGCCCGACAATGGCTATCGCACCGCGCCGCTGAACGGACTCTGGACTCACGCGCAAGGCGCGTTCGATTTGAGTCCGATGGCCAACACCGGCTACTTCCACGATGGCCGCTTTGCAACCCTGACGGACGTCGTCAATCACTACAACACCTGCTTTAACCTAAACCTTACCGATCAGGACAAGACTGATCTCGTCCAGTACATGAAGTCCTTGCCGGATAAGGATGAACAACAGACAGAAGACCAGAACGACAACGGAGATCACGATTAACCGTGATTTGATCCATGACTCGCAACCAAGACCAGTGTCGACCTCCGCTCGAGGTCGCAAGTCGCAAACTGAAACTTAAGGCCTCTCGCGAGAGAGGCTTTTCTGTTGCCATTCCCATCCCACCTCTGCGCAAACACCGCGCGCTCAGATTGTGGGAATTTAGAAGTGAAGACCGAAATGGGAATGGGGTGAGAAACCAGGCTTAGATCGGACCACGATAGCGGCGCAACCGGACCGCCGCGACCAGGAACGCCGCAGCGATTGCCAGCCCGATCCACAGGCCCGGCGTGCTCAAAAATTCTCCAAGGCTATGCGCTGCCATCGCATCCATCAAGCTGCCCGAAGCTGTGGCGGTGGAAGACTGCGGGCCCATCAAGCGGTGCTGCAGCATGGCAAGGAAGTAAGAAGTATTGAACGCAAGCTTCTCGACGCCCCAGATCACGAAGGGTGGTAAAAAAGCCCACAAGAATGGTGCGCGCGGTGCCCAAGCCGAAACCAGAAGCAGCCATCCATACATGGGCGCATACCAAAGGCCGTGAACGGTCACCAGGTGATACAGCAGCATCCCCGAGAAGTGGAGGAATGACAAATGCCCCCACAGCGTCGCAACGTTCACCCCGGTCCCGATCAGCACGACGCCGCTGAGTGCCAGCATCGCGAAGTGCGTGGCAATCGTGATCACGAAGGAAAGCAGCGGCAGAATCGCGATCGGGATGAGGAGCTTCGAGAGCACAGCCGTAACATCGGAAACCGGCAACGACTTCCAGAAGAGAATGCTGCGATCGCGACGCTCTCCATATAGCGCGTCGAGCGTGTAGAAGATCCCAACCAGAAACGCGACGCCCATGATCAGAAGGGCGGCAGTGTCATAAGGTGATTCCATCTGCGGGCGAAAAACGAGGGACGTGTTGCCCACATGTCGCCGCAGGTTGATCATCTGGATCAGGAAGCCGAACAGAAAGACCACTGCTGCGATGAGTGGCGCCAAATAGATCGAACGGTTCTCCCACAATTCGCGCCGAATCGACCAATACATTGGACCTGCCGCCTGCAAGAGAGCTGCTTCCGGAGAAACGGCGTGAGTCTCAGGTACAGCAGTCGACGGAGTATTCATTGAGCGGCTCCTTGTGCCTGGCCTGCATGATTGCCGATTACCGCAACGAACAGATCGGCGACGCTGGGTGTGCGCACTTCACCAAGCGCAGCAAGTTGCCTGCGATCGGCAGCATCGAACACCAGAACGCTGCGACCGAACACCTGTCGCTCGTGCATCGGCTTGAGTGCCCGTGCCGCGGCCACGCGCTCGGGATTCACCATCACTTCCGCATAACGTGACTCCACTTCTTCCATGCTGCGGTCGAAGACGATGCGGCCTTGATCGATGAACATAAGATCAGTGAGGACGTGTTGGATTTCGTCCACCTGGTGTGTGGCCACCACGATGGTGCGATTGCGATCGAAGTAGTCGTTCAACAGAGAATCGTAGAAGTGCTTGCGATACAGAATGTCGAGGCCAAGTGTGGGCTCGTCGAGCACGAGCAATCGCGCGTCAATCGCCATCACTAATGCAAGGTGGAGTTGGGTCACCATGCCCTTCGACAATTCCTTGACCCTGCTGG
>JBJMGD010000009.1:0-84799 GCA_045808065.1 Terriglobales bacterium | reverse complement strand
GCAAACTTTCCGCCATCCGTCATTTCTACAAATTCCTGTTGCTCGATAAACGCATCAAGCACGATCCCACTTTGAACATCGAGAGCCCGCGACCGTGGAAGATTCTGCCCAAGTCGCTCGCGCTTAGCGACATCGACGAGATGCTGGCGCGAGAAAAATCGAAGCTGCAAGATCCGGCGCTTGCGCTTCGCAATCGCGCTCTGCTCGAAGTGCTGTACGCAACTGGCATGCGCGTATCGGAGATCGTTGGACTGCGTCTTGAGGACGTGAATTTGCAGTCTGCATCCGCCATCGTTCGCGGCAAAGGCGACAAGGAACGCATTGTTCCCTTCGGAGTTTCGGCGCGCGATGCGCTCGAAACTTATTTGCGCGATGCCCGTCCTCTGCTCAGCCGCGTGCGGCGATCGCCGCTGGTCTTCATCGATCGCAGTGGAACCGGCCTCACACGCGAGCGAGTGTGGCGCATCGTGCGCGAATCGAAGGCGGACCGGAAGGCGAGTCCGCACATGCTGCGCCACAGTTGCGCTACCCACATGGTCGGCAACGGCGCCGACCTCCGCACCGTCCAGACCATTTTGGGACATGCCGACATCGCCACTACCCAGGTGTACACGCATGTGGCTCTGGATCGCCTCAAAGAGGTGTACCGAGCGCATCATCCGCGCAGTAAAAGGCGCCTTAATCGACCCCAAAAGGAGTCTGTTTGAGCCTCAAAAGTGCGCGCAAAGGTGCGATAACTGCCGCGGAAACTCGCGTCCGGGAGTTCCTAACCTGCCTGAAAACACAGCGTAATGCGTCAAAACACACGGTTTTGGCGTACCAAAAAGACCTGAATAAGTTCCTGGAGTATTCCGGAAAGAGCCTGGATTGGCGCAAAGTAGACCACCAAAACGTGCGTGGATACCTCGCAGAGCTGATGGGGAACGGTCTTAGCAAGCCTTCAGCGGCGCGCGCATTGGCGTCATTGCGCTCTTTTTATAAGTGGATGGGCCGCGAAGGGCATGTGCAAGCGAATCCAGCGAGCCTGGTTTCGACGCCTAAGCTCCCCAAAAAGCTCCCGCGAGTGCCAACAATGGAAGAATTAAACGGCCTGCTAGATGCCAAGCTGCCCGAAAACGCCGCTTTTGAAGCCCGCGAACGCGTCATCTTCGAGCTGCTTTATGGCTGTGGGCTGCGCAATTCCGAGTTGGTAGGCCTTGGACTCGATGATATCGGGTGGTCAAACGACCTGATTCGCGTACGTGGAAAGGGCAAAAAGGAGCGTTTAGTGCCTCTGGGAGATGCTGCGGCAGGTGCAATCCGGGATTATCTGCCGGAAAGACAGCGCGTTCTTGATACGCGACGGCGATCTTCGTCCGCGCTTCTGATCAATCTCCGCGGTGGATCGCTCACTACGCGCAGCGTTGGACGCATTGTGAAGGCCATTGCCGTCGCTCGCGGACTGTCTCCGGACGTGCATCCGCACACGCTAAGACACGCTTTCGGCACTCATATGCTCGAAGAAGGCGCCGATTTGCGCGCTATCCAGGAGCTGCTTGGCCACGAACGGCTGTCCACCACGCAACGCTACACGCAGTTGACCTCGGCTCACATCACGCGCGTGTACGACGCAACACATCCAAAAGCGCGTTAAGATGTCCCAGAATAGGACTTTAACCATGGGCTAGATTCTCGAAGTCAGCTTCGTGTTCCGACCAATTCCGGCTTCACTTGCCGCGATCCGTGCAGATCGAGCCACATTTCCATGACTTTCTGCCTCAATTCCTGCGTCAGCGTGTCGTAAGTCTTTTCTGAAGCGTTTGTTGCCGGAGGCGGTTCGATGGGCTCGCCGACACGAATCTGCAACTTTTGGAACAGTCGTATGCCCCGGCCGCGTCCCCAGGCTCGCTCAAAACCGTCGATAGCGACCGGCACAATGGGCACTTGAAGGTGCGTTGCGAGGATCGCAGCGCCCTTTTTGAAGCTTCTTGGCTCCCCGCTAATGCTGCGTTCCCCTTCGGGATACAGCACAAGTGCCTCACCGCGCCGCAATCCGTATGCGCCAGCGCGCATAGCAGACACCAGATTCGCGTCAGGATCAATCGCAATAAGCCTCAGCGAGTGTCCAATGCGCCGTCGGATTCCCTTCCCAAAGATCTCACTGGTGCCCACGTAGAACATCTTGCGGAATATCCGAAACGGAAAATAACTCATGATAAGCGGTGCGTCCATGAAGCTCTGATGGTTGGGTGAGAAGATAAACGGCTGATTTTGCGGAAGTTTTTCGATCCCGCTGACTTGGATTCGATACAGCACCTGGCATAGATACCGCGCTAACCGCGCCGCAACGAACCAGAAGATCGTGGTCCAACGACCGGAATTCAGCGTAGTTTTCACTTCTTCATCGCTGGTTTCTACCGCAAAAACCGACTCCCATCCGCTGCGCCTTGGACTAGAAGCCGCTACATCGCGATACTGGAGCAGCACATTCACGAGTTCGCGCACGGAATAAACGTTCCCGAGCTCCGAATCTTCCACATGCGCGCCCAGCGCGCCTTCGAGCGCAACCACCAGTTCGACGCGTTCCATTGAGTCAAGTCCCACATCCAGCTCGAGATTATCGTCAGGATGAATCTCGCCTTCCTTCTTGCTCGACGCGCGAATGACCGACATTGCTTGCTGCACGTCCGCATTCTCCAGCCACAAACGATCTTCATCGCGCAATTGGCGCTGTGAAGTGAGCGCTCGCGGCGCATCTGGCGTCCCGCTTCCCTTCTCCATGAACCGCCTGCGGATCTCGAAACGCTTGAGTTTGCGCGTGGTTGTGCGCGGTAATTCGTCTGGCCAGATGTCGTAACTCAGGATTCGTTTGGTGCTAGGCAGCTGCGTGGAAAGATTTTCCACGTCAAAGCGCATGACTTCGCGCGCATTCACCACCTTGCGCTCGCGTAGCACATCAAAGTTGGGCACGATTATGGCGTGCAAACGTTCAGCGAGCGGCTCGCCCGGCCGGCTCTCGAGCCCCAATACGCAGATTTCCTTGATTAATGGCGACTGGAGATAGTGCGCCTCGATCTCCTCGGGATAGATGTTTTTGCCGTTGCTGAGGACAATCACGTCCTTACTGCGGCCTGTGACGAAAAGATTGCCGCGCGAATCGAGTCGGCCCAGGTCGCCGGTGTGCAGCCAACCATCTTTCAACACCTCAGCCGTGGCATCCGGACGGTTGTAATAACCCTTCATGACGATCGGACCACGAATCAGGATCTCGCCGGTTCCCTCTTCTCCTTGACCCTGAGCGCCCGTCTGCTGAATACGTACCTCATTGCCGGGCAGCGGCTTACCCACCGAGCCAAGCACATTGTCCTCTGGTCGCGTTAAAAAGGCTCCGCCGGTGGTCTCAGTGAGACCGTAGGCCTGCAACACATCGAAGCCCATGTCCTCGAGATCGCGTCCAATTGTGGGATCGAAGCGCGAGCCGCCCGTGATCAGATACCGCATTTTCTTTCCGAGACGGCGATGAACGTCGGCGAGGAACACTTTCCCAAGATTCAGACCCACTCTGCGTCCGGCGCAGCATAACCCGAGCAGCAGCCGGAAAATGGCCCGGGCGGCGCGTCCGCGGCTCTGAACCTGCTTCATTACGCGCTCATGGATCAGGTAAAAGAACTGTGGGACACAGCAGAACACCGTGATATCCCGCTCTGCCAGACCACGCAGCAACTCTGTCGTGTTCAGGACTTCGAGGTAAACAACACGCATGCCAATCGAGAGCGGCAGCAGCAGATTGGCCATCTGCGCTAAAGCATGGAAAAGCGGGAGCACACCGAGAATCGCGTCATCAGGACCAAGTTGAAGCGATCGAAAGACGGCATCGGCTTCGGCATTCAAGTTGCCGTGCGTGAGCATCACCCCCTTGGGATCACTCGTCGTTCCCGAGGTGTACAGCAGGACGGCGAGATCCTCTGGAGTTGCGTTAAACGGCGCAAGTGGCTGGGCTGGCTGCGCGAGAACTGCGTCTAAGTTCTGAGCTGCCGAGGCATCGGAGTCGATTACGAACACCCGGCCGAAGGCGGACCGTTCCACGTTTGACAAATCAGAAATATCGGACCATGCGGATTTTGCGGTTTCCAGGTGACTCGTATCGACGAACAGGAGTGACGCACCGCTGTCTTTCAGCAGCTTCGCTACCTGCTCCGGTTTGAATGCGGTGTCGAGGGGAACGGCTACGCATCCTGCAGCCATCGTTCCCAGATACGCAGCTACCCACCGCGGACTGTTGTTGGCCAGGATCGCGCATCGTGATCCAGCAGCGATGCCGGATTGTTGGAGCCATCCGCCCACGTGCTCGGCGATGCGGCGCAATTCGGCGTAGCTATAGCGCTCGCTCGCGGCAGATGATGACTGCATGGGCTGCAGCTCTACCGCGAGGTGATCGGGGTAGCGCAATGCGGTCTCTACGAATCTTCGATAAAAGCTTTTCATCTGCGCGTTGAAGTGTGACTCAGTGCGTCCTAGAGAACCTTGGATTTTCGTCTGGCATCTTAATTAGCTCGACCACCGGAGGACAACTATGCAAAGCGCCAGGGAGCTGTTTATCCACGAACTCACCGACATGCTCGATGCCGAACAGAAGCTCGTAGAGGCATTGGGTCAACTCGCCGACGATCATTCGGAACAACCACAATTGCAGAAAGGCTTCGAATCGCACCAGGCACAAACCGAGAAGCAGGTGCAACGCATTCAGCAGGTCTTCGAGGAACTCGGAGAAGAACCCGAAGAAACCGAATGCAAGGGAATGAAAGGCCTGATCGAAGAACGCGACTCGTTCAAGCAGGAGCAGGATCCGGCAGATGATATCCTCGCGATCTTCGACGTGGGAGCGGCAATCAAAGTCGAGAGTTATGAAATCAATGCGTACAACTCACTCATCGAGCTCGCAGAGCAACTGGAACTGAACAAAGCGGTGAAGCTGCTGAATCAAAGTCTGAAAGAGGAAGAGCAGACCCGCACGAAGATGGAAGCGATGTCCCGCAAGCTGAAACCCGAGAACCTCGGCATGGGAGAGGAAGGCGAGGAGATGGGCGAAGAGGAAGAGTCGCGTCCTTCCCGCAAGAGCGCAGCGTCATCGCGCAGCAAAGGACGTTCACGGAGAGTGGCGTAGAGAAGTATCTAGGTCTCAAGCGCGCCAGGATGAGCAAATACTCTGTCATCCTGAGCGCGCTTTTTGCGCGAAGGACCTACGGCGAGACTTCACTCCTGAACGCAATGTCTGGGCTTTTCGTGCACGACCGTGCTGGAAAAGCCTGGACAGAGTTGTTTGCGACCGACATATTGCGGCAGGTCCTTCGCGCAAAAAGCGCGCTCAGGATGACAGTTGGTTGGTTTTATAGGAAAACTTCAACTCACTCCCGCGGCCTTCTCCAGTGTCATCAACGTTGCGGCGTAGTCCAGCTCCGAATTTCCCTCACGTTTGGATGATTCGTAAACCTTGTCGACAGTTTCGAGGCCGGGCAGCTTCACTCCATTCTGGTGCGCGGCTTCGAGCATCAGGTGAATGTCCTTGTGCATGAGGCGCATCGGAAAATTAGCGGTGAAATCGCGCGCGAGCACAAATGGCGCTTTGTAATCGACTACTCCCGAGCGAACCATCGATTGATTGATGAGGCTCATCAGCGGCTGGAGATCCACGCCTTGTTTTTTTGCCAGCACCAGCGCTTCAGCGAATCCTTCGAAGGTAAGCGCGATCATGAGATTCATCGAGAGTTTTGCGGCCAGTCCTTTGCCATTTTCGCCCACGCGAACGGCGCTTTTGCCCATCGCACTGAAGAGGGGTTGAAGTTTATCGAAGGTCTCCTGACGTGCTCCGACTATGAAGATGAGCTGACCGGTTTCTGCTCCCGTTTTGGAACCGGTGACCGGAGCATCCACGAAATCTCCGCCCTTTTGGCGAACGCGCTCCGCGAACTTCAGACTCGCTGCGGGCAGAATCGTGCTCGAATCGACAACGATGGTTCCCTGTTTCAGGGATTCGATGGCGCCATCTCTTCCGAACAGGACTTGTTCGACTGCCTTGGTGTCGGACACGCAGAGCCATACAAGCTCGGCATCTTTCGCGGCTTCCTTCGGAGTGGCAGCGCCGTGCGCGCCGCCAACGACTTTGCCCGGCGACCGGTTCCAAACCTTGACTTCGTGACCAGCTTTGACCAGATTCTGGGCCATCGGCTTACCCATGATGCCGAGTCCAAGAAACGCAATTCGCATAATTACTCCTTTGCGGTTGGAAAAAAATCAAAAACTATGGCAACACACGATGCGGATTTCACGGACGCTTCGCGCGCGGATTTCACGGATAAATCAAAGTGAGCAGGGAACATCCGTTTTACGGCGAAGTCTCTAAGTCCCCGTTACCTTGAGTTTGCCTTCGTGACCTTCGTGTTCAGCTTTTGCTCTTGACGGAGTACCTGCGATCATCGCACGCAACTGCTCCGCCGTTTGCACCGGAGGCTGGCATGCGAATCCCGAGCACACTACCCCGACGCTCTTTTTCTCTTTGATGACCGGCAAGTTGGGAAGCGTTTGCGCCAGCACAGAGGGCAAGTTCTCGGCTACAACGTGATCTGGATCGAAGTGCAGCACGGATTTGGAGATGCTGTAGGGCGAGCTAGCTGTGCGGTAGAGTTGATCCGCATTCTGATCATTGCCGACGACCACTACGTGCGTGTGCGGACGCGAATAGAGTTCCACTGCGATCCCGTAAGTTGCGCCGAAGATGCCAAAATGGGATGCCACTCCGGCGAATGCCTCCAGAGTTGACTCCGCGATATCGCGATGCCGCTGCTCTCCGGAATAGGCGTGCAGTCGCAGCAATGCGATCACTGCCGCTGGATTTCCCGCAGGTGTCGGCGAATCTTGCAGAGGTTTGCGGCGCGCCTTTAGCGCTCCCAGCCCTGGGTCGTTCGTCACCTGACGCCCGGTATCGAAGAAGCCGCCGCCGGTCTGATCGTAAAAATACTCGATCATCTTGGCAGCAATTCGTTCAGCGAAACGGTAATAGCTAAGGTCAGTTGTGACTTCGTAAGCGTCCAAGCAGGCGATTACCGTAAAAGCATAATCGTCGAGTAGCCCATGAACCTGCCGATACTGCGCAGAGTCGTCGGAGTAGGCGATCACATGCTTTAATCCCGTTTCGGTAGACCATCCTTCCGAGAGCAAACGATCGAGGGAGCGCAGCGCGAAGTGCTCGGCATCACCTAAATCCAATTCCCTGGCAGCGGCGAGATAAGCGGAAATACAGAGCGAGTTCCAACTCACATAGATCGTCTTATCGACATATGGCGCCCGGCGTTGCAGTCGGGCAGCGAGCATCTTCTCCTTGGCCGAGGAGAGTAGCTTATGGATATCACTCACGCTCAGCTTCATTCGCGTAGCGATCTGTTCCGGAGTTGCGCGAACATGCAACACGTTCTTTTCCGGTCGATGATGCATCTCTCCGACTTCGCCAACGTCGTAGTACGGCGCAATGGCCTCGAGCTCCTGCGGAAGCAGAACCTCCCGAGCTTCTGCCAGCGACCACGTGAAGTAGTCTCCGTCATCTTGCAGATCGATGTCGGCATCCTGCGAGGCGTAGAAGCCGCCGCGATCACGATCGCTCAACCATTCGTCCATCCAGCGAATGATGTCGCGTGCCACTCCTGCGTAGAGCGCATTACCGGTGAGCTGATACCCGTGTACGTAGTTTTTCAGCAGCTCGGAGTTGTCATACGACATCTTCTCGAAGTGCGGCACTACCCAGCGCTCGTCGACCGAATACCGATGGAATCCGCCGGCGAGTTGATCGTAGACACCGCCCAGGGCCATGTGATCGAGAGTAGTAGTCACTACCTTCAAAGCATGCTCATCGCCGGTTCGGCCGCAGTAATCAATGAGCAAATCCAGAATCGAGGGATGTGGGAACTTTGGCGCCGATCCGAATCCCCCATTTTGGGAATCGAACGATTCGATCGCAGACTTGATCATGCCATCCACGGCGGCGGGGGATATCTCGCCCGACCGCCCGGCGAAAGACTCGGCGTGGTCGATGGCATTCATCACGTTCTCGGCAGACTCGATCACATCGCCGTGCTTCTCGCGATACGCAGACGCCAGGGTAAGCAACACGCGCTTAAAGCCGGGGCGGCCCTGATAATCCTCGGGTGGAAAGTAGGTTCCACCGAAGAACGGACGGCCATCTGGAGTAAGGAACGCGGTCAGCGGCCAACCCCCTTGCCCGCTGATGGCCTGCACTGCCGCCTGATATCGGCTGTCCACATCGGGACGCTCGTCACGATCGACTTTAACCGCGACGTAGTTCTCATTGATGAGCTTCGCGATTTCAGAATTCTCGTATGACTCGCGATCCATCACATGGCACCAGTGGCACCAGACCGCTCCCACATCAAGCAGCACCGGCTTGTTCTCGCGCTGGGCTTTCTCGAATGCGTCTCCGCCCCACTCGTGCCAGTCGACCGGCTGATGCATTGCGGACCGCAAGTAGGAAGACGCGGCGCGCGCTAGTGAGTTCGTCGGCTCTGTCATAAACCTCCAGTCTAGCTCATACGGCGCATCAACCCGCTAGGAGCCAAGCAGCTTCTCTGCCACTTTGACGTACAGATCAATCGCGTCGCTTAGATCACGTTTGGCAAGAAACTCGCGATCGGTGTGAGCGACATGAATGGATCCGGGCCCCAATAGCACGGGTTCTCCCCACTTTGTCAGTGCAGGAATATCGGTAGTGAAGGCGGCGACCATTTCGGGAATGCCCTCAATCGTTCGCAGTTTTACGTAGGGAATCTCCAGCGCGAACTCTGGAGTAGCAAGATCTTCGACTGTCGCTTGAATATTCTTCCGCAGTTCGTCTGTCGAGCCGACTAGACGATACAGCAGCTGCGCGCGGGCAAAGTCGGGAATCACATTGGGCGCGCGTCCGCCTTCAATGAGACCGATGTTGACAGTAGTTGGGCCGATTTCCGGATTATCCGGTAAAGGCATGTTCAACAAGCGATGCAGTGCTTCAATCAATTTTTCGATGGCGGACTCGCCGAGGTGAGGATAGGCAGAGTGTGCCATGCGCCCGTGAGCTGTCAGCTGAACACGCAGAGTCCCCTTCGAGGCGCGGCCGATCTTGTTCTCAGTTGGTTCCCCGTTTATTAAGAAACGCGAACCTGGAGGATGATGATTTGCGATTTTCGCTCCTTGGCTGTCGCGCTCCTCGCCTACTAAGAAAAGCAGACCGATTTTTGCATTTCTGCTGCGCAGACGCTCGGCAGCCCCGATCTGCGCGGCAATGATGCCCTTAGCGTCGCATGAACCGCGACCATAGATGTTGTCAGCATCCTCCGAGGAAGGAATGAAAGGCGGCACCGTATCCATGTGCGTGGAAAAGACCAAATCGGGAGCGTCGGCTGTGCTTGCGTAGATGTTGTACCGATCGCCTTCGACCGGCATTTTTTCTGTGCGATAGCCAAGTTTTGAAAGAGTGCTGTAAAGACGATCACCGACCTGGGCCTCATTGCCGGTGATCGATTCGATGTCTATCAGTTCACGCGTGAGCCGTACCGGGTCCATGCAGAGAGAATACTTGAAAGGGAGAATAGGCCCACTTACCGGTTACGTCCGCTAATTCGGTGGCACGCGGGCGTGAAAATAACGCCCAGGCTCGACCGGTCTGACACATGTGTTCCCATGGCTTACGCACATGGACTACCGGAATGACGCGCTTGCGCGCTATTCGGCATGCTTCACGAAACTCGGCTGTTGCTTTGCTGTGATGCAAGCGTCAGACCAATTCCTGCTGTTTGGAAGCTTCGAGGGTCACTGCGGGCTCATTGATCGGAATCAATCGATCCAGTTTTCTCAGCTGCGGGAACATTCGTGCCCAGACTGCAACGACGATTAATGTTCCAACTCCACCCAACACAACTGCGGGCACGGCGCCAAGCCATTGTGCAGTGACGCCGGACTCAAATTGTCCGAGTTCGTTCGATGCTCCGATGAACACACCATTGACGGCACTCACACGCCCGCGCATGGACGCAGGCGTTGCGACTTGCACGAGTGTGCTGCGAACTACAACGCTGATCATATCGGAGGCACCGACGATGAATAGCGCTATCAGCGAAACAGTCACCGATCGCGACAAACCAAACAAAATGGTAGAGACTCCGAAGACTGCAACGCCCAGGAACATCATCACTCCGGAGCGCCTTCGCAAAGGCTTATAAGCGAGCACTACCGCCATAACCGCGGCTCCTGCTGCTGGCATACTGCGCAAAACGCCAAGTCCGCGAGGTCCGACATGCAGAATGTCCTGGGCATAGACAGGGAGGAGCGCAACAGCGCCACCGAGCAGGACCGCGAACAGGTCCATTGAGATCGATCCGAGAATCATCTTCTCGCGCCACACATAACGAACTCCCGCGAGGAGCGTTTCGACAGAAATGTCCTTCTTCTCCATGCGTCCGGTGCGGACATGCATCATGAGGAGAAATACGAATCCCGTGGCATAGAGGCAGGCGGCCGTTACATACACACTTGCCGCACCGAACGCCCATCCATAAACCAGACCACCCAACGCCGGCCCCATCACGGTCGCAATCTGGAAAATGGAAGCTCCCCAAGTGACGGCATTTCCGAAATGCTCCTCCGGAACCAGCTGCGGTACCAATGACTGGCTTGCCGGACCGCTGAAGGCACGTGTTATTCCGAGGAGCAGAAGCACAGCGAAGATGGGCAAAACAGAGGATGCTCGACTGAATGCTTGTAGAAAAAGCAGTAAAGAGCAAAAGGCGTATGAGACGTAGCAGATCAGCAGCACCGCCCTGCGGTCAAAGCGGTCTGCCGTGTGGCCGGCCGGAATCGATAGGATCATTCCCGGCAGAAACAGCGCAAGTCCGACATAGCCCAGATCAATCGGGCGGCGGGTCATCTCGAAAACCTGCCAGCCTACCGCTACCGCCTGCATCTCAGTAGCAACGATGGAAACCGCACGGGCTGACTGGAATAAGCGAAAGTCGCGATGCTGAAATGCGGCTCGGGGAGAGACCCTCTCTGTGTCGCTAGGCACACTTTAGGGTACACGAGGGTCGGTGCGGCAATCTTCGTCGAAATTCAAACAGCATCCGTATAATCTCTCGCGTGCTCAACCTAACTGTTCGCACTCTGCTGTCTCCTTTGATGGCGTTCGCTGCCATCGTCGCCAGTGCTCAGTCCGCACGGATCATTTCACCAGAAGTCCAGTCAGACGATCGCGTAACCTTCCGCTTCCACGATCCCAACGCTCAGAAAGTAGAACTGCAATTGGAGGGTCACACAGCGCATCTTCCGATGCAGAAGGATGATGCCGGAATCTGGAGCTTAACGACGGAGGCTCTCGAGCCCGACTACTACGGATATTCCTTCGTGGCCGATGGCGTGGCGCTGATTGATCCATCGAATCCGCTGATGAAGCCGAATCTGCTGGGAACACAAAGTATGGTTCACGTGCCTGGCCCGGCGTCACTTCCCTGGGAAGTGAATGATGCGCCTCACGGAGTCATCCATCATCATTTCTACAAGTCCGGGGTAGTGGGCGATCAACGGGATTACTACGTGTACACGCCACCAGGCTACGATGCGGCCGCAAAGAAGAAGTATCCAGTGCTTTATCTGCTCCATGGCTACAGCGACGACGCCAGTGGCTGGACTGCAGTGGGTCGCGCGAACGTCATCTTCGATAATTTGATTGCGCAGCAAAAAGCTAAGCCGATGATCGTGGTGATGACGCTCGGGTATGGAGACCTAGAGATGCTCACGCACGGCTTCAACGCATTCAGCGACAATAACCTCCGCCAGCGCAACCTAGACAGGTTCCGCCAGGCGCTACTCACGGAAGTGATTCCGCAAATCGAGAAGGAGTATCACGCAGCCACAGACCGCAATTCGCGCGCGATCGCCGGACTCTCGATGGGTGGATCGGAGTCGCTGTTCGTAGGTCTAACGTCAGCCGATCGCTTCGGGTGGATTGGAGCATTCAGTACCGGCGGACTAAGTGAGAACCTCGATCAACAATTCGCGGAGCTGAAGTCAAAAGACGTCTCTGACCTGCGACTGTTATGGATCGCTTGCGGCACCGACGATCACCTGATCGACTCGAACCGCCGACTCCGAGAATGGCTCACAAACAAAGGGATCAAGCACACCGACATAGATACACCGGGCGCGCACACCTGGATGGTGTGGCGGAGAAACCTAGCAGCGTTTGCGCCGCTGTTGTTTCAGGGCAAGTAACGCATCGAAATTCAAAGCACGAACGGATCGCACGGCGCAGTACGAATCCGACGGATACTCCGGAATAATTTGTGAAGCAAAGTTTTCAGTTTCATCCGTGAAATCCGTGCGGAAAGGTCCGTGAGATCCGTGTGGTGTTTTGCTGTTGCCTTACAATGAGGATGGAGTCGAAGCTTGCCGAAATTCGAAGAGTGCCTGCAGCAGCTCGAAAAGATCGTCGAACAACTGGAACGCGGAGACCTCCCGCTGGAGCAATCACTCAAATTGTTCGAAGACGGAGTTCGTCTGTCGAATTCCTGTCGACAGGAACTCGAGGCAGCTGAAGGCAAGGTCGAGATCCTTATGAAACAGGGCGGCAAGTTGCACCCAGAGCCCTTTGAAGGATTAGGCGAGGAGAAGTCGGCGGGCAAGTGAGCAGACCGAGCCGCGTTCTTAAATCGCTCAATCACCAAATCGCGAAATCGCAAAATGGAGTCATTTATACTCGCCAATAATGCTGAAGGAGACTCTGGCCTCTGGTTGCGCGCTGATTGATTCCGCCCTCGACCGCCTGCTTCCTCCTGAGACGCAGGTTCCCACATCGATTCACAAAGCCATGCGCCACAGCGTATTCGCCGGCGGCAAACGGCTGCGTCCGATTCTCTGCATGGAAGCGGCGCGCATGGTAAATCCCGTTCGCGCAGCAAGCGAAGGGCCCACAGGAGTAGAAGAACTGGGCAGCGCCTTGGAGATGCTGCACACATACTCCTTGATCCACGACGATCTGCCCGCCCTCGACAACGACGATTTGCGCCGGGGCAAGCCCACGTGCCATGTTGTGTTCGGAGAAGCAATCGCCATCATGGCAGGCGACGCACTTCAAACGTACGCCTATGAAGTATTGAGCAAACTTCCCTGCTCTCCGGACGCTCGCATCCGCATTGTGGAAGAGATCGCTCACGGCACCGGCACCGTGGACGGCATGATCGGCGGGCAAGTGATGGATCTTGAAGCTGAGAATGCGCGGGCCGACGCAAAGATGGTGGAGGCTATCCACCGCTCCAAGACTGGCGCGCTGATTACCGCTAGTGTCGTCACCGGCGGGTTCTACTCCGGAGCAACAGATGCAGAGATCCAGCGCTTGAGAGTCTTTGGCCGCTCCGTCGGCCTCGCATTTCAAATTGTCGATGACGTGCTCGATGTGACTCAGTCATCGGCGCAGTTAGGAAAAACGGCGGGCAAAGATACAAAGTCGGAAAAGGCCACTTATCCAGCGGTGTTCGGGATCGAGGAATCCCTGCGCCGAGCCGATAGCATGGTTGCGGACGGGTGTGGCGCGCTCGATGAATTCGGAGAGCGCAGCCGTACGCTTAAGGACTTGGCACACTTCTTGATAGAGCGGAAAAACTGAGTCGCAGAACTGTTGCAGGTTACGGCCGACACCACGATACTCTTCATCGACCGCAGACATTATGCCTTCAGCTCACAGCACGCCACTGGATATTCTCGCTATCGCCGCACATCGCGATGACGTAGAGCAAACCTGTGGCGGCACCTTGCTCAAGATGTCGCAAAAGCGACAGCGAACTGGAGTACTCGACTTGACGCGCGGAGAAATGGGAACGCGTGGCACCGCTGCCGACCGCGAACGTGAGGCCAACGAAGCTGCTCGCCTGATGGGCGTCACCTGGCGCGAAGCTCTGGACATACCCGATGGTCGGGTCGAGAACACATTCATTAACCGGTTGAAGGTCGCCAGGGTAATTCGGCGCACGCGTCCTAGAGTAGTGATTCTTCCCTACTGGAAAGGACGTCATCCGGACCACTACACCTGCTCCACCCTGGGATACGAAGCTTGCTTTCTCGCCGGACTGAAGAAGCTGGAGATCGCTAAGAAGCTGCGCGAGGAAGGTATGCAAATTCAGCAGCCAGAAGACGAGCTCGCACCGCATCGCCCTTTCAAAATCGTTTACGCCACGCTTTATTACGATGTGCGTCCGTCATTTGTAGTGGACATCAGTGACCAGTTCGAGATGCGTTTCGCAGCCCTGATGGCTTATAAATCTCAATTCGAAGACCAGCAAGAAGGCAGCGGACTCTTCCCAGCGCATCAGGAGATTCGCGATCGCGTTCACTCCATGGCGCGTTTCTACGGAATGCTGGCCGGAGTGAAGTATGCCGAGCCATTTTTACAAAAGGAAGTTGGGTTAGTAGAAGATCTGCTGAGTGTTCCAGTGCAATCCATTTGAAAACACCCGCCAAGCTGTTGGGCTGCTCCTGGGATTCTCAGATCCAGAGTGTCATCAGATGGCGATCGTGGTCCTTGAACCCGAGCCGCTTATAGAACTCATGTCCTCTAACGTTGAAATGATCGGCTTCCAGATGCACCGCTCTGATTCCCAAATCTCGGCAGGTTTGAACCGCGAAATTGATCGCGGCTGTACCAATGCCGGTTGAGCGGCTTTTGGGCTGAACATAGAACTCGTCGAGCAGACAATCGCGGCCATGAAATTCCAGCGAGAACCCGAACCCCAGCACCATATATCCGAGTAACTCTCCTGCCGCTTCAAACACAATCAAACGGCCCAGATTTCCGTCTGAAATGAGTTGCAGGACCAGACGATGCTGTCGGGCTTCATCGAAGGGCAGCCGCTCAAAGGAGTAGAAGTCCCGCATACTTTCGAGCAAGAATTCGAGATCAGTGATTTCAGCTAAGCGGAAAGAAGGATGGCGGGGCGCTTCCATGTGGAATCAAGAGACGTGCGTATCTGCTCTACAGTCGCCCATGGGATTGTTGGAGAATGGAGGTCGCTTAGCTCGGCACTCGCACCCTATGCTGCCAGCGTGACCACACGAACCAGATGATTCCAATGAGAATGATTGCGCCAATGACCTTATCGAACTCATGAAAATACTTGCCGAGATATTTCCAGTTTTGCCCCGCTTCCAATCCCAGATACGCCAGCCCGAGGCACCATGGAAACGATCCCACAAACGTATAAAGATGGAAGCGCAGGCGCGGCATACGCGCTATCCCGGCAGGGAGCGCGATGAAAGTCCGGACCACCGGAAGCATACGGCTGATCAAAACAGTGAGATCCCCGAACTTGCCGAAGAAATTGTCCGCCCAATCGAGTTCACGCTCGCTCAACAAAATGTAAGAGCCGTAGCGCTCCACCAGCGGCCGTCCTCCGTAATAGCCAATTTCGTACGCAACCGCCGAGCCTACGTTGCACCCGATCGCGCCCACGAATGCAACCAGCCACAAGTTGAATTGACCGGTATATACCAGGTACCCGGAGAACGGCATTATCACTTCCGAAGGCAACGGAATGCACGCCGACTCGATCGCCATGAGCAGCATCACTCCAAAATATCCCAGAACGGAAATGACAGAAATTACGAACAGCCCAAGCTTTGCGATGAGGTTTTCGATCAATTAGAAGTCCTGAGCGTCTTGCGTGTAGGTGTACCCCGGCAGAGTGGCGCCTTGCGAATCCTTTTGCACTTTGACGCGAATCGTGTCGGAATTGGCGGCATTCGCGTCTGCCTGGCGCAGGATCGCAAACTGCGTAAACACCTCGTTATAGAGCTTCGTAACCAGGTAGTTAGAACCGTTGTCGTCGTTCCGCCAGACCTGGCCGAGCTGGATGGCTTTCAGCGGCATGATGCTCAAAAGCTTAGCAGAAGCAAACGGCGATCTGGATTGGGTGATCTGGCGATCTGCTCATTTCGCGATTTCGTGGTTGAAAGGCAATCACGTCTACGCCGGAAGGCGCGAAATGACCGGGTTAGATAGGCGAATCCGATAGAATGAAGGTGACATCTAACAAGATGTCAAGTAAGACTGCATGTAATCCGGGGGCGTCACGGCTTCGACGGAAGTGCTTGCGGTTGAGAGGCATGCCGGGGTGCACACACCCGTAATCGAGTGCAAAACAACAATTGCCAATCAACAGATGGCATACGCTGCTTAATTAATTAAGTAGCCGTTCTAGGCGGAATCGCCCGCGGGCCGCCCAAGGACGTCATTTAGTGGGCTGGTCTTTGGCGCGCGGTCCGAGTGTCGAAGGCGAGATCATCGGACTAGCAGCTTGCGTTTCTTGTCCGCTCTGAGCGTCGGCTGCGAAAGTTCCCGTAGAAGTACGGGAGCATGAACGCGACTAAGCATGTAGTCTCTCTGCCAGTAACATTTTCGGACGCGGGTTCAACTCCCGCCGCCTCCACCATATTCGTCGCTTCCTCGCTGATGTGCCCAGACTGTTTCCCGCGATCAGCCTAATTCCTGGCGAAAGAATGCCCGGCTGGCTGCTCCATCTGTCTCGAATGAGCCTTTACCTTCAATAGAAATTCCGCCTGCGTATCCGATCTTCTTGAGGTACTGAAAAAAAGATGAGTAATGGTCGTCTTCTGCGAGGTCATGCGGCCAGAGGCGACCGTGTGGGTTGGCAAAATGCAGGTGCACAATCTCACCACGAGCTAACTCAACGATCCGCGGATCCTCGTTTTCTTCGCGTAGATGGTAGTAATCGATGATCATGCGCACATTCGGATGCTTCACCGCACGCACCATCTTCAAAGCCTCTGCTCCGGTGTTCAGAATATTGCTCTCCTGATGACGTAGTGGCTCGATGGCAATGGTCAAGTCGTGATGACGCGCGATGTCCCCAGCCACGCGAAGGAATGTGGCGATCTGTTCAGAGGCGCGCTCTCGTGAAAAGCCGTCCGGAACGTTGCGTGACCCCGCGCTGCCCCACACGACAACGGAAGCACCAAGGCGACGACAGCGAGCAAAGCACGGCTCGAGATAATCCTTTAGCGCCGAGAGCGAAGTGTCGTTGCCGACCACCTTCAAATCTGAGCGGCGGATAAGGCCGTTGAACGCCTCGCAGCGAATCGGTGATGCGAGCACTTCAGCTGCGTAGTCGTGAAATTCGTCGTCGCTCATCGCCGCGATTGTGGCGGCCGACGGTTCAATGTAATCGAAGCCATACTTCGCCGCGTCGGTGCTGTCCTGAGTGCAGACCCCGACCTTTACCCTTCCTGGGCTGCTACTTGCCCCAAGGCAAAAGGGACTGACGGCCAGTCCGGCGAGAAATGCTCGTCGCGTGATCATGACAGTTGTTAGAGCTACGAGGTGCTAGGTTTCGCTTTCATGCGCCAAGTCGCAGCTTGTCTCACACTTCCTCTCGTACAACATAGGGTTCGCGATAGGTCCCTCGGAGGAGACGATTGGCCTGGTCGTCACCGACGACCTGCTCCTGTTCAGGATCGAATCGCAAGGTACGTCCAAGACGGTAGGAAGCGTTGGCCAGGTGCACCAATGTCGTCGACATGTGGGCTTCCTCGATTGGAGAATGAATGTCCTCCGCGCGTCGGCTACGAATGCAGTCAATGAAGTTGGCGAAGTGATCGCCCGAGGCTTTACCTGAAGGACCCGGCTCTGCCTGGTTGGTCAGCCAGGTCTTGTAGGCATCGTATCCATCGATACCGAGATAGCCGTTCGATCCGTAAAAGATGTTGCCGATGGTGTTTGTTTTTGCGTCTTTTGGACCGAGCGCCTGTTGATTGTCGGCCGACCTCCTGCCCGCGCGTGGAGTAAGTCCCGCAGCGGGAACACCGCCGCTGCCGTAAGCACCGGTGCCGATTTCCGCTTCATGATTGGTAATCCAGTGTCGGACTTCCAGCTCCATCATCTTGCGCTTGCCGTTTGCGCCGTCGAAATAGTAAGTGGCGTTCAGTATGTTCGGAGTCTCTTGATCGTCGTCAAACATGAAGTGGCCCCCTGTGGCTGACACAAGTACCGGGAACTTCACACCCAATCCCCATCGTGCAATATCGATTTCATGAATGGCCTGATTGCCCACCTCGCCATTTCCTGTATCCCAGATCCAATGCCAGTTGTAATGAAAGCGGTTGCGCGTGAATGGCTTCATAGGCGCTGGACCGGTCCACAGGTCATAGTTCACGCCCGCTGGAACAGGTTCCTCAGTGGCATGGCCGATGGTGGGGCGCCACTTGTAGCAAAGCGCGCGTGCGAGATAGACATCACCAACGGTGCCATTCTGGACTCGCTGAATGGCATCCACCATTCCCGGATTGGATCGCGACTGGCTACCGTGCTGACAGATGCGGTTGTATTTTTTCACCGCGCGTACTACTTGACGTCCTTCAAACAAGTTGTGAGAGCAGGGCTTTTCCACGTAGACATCTTTGCCCGCCTGACAGGCCCAGATTGCCATGAGCGAGTGCCAATGATTGGGTGTTGCGATCGAGATCGCGTCAATATCTTTGTCCTCGAGCAGCTTGCGCACATCGACGTATGTTTTGGGCTTCGGCAGGGCTAATTTCTGCATGTCGCCGAGACGCATGTTCAGAATGCTGTCATCCACATCGCAGAACGCGGCGATTTCGGTTCCGGGAACGTGCGTGAATCCCTTTAGGTGGTCGTTGCCGCGGCCGCGCAATCCGCAAATCGCGACACGCACACGATCGTTCGCTCCCAACACCTTTCCCCCGAGCGCGAGCGTTGCTGCGCCCAGAGTTGCTGCTTTACCTGCCGTTTTGAGGAAATCCCGCCGGTCAATTGTCATGTTTATTTGCCCTTGTTATTTGCGTTGTCGTCGTTGCCTAGCAGAACCCGCTTAGTATAGCGACATGCAGCAAACAGAGCACACGTGATATCTTTTCCAGCTTTGGAGGAAATCGATGACAGTGACTCGCCGTTCAATCTTGAAGTCAGTGGCGGCGACCGCCGCTTACAGCGCAATTAGCCCTATTGCCACTTTGGCCGCCGGCCCCAGTCCGAACGACGATAAGCAATTTCACGGCTTGCGCGTGGGAGTTTGCTCCTATTCGCTGCGCGCGTTTCCGCTGACTGAAACTCTTCAAGACATCAAACGTCTCGGAGTGCGGTACGTGTCGTTGAAAGAGGTTCACCTTCCTCTGAGTTCAACCCCTGAACAGCGGAAGCAAGTGCGACAGCAAGCGGAGGATTTGGGATTATCGATTACCAGTTGCGGCGTGATTTATCTCAAAAACGACGAAGCCCAGATGCGGCAAGCACTGGATTATGTGCGGGACCTTGGAGCAACAGTGGCCGTAGTAGGAGTAAATCATGACATGTTGCCGTTGCTGGACAAGGTCATCCGAGATTATGAACTGAAAGCGGCGATTCACAACCATGGACCGAACGACAAACTGTTCCCGTCGCCACTGGAAGTTTACGACGCGATCAAAGGACTCGACCGCCGAATTGGAGTGTGCATGGACATCGGCCACACATTCCGTATGCATGAAGACCTGGTCGCAGACACGAAAAAGATGCAGGACCGGCTCTACAGCATGCACTTCAAAGATCTCGATTCAGACCACATCGATGCAAAGGGTGTACCAGTGGGGACCGGCGTGCTTCCGATCATTCCGCTGCTGCGAGAGTTGGTGCGCTCCGGGTATGCGCAAGAGGTGCAGCTGGAATATGAAGTCGAGGCGAAGGATCCACTGCCAGGAGCCAGCGAGTCACTGGGCTTCATGCGAGGGGTGCTACAGGGAATGTCCTAAAACAAATGGTTGTGTCGTCGGGTTCTCCGCCATTGGCAGTCGGAGAATTCGCCTTCTAAACGAAAAAGCCCAATCTCATCGATCGGGCTTTTCGCTTCATTTCCAACTGGAGAGCTAGCGACCGCTACATTTACGCTTCCGTCGCAAGAACGCAGCACCTGAGAGCCCGCTTGCGAACAGCAGCATGCTGGAAGGTTCCGGAACGGAAGCAGGTGTCATGTATGAGGAGACGGCAAGTTTGCTATTGCCGACGGAGCCCAAGGCTTTGAGATCGAAGGGATCATAGACGCCTCCCTGATAAGTGCCCGCAAACTTGAAATCCGCCGAACCGCCGGGCCCGATGTTCAGACTTGGACCTGCTGCGCACAACCACCCCCCAGAGCCGCCACTCGTCGAGCAGCCGGAGCTGTTGTTGCCATTACTGAAGCTCGCATTGTCTGTTTCAGACCAGCCGTATAGGCTGGAGTTTGTGGAATCAACGTGGATGGAAGCGTTGCCACCGCCCAGTAGGCTAAGAGTGAAAGCGCTCAGCGTACCGCCGAGATTGGAAGTAGTGTTTTGAACGAGAAAATCCAGCGTAAACTTACCGCTGCTGAGCGTGTCCAGAGTTGCTGTAAACGTAAAGCCCGAAACGCCGCCCAAGTCGCCCTTCGAGGAACTAACCAACGTATCCGTTGTAATGCTGTCCGCAAAGGACGCGGTCGAGATCCCCGCCACCGCTAACAGGCAAGCAAGTAAGGCAACTTTCGTCTTCACTTTTCACGTTCTTTCTTGACCGCTCAAATGTGAATGCATTGAGGGTATGCATACACCCGCGTAACTTCGTATCGCAATTCGTGGCCCAAATAGCGTGAGCCAGGCCCGAAAGTCTCGCTGTCGCTCATGTCCTGAAGATTCTTAAACATGCGCGATCTTCCACCGACAAGAGAGTGGCCAGCTCGCCATTATGAGATCGCAGCAAACTGCAACTATTTGCGTCTAAGGGAAAGTAAGTTCCATGGGTAATCCATTTATTCTGCGGGGTTTGCTTGTATAGGTAATTGCTTATTCGGTCTAGCCGTTTCACTTTTCGCAAATCTAAGCTGCATTGAAAACAAAGAAGATAACGTCACGTTTTGGAGCTCGGATGCACTAACTGGCTGCCATAACTGTAGAGACATCTGCACAAGCCTATTCTACAAACCCGCCTGCAAAATCAGTAGCCGCGCGAAGGCAACATTCACCGCTTTCCTTTTGCGCTTTTCGCATGTCATCTGGTGCCGCGTCTCCGTGCAGGTTCGTATGGTACGGATATCGGAATGCAGAATTAATCTGTGCTTCACTCTCACAGCGCACCCAACAATCCAGCCATGTGCCGTGCATATGATGAAAGCGGCGGTAGTGTACAGTTAGTTGTCTGATGAATTGACAGCCTTCGCTGTCCGGACTAACATTGCACATCTTCAATGTACGTTGTAAATATCGAGCCCAATTGCGCCGGAATTGTGACCTGCCCTCATTGCAATCAGCGAGATCCGCTGTTGTGGAATTCCGGTACCGAAAATCAGGTCTTCGAATTTGATTCAGAGCAGTCGCTGTTTTCTCGAGACTGCGACAAATGCGCCAGGCGATACTATTGGAGTCCCAAAGCACTAGCAATCACTCCGGGAATGTGGTCCTAGTTTTCCGGTTTAGTCGAATGCCAGCCGTTGTGCTCTGCTGACACTTCGCGAGGACTCGGTTCAATAACTGCCTGTTCCGATCTCTTACTTTCCACAGTGGGCCGATAAGCGGAAGGGTTTTAACAAACAACTCACGCGCTATTTGCAAGTGAAATTGCTAAATTGGAGCGCTCAGGTTAGGCGAGCCGATGAAGCAGGCCTAGCCATTTTCCGGCGTCGAAGAAAAAGCACTCCGATGACACCGGATAACGCCAAGGCCGCAGAATTCGGTTCCGGTGTTAGAACGATATACTCCTGAGCGGCGTTTTTTCCATTCGCAACTTCGTTCAGATCTGTAACAACCTCGAAGCCGCTGGCCAGTGCGTTGGCTTTTGCCTGATTCTCGAGCGTCTTGACGGCCGCGCTGTCAAAGTTCGTGGGCGCATTTACCACTGCGAATGTGCTGGTGTAATCTCCCAGCTGCCAGATCGCCGCCTGCAACTCCTGCTGAGTGAGTGCGTCTGTTGATTGCCCGAGTTTTACACTCAGCCAGGCCAATCCGCCGTACAGCTGCGAAGCAGTTGAGAAACCTGCGGCGAGCGCAGCGTTCGAGAGGGTTCCCGAAGAGGGCATCACGCCTGTGTTCGAAACATTCAAAGTTTGCAAGGTGTTCGTACCTGACCCGTTCGGGCTGATAATCACCGAGTAGCCAGCGGCACTGGTGTTGTCCAGATGGTTTGGGTCAATGCAAAACAGCAACACCGATTGGCCGTTTAAAGTGCCGTGGTAGGGGTCGATGTAAGCGCCGATTCCGTTTGCCCAACCCGAGTTCAGGGCGGTGAGGGCACTGTCCTTAATGGTCAAAGTAGTTCCCGAAACGGGATTTCCGACGCTGAGCGTGTCGGCGGCGGCTCCCGCAGATAGACAGCCGAAAAGAGCGAAATGAACAGCCACACGTCTTGCAAAAACGGTCAAGAGGATTCCCCTTCTTAGACATCCATTGCAATGTGCAGAGTGCATGTACATACCCACTCTCGTAGCCTTTATTCCGTAACCCGTTGCCACTCTGGAAATCTGGACCTAAAGTGCACCACAGCAATGAAATCCGATCAACTTTGAGCAGAGGAACATCAGGGATGGCACGAGTGAGTCACGTTCCTATAACCGCGTTTGTTGCAATGGCTTGCAGTCTAAGTCGGGGATTTACCATCAGAGAATCTGGTCGTTGTTGGCGCATCGGTTAATCCGCGCGACGCAAGTAATTTGATGATTTGCCAACATTGACTGACTCGGGAGGACCACGCGCCGCATGTCGCACTGGGCTTCCGAGATCCGAGCCAAAAAAAAGCCGACCTTATGGTCGGCTTCGGAAATCTAGGTTTCAATGAGCGAGTCGGGGCGGCAGCGGGACGTTTCGGAGTGAGAGAGGCTCGTCGATTGCTCCTACTTTAAAGAGCTTAAATCTCAGTTCGCCGGCCAAACCCCGTTCTCAAACATTTACACGTCCATGGCACCAGAGCGTCTGAGTCCAAGCTCATGGGCATCCGTCCGCGGCAAAACCGTAGGAAAAGATTTTCACTTCGATGGAAAAAATCTTCCTCGTCGCCATCCGACGGTCCAAACGCAGCCTCACGCCGACCTAGCACTACGTTGAATACACGTAGCTTAGCCTACTGCGA
This sequence comes from Terriglobales bacterium, assembly GCA_045808065.1. Taxonomy (GTDB): domain Bacteria; phylum Acidobacteriota; class Terriglobia; order Terriglobales; family Acidobacteriaceae; genus Gp1-AA112. The sequence goes on along the minus strand of JBJMGD010000009.1, from coordinate 61,656 downwards.
TGGCATCCGCGTTTCGAGTGCCAGGTTCGGATGGTGATGGCTAACCGCGTGCATAGAGTGCAGTAGATTTCACTTTTTAATCAAGAGGAACCCGATGGCAACCCCTTACTCTATAGATTCCAGGTCCTTCCAATCGGCGGATCAGCTTCCGCCGATCCCTGTCATCATTGGAAAGTCCAAGAGAATGCAGGAGATCTGGAACTGTCTGCAGCGCGCCGCTGCCTCGAATTTGCCGGTACTAATTTGCGGAGAGAGCGGAACCGGTAAAGATTTGATCGCACGTCTGATCCACCTCAATTCACCACGCAGCCGAGGCCCATTAGTGAAGGTCACTTGCCCTGCCATCCCCGGTCCTTTGTTGGAAAGTGAGCTCTTCGGGTATGAAAAAGGCGCTTTTACGGGAGCTAATGGAAGTAAGAGGGGGCGTTTCGAATTGGCACAAAGCGGTACCCTCTTTCTGGATGAAATCGCTGAACTCGAATTAGCGCTTCAGGCCAAACTTCTGCATGTCCTACAGGAGGGCCAGTTCTGTCGCCTCGGGGCACTTGAGGATACAAAGGTAGACGTGCGCGTTGTGTGTGCAACCAATCGGCACCTTGCAGACGACATCGCTGCGGGTACCTTCCGCCAGGATTTGTTTTATCGCATCAACGTTGTAAACCTGGAGCTCTGCCCGCTGCGCGAGCGGATCGACGACCTCCCGGATCTCGCGAGTTATCTGATCGATAAATATAACGAAAAGTTCAATCAACGGGCCGCTCCGCTTTCCCGCCATCTCATGCTCGATCTCCAACGGCACGCATGGCCCGGCAACATCAGAGAACTCGAAAACCTCATACAACGATATGTCGTTTACGGCAGTGAGACTGCGATTTCGCGTGCACTAGCTGAAAGCTCATCTCGAGGTGAAGCGCACGATGGCGTCCCCCGCGAACTAGACCTGCCGTCGGACGGGAGCGTCTCCCTGAAGAGCATCACCAAACAAGCGATGCTTGAGGTGGAACGCCGGGTGATCCTTAAATCGCTGCAAAGTCACGACTGGAATCGCAAGCGTACCGCTCAAGCTCTCCGCATCAGCTATCGTGCCCTCCTGTATAAGATTCGGGATGCTGGGCTGCCGAGCCGATCGACGACTGGCGTCCCAACCCGGGCCTTGCACTCGGACAGAATTGAAAGAATTGGAGTTGAAGGTCTTAATTCAGCCTGAGGAGAAACACCGACGACGACGGATTGGTGCCCGCGGTAGGCAGAATCTCTGCCCGTCGCTATCGCAGTCCTGCTCTTGCATCCAGTGCCTGAGCACTTGTGGCCCACCTGCGGATACCCGACAAAGCACAAGCGCGTTTCTGGCTAAATTCAACTCGCCCGGAAATTGCGGTCCCGATGGCCGCGCCCTGCTCTGACCCTACCGTCTTGCACAAACCGCTAGGCCCGCGAAGAAGTCGCAAGCAGTTGCGACCAGTTGCAAGGCGCAGGGCTACGATTGGTAATAATCTCGAATCGGTGTCACAGTTTTCTGCTTGTGAATGCGTCGGCAAGCTGAAAACGCAGAGGGCTTTGGTAATGGAGTTCAGGAACTTGGGAAATGGAGAGGCGCTGCTATCTACGATTGGTTTTGGCACGTGGCGGTACACCGGAGGCATAGAGCCTATTCAGGCGGCTATCGATCATGGGGCTACACTCATCGATACCGCGGAATCTTATGGGACCGAGGAAGCTGTAGGAATAGCGGTGCGGGGAAGACGTAAGGACGTGATACTCGCAACGAAGGTGCTACCGAGAAACTTTCGCAAAGCCGAGTTGACAGCGGCAGTCGAGCGCAGTCTACGCCGCCTTCGAACTGACTACATAGATTTATATCAACTTCACTGGCCCAATTATACGGTGCCTATTGCGGAGACAATGTCCGCCATGGAGGCGCTGGTAGCCGCGGGGAAAATCCGCTTCATCGGCCTAAGTAATTTCTCAGTGCGTCAGACGCAGGAGGCCCAGGCATGCCTTGCACGAGTCAAGATCGTGTCCAACCAATTGCGATACAGTTTGATTGAACGGACAGTGGAAGACGGCATGCTCCAGTATTGCCGGACCAATCACATAACTCTGATTGCATTCAGCCCGCTGGGCGAAGACTTTTCGCGGATGCAGTCGTTCGACCCGAAGGACGCACTTCGCACCGTTGCGGATCGATTGGGAAAGACGAGAGCTCAGGTTGCTCTAAACTGGCTGATTTCTAAAGAAGGTGTGGTAGCGATTCCTAAGTGCTCCAGTGTTCCCAGGGCTATCGAAAATTGTGAAGCTTCTGGCTGGAAGATTCCTAAGGACGCATGCGCGTTGCTAAGCGAAAACATCACATACAAGCGTCGAACGCCCATGGAGAGAGTTCTACGTCGGCTTGCAAAACACGCAAATCAGATATTCGGTCGCGAACTCTAGTGCAGATTCGCGGAAGAATTGCATTTGAACATTTTCTACATTCACCGCCGGAAAACTGCAGATTGTCGCATCGAAGCAGCGAGAGTCTCAACGTCGGGGCTAGTGGCCTCGGTGTAAAGGCTTTCTCGAGCTTTTTTTTCCCGGTTGTAGAGCATCTTCCAGATAGGATACATAATTGCTAAGGTCAGAAGAAAAAACACAAACCCGCCTTGATGGTGAAGTCTTCCCGTGAGAAACGAAGGATCGACCCGTATCGCAAGCATCGTCAGAATAACTATGCGAATCGCATTTTTCACTATTGACATTGGCAGCGCGATAAAGAGTAAGACGAGCCTATGCCAGTTGCTTTGCAAGCTCTCATGAGCTAGCAAAAGTGTAGTGATCAGGAGAGCGATAGTTGAATTGATTCCGCTGCATTCCTTCGCTACTTCTATCGTAGCTCCAGGGACACTCAGGACGAAACCTTCCCGGATCACAGGAATGCCAAGGACGACAAACACCAAGTGGGTAAGCCCGGTCGACCCGCTTTGCAGAACAGAAATCACGCTGTTCATAACCCCACTCGGAATGGGTATGCCAAGGAACAACATGAGAAAAGCAAACCGAGCGTTCTTTAGACCATTGGTTCCGTAGCAAGCGACGAACCCGGAGATCACGAGAATCAGCGCAGCGGAGAGGGAAACAAAAGAGAACAGCTCGGACGAAAACTGCGAACGAAATACATTCGCAATCAGCACAAGAAGAAATGCACCCACGAGCAGGTATGCAGCATGCTTCCACGAACATTCAGCCTTTTCGAATATTGCCTTTCTCGACGACCAGAACAGGAAAGCAGCAATGAAAGGCATCACGAGAATGTGAGACGTGTATCCCGCAGTCACTAACTCGCGCATCGCATCCGCGACGGCAAGCGAGAAACACCCGACGATGGCTGAGCACCATAGGGTGAAAATGGCAGTACGATGGCGCATGGACGATGAACTTGTCATGGACTCACTGGACGACGCACCCTAAGTTGCGTGCGCATCGACTGGCGCGAGAACAGGACTGGCATGCGCGGATCGCGAATTGCATGACTTCGTTAGGGAAGCGCATGCGTAATGCGCTCCCGAGACAAACTGCATCAAGGGTCCGAAGCTCCAGACTGCCGGGGCACCAAGAATATGCAAGCCTCTCACCGAAGTCTCCAGTCCTGACCTGAGGACTGGAAATCCTCCATTACGCTCAACTTCGCTTACCAGATTCGGATCCAAGAAGTTGTATTTCGCTATGTCAACACGATAGCCGGTACCGAGAATAATTCGGTCTCCGGTTCGAGTGGTGCCATCGTGCAGCTTTACCTGGACGCTTTGCCCAATGGGCGAGGCGCTCACGATTGAACAACCCAGGCGAATAGGCACATTTTCCAGCCGTTTCACGAGCCAGCGGGAGCCGGCAGGACGCACCGCGCGCCGTCGAAGGCGATCTTGCACTGATCGCGGCAATTTTCGAACGAGATCCGGCCTTGCAAGAAGCTGGCTCAATCCGGCCGGGCCGACGTCTGTAGGAGCGTACAGAAGCTTCCGAACCGCAGAGCCAAGGCGGGAATGCAAGGTGATCGACAGCGCTCCCTGCAGCCAGTGAATGTTATGAGTCCTGGCAATCACTTCGACTTGCGCGCCATGCTCGTGAAGCAAAGCTGCGCTTTCCAGGGCACTTTGTCCTCCGCCCACCACGATCACGCGTTTTCCCGCAAACTCGGTCAGGTCATGATGCTCAGAGCTGTGCGAAACCATCGACGGTGGCAGCCGGTCGAATTCCTTGGGCCTATTCGTAAAAAGGCCGATTCCCGTGGCCACCACTACCCTGCGACACTTAATTTTTTCTCCTTCTTCAGTCGTGACGTGAAAGGCGCCGGGCAATTTCTCGATCCGCACAACTTTGCGGTGTTCCAAATCCGGTACCGCTTGTTTTTGGAACCATCGCCCGTATTCGATAAACGCCTCAACGGGCACCGGATGCCCGAACCTTCGACCCGTGCTCGTTTGAAACTCTTCCAGCCTCAGCGCTCCTTCGGGATGTGCAATCTGTGTAGCACTCCAGTTCGATCGGAGCAACATCCCGAGTGGCATATTCTGTTCCCAAAATGACATCGGCTCGCCAAACACCCGGACTTCAAGCCCTTTGATCGTTCGCAAATGAGCTGCCGCAGAGATACCGTAAGGTCCAGCTCCGACAATCACAACATCACATTTAGACATATGGATTACCTGCCCTTTACTGACTGATTTCCCGTTATTGCCCAACTCCAGCGCCAAAGCTATGAAGAGCGGTTGCCAGGCGCTCACACATGAATACAGAACTCCGCGCTAAGCTGCCGCGCTGCTAGACGCCAGCCTCGCCGCCCCAAATTTGTGTCGATGTACACTGCCCCTCCCCAACCTCAACTGGGAACGGAGTTCGCGGACAGTAATCCGGCGATCAAAGACGTAAACAAAGAGGCAAAGAGGGTTGGCAGGGTCGCATTTCATCCTTGTACAAAGTGCTCGTCTGATCGTAAACATGCGATGATTATGACAAACAGGGCTCCAGCGAAAGCAGGAATCCGTTGCGCCGTGTCTGCGAAGTGACCACGACGTCGGGATCTCGCACCCTGAGATGTGCACCCAGTGTCATACTCATCTCGCGATTGAGCGATAAGTCTGCATACGATAGCGCACTTGTTCATCCTGCACGTAGGCAAATGCTAGCTGCGCCTTCTCCGCTCCCTCACCGCAGATCCGCCATTCACTTCCCTGTCTCACAAGGGTGAGGCGACTGCGTTGCTGCCACCATCGAGCCACTTCTCTAGGAAAAGCCTGCCAGACCCGCTTACTTTCAATCAGGGGGCTTAGCAGACGTAATAATTGAACATAGACGCGGCGCGCATGATCCGCCACAACATAGTCAGGATGTATGTTGAACGCGATAAGTCCGTTGCTGTGGATCAGTGTTTCCAGCTCTCTTTCCCACAACTCTGTCGAGTAAGAGCCCATTATGTAGTATAGGGTATAGTCTTGCGTCATAGTCAGCGGCAGCTCGATTGTTGATCCGACACCAAAGGGCATAATCGAGCAACAACCTCCGCGCTGAGGCTCCAAGTGGGCAGCATTCGGACATGACATATCGTATTCGAAGTTAAGTTCCTTTATCCAATCCAGATTCCGATACATCGAACCTGCACGAAAGCCCTTTGCCCCCCATTCTTTCGCGTACTTATTGATCCTCTTGGCGCGTCGTTGAAATTCCGCATGATCTCTGAATAAATGCCCATCATGGTTGATGTCATGCACATTTACTTCAAAACCTGCACTCCGAATCTTCTCGAGCAAACTTAATGGGACGTTATAACGTTGCTCAGGTACAAGCTGAAAAGAACTTCTAAATCCGTGCTCTTGATCGATGCGCAGTAGCTCAAAGCTGAACTGCAATCCGGGCTGATGCTCCACGTCGTGCGTCAAAATGCAGCAGCTTTGATGAGAGTCGGGCCAGAACCAAATGAAGGGTATTTCTTCTCCTCGAGCACGTATTAAACGTCCCATTATGTCGCGGTAGAGGCGATCAAGAGTGTCATCGATTGGCCATTTGGGAAATTTGATATCCCGCCAGCCTCTGAAGTAAAGCTTCTGGAAATGCCTGCGTACCCAGGGCGGCAGCATCGGACGGATACCATAGTAGCTATCTCTGACCAGGGTTGAGGCCGCGCCGCGCACTTCGCTGCATACGTATCTCTCAAACTGGAAATTGGAAACGATCTCAGAAACATCAAACGGCAGACGCACGCAACGATCGATCACCTGAACTTTGTTTGCGGCATCTTGCAGCTCATCCGTCGGGTAAGACTTTACCTTTATCGCAGAGCGACCAAAGAGTAGAAGATCGGGCCCAAACGCAAAGAAGCCTGAATTTTGCCCCAACTCCGCTGGAGGTTCGAAAGTGCAGCACTCGGCTGGACAGCGAAAGTAATTGAGAAAGCTTTCGCTCACTTGGAAGATAGGGATCGAATGCACAGATCAGTAGTAGGAAAAGCCAATGTATAGTACTTCAGTTTCAGAATCCGCGCTTCAAGAACATGTAGGGAAGCAGGGAAATCTCTGCAAGGCCTGGCTTCATGTCCTCCAGACAAAATACTCCGTCGACGCTAGTTCCTCTGACGGATTTGATATATTCGGCGATAGTTAGCCTCCGATTTGCAATCTCCACAAGAGCTGTCGGAATATCCGTTGTCATACGGACCCAGCCAACGCCAACGCGAGCCCGACAATGTTCGGCGGGAGATCCTAATCCCACCTGATCGGCAAAGAGCAAATAAGGGAAGTCCACGCCCGCGGCAGCACCGATACTATGATAGCCCCAGGTCCTGGCGTTAACATCGAGCAACTTGAACTCTTGCGTGCGATCATCCAACTTATACTCGACCTCGATAAGACCATAGTAGTCAATCCGTCGTAAGAAGCGCTCGGAAAGAGATTCGAGCACAGGAAGATCCACCGTTCGCACGTAGGTACTCGCACGACCGAACTCCGGAGGGTGTTGTCGTCGTCTTTGTACTACCATACTAGCCACTGCTTGCCCGTCTTTAAAGAATGCGCAGTAGCCGAACTGCTTGCTGCCGTCACCGGGAATTAGTTCTTGTACGAGGACTTCTTCGCATGCAATATGCTTGTTTGCCAAATTGAAGAGTTCGCGAAGTTCCGCGCGGCTGTTTGCCCGCCAAGCCTTCGCTTTCGTTGCATAGAAGAAGTGCTCTTTAATTGCAGGCTTTATAGCGAATGGCGGATCCCCTTCAATTCTTTCCAGGTCAGAGGCATCATGGCAAACCCAGGTGCGCGGTGTTGGAATCCCAAGTTCTTGCGCAGTCTTATAGGAAGAACGCTTGTCCCACGCTTTTTCAATAGTGTTCCATGAAGGGGTAGGAACCCGGAAGTGCTGCGACAATTCTTCGCGGTTTCGAGCCAGCGCTGCGACGGTTTCTTCCCGTGTCGGATAAAGAACCCAACCCTGAAGGGACATCTCTCGACCGATTCGGAGAAGCGTTTCAACACAGGCTTGTTCATCTCGCAATTCTTTCACCCGAAACGAATGCGTAGCGTAGCGTGAGAACCGGGCAATTGAGTTCTCGTCGTCGATAATGCAAACCGGCACGCCCCGGCGACCGAGGCTTCGCACTATTCCTAGTCCCTGATAGTCGCCGCCGATCACGACAGCTCCCACTTGGGCCGGGAACTCCCGACGGGGCTCCTGCCTGCGCGCCAGTTGAGCGGTTTCCGATTGGATTTCCATTTTGCAGCTACCTCTATTTAGGCTTGTCGTGCGTAGCACAGGCATTGCCATGCTACCAACAATCGCCTGGTGACCTGTCCGTATCTGCTGCTCATACTCATCACGGAGAAGCATTGCCAAACAGCTCTTAGCCGAGATGACGATACAGCTGAGCCAGCATCAACAATATTGGACGTGGTGTGTGGACAAATACTTGTTGAGCTAGAGTCTTATGCCGGTAGGACCTCTCATAGCCATATTTGTCATTCCCCATCTGCCAGTAAGTTAGAGCAGACTCTCGCATCCCCCAGCGACGTTTGAATTGAAGAAGTCCGGAACTGGTGGGCTCTGATCGTCCGAAATCGAGTTCAAGCATCCCCTCGCGTTTTGCTTCTTCAATGGTTCGCCAAAACAGAAACGGCATGCCTCCAAATCTGTGATACCGAGCGTCGGAAGCGCCATATTTGTACGTGACGCAGTTTTTGAATTTCAGCGTCAGTAAACTTGCGATTGGCTTTTTACCAGAGAAGACAACTCGAATCTGCATTCTGTGTTTCAGATTCGATGCTATCGACCGAAACCACTGGAAGGGAAAGGGTGGAAGTCCAAGTCGGCGTCGCGTCTCAATGTGCAGCTCGTAAAAAACCCGGAGCAAACACTCAGAATTTCCTTTCTCGTAGGCTAATCCGGCGTTGGTCGCTCTCCTTATTCTTCTCTGCACCGAGTCACGATGCAAAGACTGAAAGATAGTTTCCAAGCTAGGAGATAGATCAAGGGTATGATGGAGAAACCGGTCCGAAGGACAGAAACCACTTTTTAAAAACGGCGTTGTTGACACCGGTCTAAGTTCGATATACCTGACTCGCCCGGTAAACAACCTTCTGGTCAAAAGATTCACTAATTCCTGTATGTTATCGTCGTTAGCTCCGAGAATCTCGCAATGATCGGAAAAGGGCAGAGATACTATTCTCGTTCCGGTGAGTCGACTGCGAATAATACATAAGAGCGCACCATCGGTTAGTTTTTCTTCCGGACCTGCAGTCGTCACGACCACGGGCTCGTACCCGAACGATAACTGAAGAGCTCGAAGCCACTCAGGGGTATGGAATATCGATGAAGAAGGATGGTCCTGGACGAAGGACATCCAGCGGGGATCACTGATAGGATTTAGTATTTTGGCGGATGTTTCACCTGTATCCACCAATTCAGCCTCAAGCTCAATCAAACGGGCCGCACTCTGGAGCGGCGGAAGGTAGCAGTTTGGTTCACCCTATCACAATATGCTAATTTTTCTTCCGAAAAATGCCTCCGCGTATCCGCCGTGCGAAGCACATTGAATACCTCTAAGTCGCGCCAGCCCCTCGAAGGTCTCGGCCGTGAACCAGCTTCGTTGTCTTTGGGATCGGAAACAGCGCAGTAAGTTTTTTGATTTTTGAACTACGAGGGACCGCTCCAATTCAATAAACACGTTTGGAGATCCAGTGTCACCGTCGTACTTCGGAATCTCGTATTCCAGTATGCAATGACTGCGGAATGTATTCCAAGTAAGCTCGCAAATGACGCGATGATCCTGATGGTAGTCATGGATGGTATGAGTAAAAATAAGATCGGGGTCCGTCACCTTCAATGTTTCAAAGACACCTTTGATATCAGACATTTGCGAGGGAAAATAACTGGCGCGAAAATCATGAGTCTGGATATCGCTGGCGCTCGCGCCCTTAAGAAAAAGTCGCGCACTTGCTTGCGCTTCTTTCGCGCGCTGCTTTTCTCCGCTAAAGACTACCCACACTACGCGCGCTTTCGGATATTGCTTCAGCAGTTTGATAACTGACGCACCGCAGCCAATTTCTATGTCGTCGCTATGAGCTCCCAGGCAAAGAATTCGAAGTGAAGATGAGGCTTTCCGCGGAAGTGTAAAGGTCAATTTCATCGACAGATCTCCAGGTATGCGTCAGACCCATGGTCACGAAGAGACAGCGATAATTAAGAATCGCAATAGCGTGAATTCGCAATGAGATTGGCCGACGCCGACGCCTCTGTTCGAGCTGAGACTTCGGCTCCCGACGGTGGTTTGCTCGATGACTCTCCGTTTGCGTAGCAGGGCCGCGCCTGGCACGTTTGTAACCTACGTTCGCCGGCAAGCGGCGCATGCGTAAGGATTGGAGCAACAATTCCGGAGATGGCTGTTCAAGAGTTTTAAGTCGCCAAAGAAGCTGGGAAAGCAGGAAAGCGAATTTCATTTGATATCGGTTTATCCTAACCTAGGCCAATTCCCTCATAAATCATCACTGAACGTTTATCGAGCATTCGTCGTCCATCAACGACAATGGCCTCCGAACCCAGCTTTTTCAGAATTTCGGGGACCTGGAGAAACTCCGGCCACTTCGTCAGGATGGCTACACCATCTGCATGTTCTAGAGTTTCCCGAAGGGATTGTTTATAACTCACGTCTGCCGTGCCCAACTCGCGCCGAGCTTGATCGGAAGCGACGGGATCATACACCCGCACTCTTGCGCCTTCCGAAAGGAGACCTCGAATTACTGGGAAGGCAGGTGAATGGCGAACATCGTCGGTGTCTGGTTTGAATGCTAATCCGAGAACGGCAATGTTGCGGCCGCGAAGAGGATCGATGTGTTTGCGCAACAACCGAACAATCTCTTCCGATTGGGCTTGGTTGCGATGCAAGATGGCCCTGAGCATCGACATGTCGCACCCCAACTGCTCCCCTTGAGCCAGAAGAGCCGCCACGTCCTTCGGCAAACAACTGCCCCCAAAGCCGCAGCCGGCTTCCAGAAAAGATGTAAGAGGCGCCATCACACGACCGTCACCGTTCGCCTTCGGCCTAAGATAGTTCGAAAGGTGAACGCCTCTCATTACATCGACGATATCAACGCCGCCCACCGCACTCGCTAGGCCGGCCAACTCGTTTGAGAAGGAGATTTGAGCCGCAAGCATTGCGTTCGACGCGTACTTGATCATCTCTGCCGTTCGCGTATTCACGCGAAGGATTTCGACGTCGTTGAACGAGGCATATAGTGCTGAGACCGTGTCGATGCTTCGCGAATCGATCCCGCCAATGACAATGCGATCAGGTTCCTGGAAATCTGCGATTGCCTGTCCTTCGGTGAGGAATTCAGGGTTGGAAGCTACGCCAAAGTCTGCACCCGCCTGTTTTCCCGAAGTTTCCTCCAAAATCGGGAGCACGACGCGGTCTGTCGTACCGGGAACAACCGTGCTTTTCACCACAATGACCTGATAGAGTTTACGTCCGCGCATTGCCCCGCCAATCTGTTTGGCGACATTCTTGACTGCAGCTAAGTCAATGCCTTCGCGTGTGGACGGAGTGCCAACGGCGATCATCACTACGTCCGCATTTGTGACGGAGTCGCGCAAGTCGCTCGTCGCGATCAAGGAGCGCCCAACGGTCCTTTGGAGAAGTGACTCAAGGCCAGTCTCGTGAATTGGAGGAACCGCCTTTTGAATCGCGTCGACCTTTTGAGGATCGCTATCGACGCACACTACCTCGAGACCTCGTGAGGCGAGGCAGACGCCGGTCACCAAGCCGACATATCCAGCTCCGACGATTGTTACTCTCATTACTTTTCCTCGGCAGTCCGATTGTCGCCGTACCAGATTAGGCTTCTGCGAAGTCCTTCTTCCAGGTTCACCGACGGCTCGTAGCCGAGTTCCCGGCGCGCTTTCTCGATCACAGGACAGCGGCGCGTAGGATTGTCGACCAAATACGCCTCATCTCGGCTGACACCAGTCACTAACTTGCCCTGGTAATTGAACAATTCTTGTCCAAATTCGACTATGCGCTCAGCAAGTTCACTCATCGTGATCTCAGGCTTCTCCACGCCGACATTGTATGGTTCACCATCCCGACCTCGCACCAGCACTTTGTAGTATCCAATGACCGCATCTGCAACATAACAAAACGTGCGTTTAGGAGACCCATCAGAGAGCATAACGATGTCTTGACCGTTAAAAATGTTGCGCGCGAAATCTGGAATCACACGGCCGTCCGTGATCTTCAAACCCGGTCCGTAGTTATTGAACGGTCGCGCCATGCGCGTCGGAATGCCATGCATGCGCGCGAAGTTTACGCATAATGTTTCACCGTATCTCTTGGACTCGTCATAGCAAGCCCGCGGGCCGGTACAGGACACGTTTCCTCGATAGTCTTCCGGAGTGGGAATAAACTGCGGAAACGGGTCACCATAAATCTCGCTGCTGGAGTAATAGAGGAATCCTCTCACGCCTCTTCCATGGCTCGAAGCTTCGACACATCGATCAAGGAGAAGCCTGAGACCATTTACGTTCGCGTCCATTGTTTCGATAGGGCGGGCGCGATAGATAATTGGCGAAGCAATTCCGGCCGCATGGACGATATAATCGGTTGATCCAATTTCGTCTGGCAAGGGCCGGATAACGTCGTGCGCCAATATCGACAGGTCCGCGCGGCCACGCAGGTCTTCAAGCCAACGCGGCGTTCCCCGTACAAAATTGTCGATGGCAATTACCTGGATGTTTGAACCGTTTGCGCAATTCTCATTCCAGGCTAGCGCTCCTTGAACTAAGTAGTAACCGAGAAATCCCGCGGCTCCCGTTATGAGGAGCGTCGATCCCTCCATTTGCTTGAACTCATCTTTCAAGCTATCGCAAATGTACGCAAGATCGCCGTCGATCACATCCTTAGCCGACTTCATCTTTTCTAGCACTGCGTGCACACAACCTCCGAGACCATTGGAGAGATTTCACCGTTTGACACCACCCACTCCCAGTCTTAGCTTAAAGATTCATATGGATTTAATGAACTAGGTCCTGACGGTGATCAATTCTTCTAACCATGTCTCTTTTCGGAAGTGCCGATATTGTTCAGCACGCAGTTCATCCGCAATCCTATCGGGAGGAAGTTCCACGTCGTCATAGCTAATCACCGCATCCTTAGAGACGGGGCATTTGAGCCGGCAGCCTTCGACTAATCCCTCAGGAAGATAGCGGCCATTACTCATTTCTTGAACATTTACCGCCTCCCCGTAAGTCATGAAGTGGCCGTATTCATCGAGCACTTCGCCGGCTTGAAGGTCGCGCTTTGCCACAGCGCATACCTCGACGACAGGACCACCAAGCGGTCGCGCGACGGAGTCGCGGAAAAGCACAGCTCGTGCAATCGAATTCGGAAGCTCGAAATGCACAAGGTGATAAGGCGTGAAAAATGCGTACAGAGGCCCTTCGCCCATTTTGTAAAACTTAAGGTAATGCTGCTCCTTCGGATCCGGGTGTTCAGCTAAGCAGTAGACCTTTGTATAGGGAGTGCCGACTACATAATCCACTACTCCGCCAGATTTTCTCAAATCTTCCACGTCATAGATAGAGCCAATGTTCATCACGTCGCCGCGGTACTCCACTCCTCGCGACATCCCTCTGGACTTCACCACAAAGCCAGTGGCATTGGCGACGATCGCTTGTTCGAAGCTAACCTTCGAACCATCCGCGAAGCTCGTGACCATAGACGGGTTTTGTCCCCACTTTTCAGCGAAGCCCTTTTGCGTCGTGGGAGTGCGATATGGGTCTTGAAGACCTTTCACGTTACCGATCACTCGTGGCGTCAAACCCAAACCGCGCACCCATCGGTACAGATTCATCTGTACGCCCGGCTCGTCTCCATCGCATGCAGAGAGAATTACACCGTACTTATCGGCATAAACTTGTAGGATTGGGCCAATAGTCGCATCAATCTCGGCATTAAGCAGAATAACGTCCTTACCGTGCTTGAATGCTTCCAAGACGACCCGCGCGCCGAATTCAACCGAACCGGTCGCATCCACCAGAACATCAATATGTTCCGATCGCGCAAGCAGAAACGCGTCATCAGTGATCGCAGCTTTTCCGTCGACAATCGCGCGATCGATCTGAGCTTGCGAATTCGCTTCGACTATGACGCTACATCCTGCATATTGAAAGGCGGCTCGCGCACGATCAATGTGCCTGGCTTGAATAGCCACCATGCGCATTCCCTGGGTGGTATTGGAGATTCGGTTTGCGAGGGCCTGCCCCATGAAACCAGCACCCAGAAGACCCACTCGGATTGGATTGTTCATCTCCTCGCGAAGGCGTAGAGCTTTGTCAACGATGATCATAAATAGCTAGTCAACTCCTGATTTCGACGCAATGCAATCTGCTATCTTCGGGTGGCAAAGCGCAAGCTGAGTCATTTTTTGCCGCAACTCGGGTTCGATTCTCTCCAGCAATGGCCAATTTCGGTCCTTCTCCGAAACCAGCGTTGGAGTCAACGCCCACTCGATAGCTAGTCGTGGATCGGTGAAACGAACACCACTTTCTGCATTCGGAGTGTAAACCTGTCCTGCGTCGTATGCGACAACAGTATCGTTGCAGAGTACCTGATATCCATGAGCGAACCTCTCTGGGACATAAAGCGCGCGATAGTTGCGCTCGGTTAACTCGACATCAATGCATTCCAGGTATGTTTCGCTCTCAGGACGAAGATCGACAATGACATCGACGATTGCACCTCTTGTGCAGCGCACAAGCTTGCTATCGGAAGCCGGCGGATACTGAAAATGCATTCCCCGTACTGTACCTTTCAATCGATTAAATGCCACATTCGACTGAGCAATCATAGGCTTGATCCCTATAGCTTCAAACTCTTGCTGGCAGAATGTCCGCGCGAAAAAACCGCGATCATCCTCGCGCCGATTGAGATCGACGATATATGCGCCCTTAAGCCTTGTTTCAGCGAACTCCATTGCCGTTCCTCTTAAACGAAAGACATCTGTATAACAAGCCGCAGCGTTCATTTAGTAGAGCAAATAAAGAAGTACTCCGTCGCCAACCATGGACTAATCCATGGGATGCCAAACATAATGCGCATCTGAATCCCTGGAATGGCATTCTTTCCGGGTTGCCGATGACGCCAGTGATGACAAACAGGAAAGCATCGCTCGATGTCGAACAGTGCCTCCAAGCTTTTCTGCATCTCCCGGATAGACTGAACATTGTTGTACATCGCATAGATTTTGCGACGATAATGACCAAAGTTGACATATGACAGTATGAACTTCCCTCCAGGGTTTAACAGCTGTCGGATCTCCTCAAGCTTTCGAGCTTGATGAGATCCCATGTATTCGAAAACTCCCAAGGCAACGATCCTGTCAAATGTCTTACCTTGAAATTCAATCTCGCTCTGCACAAAATCTCGTTCAAGTAAGTAAGGAGCGGGTTCATGAATTGCAATATCGACACCATGATAAAGAACGTTTGAGCTCACCACCTTGCGCATCGCTGCAGGCCCGCAGCCGATATCGAGGAGACTGAGAGTTTTTTCCTCCGCGTCTCGGTTGATGAGCTTCGCACACTTTCTCATGCGAAAGTTTGCTTCCGCATATTGTGCATTTTCTCGAATCCAAAAATCTCTTTTGTCGTATCGCTCGGCAATCTGTAACATCCTTGCTCCCGGCTGTGAATTCCTCCCGCAGGCCTGCTCAACGCTGGGGAATTCTATTTCTGAATTAAGCATTGAAAATAAGTTCGTATTGCTTTTCTAGAATATTTCTAAACTCAGCAGCTTTGTTGAGCAAAGCCGGACTCACTTCGGCCGTTCGCGCGCTAAGCTCCTCAAACTGACCAATGAGCACCTCAGTAGATAGATCGGTAATCGATTGGCGGTACTTACCTAAATCCATGGATTCCAATAAGGCATCGTTCTTAGGATCATAAGAGATCGAGATGGCGGGACGGCCTAATATGAAGGCGAACACAAGGTTGTGAAAACGGGGCGAAATCACGAAATCAGTCCTGCTGATTTGTTCAAGGACTTCGGCTGGCGACGCGCTGTCCTCGTCGAGAATTCCGACTTTCTCGTAATTCATGCCTCGGCTTTCGAAGGCCAAGCGAATGTCGCGACGCACGGATTCGTCATATTTAGCATCACCTTGAAGCATTCGCACACCATATCCGTGACGGATCAGCCA
This sequence comes from Terriglobales bacterium, assembly GCA_045808065.1. Taxonomy (GTDB): domain Bacteria; phylum Acidobacteriota; class Terriglobia; order Terriglobales; family Acidobacteriaceae; genus Gp1-AA112. The sequence goes on along the minus strand of JBJMGD010000009.1, from coordinate 45,949 downwards.
TTCCATCAAGTCGCACATCTTACGTAAATAGCTACGGTAAGCGTCCCGAGTTCCGGTTGCGCTTCCCAAATGAAGATTGACGTGCCTCATCACTCCCAGGCCAACAGTTCGAACCTTAGGTCGGGGTGATGCGGCATGAACCATGTCGGTAGGTAAGCTGAAGGCAAGATCGGGTACGACAGGATCCGATGACAACTCCATTCCGAGGCCCTGCAATTTCATCTTCGATTGTTTATCACGAAAGCTGCGATAATCCGCGAGTCCGAGAGCGATTTTGATAAAGCGACGACTCAGCCTCTCGTGAATAGGACCAACGCCACTGCTGATAAAACGAACTCTGCATCCTACAATCCTGGCGCATACTGCCCACTTGAGAATGTGATAAGGCCAGCCGAAACAGGAGTTACTGTAGTCTGTGAGCATTCCCGTTCCGGTCATTATCAGCATCTCGGTCCCTTTCAAAATTCGGATCGCCGTAAACCAGCTAAAGACCTCCGCAGGAATTTTCTGAGTGAGGACACGCAAAAGTCGATTTATGACAGTCCGTTTCTTCCCGAATGATGTTCCGCCGAGAGGCCGGGCAGGGAACGCACGTATACCATGACGGCGCGCTGTATCCTCGGGCTCATAGGAAATGGCATACAGCTCGGCTGCCGGAGCGTAACGTCGAGCGTTGTGCAGAATAGCCTCTAAGGTACATTCATTCCCCAGATTCCGCACTCCGAATATGCCAAAAAATCCAATTCGCCTTGGCTTAGTCTTGACCGTTACAGCAGACGCACTTCTACTCAAAGAGGTACCCTGGATTTGTGCATCGCGCAGCGGGTTACTCAGATTCAATATCAGGCTGTTGAGCTCCTCCGTCCCAACCGAGACTGCCTGAGTATGTTTACCGCGTACATCACGCTTGTCCGAGACCGTGCAAAGCTCAGAGCCATACTAAGCGAAGCAGCCAATCCAACTGGAGTGCATATAGCCAACTGCGCCAACGGAGTCATATGCGCGACGATCCTTCGCAAGTAGGCAGTCGACACGAAGACGACAACCCAATATGGCAAATAACATAAAAAGCTATTCCAGAGATCTCCTATGCTGACCGGGCCGCGACGACCCGCCAAGTAATACAGAATCGGAAGGCGAATAAAGATGCTTGCCACGGCCAACGATAGGACGACCCCGACGGGTCCCCAGCGGAGACCGACAAGAAAAGATGCGACCGTAATTCCGCCCGTGATTGTGTACGCCTGAAGAAGATCCTTTCCGCGCCCCTGGCTAGTGAATAACCAACTTGGCGTAAGCGACATGGGCAGCGATACGGCGACAAGAGCGAAGCCAGAAAAAATAGGTACAACTTCCCTCCACTTCGGACCGAGAACCACAAGTACGATGGGTTCTGCTAGCGCAAGGCAAAGCGCTGCAAATGGAAAGGTGAGCAAAGCTAGGGTTTCGAAGGCGCGAATAAACGTCCTTCGATACCGGGCTGGCTCTGACTGCAATCGCGACAAGACAGGAATAACGACTGAACTTATCGGAGTAAGGAGTTGTTCCAACGGACGAGCCAAGAGAACGCTGCCGCGTGAGTAGAGGCCGAGAGCCTCCGCGCCGAAGACTCGTCCAACCAAAATGCTATCGCTAGCTATCGCCACTCTGCCGACGAGGTCGGATGCCGTCAAATGAGCACCGAACCGGAGCATAGGGCGCACTCCACTGCCACGACGAGGCAGCGACGGGCGCCACCCTGAGGTCCACCAAATCAGGCCGAGAGTAGCAGCGGCCAGACAGACCTGTTGGTAGACTAGAGCCCAATAGCTGAATCCAAAGTAGGCCAGACTGCAAGCGGTCAACACCCCGGCCACCATCGACACTACCTCGATGATTGCAATCGCGCGGAATCGCATTTGGCGAAGCAGCAACGCTTGATGTTGTACCGTAGATCCGGTCAGCAAAAATGTCACTGACAGGGCAAGCATGATCGGGATCAGTCTTGGGTCGTGATAGAACCATGCGACTAAGGGAGCCATGCAGATGCTCGCAAGGGCTGCGGCACCACTCAATCCCACATTGATCCAAAATAGATTCGAGACTTGCTCTTGGGTGATCGTTTCTTTTTGGACGGTGGCGGTGGAAAGCCCAAGTTCTTTGAAAAGCCCCAGTAAACCCGTGATGGCCAGAACCATGCCGACGAGCCCAAATTCCTTAGGACTGAGAAGTCTCGCCAAAGCCGCGGCCGAACCGAGATTCAAGACAAACTTAGCAGCCTGAGCGCCTGCGGTTAAAAAGCCGCCCGATACCGCGCGTTTGCCTAGGTTCTCGACGAGATGGTCTGTTCGAAAGTGCTCCAGATTCTCGTCAACCGCAGGGATGGCTCCAGCCATGGTAGGGGTCGAAGCAGAATTCCAGTTGCACGACCTATCCAACTCGGCAACGGCAACTGTGTCATAAGCCATGAACATAGTTAACGCTGGACGTTCATCCTTAAATGATTCTTGGAGGTTAGTTTCGATCAGAAGTTCTAGAAAGTTGCAACCGCGCCGACGGCTTTCGATTCGCGATTATTCAATCGTGTTTCGGCGTCTGAATCACTTAGATTCCTTTTTGACCAAATCTGCCAAGGTGCGTTCCCACTAGACCAGAGATCTTCGAGCTGTTGACGCTCCTTGAAAGTATCCATACACCTCCAAAAACCGTCGTGTTTCACAGTTATCAACTGTCCAGCATCGATTAATCTTTGGAACGGCTCGTTGACAAGATCCTCGCCTTGCCGCATGAAGTCGAAAATCTTGTTCGAAAAAATGAAGTACCCACCGTTGATCCAGGTATTGGAGGTTTCCGCGTGGCGGATCCGTGTGACCAACGATCCCTCGGTCTCGACCAAGTGAAAAGACTGCGTAGGAGGTACAGAGAGGAAGCAAGCTATCTTGCCGGAGCGGCGAAATGTGTTGATAACCTGATTTAGATTGAGATCGCTCAAGCCATCGACGTAGTTGGCGAGAAACACGTCCTCATCCTTTAGGTGATCGCGCACGGCCCAAAGACGCTCGCCAATTTGGGATTGGGAGCCGGTGTCGGCGAAGGTGATTCTCCACTTCGAAAAATCGGTGCTGAGGAGCTGTAGATTCCTGCCCCCATCTGACATCACAAAGTCGCTCGAAAATGCCTCGTTATAACCCAGGAAGAACTTCTTTATTGACTCACCCTTATGTCCAAGACAGAGAACAAAGTCTCGATGACCATAATGGGAGTAGTATTTCATTAGGTGCCAAATGATTGGATTATCGCCAATCGGAACCAGAGGCTTCGGCACATTGTCGGAGTACTCCCTCAGCCTTAGACCTAGACCACCGCAAAAAATCACTACCTTCATTAAAACAAACTCCCCCATTTAATTGATCGTCGCAATGGGCGAACAAGACCCAATTGGCCACAATCCAAGGTGAGGTTCACCCTAGGTCGCAGTTGGCGATAATCATGTTGCAAGCGGAGTGCCACCTGTCTGCCTTTAAGATCCCCAAATGCTCGATTCAAGAGCATGGGATTCAATCAGTTACCGACAGCTAGCGATAAATTTCACTGGCCATCCTTCGTGTTGGCGCCATTGTGCAAAGCTTTGCACATTGTCTGTAACGACTCTCTCCTTGACACTCATCGGCCTGTTTTGAACGTTAAAGACCTTTATTTTGTCTCTTAAGGCAAGATTAAGAGAACGATTAGATTATTGCTAAAGAACGATTCTTTCTGTTGCTTCCAAAAGTGACGGTGCGGTCAAATCAGCCTTAAGCCCCAAACGGTTGTCTCCGATGAACGCGGTCCGGCATCCCGCTCTGCTGCCCGCTTCAATGTCGATTTCGGAGTCGCCAATCATCCACGACGTGGTCAGATCCAGGCTGTGCTCGTTTGCCGCTCGTAACAACAACCCAGGTGACGGCTTCCTGCATTTACATTCAGGGATGATCTCGTGCGGACAGTAATAAATCGCATCTATCTTTGCCCCACGCCGCACCAGTTCTTCCCGCATCTGGTCATGCAATAACTCCAGAGTGTGCGGACTGATTAGCCCCTTGGCCACGCAACGCTGATTGCTGACCACTATCACAAAAAATCCAGCTTGATTTAGCAATGAGATTGCCTCTGTTACGCCGGGTAAAAAGCGCATCTCTGCCCATGTCGTGATGTACCCGTCCTCGGGAGCTTTCTGGTTGATGACTCCGTCGCGATCCAGGAATACCGCTTTAGCTGCCAAACAGGGTGGCCTCAGTTAGTTCGGAGATAACATGCCCAATCAGTATGTGGCACTCTTGTATTCGGGGAGTCCGATCAGAAGGTGCGCAGATGCAATAGTCCACTTGGCCTTTCAACTCACCGCCAGACTGTCCTGTGAGTCCGATGGTTGACATCCGCAGTCGCTTGGCCGCATGCATCGCGCAGACCACGTTACGAGAATTGCCGCTTGTAGAAATTCCGATAGCGACGTCTCCTCGCCGGCCTAAAGCTTCAATTTGCCTTGAAAATACCAACTCAAAACCGTAGTCATTTCCAATAGCAGTCACCGCCGATGTGTTTACCGAGAGGGCCAACGCCGGCAAGGCAGGACGATCAAACGCAAAACGCCCCACAAATTCAGCAGCTATGTGCTGAGCGTCGGCGGCGCTCCCGCCGTTGCCGAAGAGAAGAACCTTATTGCCATCGTGCAGGCAATGCACGAGCAACTCACTAACGCGGGCGATTGATGCAATCAACTCATTTGAGTCGAGTAGCTTTTGCTTCACCGCAATTGAATCCGCGATCGAACGACTCACTCGCTCTACAAAGTTATCCGGTGCTTGAATGAGAATCTCCCTAGTCTTTTTACTATGGACTGCACTTATGGCTTGCAATCTTGAGTTTTGATCCGTGGACGGGCTAATTGCTGACAGTTGCCACACGACCAGTTTTAACGACGTCGGTTTCCGGCTCCGACGGGATTCCGGCATCCTGGTTGTAAACCAGTCGACGCTCACTGGCCAGCGATCGATCGTAGGCAAGCTCCGGCTCGTAAACAACCACGTGACTGCCGCGGTTCGAAAACTCAAACGGGATGCAGAGCAGTTTCTGGAGCCGCTTTCTCAACGCTTGCTTTCGTTCCGGGGAAACGAAGAACAACATGAAGCCACCGCCTCCTGCTCCCAACAGTTTTCCACCGAGAGCTCCCGCACTAAGACCAGCTTCATAGATCTCGTCGATATTCGCATTGCTTATGTTCTTAGTAAGCGAACGCTTGAGCTTCCAACTTTCATGCAACATCTTGCCAAAGGCTTCTATCGGCCGTTTTGAATCCGAGATGATTGCTTCCGCTTCATCAACCATTTGTTGCATGGTTCGCAGCTCACTTTGTCGATCCGGAGTCGTCCGGATCTGCTCTTTGGCAATTTCCGAAGCGATCCTTGAAAACCCGGTGAAGTACAAAGCCATATGCTGCTGAAGGTGCGCTAGCCGCTCCGGAGTTGCGAGCATCCGCTTCACCTCGATTCCACCGTCGGTCTGAAAATTAATTCGGTTAAGGCCGCCATACGCAGCGCAGACTTGGTCCTGGGCGCCAACTGCTTCTTGCAGCAGCTCCTGCTCTATATGAATTGCATCGGCGGCGAGCCCCTGCTGATGACGCATTCGATTCTGTAATGCATACAAGCCTAACAACAAGCCGACCGTAAAAGCAGAGCTCGTTCCCAACCCGGTCCGCGCAGGTAAGTCGGCGACGTGGTGGATCTCTACTCCTGCGTCGATGCCAAGAAAATTAAGGCAGCCACGAACAGACGGGTGCTCAATCGAGCCGTTGTCTGTTACATTCTCAACCCGAGAATACGAAACTCTGCTGTGGTACTCGAAAAATGGCGGCAGCCAGCGACAGGTGAGATAACAGCTTTTGTCAATCGTGGTGGCAAGCACCGACCCCCCATGCTCTTTGTACCAAACTGGGTAGTCGGTCCCACCTCCGAAAAACGAAATGCGCAGTGGCGTACGAGTAATGATCATGTCAGCCCTTCAAACGTTGAATAAAGATTGCTGGTCCCTCGCCGAATATTGCCTTAGCACGAGAAATCACCGTCGGAAAACTTCTCTGATTCAAAACTGGGTGGACCTCCGCCTGAATCATTGGGCGGCGGTTCGAAACAGGCGCTCACACAATTCCTGAGCACGCGTGTAGTCCTGCGGAGTACCTATGTCGATGAACATCCCTGCCTGCTCGCAGGCATATAGTCCTTCTTTCACAAGATTCGGGAATACTTCAGTTTCCAGACTCGCGCGACCATCGGGAATGAGGTTAAGGACTCGCCGCCGGAAAACATAGACGCCACCGTTGATCACTGCCGTCTCCGGCGAACCGGTTTTCTCGGCAAAATTTACAATGCGACCATCAGCGGCGGTATCCACACTCCCATAACGCCCGGAATCCGAGACCCGCCGCACCGCGATGGTAGCTATCCCGCCACGCGCACGGTGAAAAGACAGGAAATCGGCAATATCCATCTCTAGAAAGGAGTCGCCGTTCATCACTAGGAAATCTCCAATTTCCGGCAACAGTCCTTTGGCAAGCTTCACCGCTCCAGCGGTACCCAATGGTGACGTCTCTTGCGAGTAGCGAATCTCCATGCCCAAGTTGCTGCCATCGCGGAATTCGTTCTCGATCTGCTCTCCCAAGTACCCCGTGCACATCACAATCTTTCGAACACCTTGTGCACGCAACTGTCGTACTAACAGCTCCAGGAAGGATCGCTCTCCCAAAGGCGCCATCGGCTTCGGGACGGAAGTTATTACACTGCGCAATCGAGTCCCCATGCCACCTACCAGCAGCACAGCAGGCACTTGATGAAGATTGCAATATGCTGTCATAGAAGCTCGAGGATTACGCGCGATTCATCCGACATGGCTTGCAGTGACCTTGGGTGTCTCCCAATAATCCAGCATGGATTGCAAAGTTTGCTGAAGTGAAACTGCCGGTTTCCAGCCAGTATGCTTGCGTATCTTCGCGGTACTCCCAAAAATTATTTTCTCGTCCGAGGGACGCATCAATCGTTCTACCGGCTTTATTTGAACTTTCACTCTGGCTAGTTTGATTGCAGTTTCCAGCACTGCTCTCATTTCATAAGTTTTTGCGGCGCACACGTTGTAGGCCTCGCCGCGTTTACCCTTCATAGCCGCAAGGTAGAATGCTCGAACTGCATCGTGCACATCGAGCAGTGCCCGATGCGGGTTTAGATTCCCCACTTCGATCACTGGAGGCTGCTCTCCCTGTTTTATAGCTGCGAGTTGCCGTACGAAGTCTGAGGCGGCATCTCCCGTTTTTCCCGGGCCGGTTGTGTTAAACAGCCGGATATTCACGGCGGGAATCTTGTAATCCAAAAAATATTCTCGTGCCAGCAGATCAAGGCATACCTTGCTGATTCCATAGGGGTGCAGCGGGTGGAGAGGCTGATATTCCTTCACAGGAATCGCGGACGCTGGGACATGGCCATATTCGGCACTCGAGCAGGCTGACACAACGACAGCGGGTGACTTCATTCGGCGCAACGCTTCAAATAAGTGAAGTGAACCCATGATATTGGATTCGAAAGTCGTGACAGGATCGTCCCATGATTTTGTGGGGAGGCTCTGCGCCCCCAAGTGGAAAACGTGAGTGGGTTGATGCTGCCTTATGACATTGTGAACCTGCGCGCTATTGCGCAAATCACAAAACGCGAATTCCATGTTTGGGGATCCCTGCACGTTCGGCTCATGTGCAAAGTGACCTGCAACGACCCTCCAGCGCTGCTCCGTCAAAAAACGGACCAGATGGGAACCAACGAACCCCTCGGCTCCAGTAACAAATGCTATTTTGTTTGTCATAGTCTGTGCTTAGCCGTGTGCGGTCACAGTGCCTTCCCAAAGTCTTTGCTCGTCACCAAGCTTGCCCGCTTCATATTCCGGCAGTGACCGGCTGCGGTTTATGCTCCCTGAGCCATTCCTCAAAGACCAAGAGACTGAAGAGAATCTTGTGGTTATCGCGCTTTCCGGACTCGTGTTCCTGCAACATGCAACGAACCGCCGAGGGACGCAGGTAATGATAAATGTAAGAGTCTTTGTCCAGGAGAACCTCAGTCATATTTCCGCCCACTGCAGTGCGGAACCAGTCGTCTACGACATTGACGGCAAAGCCTCGCTTCTTCCTTTGCAAAACCCTGTTGGGAAGAAAGCTCTGGCAGACACGGCGGTGTATCCACTTCCGAGTGCCGTTCCGGACTTTCACGCTCGCAGATAATCTTTCGACGTACTCCACTAACTCTCGGTCCAAATATGGGACTCGAACCTCAAGTCCATGTGCCATTGACAATTTGTCCGCATACATGAGTAACTCATCAGGCAAGGTGGACCGCAGTTCCAAAAACTGAAACCCGCCAAGTTCGTCCGTTCCACTCATTAGTTCTGACATGCCTTGCCAGCAACCGAGAATCGCTTTGTCGCTGTTTGAGGGAAGCACTCCATCCGAGAATAGCGAATCGATGTCTTCTGAAGGCCAAAGAGATAGGACGTGTGCGTAGCGGCTCATCCGGTCTTGAACCGAGAGCGAGTGCACACCACGCTTCAGTGTTTCGTTGCGAGGCAAAGCGGTGATAGCCGACGCGAGCGGTGCCCGCACCCAGTGGGGCACATTCGCCCACATTGCGCCATAACGCACGCCGAGATGGCGGCGATAACCGCCAAACAACTCGTCAGGCCCTTGGCCTACCAGTGCAACCTTAACGTCTTGGCGGGCCTGCTGACAAACAAAGTACATCGGAACAATCGAGGATGACGCGATCGGTTCTTCCAGGCACTTGACTATTTTGGGAAACGCTTTTTCGAATGTCTCCCGTTCCAGTCTGACCTCAGTATGTCGTGCGGAAAACATCGTCGCGGTTTCGGCTGCATCGACTAACTCGTCATCCGCGAAACTCGACCCGTAACCTATCGTATATGTCCGCCAAGAAGTTCCATACAGATTCATCAATGCCAACAGCAAGGCTGAATCAATCCCGCCACTCAGGAGCAGTCCCACAGGCACGTCGCTCAGCAGGTGCCGTTTGAGCGATTGCTTGTACAGCTCGAGCAGCTCCTCCTGGATAGCATCGACACTTTTCATCGGGGAGAACGGGATAGGCCGATATTGATACCAGCGCCGCTCAGTACACGTGCTCCGCTCGACGACCAGCATTGTCCCTGGCGCGAGCTTTCGCACACCTTTAAAGACGGTTAAGGGTGACGGAGTATACCGGTACTGCAAGAATAGTCGGAAAGCGACAGGATCCACATCAGTGCTTTCCTCGCAATCAGCGACAACCGCACGTATCTCCGATCCGAAATACAGCCGTCCGTTCTCAATTCGGTAGTAAATCAACTTAATTCCGAACGGATCCCGTGCTACCACCAGCCGTTGTTTGAGGACGTCCCAGATGGCCACTCCGAACATCCCGCTGAGATGATTGAATACGTCATCGCCCCACTGTTTATAACCGTGGATGATGACTTCGGTATCGCTCCGCGTTCGAAATACGTGACCGTACCTTTCCAATTCGTGCTTAAGTTCTGGAAAGTTATATATCTCACCGTTAAATACCACCCATACCAACTCTTCGGAATCAGCCATGGGCTGGTGTCCACCCTCAAGATCGATGATCGACAATCTCCGGAAACCGAGTCCAAGAGCACCATCGAAGTAATAACCTTCATCGTCGGGACCGCGATGCGCAATGCTCCTCGTCATCCTTTCAAGAGTGTGACGCTGAACCGGAGCACCGGAGGCGAAATTGTGTTGGCCACAAATACCGCACATACACAGTCCTTTGCTTTATCGATGAGTCTGACGAGCTAGTTGACGGCTTCGGAATAACTCACGACTTTTTCCTGTGAGTCATCGCACTCTCGGTGCAGTAGAAACGCTAGGCTTCTGAAGAGTTGAGCTTGCGCCCATCTGTGCATGGGAATATTGTCCCAGCTTAAAAGTAACTTGCGACTTCGGAACGAACCATCATTCTTCCGCCAATTTGCCAACAGATCGTCGACCACTGCCTCAAGGATCTGATCCAACTGCTGAGACCGTCCCTTCAGTAGAACGGCAACGTTAACGCACTCGGCGTAGTCGTAGAGTTCTCGTCGATAAACCGTCAGACGAGGAGCACGGGAAAAAGGCTTGGGCAATCGATTTTCATCAAAAAGCGCTTTCACGTAGTACGCAACGCCCTTGTCAATTGCAGCGGTACACGTGGAATCACCTGATAATGCTTCGATTTTGGCGAGCGCCTTTAGGACAAAACAAGTATGGAAATGATCCACAAAGTCTCGCTCATCACCGTGCGAATAGGGCCATGAGCCATCTTCATTTTGTGCGGCAAGCACAAACCGGAGGTTTCCTTCCGCAGCCCTCTTGTAACGCTCATCCGAAAAATCGAGACCGGCACACGTTAACAGAAACGCGCGATAGGCACTGGCATTCACTACACCGGTGGAGCTCTGTGTCCCCGGCATATAAGAGCAACTGAAGGCTGAAGGCAGAATCTCGACATCCCAGTAGTCGCTAATCGCATGTTCGGCAATCGAGCGCATCACCTCCAACCATTCGCGTTTTCCATCGATCTCATACACGTCCCTGAAAGCCTCGTATACGTAGGGCAACGTAGTAATCAACGGAGTTCCGGCCTTGATAACGCCTCGCCTTGTCTCCCAGTTGAACGGATACCCCCATCCATAGTGCGTATATCCAGGACAGCGTGTCTGTATGAGCATATCCAGAAAATGAACTGCGCGCCTGTAGTGCTCGGAACGGATGTTGCGCTGGGCCAGAAAAGAAAATCCCATGGTGTAATGCGCGTCCGCAATCGGGAAACGTTGCGGTTTGTAAAAAAGTTTTCGCGCAGACGGAACGAACGCTTCACTGAAGATCATAGGGCCTACGGCAAGCGCGCCCAACCGCGGGAAAGAATAATAAAGAGCCTTCGCGCGGCGGCACAGGTCACTCGCAAAGTAGCTTTGATGATCCCAGGATGTCTCACCGTATCCCGCCAGCCATACCGTGAACTCCGCTAACGCCGCCTCTACTCTCCTTAACGTCTCTTCATTCATGTGTATTTGAATCGTCCTTACTCGCTTATCGGCGTTACTTCGAAGCTATCAAGCTTTTTAAGCCGGCTCACAGACTTGACAATCGCTTTGAGTTTATCCAACTCCTCCTGGCGGTGGAAGTTCATCAACTCCCGAGAAATTGGCCTTTGCATCCGGCGCAAAGCTGCCGAAACATACCCAAGCAAGAGAGCAACACCGTCAATCAAGTAAGGTTTCTTGGTACTGCGATAGAGAACGCGGCAAAACTCCCACATCGGGTGGTTGCCCAAATAATAGTCCTTCTCACCGTACGAAAAAGTTGACTCTAGACTACTTCTACCCGCGGTACCAAGGCTGCGATAGTGAAAAAAGAACTTTTCACGGAAGGATCGTGTCTTCCACCCCATCATGCGCGCCGTTGTAACCGCGATCCAGTCGACTCCCCCGGCCTTGTTGGGCACGTAACCCCCGATCTGCTCAAAGCATTTGCGCCGAAACATCTGGCAGCCGCCCGCGACGTGATTTTGTCCTTCGAAGCTGTCCGTACCCGAGCTGTAGCCACCTTCCTCCTTAAAAATCGTTCCGGCAACACCGAGTGTCGGATCGCCCTCGAACTTAGCCATCAGAAATGCGCAATACTCGTTGTCGACCGAAAGGTCCGCATCCAAATTTGCCAAGACTTCAAACTCTAGGCTCTTGAGACGCTCATAGCCGGCGTTAAAGGCATACACCTTCTTGGCGAAACTTCGATCGCGATTGATGGGAAGCTCGACTAGCTCTAGCCATGGGTATTTTGGCAGATAACGCTTGACGATTTCTCCGGTAGAGTCTGTAGATCCGTCATTGACGATGACCCATTTCAACGGCAACAGTGTTTGCGCCGCAACGCACTGAATCGTTCGCTCAATGAAGGCTTCCTCGTTGCGCGCGGGAGTTATCAGAACGTATCGGCCGTTCATGCTTGCCTCGCAAATTGAGCGTCAGACCGGACTCCGGCAATGATGTCTTTGCCTGAAACCGGCCTGGCAGCCTGCAGTTGAAGAAAAATTTGCTCCATGATCCAGGAAGTACATCGGATTTCGGAGTACGGGATTGGCGGGGCTGTGTCCTTAGTGACTGAGCCATAGAAATCCGAAATGAGACTGCGCATTCCATATCCGGCTTGGAAGTCGTTCTTCAAGAACTTACTAATATTTGTGAGAGAACTCTTGAAGTACTCGCCTGCGAAATTGATGGGAGCTATGAACTGCTCCAGAAAGCTCTTGTAGCGAGCCCCCCGCATTCTGACTACGGTCTGTTGGTTCTCATCGACTAGCAACCCATTCTTTGCTCCATAAAACCGGACGTAATGGAGCGCCGGGCGCATTTGCGACGAGAACGTGAAATATGCTGTCGGACCGGCAGGATCGCGGATAATCACTCGCAGCTCGTCGATGACGTCCGTTTCTCCGATGCTCTGCAGCACCGGACTGGTAAATCCATATGCGATCACTTCTGGATTCTCACTAATTAGAAACTCTGCAATCTTGCTGACTCCGTGGCTGATGGTATTTTGCAGAAGGCCACCCGGCAGGGTCCTAACCCAGTGATAGCGATCACCAAATAATGCCTTGGCATAGCTCGGATCCGCCAAATCGTAGCAGTAGTAACTCTCCATGTGCACTGGAGGGCCACCAAGATAACCTTCACCAATCAAGCGGCGGGCCCGGCTCGCAGCATGACTGAATTGCGCGTTGTGCCCGACGGTTACTTTCAGTTTCTTGCATTCTGCGAGCGCCAGCAGTTCTTCGGTATCGGCCGAAGTAACTGTGAATGGCTTCTCGATATAGACGTTGCACCCGCTCTCGAGACACAACTTACCAAGAAGGTAGTGACTCTGTGGAGGAGTGGTTAGATGCACTACGTCCGGCTTCACCTCGCTTAGCATTTGAGCAACATCGGTAAAGCGCTGAACCCCGCCGAGCCGCTCCTGGAGCTGGCTAGCCATCAGTTCTTCTCGATCGCAGACCGCGACAATCCGGCAGTCTGGAAGCTGGAGAATCTGCTCTACGTGTTGATCGGCAATCTTGCCGCACCCTACGACTGCTATCCTCAACATTCCTTACCCCTTGCTCCTCACGTGTTGAAAGTAGCGCGTTGCGCCCTCAGCAAACGAAACTGAAGGCTGCCAGCCTAAGCGTTCCTTCAGCTTACGGTTGCTGTACCGGTTACCCTTCCAATAGGTTGCGCATCTGCGTCGGTTAAATACCGGAGGAAGTTGGCCCTTCGACCACTTCGAGTATTTCTCCCACAGCGCGCAGAAACCGTAAAAGGCCCAATAGGGTACGTATAAAGACCGAAACGGCTTCGCATTTCGCTTGTACATGCGGAGGAACTTTCTGCTGCTTGGCAGGTCATCGTCGACGATGTTGAACACCTCACGGTCGACCCCCGGAGTCAAGCCGGCAAGCACGATGGCTTGCGCACAGTTGTCGACATAGGTAAGAGGTATCTGGTTCGATCCGCCCAAATGAAGAAAAATTCCGAACGTGTCGATTCCTACGCGGGACGTCAACTGGTGCGCCCCAGGGCCATATACTGCGCCTGGCCGCAGGATGACGTGTTCGAATCCATGCTTCTCCGCATATTGCCGAACCTGCTCGTCCTGCTTCAGCTTGGCAAACGCATAGGCTTCTGCCCGTTCCACCACTCGCGATTCCAGTTCGCACCCTTCATCCAGCATCGATCCCGCCCCCATGTTCCAGTTCGAGTAGACGGCAAACGAGCTGACGTTTACAAAGCGTCGCAGCCCTCCGGATTGAACCGCCGCATTGAGCAGGTTCCGGGTCGTAACCACTGAGTTCATGAAGGACCCGGGAAAGGTTTTCTCGATTCCGGCCGCAAGGTGATAAATCACCTTGGCGTCTTTGGCCGCCCGCTCGCAATCGCCTGCAGCAAGCAAGTTTCCGCCAATGATGATTGCATGGTGCTTTTCTTGCCGCTCAAGAACCGCCTCCAACCGACTCAGATTCGACGAGGGGCGCACGAAGCAACGAAGGTTGGTGAATCCGGCGCGAAGTAATGCTTCGACGACAGAGGAACCGATGAACCCATTGGCTCCAGTTATAAGAATCGGATCGCTCTGGCCGACGATCATCGGCTCCTTCATCGACATGTTTTGAATGTTGAATGGAACTGAATTCACACAAATTTCCTTATCGATTGAGCAGACAGGATCGGAGGAATGGTTTCCGAGTTAACCGCCAGAAGCGCCCTACCGTGGCTTGGCCACAGCTGACGTCGGCGGGTCGGGAGGGATAGCCGAACTACCTTGCAGGGGGTGTGGATAGGGATACGGAGTGTACGAGTATGTTGTCGCACATGTGTCGCTAGCAGTTTGCTGCCTAAACAGTACGGCAGGCTGAGTAGATGAAACAAAGAAATCACGGTTAAGCTGCACGAGAGAAGGCGACTGGGAGACATCTAGCTTTATCGCAGCATCGTTACCCCACACATAGACCGGGTTGCTGTTTGTAACGCCGCTCGTCCCTGAACGTGAGGAGCACGTTGAATGCTGGTTGCTTTGGCCGTTGATTCCGCTTCCCACTTGGTACGCCAAGGGCCACGTTCCGCTATCCTCCTCGTGCAGGGAGAGAGTGCCTGCTCCAGTGTTTGCACCACTCTCATGATTGTTGTAGATCAACCCGCTTCCAGCGCGGATATCGAAATAGTTAGATTGGTTCCGGCCTTCGGGAAAGAAAGTATTCTCGTAGAGCTCAAACCAACGCGCGCCAATGTCTCCAGGGGTTCCATGTTGATCAATCTGTGTATAGTTCAGCATGTTATGGCGAAAGACAGTTTGCGCACCGTAGTAAGACTGCACGCCCGAGCAGAAAAACGAAGAGGCGGTGCAATTGAACGTGTTGTCTTCGATAAATACCATGTTGGAACCACCGGGAACGACGTCATTGGTCCACCCCGAGTTGCTGCTGGCTCCAAGCGCGACATTATGGATGATCTCTGAGGCAGCTCCGCCGTTAAAGGTATTGTGATCGAGTAGCCCGGGAGCGTTGCCCTCCAACACGACAAACACGGATTGCGCGCTGTTGGTAAACGTATTGTGGTCGATGCGATACGCAGATGACGAAGATGAACCGATCACGTGAACGTCACCGTCATTGGTCGTCCCCGCTGAAGTGAAAGTGAAGCCTGTGATCCGCGTAGTTGTCGTGCCGTTAGAGTTGACGATGAGAGCGCCTGAGTTGCTGATTGTGGTCGTACCGCCGCCACTGCCTCCGGCGAGGGTGATTCCCTTGCTAATGGGGATGATGAGACTTGACCAGGATGCGGAACAGCCACCTGGCACATTTACCGTATCTCCATTATTTGCAAGTAAAAGGGCGGCGTTAACGTCTGCCTGCATACAACTCGCGGCGGTTTGAATGGCGGCGAGCGATCTTCCCGAGCACATCCAGAGCAGCAATACGGACAAAGCTACACTGTTTCGTCGCGTCATTTTTCCTCTGTGACAATTCCGAGACGCCGGGTGCGCTCTGAAGGTGTAAGTTGGCGCTCGCAACTGTTCTGTCAAACGTACCAGCGACTGATTCCGCTCGAAGCGCGCAATCTCGACAATTTTAGAATAGCCACGGACCAATCTCAAGGTACGAAAGGTCTTCGCCAACTGATTTGGGGCACGTCAATTCCACGGCTCCGATTCCCGGAAGTAGCTCAGACAACAGGGCAAAGTGGAGAAATTATCCTCACTCTCGAATTTTGGGCTTGGTGATTTCAACACAACCCACAAGGATGTCCCTGCAGGTTAGCCCTGCACAAAACCAACCGCTTCGGCCTGATTGACGCGTTGTTCCGAGAGGCTCTGCAACTGGTTCTTCCGAGCCGCCATACCCTGAGATGGAGCTAGACCGACCTCTGCATATAACTCCATCCAGCGGTGAACCCAATCGTGCCGAACCAAAGCTTCGGTCGCGTTTTTGGTTATAATCCTTGCCATCCTGTCAGGATCTGACCGAAGTTCCCTCAGCACTTCAAGAACATCGGAGCCATCTGGATTAACTTCGATTACCGCGTCCTGCCACGGAAACATCCGATAGAACGCCTCGCATTGCGGAATTTGCCCGATCATCACCGCTCCAGCGGCTGCTCCCTCAGTATAGCGGTACCCCACTTCAGCCTGGCCTCGCGTCTCTTCGAGTGCATCCACTTTCCCTGGCGCTACCATGAAACATTGGCTCCGCTTCACAATGTTGGCAAAGTTCTCGCGATGCTGACGATGGTCGTACACATCAGCCAGAGATCCAGCGGAGGTGTCGTGAACGTAAAAAACGTCGCGGCATCGCGCAGCCTCGAGAAGACTTTTGTGAATCCCCTCACAACGTCTTCCAATGCTGTAAACGTCAATTACACGCTTAGGTGGCTGCGGATATGGACTGAATCGCAGCGCGTCCACCGCACCGGGTAGCCATTTACATTTTTTGCCAATGGCATCCGAGATTGGCTCTACGGCACCACTGCGTCCAATAAAAACGTGGTCAAATTTCCCCAGAAAGTGAAGCCAATATTTCTGCTCAGGGACTAGGGCCGCCCACATTTCGTCGATCCAGCAGACCGTTACCTTACAGCGCTCTTTCCAGCCCTCGATCGCGTTCACGTGCAGGAGATCTTTGTAGGTCTGGCAGAGCGCGATGAAAAGGTCGTATTCCTTCTTCAGACGCACCTTTTGTAAACCGGGATTCGCGAGCACGACTTTGCGGGAAATGTCCCGGTACATCAAGCGTCTTTGCCAAAACTCTCTTTGCTCATACCGCCATCCGGTCTCTAGGCAAATCAGGTCGACATCGTCGCTTTCTACCAGAACATCCTGAGCCTCATAATGTCCACCATAGAAGGCTTTTTTCTTAAAGTTTCTTCCGCTTGGCATGCAAACACGCGCCTTGCGTGATTCCCATGCAAGACTATCCGGCTTGGCGGAAAGAGTACTTGTCGTGACTGGCGAATTCATCGATAGCACTACCTAGCCTTTAGCACACAGCTATGGGCCTGAAGACTTGCATACACATTGCAGGTGATATTGGCCACCGTTGCCCATGAATTGCGGGCACTGGCCCGCTCGCGAATCAACGGTCGCCGGCTTTGAAGGGATTTAAAGAGGTCGCTGGCAAAGTAGTCTTGAACGGTTTTGGTGAGATCCCCAGCCGAGCAAGAATTTGCTAGAAACCCTGTCTCTCCTGCAACTATGTCCTCTCGAAAGGATCCTACATTCGCGGCAACCGCAGGTAGTCCAAAATTATAGCCCAGAAACAGAACACCACTTTGAAACACTTCGCTATAGGGCAACACAAGAACATCGGCCGCTTTAAAATACAACTCTACTTCCTGATCAGGAATGTATTGAATACGGGCGATCACCTGCTTAGAAGTGCTATGCACATCAATTAATCGATGAATCTGGTCTGCATAATCTCCGTCGCTCTCGGGGCGGGGCTCACCCGCAATAATTAGGCGATAGCTTCCGTCATCCGCGGCTAGCTTTTGAAATGCCTCCACCAGAAATCCCAGGCCCTTGTAGGGGCGGATGGAACCGAAGAACAGGATCGCCTTTTCCTCTTCGCCGATTCCCAAACGCTGTCTTGCTTGGCGCACAGTTAACGAAGTTTCCGGCAGTGAATCATTGATGCCAAATGGAATAATGCTGATTCTATCTACCAACACTCCGAACTCTTCGAGCAATTGTTGTTTCATTTTGGGAGTATGAACAAATATATGATCACAGAGTCTATACTGGATTTTCAATGTAAGCCGATTAAGTCTGGAATCATTCCCGTCACGCTGGCCAGCGTTTACATTGTGAGCGGTGAATACTATCTTCTTACGCAACAGCTTGTAGTACAGCATCAACGCGACACGATCGAACAACTCGAACTTGTTGTTCCACAAAATGTGAAAAGTGCTTGCGTCGCAAGTGGCTGCGTAACCAATCAGTCGAATGTAATACATTAGAAGCTTTGACAACTTCCCGGCAAATCCGACTGGGATGGTCCGACGTCGGAAGTCAAATAAAGCGACGCCTGCAAACTGAGAAAACCGCGAATCAAATATGTCATTGCTTCCGATTACGTCCATAGGAATTTGCCTCGCGCCCAAGGCTGTTACCAGACCATATACATAAGGTTTATCGAACCCCCCTGTGAGCAAAGCCACTCGACACTTTGACCGCGATGTTGGAATAACAGCCCTTTGCCGCTCAGTCATCATCGGAGTCCAATAAGAAGTAGGGCACTTGAGGCCAGTTCAGCGGATTAAGAGAGAATGAGTCTTGTACTGCTTAAAGGGCAAAAGTCAGCGCTGGTTGTTCCTGCTCTAAGCGTCTGCTAGGGCGTTCAGTCGCTTTCGAGAAAGTTCCCATTGTGCTTAGCGGGACGGTCGTAACAGCCAGTAGAAAGGATATCCACACTGGCGCTAACATTCTGAAGTACGCAGCCTCAGTAAGATTGAATAGTAGGCTGATAAAAAAGTAAACCAAAAATAGATTGCCTGCAGGAATGTTCATTCGCCAACGACGAACAACGCTCTTGTAACCGACGGCCAACACGACGATAAGTCCGGAGATTCCAATCCACCCTAAGTTCAAGAATATCTCGAGATATCCATTATGGGCTTCGTTCGGACGCCACCAATAGATGTCCCAGATCGTTGCTAGTCGTCGGCCCAGCCAAAAACTCTCGAAGCCTGTGCCCACGAGTGGGTGTTTCACGAATTTCAGCAGTACTCCCCAGACTTCCGTACGGCCGGTAAACGTTGGGTCTCGGCCGATGGTCTTTAGCGCGTCAGGACTTACGCCGAGAAATAAGACAGATATGGTTCCAATCAGCATGAAGAGGATTAGCAAATGTATAAGAACAGGTTTTCTGTGGGCTGCGCTGGTGCTAGCGGCCAGCAGCAAAACGCTTCCCATAACGAAACTGTTCTGCGAGGTCATAGAGTCAGCCGTGTGAAACAGCCAAACTACCATGAGCAAAACTAAGACCTGCGCGACGAAGCGCCGAGCGCGGCCTGAAGTTTCTCGGTCACCATAGGCGTGGATCAGACGCCAAAGGGATCCCAATCCGAAGATCAAACAAATCATTCCAAGAGTGTTCTTGTTTGTCGTCACTCCCGTGTATTCCGGTTTTCCTCCCCATGGACCATATAGCATTCCTAAGGCCGGATAATACTTGGTAATTAGAATCGAGAGCGGAATCAGAAGATATCCGATACGAGCAAATAACCTTTTCAACGCTCCAACCGGATTGGCGTCGCTGAGTACAACGAGCACCATAATCAGATCACCGATTGCTTTGGGCCACCTTTTTATGGCTACTTCCGGGTAATCGGACCAAACAATGCTAATGCCGCAGTAGACGAAAAAGAGAATGACTGCCCAATTGGCTTTGAAGAAGCCTTTGAGTCGTTCCCTGCGTTGGACCAGGACAATGAATCCAGCGGCCAGCAAAGCCGAATAAACCACGCGGTCTACCGGATTGCCTTCCGAAACCTGATTGGCTGAGCTGATCGGAGCTCCCAGCTGCAACCACATGGAAACCGATCTGGAACACGCCAGTGTCAGCCAAATTATCGGTAGCCATAATGCTCCCGAAGTACGGATAGATGAGTCCCGATCGAGCCAGAAAAGGAACGCGATCAGCACTAGACAGCTGGCGGTCGCAAGGGCAGGAGGCATTATCTCATCCCGTTGTTCATTGCGTGGTGCAGGGCGTCGATGCGTTAAACCCTTCCCCAGTCACCCGGGCATTCTGGCTCTTCGGACCGGCGTGTATCCGGAGGCTTAGGGCGGGAAGATCGCCAATGGTAGAAGTGGGCTCTCTCAGCTTCACACGTTCTACTACCGTGGAATCAAACTCAAACTTCGTTTCTCGGCGCTTGCGAAACCAGGAAACGGCCTGAGTCGCCGTAGCAAACCAGGCACCTTTGGCTTGCGCCTCGTCAATCAGATCGAGATACGGTTGCTGCCACAAACGTTCGGGAGCGATACTTCGATCGTGCCAGTTTACCGTCAGGCATCCGCCCAAGTCGGCTGCATTGTCAACGAGCTTCCGGATCCGCCGACCAGCTTCTTCCGTCGTCAAATGTAGATGGGCGGGATAAAACAATGCGGTATCCATGACGTGCAGCGGCAACTCGAGTAAGCGTTGCGCCTGCAGGGGTTTGTAAACCTGTGTTGTGCCCGCGCGATACCCTACTTGGTTGTTATAACCAACGGTGGAATCATAATTGACTCCGGCATTCTCAAGGGTGACCGGCGAATTCTCATCGAAATAAAGCCAGTGCATCCGTACGCCGATTTCTTCTGTGCCGGTAATCGCCTTGATCTCCCGCAACTCCTCTATGCCACTAGAACTATCGATCCACGCATCGATGCCATGTAGTCCAATTTCACAGCCTGCGGTCTTCAGCTGCCTGATATATGGCGCGATGTCGGCAGCGCCATAGCCGGCAGCACGATGTCGCGGAGCGGCGCCTGCGCGTGTACGGCCCGACCGGCCGCTAAATGGAATTACAAAGAAGGATGAAGGTAATCCGTTCTCCAAGGTCGTATAGCGAACAAATTCGAGCCAGAAATCTCGAGCCCAATTAACGAAAACTAACGGGAGTCTGAACGCCGCGCCCCAGTTTTGCAACATCTGTTTGAGCGTTGCTCGCCCGCGCAGGACATTCAATGCTGATCCGATGGTGGCTCGGTAGAGAAAGCCGAGCATAGTGCGATCCAGTTTGTGGTATCGAATCGAGGGATGGTCGACGTCGTGCGTCAAGCAAACGATGAACCTGTAGCCCTGCGGCACCGGTGGAATCTCCGCTAGGTTCACTCCGCTCTCGACAATCAACTGCCGCAATAACCGGATGTGAAGTTCAAGAGTAGGAGTCGAAGCGTTGCAGCACGGTTGGCCCAGTGTGAGTAGAAAAGCTACTTCGGCGAACAGGTTGTATCCCAGATGTGCGACGGATCGTCCTTGCTCGTTCGAAAGATATGCAGCGGTGCGATTCGTTTCCTTCTGAATCAACATCGGTTCCGGCCGGCTAGGAAATGTAGCTATTGGCGAATAGATTGGAAGCTCGAAGTCCTTGTGAAGTAATGTCCGAGAGTTCGCAAACCCGGAGTTACGCAGAGTATCTAGTGCAGCATCGTCGTTTCCAGCTCCCTGATATAACAACACGAGCTGCGCATTGATTCGACTGGTATCCTCATCCGTGGAACACAACAACACGTCGTAGGACGATCCGCTTCGGTGAAACTCCCAGGGCGTCTTGAACAATTCAAAGAACTCGCAGATGGCCGCGTGCTCTTCAGGTCTGGCCATTACCCCGATCATGGGGCGGAGTCGAGATCGAGCAGTCGCACCGCCTGCCCAATCAGCGCCTGTCTCTGGCGGCGCCATGAGTTTTTCAGGTACACGTGTTGTCCGCGTTCGACTATGTCGAGCGTTTCGTCGTAATGAAGATAGGCATGTTCGATTTTTCTAGCTAGTTCTTCGGAGTTTCCAGGCTCGAACATCAGGAGTGATTCTTTGTTGAAGTAATCAGTGATTCCCTGAGTGCGCGGTGCAATCACGGGCTTGCCTAGAGAGAGATATTCAAATATGCGAGTCGGCGTATTTATGTCTGTAAAGGCGTTTCGCTGATTGGGTATCACTCCAAGATCGCATTCCCTGATCGCATCGACAATTTGTTCCAGGCGTTTGGGTCCGAAGTGCCGAACCGATTCATGGAGACCTTGCCGCTTGCCGTTCTCCAAGACACGTTCGAGAAAATCACTTTTCGCTCCATAAATCCTGAGTTCCGCGTTAGGAATTCTGTCCCTAAGATGTACGAAAGCATTGACGGCGACATCCACACCGTTCCGTTCAACCAGGGCGCCGTGGTACATGACAACGAATCGCTGGCGTAGATCCCGCTTCGCATACCTCTGAACTGGACCAAATGGGAAAATCTCTTCGTCCGGCGAGTTCATGATGACTTGGATCTTCTCGCGAGAACAACTGCGCGAAGCGAAGATTCGCTCGCATGCAGCGTTCACGGTTATGACCAGATCAGCCCGGGCCATGCTCCACCGCTCCAGGTACTTGATCAGACGCACGCTGAAGGCTTGCTCCTTAAGCCCGAAGATTGTGGTCATCAGCTCGGGCATCGGATCGTGAAGATCGAGAATCACTTTCGCTCCGAAGAGCTTAGGTATCAAGGCGCTCACGACCAGCACATCCGGCATGTTATTGATGTAAACCAGATCGTAGCGCCTGCCGAGTGTGCGTCGCGCAAGGATAATGGAGGAAGCTACGATAAATGCGAGATACTGATATATGTATGCAAGTTTTCCACCCCGCCGATGTCTAATGGGTAAACGGAAGACATTGATGCCATTCGCCATCTCTCGCGCGGGGTGCTTCTCGTCACCAAGACATACGTAATCAACACTCATTCCTTCCCTAACAAGCGCCTCTGCTGCCCTGCTCGGGCGCGGATCGGCTGGATACGGAGAGAAGCACACGATGGCAGCATGTTTTCCCGCGAGTTGCAAACGGCGCGACGGAAGTTGGTTCTGTTCGACCGAAGTTTCGTTAAGTTGCGTAAGAGGTGCTGCCATATTGACGTGCATGGTTGATCTCATGGGGGTTATCTGCAGTTCAGAAATGGGATCGCCGTCGAACATATCTACTACTGCTGCCGTGACTACTTCTTCAGAGATGCACTTGCTGCCTTACCGCCCGCGAGTTGCGCATCTCGATTTATCTTAGCGCAATTCGAAGACTTGATAGCAGTAAGCATGGGTGAAGAGTCGAGCTTGCTCAGAATTTCTATATTCGGCATCACGCAGTGGCCACCAATCACTCCAGGAAAATATTTGATTGACGGAAAGAACTTAATCTCGTCGTAAAACGAAGTAACCTCGCTGTAATCTGCTCTCACTTTATCGCAATATCTCTCGACCTCTTGAGCCCAAGCGATCATCACTCCGAAGTAAGTGGTTTCCGTCAGTTTCGCCAGTTCCGTCGCTTCCGGACATGAAAGAACAGTAGTTTTCAAGCCCGCGGACGCGAAGTGTTCCGCTGCTTTGCGCGCGGCAGGAGCATCCAATGCGCCAACGAATTTACTGTACTTGCCCATATCCTCAAGCATGCGGACGTGCTTGCCGCGCACCGGACTATTCACCACAGCAGCCGATGTGCGTTCCGCAACTGCCCGAGTGGTCCCGACAGCGACCGTGCTGTTGATGATCGTGATTTCAGGCTGGAACAGGTTGATGTAGCGCTCCGATTCCCCGAGGAAGTCCTTGATCTCGAACGGATAGCAGATATGCAGCACGTCAACTCGATCCGGAAGCTGCTGGGGAGGCGTGATATCAACGCCAATTACGTCGTGGCTCTTAGACAATAATTCGAGAAGAGGCTTTCCCACTTCGCCCATTCCCACAACTACGACTTTTTGTCGATTACTCACAATCCAAATCTCCTAAAGATGCTGCTAAGCAGCGCAAGGAAAAATCTTCCTTAAGCAATCTCTGACTTGAGATTGCTGAGGCATGGTCCCAACAGAACATCAATCGCGACGCAGGTGTGCTGCTTAACCGCGCGTTGAAGCAGCCGCGTACGCACCAGACTGGAGACACTCGGTCAAAGCTTCGACCACTCGGTCCAATTGCTCCGGCATGAGCTGCGGGAACATCGGGAGAGAAAGTATCTTGGCGGCGGCCACTTCGGCCACCGGAAAATCGCCTTTTTTGTAAGGTAAAGCTGCGTACGCCTTCTGCAGGTGCAACGGGATTGGATAATGGATTCCCGTTCCGACATTTCTTTCTCCTAGGAATCTCTGAACTGCCTCCCGGTCATCTACCTCAACTACGTACAAATGATAGACAGCTTTACTCCACGTGGGTTCGTAAGGCGGAACAATTGAGCTCCCAGCGGAGACAAAAGATTGGTTATAAGTCTTTGCGTGGGTGCGTCGTTGTTCATTCCACCGTTCGAGGTGTTTCAGCTTTACAGCGAGCAGGCCGGCTTGCAAGGCGTCTAGCCGGCCATTGTAGCCCTCGATATCGTGATAATACTTCTTTGCCTGGCCGTGATCGCGAAGCATCTTGACTGTGGCGGCAACATTTGGATCGTTTGTTGTGACAGCGCCGCCTTCTCCACAGGCACCAAGGTTCTTACCAGGATAGAAACTGAAAGCGGCGGCCGTCCCCACCGAACCAGCCTTTAACCACTTTCCCTGCTTGTTCGAGTAATACTCGGCGCCGTGTGCCTGGCAGGCGTCTTCAATCACGATCAGTCCGTACTTAGCGGCGAGCGCGCAGATTGGATCCATGTCCGCCATTTGCCCATACAAATGAACGGGAATCACGGCGGTCACTTGACGGTGGTCATCGCGGGTGACGAGCCGGCCGGTGCCATCGCTAACGCATTTCGTCTCAAGAAACTCACGTAATTTCTCCGGATCCATATTGTAAGTCCGCGGGTCTACATCAACGAACTTGGCGGCCGCGCCTGCGTGAGAAATAGCCTCAACCGTCGCGATAAACGTATTCGGCACGGTAATCACGGCTTCTCCCGGTTTGATTCCGGCAGCCGTTAATGCCAACATTAGTGCGTCCGTGCCGTTGCTTACACCGATTGCATGTTTCGCTCCACAGAACTGAGCAAATTCGAGCTCGAACTGTTCCACCATAGGTCCGCCAATAAAGCCGGAGGTCCGAAACACTGTTTGGCAAACTGAAACGAGCTCGTCTTCCAGTTGTTTATGAGGAGTAATAAGATCGAGGAAGGGAATGCTGTTATTGGCCATTTGCGACTAAGACATCCTTTCGTGATGCTTTTGAATCGATATAACGCCGTACGCGCGCCGGATTTCCTATGACGATACTGTTGGCGGGCACATCTCGGGTGACAACGCTGCCCGCACCAACGATGGCATTCTCGCCGATCGTGAGGTTCGCCAGAATAGTGGATCCGGACCCGATCGAGGCTCCCTTGCGCACGACGGTCTGTTCCACTTTCCAGTCTTTCTCAGTTTGAACGTCACCGTCGATGGTAGTCGCCCTGGGGTAGCTGTCGTTGACGAAAGTTACACTGTGCCCCACGAATACATTGTCTTCAATTGTGACCCCCTCGCAGATAAACGTATGACTGGAGATCTTGCACCGTTTGCCAATGCTGGCTTTTTTTTGAATCTCCACAAAAGCACCGATCTTGGTTTCGTCTCCAATTTCACAGCCATACAGGTTGATGAAATTAGAAAGTTTTACGTCTTTACCCAAAACTACGCTGGCCGCAATAGACAAGAACTTATCCATAGGTTCGACTCTTACCTCTCCATGTAATACTGAAGTTAAGCAATTAAGGGTCTAACTTCCCCTCAGAAAAGATCCTCTAAAAAAGTGATTAGTCAGGAACAGCTTGATCATCCGCGCACCGAGCCGGACAATATATTCGGATGAGTTAACTTTGGGCATTTCCCGGGATTGCTTGGAATTCGTTCAGTGCTGGGGCGCAAACAATGCGACTCGACGATGAACTCCGATGGCGGTCGCGCGCATTTCTCGCAAGCACGAAGAAATTGAGAGCTACGTAGCCGCGAACTCAATTCTGCGGTCGTCGGCTTGCGAACTCGAAACTACTGAATCCCGACGATTGCGGAAAGGGCAAGAAACGGATCCTGCGATGTTCTCTGTAACTACCGAGCACACATCGCTTTTTTCGACAGAGGAGGTTTGGGCAAAGATAGGCGAGGAAGTGCGCACGAAACGCGCGCTTCCTCCATTCGCGACTAAGCGCCAGCCCGCATGACGATGACTGCCTCGTTCTTCATCGCGGCAGGAACCGAAGCAACAGTTGGCCAGCTCTGATCGGAGAGTTTCACGATGTCACCCCTCTTTTTCAGGGATTGATTGGCCGCCTCAAGCATCTTCACTACGCGCAATCCTGCATAGCCGTCATTGATCGGTCGTGCGTTGCGAGTAATGCAATCTACAAAGTGGTCCAGCTCGCTTTTGAGCGCCTCCACCTGCTGTACTTGCGGAGCCCACATATCGCCGGAGCGGTAACTTACAAGCGCCTCATAGACTCCTTCGCGCGTGCGGATATCGACGCCTTTGTCATAGACCCGTACCTTTTCATCGGCTTCCAGATCATTCCAGACAACCATCTTCTTTTCGCCGCCGATTAGGGTGGTTCTCACTTTGACGGGTGACAGCCAGTTCACGTTAATATGCGCGATCACGTTTTCCGGGAAGTAGACGGTCAGAAACGCTATATCTTCGTGGCCATTCAAATGCCGCTGACCTGTTGCCGACACAGCTTCCGCTTCGCTCCCCAACAGATAGTCCATGATGGAAAGGTCATGAGGAGCCAAGTCCCAAATCACGTTCACATCATGCTGGAAGAGACCGAGATTCACACGTGTCGAGTCGTAGTAGTAGAGGCGGCCCAGCGCCTGATCGTCGATTAATTGGCGAATCTTTGTCACGGCGCCAGTGAACAAGAATGTGTGGTCCACCATGATCGTCAGGCGCTTTCGTTCGGCCAAATCGATCAACTCTTCAGCCTGTGACGAATTGGACGTGAAGGGCTTCTCGACGAAGACATGCTTTCCGTTTTCGAGTGCGGCTTTTGCCAGCTGAAAGTGGGTCCAGACGGGGGTCACGATGGCGACCGCATCGATGTGCTTTGAGCTGAGCACTTCGTTTGAATCAGAGGTTACTTTCACTTCCGGATGGGCCTTTTGCACTCGCTTCAGCATGTCCGGGCTTTTATCGCAAATCATCTCAACGCGAGCGCCGTCAATCTTCTGAAAGTTGCGGACGATGTTTGGACCCCAATATCCGTAACCAATCACGCCTACTCGAATCATTTATTAATCCTTTTCTCCACTCTAACTGGAACAACAGAAGTTGCTTCGTTCATGCCGCAAAAAACTTAGTACGCTCCATCCGCACGAAATACCGCATTCGGCGTCTTGCAGAGTATCTTCACGTCCATCCAGATGGACCAATCCCTTGCATAAATAAGATCTAATCGAACCATATCGTCGAAGGTGGTCCTCGATCTTCCGATGACTTGCCACAATCCCGTAATCCCCGGCTTCACGTCAAGGACCCGTCGCCGGTGCCAGGCACTGTATCTCTGATATTCGTACGCTAGCGGGGGACGAGGACCCACCAACGACATTTCACCGCGCAGCACATTCAGGAGCTGCGGTAACTCGTCCAGACTTGTCTTGCGGAGGAATCGTCCGAGCGCGGTGACGCGTGGATCGTCTGTGAGTTTGTAAACACCAGGACCTTCTCCGGCCTGAGAACGCTTGGCTTTTCCATCGATCAATCGAGCTACGTACTCTTGATGAATTGTTGAATCATTGTTGCTATACATCGAGCGGAACTTTAGAAATGTAAAGCTCCTGCCATGCCGTCCAATTCGGTCGTGCCGGAACAGTACAGGGCCCTCAGAAGTCATCTTGATCAACACAGAAATAGCCAGAAACACCGGCAGGAGCAACGCCAACAGCAGGAGACTACCCAAAATGTCAATGCCACGCTTGACCACGCGGGACGCCGTTCGAGAGTCTAAGTGTCCTTGAGAATCGGGGTAAAACCAAAGCTTCCTAAGGTCCTCGTCTCTGGGCGAATCATCCTGGTCCGGGAAAACGCGAAAACTTATGTCGAGTGATGGAAGCTGGCTGCCGATTGCAGCTTGCAAACCCGACTCCAATTTCGAGGCGATAAGCGGCACGTTCTCGTCGCCTAGCCCAATCTCAGTAAATAGAACAGCCAGGATCCGATCTTGCTCGTACCAACCCAGGACATCTGTATCTCTGATGGAAACCGCAATGGCATGTCTAAGTGAGGCAAGCAGTTTTGCCTTCTTCTTGCTGACACCCTTGGCTGCGGAGATCGTCATTAGCAGCAGCGGTCTTCCTGAACGCTCGCTTCGTTTTCGTTCTCGGCAAAGCGTATGGAGGAAGTGCATTTGCTCGAGAACTGCAACATGGCGACTGCAGGTCGGCATAATGCGCGCCAAGTCGCGCTCAACGCTCGCGGACATCACCATGCTGTCGTCAGTTATGGGAATCGTTGCCATTTAAGAAGCTCTACCCCGTCAATCCTGTCCAAACTTCGCCCCATTGCACTTCTCAAGAGCTGATTTCGGAATCGCTTGCCGGATTGCCTGTCGCTTGCTATTTGGAGCAATTTGTAGGCCAAATAATGGAAGCTTTTGTGGATGGAAACGCGTGGGAGAGTTTCGACTAAACCTATGAAAACACTGTATTTTATCTACGTTGGTGCGGTACGGATGGATGCTGGGAAGTTCTTGTCAGCTCTCGTTCGCAAAGCTTTGCACAGTCATCCCAAAGAACTTCCTTAACTAACATGTGGGTGAGCGACTGAAGAAGCTAACGCCTAATTCACCTTCGCCAGCGCCGACTTTGCTGCGGCGGCGTAATCGCCACCCAAGTGTGAGGAAAGCGCGCGAGACAGGGATTGCCGGCCTTCCTCATCTTTGCCTAGTTTCAGCAGAGTCATTCCAAGGTGGTACCGGTATACCGGATTTTGCGGATGCGTTTCGGTGAGCTCGCGAAACCGGTCCAGCGCCGATATGTACAATCCTTTACGAAACTGGATCCAGGCCAATGTATCGGAAATGGTAGCGTCATTGGGCAGTTTCGCTTTGGCGTGCTCAGCCAAACTAAGTGCCATATCCAGATTTCCGCCGTTTTCGCAAAGCAGCCATGCCAAATTGTTCAGTGCTGGAACGAAGTCTCCATCTTTGCGTAACGCGTCCTGATATGTCTGCTCAGCCAGCGACACGTTGCCAGACTGTTCATACAGGCCACCCAGAAGAAGCCATCCAGCAAAACAATCGGGATGCTTCTGAACAATCTGCTCAACGATCCGAACTGCTTCAGGAACACGGTTCTCAGCAGCTAGGATTCGTGCCAATTGCAGATTAGAGATCGTGGAATCAGGATTCAACTTCAGCGCCGCTTCGAACTCTTGCTGTGCGTTCCTGGAATCGGTTTGTGCGAGGTACGCGCTTCCGAGAAGTTCATGAAGAGTAGCCTCGCTGGGTGCTTGTCTAACTTGCTGCTGCAGGCGAGAAATGATTTTCGCCGAGCGGTTCTGCCGGTTGTAAACCTGGATCAGATCCACAAGAGGTTGCGCATAGCCCGACTGAGCCGCCAAAGCCGCTTCGAGGCGTTGCTCTGCTCGTGCGAATTGCTTCTGATTGATGTCACATACGGCCAGACGCTCCAGCAATATTGGGTTGTTTGGTTGGGCCTCTAACATCTTGTCAAGTCCCGCCCTCGCAGTACTGAAATCGCCAATCTGCATGTAGGCGTTCGATTGCAAAATGATCGCCGGGAGGAAGTTGGGGCTGAGTTGGAGGGCGCGGTTCGCGGATTCAAGCGCGAGCTTCGGACTGCCCTGATTCAAATGGAGCTCACCCATAGCAACGTGCGCCCAAATGAAGTTGGAGTCATGCTCCACCGTGTCATTCATCGCAGCAATCGCACGGTTCTCCTCGCCTTCCCCAGCGTACGCTAAACCCAGGTAGAAGTGAGGCAATGCGATCTCTGGAAAATCATGCACGAGTTGCTCCAAGGTGGTGACCGCTGTTGCCTTTGCGCCGCGCTCGAACTGGAGCCGGGCCTTGAACATTCGGCCTGCCGAATCTTTGGGTTCACTCTTCAACAATTCGTCATCAAGCTTTTCTGCTTTGTCCAAATCGTGCTGAGTGAGAGCTAATTCAATCAAACGCCGGCGTATAGAGTTATTGTGCGAGTCCTTGCCCAGTGCCTCCGTCAATGCCGCTTCCGAATGCGGGAGGTCCCCACTAGCTAGATAAAACTCTCCAATTGCGAGCAGGGATTCGGGCGCATCCCCCGTTGCCTTGAGGAATTGTGAAAAGACCTCCGTTACTTGGTTCCTTTGCCCGAGCTGGAGATAAGTATTCGCAAGCGCCAGGTACGGAGTAACTTGCTTAGGATTATTTCTAACAGCGTTTTGCAGAGTTCCTAACTGCTCCTTGGTATTTCCTTGAACTCGATAGATCTGCGCTAGGTCTAAGTATGCGGGTACATAGTTAGCATCCAGGGATATAGCCTCCTCGAAGCTCTCTTTCGCATCGGGAAACTTGTTCATCGTCAGGTAGATGTCGCCAGCCTCGCCGAATGAGACTGGATTCTTTGGAGCAATTCTCTGGCTCTCCTTGAAGTGTAGGAGCGCTTGCTTGTAGTCTTTCTCCACCAGAGAGATTCGCCCCAAGAGCAGCTGTCCTTTAAGATTATTGGGATCCTGATGCAAGACCATTTGCGCCTCTGATCGAGCGTCCGAGATCTGTCGCGCTGCCAATTTAAGATTGGCCAGCTCTAGGCGGGCCGGTACGTGCGCAGGATCAAGTTCAAGCGCCTTGTTCAGGGACTTATATGCGTCTCGCCATTGCCGTAGACTCAGCTGCACAAGCGCCAGGCGGTAGTAACTCTCGCCGTACCGCGAGTCTATCTGCACGGCCCGGCGAAACTGGATGGCCGCGGCGTCAACCTTTCCTTTGTCGAAGTATTGCTGTCCGCTAAGCAAAAACTGGTCGCGCGACACTTTGGGATCGCGAGAGCACCCTGTCAACGTGCAAGCGAGCAGCAGCAAAGTCACTGCGAGTTGAAAAATCGCCTTTTCCCCATTCATTTTAGGTCAAGAGAGATCTGGTCTTAATACTCGGCAGGGAAGATATTCCTGAATCCGATACTTGCTAGTCCCCTGCGTTTCCAACTGCCTTTTTCTTACCAGTATTCGGCGAGTGGTACGAGTTGTAGTAGTTTTCCACGCTTGACTCAGCATCATTCATGACCAGCGCAAACAGCTTGGAGACATCGATCGACTTCAAAGAGTCAAGCAACGCGTTCTTGGGCGTAAGCCCGTGGCGGGCAAGCAAAATTACTGCATCGCAAGTCGTCGCCCAGATTCCTGAATCCGCCAGAGATAGGAGAGGCGGCGAATCGATGACGATCCAGGAGAAAGTGTTGGACAGCCGCTGGAGCAATTCGGATGTCTTCGCTGACTGAATGAGCGTTAGCGGCTGTTGCCGGCACTCTCCGGCTGGCAAAAACCATAACGGAAGACCATCGGCGCGATAGAGCAAGCTCGACAAGGCGAGGGGCTCCTCGTGCCAAGTTGCGAAACCGCGCGAGCCATGGACCGAAAAAGTCGCCGAGAGGGAGGGCCGATGAAGATCGCCTTCCAGCAACAGTGTTCGCTCTCCGTGAGTAGCTAAAGCAATTGCAAGATTGGCGCTGACCAAACTCTTCCCGTCTCCTCGTACAGCGCTCGTAACCAAAACCCGTTTCAAAGGCCGCCGCTGGCGGGCATGTCTGA
This sequence comes from Terriglobales bacterium, assembly GCA_045808065.1. GTDB lineage: Bacteria > Acidobacteriota > Terriglobia > Terriglobales > Acidobacteriaceae > Gp1-AA112. Next base: position 14,451 of record JBJMGD010000009.1, on the reverse strand, counting down.
GGCGAGCCGACAGCACGCGAAAGTTCTCCGCCGCAAGACAATTGGGTTCGATCCACGCAACTAGCCTGTCCGTTGGAGACTCGGAAATACGAAATACCTTAGTCTCTTCCAGGCTGGCCGACTCCCCTCCGAGGGCATCGACCAGGCTCGAAAAGTCTTGCGGGATCTCGGCTTCCGGACCGCTGGTGCGGATCAATTCCGGGTTTCCGTGTTGTAATGCTTCAAAAATGCGACTCATCTATCTCAATCTTTCAGACCGCCACTGCTGGCGCAGCCAAACGAAAGTCTGTTGCCACTTCGTCGATCAATTCGGGCGAGACCTGAGCGACCTTCATTGCAAAGCCCCCAATCAGCGCAGCCTCGCAAAGCGTATTGATCACTCGGGGGACACCGTTTGCGTATTGATAAATGCGATCGATGGCAGAATCTGAGAAAATATTCTGGTGCTTGGCGCCTGCCATGAACAGCCGTAAGCAAATGTACTTTCTCGCTTCTGCGAACGACAAAGGCTCCAGCCGGCAACGCAACGCAATTCGTTGCTTAAGCTGCCGCAGGTTCTGGGACTCAAGCTTCTCATCCAGCTCAGGCTGGCCGATCAAAACGATCTGCAAGAGCTTTTGCCGGGAGGTCTCCAAGTTCGTAAGCAGACGAATCTCTTCCAGCAGATCCCAACTCAGCAACTGAGCTTCATCGACAATCAAAGCCGCCGTCGATTTGCGGTCAAACTGCGCAATCAAGAATCGATTCAGGTCCGCCAGCAATTCACTCTTAGTAACACCCGCCAAAGACACTCCCATGTCGGTGGCAGCGTATTGGAGAAACTCGAGCGCCGGCAGCAAGGGATTGAAGATGTAAGCGAACGGGACCTTCTTTTGCTTTAAGCCTTCGAAGAGACACCGGGCGAGCAGGGTTTTGCCGGTTCCAACCTCGCCTGTAATGACAATGAAACCTTTTCGCCGGTCGATTCCATAGCAGAGGCTAGCCAAGGCCTCATTATGACTGGTGGTCCCGAAAAAAAACTTCGGGTCCGGAGTAATCTCGAAAGGGTTCCGCGAGAACCCGTAAAAGTCCTTATACATGTGTTGATCAGCCTTTGCGATAGATGAGGAAGGTGATCGCAGGGATGATCGCCAGCATGGCGGCAAGCATCGCCACCTCCAGAACGCGATAGCGCGCGGCCCTGAATTTTTCGTTGGCCGTCGGCAGAGGAGGAATCGTCACCAGCAAAAGGGGGGCCTTGACAATTGCCTTAAGCTCCTCTTCACCGTATACACGGGGCTTTGCAAATTCAATCAGTGCAATTAGAGCCAATCCGAAGGCTAGACCGAAAGTGAGGCCTCCAAGGCTGAACTGAAGACGATTGGGGAAATATGGTTTTTGCGGCATGCTCGGCGGGTCGATCATTCGAAATTGCTCGCCCTGCTGCCTCTTCTCCAGATCGGTGGCCATGGCTGACTGATTTTTTTTCGCCAGCAAAGATTCATAATTGGTTCTGGACTGCTCGTGATCCCGAGTGATCGCCGCCAACTCCTGCTCGCGCGCTGGCGTGAGGTTTAGCCGGCTTTGATAGGCATCAATGTCGGTTTCGATTTTCTTGATTTCTGTTTTCCTATTGGCAATCTCGAAATCGCTCGCCTTCAACTGGCTCTCGACTTGGGCCATCGTCGCCGCCGACTGAGCGTCTCTTGTTATCGGTCTTGCGATCACGTTGCCGGGATCGGATTTGGAAGTTTTTACTTCGCTCGCTTCCTTCGACCTCTCTGTCGCCGCAATTTCCTGCTGTAGCCGAATAATGTCCGGATGCTTCGGGGTGTATTTTGCATTCAACTCGGAAAGTTGCGACTTGAGTCGCTCCAACTTTTTGTCGAGATCGTCAACGCCGTTTGTCAAATTCCCGCCGTCATCCTTGGCCGAAGGTCGAAGACTTTGATATTCCGTAATCAAGGACTGCAAATATAGCCTCTGCTGTTGTGCCGAATTGAGTGCATCAGAAGCAGATTGTAGTCTTGTCTGTAGCCCGGTGAGAATTTGCAGGTTAGTGGCGGTTTGTTCCGGCAACTCCCCCATGTAACGGTTCTTGAATTGTCGCAGGCGCTCCTCCTGCTGGTCCAGACTCTTACGCGCCTGATCCTGCTGCGATTCCAAGAAAGTGGTCGTGTCCTGCGAGAGCTGTTCCCGATTCCGCAGGTTTTCCTCGATGAAAAGGGACGTGAGTTCGCTCGTCACTTGTTGCGCAATGACCGGATTATTGGCGGAATAGGAGATTTTAAAAGCTGAGATCTGATCAGGACGTTCTCCTTTGATCAATTCAAGGCCGATGTCCATCCGCATGGTGGCCAGCAGCCGATCCGGATCCGCATGGTTGCTGCCACTGTAAAGATGAAACTTATCGATAATTCCCATCAACCTCGTGCGGCTCAGAATTTGCTCAGTCATACTCTGCAACCGCTGTTGCATGTCCAAAGCAACATTAGGTTCAACGTAGTGTTCAGGCACTCGTTGCTGCTCGATAAGAATGAGTGTTTCCGATCGGTACTTCGCCGGAACAATCCAAGCGATACCAGTGATGATTGCCCAACCAACAAAGACAGAGGCAGCAACTAGCAACCTATGACGGCAGAGCCGCAGCCAGCAGCCGTGAAGCGAAACAGGCGATTTGTCTTCAAAGTTTTCCATTCTGGAGTTCACTACCTTCCAATTGGCCGCACGAAAGTGTATGAAAGCGAGACAGTCGCAACATCGTGACTATGTTGAGCAAACTGCGACAGAGCCTGGCCCGGCGTTCCGATGATCTGTTGTCGCATTCCGGAGATGTTCACACTTATGCGAGGTGTGATCGACTTAGTGAATGTAACCCCTGCCGACGCCGAATCTGCCAGCAATACCGGGCTCAGAGGATCAAGCTGATTGTTGGAAATGTACGTTCCAAACGTGTTCAAAGTGACCCGGTTTGCGATTTGATGCTTAAGTTGCACTTGGGCCGTGCGCACCAACAAGGAGCCTGCTCCATTCAGCCCAGAATCGCTGATCTGTTGGACGAACGAGGCGCTCAAACCGTTGCGCTTTCCCCGAACGTTGAAGATCCCTCCGCCGGTCAGTGACTTACGCGTTGAGTGAGAAGTGAAAACAAGGGGAACATACGAATTGTCCAAATTCGCGAACTCTGGCCCTAAGAAAACGGAAAAGGATACCACGGGATTCAAAGTCACATTTAAGAACCCGATCACCTGATGAGAGAGCAAGGAAAATAGCCCAGTTGGGGCTTGCGAATTCAAGGTCTCGGCGGAGTATTGGATCCCGAAGGAGTACCTTGCGGTCAACTGTTGACTGTAGAAAGCATTTCCAGTCCAGCCCCGGCTATGTTGCAGTACAGAGTTGTCAGGTACGCTCAACGTAGGCGTTTGGTAATTGAGATCGGCGACCCTGCCGCCGATACCCACTGAAGTGTGTCGTCCCAATTGGTAAGCGACATCTAATTGCGATTGTTCAGTCGTGCTTCGAATGTTTGTGCCAACCACCGACGCATTCGGTCGATTCAGAATACCGATGCTGGACAGTTCCGCACTTGCTTTGAAACTATCGTAGGCACTCGTACTTAAGCAAAATTCATTAATGAAGTGCAAAGACAGTCGTTTACTCAGTTCATACCGGACGTCAGCACTAGCCGCGTGGCTGGCGGAGTTGTAAGCGCTGATTTTGCTGCTGTACGTGTATCCAGGAGAATAAGAGAGAACAGACGACGATCGGCTCCGTTCTAAGTCCAGACTTAGTTGTGGCTGCACCGAAAACCTATAATCCGACAGGGCTTGAGCAGTATTCATTGGATTCGTGGCGTTGTCGTCGAAGACGCCGGCAACTGTCATGCCAACACCAACGGTGTTATTTCGCGATGATGCGCCATCGGTGGTAATAGAGCCCGAGCCCAGGGCGGCGGGATTAATCGGTTGTTGACTCTGCAGCACAGCGGAGCTCAGCAACAGTAGGACAATTAGAAGCTTTGGCATAGCAGACCAGCTACGGGATGACGACGGTATCTCCTGGACGAAGTTGCACGTTCTGCGTAAGCTTCTTTCCATTAATCACTTGCTTGTAGTCGAACGGCAGCTTTTCAGGACTACCACCAGCGTTTGCTCGTAAGACGTAAATGTGACCCGTTTTGGCAAAGTCCCGGAGGCCTCCGCCAATGGCGATTGCATCAAGTACCGTCACCGGCTCGGTCAAAGCATAGGAGCCGGGTTTTGAGATTTGTCCCACGATGTTGAAGTTCTTACTCTTGACCTCCTGGACTATGACGGTAACCGCGGGACTCGAAACGTAGGAGCGCAAGCCGATGGCAATGTTTTCCTGGAGCTTCCCCGTGGTTAAGCCGCTGGCCTGAATGTCGCCGATCAGCGGCAGAGTGATCTTTCCATCCGGACGTACTGGAACCGTCTTGGAGATCTCTGGCTCCTTCCAAACGTTGATCGCAAGCACATCTTCGCTCCCAATCACATAATCGCCGAGCACACTCTGGCCAACCGCCGTGTTGCCGGTGGCCTCTGTCGTGCCAGAAGTCGAATAATTCGCAGCCGCAGTTTGCGCTAGCGATGCTGCTCCTAAGACAAACACCGAAGCTATCGATACCAATCTCGAAGAATTCATTTCTTAATTCCTTGTCGCTTGGAATGGTTTCCGTCAGACGTACATCGTGCGCTTTACTTCAAGAGGCTCTACGTCGTATCCCTCAACGGTGATCGAAAGCGACCGCTGAATCGTCTGAACAGAAATGATGAGGCGGTTATTTCCACCAAAACGGCTCAGCACACCCTCAACTCCGTCCAATGCCCCGCCGCAAATACGCACGCGCTGTCCAACTTCTAGATACGGATGGGTGGTAAATGGGATCTTCTTTTCCAGAATGGTCTGAATCTGCTCGATTTGCTGCGTGGGGATGGGCGATTCGAGATGATTGCCTCCCACGAACGTAAGCACTCCCGACGTCCGGAGAACTGACACTCGCGTTTCTGGGGCCGCTGCTATATTCACGAATAAGTAACAAGAAAACAGGGGGAACTCAACCTTTACGTTCCGGTCACTCCATTTGCGAGTTTCGCTAAGCAAGGGAAGGAATGTTGTGATTCCCTTTTGCTCCAGTTCTGCTGCAATCCTTTTTTCGTGCCTGGATCTTACGTGTACTGCATACCAAAAACTTGAGTCGGCTTGGGAACTTACGACATCCTGAACAATTTGCAAACTGCCCATAGCTTCGCCCTCTGAGTCACATAGGATGTGACTTCCGAAAAATGGAATATCTCGAACTTCTCATCTCGCCGCCGCCTTATTGTCGACGACACTAACTTTTGCAGCGCCCTTAATGCGACGCTGGAAGCTCCAAGCGACACTCTTTGATCTTGTAGAGTAATGCGCGATAGCTGATGTTTAGTGCTTTTGCCGCGCGTCTACGATTCCAGTGGTTCGCTTCCAAGGCCCGCAAGATCTGCTGCCGCTCAAAGGTCTTTTTCACTTGCCGGGATGCATCCTGGAGCGACAGAAACGCATTGCTATACAACTCCAGAAGCCCGTTCGGCTTCTTCTCGCCAATTTCACTCCTAAGCACGTCCTCTGAATCAAGAACCACATATCTCTTCATAAGGTTCGCCAGCTGCCGTATGTTGCCCAGCCACTGGCACTTCTGGAGTGCGCTTATGAGTTCTGGTGGAACCGGTTGCGCACTACAACTAAATTCCTCGTTGTACATGTGCACAAAGTAGGCGCATAAGTCAGGGAGATCGACAATCCGGTCCCTGAGGGCAGGCAAGTGGAGTTTGACGACATTAATACGATAAAAAAGATCTCTACGGAAGCTGCCTGACTCTACGAGCCGCTCCAGGTCGCTATCGCTAGAACACACAATTCGAATAGCAGCGCCATTGCTGTGCGCACCGCGTCTGGTGAAATTACCATCCTGTAGAAACTGCAAGAGTTTAGCCTGCAATGTGGACTCGAGTTCGCCAATTTCATCAAAATAAAGTGTGCCACCGTTCCCGAGTGATCTCGGCTCTTTGATGTGTCCGTGGTTCGAGTGAAATCGGTTACCGGTGTCTAAAACTTCGCTTTCAAAAAAATTGCCGGGCACTGCAGCACAACTTACCTGAATAAATGGCGAGCCTGACATGGGCGACCATTGGTGCAGCAGTCGTGCAATGAGCTCTTTGCCGGTCCCACTCTCTCCCTCGACGAGAACGGGCAAGTTACTGGTTGCTACAATCCTCAGCTTGGACTTGAGCGCCAACATCTGCTCTGACTTTCCGAAGAAAATGGTTTCTTCGGGCAGAGTTTTCTTGGCCGCTCGATCATGCTGCTCGCTTGCAATCATGTATGCAGAATCTTGGGTTTGGTCCATTTGGTGACGAGCTCGGACTGATTTGCTTGCTCAAGTTTTTGCACGTTGTGAGCCATTCCTTCCCGGAGCTGCGAATTTTATGAAGAAATTCATAAGCCTAGGCATACAAAGGGATAATCGTAATCGCCAGACGCGGGGAGCAACTTTTTCAGCTCCAATCATTTCCCGCCGCGGGGCCGAACAACACCATGCCAATGAAGCGCTGTGAAAGTCCTTTCACAGTGTGAACAAACTTTCCACTTTTTGGACAGGTTGGCACGACGGTGTGACAGCCTGTCAATATTGCGCGACCTGCTACGCCTCATCAAAAAGGAGGATCCGGCCCTCGGCGGGATGGCAAACGTTTAGAGAAGAGCATTTTCAGTTCTCGAGCTGATAAGCACTTCTCGAGTCGCAAGGATTTCGATGGCCGGCCGAACTTTTGCAAGACCGTTGCTCGCGAGCGCCCGCGTTGGGTTCGTAAGCAGTTGGTTGAAAACTAAAGACTGCTCGTGCCGGTCTGCACCCAGAATCCTGCGACTACCTGCTGCTTTCGCTAAGTGCTTTAGCCTTAAGTAACTTAAGGATCCCGCGTACCGACGAAAGTTCAGCATCCAACGGCACTCCAACACCGATTTCGACTCTGCTATTCTCGGCGTGGATTCAGAGTTCAAGCAGTTGAGGAGCCGCAGACGCTTGATCTGACTCTTCCAGCAATTTCCGTGCTTGAGGGCAACTAATGCAGGAATGGAAGAAACAAATGAGCGGCCCACGCAAACTGCTCATCTCAATTGCCATTGTTTTCCTGGCATTGATCACCAGCAACTGCGGAAGCACGAGCGCCGTCGTTGGCACAGGGCAAAACCCCTTATTGGTAATAAATGAGGCGAACGTTCAGTTCGGAAACGTGCCACTCAGCACCAGCGCTTCGCAGACACTGACTTTCACGAACCCTTCTTCAAGCGCTACCAGCGTTACCGTCAACAACCTTACGATCAGCGGCGCAGGGTTCTCCCTGGTGCAACCGCCATCCGTTCCGATCACAATTGCAGCGGGTCAAAGCGCCTCGATTACAGTTCAAGCGCTCCCGACAACAGCAGGCGCTGTCAGCGCAACCATTTCCGTTGGTAGCAATGCCAATCCTTCGACAGCGACCGTCGCCCTGTCGATGACTGGCATAGCGGGACCTGCTCAAACCATATCGGGCACTCTCAGTCCAGCATTACAGAATGCTGGAGCTACAGTGACGGTTACCGGCACCGCCGGAACGGTCGACACGGTTACTGCTGATTCCAATGGAAAATACACGCTGTTTCTCTTTGCAAACGGTACCTTCACGATCACTCCGACGATCTCAGGAGTCTTCTTTAATCCGCCCTCCCAAACAGTAACCGTAAATACAAGCGGTTCTCCGCAAACGTTTGACTTCACCGCGAGCAGCAATGCTCCAGTGCCCTCGATCCAATCTTTATCCCCCGCTTCCGTACTAGCTGGAAGCTCGGCACAAGTGCTGACCGTCAATGGATCAAACTTCGTAACGGGCGCGACTGTGAGTTACAACGGAAGTGCTCGCGGGGCCACGCTCGTGAACTCTGGTGAATTGGCCATTCAGCTCACCGCTGCAGACTTGTCAGTGGCAGGAAGCTTCCCTGTTGTCGTCACAAACCCGGCGCCGGGCGGCGGTGCGTCGAATACCGTGAGTTTGGCCGTCAATAACCCGGTTCCCGCGATCAGTTCCCTATCGCCGGCTTCGGCACTCGTAGGAGGCTCTGCACAAACTCTTACCATCAACGGATCGGGATTCATTGCTGGCTCAAGAGTCACTTACAACGGCGTGGCGCACGCAGCGACTTTTCTAGGCAATACTCAACTGACAATCCAACTCGGCACTGCGGACTTGGCCACCGCCGGGAGTTTTGCGGTCATCGTCACCAATCCAACGCCAGGTGGCGGCGTCTCAAATTCCGCGTCATTCGCCATCGGCAATCCAGTTCCTGCGATCATATCGTTGTCACCTTCTTCCCTTGCCGTGGGGAGCGCCGCCCAATCTCTGATCATCAACGGTTCGGGCCTCATATCGGCTTCCACTGTAACCTACAACGGAGTCGCCCACCCTGCCACATTGGTGAGCGCTTCTCAACTGACCATTCAACTCAGCGCCAGCGATCTCGCCGCCGCCGGTTCCTTCGCTGTCGCAGTTAGCAATCCGGCTCCCAATGGTGGCACGTCCAACTCGCTAAATTTCGCTGTAAGTACGAACCCTGTACCCGTGATTGCGTCTATCTCGCCTGCCTCATTCATCGTTGGCAGTGCAGCCCAACCACTAACGATTAAGGGTTCCAACTTTGTGTCCGCTGCAACTGCCACTTTCAACGGGGTTGCACACACCATTTCTTTCTCAACCGCTAATCAACTCACAATGCAATTGAGTGCGTCGGACCTTGCGACTGCCGGGAGTTTCGCCATCGTAATAACTAATCCCGCACCGGGTGGAGGAGATTCCAATGCCGTTAGTGTGGCAGTGAACAACCCAGCGCCTTCAATTACATCGCTGTCTCCAAGCTCGTTGGTGGCTGGAAGTGCGTCGCAGACACTGACCATTAATGGCTTCAACTTCGGAGCAGGCTCAGCCGTGAACTACAACGGAGTTGCGCATCCTGCAACCCTGGTGAGCGCGACTCAGTTGACGATTCAACTTAGCGCTTCTGATGTAGCCGCTGCCGGCAATTTTGCCGTGACCGTCACTAACCCAGCTCCGGGCGGCGGATCCAGCAACTCCGTGAATTTTCAAGTCGCGAATCCCTCGCCAATACTGGGCTCGCTTTCCCCCCCATCGCTGGCTGTGGGCAGTTCCGCCCAGCTTCTGACCATCAATGGATCGAATTTTGTGTCAGGCTCTGTTGTTACTTACAACGGAACAGGGCATCCCGCCAGCTTCGTGAGCGCAAACCAACTCACGATTCAGCTGACTACGGCAGATCTAGCTACTGCTGGTAGTAAGCCGGTGGCAGTGACAAATCCCGCCCCGGGTGGTGGAGCTTCTTTGTCCATTAGTTTCGTTGTGATCGGTTTGAATGTTTCTCCCGCCAACCTTACCTTTGGATTGGTCGACGATGGCACAACCGATCCGGCTCAAAACGGTACTTTGACGGCGACTGGCGGAACTGTCACGATTAATGCTCCCACCGTGAGCGGCGCTGGCATCACCCTGGTACCGTCTGGTTTCAGCTTCCCGGTAACGCTCAATGCGGGTCAATCGGTGCAGTACTCGGTCAGCTTCTCGCCGGCGGCTGGGTCACCAGGCGTTGTTAATGGCAGTGCGCAGTTTACCAGTAACGTAAATGCCGTCACGGAAACGATCTCGGGAACAGGTGCTCGCAATGTGTTGGTGACTTGGGCGGCGAGTCCGAGCGCCGGGGTGACTTACAACGTGTACCGCTGCGCAGGTTCTTGCGGTACGCCGCTAAGCGGTTTCACTCAAATTAAAAATGGCATAGGCGTTTTAAGTTACACAGATGATGATCCAGCTTTGATCTCCAGTACTACGTACTCGTACGTTATTACGGCTGTCTTAAGCGGGGCAGAGAGCATACCGTCGAATGTCACTTCAGCCACGGTTCCGTAAAGATTACACTTCACTTTCGGGACGTCGCCGCCGACTGTGGGCGATGTACGCGCGGTGAATTCGCAAGAGAGGGTGAGACGATGTCGAAACGTTGTTTTCTGTCCTATGCTGTCCTCCTATCATTGCTTCTTGCTTTGTCTATGCACGCTCAGGTGATTCCCCCTAATCGAGATGTTGATTGGACGAACGTCGGGATTCCTGGCGGTATACCAAGCGCGTCCTGGCCGATATATACAACCATTAACCCCAGTGGTAGCGCTGACGACAGCGTAGCGATCCAAACGGCGATTAACAACGCACCTGCAGGATCTATTGTTTTACTCGGAGCAGGCACATTCACGCTTCATCGCAATTCGACCGTCTGCTATGGAAAAACTGACGATTTTGGAGGGGGAGTCTATGAATCGGGTCTGTGCCTGACTGGCAAGAGCGTAGTCCTACGGGGTCAGGGGCCCGATAAGACGATCCTTAACTACGGCGATGGTGCCAATATCATCAGCTTAGGTGCGACATATCTGGGTTCCTCGCAAGCAACCTCATCAATGATCGCCATCAGTTCAGGTTCGACCAAAGGCTCACAATCGATCACGCTTGCAAACGTATCAGGCATTGCCGTTGGCAATTACGTCGTAGTGACACAGAACAATCCGATTGACACAGACGGCAATCCCCTGGCGACGGCTGAGGGATACACAGGCACATGTGACTATTGTGGACACGATATGCCGAACAATCTCATGTCGGAGGTCGTCAAAATCACTGGAATCAGCGGAAAGACACTTACGATCGAGTTCCCACTCTATTTCGACTTTACTAACTCCCCTGCCATTTACAAATTGCCAAACATGGTAGAAAACATCGGGTTGGAGAATCTGCGCGTCGTGGGAACACGCTCTTCGGGGACTTCTCTGACGTTTAAGAACGTCAACATGGAATCTTGTGCACACTGCTGGGTGCATAACGTCGAAAGTGATATGGCAGTGGACAAGTCGCACATCTATCTGTCAGATACGTACGGGTGTGAAATAAGCAACAGTTATTTCAACGACGGTTTTAACCACAATAGTGGGGCGACTTACTCAGTATTGCTGGAATTCCGCAACTCCCAGGATCTGATTGAGAACAATATCATTCGCAAGGCCCGACACTCGACTCCACAAAGTGGGAGCAGCGGAAACGTGTACGGTTATAACTATCAAGTCGACGCCTATATGGGGGAATACCCTAACTCGCTTCCGGAAACTCAAGCTCATGGAGCCCATGTATTCATGAATCTGTGGGAGGGCAACACCATGCCCAACCTCGAGTGGGACAATGCACACGGCAGCAGCAGTCACAATACCTTGTTCCGTAACTACATCAATCTCACCGGTATCGATCCAAGTACTGGGAGCAAGCAGACCGGTGCCGTTTACGCCGTTGCTATCGCCTATGACGCCAACTACGCAAATGTTATCGGCAATGTCGTTGGTCCCTCGGGAAGCTGCACCGCGTCTTCGTATCAAATTAAAGCAAATGGCACTTCTACAGACGGCAACCAGCCTGCCTCTGTTTTTAAGCTCGGCTACTATGACGATGGTGGCACAACGTCGCCCAGCGCTACTCTTTCGGCGAAGGTAGAAAACACTCTGCTGCGTGGCGGTAACTGGGATTGCAAAACGGGACAAACAATCTGGAATTCAAATGCCCCTTCGGGCACTCTGTCCTCGAGCTATATCTTTCAACAAGCATTGCCGAACTCAATGTATCTCTCCGCAAAACCCGCATGGTTCGGGAACTCGGCTTGGCCACTAATTGGGCCCGACGTGACCACCGGAGTCATTTCTAATGTTGGCGGGCACGTCAACAAGTCTCCTGCTCAAGTCTGTTATGAAAAAGGTCCGAGTACAGGCGGAACTTTCACTCCGTCCACTTGCTATGCGAGTAACGGTCCTCTCCCGCCTACGAATCTTACGAGCGTCGTTCGCTAAGGATAAATTCGCGTCGCGAACGGCGAATGCCATTTTGTCGTGTTGCTTGCGCTAAATGGGAAGCCCACACTATGGCGGGACGGCGCCTAAGTCATTCCTCAATGCAGGCACAATTCTTAATTTGACTCGATCCAATCGCTTAGCGGGTAGGTCGTTGTTTGAACGCAAGAGTCGGCAGCCGATTCATGTCATGTGAACCCCGCTCAGCGCAGTTCGAGGAGTTAGGCTTGATGGTTAAGACATGGTCACCTTTCCGTCTCTCCGACACCGTCCGCGTGCACGCGCTTTTTGAAGAGCGTCGAAGCGAACGTTACGTTACTACTTCGGAGCTTCAACCGCTTGCTGGCGATGATCAATTTGCGCCGCCAGATCAGTCTGGGTCGGCGACGAACCTCACCCAACGTCGCACTCTCTGACGGCTTTGGACGATGCGGGCAAAATGCGCGCAGCTGTGGCAAGACCTTAGCCTTAAATGCAAAACTTTGCATCCGGCATCATCGATCTGGCGCGAGCCAAAGGGGGATCAAAGGACAGTTGCAGCAAACGGTTGAAGACAGGACCTTTACCCAGCCACACTGCCGACTCGCGAGACGACGAATCTCTTATCCACCGTCTGCTCTTGGTATTCCGGTTGCAATCATATGACAAATGCATATGAAGGTGGCGTCTCGCGCTGGGGGTGTGTTCTGTGGAATCCTGCTGTGGTCATTGTTGTCGACAGCAGGTTTTGCAAGCTCTGCCACGGTTGTGAGCAGCAACGGATATATCAATGGAACACCGCTAACTATACATACCACCGGTGCGTTCAGCTCGACAGGGGCATCGACACTGATTACATTCGTGAGCACGAACTCCCCTTGGAACGGCCTGCCAGTAAGTATCTCGGGAGTCAGCGATAACCTGGGGAACAACTGGCAGGTGCTGACCGGGCCGGTAGCGTTGGTGGGCGGCGGCTTCCCATTGCTGTCAGCCATCTACTACGTCAACGCGCCAGCCACTAGTGCGCAACACACCATCACAGTGACGCTGACTAACGGCGCGCCGCTGGTCGTCCATGTTTTCGCTGTCTCGGGCTCCGATATCACCGGTCCGCCTATCTATGCTCCCATCACCGATCCCGGGCAGAACGGAACTACTGATGTGATGTCGCAGGCCATTACGGCGCCCGCAGGCAGTGTGCTGCTGGGCTGGGCAAAGAACCAGAGTGGCGGTGTGAGTGCGACCGCGCTAAGCGGATTCACACTCGATGCGCAATCCACGGACTATCTCTGGGCTGAATCGCAGCCAGTGCTGAGCAGCGGCACTTACACTTCCCACTTCCTGTTCTCAGGCGGCACTGGATGGCAGACCTCCGTCGTTGCCGTCCAACCGGCAGGAACAACTCCTGTAGCAAAGAATCAAGCTGTCAGCACACGGCAGGCGGCGAATATCACCCTCATTGCGACATCACCGTCCGGGTCGCCCTTAACTTACACAATCCTGTCTACCCCCATACACGGCACACTATCGGGTGCGGCACCGAACCTAACGTATACGCCAGCAAACGGATATGTCGGTTCCGACGCGTTCACGTTCAAAGCCAATGACGGAACTGCCGATAGCAATGTTGCCACCGTAAGCATTACCGTTCTGCCGCCTGACCGACCTCCGGTGGCGACAGACGGCACGGCTGCGGTTTCCAGTGGAACGGTTGCACCGATCTCGCTAGTTGCTACTGACCCTGATGGGGATCCGTTGATCTACAGCATCGTTACTCTGCCGTCGCACGGGCAACTCTCGGGAGGCACTGGTGCAACAAGAACCTATACGCCCGCTCCAGGGTATGTGGGCAATGATTCCTTCACGTTCCGTGCAAATGATGGCACGTTGGATAGCAACCTCGCCCTAGTCACAATCTCCGTCACCACCGCGACTTTCGCCCAAGCTGCGGCAGTTGTGAGCAGCAACGGATATATCAACGCGACATCCCTGACTGCACATACGACGGCTGCGTTCAACTCCACAGGGGCATCGACACTGATTACATTCCTGAGCACGCACTCCCCATGGAACGGACGGCCGGTAAGTATCTCGGGAGTCAGCGATAACCTGGGGAACACCTGGCAAGTGCTGACTGGCCCGACGGCATGGCTGAGTGGCGGCAACGGCTTCCCAATGCTGTCAGCCATCTACTACGTCAACGCGCCAGCCACTAGTGCGCAACACACCATTACAGTGAGGCTGACTAACGGCGCGCCGCTGGTCGTCCATGCTTTCGCTATCTCGGGCTCCGATATCACCGGTCCGCCTATCTATGCTCCCATCACCGATCCCGTGCAGAACGGAACTACTGATGGGATGTCGCAGGCCATTACGGCGCCCGCAGGCAGTGTGCTGCTGGGCTGGGCAAAGAACCAGAGTGGCGGTGTGAGTGCGACCGCGCTAAGCGGATTCACACTCGATGCGCAATCCACGGACTATCTCTGGGCTGAATCGCAGCCAGTGCTGAGCAGCGG
>JBJMGD010000008.1:0-123568 GCA_045808065.1 Terriglobales bacterium | reverse complement strand
TCGTCGGGCCAGTGGAATTGGTAGAGGTCAATCTGGTCGACGCCGAGGCGCCGCAGCGAGGCTTCGCACTCGCGCCGGATCGACTCGGGCCGCAGCACGCGTCGAGGCTGCTGCATGCGGTCGGACTCGTCCCACACCAGGCCGCACTTGGTGAAGACCAGTGGACGCTCTGACTTGGGCACGTCGCGCAGCAGCCTGCCTACAACCTCCTCGGAGTGTCCCAGACCGTAGACGGCTGCGGTGTCGATCCAGTTGATGCCGAGCTCGAGCGCATGGCGCATGGTTTTGATGGAGGCGTCGTCGTCCTGCGGACCCCAACTGAAGGCCCAATCCCCACCGCCGATCGCCCACGCTCCAAATCCCACTTTTGTGATCTGCAGATCGCTGGTTCCGAGACGGCGCTTTGATCGGTGCATGTACTCCTCCATTTTGCAAAACTCCATACTGCGACTTCGCGCGGAGATTGTCGAATCGGGACTGCCCGCGCTAGCGGGTGGGCCGACGATGGGCGAACAGAACCACCTGCGGTAGCGGGTGGGGCAGCCCCGTGTGTTGCGGCTGCGCTGTCATGGCTGCGCTCGGCTTGCTGCGTACTACTGCACCGCACTCGGTGCTGGGCTCCCCCATCACCGAACCACCCGCTACCGCGAGCGGTTCTGTTCCGCGCCTCGGAAGTGGCGCTCAGATGCCTCATTTTGTCGTTTAAGTGCCACGAATCAGCCCCGAATTTGCGCTTGGAGGCGAGTGGTTGTCAGGGTCCCGAATCACCTTATTTATACGGTCAGTTTTTCGCTCGACCTTTGGATTTTTGTATTAGGGGCGTTTTGAGCCATTTGTGAGCTGGCAAGGTGGGGAGCTACTCTGAACTTTTCAACGCGAAGTAGAGGCGATGTTAAATCGATTTATCTTCGCCCTGGCGATGCCGGTCAGACCGGCGCTCCGGCTTCTCCGAAAATATGCCCGTTCGGCGCCTCGAAAAAATCGGCTTCGCAAGTGAAAATGGTGTGTGCGAAAGGTGAAGTGGTGATCGCGATGTGGCATATCGGAGGTGGAGAAGGCGTGAGTGTGGAAAGTGGCGGTGCAGGCCAGCGCTGAAGCGCGAGTATTAATTGCGTGTCGTTGCCGCAAGGCCTGAAGGCCTTGCTCCCCCCGACTGAAGTCGGGGGCTTCCACCCTAAGGCCGATTAAAGTCGGCACGGCGACGGAGTCGGGGCTCCCACACAACGGTGACAGCGTTGGGCTTCCATCCAACGGCGATAGCGTCGGGGGTTTCCACCCTGGAACGCGAGTCAGTTGCTGTGCATAACTTGGCAGTCGGCGCGCATCGTACTAGGTTTGTACATGGGGACAATTGGGGTGCCGCGAGAGCTAGAGATCACGGCGTTGAAAACGGAGCCTGCTCCCAGACGCGAGACGGCTACTCTCGTCAACGATCCGCTGTGGTACAAGGACGCGATTATTTATGAAGTCCATGTCAGGTCGTTCTACGATTCGGTGGACGACGGCATGGGAGACTTTCCCGGCCTAACCAAAAAGCTCGATTACCTCCAGGACCTTGGGGTGACCACGATATGGGTCCTGCCATTCTGTCCATCGCCGTGGAAGGATGACGGTTACGACATCGCGGACTACACCGATGTCCATCCTGCGTACGGCACTCTGCGTGACTTTGAGAACTTTCTGCGTGAGGCGCATCGCCGCGGCCTGCGCGTCATTACCGAGCTGGTGCTGAACCACACCTCTGACCAGCATCAGTGGTTTCAGAGATCGCGTCGCGCCAAGCCGGGATCGCACTGGCGCAACTTCTACGTTTGGAGTGACACGCCGGAAAAGTACAAAGAAGCGCGCATTATCTTCAAGGATTTTGAGCCTTCGAATTGGACCTACGATCCGGTAGCCAAGGCGTACTTCTGGCACCGGTTCTTCGCGCATCAACCTGACTTGAACTACGACTATCCGCCGGTGCGCAAAGCCATGCTGCAGGCGATGGACTTCTGGCTGGATATGGGAGTCGATGGATTGCGGCTGGACGCAGTGCCGTATCTGTTCGAACGTGAGGGCACGAACTGCGAGAATCTGCCTGAAACGCATGACTATTTGAAGGAGTTGCGGCGGCATATCGACGAGAAATATCAGGATCGGTTGATCCTGGCAGAGGCGAATCAGTGGCCGGAAGATGCGATTGCCTACTTTGGGAATGGCGATGAGTGCCACATGGCGTTCCATTTCCCCTTGATGCCGCGCCTGTTTATGGCGCTGCGCATGGAGGATCGGTACCCGATTACCGACATCCTGCAAATCACTCCGGCGATTCCGGATAACTGTCAGTGGGCGCTGTTCCTGCGCAATCACGATGAGCTCACGCTCGAAATGGTGACCGACGAAGAGCGCGATTACATGTATCGCATGTATGCCGAAGATCGTCCTATGCGGATTAATCTCGGTATCCGCCGACGGCTTGCGCCGCTACTTGGCAACGATCGCCGCAAAATCGAGTTGATGAATGCCCTGTTGCTCTCGTTGCCCGGCACTCCGGTGCTCTACTACGGCGACGAAATCGGCATGGGCGACAATTTTTACCTCGGCGATCGCAATGGCGTCCGCACGCCGATGCAATGGAGCGGCGATCGCAATGCAGGATTCTCGCGCGCTAATCCGCAGAAGCTGCATCTGCCGGTGATCATCGATCCCGAGTATCAGTACGAGGCGTTGAACGTGGAAGCCCAGCAGAACAACGCGAATTCGCTGCTGTGGTGGACCAAGCGCATTCTCGCTCAGCGCAAACGATCGAAGGCATTTGGCCGAGGCACACTCGAATTCTTTGTCCCGGAAAACCGCCGTGTGCTGGCGTTCGTGCGGCAATACGAGAACGAACGCGTACTCGTAGTGGCCAATCTTTCACGGTTTGTGCAGCCCGTGGAGCTCGATTTGCGGAGCTTCGCTGGATTCAAACTCACCGAAATGTTCGGCGGCACAGAGTTCCCGGCGATCACGGAGCGTCCGTACTTGCTCACACTGGGTCCGAATGCGTTCTACTGGTTCACGCTGGAAGCGCAGCAGGCAAATCCAGAGTCGACCGGTTTGCGCTCTGGCGAACAGCGGCAGCGTCCGATCCCGGTTAAGTCGTGGGATGAGCCATTTGCCGAGCCGGTGAACACCGCGCTCACGCGTTTGCTGCCATCGTTCCTGCGTGGACGTCCGTGGTTCCTGAGTCGGAATCGCCGCATTCGCGTTGTGGAATTGGCGGATGTGGTCCATTTGCTCGAGACGAATGCGTACCTGCTGTTCGTTCGCGTGGAGTTCGATGAGGGCGAACCGGAGATTTATCAGCTGCCATTGTCGCTGGCGCGTGGCGAAGAAGTAACTCGAGTCGAGAGCAATCTGTCTGATTTCATCCTCGCGCACTTGCAATCGGATGACGGCACCACTGGCCTGCTGTACAGCGCGTTCCGTGATCGTGCGTTTCCCAACGCGTTGCTGAGCATGATCTCGCGGCGCCGCCACGTAAGAACGCTGCGCGGTGACCTTGCGGGAGCACATACGAGATCGCTGCGAGGCATTTTGGGTTCGGATCGTCCCAATTTGGAGCCTTCGGTTCCGCGTCCATCGCCGCAGAACAACACTGGAATCTTCTTCGGCGAGCGCTTCATGATGAAAGTCTATCGCCGGCTCGAGGCAGGACCGAATCCGGAATACGAGATACTGGACTGGCTTACGGCAGAGGGATTCGCGAACGCTCCGCGATTGGCGGGGCATATCGACTACAAAAACAACCTCGGGGACACCGCTACCGCCTCACTTCTCGAGTCATACATCGTCCACCAGGCCAACGGATGGAACTATGCACTCGATAACCTGAGCCTCTTTCTCGAGCGAGCGCTGGCGTCCAAGGACGATGTTCGCCTCGCCCAAGTCAAGCGTGGCGGCCCATTGGAGCTGGAGAACGAATCGGCTCCCCAGGTGGTCTGCGATCTCGTGGGATCGTTTCAGGAAATGGCGCGGCTCCTCGGGCAGCGTACCGGCGAACTGCATTTGGCGCTGGCTCGCAACACGGAAGACCCTGCATTTAACCCCGAAGCGTTCACGGATTTCTACCGTCAAGGCCTGTACCACGGCATGCTCGGTCACGCTACCCGCTGCTTCACGCGATTGCGTAGCAGCCTGCGTCTGTTTGAGGGCGAGGCGCGGCAACAGGCGGATGAATTGCTAGCTCGCGAGGAAGAATTGCGGGCGCGGCTGAAGCCGCTGCGCGATCATCGCATCCCCACGATCCGCACGCGAATTCACGGTGATTGCCATCTCGGGCAGGTGCTTTTTACGGGAAAAGATTTTGTATTTATCGACTTCGAAGGCGATCCGCGACGTTCCATCGGCGAACGACGCATCAAATACTCCCCATTGCGTGACGCCGCAGGCATGCTGCGTTCGTTCCACTATGCCGCCCATGCGGCGCTCTACGGGCAGGTGCCGGGCATAATCCCACAACGGGAATCGGTGGCTCAGCTGCAAACGTGGGCGGCATTTTGGTATCGCTGGGTGGGCGCGTCGTACCTGCACGGATACCTGAATACGCCAAGTCTGTCGTCGTTGTTGATGATCGGCGGCGAGCAGCTTCGCATCTTGCTGGATGCGTATTTGCTGGAGCGCGGGCTCATCGAGGTGGTCTCCGATCTCCAGAATCGGCCGGAATGGTCGAGAATTCCCATAGTCGGAATCTTGGAAATCCTTGGATCGCATCCGTGAGCTTTCCTCGATCGAGCGGAATTCTGCTTCATCCAACCTCGTTGCCTGGACCATTTGGCATCGGAGACTTCGGGCCGGCGGCTTACGAATTCGCCGATTTTCTCGCCAGCGCAGCGCAATCGATCTGGCAAATGCTCCCGCTCGGCCCCACCGGTTACGGCGATTCTCCGTACCAGTGCTTCTCCGCGTTTGCTGGAAACCCCATGTTTATCAGCATGGTTCGTCTGCTGAACGACGGCCTGCTCGACGCGCGTGATGTGGAAGATCTGCCGCAGTTCTCCGTGGACCAGGTCGAATATGAGCGCGTGAATCAGTTCAAATTGCCCAGGTTGGGCCGCGCATTTCAGGAATTCAAGCGTGCGGCTCCCAGTGAACGCGTGGCACGGTTCGAGCGTTTCAAGGCAGCGGAATCGAGCTGGCTTTCGGATTACGCGCTGTTTGTTGCGCTGAAAGACAAGTTCGGAGGCGTTGCATGGCCTCAATGGGATCGCGAATTCGTCCGTCGCGATGCATCGGCGCTGCAACGTGCGCGCGAGGCGCTCACTGAACAGATCGAGGAACATGAATTTCTGCAATTTGTCTTCTTCGAGCAATGGGAAGAGCTGAAGAGCTACTGCCGCGAGAAGAATATCCGCGTAATGGGCGACCTCCCAATCTACGTGGCCCATGACAGCGCAGACGTTTGGGCGCACCCGGAAAACTTTCACCTGGATGAGCATGGCAATGCGAAGAAAGTAGCGGGGGTCCCCCCCGATTATTTCAGCGCTACCGGCCAGCTATGGGGGAATCCGATCTATCGTTGGGATCGTATGGCCGCCGAGGGATATTCGTGGTGGGTGGAGCGCTTTCGCGCAGCATTCCGTATGTTCGATATGCTGCGTGTGGATCACTTCCGCGGATTCGAAGCCTACTGGGAGGTTCCTGGCGGAGAGAAGACAGCCCAAAACGGCAAATGGATGAAGGGCCCAGGCACCGAACTGTTCGCCGCTGTGGAAACAAAGCTGGGTAACCTGCCTATTCTTGCGGAGAATCTAGGCGTGATCACTTCGGAAGTAGAGGCCATCCGTGAGCGCTTTGGCTTTCCCGGAATGGCCATCCTACAGTTCGCATTCGGGAACGATCCTCAAGGCCCAAGCTTTCGGCCACATAACTACCCTCGCAATCTCGTCGCGTACACGGGAACTCACGACAACGACACCGTTGTTGGGTGGTGGACCTCAAAGCCAGGCGAGGGAAGTATCCGCAGCGAGCAGGACATACACAAAGAGCGCGAATTCACCCGCTCCTACCTGCGACTCGACGGGGACGACATCAACTGGGTATTCATTCGCACGCTGATGGAATCGGTCGCAGATACGGTGATCTTCCCGATTCAGGACGTGCTTGGCCTTGGCAGCGAAGCGCGCATGAACACCCCCGGAACCGCAACGGGAAATTGGCGATGGCGGTTGCCAGGAGAGCGTCTAAGCGAAAACATCGCGGTTCGGTTGCGGCAGATGGCGAACACGTATGATCGTCGCCGAGCCGCTTAACGGACCGCAAGGAAGCTCCGTGCAGCGTCTCTAGCAGCTGTTTAGGAGATGTACTCTTTGATGTACTCGTCGGTGCTTGCCGCGAGTTCGTAGCCCGTACCGTCGAAGATGACCTTCCCATCGCGCAAAATCAGGAACGAAGTGTTGGTATTCGTCCCTGATTCCTTCACCGGCACCATCTGGCCTTTCTGTTTGTCGAAGCAATGGGTCGCCATCGTGAATCCGTCTTGCAGGCGATGAGTCACCATCAGCGCTGAAGTTTGATACACATCGCGCTGCTTGATGATGAGTTCAACGATAGTGGTCGAAGTGATGGGATCGAGGCCACCCGTGGGGGAATCGTACAAAATGATTTCCGGTTGCGTGATGATGGCCCTTGCGATGGCTACGCGGCGTCGCATTCCGCCCGAGAGTTGTGCTGGAAATTTTTCAAGCGTGTGCTCTAACTCGACGAACCGCAGCGCCTCCGTTACCCGTTCGCGGATCTGCTCGGCCGGAACATGCTCTTCCGTGAGTCGGAAGGCGACATTTTCCTCGACTGTCATCGAATCGAAAAGCGCACTTTCCTGAAAGACCATACCGATTTTGCGGCGAAGTTCGAATAGATCCTGCTCTGGCATCGAGCTGATTTCCTGTCCCAGAACCGTAATCGTTCCCGCATCTGGCCTTAAGAGCCCGAGAGCGAGCTTCAAAAGTACACTCTTGCCGGAGCCTGCAACGCCAAACAGTACCTTCGTCTCGCCGCGATGAAGACGAAAGGAAACGCCACGCAGCACCAGGTGCCTGTCGAAGCCGAGCTCGATATCTTTGAACTCAAGAACCACTTCGGATGCCGCCGGATGTCCGTTGGTGAGAGCTGCGTCAGGCATCAGGTTGCCGAGTCGATCACCGTCCGAATATGCCGATCAGCAGTTGGGTGATGAAGAAATCCACGATTAGGATCAATACTGAAGCGGCGACCATAGCCTGCGTAGTAGAACGCCCCACGCCCTGGGTTCCACCTTTAGTCGAAAAACCGTAGTAGCAGCCTACGGTGGCGATGATGAATCCGAAAAAGAACGGTTTGCAGAGCCCCTGAAAGACGTCGGGAAACTGCAGTTGCTGATATGTGCTGGTCCAATATTGACTTGTGGTGAGCCCCAAGCGGCCGACCGCGACAACATACCCGCCAACAAGACCCATGAGATCAGACAAGATACTAAGGAAAAAGAGCATCACTACGGTCGAAACCACACGCGGGGTGATCAACTTCTTCACCGGATCGGTACCGAGCGCGCGCATGGCGTCGATTTGCTCGGTTACTTTCATGGATCCCAGTTCGCTCGCCATACCTGTAGCCGCTCGCCCCGCAAGCATCAGACTGGTGAGGACCGGCCCAATTTCCTTGATCATCGAAAACGAGACCAATTGGCCAGTGAGTGAGACCGATCCAAATTGTTGCAATGTAGTGGATGTTTGAAGCGCGAGCACTGCGCCGATAGAAAGTCCGGTGAGAACAACAATTGGTAGCGAGCCGACTCCAATGAAGTCTGCCTGCATCAGAATGTCGCTGACATAACGCGGACGACGAAAAAGATTTCCTACCGCCTCGCCGGCCAGCAGCGAGTACTCCTGCACGGCGAGAACCTTCTCTTTGACGATTTCCTCAGGCGAATTGAGAGGCATGGGGAACAGGTTACAGGGGACAGGTTACAGGGAATATGAAGAATAAGGAACAGGTAACCAGGGGAGCACCGGAACAACGTTGAGCGCACTCATGACCGTGCGTCGGGCTTCGCGTTTGGTGCGGAGCGGAGTTGTCGCTGTGTTCGGTCTAACCTGTTCCCCTAAGTCCTAGTTCTCCCGGTTCCGTTTGCGAACTTCGATGCTGAGACGCTTAATCTTCTGATTTAAAGTCGAGAGTGGGATTCGAAAGCGTTCGGCGGCGTCGGTTTGGTTCCATCCGCATTTTTCGAGCATGCTCATAATCACGCGTCGTTCGCATTCTTCCATGATGTCAAACAAAGACGCGTTCGGTGACTCTTCCGCGAGGGTGGGCAGCGTAGTCTCGCCGAGGATGGAATCGGGCAGGAGATCAACGCCTATGTAAGCCCCTGAGGACAACACAACTGCGCGCTCGATCACGTTTTCGAGTTCGCGCACGTTTCCCGGCCACCCATAGTTCAACAGAGGGCGCATGGCCTCGGCGGTAAAGTGGCGCGGAGGCAACCCGTTTTCTTCGGAAAAGCGGGCCAGGAAGTGATTTACCAAAAGGGGAACGTCTTCCATGCGATTGCGCAGCGGCGGCAGATTGACGCTGATCACATTAAGACGATAGTAAAGGTCTTCGCGGAACTTGCCTTCTTTTACTAGAGCCTTCAAGTCGACATTGGTAGCCGCGATGATTCGAACGTCAACTTGCACTTCCGATACCCCGCCCAGATGCATGAACTTTCTATCCTGAAGCACGCGCAGGATCTTTGCCTGGGTATCCAGTCCCATGGTTCCGATTTCATCCAGAAAGAGGGTGCCCTTATTAGCAATTTCAAAAAGCCCCTTTTTGGACGCGATGGCGCTCGTAAATGCGCCCTTCACGTGGCCGAACAGGGTCGATTCCAGCAGCTCCGTAGGCATGGAGCCGGTGTTAACAGGAACGAAGGGGCCGTCTTTGCGTGGAGAATGGGCGTGAATCGCTTTGGCGATGAGCTCCTTGCCAGTTCCGCTGTCTCCCTGGATCAGCACAGTGGACCGGCTCGGCGCCACTTGAGAGACCAAGTCGAAGACCTTGAGCATTGGTTCGCTTTTTCCCACGATGTGCTCGAAGCTGTAACGTTGCTTCAGGGCACGCTTCAGCTGGCGGTTCTCCTCCTCCATCCTAAGGCGAGAGATTGATGCGCGTACGTCGGCAAGCAGCTTCTCGTTATCCCATGGTTTCTGAATGAAGTTAGTGGCCCCTGCCTGGATCGCCTTCACTGCGTTTTCGACGGTTCCGTAGGCGGTTATCATGATGACCGGCAGTCCTGGGTCGCGCTCTCGAACTTCCTCCAGCACTTCGAGTCCATTGCGGTCCGGCAAAGCAAAGTCCAAGAGCACTAGATCGCGGGGAGAGGCGGCGAGCATGGCCAAACCTTCTTCAGCGGTTCTCGCGGCTTCGACGTTATATCCTTCGATCGCCAACAACGTTTCTAAGGACTCGCGGATCGCAGCTTCGTCGTCGATGATCAAGATGGACCCTGTTGCCGGTTCGAGTTGGTGCATATGGCGTCGCGCTAGTACTGCAGACACGGCTGCTTCAGACATTGACTGCCTTCCTCATCATGGGAAATTCAAGGGCAAACGTGGTGCCCTCACCCGGGCGGCTGTTCACCTGAATCTTTCCGGCATGTTCCTGGATGATTCCGTAGGTGACAGATAGCCCGAGGCCCGTGCCTCGGCGCTGGCCTTCGCCGGGTTTCGTCTTGGTGGTAAAGAATGGATCGTAAATGCGGTTGAGATGCTCCGGAGCTATGCCGGTACCCGTGTCAGAGATCATGACTCTGACGCCGTCGCCATTGTCGGTGCTGACCTTAATCGTGCCGCCGTTCGGCATCGCCTCTTTGGCGTTCAAAAATAGGTTGAGGAACACCTGTTGCAGCTTTCCGCTGTTGCCCAGGATGCTGGGAAGCCCGTTGTAAAGCTCGCTCTCGATGCTCACGCGTCCCGTTTTGAACTGGTGTTCGAGGAGTGTGAGCGTGTCCTGAACAATCTTGTTGAGATCTACAATCTGGAACTCACTGCCGCTAGTCCGGGAAAAGTTCAATAGACTGTTGACGATTTCTGAAGCGCGGAAGGTTTGCTGTGCGATTTTCTCGAGGATCGCTGAGCGCTTGTCATCCCCTTGAAGCTGCTTGGCGAGCAACTGCGCATACGAGGAGATCACAGCAAGTGGAGTGTTGACCTCGTGTGCGACACCGGCAGCTAGTAATCCAATCGAAGACATCTTCTCCGCCTGCGACAACTGCGACTCCAATTCAAGGCGCTCGGTAATGTCGTCGACAATGATGATGCGGCCAACCACCTCGAAATGCTTGGTGACCAGCGGAGCGATCGCAATGTTCGCAACTCGACTCTCGCCGGCAGGAGTGTTTAGCCGGAACTTGTACAAGTTGTGAATCCCGGGCGACTGACGCACGCGGTAATACTCTTCCACGAATGCTTGCGGGAAGAGATTGCCCAGTGAGCGTCCGAGCGCCTCAGCGCGTGGAGTGGCGTACATCACCTCCATCTGGGAATTCCACGACTCTACCCGGTCGGCAAGATCGACGGCGAGAACGCCAACACTGATCGACTCGACGATGTTCTCGTTGAATTCCTTTAATCGCTCGTAAGCTGCGGCACGCTGTTGCAGCGAGGCATAGAGCCGCGCGTTCTGGATGGCGATTCCAATGTAGCCGGAAAGTGTTTCTAGCAGCTCCACGTCTTCGCTCGAAAGATAGTCACTCTCGAGCGTCTTGCCGAGGCCGAGCACGGCAAGAGTTCGGTTCTGCACGCGGCACGAGATGTAGTAGTTCAAATCGAGCCTTGAAATTGTGGCCTGCGCCGCCGGGCTCGCGTTCAAAACTTGATGTGTGTTCTCAAAGAAAAGATGAGTTGGCGATTGCTGGTCTGAGAGGCGCCCCAGAAAGTCGAGGTTGACGTTGGCCGCTGAAGTGATGCCAAAGGATTTCGCCAGGAAGAACTTCTCGGCATCCTCGGGATTCTCACTTGCCAAAAATACGGCAACTCGATCTACGAGCAGGGTATGTGACAGACGATCGACTACGGCCGAGAGCATGGCGCGCAGATCGGTTTCGGAGTTAAGGTCACGAGCAAACTCCACGAGGGTTCGCCGATAGTCGTAGCGCTTGCGATAAAAAAGGCGATCAAGTCTCTGTTGGATCACTCGCTTGATCGGATCGAACAGAAGCGCGGTAATGACCACCGCGACAATTAATCCCCACTCACCTGCATTAGGCAGCGTGCTGTGAACCTTTTCCGCCACAACGCCGATGACTAAAAGATTCAGGAGAGTGACTATCGCCGTGGCTAGCGTGTACGCCATCCCTCGCTTGAAGATCAGATCAACGTCCATCAGGCGGTAGCGGATGATGGCATATCCGAAAGTGAGCGGCAGGAACACCAGCGAGAGCACCGAAATCTTCATCAGAGTGCCCGGTTGCATGCCAATTAGATATGGGACAACAGAGAACAACGTGTACGGCGCAATCGCGAGAACGGTCCCGCGAGTTACCCACTTCATTTGCTGACGGAGCAGAGGTGTAGTGCTCTTGCGATAGCTATCCAGCAAAACCAGCGCCGCAATCACGAAGGACAGCGACAGGCAAATAAGGTCAAGCCGATCCAAGTTCCAGCGGAGCCGCTCGCTCGGAGCAAACAGCTCGATCGCGATTACGTAAGCTGCCACCACGAAGGCGCCAGGAACGTACAACATCGGGAGTACCCAGCGGCGTCGACCGACCCAATCCTTTGTTTCGGGAAAGGTAAGCGCAAAATGCAGGAACAGCGCTGGCTGGAGGGCGCTGGCAACAATGCTGGCCCAATAAACAATTTGGTCAAAGGCGTTTAGCTTGCCCGTGTAGTGGAAGGCGTACAGAACGAACGACGCCAAGCAGAAGACAAAAAAATGCGTCGATTTCGGGGCGGACCATCGGCGGAGGAGCACGTAAAGGCCGATCCCGAGGTAAATAAGTGCGATCAGCCGCAGGCCAAGATTCAGCGACTTATCTGCTGGGACCAGAATGACGGGGACTTCCAGCCTCACGCCATTGCGGACTACGCCATATTGGGCCTTAGAATAGCTTCCCGTCTGGAAGAGGTTGCGGACGCGAGCTGCTGTCGTATGAGTTGGCTGGCCATTGATGTCGGCAAGCTGGTCGCCAACCTTTAGTCCGGCGCGTTCACCGGGCCCTTGCGGATTCACACGCTGCGCTTGAAGTTGACCAGAATTCTCTAGCCACCACACTCCGTCATCGGGCACAACATAGTCGCGCTCTTTTTGGAAATTGATGACAGCAAAAACGACGACTGCGACCGTGCACAACGCCAGCACGACGGCTGCTGCTCGCAGTTGAGATTCCCTAGTCATGTGCTGGTTCGAACGACGCAAAAATCCAATGGATCGTCTTGCTTCTGTCGGAAGAACAAGCAACTCTCGTGCCAAGTCGTGAGCTCGCTGAAATTAGATAAGTCTGCGCAGGTAAGAGACTTGCATTCATTATATTCTCGGATCTGAAGTGTCGGTATGGTTTGTGGAAGCAAACTATGAGAAAGCATAGTTGCTCGTAACCTCACAACGGGTACTCTGGTCGGGTCCGCCGTCCTCTAGAAGGTCGCTTGAATGTTGCAGCTATTCCAGATAGCTTTCCGACCGACACCTTTATGCGAGCATTTTCCCTCATGGTCATAACATTCCTGGTCTCAACCACTTTAGCGGCACAAGATCGTGCTTATGGCCGCTCCATGACCATTACTCCGAACGGCATCGTTGCTACCAGCCATACATTGGCATCGCAAGCCGGAGCACAGGTGCTGGCTAAAGGTGGATCAGCAGTGGATGCGGCTATTGCTGCGAACGCAGTGCTCTCGGTTACGGAGCCGATGATGAATGGCATCGGCGGAGACATGTTTGCGATTTACTGGGACGCAAAGACAGGAAAGCTCACCGGAATTAATGCTAGCGGATGGGCTCCGCAGGCTTTGACTCCGGAGCATCTGCGCACTAAGGGAATGACGAAGATGCCTGCTCACGGCATTGATTCAGTTACAGTCCCTGGTGCGGCGGCGGGGTGGGCTGCAATGCACAAGCGGTTCGGCAAATTACCGTGGAATAGCCTTTTTGAAGCCGCTATTTACTATGCCGAGCACGGGTACGCAGTACCAGAGATCATCCACGATTACTGGTCCAACTCCTACTTCACCGATGAAGGCAAACGCGTTTTTCTGCCGAACGGGCATGCGCCGCAATTAGGCGAAATCTTCCGCAATCCTGACTATGCCAAGGCACTGCGAATTTTGGCCGAGCAAGGACCCGACTCTATGTATGGGGGGGAAATTGGCAAAGCAGTCGTTGCCACCTCGAATGAGCTCGGTGGAACCATGACCGTCGATGACCTTGCTAAGTTCTCACCCGAGTGGGTAGAACCAATTTTTACTGATTACCGCGGCTGGCGAGTGTACGAGCTTCCGCCGAACGGACAGGGAATGGCCGCTCTTTCCATGCTCAACATCATGGAGCAGAGCCAGCCTGCTCCGGACGGTCCTCAAGGTGCGGTGGAGCTCCATAAAAAAGTCGAGGCTATGCAATTGGCCTATGCGGATTTGGAACGGTATCTCGCCGACCCTAGGGTTGCGCAGGTTCCTGTTCATAGTCTGATTTCCAAGGAATATGCCGCTCAACGAGCGAAGTTGATTGATCCGACCAAGGCCCGCTGCGACTATGGCGGCGGAATGCCTCCGGGAAGCGATACTACCTATCTCACTGCTGCCGATCGCGAGGGCAACATCGTTTCTTGGATTAATAGCAATTATTCCGGCTTCGGATCGGGTGTGGTGGTCAAAGGGATGGGATTCCCACTTCAGAACCGCGGAGGCTTGTTCGTCCTAAAGCCTGGACATCCGAACGTGCTCGCGGGCCGTAAACGCCCCTTTCACACGATTATTCCGGCTTTCATGGAAAAGGGTGACCAGCACATCGGCTTTGGAATCATGGGAGGATATAACCAACCCTTGGCGCACGCTCAGTTCGTATCGAATGTAGTGGATTACGCAATGAACATTCAGGCGGCGTTGTCGGCCCCGCGATTCACAGTGGGACGCGACTTCTGCCACATCCCCATCGAGAGCCGCGTAAAGCCAGATGTAATCGAACAATTACGCGCAAAGGGGCACAACCTGGAATTGCGCAAGGAGTACTCCGCCGCTATGGGTCGGGGGCAAGCGATCCTTCATGATTCAACGAAGAAGGTGAATTTTGGGGCTTCCGATCCACGAGCAGATGGCTCTGCCGAACCGGAGACGCCGGTTTTCTCAGCTCATTAACGCGAAAGACGGATTGTGCGGGCAAAAAAAGGGGGGAGCTTATTAAGCTCCCCAAACAGAAGCGACAGAGGCGATACGTAAGACTTGGAGGTAAGCTGCTGCTTCAGAGTTGCCTGAAACTTCAAATCTTCTACTTTCCTGGCACCTTGAAGGTACCAGTTGGCCAGGAATTGATCCCGCCGCCACGGCCGTGATCGGCTGCACCTTCGAATGTCTGCACAACCTAAGACACCTTTGGTTTCCGGGATGCCGGTGTTTCCCGGAATGGAAGAACGTTGGGCTCCAGTATCCGGCGGCCGGCTTCGATATCTAGTCGGTGGACACGGCAGCCCTGTGGTTCTGGTCCATGGCATTGCCGCCTCTTCATTCTCCTTCCGCTTCAATTGCGCCGAGCTCATGCGGGAATATCAGCTCTACATTCCAGATCTCCGCATCGCTGCGGCAGACGGATCACTGTTCGCCACTGCTTTGCGCTTACGAGACTTCCTGGACGAGGTTGGGATCGGCACAGCGACTATTCTCGGAAGCTCCCACGGCGGCTCTGCGGTTATGGAACTCTCCACTTTCGCTCCGGAACGGTTCGCCGCCATGATTCTCGTTTCTCCGCTCAACCCGTTCGCCGAGAACTACAAGAGGGTAGTGAACTTCTATTTGAGCGGGTTGGGAGGAGTGTTCATCCGACTGGCTACGCTCATGCCAGGCCGCGCATGGGACTATGGCATCGGTCGTATGTACGCCGACCGAAGCCGCATGGCGGCGTCAACCGGTATCGGTCATGCTCGCCCGCTGCGGCAGAAAGGAATGATTGCGCACCTTCTATCAAGTCTGAAGACACTTGCCGCCGAGATTGAGGCATTGCGGCCGAAACTTACGGCCATTGCAAAGATTCCGGCGCTGCTCATCTGGGGCGATCGCGATTCTGTTGTGGAGCTCCAATCCGGATATCGGCTTCAGCAAGCGCTGGCAGCGGAGATGGAAGTCATGATTGGTGTCGGACACCTTCCATACGAGGAGAGTCCGGCGGAGTTCAACCGCATCGTTCGAGAGTATCTTGCGAAACGAGAGAGAGATTCGTTGAAGTAGAAAGCAAGAAACAAAACCAAAACCGACGCGGATGTGATGCTAAATCTAAGAAGAGTCAGGTTGGCTTCTTAAGTTCTGTGCCTACGTTCCTTCTTCGCGGTTATCCGCGTCACATCCGCGCCATCCGCGTCTGATTTTGTTTTGTCTTCACGGGATTACTCGAGCACGCAATGTTATATGCTTCGCTCAACGTGCCTCTGTTCGATCTGCTACGCAAATACTTTGCTGAGTACGGCTATTGGACGGTTGCCGTGGTCCTGCTGTTAGAGAATGCTGGCATTCCGCTTCCGGGCGAGACCACCCTGTTATTCGCGGCGGCGCTGGCGTTTTCCGAGCACCGCCTTACTTTGTGGGGGATCATCGTCGTGGCCGTCATTTCCTGTACGCTCGGCGACAACATTGGTTACTGGATCGGCTACCGAGGAGGACGTCCGCTGCTCGAGCGCCAGCGTCGAATACTCCATGTCTCGCAGCGACACTTGGAACGTGGCGAGCACTTTTTTCTCCGGTTCGGAAGTTTCACGATCTTCTTTGCGCGTTTTGTTTTTGGATTGCGCGTGATCGCCGGCCCGCTTGCCGGAGTACTGAAGATGCCGTGGAAGAAATTCCTGTTCTTCAATTTTCTCGGGGCTTTAATTTGGGTTTCGTTGATCACATGCGTCGGGTACTTCTTCGGCAGCCGGTGGGATTGGCTGATGAATGAGTTGGACGATCTGCAGTTGGGGGTCTCGATTTTGGCAATCGTTGCGCTGTTAATTGTGTGGCGGCACCAACGCCGGAGGGCTGCACGTGCTTAAGAAGGCGGCCAGGTTGTTTGCCGAAATCGATCGCGAAGCTTGGATTCGCTTTCTGGGAGGACTGCTAGGACTCCTTCTATCGTTCGCTCTGGCCATGCTTTCTTCCAGCTTTCGCGATGCCGGAAATCTGTTCGCGACGGCAATCACGGCTTCTCTAGCTCTGCTTACGGCAATCTTAGTTGGACTCTTCACCGTCCCATTTCTCGCCCGGAGAGTCGCGTTGGAGCGGATGCGATTCACGGTGCGTTACGAACTGACGCGCGAAGGGATCATATACATCGTTTTCGTCCTGGTGATTGGCATCGCTGCCTTGAACACTGGCAATAATCTGTTGTTTATCGTTGTTGCCGCCATGTTGGCCGCGGTTCTAGTATCCGGCATCGCCTCCACCATCGTGCTTTTTGCTTTGGATCTTAAGATTGCGATTCCGGAGCATGTATTCGCGAATAAGCCGTGCATTGGCGCAATCACTGTGCGTAATCACGGACCGGTACCGTCATTTTCCGTGAGTGTAGTTCCGGAGAAACCGAGTCAGCGTCGCCGTTGGCAATGGCAGCGCACCGAAGTCGGTTTCCCGCCATTCAAGCCCGCAGACCGGCAGTGGTTTCACGTGCCTGATCTTCAATTGCGCCCTGCATTGCCCGACACGCCGTCTTGTCCAATCATCACTCAGGCTGTCTATTTTCCTTACTTGCGACCGCGACACTCCGAATCGGCGGCGGTGGAGTTGAAATTTACCCGACGAGGCCGCTACATGCAGAACGGATTGGGTCTGGCTACCCGCTTTCCGTTCTCGTTTCTTACTAAGACGCGAATCGTTGCTTTTGAACGCGAGTTAATCGTGCTTCCAAAAATTGAAGAAACGGAAGAATTTCTGACGATCCTGCCTTCCCTTCGCGGCGAATTTGAGATGTTTGTTGCCGGACGCGGTTACGATCTGTACCGCCTGCGCGAGTTCGCAGCCGGAGACGCAGCGCGCCATATCGACTGGAAAGCTACAGCGCGATCGCAAACCGTAATGGTTCGTGAATTCACTCGCGAAGATGAGCGCAAGCTGAAGATCATCTTCGATAATCCTAGCCCCGGCGATGTCAGCGAGGAAGAGTACGAGTCAGCAGTGAGCCTGGCGGCTTCCCTGGCTTGGCATCTCGCCGACGGCATGACAGAAATCAGCTTCGCCGCGCCGGGCTATTCGGGACCAGGGGAGGCGTTAAGTTTCTTGAAGTACCTGGCGATAATCGAGCCGCAAGCTCAGGCCCTGCCTTTGGAAAGTCTCACAACAGGGGGCTCTTATAACCTGGTGATCACCGCCCGCCGAAGAGGATCTATTCCAACCCAGCTCTGGGCTGATTCTTATTTCATATTCGCTGGAAACAACAAACCTGCCTGAAATTTTGAATAACAGGGAAATAAACAGGGATTTCGCGTGTGCGGCACGGAATTGCGGAGTTTCCGGGCAAATTCGCGAAATCCTGAAGAATTACAGCGAATAACAGGGAATTAACAGGGATTTTCCCCAACTTGGGGATGAGCCAGATGGACCATGCCGGTCATCCCGCGATCTTTGCCTCGATTCCGCGGCTGTGGAGATCTCTCCTCCAGGCATAAAAATTCCAGCAGCTATTCTGGGTTGGCGCAATTTGGCATCCAACTGTGAAAGCGCCATGGACCACTATCTACCTTCTTTTCGTCTGGAATTTCCGGGTACGTACAACGAGTACCGGATCGTCGAAGGCCATGTCCAGTTTCGGCCCCAGGAGGGGCGCTGGCGCACGATGGATGTTGAAGACATTCGCATGCATTTTGCGTTAAGGACACCGGTTGCAAGTTGGATCCGGAGCAACACTAGCCAGGCTCACGATCTGGCTCTCGCAATGTAACCCGAACTCCGTAAAACCGACCGCTGGATTTCTCGGATGCAATGTTAGAATCCGAGCATTTCCCGCCCTATGTTCTCGTTCGGAGTAGCCAGCAAGCTCAGGAAGATTGTCGGCGGCGATGCCGTGCTCGACCGTCCTGAAGACCTCATGCTCTACGAGTATGACGGATCACTGGCCCGCGGAGCCCCCAGGTATGTAGTCTTTCCTCAGAGCACCGAACAGGTGTCCGCAATCGTGAAGTTCGCTGCGCGCGAGGAATTGGCCATCGTTCCCCGCGGTGCAGGCACTGGGCTTAGTGGAGGATCGATTGCGCGACAGGGTGGAATCATCCTCGCATTCGCACGGATGAACCGCATCCTCGAGATCGACCTCGCCAACATGCGGGCAACCGCCCAGCCGGGCGTAGTAAATCTGGATCTCAGCAACGCGCTCGCCCCCCACGGCTACTACTTTGCGCCTGATCCTTCGAGCCAGAAGGCCTGCACGATCGGCGGCAATGTTGCCGAAAACTCTGGTGGACCTCACACCCTCGCCAACGGAGTCACCGTAAACCACGTCACCGGTCTTGAAGTTGTGCTGCCCGATGGCCGTATCGTTCAACTTGGAGGCAAAGCGGCAAACGCGGCAGGGTACGATCTCACGGGATTTTTCGTCGGATCGGAGGGAACCCTCGGCATTGCCACGGCGATCACGGTAAAGATCACGCGGCTGCCTGAGGCGGTTGCCACCCTGCTGGCCACTTACAACGACGTTCAGCAGGCCGCGAATACCGTGGTGGGACTGACCTCGGAGGGAATCACTCCGGCAGCTATCGAGATGCTGGACGGCTGGACATTGCGCGCCGTGGAGGCTTCCGTTCATGCCGGGTATCCGCTCGACTCGGCGGCGGTGCTCCTCATCGAGCTTGAAGGATTGCGTGAGGCGGTTGATGAACAGGCACAGATCGTTTCGGAACTTTGCCGCCGAAGCGGTGCGCGTGAAGTTCGGCGAGCCCGCGACGAAAATGAGCGTCAGCTCTTGTGGAAGGGTCGCAAGACGGCGTTCGGAGCCATTGGCCGCATCTCGCCGTCATACTACGTCCAAGATGGAGTGATTCCGCGCACGCGAATCCCTGAGACCCTCCGCAAGATCGACGAAGTCAGCAAGAAATATTCGCTCACCATCGGTAATATCTTCCATGCAGGCGACGGAAACCTTCATCCCCTAATTCTTTTCGACGCACGCGACCCTGACCAAACACAACGTACGCTCGATGCCGGACGCGAGATTCTGGAGTTCTGCATCGCGGTTGGAGGTTCGATTACGGGCGAACACGGCGTGGGCATGGAGAAGCAGGACCTCATGTGCACGCTATTCACTGCTCCCGAATTGGAAGTGATGAAGCGATTGCGCAACTGCTTCAATCCTGACTCGCTACTGAATCCGCAAAAGATGCTGCCTTCTGCACGAACCTGCCGGGAAGCGGTAGCTCCAGGTCATTCAAGCCTCGATGCTCCGGTCTCTACTGTGGCGGAATTGCGGTGAACTCGGCTACAAGTATGCAAATGGAGATTGGCTCGCGATTCGAGAGCCTGCTTGGCGCGCAATTCGTTGCTATCGATCCTCCAACCCTCGAACAGCATGCGATCGATGGCAAATCTCCTGGCGTCGTAGTGCGGCCTGAGTGCGCCGAACAAATAGCTGCCGTTCTGAGAATCGCGAACGAAGAGGATTGGACGGTGGCGCCAGTGGGTGGAGGAACACGGCAGCATGTGGGCCGCATGCCCGAGCGAGTGGACATCGTGCTCTGCACCGATCGTCTGAACCAGATTGAAGCTTATGATCCCGGTGATCTCACCATCTCTGTGCAAGCTGGAGCAAGTGTGGACCGCGTCGTATCGTCGTGCGCGCAGCATCGCCAATTGCTTCCCATAGAAACGGCGTTGGGTTCGACCGTAGGGGGAGCAGTGGCCGCGGCTCAGAGCGGACCATTGCTCACAGGCTTCGGCGGGTTACGTGACTTCTGCATCGGTATAAGTTTCGTCACTGGAGACGGTCTCAGCGGGCGCGGTGGTGGCCGCGTGGTAAAGAACGTGGCTGGATACGACTTGATGAAGCTGATGATCGGCAGCTTTGGAAGCCTGGCAGTTATCACCTCAGCCAATTTCAGACTCTCTCCTTTGCCGCAGCCGACCGCCAGCTTTGTCTGCGACTTTGATTCGCTGCTAGAGGCCCTCAAATTTCGTGATCGATTGCTGAACTCGCCTCTTTCACCCATCGCTGCCGAAGTTGTCAGTCCCGAGGCAATCGAATATCTCGGGGACGCTGAGCCGCGGGATCCGGATCACTGGGCTCCCGACGAGCCTGCTGTAACTGGCAAATCGGGATGGCAGATTGCTCTTCGATTTGCCGGGAGCGCGCGCATTCTGGAGCGATGTCGCCGTGAATTGTCTTCTTCGATCACGCGCGAACTCGACACGGAACCAACAGATTTCTGGCGGCGTGTTTCTGGATTCGAGCAACGCGTGAGCAATCGCCACCGCAATGCCATGATCTTTCAGGTAAACGTAGCCATCGGCGAATCTCAGAGCGCCTTGGAAGCTGCACAGCTAGCTGCTGTCGAGTACAACTTCGTTGCGGCCACTGTCGGACGGGTAATGTTGGGATCATTCCAAGTAGCGTTCCTTCCGCTAGCCATCGATCCGCCCAGTGTCATGCAGTTCGCGGGCGCGGCGTCCGGGTTCCGGTCGCGATTGTCGAGAGCGGCGTCGGCGGTAGTCGTGCGCTGCCCGCTCGAAGCCAAACAGCATTTCGATGTCTGGGGTTCAACTCCTACCGATACAGCGCTCATGCGAAAGATCAAGCGTGCTCTTGATCCCAAGGGCATACTGAACCGGGGGCGTTTTCTTGCCGGATGACAACCAAGATCAACAGTAAGGCTCAGGATAACCAGCAGACCACCCACACATTAGAGATGGGAGAGTCAAACTTCGCGGGTTCCGACCGCCCGACTTGGGATCTGTACGCAACTTGCGTGCATTGCGGACTGTGTCTCAATCACTGCCCTACCTATCGCGTGCTGGGCATGGAGATGGACTCTCCGCGTGGGCGCATCTATCAGGTTTTGCAGGTCGATTCCGGACGTCTGCCGATCGGCGATTCCTTCGTCGCCCACATCGATCGTTGTCTCGATTGCCGCGCTTGCGAGACAGCATGTCCTTCGGGAGTGCAGTACGGCCACATCGTCGAACGTGCCCGTGCGCAGATCGAACAACACTACAAACGCCCGTGGCTCGCGCGTCAAATACGCAATTTCTTTTATGGCAGCGTGCTGGGCAATGCAAAGCTCCTCGCAACTCTGGCGCGGGCACTCCGTTTCTATCAACGGTCTGGAATGCAATCGCTAGGGCGATCTTCTGGACTCCTGAAGCTATTGGGAGTCGCGCAGCTGGAGCAACTTCAGCCGCAGATCGACAGCAGCTTCTTCTTTGACCAGCTCGGAAAAGTGTTTCCCGCGCAGGGAGCGCTTCGCGCGCGGGTTGCGCTGCATGCCGGATGCATCGCCAGCGTCGCCTTCTCCGAACTGAATCAGGCGACTATTCGCGTGCTAAATAAAAACGGAGTCGAGGTCTGGGTACCGAAAGATCAGAACTGTTGCGGAGCATTACAGGCTCACGCCGGTTATCGCGACACGGCTCGGAGACTCGCTCGCCAGAATATCGCGGCCATGCTCGATGATCGCTTTGATGCCATCGTCACCAACGCGGCCGGTTGCGGATCGACGCTCAAGGAATATGGCGATCTCTTGCGCGAAGATGAGCAGCATGAACGCGCGGAAAAGTTCGGAGCAAAAGTAAAAGACGTAACCGAATTCCTCGCGCAGCTCGGATTGCGAGACCCGATAGGACGGCTTGAGAAAAAAGCCACGTACCAGGATCCGTGCCATCTGGCTCACGGACAGCGCGTTCGCAACGCTCCTCGCGAGCTTCTGCGTGCTGTAGGCCTGAGTCTCGAAGAGATGCCGCATCCCGATCAATGTTGCGGCAGCGCCGGTAGTTACAACGTTACACACAACGAACTCTCGATGAAAATTCTTGATGAAAAGATGAAAGACATCGGCTGCACCTCTGCGGAGTTGGTGGTGACCGCCAACGTAGGATGCATGCTGCAACTGCGTGCTGGAATGGAACGGACAGCGCGGACCATTCCGGTGAAGCATGTGATTGAAGTGCTAGATGAGTGTTATTAGCAGTGGCTTGGCGCATAAGATGCGTACGAAAATGAAAACACTGTCATCCTGAGTGCGGTTTGTGCGCGAAGGACCACGGCCATGCCTCAGACGGGCATGCACGGTCCAACGCTTTTCAAGGGTGCTCGTGCAAAGCCACGAAAATGCCAAGTATCGCAAATCTTCCTCGAAATTCTTTCGCGCAAAAGTGGCACTCAGGATGACAGTTCTCTTGCGGAGAAAAAGACACGGCCGTGCAAAACACTTTGCAGTCTCGCATCTTCTTCACGCCAAAAAACGTCTAACATGAAGACGGCATGCTGAACATAACCATCCGCCGCAAAGCCAAGCAGTTCGGGCAGCTTGTACGTACGTCCGCCATCACTCCGCGCACAGGTCGCGCACATAAGCCGCAGCTCGTCAGCGATCGCGAGCTCGGCATTACGTTCATTGGGCACAGCGGATTCCTCGTTCAGATTGGCGGCCGGAACCTGGTGATCGATCCCAATTTTGCCCGCTGGCTGATCGTTCTCAAACGCCAGCGCCGTCCGGGGATCCGCCTCCGCGATCTACCGCCTATCGACTACGTCCTAGTGAGTCACGCCCACTTTGACCATCTGCATCGTCCTTCGCTTCGCGCCATCTCCAGGCTTACGCGCTGGCGCAGCGGACGCGCTCCGCAGATCATCGTTCCCAAAGACGTCGGCGACATCGTAAAGCGCCTGGGATTCAGCCGCATTCACGAAATGGAGTGGTGGCAGGAATTTCACGAAGGCAAGCTCAGCATCACGCAGACGCCAGCGCAACATTGGGGGGCGCGCATGCTGCGGGACTTTCATCGCGGATTCGGAGGATACGTTGTGCGGTCGCCGCAACACTCGCTGTACCACGCAGGCGATACCGCGTACTTCGATGGTTTTCGCGAGATTGGCCGCCGCCTCCATCCCGAATTGGCACTGCTGCCCATCGGGGCCTACCACCCACCGCACTATCGCAACGTCCACACCAGTCCGGAAGATGCGCTGCAGGCATTTATCGATCTGGGCTCCCGCACGATGGTTCCCATGCATTACGGGACCTTTCGTCTTTCCTATGAGCCGATGGAAGAGCCACTAGAGCGGCTTCGCGTTGCCGCCGCCGCGGCCGGCGTCAGCGAGCGGGTGCTGGTGCTGGAAGAGGGAAAGACGAAGATCTTTAGATAAAAGCCTTTCTTTTGCTCTCACAATCACCACGCCAGCAACACTCTCAGATCCCTCACGTTGTTTCCTGTCGGACCTACAATTACGGCATCACCCAGTTGTTGGAAGATAGGAAAGCAGTCGAATTGGTTCAACGCTTGTTCAGCATCCAACGACAGCTTGTTTGCTCGGTCCATTGTCGTCCCATCCACCACCGCTCCCGCGGCTGAACTGTTTCCATCGATGCCATCGGTGCCCGCGCTCAAGATCGTGACGTGCTCGCCGGCAATTTGCCGCGCGCAGCAGAGAACGAATTGCTGGTTGCGCCCGCCAATGCCACTCGGTCCTTCCACATGCACAGTGATCTCCCCAACGGATACCAGCGCTACACGCGATACTCCCCGGCGCAATTCGCGGAGACGACTAACCAGATACTCCGCCGCGGGTTCGTAAGGCCAGTCGTCGGGTGTGTTGTCGATCTCCACGGCAAATCCATGCGTTGAAAGCAGGCTAGCAGCAGCCTGTGCAGCCGACGCGCTGGAAAGAATGGGCCACCATCGAGAATTAACGAATGCGGCATCGTCGCTCTTTGCCGTCTCCTCCAGCCTGCGTTCTGCGAAAATCCGTCCTACGTTGTGGGGAAATTGAGGGGTCATGTCGTGCTGATCGGCAATGCGATAACAATCCTGATTCGTGGAGGAATCCGGCATGGTCGGACCGGATGCCAGCGAGTCCAGCGAGTTCTCCGGCACATCACTCACCATGATGCTGAGCTGTCGTGCGGGGAACGCTGCCTGCGCGAGCCTTCCGCCTTTGATGGCCGACAGGTGTTTGCGAACTGCATTGATGTCTTTAATGGGAGCGTTGGAGTGCACCAGCACGCGATAGCTGTCGGCCATGTCTTCCACCGAGATTTCTTCCTGGCAAGGAACCTCGAGCATGGCGGATGCGCCGCCGCTGATCAGATAAATCACGAGTGCTTCTTTATCCAATCCCGACACATACT
Organism: Terriglobales bacterium; assembly: GCA_045808065.1. Classification (GTDB taxonomy): domain Bacteria; phylum Acidobacteriota; class Terriglobia; order Terriglobales; family Acidobacteriaceae; genus Gp1-AA112. The sequence goes on along the minus strand of JBJMGD010000008.1, from coordinate 99,087 downwards.
TGAGAATGGCTTGCGCGGCGCGCACCGACTCTGCCGTCGGCAAGGGATGTCCACCCCGAAAGTAGCGAAAACCCGGCTGCGGCGATGCAGGTGGCTGGGAGCAAACAACAATGCCTTCGAGCGCTGGTCCAATTTGGGCAGCTAAGGAAGTAAGCATGGCATGCGCCGCTTTACCCATAGCGACTACCAGGACGCGCGAATGTGAGCTCAGATCGTAGAGGTCTTGTTCAACGCGCAACATGCCGCGCGAATACTCGACCCTCTCGCGGAATACGCGCGGAATGCTGATTGTCTCAAGAGTGTCCGTAAAAACCTGCCGCGCAATATCGCGCATGCTTCCCGAAGTGAAATCTGCGTTGGTGGGCATGGTTCAGGCGCGCTGCGCCGCAAGGGCAGGGAAGTGGCGTGGCAGCCATTCCACAATAGCGTCGCGCATAATCGGCAATTTGCCTTCAAAGAAGTGGTCGGCGCCTTCCACCAGCACGAGTTCTTTTGGTTCAGCCGCCAGGCTAAACAGCTCACGCAGATTCGCAACCGGGGCAAACTGGTCGTGATCGCCGCTGACCATTAGTTTTGGCTTGGAGCAATCGGACAGATAGGAATACGTGTAGAGACGTTCTTCCACCGCGAGCGGCGTTCCCAGCGAGATCAATCCGGGAACGCGCGCATCAGGGCAACAGGCCTTCAATCCAGTTGCCGCGCCAAAAGAAAAGCCGGTGAAGATCACAGGACGACAATATTCGTTTTGCAGCCAATCGAGCGCAGTTCGGATGTCGTCGCGTTCGCCTCGGCCATCATCGTGACTGCCTTCGCTCAATCCGGTGCCGCGGAAATTGAAGCGCAGCACCGGTAATCCGAAGCTGTTGAGCGCCTTTGCCGCGTGATACACAACTTTGTTGTGCATGGTCCCGCCATGCAGCGGATGTGGATGGCACACCAGAGCGGCATAGGGAGCATCCGGATCGCCAGCATTCAGCAGCGCCTCGAGACGGCCGCTGGGCCCGGGTAAAAAGATTGATCGGATCTCCTTGGGCAAACCGGTTTGATGACCTCAATTCGATTTTACTTGTAGAGATGCAGCACGCTGCATCTGTGCTGCGACCAAGCTACTTAGCCGCACGCTCCAATCGCTGCAACAGTTCCTCGAGGTGGCGTTGCTGGGTCAGATAGCTGATGATCATGACACGAATTACCGTTTGACCATTCACACGAGTGGTGGAAATCCACTGCTTCCCGTCTCGCGTGACCTCATCAACCACCGCTTGATGTTTCGCGGCGCTCCGCTCTTCCTCGCGTGGCGAATTCTTCAGCTGAAGGTTGAAGATTGGCAGCATCGGCTCCGTAAACAATACGAAGTTGGTGGATGCTCGAATTTGCTCCGCGAACCAGAACGCGAGCTGAAACTGGCGGTCGATATGCTCCTCATATGCCTGCCGTCCATGGATTCGCAAGGTAAGCCAGAGCTTGAGGGCATTCGTGCGGCGCGTCCATTGCGTACTGATGGCGAAATTATCCGGCGGCAAGGGAGTGTTCACCTTCGGCATGTACGGAGTGGTCACACCGAATGCGCTCTTCAGCAGTTCCGGGTGCGATGTGAGAACCACTCCCGCAGCAAAGGGCATGGCCAGCCACTTATGTGGATCGAGGGTGATGGAATCTGCTTGCTCGATGCCGCGCACGAGATCCCGATGCTTGTCGCTGAAGATCGCCGCCGCACCGTAAGCGCCATCTACGTGCATCCACAGCTGGTGGCGGCGACAGACTTCGGCAACCGCTGGTAAATCGTCGATGGCTCCGGAGTTTGTCGTCCCGGCGGTTGCGACTACGCAGAAGGGAAGACGTCCAGCTGCTGCGTCTTTGCGAATCGCGGCATCGAGTGCATCGACATTGATCTGTATGCGACGCCCGACCTCGATTCGCCGCACCGCTTTGCGTCCAAGCCCAAGCAAGCCGGCAGATTTGTCGAGAGAGTGATGCGCCTCTGACGAGGCGTAAACAATCGGTGCTCCACGGATCGATTGAAGGCCCTCGTCCATGACGCCAGGAAATATCGCTGTTAGGGCCAGTGCCAGCGCCGAAAAGTTAGCTTCGTTTCCACCACTGGTGAAGGTGCCGCCAAATTGCCCTTTCCAGCCAACGCGTTCACCGATCCAGCGGACGGTCTCCTGCTCAATCTTTGACGCAAGCTGTGAGCGCGCCAGCGTCGCCAATTGTGGATTGAGAGCCGCGACCAGCGCCTCGGCTAGCACCGCAACGTACGCCGGAGTGGGATTCATCAGGCCAAAATAATTGGCGCTGGGAACATGGAATCCCTTGTCGATCATCTCGCGACAGACATCGTCCAGGACGCGCGCGGCGTCTTCACCGAGTTGGGGTAAGCTATCGCGTAGCTCGCCGAATGTGCGCTCCGCTTCGGGCAGCTGCACGGCACGGTTCGGCAGCGAGGCGAAATAGCGGTCGATGTGATCGATCAGGCGATAGCCGAGTTGGCGTCGGCTCTGGGAATCGAGATCGAATCCCACAACTAGGTGCCCGTACCCACAGCTTCTTCAATGATCTCTTCCTGCTTCTGCGGACGCAGAAGTGGGAACAGGATCACGTCACGTATGGATTTCGAATCCGTCAGGAGCATCGTTAGACGATCGATACCAATTCCTTCGCCTCCGGTGGGAGGCATTCCGTAAGAAAGCGCGCGGATGTAGTCTTCATCCATTACATGAGCTTCTTCGTCGCCGCGCTCCCGTTCGGAGAGCTGCTGTTCGAAGCGACGACGCTGCTCTTCTGGATCATTCAATTCGCTGAAGGCGTTTCCGATCTCGAGACCTCCGGCAAATACCTCGAAGCGCTCGACCCAGTCCGGTTCATCCTTTTTATTCTTCGAGAGCGGCGAGATCGCTACGGGAAAGTCGTAGAGAATCGTCGGTTGCCAAAGGTGTTCCTCGGCAATCGCTTCGAACATGTTCGCGATGGTTTTACCTGCCGGTTCTGCGGGATCGTAAGGCATATGCGGGGTATGACTCGCGTTCAGACGCTCCACCAACTTTCGCACCGAATTTGCGCTCGCGAACTCGGACATCTGCGGATCGGGCGCAGAAGCCTTCGGCCAATATTTAATAATGGCTTCACGCATCGAGAGTCGCTGCCAGTCGCCGAAATCGATTTCCCGTCCTTGATACGACACCACCGTTGTTCCATTTAACTCGCGGGCTGTGTGGGCGAGCATCTCTTCGGTGAGCGACATCATGTCCTCGTAGTCGGCATAGGCCTGATAGAACTCCAGCATGGTGAATTCCGGATTGTGTTGTGTGGAGATGCCCTCGTTGCGAAAGTTTCGGTTGATCTCATACACACGATCGAGGCCACCGACGATCAGGCGCTTCAGATAAAGCTCCGGCGCAATGCGGAGATAAAGGTCGAGATCGAGGGTGTTGTGATGGGTCCGGAACGGCCGCGCCACTGCTCCGCCGGCGATCGGTTGCATCATAGGCGTCTCGACTTCGATATATCCGCGAGCGTCCAGAAAGGAGCGAATTGCCTTTACCACCTTGCTGCGCGCCACGAAAACCTCGCGCACTTCTGGATTCATATTGAGATCGACATAGCGCTGGCGGTAGCGAAGCTCCACGTCAGACAGGCCGTGATACTTCTCGGGTAACGGCAGCAGGTCTTTGGCGAGAAACGTGATCTGTTCGACATGCACAGACAATTCATTGGTCCGGGTGCGGAAAAGGTATCCACGGACGCCGATGAAGTCTCCAAGATCGAGCAGCTTATAGAGTTGAAAACCTTTTTCTCCGACAAAGTCGAGCTTCACGTAAATCTGCAGCCGCCTTCCCGCCTGCTGAAGATGAGCAAAACCGGCTTTCCCTTGTCCGCGTATCGACATCAACCGTCCCGCGACGCGCACATTAACGCGATCGCGGTCCAGCTGCTCGGTAGTCGCATCCGAATATTTGGAGACAATCTCGGGAATGGTATGGGTAGACACGAACTTGCGCGGGTAGCTCTCCTGTCCGAGAGCTTCAATCTCCTTCAGTTTGTCGCGACGGAGTTGGTATGTGCTTTGCTCGAATGACACGTGAAAAGTATATCGGGTGATCGGGTCATCGGGTGAGCAGCGAAGGGAAAAGCAAATGCAAGACAAAACATGACACGGATCACACGGAAACAGCCACGGATCAATACGGATCAAACGTGGCACAACCTGTTGAGCGCTTGAAGCCCTGAAACGATCCTTTTCATGCGTGGAATCCGTGCCCGGCAGGGTCCGTGGGGTCCGTGTCGCGTTTTTTGTCTTTTGCTTCGCCAAAAGAAAACGCCCGGAACTAAGTCCCGGGCGTTCGAAGCTTTTCTTTATCTATTTGCGGAAGCGGGAGATCAATCCGGTAAAGAATGATCCCATACCGAGCAGTCCGAGCAAAGGCAGAATGGAAGCCGTTTGCGGCAGTCCATTGGCATTGCCCTGACCCTGGCTGGCTGCATTCGCATTGGAGCCGGAAGCAGCATTTTGATCCGCAGTGGCAGAGCTCGACGGAGCGCTGGTAGCAGACTGATCAGCAGCGTTGCTGCCGGTCGTGGTGCTGGTCGCGCTGGGAGTCGTAGCGGCGGCGCCGCTCTGTGCGCTCTGACCGGTGGTGCTGGTTGAGCTGGACGAAGAGCTGGGAGCCGCGGAGCTGGTTCCCGTCTGGCTGCTCGAATTGTCTGACGGGGTCGTGCTGGTTGTGCTGGGGCTCGTGCTGGTTGAGGATGAAGTGGAGCTTGCGCCAGGTGCCGTCGCAGCGTTCTGGTCGGTCGTGCTGGAAGGCGCTGCTGTGGGATTTGCCTGACCCGACGTCTGATCGGTTGCGCCAGGAGTGGTCGAAGTCTGTCCAGAGGTCGCGCTGGGCGTCGTGTTCGACGGCGTTGCGGTGCTCTGGCTGGAGCTCGACGGAGCGCTCGCTTGATTCATGTCTGAGCTGCTGCTCGAAGGCGTAGTCGTGGTGGTTGTAGTCGTGGTCGTGGGTTGCTGACTGCTGCTCGCAGCCGGTGTCTGGTTGGTGTTGCTGTTTGGGTCTGTGCTTGTACTGGATGTCTGGCCGATTGCGATTCCGGCTGACAGCAGCAATGCTGAGCATGTGTAGAAAACTTTCTTCATGGTCTTCCTCTTCTCCTGCCCGACCGTTGAAGCCGGGAATCGTGGGTGGTGCGACCGTTCACGTACACACGTGAACCTCGTCCATCTGACCGTTAGAGAGTGGTTACTAGCGCGGAGGTTTTCTCGACTCTGAGGGAAAGCTGAGCTGCTGAATGTAAGAAGACACAAGGGGTTGCCCTCCAATTGCACTGTTAACTGAGTTGTTATCGTGATGTTGCCACGATCGGCGTTTGGCACCGTGCATTGCCTTGCGGGGGATCGCCTTTGCATTCCTCCGTAGGATCTTTCCGTTTCGTCGCTACAATCCTTTTGCATGTCCACGCATTTTCAGGACGAAAAGTGGATGCAACGGGCGCTGGATGAAGCCAAAGCCGCAGGTGTCGCGGGAGAGGTCCCTGTCGGAGCTGTCATCGTGAAACAGGGTGAATTAGTGGCCATCGGACAAAATCGCAATGTCCGAGATCACGATCCTTCAGCTCACGCCGAGATAGTGGCGTTGCGCTCTGCGGGAGCCCGGCTCGGAAACCACCGTCTTGAAGCTTGTGAGATGTACGTGATCATCGAGCCTTGCGCGATGTGCGCCGGAGCGCTGGTCCACGCCCGGGTGAAGCGACTCGTATATGGAGCGAAGGATACGAAGGCCGGAGCGGTGGAATCAGTTCTGAGCGTGCTAAATCACCCGCGCCTGAATCACCAGATGCAAGTCAGTGGCGGAGTTCTGGAAGAAGAGTGCTCAGAGATGCTGCGCGAGTTTTTCCGCGCAAAACGATCGGGGCTATAGGCGGACCCGCAGGCAAAGTTCGTAACTGGGCCTCTGTGGTTTGCTTATCTCCAGTGAATCTAATTCAGGGATGAATCTTATTCAGGGCTCTACATCTTGTCCTTCGATCACCTCAACTCCTGGCGGCGGAGTGAAGCGGAACAAGCTCGCCTTGATCGGCACATTTTCTTCAATATCCTGAAACACGAACTCGGTCGTTGAGCCGTCCAACTCCTCGATGCGGATGAGCCCGATCTGGTCGGCAGGAGTGATCTCCAGCAGCACGCGTTGTACGCGCTCTTCCATTCCTTTGGGAACGCCCTCGAGCACCGTGCCGCCAGCCTGCTTGGCTGGGGTGGAAGAGATTGATAATTTGTTGAATTCGTTTTGCAGCTTGGTGTGTCCGAGTAAGTAGCGAATGGGAGAGCGGAAGTCGTCGAGCTTCTTGGCTGGCATGCGTCGTGCCTGACGTTCGGCAGGCACATAGAAAAATGCGTTCTTACCGTCAACGACGAAGAGCTTGGGGGTGGGTTGTTTGTATTCCCAGCGCATTTTGCCGGGCTTTTCCAGCCATAGCTCGCCGGATTCATTGCGCGTAACACCTGCTCCACCGTAATTCTCCTGGAAATTCGCTTTAAGCGTGGTGAGATGGTTGTAGCGTGCATCCACACGCTTAACGATCTGCTGCAGTGAGCTATCTGCGAAGGTGCCGGTGCTGCATGCGACCAGCAGAAGCAATGCTGAGAATCGGCTGATCGGATGATCGCTCGATGTGGGAATCTGAAATTGCAAAATCACGAAATCACAAAATCGCGAAATCCTCCCCCGTGTCATCGGTTCTCCTTCGTGACCTTCGTGTTTGCTGTTCCATTTCGAAAATGATCGAGAATCGCCGCAGCCTGCCCTGGCGTGACCACTGCTGAAAGCGCTGCCTGTTCGGCTTCCTTTACTGCGCGGACGCTGCCGAAGTGTTCAACCAGGCGGCGGGTGGTGAGCGCGCCGATGCCGGGGATCTCCAGCAGCTCGGAAGCACGATCGCGTATCTGGCGGCGCTTGCGATGGAAAGTAACGGCGAAGCGGTGGGATTCGTCTCGGATCATTTGTACCAGGTGCAGTACCGGCGAATGCCGATCGAGAATAACGGGATCGTCTTCCTGTCCATGAACGTAGATGATCTCTTCGCGCTTAGCGATCGAAGCCAGCGGCTGATTCGTGATCTCCAGTGATTCCAACGCTTCGGCTGCAGCATGCAACTGTCCAACGCCGCCGTCGATCAGCACCAGGCTCGGCATCTTCAGCTTCTCGCCGGTCACGCGCTTGTACCGGCGCGCGACCACCTCTCGCATAGACGCAAAGTCGTCCACGCCCTCTACCGTCCGGATAATAAACTTGCGGTAATCGGACTTCTTCATCTGCCCGTCTTCCCAGACGACCAGCGATGCCACTGTCTCTGCGCCCTGGATGTGCGATATGTCGAAGCACTCGATTCGCACGGGCAGATCGGGCAATGTGAGCGCGTCTTGTAACGCTTCCTGGATCATCTTGATCGAAGGTTTCAGCACCCGGAAGCGCTGGTCATAGATCTGGTGCGCGTTCTTCGCCGCAAGATCGATCAGCGAGCGCTTCTCCCCGCGCACGGGAACAAGAATTTCCACTTTGGAGCCGCGTTTCTCCGAGAGCAGCTCTTCGAGAGCCTCGCGTTCCGCAAAGTCCACAGGAACAAGGATGGCGCGGGGCACATACTGCTGATCGATGTAAACCTGCTTCACAAGAGCAGCAAAGAAAAGTCCAGGGTCGAATTCACCCGACTTCCTTGCCGGCGTTACATTCTCCGGCGAGGTGGACTCTACTTCTTCACTCGGTGGTATCAGTTCGAATTCGGGAAGGTCTTCCCAAAACAGTTCGCGCCGGTCGAGAATGCGTCCGCTACGCATATGAAAGAGGTTGACCGCAAGCATATGGTTTTCGTAGTGGAATCCGTAGACATCAGTATCGTCGCCCTCACTGGCGGCTATCCGCTGACGTTCCATAAGATCCTCAACCGTGCTGATGAGATCGCGGTACTTGGCAGCCGACTCGTATTGCTCCTCACGCGCCGCACGGTCCATCCGCGCGCGCAAGGAACGCGCGAGGTCGGCTTGACGACCTTCCAGGAAGAGCTGTACATCACGCACGGCTTCAGCGTAGATCTCGGGACTTGTAAGGTCGCGAACGCACGGTCCGAGACAACGCTTGATGTAGTACTGCAAACATGGGCGCGCGTGATATCGCGCTAAGTCAATCTTGCACGATGGAATCAGAAAGCTGCGGTGGATGAGATCTACAGTGCGGTGCGCCAGATTGCCCGGAAAATAGGGTCCGTAATACGTACTGCCGTCTTTTTTCAATCGGCGAGTGACGAAGACCTTGGGAAAGCGGTCGCCGAAGGTCAGCTTGATATATGGATAAGTTTTGTCGTCGCGCAGAAGGATGTTGAAGCGCGGTTTCTTCTGCTTGATAAGATTGTTTTCCAGCGCGAGCGCTTCGCGTTCATTCTCCACAACGATGTATTCGACATCGATGGCTTCGCGCATTAGCGAGCCCGTCTTGGCATCGTGGGTAGCCGCTTCCAGCAGGTACGAACGCACCCTTGCCCGCAAGTTCTTCGCCTTGCCGACATAGATCACCTCGCCCTCGGCGTTCTTGTACATGTACACACCGGGGCCGGTGGGGAGAGTGCGGATTTTCTGCTGAAGGTCCATTAAATCGGAGCTGCGGGAACTACGACCAAAAAGGCAAACACGAAGGTCGTGAAATCAACAAACGGGAAGAATCCGCGGTTTGAGGTTGCCGTAATCCACTCTTTGAGACTAAGTTCTTGGTGCAGGCAGGGTCAACCCGGATTCAGGCTCGTGCAAGGCAACGGCGACTAAGGTTTGCTGTTCTAAGTATCGTCATGTCAATGCAAAATAGTTTGACCAAAGTTAACGCGGAATCCCGCGTTGGAGCGCACATGAATATGAATCAAGATTGGAAAAAGATACTGATGTTTGGCGCATTCGGCGCCGCGGCGTACTTGCTACTGAGTGGAAAGCGCGCTGCTGGAATGGCTAGTGCTGGTGTTGGTTTAGCGGCGCTCGCCTCGGAGCATCCCGACAAGTTCGAGCAGTTCTGGAACCAAGCCCCTGAATATCTCGATCGCGGGCACCGGATTGTGAACGGTATTCAGAGCCTGGTGGAACGCATTACAGAGCACGCGCAGAATTGGCAGCAGATGCGCAACCGTATGGGCGGAGATTTCCAGAACAAACCCTATTAAGGCCTAGAGGACAGGTTGGGAACGCCTGATCTGAAGATCGGGTGCGGTCTGTAGCCGTTTACACGATGCCGAGCTTCTCCCGGGCGGCTTGGCTGAGTCGTTCGGGTGTCCATGGCGGAGACCACACCACGTTCACCGAGGCTGAGTTCACACCAGGAAGTTGTTCGATTCGGTCTTTTACCTGCTGGCTGATCTGAGTGTGCGCGGGACAGCCAGGGGCGGTCAGGGTCATCTCGACTTCTATATCCTGACGCGTGTCGGTCTGGGCATCAGCGGCATCGGGTTGAATCTTCACTCCGTAAATCAAGCCGAGGTCCACGATGTTCACCGGGATCTCAGGATCGTAGCAGTCTTTTAAGGCAGTCATTACATCCAGCTCGGTAACCGGCATACAGAGATTCTAATGCAGAGGCGGCATGGGCGTAGCGTTGCCGTTGTGCGCCAGCACTCCTCGATGCAGCTGCAACTGCTCGCGCTCTGCATTATCAATTCGCATTGCGAAGTCCGAAAAGGCCGGATAGTCACCTGGAGTGATCTCCTGTACCGGAATGCGGAAGCTCCGGACGATCCTAAGCACGCCGCCCTCGACTTTGTAGTCGGTGTGATACTCACCAAAGCTGCTGGTTAGATCGGTGGGCGCCGGCAGCCGCGACGCTTCAGTGCCGGGAGGTAGATGAATCCTGAATTGGGACTCCTCAACCAGTGGGGCTTCGAGCAGCAAGTTGGCGCTCCGTTCCGGTAAGGTTGCGTACAGCCGGCTTAGGCCCAATGCGGGAATCAGTTGGCCGAGTTCCAGGTCCGCTCCTTTCCAGTGAGCGACTGAGGGTGCGGTCTTGATTTCTAATTCGAGTGGACTCTCGGAATCTTGCTCGTGGATTACAGCACCAGAGATTCCGCTCGCGTTGGGCAGAATGCGCCCCGCGACCTCTTCAAAATACGACTGCCGTTCGTTCGCCGACATGGAACGCAAGGTATCACGCATCTGCGCGCCCCGCAGGCTGCCGAAGCGGATGTGGATGCTGCCGTGGATGCCGCCATCCTCGTCGAGGTGAAGATCAGCGGTCGCCAGACTTCGTTGATCCGTCATTCGGGAAACCGAAGCGAGTTCGCTCGTAAGGTCGTGTAACCTCCGGATCAGGACAGCGGGCTGTCCTTCCACCTCTGGAGATAGTGCTCCTGCGGATAAACCTTCTAGCTGGGTATCCAGCAGAATCTCCTGACCGGAGTTGGGCAGCGCAACACGAACCAGAGGATGTGTGTAGCAGCGGAAATTGACGCAACTTGCGGCCGCATCATAATTGCCAATTTCCGCAGCGATTTCCAGATCTGGCTGTAAGTCCATGGCGGCCAGAAGAGCGACCAGAGCTAGAGCGCGATTTCCGTCTGCCTGTTCAAGGCTCTCTTCCGCGGAAATGCTATTTGCGTCTTGCCAACTCTGGGAATCATCTTCCACAGTTGACATTACGTATTGATACGCAGCTGCGATTTTGCTGTGTGGGCTTAGGGCATGGAAGCTGTCAGCCACGTGTTGAATCCGCGGGGTGATTCGCGTTGCCTGAATCAGCTGGTCGCGATAACGGCGAAGCACATTTAGTGGACGTGAAGCATCCACGCTCAGCCAAATGAGTTGAGGAGACTTCTCGTAGTGCGGTGAAGCCGGCTCTGCCGCAGGAGGCAGCACATCGGCGGCTTCCAAAGAGGTGATGTCAACAGATCCTCGCCGCTCGTTAGTCATCTGCTCGAGTCTCGGCGACTGCCAGAGGAGTGGAGCCGGAGCGCCGTCGCGGATGATCGTCAGGCGAGACGAACGCGTCACCGATTTCGGGAATCCGAAAGTGAAGTCGAGAAGCTCGGGCGAGGAGGCGAGTGCTTGGCGGTTGAAATGTCGAAGATACGCAACTTCAACCGCGTCACCCGCCGTCAGGGACGGCATAGAGATTGTCGTCTTATTCGCGCTCAGCTCTGGTTCTACGGTGGTTCCATCCCGCTTGATAGTCCGCAATTCGATTAAGTCGGCCGCGTGCGGTAGCTCGACCTCCCCGACCTCCTCGATGCCTTTCTTGTCGAACACTTGGGTTACGGTGTGCTGATACACCCAGGCGGAGCCCCCGTGATCGAGTTTCACCACGCGGTCATTGATCAACACGCTGCTATCTGACGGCAGAGCATTGCCGTCCATCATCATCGGTCGTGGGTCGCGAGCATACGACTGATAAAAGCGGTCGCCAGGAGCGTAGGCTGAAGGAGAATCGAGGACCTTAGCAGGATCGGTAGCCAGCCTTGCAGCCCATTCCCAATTGGGAGCCACATCGTGCAGAGTCCGCGCATGTCGCAGCGCATCTGCTTCTTCGTTTGCGAGGACCGCTTCGCGGATTGCGGTTTGAAGCGCATGGCGATTGAGCGGGTGTTTGGTTAGATAGCGGTTTACCTTTACGAGGGCCTGCCTGTGTTCACCTTGTTGACTTACGCGCTCCCAATATTGGAAAGGCCGAGGAGAACACATAGCAAGATGTGCGTCGTATTCCGTTGTTTTACTCGTGTTGCTGGTGTCTTGGTAGAACTTGGCGGCATCCAGAAAGGCTCCGCAATTGGGATGCAAAGTCAGGAGTTCGGTCAAAGCCTGCTGGCGCTCGCGTGCCCATGCAAAGTGAGTGGCCAATTTATATTTCAGCTCCTGAGCGGGCCAATAGCTAGGGGCGTCTGCGAGTATCCTAGCCAGGTAGGCTGTGGCTTCTTCGAATCGATCGTTTTCGAAGGCGAGGCGCGCTACGCGGTACTGGGCGAGCTCAGCATGTGGGTCACCGACGGCAGCAGCAACTAATGATTGCTTCGTTTCTTGATCCTCGTCCGTCTTGGAGAATGCATCTGCCCGAAGCATCAATGCGATTGAACTGACACTGTTTGGAAGCAGGAGCGCTGGTCCCGTATCACCATCCAACATGGAACGAGCGACACTGAGGTACTGTTGCTCTGCGTCAGAAACTACGGGGGCCGCATTGCTCCCGGAATGGGATCGTTCGATCCACACGCGCAGCGGGAACCCGGAGGGTGGCAGCTTTATCAGAACGCGGTGTCTTCCGGCAGCGATTCCGGTCTCGATTCGAGTGATGTCGTTCTGCTGCCGGAAGCGAGCATCATGCACGAGAACGCGCTTGCCATCGAGCTGTACCTCAAAAGTGCCGTCGCTTTCGATTGTCAGCCTGTAAGCACCAGCCTTGGACACCGCAAGGTCTGAAGCAGCGTAGTAGACGCCAGATTGCGGAAAGTAGTCAGGAAGCTGCAGTTCTCCGGATTCGTCGTCTAGGTCCTCGCGAATTCGCGACCCATAACTTGCACTGCGAAGCTGGTCGTGTTCTGGCGGCCAGGATTCATCGAAGTCGACGTTGGACAGCTCGCCAAATGGTCCAGCGATTTGCCAATGCCTCGCTCGTTTGGCCAGATAACAGCGTAGAGGAAGCGATACTCCGTCGATTCTGCCGGTCAACAATGCTTCGCTAAGTTCGCGCGAATATGGGTTGTCATGGCGCAGCAGCGCGACAATTTCCGGCACAGCGGAACGGAACAGTGGAGTATTGGCGGCCAGTTCGCGCACATGTTCAGCCGCTAACCGCGCACGCGGGTCCTCGTCGCGACTGTTGCGCAGCAGAACAAGAGCTGAGGCGAGTTCCTCGTCGGTTCGAAGCTGAAGTCGTGCAGCTTCCATGTGAACGAAGCGTGCGTTCAGGTCGTCAGGATTGCGAGTTAACTCCTGCACGCTCTGGTTGAGCGCCGCGGTGGAGTCTGATTTGACGAAGAGAAGCTCAGCCGAAAGTTGTGTAGGTGGGGGCGAGTGCGCCCAGAGGCGGCATGAGGCAAGTAAAAGAGCCGCAAAACACCCCTTCACGGTAGTTCAACCTCGATGTTCCGCTGAAACGCTTTTTCGAGGCTGGCCGCAAAATCGCGGAACGCTGAAAACTGCGATGCTGGGACTCGCGTCTGGCTAAATTGCACATTGCTCAGCACCGTAAGTTCGCTTCCATCGACGTGGTAGTCGAGGTGTGCTTTCCCGAATGTGGAGGTGATCGTCTGGCTCTCCGGAATGGATGCAACTCGCGAGCGTGGGGGAAGCTGAATGTGAATCTCTTCTTCGGTTGTCCAGGGCGCTTCCAGCAGCAGATCCTGAGTTCGCGATGTGCTTGGCGCGACTGTCGTCAGATAATTGCGCTCCATCCAGGACGATGGCAGCGTGGCCAGGTGGCGACCGCGAAAGGTGGCAAGATCTCCGGTAAAGCTTAGCGACACCGCCTCCGACGAGCCGACCGGCAGCTCGACGTCGTGGATCTCGACTGCGGGCAATACTTGAGCAAGTCGATCGCGAACGTACCCGAGCTTCGCATCGCGCACTTCCAGATGGCGGCGCAATTCGGGAGCATCTTCGCCACGCACATATGTCGCGCCCGAAAAATGGATAGTCCCATCTGCGTCCACGCGGGCGTTGATGGTGCGTCGTGAGTAATTGTCCGCTGCCGAGGATCGCGGCGTGCGCCGCAACACGGTCTGCCCATCCAGAGCAACAGTGAGACCTATCACCCCCTGATCCTCAACCGGTAGCTCGCGCAGGCGCGCAAATTCGGCAGTGCCATCCATCCAGAGATCGAACTCAGGTACGTACACAATTGCATGATCAAAGATGGAAACTGAGGCGGGCTTGGAGAGAATATCGCCGAGTCTTTGCGTACGCACGAGCGCAATCTCAGCATCGATACCGGCAGCCCGCAGGAGCGCGATCATTAGACTCGCTTTGTCCTTGCAATCTCCGAATCTGCGCGAGAACGTTTGGCTGACGGGATACGGCTTGAATCCGTACACACCGAACTCGAGCGCCACATAACGTGTGTTGTTGAGCACTAGCTCATCAATTGCGGCGACTCGGTCGAGCCGGTTGGGATGGCGTGCCAAAATTTCCGAGACTTGGTTCTTGAGTTCTGCATTTAGCTCAAACTGCGGCCGAATCAGATCGGCATACCATCGGCCGAGCGCCTGCCACGACTCGAAGTTGGAAACGTGTACGTATGCGCCCTGTTCGCTCCAGGACGGTGAATGTGGCTCACGCACGAGGGCGGCAATTTTGCTCTTTTCCCAGAGGTAAATGTTTTCGTCACGATGACGTCGCAATCGAGGATGGGGAAGGAGATGTTCGGCGCTGCTGAGATGAATCTCAAGCGGGGCACGAAGAACATACCGCTGGAGATCGCAGGGAAGAGCGCCTCCAAACGCGACCAGCTCGGCGAAATACTGCCCGTACGGGTTCACGCCCGCGACAGGTGTAATCGTGTACTCGAATTCAATCACGTCGCCGATATTCAGATCGCGAAAGCGGTATTGTCGCGCGCGCAAATCATAGTAGGTGGCAACCGATGCATCAGTAACCGGGCTTTCTCCCAAATCATCGGCCTCAACAGTGTGCCCGTCAGGGCGATAGATTCGCGCGCGCGAGACACTCAACTGCTGACTTTGCGGAGAGTATTGGATGGTGCGAGTGCGATACGTTGGCACGTCGCTAGTGGACCCCACAGCTATCACCAGCTGCACATGATGGCTGGTCTGGTAACTGGAACGAAGCTGGTCCACCCTGATATCGGCTAACACTCGCGATTCAGCGCGATTGGCGGCCGGCAGTGCTCGCCATCTTCGAATCACATCCGATACATCCGTGAGGAACGCTCGCGTATTATCCCGCGTCAGGACGGCTTCGCCATTCAGCAGGCGGCGTAGGCGCTCTGTCTCAGCATCGTCCGCAGCGGACTCACGCGCATTGGTTTCAACTTCCCTAACCTCGGCGATACCGCTTAAAGATGTTGGCGCGTGATTGCGCGCGCTCAGCGCTCGATCGCCCGCCTGCTCATTGAGACGCGATACCAACTCTCGTTCTTCCTGGCCATTCGGATGAAGCTTCAACGCATAAGCAGCTAGTTGCCGCGCTTCATTCAAGAATCCGAGCTGTGCATATCCGTTTGCGAGTTCGCGAGCAACTGCGATGGGAAGAGGTTTCGATCGAAGCTCATTCATGATCGCCAGTGCCACCGATCCTTGCCCCTGATTGATTTCCATTTCCGCCAGCAACGCTGAGACAGAGCTTTCGTCAGGAGTAATGTCGAGGGCAGCAGTCAGAATGGACCGCGCGCGTGTGAGTTGTCCCTGGGCGAAATAATGCCGGGCAATGTCGACGAGTGCCGGCACATAATTTCTATCCAATTCCAGAGCGTGACGCGCGAACTGGAAGCGATGGTAGTCGTCGTCGGCAGACCGGGATGCTCGGTACCAAGCGTCAGCGCTGTGTGCCACTTCGGCAGCGCGCAGGGCTTCCGAAGAGTTGTGCCAATGGTGTGCGATGTTGATCGCAACCACGGCATTTACGACTTCCGCGTCTTGGTGCGCGTTTTCCGCAGACCACTGCAACAACGCCTTTGCTTCTTGGGCTGTGTCCAGCTCAGTTTGCCCCGTCGTTGTGGCTTCAGCAAGGTCCTTCGCTTCCACGCGAATCGGCGTTGTGGCTGCCGTATCAGCGGCTAAGTTACTAAGAACCGCGTCAACCTGACCGGGACATGACACTTGTTCGCGCAGCCCCCAGATTTCATCCAGCAGACCGACGGCAATCAGAACGTCGCGTTGGCCTTCGCCGTGGACGTGCGAGAGAAGAACATCAGTTTTTGTTTTTAGTTGCTGATCAAACCAGGATGGCGGCTGTGGGTTCGCGGGTGAGGCAATGAGTGCAGGGCTGCCAACCAGAAGGGAGATGGCGCAAACGAATGGCAACCGAGACTTGCGCGAGAAGGCCATTAATCCATTACCGCCCAACTCCCAATCGCGCGCTATTGCCTTAAACGGAACTCCCCGGAAGTCGTTTAACTGTCCGGGGAGGCCGTTACCATTTGAGTTCGCGTCTTGCCAGGCACCGTTTCCCCCAGGATTTTCGCTGCCCAACCTGCCCGCGAACTCAATCGATCGGGGTTAAGGTGTGGCGAGTATCGCGCTGGTTACAAATTCCGGAAATGGAAAGAAACACCTAAGTGGCTGCTTAATATGACCTTACGCCGCACAATGGGCCTAGAACTTTGGTGTCGTGGCCGCCGCCACAAAGCAGGAGTTCGGGGGGCAGCGTCTCTGGCACAACGCGGCGCAAAGGAGTGCTTCCGGCTTACATCCAGCTGCAGGTTCTACGTCATCTGAGCTCTCTAGGTGAATTGATGATGCTCCGCCGCAATCTTCGCGTTTGCGTTGTCATGGCTGGGTTAACAATGCCCATGTTTGCTCAGAGTTCATCTCAATTTTCTTCGCTCGCGCTAACGCCAAGCGGTTCCACTTCACGCTGGCCAGTCGCTGCAGAACGCCATTTGCAAGACGGCTCTACTGCGGCGTTGCTCTCCGACTCTGCGTTCGCGCACGGCTATCGCCATGGCTATGACGAAGGTTTTCATCTTGGTGACCTTGATATTCACATGGGACGACCAGCTCGGGTCACTACAGAATTCAAGGAGTATCGACAAGCCGGGCGCGAGTACAACAATACGTTTGGCAGCAAAGAGTTGTTCGATCAGGGCTACAAGGCTGGTGTCCACAGCGGCTACAGCGATGCCATGGCCGGATTTGAATACCGCGCGAGCAGACGTACGCGGGAGGCGGCCGAGGGACTGAGTGTTCTTCCGCCCAGCCGACGCAAATTTTTCGATGAAGGATTTGCTGGTGGCTACAAGAGTGCCCAAACGCATGATGCTCCCGTCGCAGGTGTAACCTCCGCCTACTTAGAGCAATATTGTGAGAAAACCGCATCGCACTCTCACCCGCTCGAATATTGTTCCGGTTTCAGCCGGGGATACCTCTTGGGAATGTTCAGCGCGCCACCCTCCTCTGGCAAGATCGCTTCGTCGCACGCCTCAGCTCACTGAGCTTCTTCCTTGTTGACGACTTCAGTACATGTCCTATAGGTCATTGCACTGATAGTTCTTTCGTGCGAATTCAAGGTATGCTAAGCGGCAACGCCGTGAACAAGATTATGAAAGCTGCAACTGCCAAGAAGCCAACGATCCACATTGCTGTCGTTGATAGTGACCCGTTGCGCTTTATCGGGCTTCGTTCCCTTTTTGATGACGAACCCGATCTGGAACTCTCTGCCGCAACGCTGGAAGAGCTGCCGCGTTTGCAGAATGTCGATCTTGCCCTGCTTGGAAACCGTGCCAGCAAGAGCGGCAGCGTCTTTGATGTGATGGCAAGCCTTAAGGCCGCGCGCCCCGACCTGCGCATCATCGTGACCGGCACTGGGGCCGACGACGAAGCCATTCTCAAAGCTTTGGCGGCTGGAGCGAAGGGATACGTAGAAGAGGCCGCTAGTCCGGCCGAATTTGTACAGGCGATCCGTGTGGTCAATCAAGGATCGGTCTGGGCTCCTCGGCGAGTGATGTCGATCTTCATCGATCGTGTGACGTCTTCTCCAGGTAAGATTTTTCCCGCTGGCCGGGTCAGCTTTACCGACCGTGAAAAAGAGGTACTGGAGCTTCTAGTCGCGGGACGTTCCAATCGAGAAATTGGGCAAGCGCTTACCATCGAGGAACGTACTGTGAAGGCGCACGTGGCCAAGCTCATGCGAAAAGTAGGAGTGCAGAACCGCATCGCACTTTCGGTCCACGCGATCACTCATTCCCTCGTCGGTGGGGATGAGCAGCAGCAGCAATAACTGCTCAAAACTGCTGTAACGTGATCTTCTCGTCCATTCCTGCATGGCCTCGAGCCCTCCGGAGAACTTTTTTTTTCGCTCGTTTCCGCCAGATTTGCCAGGAACAGGGAATTTAACAGCGATTTTTCTGCAACTTACTCTCAAAACCCCCGAATTCTGCCCAAAATTTGCAAAAACTCGCTTCAGAACAGGGATTAACAGGGAATTTGTGGAAATCTACGGATGTCCGCGTCACCAGCGACTTTGGCGATGCCAGCGCCCTGCAGCCGGAAATTAACAGGGAATTTAGCAGGGATTTTGCGCGCGACTCCACCACCGCATACTCACAACCACCCTCACCCTCGCGAGGGCAGAAAATGCAGCCGGAAGCCGTCCGACAGCATCTCACAATTGACTGAATGAACACTCATTCAGTACCATTCGCACATCCTACGATGCCCCAAAGCATACCTACTGACCTCGAACTCGTGCCTGCCGCCACCCTGACCTTTGCCTCCGTTAATATGGAGACCTCGCCGGAAGAGAACACAACCTCACCTATGACCTTCCAGATCGGCAAAGTGGCAGTATTGGGCGCGGGAACCATGGGATCCCGTATCGCGGCACACCTGGCTAATGCGGGTGTCCCAAGCTATTTGCTGGACATTGTCCCGCCCGGGTTGCAGTCCAAGCCGGGCGAGCGCAGTCCAGAGCGAGACAAAATCGTCCTCGCGGGCCTAGAGGGCGCGAAGAAGTCCAAGCCTGCTGCCTTCTTCGATCCGTCGTTGGCGCGCCTGGTGAAGACTGGCAATTTTGAGGACGATTTCAAGTTCCTCGCCGATGCCGACTGGATTATCGAAGTCGTTGCCGAGAACCTCGACATCAAGCGCGATCTGCTCAAGCGAGTTGAGGCGGTGCGCAAGCCGACCGCGATTGTGACTACCAACACCAGTGGACTGCCGGTTGGCAGCATCGCCCAGGGCTTCAGCGACGCCTTCCGACGCAACTGGTTTGGCACTCACTTCTTCAATCCGCCGCGCTACATGAGGCTGCTGGAGATCATTCCCACGCCCGAGTCCGATCCGGCAGCAATGCAGGCAATCGCCCGTTTCTGCGATCAGCGTTTGGGGAAGACCATTGTCCGCGCCAAGGACACGCCAAACTTTATCGCGAACCGGATTGGCACGTTTTCCGTGCTGAACGTCATACGCATCATGCAAGCGTTAGATCTGTCCATCGAGGACGTTGATGCGCTCACAGGTGCCACGCTAGGCTGGCCGAAATCCGCGACCTTCCGCACCATCGACATGGTCGGACTCGACATCCTCGGACACGTCGTCGGCAACATGATGAAGAACGTGCGCGACGAGCGTTCCGAACTCAAGCTCCCGGACTTTTATCAGCAGATGCTCGAGCGCAAGTGGCTAGGCGACAAGAGCAAGCAAGGCTTTTATAAGAAAGCGAAGTCGGAATCCGGCGACGAGCGGCTCGCCATTGACTGGAAGACGCTGGAGTACCATCCGCGCGGCAAGCCCAGATTCCAATTGCTGGAAATGGCCAAGAACGTGGACTCGTCCCCCGAGCGGCTGAAGATGATTCTCAATGCCGATCCACGCGACAAGGCCGCTCAGTTCTACTGGACATCGCTCACCGAGCTTTGGAACTATGCGGCAAATCGCATTCCGGAAATTTCTGACTCTGTGGTCGAAATCGACCGCGCCATGCGCACCGGCTTCAACTGGGAGCTAGGACCATTCGAGATGTGGGACGCCGCCGGCATCGCGTCCACGGTCGAGCGTATGAAGAAAGAAGGCCTTCCAGTCGCCGCGAATGTGGAGAAGTTGCTCTCCCGCGGCAAGCAGTCCTGGTATGCCGACGACAAGCATTCCTCTTCGGGGCGCAGCTATTTCGATCTGGCAAGCGCAACCTATCAACCGCTAGATGTCCCCGAGGGTGTGTGGTCGCTAGAAGTGGCGAAGAAGTCGAATGGAGTGGTGAAGAAGAATGCCTCCACTTCGCTGGTCGATTTGGGCGATGGCGTAGCTTGCATCGAGTTTCATTCCAAGATGAACTCGCTGGGCGGAGACATCGTTCAGTTTGTCACTCAGACATTGAAGCCCGGCAGTCCCGCTTTGGAACAATTCGGCGCCTTCGTCATCAGCAACGACGCGCAACACTTCTCCGTCGGCGCCAATATCATGCTGCTCCTGATGGCCATTCAGGAAGGTGATTGGGACGAGGTTGATCTCGCGATCCGTAGCTTCCAGGGGATGACGCATGCCATTAAGTTCTGCCCCAAACCCGTTGTATCTGCACCTTTTGGCATGTGCCTCGGAGGTGGTACCGAGGTCAGCCTGCACGCCGCTGCGCGCCAGCCTCACGCGGAACTGTACATGGGACTGGTGGAAGTTGGAGTGGGGCTGCTTCCTGGCGGTGGCGGCTGCAAAGAGATGTTGCTGCGTGCAGTGGATGCCGCGCAGAGCATTCGTCCGGCAGGTCGCGGCGAGTCGGTCGAGCTGATGGAAGCCATGAAGAAGAACTTTGAGACTATCGCGATGGCGAAAGTTTCGACCTCGGCTGCGGAAGCGCGCAATCTGGGATTTCTTAACGAGGCCGACGTGATCACTATGAACCGCGAGCGCCTGCTCACTGATGCCAAGCGTCGCGCTCTCGAGCTGGTGCAAGAAGGCTACAGTGCGCCAGTGATGCGGACCGATGTTCCCGCTCCCGGAGAGAGCATCCTGGCGACGTTGAAGCTTGGGGTTCATCTAATGCGGCAGGGCGAATACATCACCGATCATGAAGTGAAGATCGGGAGCAAAGTCGCGGAGGTCATCTGCGGTGGGGCGGTCTCGCCGGGGACTCCGGTCAGTGAGCAGTATCTGCTCGATCTGGAGCGCGAGGCGTTTAAGTCGTTGTGCGGTGAGAAGAAGACGCAAGAACGGATTCAGTACACGTTGAAGACGGGGAAGACTTTGAGGAATTGAGAACCGGGGTTAACACGAAGGGCACGGAGGTTGAACGAAGGTCACGGAGCAATCAAAGTAAAGAGCACAAACAGCATTCACAAGTCTTCTCCGTGACCTTCGTATAGACTTCGTGACCTTCGTGTTAACCCCAGGGGGTTTTTGATGAGAGAAGTAGTGATAGCAAGTGCCGTGCGCACGCCGGTGGGCCGAGCATATAAGGGTGGTCTGCGCGCTACGCGTCCGGACGATATAGCCGCAGTTGCCATTAAAGGCGCGCTTGCGCGTGTGCCGCAGCTCGATGCCAAAGAAATCGAAGATGTGATTCTTGGCTGTGCCATGCCGGAAGCGGAGCAGGGAATGAATGTTGCGCGGATCGCGTCATTGCGCGCTGGTCTTCCGGTTGAGTGCTCCGCGATGACGATTAACCGCTTCTGCTCTTCGGGACTCCAGTCGATCGCTATGGCAGCCGAACGCATCATGTCTGGCAGCGCGGACGTGATTCTTGCCGGCGGCGTGGAATCCATGACGATGATTCCCATGGGCGGCAATAAAGTGAGCGCCAATCCCTGGTTGATCGAAAACTATCCCGATGCTTACCTATCGATGGGACTCACCGCCGAGCGACTGGCACAACGTTTTGGCATCAGCCGCGAGCAGGCTGACGAGTTCTCACTGCAGAGTCACCAGAAAGCGTTGGCTGCGATCGCCGCCGGCAAGTTCAACGACGAAGTTGTGCCCGTGCCGGTGAGCTTCACAACTCCGAACGGCAGCAAACCTAAACGCATCGATATCGAATTCAAGATAGACGACGGTCCGCGCGCCGACACCTCGATAGAGGCACTCGCCGCTCTAAAGCCGGCATTCCACGTCAAGGGGACAGTTACAGCCGGCAATTCCTCACAGATGTCGGACGGCGCCGCGGCCGCGGTAGTGATGTCGGCAGAACGAGCGCAGGCGCTCGGCATCAAGCCGCTGGCCCGCTACATTGCTTTCGCCACCGCTGGGTATAAACCGGAAGAAATGGGAATTGGTCCGGTGTATGCAGTTCCCAAGGCGCTGAAGATCGCAGGGTTGAAGTTGGATCAGATCGATGTAATCGAGTTGAACGAGGCCTTCGCAGCGCAGTCGCTTTCCGTGATCAAGGCGGGCGAGCTGGATGCAGCAAAGGTAAACCCCAATGGCGGAGCGATCGCTCTTGGACACCCGTTGGGCTGCACTGGAGCGAAGTTGACGGCCAGCGTAATCCGCGAACTGAAGCGCCGGAACGGGAAGTATGGGCTGGTGACCATGTGCGTAGGTGGCGGCATGGGTGCGGCGGGGATCTTCGAAAATATTCAGTGAACTCCCCGGGGTGAACACGAAGGACACGAAGGGCACAAAGGAAAGCTAAGGCAAGTGTGAAGTCGGTCTGCTATAGCTTTCTTGCACGTAAAAGGTCAGCATCGTCACATGCGTTAGACACCCTTCGTTCCCTTTGTGCCCTTCGTGTTCAATAGGGTTTTGGAGGTTTTGAATGGCAACGGCAGCAGTTCCTAAAACGAGAATCGCAGGCGGCAGCTTTCTGATTGAAGATCGCCTTCCTGAAGAGGTCTTCACACCCGAAGACTTCACCGACGAACATCGCCAGGTCGCTCAGACTACGGAAGAGTTCGCGCTCAAAGAAATCGTTCCCAATCTAGAAAAGATCGAGCACAAGGACTACTCCGTCAGTCGCGATCTCATCAAGAAAGCCAGCGAACTGGGGCTTACTTCGGTCGACATCCCGGAAGAGTACGGCGGGATGGAGATGGACAAAGTCTCGTCGGCAATCATTGCCGACTACATTGCCAAGTCCGGCAGCTTCAGCGTTACCTGGGGCGCGCACGTCGGCATTGGCACTCTGCCGATCGTTTATTTTGGGACTGCGGAGCAGAAGCAGAAGTATCTGCCAAAATTAGCTTCGGGTGAATGGGTGGGAGCGTACGCCCTTTCTGAATCCTCTTCTGGATCCGATGCGCTCAACTGCCGCACCCGCGCCGAGCTCTCGGCGGACAGTAAAAACTACGTTCTCAACGGCGAGAAGATGTGGATCACAAATGCGGCTTTTGCCGACTTGTATGTCATCTTTGCCAAAGTTGGAGGTGAGAAGTTTTCAGCGTTTATTGTGGAGCGGACATTCCCAGGATTCTCCGTTGGCGCCGAGGAGAAGAAGCTGGGCATTCGCGGCTCGTCCACCTGTCCGCTGATTCTGAATGATTGTCAGGTGCCGGTAGGGAACCTGCTTGGCGAGATTGGCAAGGGCCACATTATCGCCTTCAACATCCTCAACATCGGCCGTTTCAAATTGGGTGCAGGTTGCGTTGGCGGAGGCCGGACTTCGTTGCAAGCCGCCCTGTCCTATGCAAAGCAGCGCAAGGCCTTCGGTAAGACGCTTTCAGATTTCGGGTTGATTCGCGAGAAGCTGGCGGACATTGCCATCGGAATCTATGTGGGTGAATCGCTTGCGTATCGCACCGTTGGCATGATCGATGAGGCGCTGCGCGACATCGACAAACACAGCGCGGACGCGTCCACTCAGATTCGCAAGGGCATCGAGGAGTATGCGGTCGAATGTTCGATTCTCAAAGTCTGGGGATCGGAGATGTTGGATCAAGTTGTCGATCACGTCGTGCAAATCTATGGCGGATATGGCTTCGTCGAGGAGTATCCTGCCGAACGCGCTTATCGCGATTCGCGTGTAAACCGCATCTTTGAGGGCACCAACGAAATCAACCGGATGATTATCACGGGCTGGCTGATGAAGCGGGCGATGAGCGGCCAGCTCGCGCTTATGCCCGCGATCAAGAAACTCATGGATGAAGTCCTGTCAGGTCCTTCTATGGGCGAGCAGGCCGAAGGCGAACTTGCATCCGAAAAGGCGTTGTTGGCGAATGCCAAGAAGACGGCCTTGTTTGTTGCTGGGGTCGCCTCGCAACGCTACATGATGGAGTTGGCGGAGCAGCAGGAGGTAATGGGCGCGTTGGCGGACGTGATCATCGAAGTGTTCGCCATGGACTCCGCGCTGATTCGGACAGCCAAGCTGGTCCGATCGAAGGGCGAAGCTGGTTCGGCACTCCCCATTGCCATGACTCAGGTGTACCTCGCCGAAGCCATGGCCAAGATTGAGGTAGCGGCGCGGCGGGTGCTTGCGGCAGCTGCGGATGGCGACAACCTGCGCATTCAAACCGCGATCCTGCGGCGACTGGTAAAGCACGATCCAATCAATGTAATCGGGCTGCGCCAGCAGATCGCAACTCGGACTATTGAGGCAGGGAAGTACGTGATCGGCTGAGGATGTTTGTGTGGCACAGCCGCCCTCGGCTGTGTCTTCCAACGACACAGACGAGGGTGCCTGTGCCACAATTGGCGGCGGCTATAGAAGCCTACGTGGACCCGGCCGCCCTCGGCCGATGTTTCTGGTCGACTAACTTTGCAGGTTGCTTCTTGTGCAAGAGTCCTAACCTCAAAATTGCGGGCCCTAAGCAAACACCCGGGCGAGGGCGCCCGTGTCCACGTAAATCCTACTCTGTGAATCAATGGCATCGTTGATTCATCCAATCTGCAGGCTTCAAATCACCCTCAACCCACTGATATACTGGAGCTTCACTTAGGAGACATCATGGCCACAACTACCACCCCAAATATTGAGACCACGCCCAAGGCCCCACCGGCTCCCGTAACCTTAACGCCTGCTGCTATAGCGAAGGTGAAGGAGATCATGGCCCAGCAGGATCCCATGCCTGCCGGACTGCGCCTTGGTGTTGTAGGTGGCGGCTGCTCGGGATTCAGCTATTCCATGAACTTTGAGAACTCTGCCGGCATGATGGACAAAGTGCTGAACTTCGACGAGCTGAAGGTTTTCGTCGACGCCACGTCGCTGATGTATCTGCAGGGTTGTGTCGTGGATTACATCGAGACGCTCGAAGCTGCAGGCTTCAAATTCGAGAACCCGAACGTGAAGAGCACGTGTGGTTGCGGTTCGTCGTTCAGCGTCTAAATCTTGGCAGAGACGCAGCAAGCTGCGTCTCTGCGGATGGGGCCCAACGCTGATCCCTTAAGCGCTCATATTCAGTTCTGTCATCCTGAGCGAAGCGAAGGAACTCCGGCAAATCTATCTCCCTCGATACACTCTCCTGGTTTTCCCCGATGTTGTCGTTGAAAACCACACAATCGCCAATTAAGCCCGAAACGTCCCCGGAGGTCCTTCGCTCCGCTCAGGATGACAGTTTGGAATGAGATGAAGGTACTCGTGTGAAGATGCTTCAGTGAGGGTTGGGATTCGTGGTTCCCACACCTGGGCCCGAATTTGACGAAGGATTCAAGCTGCCGGGTTGGGCCGAATTAAGTCCCCCCGGTTGTTGTGGATTGAGTCCGCCCGGATTCGGTCCACCTATTCCCGGTACGCCTACTCCCCCCACACCTCCAGCCAGACCCAGCGCACCACGGGTTGTGGGATCCATTGTCGGGTCATAGACGAATTGCCATTCGTTGTAATGATCCTTTTGCTGAAACTCTTTGAGCGACTGCTTCTGCGATGGGACGGCAACCCCCACGATGGCACCGCCGCCAAACGTCTTTCCGCTGAGTTGATCCGTCGACAAGGGATTGCTCGCGCTACCGGCCGGCGCCGCAGGAGATTTTCCCGGAGTTGCTGATGCGTCGCCTCCGGCTCCAGTAGAAGAAGGGGAGCTGGGACTCTTATCCGATCCCGAGCTGCTGGACGGCCCAGAGCCTGTGCCGATGGTCGACGGGCCGAGTCCTGCACCGGCCGGACTCGCTCCTCCCGTAGTTGTCACCTTTTCCCCAAAGAACCCCAACGAGGGCCGTGCCTGGCCGAATTGGATCGGCTTCCAATCGTCTTTTCCCGTGAGCGGGTCAAGATATCTGCGTCGCAAAAAACGAATGTTGTTGGTGCTCTCCAGCTGATCGATGTCAGAAGGGTAGCGTCCGAATTTCTTGTAGAACCTGCGAATGGCGAGGGAATACTGCTGACCTCGGCGGACAAGTTCGTCTTCCTTGGTTCGCTTCAGGGCGGTTGCCGCGTTTGGGGCAGCCGCAGCAAGCCCGATGATCAGCAGGGTCAAGGCAAACAGAATCGCTAGCAAGACGTACCCGTCCTGCTGCTGATGATTGCAATGGGAGCGTTTCAACTGCATCGGCTCAACCCTGCGTCAACGGGATCGTCTGGCGGTTGTTGTTAAGTACGTCTTCGATTTCAACTTGGGAAGGCGAGATGTGCAAGATCTTATAGCGACGATTCACGATGTCACCTTCTCGTCCAATAAAGATGCTGTCACCGTTGACCAGGAAAATGCTTTTCTGCTGCCCCGGCTTGCTTGCGAAACCGAAAAATTTGAGCGGAATCGGTGGAGGCGGAGGCGGTGGGGGCGGTCCTATCGGCTGCTGCTGCTGCGCCACGACGGGTGGCTTTTCTTTCGTAATCGGCGCAGGCGTGGCTTGCGCTTCAAAGATATTGCGGCCACTTCCTTTGTACTCCGCTGCCTCGCTGTTCTTGAGCAAGTCGGTCCGGAGGGTTGGGTCGAGCGGAGCTGCTGCCTTTCTGCGCCCTTGAGCTGTTACTCCAGCCGGACTCGCTGTGTTGGGGATCGACGCGGAAACGGTTGTGGGGGGAGCGTCAGAGGACCAGAACATACGCAGCAAGAAAAACGCCGCGACAGCCATCAGCACGAGCATGGCGTAAAGCTTGTTCTTGTTTTCGGCTCCGACTTTCATCCTGTGTGCCTGACCTGCAGTTTGTCTCCGATTGTGTTGGTAAAGCGCCACCCGCTTACCGCAAGTTGGTTGTGATAAAAGCGCCACCCGCCACGGCAGATGGTGTGATTAGACGCCACCCATTACGAAAGGTGGTTGTGATTGAGCGCCACCGACAGCGCGGGTGGTTCCGCTAGCTTCAGTGCGTAAATACGTTGCCAGTTTCATATCCAACCTTACCTCGCCGGTGTGTTGCCCTGCCTGGCCGCTCTGTCCGGTAAGACCGACGCTCTCAATGATGAAGAACATTTTGTCGCGCTCCAGCGCATTCATAAACTTCACCACGTTAACGTATGGACCAGCTAAGCCGGCGCGCATTTCCAGATCTTCGATGTCGGGGAGTGTGCCAGGACCGGGAACGTAAGAAACCGCCGTAATCCTGATGTGATTTGCCGCAGCCAGCTTTCCGAGCTCGGCGACAACGTCCGAATAGCGGGAAGGAAGCCGCCGCTCGATGAATAGGGCATCTTCATTTTGCGCCCGACTAAGCTTTTGATCGATGCCGCGCAGCGGCACGGTGGTGCGGCTTAGCTGTCGGTACTCCTCTTCAGCCTGCTGTTGTACTTGCGCCGGTTGTGCCGCTCCCGCGCGCAGCGGAAGCGCAAGATAGACTAACGCGGCAACGTCGATGGCGGCGAGAATAGCGATGATGGAGACAATTTTGCTTCTTGACCGGGCGACATCCGCCATCTATCCACCTCCTTCAAGAGTCTCGGCGGGCAGATAAGACGTGACGATTTCAGATATCACTCCGCCTTCAACGCCGCGGTATTCGCCATGGGACTCCGAACTCAGTTGCGGAGAGCGGAAATGCTGCGACTTTTCCATGTTGCGTAGGAGTTGGACCGCTCCATCCCGCGTCTCACCTTGCACGTGAACCCTTAGAACGAAATGATTGTGTTGATCGGTCACGGGAGCGATGGAAGTGACCCGAAGGCCGGCAGGCATGACCTTTTCCATGTCCTCCAGCAAGCGGGTCCATGAAAAGGACTTCTGCAGGATGGCGGTATTGAGAAATTGCGAGCGATCGCGCGTGCCGCGGTTCTCGGGTCGAGCCAGAATCTGTGCGGCCTGCGCTGCTTCCTGCTTAAGCGAAGCCAGCCTGGCCTCTGCCTGGCGAGCGCTCACCCACTCTTTGCGCGAGTTCTGATAATGCCGCACCGAGATCCCGAGGATGACTGCCGTGAGCAAGATTGTGAGGGCGAGAGCCGTCCCCCACAGTCGATAAAACCGGCCTTCATCCTGATAAGGACGAGATGCGAGATTGATGCCAATTCGCATTAGTGAGTCAGCACTCCTGCAACGCCCGCCAGCGCTGCCGCCGGCAGAACGTCGCCTGACAAGCTGTCGCCGGTATGTACGCCTGGAGTAAAGGTTTCTGGCCGAACGCCTGTCTGCTCCTGAAGCGCCTGTTTGAGTTCCTCTGCGTCGGAGATTGAAGCCAGGAGAATGCGTTCGATCTTGGCGGAATAATTATCTTCAAAGAAGACAATGGACGGATATACCTCATCGGCGATGGCGGCTCCAGTGCGGTTGGGAACAACGTCCAGCATGCGGTAGAAGACCAGCTCATCGGCGTCGGCAATAGCGACAGAGATAAAGTTGCCGTCGCACTTCACCAGCAGGGTTGGGCGGGTGGCTTCGACGGCATTCAAGGCAGCAAGCGTGGACGGAAGCACATAGCCTGGCTCATAACCGGCGCTGCGAAATGCGGATTCATACTCATTGAGAACGTCGCGCGGAGTCACCGCAGCCAGCACTTTCACCACAGCCTGCTTGCGATACGTCTGGAAAGACAATGCTGCCTGATCGGCATCGAAAGGCACAGACTTGCGCAACCTGAATCGAACGATCGGTTCTGCCTCAGCTGCTTTTTCAGGGAGCACATCGAAGTCCATCAGCAGCACGCGAACCGCAGCATCCGGAACAATTACAGCCACGTCACGCTTTCGCCCACCGACGGCCGCGAGCGCGCCCGCAATGGACTGGCTCAGTCCTGAAGCGTTGCCAACGTTGCCCACGTTCAGAGATGGGCGGACCAGGTCTGGATCGAGACGGCGAACGCTGTGGACTTCCAGTCCGCTGGCATCTCCCTTTCCACGCGCGGCGATCACGTTTTGCGAAGTGATCTCGCACGCCAGGCGCGGCTTGGGAATTCTTGGAGTTGCCATGATTACCGGGAAGTCTCGATGAAAGTTACTTTGTTGATCTCTTTAAGCGTAGTCACACCGGAACGAATTTTCGCCAGTGCGGCCTCGCGCAGGAAGCGCATGCCTTCGTCGCGGGCAGCTCTGCGCACTTCGGAGGTCGGCTTCTTCTCCAGAATCAATTCCCTAATGCGATCCGTCAAATCGAGCAACTCGTGTATGGCAGTGCGCCCCTTGAAGCCCGTGCCCGCGCACTCGATGCAACCTTCACCTTCGTAGAAAGTGAAATCGCGCCACTCAGCAACCGGCAGACCGCTGGCCTCGAGTTCCTCGGGGGAGTAATGCACCTTCTTCTTACAGGAATCGCAGATCACGCGCACCAATCGTTGGGCCAGGATGCAATTGAGCGCGGAGACGAAATTGTAAGCCTCGACTCCCATATTGAGAAATCGCCCAATTACGTCGACCACATTGTTGGCGTGCACCGTGGTGAACACCAGGTGGCCGGTAAGCGCGGACTGAATCGCGATTTGCGCGGTTTCAGTGTCGCGGATTTCTCCGACCAGAATCTTGTCAGGATCGTGACGCAATATCGAACGTAATCCGCGGGCAAAGGTCAGACCCTTTTTCTCGTTCACTGGAATCTGTGTGATCCCGCGTATCTGATACTCGACCGGATCTTCGATGGTGATGATCTTGTCTTCTTCGCTCTTGATTTCGTTCAGAGCCGCATAGAGGGTTGTGGTCTTGCCGGAACCCGTAGGACCGGTGACCAACACCATTCCGTATGGTTCCTTGATGTAACGGCGGAAGTGTCGTAGATCGTCTTCATCGAAGCCCACCACATCGAGCGTAAGCTGGCGGAACTTCTCGCTCATGGATTCTTTGTCGAGAACGCGGAGCACGCCATTTTCACCATGCACCGTGGGCATGATGGAGACACGGAAATCGATCAGCCGTCCTTTGTACTTGACGCGAAAGCGACCGTCCTGAGGTACGCGGCGCTCGGCAATATCGAGCTCACTCATGACCTTGATGCGCGAGATGATGGTCGAATGATGCTCCTTCGAAATTGGCGGCATGGCCTGTTGCAGCACGCCGTCGATGCGGTACTTGATCGCGACCGAGTCATCCATAGTCTCGATGTGGATGTCGCTCGCGCGCCGCTCAAGCGCTGTGAAGATGGTAGTGTCCACCAGCCGGATGATCGGGCTAATGTCCTCTTCTGACGTCAAGCGCTCGATGGAGATGGTTTCGTCGCCCGCATCGTCGTCGCGCACCACATCGAAAGTGAATCCCTCGGTGGCTTCTTCCAGCACGCGCTGCGACTGTTCGGTTTTCTTGAGGATTTCTTCGATCTGAGCGAGCGTCGCGACTTTTGCGACCACTCGTTTGTTGAGCAGCAGGCCGATCTCGTCGATCATCATCAGGCGGCTGGGATCGGATATGGCGATCGTGAGCTCGTCGCCCTGCTCTTCGAGTGGAACAAAGTTGTAGCGGAACATCAGATCCACGGGCACGGTACGGAAGAGTTCGTGCTGGATGTGATAGTTCTTCAAGTCCACGAACTCGCGGCGATAGCGCTGCGCCAAATGGCGGGCGCGCTCTTCCGAATTGTTATCGGCGGCGCCCCCGACAAAGATTGCTGGATCTGCCATAAAACTTATCCTCCCGCCTGCGCGCCCAGCTGGAAAATGGGCAGATACAGCGAAATGAGCACAGCCGCCACAACTATGCCCATGACGATGAGGATGAGCGGCTCAATCAGCGACAACGAGGCAGTCAATGCCGTTTGTACGTCCTCTTCCAGAAACTCCGCGATGGATGTGAGCATCGCGGGTAATGCTCCGGTGGATTCGCCTACCTCCACCATTTCAAAAGCCAATTCGGGAAAGACTTTTGTCTCTTCCAGGCTTCGCGACAGCGGGCGTCCCTCGCGCACCTTCTGCACCGACTCGAGTACCGCTCTCGACAACAGCCTGCTTTCAATTGAACTTCCTGCGGTTTCCAAGGCTTGCACTAATGGCAATCCGCCGCTGAGCAGCGTTGCCATGGTTCGGGAAAAAATCGCGACCTGATACTTCAGCCAGATGTCGCCGGCAATAGGGATGGCCAGACGAAAACGGTCGATAGCTATCGAACCGCCTTCTGTCTTGCTCCAACGCCAAAGCAGAACGATAGCGAGGGCGAGCAGTCCGATGAAGACCAGAATCCAATGCTTCGCGAACTCTCCCAGGCTCAGCACGAAGATCGTGATTGCCGGCAAGCTGCCATTCCCAAGTTGGGAATAAAGAATCTGGAACTGCGGTACTACATAGCTGAGCAGGAACGTGAACATCAGCGTGACCATGGTCACGAGCAAAGCCGGGTAGATAAGTGATGCCACCAGCTTCTTGCGAAATGACAAAGCTATGCGCTGAAACCCAATGTACCGGCCAAGCACTTCTTCCAAATTGCCGCTCTTCTCTCCTGCCAGAAGCGTGGTCGTATAAACTTTTGACACCGCACCGGGCGCAGCATGGCGAAAAGCGTCTGACAGCAACTCTCCTGTGCGCACCCGCTGTCGGACATTCTCGATGATCGATCCTAGGTAGCGATTCTTCTGGCGGCGGCTCAATAAATCGAGTCCCTGAAGGATAGGGAGGCCTGCGTGGATCAATGTCAGGAATTGTTGATTGAAGATGACAAACTGCTCGAGCTTGACCTTTTTCTTTCGAGTAGGACCGGCGCTTCCCAGCAGGCCGCGAGCCTTGACCGATGTGACCAGCAAGCCCTGCTGGGCGAAGCGGTCGCGAACCTCCGTGACCGAGGCTGCGTGCTCGACGTGCTCAGAGACATGTCCCCGCTCGTCGGCGGTGTGGACCAGATATTCCGCCATGCTGTTAGTAAAGTTTAACATCCGGAAATCAGGCACATAGCCGCTTTCCGGAGCTTTCTCCGCGAGAGTATCAAGTGTATGAACGTCTCACGGAGGGTGGCTTGCGGCGAATTACTGGTCTGAATGCGATGTGGGACTGTGACACGAACGAGTGCAACAGCGAGACGGGGTACGCCCCGTCTCTGCCGTCCTACTTTGAGCGCGTATGTAGAGGCGCCTCTAGCTTCACCGTCTCGCGGCTTCAGCCTGGGTGCCTGTTTTGGCTGCATATGCGTCCAGGACGCGCGCGCTGTAGACCAGGGCAGCGCCGGCGTTAAGGTCGATGGCTACACCAAGCGCTTCTGCGATCTCTTCTTTAGTAGCTCCAGCTTTGATGGCCGCATCGGTGTGTACGGTAATGCATCCGTCGCAGCGGGTGGTAACCGCAACCGCGAGGGCAATCAACTCGCGCGTCTTCCCGTCGAGATGATTCGTCTTCTGCCCGGCCTGGCTTATGATGCCGTATCCGCGCACAGTGTCTGGGCTCAATTCAGCGAACTTGCCGATGGTACCCAGTAAATCTTTGAGATATCCGTTCCAGTCCATCATCATTGTGAGGAGCTCCTTTGATAGCACACAGCCTACGCTAATTGTATTGGGGTGGGCCGAACGGGGCTGCGAGGTTTCAGGAACCGGTTACATTCTCTATCGTCGTCGCGTGGTTCCGCACGAATGTGATCTTCACCGGATGGCCGCTGTTGTCGTACAGCAACGTGCGATTTCCGAACTCGCCGCCGCTGCCTTGAGGCACGCCAGCACCCAGCGACATGCTTGCCTGCAGTTCGTTCATTCCTTGCTTCGGCTGATGTTGGTCGATGGCAGTCCACATGTCGGAGGTCCAATGCTTGTAGAGCTGGTGCGGATCCTCGAAGAAGAAAGTGTCGTTGATGTAAAGGGTGTAATCTCCACCACGCTTTTGGCCAATGGGAGCGGCGTACATCTTGGTATCATCGCGGGCGCGAAAAATGGCGAGAACCTGTTCTTCTCGAACCCGAACACCCGGTGCAATCTCTTCACCTTTGCCGCCCGGGGCGGTAGCTGTTATTACGTTCGTGACGTCGAGTTTCCTAAGCGGCGGCAGGAGTCCGACAGGATGCTTGAAATCCGGTCGCGCGCCGGCATAAGGATAGTAGTAAACCTGATTGCCAGCTTTCACCCATATCGTCTTTCCATCTAAAGCTTCTTTCGCCGACTTCAAGTCGTAGGCGTGTACCTGCGTGGGCACAACATAATCGTCCGCGCTGAAATTGGGATTGGCGACCACTTTGGGTGCAGGCGCTGGAGCGTGGCGTTCACGATAGATGAGAAAAATCCTTATCGCGGCCAAAGCCACGAAAACGAGAATGATGATTTGAATGCGTCTGGACATATTGCAGTTTTATGATGCGTTCTGAGCCGGGGTTAGCACGAAGGTCACGAAGTTGGAACGAAGGACAGGGAGAGAACTCCTATGCCGCCGTTCCGGAACTCTCCCCGAAGGTGTTGCGAAATAATTGGATCATGTCAGCGAAGGCCAAATCGGTACAGAGCGGGTCGTAGCGCGGACCCTCGTCGCGCATGAACGCATGCTCCGCGGGATAGAGTTTGAATCGATACTTCACGCCCGCTTGCTGTAGAGCGGCACGAATTTTCTCGTGAGCTTCCTTCGGAATGTGCGGATCGGCCTCTCCGAAAATCAGCAGCACTTCGCCCTTGATTTCACTTGCTGCCTGCAGGGACCCGGCATCCTCGTCCTGCCCCAGTCTGCCGTCGTGAATGCCTGTCCCATAGAAGCAGACAGTCGCACGTACATCGGGCTGGAGTGCAGCGCGAAAGGATAAATGGCCTCCAATGCAGAATCCAGCCGCGCCGAGTTTACTCGGAGACACCAGTGGATGCTGCGCCAGGTAGTCAAGTACCGCACGGCAATCCCGGTCAAATTCCGCCAGCAACGTCTTGCCAGCGTCAGCCATTCCGCGGGTGCGGCCGGCGTCATCGAACGGGAGTACCGTTCCGGGACGCTCGGTGCGATGGTATATCTCAGGTGCTGCGACTACGAATCCATATCCGGCAAGGCGTACGCAGGCGCGCAGCATTGAAGACGAGAGCTGGAAAATATCCGAGTAGAAGATGATGCCAGGATATTTGCTCTTTGCTTCCGTTTTCGGCGCAGCCAGAAATATGCGCAGCGGAGAATCATCGACGGATATCTCTGTGTATTCAGTTGAGACGATCATGCTTTCAAGGATGGCGCATCTGCAACATGGTTGCAGACGCATTCTCCACGGTCATTGTTAACCTATCATGGCATTCAGCGAGTCGCCCAACTGCAGCGATTCGAAGCGCGCTTGAAGCAGGCTTACGGAGTCGATAGTGGAAAAGAAGATCTTTTGGATGATCTTTATTGTTCTCGGCCTTATCGCGGACTTTGCCCTGCCCCTGATGTGGGGACTGCTCGCCACCATACCTATCCTGTTCGTAAGTTGGTGGATAGCGTATCGAAGCGGGTGGTTTTGATCGTCACCGCACAGCAGCGCAACGCGCAAAGTTACGCGATCAATCCATCTCACTTGCCCGTCTCAATCCCGTACTCGCAGCCGAGCCGCCACCTTCAGCCACATCCTGAGCTTTCTGCCAATCCTGCTCAGAGATTACTTTGATCGGCTGCAGCTTCTTCGCGGATAGTTGTTGGTTCAGCTGTGCTTGTCCAGCGACGAGCTTCTGAAAATCATTAATCACATCTTCAAGCTCTCTGCCGAGAACATCCGCGCGCGCTACCTGAGAGTCCGTCGGCTTGCCGTCATACTGATTAACGTCTCCGTAAAGGCCGGCGAGAAATTCGCGCAGACGTTCTTCGCCGGTGATCGCGCCGCCCTCTTTCGTGGCCACGATCTTGCTACGAATCGCGTCAGAGTCAGTGGCCAGCTTAGCCAACCGTTGTTTTAGTGCATCGCCACTCTTGAGTTGACCGGCATCGCGGTTCGCAGTATCGCGGACACTGACAATCGCATCCACGGCCCAGCTCATGTGATTCAACATTGCGCTAAGTTTCGTTGCCAGATCGAATTGCGCCTTGCGATCTTCCGCCGCGTACTTTGCGCGGGGATCCGGCACGACCTGGATCTTCGATGTGTAGGTCTTGTCCCCCTTGGTCATCTTGACTGCGTAAGTGCCGGGAACAACACGCGGCCCAGATGCAGCTCCGAATGCTGCGCTCGCAGCCGGTGGGACTTTGGGCGCTTTCACATGCATCGACCATGTCGCTCGATTCACACCGCGATGCTTGCTACTGGCAATCGTATCCACTAGCTTGCCCTGGGAATCAAAAATCTCCAGCTTCAGATCGCCAAAGATGTGCCGCGTGCGCTGATAGTAGGGAATCGTGGCCTCGTTGGTACGGTTCGCACCTTCGAAAGCGTTGGCGCCTTCGGGCCATCCCCCGAAGGTTTCCATCCACTGTGTGGCCGGCGGGATCGGCAGGAATCCAGCTTCTTCTTGCATGATTTCGGGGGTAAGGGCGCGCAGAGGCGAGATGTCGTCGATTACCCAAATTCCCCGACCGTGCGTCGCTAGTACTAAATCAGAGGTCCGCGGATGCACCACTAGATCATCCACAGCCACCGCAGGGAAGTTGCTACCTTTGTATTGCGCCCAGCGCTCGCCGCCGTCATTGCTGATGAAGAGCCCGAACTCGGTGCCTAGGAAGAGCAGGTTGGGACTGACGGTATCTTCCTTGATTACATGG
The DNA here is from genome assembly GCA_045808065.1 of Terriglobales bacterium. Lineage (GTDB taxonomy): Bacteria > Acidobacteriota > Terriglobia > Terriglobales > Acidobacteriaceae > Gp1-AA112. The sequence goes on along the minus strand of JBJMGD010000008.1, from coordinate 63,659 downwards.
GCCCATCCGCGCACGCCGCTGTCAGTTGCTACAATCGGCTTCCACGTCTTTCCATAGTCAGCAGTCTTGAAGACGTGCGAAGTCATGTCGCCGTACATGTGCCGATCGACGGCAGCATAGGCCGTGCCTTCCTCGTAACGGCTGGCTTCCACCCAGGCGATCCACGAGTCTTTTCCCGCCTCAGGAACATTGGCGATGACGTTGGTCCAGCTCTTGCCTCCATCTCGCGTGATCTGGAGATTGCCATCGTCGGTGCCAATCCAGATAAGCTGTCCGTTCTTAGGCGATTCCGAGATGGTATAGACGGTCGTATTCATCTCCGCAGCGGAGTTATCAACGGTAATGCCACCGGATTCTTCCTGCTTCTGCTTTTCGGGATTGTTCGTGCTCAAATCTGGAGAGATGCGCTCCCAAGATTGCCCGTGGTCGCGCGAGCGGTACAGGAACTGCGCGCCGAGGTAGACAGTGCTCTTGTCGTTCGGACTGACCTGGATGGGGGTATTCCAGTTAAAGCGGAGCTTCTTCTCTCCGTAAAGTGGATACGGCTTGATGGCGCGAATTTCATGCGATTTTCGGTTCACGCGCCCAATCTCGCCACCTTGTGCCTCGGCATAAATGTAGCTCGATTCTGAAGGGTCCTCCCACATCCAAAAGCCGTCGCCGCCGTACATATTCTCCCAACGCGAGTTGCTGATGCCGCCCGGATAGGAAGAGTCGCCAACCCAGGAGCTGTTGTCCTGCAAACCGCCATACACATGGTAGGGAATATCGTCGTCCACGCTCACGTGATAGAACTGCGATACCGGCAGGTTCATCTCGTGCTCCCAACGGGAGCCACCATCGAAGCTGCGCCAGAGACCTCCATCGTCAGTAGCAAAGACCTGACTGGTGTCTTCGGGATCGATCCAGATATCGTGGAAGTCCCCGTGCCCGTCATTGGAGACGGCGCTGAAGCTCTCGCCTCCGTTGACGCTCAATAACAGCGGGCCATCCACTTTGAAAACTTTATTCTCGTTCTTGGGATCGACGATCAAGTTGGCGAAGTAAAACGGACGCCATACCATGTATTGGCTGGCGTCGAGCTTCTTCCAGTTTTGGCCGCCATCATCTGAGCGGTAGAGCGCGCTCGCCTTTGATTCGATCATCGCGTAGACCGTCTGCGGCTTTGACGGCGCTACCGCGATTGCGATGCGTCCATAGGGCTTTGGCGGGAGGCCTTTGGCATTGCTCTCGCTGATCTCATTCCAGTGCTCACCGCCGTCGGTTGATTTGAATATTCCGCTTCCCGGCCCGCCCGAGCGAAACGTCCAAGGCTGACGCCGGAAATCCCAAGTCGTGGCATACATTGTCCCCGGTTCCTGCGTGCTCATCGACATCTGACCGCAGCCGGTTGAACGATTTGCGCCAGCCAGCACCTTGCGCCAGTTCTGGCCCCCATCAGTGGTCTTGTAAACTCCGCCTGCATCGTTGTCTGCGAACGCAGAACCTGTGGCGCACACCACCACCGTATTCCCGTTCTTGGGATCGACGAGAACCTTCACGATGTGCTCGCTGTCTTTCAGTCCCACATTCGTCCAGTTCTCGCCTGCGTCGGTGGATTTATAGATGCCATCGCCAATTGAGACGCTGTTGCGCATCCAACTCTCGCCGGTCCCGGCCCAGACGATCTTGGTGTTCGTGGGATCGATGGCAAGGGCGCCGATGGACTGCACATCTGGTTGATCGAAAACTGAACGGAAGCTGCTGCCGCCATTCACCGACTTCCACACTCCTCCGCCCGCCGCTCCCGCGAACACCGTAAGCCGACCCTTGTCGCTGAAGGCAGTGACCGCGGCGATGCGTCCGCTCATGGTTGCCGAGCCGATGTTGCGGGCAGGCAATCCCGAAACGGTTCCCGCATCGAACCGAACCGGCTTAGGTTCTGCCTGCTGAGCAAATGCGCTAATCGTGAATATGAAAAATAAACAACACGACGAGAACAGCACCGCACGTAACCGCTTTCCCAATCTGGCACCAACGATCATTTTTATAAATCCTTTCGGTGAAGGCCATTGCTGGCTTACACGATGCACGATGATAGAGACGGGCATACCCCGTCTCTTGTCGGAATCTGGTCACTAAAATCCGGAAGCGCCAGGCTTGCTTTCTCCCGGTTTTGCTGCAGGAGCGCTGGGCATCTTGAACTGCGAGTCAGGTATGGCCACGTTGGCTTCCATCTTCTCGATGGTTATGGTTCCCTTTTGATTTGGCCTGTTTTTCGGTCCGCTGGAGACCGAGAAGGGAAAATAAACGCCGTTCACTTGCTTGTAGGAGCCGAGGTCGGTTTGCGTCTCGCGCACCGCGCCCCGGATGAACTGCTGCCGATCGGTGCGAATCTCTATATAGCTGTCTGGATCGAGGTACATGTAAATGATATCGCCGTTTTTGAGCGTGACCTTCAGGCGATAGACATCGTCGCCGTCTACAGTGTCATGACCCAGATACTCAACGGTATTGCCCTTCTCCTTGTAGTCGACCAGCGGACCATAAAAATCGGCGTCTTCATTGAGGTTCCGCAGATCGTCCTCTCCCAGCATCTCCGGGTCACGACGGCCCTCAAAGGGGGAAATCTGCCATCCGGTCCTGCCGTCGTATGCTTGAATCTGCGTCATCCCTTGGATAGTGAACATTTCCCGCAAATCATCAGGAGCTTTGGCTTCGGCGGCGACCTGCGCGGTAAAGCTTCCTTGCTGAAATTTGCCGCTGTATTTGTAAGACTTGATCGCCTTGATTTTTTCCAGTCCTCCTTTCGCCTGAAGATTCTTGGCGACAAGCTCTTCGGCTGTCTGCGCCGATAACACTGCTGTGCCGCAAGCGACTGCAAGGAAAACACCCAAAACTTTGCGCATCGATTCGCTCCTCATTAGTGGTGCACGGAAACGTCAGTTGCCGAATTCTTTGATTCCCGGGTAGAAACGAGATTGTCAGTAAGTGAAAACTGGAAAGTGTACAACAATGGCGTGCGAAGCTGGTCGCAAATGGCCTTGGACTCGTCCCATCCGAAGAGGCTTACCGGATACTGCAGCGCATTCTCGCGTCTCGCGGAGGCTCGTGTTCAATCTGCAAGGTGGAAGTTCAGGGCGGGGAAAGAGGGGCTAGACTGAAGCCGCTGAGATTCTAAGGCCAGCATTGGAGAGAAAACAGGCATGCGATACCAGCGATATCTTCCATTTCTCATAGTTGGGCTGCTCTGCGTCGAAATGGGCCTCGCCGCGAATAACGCGCCCGTTGAAGTCACCCTGCACGGCTACATACTCGATTCGGCGTGCGCATTCACTAAAGACTTGCATAAGCCCGTCAGCGAATCCTGTGCTCGACAATGCGCTGAGGCTGGTTCGCCGCTCGTTGTATTGTCTGACGCCGGCGACGTGTATTGGCCGATTTCGAAAAAAACTCCCGCGGAAGGGCAAAATCCCAAGCTCATGCCATTCGCGGGGAAGAAGGTGACGGTGAGCGGGAAGGTTTACAAGCGCGGTGGATCGAGGGCGATTGCGATTGAGAAGATCGAATGAGCGCCGGGCTCACTCGCTATGGCACTCGATTCTTGAGCGTATCATTGATCTAACTGAATTCAGACCTCTCCAGCGCTAATCCACGGAGTATCCATGGCGTTAAAATCCGACCTCGAATATCGCATTGCGGAAGCTCATGCTCCCGAGCGTGAGCTAGAGCCGAATCGGGGCGTGCCACTCAATCTCAATTGGGTGGATGACCTGCAAGTCAATACCAGCGCGGTGGAGCGCCGGGCGCAAAGCCTTGTGGCGCGTCGGACGGTAAAGAAGGAGTGGCAAGTGGCATGGCTGCTACGCGCCATCTCCTGCATGGATCTGACTACTCTTTCGGGAGACGACACTGAACAGCGCGTGTTGCGTCTCTGCGCCAAAGCTCGTCAGCCAGTTCAGCAAACCATTTTTGAGCAGCTCGACCTTGAGAACTTTCGCCTCAAGGTGGCAGCCGTGTGCGTATATCACACGTTTGTCGAGACTGCTTTGCATGCGCTCAAAGGAAGTGGCATCCATGTCGCCGCTGTTTCGACCGGATTCCCCGCGGGATTATCGCCCTTGGCGGAGCGCGTCGGCGAGATTCGCCGCTCGGTGGCTGCAGGGGCTCAGGAAATCGACGTCGTCATCACTCGCGCGCACGTCTTCGGTGGAAGCTGGCAGGCACTCTATGACGAAGTCGCCACTTTCAAGGAAGCTTGCGGCAAAGCGCATATGAAGGTGATTCTCGGTACCGGCGATCTGGTCACGCTTCGCAACGTAGCACGCGCCAGCCTGGTCTGCATGATGGCTGGCGCTGGCTTCATTAAGACTTCAACGGGCAAAGAAGCTGTGAATGCCACGCTTCCAGTGGGATTAGTAATGGTGCGCGCCATCCGTGAATACGCGGCGCATACTGGAATGATCGTAGGTTTCAAGGCGGCCGGCGGCATTCGGACTGCGAAGCAATCCCTCGACTGGCTTGCGCTCATTAAAGAAGAGCTGGGTGACCGGTGGCTCGACGCGACCCTGTTCCGTTTCGGGGCAAGTAGCATGCTGGCCGACATCGAACGGCAACTCGAGTACTACGCGACCGGACGTTACTCCGCCGATTACAGGCATCCGATTGCCTGAACCAAAGTACAAAATTGAGTAAATTTGGTAATTGAGCAATTGACCTATCAATTACGCGATTACTCAGTTGGCCAATTACCCGATCGCTTATGAGCAAAATCGTCGACAAATTCGCCACAATGGAATACGGTCCGGCACTGGAGGACCCGAAAGAGGCCCTCGCATGGCTCGACCGTCACAATCGCCGCTTCAGACATTTGATTAACGGCGCGTGGCAGCAGCCTTTGGATGGCGAGTACTTCGACACGAGCGATCCGTCTACGGGAGAGAAATTGGCGAGCGTTGCACAGGGCAGCGCTGCTGATGTTGATGCCGCTGTAAGAGCCGCTCGTGCCGCTTTCCCGTCTTGGAACGCACTCGCGCCGCACTCCCGCGCGCGCTACCTGTACGCTCTCGCGCGACATGTACAAAAGCATTCCCGCCGCCTAGCTGTCCTTGAGACACTCGACAATGGCAAGCCAATCCGGGAGAGCCGTGATATCGATATTCCGCTGGTGGCGCGTCACTTCCATCATCACGCGGGATGGGCGCAACTTCTGGTGCAGGAGTTTCCCGGCTACGTCGCATGCGGAGTTGTCGGTCAAATAATTCCGTGGAATTTTCCCTTGCTTATGCTGGCCTGGAAGATTGCACCGGCGCTGGCGACCGGCAACACAGTGGTGCTCAAGCCCGCAGAGTTCACTCCCATTACCGCCCTGGCCTTCGCGGAAATCTGTAGTGAAATCGGCCTGCCGTCCGGAGTCGTAAACATTGTCACCGGCGACGGACGCACCGGAGAAGCTCTAGTCAAACACTCTGACGTGGATAAGATCGCCTTCACCGGCTCAACTGAAGTGGGGCGCGCGATTCGGAAGGCCACAGCAAGTAGTCACAAGAAGATTTCCCTAGAGCTCGGTGGCAAGTCGCCGTTTATCATCTTCGACGACGCCGATCTAGACAGCGCGGTTGAAGGATTGGTGGACGGCATCTGGTTCAATCAAGGCCAAGTTTGCTGCGCAGGCTCGCGCCTGCTTATGCAGGAGAGCATCGCCGAAGCTCTGGTCACGAAAATTCGTGTGCGCATGGAAACGCTACGCGTGGGCACTCCGCTAGACAAAGCTATCGATATCGGCGCCATCGTCGCTCCTGTGCAACTGGAGCGAATACGAAAGCTGGTCGACCAAGGTGTGGCAGAGGGCGCAACCTGCTGCCAGCCAGGCACGCAGCTGCCTGTAAAAGGACTGTATTATCCGCCCACGCTGCTCACTAATGTTCATCCGAGTTCCACAGTCGCACAGGAAGAGATCTTCGGGCCGGTGCTGGCCGCCATGACGTTCCGCACTCTGCGCGAAGCGATCGAATTGGCAAACAATACCACCTACGGTCTGGCTGCCAGTGTCTGGAGCGAGAACATCAATGTCGCTCTGCATGCGGCCTCGCAGATCAAAGCGGGCGTAGTTTGGGTGAACAGCACCAATCTTTTCGACGCTGCCTGCGGATTCGGCGGATATCGCGAAAGCGGCTACGGACGCGAAGGCGGGAGGGAAGGCCTGCTCGAGTATCTCGAACCGAAATGGTTCAAGGAGGCTGCGGTGCTGCCGAAATCATCGGCGCTGGATGTCGGTAACGACTCCGATGATGATCGCTCGGGAGAGAGCACTCCCGGCATAGATCGGACTGTGAAGCTTTATATTGCGGGGAAGCAGGCGCGTCCCGATTCGGGATATAGCTTCGCAGTGCATGCGGCTGACGGAACTCTGCTGGGAGAGGCGCCTCTGGGAAATCGCAAGGACGTCCGCAACGCGGTCGAAGCAGCTCGTAAGGCCGAAGCATGGGGAAGGGCGACGGCGCACAATCGCGCCCAAGTGCTTTATTATCTCGGTGAAAATCTAATTCAGCGTGCTGGTGAGATCAGCGCAAGGCTTGCGCGGGTTGTCGGAGAGAAGCAGGCAGCCAGCGAGATGTCACGCACCATCGAGCGCGTTTTTTCGTACGCTGCATGGGCCGATAAGTTCGACGGCGCGGTACACAATCCGCCGTTCCGCAATGTTTCCGTTGCCATGAACGAGCCAATCGGTACTGTCGGTATTGTTGCGCCGTGGGAAGCTCCGCTGCTTGGTCTACTCTCGGTCGTCCTTCCACTGATCGCGATGGGCAACACTGTCGTCGCGATTCCGTCGGAACAGTACCCGCTAATTGTCGGCGACCTTTATCAACTCCTCGATACCAGCGATCTTCCCGGAGGCGTCGTCAATCTTGTCACCGGCCGCACCTTGGAACTTTGCAAGATCCTCGCCGAACACGACGACCTGGATGCTGTTTGGTCTTTCACGGATGAAGCCACCGCCATGCAAGTGAAAGTGCTCTCGATCGGGAACCTGAAGCAGGTGTTCAGTAATGAAGGCCGGATTATCGACTGGTTTGATAATGAACAGGCTGAAGGCCGTTGGTTCCTGCAGCATGCCGTGCAGGTGAAGAATATTTGGGTGCCGTACGGAGAATGATGGTTCCCGCAAGCGCCGAACCAAATTGAGTCGCCGGACGATTGCGTTTTGAGCACGCACGGCTCCCCGTTGCGCGCTGTTGACTTCGGGTTGCATTGAGACGTTCTCGGTGTCATCTTCTTGAAGTTGCCCACAACGACGGTTCCAATCCCGGAAGCAGCGCCACGACAGCGGAATCCATTCAGCCGATTTCTCTTTACCGGTAGTCCGCTGGACGTGCCGGAGCCCGCCGATCATACCCACCCCTGGTATCTCGTGCTGTGGCTCACCGGAGTCGATTACTTTTCGACGATCGGCTATCAGCCCGGAATCGCGCTCTTGGCCGCGGGCGCACTGTCTCTGCCTGCTACCGGCATTCTGGTATTGGTGACCCTGCTCGGTGCCGTGCCGATTTATTCCGAAGTAGCGGCACGTTCCTATGCCGGACAGGGCTCGATTGCGCTGCTGGAAAATTTGTTCTCAGGGTGGAAGAGCAAGATCTTCGTCCTGATTCTTCTCGGATTCGCCGCTACTGACTTCGTCATCACCATGACGCTGTCGGCGGCAGACGCAGCGCGCCACGCCACCGAGAACCCATATCTGCACCGCTTCATCGGCGAGAATCACATGGGGGTTACGCTTGTCCTGCTGGCGCTGCTAGCCGCGGTCTTCATCGGCGGCTTTCGCGAAGCCATTGTTGTGGTCTCCGCCACGACCATTCCTTATATTTTGCTGAACATCTGGGTGCTGTTCTATGGCGCGATGGTGGTGTTTCAACGGCCGGAACTCCTTCGGAACTGGAACCGGATCTTGGAATCTCGCGGAGACTGGACGGCACTCTTCGTCGCGTCAGCTCTGGTCTTTCCCAAGCTGGCACTCGGGTTGAGCGGATTTGAAACCGGAGTCTCGGTCATGCCGCTCGTCTCCGGCGGGGAGGCGGACGACAAGCGTCCATACGGTCTCGAGCGTCCCAATGAAAGGATTCGCAACTCGCGCAAGCTGCTGGTTTCCGCTGCGGCGCTTATGAGCGTGCTGTTGCTGCTTTCCAGTTTCGTCTCGGTGCTGCTGATTCCGGAGAGCGCATACCGTGAAGGCGGTCCGGCAAATGGTCGTGCGATCGCTTACCTCGCTCACGAAATTATCGGCAATCGCTTCGGCAGTCTCTACGACCTCTCCACGATTCTCGTGCTCTGGCTAGCGGGCGCATCGGCCATGACCGGTCTGCTGAATTTGATTCCGCGTTATCTGCCGCGCTTTGGCATGGCGCCCCCGTGGGTGTCATACCGGCGTCCTTTGGTGCTGCTCCTGCTGGGCATCGATGTCGCTGTTACTCTCATCTTCAACGCTGATGTGAACCGGCAGGGCGGCGCCTACGCCACCGGTGTGCTGGTGTTGATGTTCTCAGCCGCAGTCGCTGTGGCGTTGGCTTTGTGGCGTGAGAGATCGTGGACGCAGCCACTCTCTTACGCAAAGGCGATTTATTTCGGTGTAATCACTATTGTTTTCGCGTACACACTCGTGGCCAACGTGATTGAACGTCCCGACGGAGTGATCATTGCGAGCTGCTTTATATTCCTTCTGCTTGTGCTAAGCGGAGTCAGCCGATATCAGCGCGCTACGGAAATGCGCGTCTCAGAATTTGAGTTCATTGACCTTGAGTCTGAACGGCTTTGGAATTCCATCTGTAGCCACAAGGTGAACCTCGTCCCCCATCATGCCAATGAACCTCACTATCGTGCCGAACTCAAGAGCAAAGTCCTGGAGCACTTCAAGCTGCACGGACCAATGGCTTTCCTGTATGTGCGCCTTACGGACAACCGGAGTGAGTTCTATTCCTGCTTGCGAGTGAGAGTGGTGCGAGAGGGAGAAGACTATGTAATTGAGGCTACCGGGGCAGCGGCAATTGCTAACACGATCGCATTTCTGACTGATGTGCTCAATCCCATCAGTGTCATTCTGGGACTCACGCAACGCAACATGATGAAGCAGTCTTTGGCTTTTGTGTTGTGGGGGGAAGGTGAGACCGGAATGGTGGTCTATTCCGTGCTGGTGAAGTTCTGGCAGGCAAATCCAAAGCCCGATCATCCGCTGCTCTTTCTAATGAGCGGATGAAACCAGTCGAATATTTCACGCGGATACTTTCGGAGCGCGCGTTCACCCCCAATCAAGACTTTTTCACCGCAGACGACACGGGGGAACACAGAGGCAAACCTTGTGCGTTGCCGGAAATTCGCTGAATGGTTAGAGTTCCTGCTCTGCGCTAACCGTTGGGTTCACCAAACTGGGTTACCCGTCAGTTGAGGTCTTGCGCGAGCAGTCATCAGTCACACATGGAATCAGCAGCTTGCAGTAGTTCTAGCAATATTCGATTAACTCGCTCTGTTTTGGCATACAGCGTGCAATTACTTCAGGCGAAAGGTGTGGAGACGGAAGCGAAGAGCAGGAGCAGTGAAAGGCTATCCAGAACGGGCGCATTGCTTCCACCGCCTCAACACGAAAGGAGACAATATGAAACGGCAAATCGTAAGTCTACTTGGCGTTTTCGGTCTGCTGCTCGTGGCGGCATGCGCAAGCGCTCAGAGCCTGAAAGTCACGGCGAACGTCCCATTCAATTTTGTAGTGGACAAGGCAACGTTGCCAGCGGGAGCTTACTCCATTGATGCGATCTCCAGCGCTGCTTCAAAGACCCTTCTGATTCAGAACAGGGATGCTCGAATTCAGATGGTGACGTTACCGAATAACGCGGAACGGTTGGATGCTTCCAACACCACTTGTCTCGTGTTTCATCGCTATGGAGACCGGTACTTCCTGTCGCAGATCTGGGTTGCCGGAGACAAATCTGGACGCGAATTCAAAATGACTCGGCATGAGGCCGAGGTGGCGACCAATACTCAGTCGGTCCAAGAGGTGATCGTGCTCGCGTCACTTCGCTAAGTTCCGGTCACAGATTCGAAGAAGGGCACAGTCATTGTGCCCTTTTTTTGTCGAGGATCGCGACCGAGGAAGGCTCCTTCCAAGCTATGCCGGACTTTCAGGGAAGACGGCTTCGCGACTTTAACCCCTTACAATGGACATATGCGCCGAGTGTATCTCGACAGCAACGCGAGTACGCCGCTCCTGCCGGAAGTGTTTGAAGCGATGCGTCCGTACTATCTCGACAAGTTCGGCAATGCTTCGTCGATTCACCATCACGGCCAGCACGCGCGTGCCGCGGTAGAACGAGCGCGCGAAGCGGTTGCGCGCTTACTGGGATGCCGGGCGGCAGAGATTGTCTTCACCAGCGGTGGAACTGAAGCCGATAATCTCGCGGTGTTCGGATTGGCGCAGTCCGGCGACCACGTGATTACGTCTCAGATCGAACACCATGCTGTGCTGAACGCCTGCAAGCGTCTGGAGCAGCGGGGATGCGAAGTGACTTACCTCCGGGTCGATGCTCAGGGCCTCGTCCATCCCGAGGATGTGCGCGGAGCGCTGCGAGCCAAAACGAAACTGATCTCCATCATGATGGCGAACAACGAGACCGGAGCTCTCCAGCCCGTAGAAGAAATTGGACAGATTGCAAGGCAAGGCGATGTTTACTTCCACACAGACGCGGTGCAGGCGGCGGGGAAGACAGCGATCGATGTCGACACAATCGGTTGTGATCTGCTCTCAATTTCGGCACACAAGTTTCATGGCCCGCAAGGCGTAGGAGCACTTTACGTTCGTCGTGGCACGCTGATTGACCCGTTGTTTTATGGGGGAAATCACGAGCGGCAGCGACGCGCAGGCACGGAGAACCTACCCGGAATTATCGGACTGGGCTGCGCGGCGGAGATCGCCATGCGGGGATTTAGCGATGGCAGCGCCGCAAACATTCGTGCGCTGCGCGATCGCTTGGAAGTTGGTTTGCTTGAAGAGATTGAGGCTGCGGGGGTGAACAGTGGTTCAGCGCCGCGAGTACCAAACACCAGCAACATTCATTTCGATCATATTGAGGGAGAGGCGATGGTGATCGCGCTCGACCTCAAAGGTCTTGCGGTCTCGACCGGCGCAGCGTGTTCTTCCGGCGCGATTGAGCCGTCCCATGTGCTCACCGCAATGGGACTCGCGCCAGAGCGAGCGCGCGCCAGCATTCGTTTCAGCGTAGGCAAACAGAATACTGAAGAAGATGTCGAATTTGCTTTATCAGTAATTCCGCCCACGGTTGCGCGTCTACGGGAGCTCTCTCCGACCTATGCGGCAAACAGGCCGGAGGCCTCATTGCGCCATTGATCCAACCTGTGACGTGGAACTGGGCGCCCTCGCCCGGGTGTTTGGTGGTGCGATCTCAAAATCTCGTGAACGGCGAAATCATCGCCAGTGGAAACTCAGAGGAACACCCGGGCGAGGGCGCCCGGTTCCACGTCACAGTTGGTTCCAGGCTGAGCCAAGCCGTACGTGATCTCAAAGGTCCAAGTGGCGCATCTGCGCACACTCTATTTACAATCAAAGAGCACCTCACAATTGGGAGATGGGATGAAGTTTTCAAGTTTGCTCGCCGCGGCTTGGGCGATAGTTGTTTCCTGCTTAATCTGCGGATGCGGCGATACTTTCCGGCCAGTAGCAACGCCACTCCCGCAACCTTCTCCCGATCCCCAGGCTTTTCGGCTGGCGGTGTTCACCTCGTGCCAGCTAGATCCCAATCCGCCCAATCCCAATAATCCCTGCCTTGCTTCCGGAGCCACCAGCCAGGTCAGCGATGTGAATGTGTCGGGCGATACCATCGAAGGGGTAGTGCCAGTGGGACACAGCCCAGTGTTTGCATTGGTTCAGAACAACAGCGGCATTGTGGTGCAGGTTACAACCGCTGACTTCGACAACGATACGGTTACGCAGCACGGTGATAGCCATTTGTCGAATCCCGCAAACGTTACCGCTCCGGTCACGATTGGCCTAACCCCAGGCGCAAAACCCTCTTTCGTTGCGAGTGCAGGCGGCTCCTTGTATGTGGCCGAGTCAGGGCGGAATGTCGTGGGTGTGCTGGGCGGGTCTCCATTGGCACTTACGGCAGAAATCTCCGTCGGCGTCACTCCAGTGAACCTAGCCGTTTTACCGAACTCAACAAAGACGTACGTCGTCAATCAAGGCAGCGGTTCTGTGACCGTGATTTCGGCCGCTGACAACAGCGTGCTTACTACCATACCGGTGGGCGCCTCTCCCGTATGGGCGGTGGCATCGGCGGACAGCAGTCACGTCTACGTCGTGAACCAAGGATCGGGTACTGTCAGCGTGATCGACGCTACTAGCGATCTGGTGGTCGCGACTTTGCAAGTGGGAATCTCGCCCAACTATGCGGCGTTCGACGCGAAGAATCAACGCGTGTTGATTACCAATTCAGGATCGGCGTCGCTTAGTGTCATCAGTGCCGATCCAACACTACCGCCGACGCTGTTCCTGAAGAGCGTGACGAATGTCACCGTAGGTGCAAATCCTCGATCGGTGACTGCTTTGGCGGATGGAACACGCGTTTATGTGGCTAACACCGGGTCCAATTCCGTGAGTGTGATCAACAGTCTGAGCCTGGCGGTGTCGAAAACAATCGCTGTCGGCAAAAGTCCGGTGTCGATTGCTTCGGACACCGATAGCGCCAAGGTAATGACCGCAAATCGAGATTCCTTTGATATATCCGTGATTCTGACTTCGAACGATTCGGAGCTGACCGACTCTGCCGGCAATCCCCAACGGATTGTTGCCCCTCCCGTGAATCCGTTGGATCCTAATTGCGCACCAACTGCCACTTCGGGTTGTGCGAGGCTGAGCCCAGTGTTTATCTCGATGGGTAGATAAGCAGTAAAGCTGTGCCGTACTGAACCATTACGTTCTCCCCCATACTCACATCAATGAATCGCGAATATCACAAGTGGTGGTCGCCGCGTCTGCAACGCGACATGGAGTTGCTGGTGTTCGGGCATGCTGGCCTGCCTACGCTAGTGTTCCCAACCTCTCAGGGAAGATTTTATGAGTTCGAGGACCGGCAGATGGTTTCTGCTCTCTCTCACAAAATCGGGAGCGGCGGTCTTCAACTATTTTGTCTCGATAGTGTGGACAGTGAGAGTTGGTACAACAAGAACGTTCCACCACGCTGGCGCGTTGCCCGGCACCTGCAATATGAGGAATACGTCCTGCACGAAGTCGTGCCACTGATCAGGAAGAAGAATCAGCGTTCGGACTTGGCGACCGCCGGCTGTTCGTTTGGTGGATATCACGCGCTGAACCTCGCCCTCCGCCGTCCCGATATGGTCACCGCGTCCTTGACTATGGGCGGGGCATTCGACATCACGCAGTTTCTCGACGGCTATTACGACGACGATTGCTACTTCAATTGTCCGCCGCATTATCTGAAGAATATCGGGGACTCCTGGAACCTAGAGCGCTATCGGCGCAACAAATATGTCCTCGCAACCGGCGAGCATGACATGTGCTGGAATGAGAATGAGCGCCTGGCGGAGATCATGCGCGAGAAACACATTCCGCATCGACTTGATGTGTGGCGCGACCAGACCGGACACGACTGGCCATGGTGGCAACGCATGGCTCAGGTGTACTTCGAGTAGCGGTCAGCTCTCACCTAGCAGTTTTTAGCTGACCGCTGAAAGCTAATAGCCAAGTATTTGGCAGTTATCCGCGCTTTCCGCATTACAATTGATGTCCCGCATTGTTGACGCTTCGCTCCGTCACGGGCGACTCTTGAGAGTTCCTACATGGCAACTAAGAAAATCGGCATCATCTTTGGCATGGAGAACACTTTTCCCGGCGCCTTTGTCGAGAAGGTGAACTCGATAGGCGAAGGCGAAATCCAAGCTGAATTTGTGAAAATCGGCGGCGTGCGCATGGCTGAGCCGAGTGGCTATCGGGTGATTGTGGACCGCATCTCTCACGACATCCCGTTCTACCGCGCCTATCTGAAGAACGCTGCGTTGAATGGCACAATCGTCATCAACAATTCTTTCTGGTGGAGTGCCGACGATAAGTTCTTTAATTACGCGCTAGCCGAAAAGTTAGGCGTGGCGGTGCCACCGACCGTGATCCTGCCGCATAAGGAGCACCCTCCGGGCACGACTGACAGGTCGATGCGCAACCTCATGTATCCCATGAATTGGGACGAGGTTTTTCAATACGTTGGATTCCCAGCTTTTCTGAAGCCGTTTGACGGTGGTGGATGGCGCGATGTTTATCACGTGCACACGCCGGAAGATTTCTTCGATGCCTACGATCAAAGTCGCGATCTCTGCATGACGCTGCAGCGGGCGGTGAAGTTTCAGGAGTACTTTCGTTGTTATGTGGTTGGGCAGGAAAAAGTGCGCATCATGCAGTACGATCCTCGCCGCCCACATCATGAGCGATACGTGAAAGATGGCCCGAAGATCGATGCCAAGCTCCTGGAGCGGGTGGAACGCGATTCGCTTACCTTGTGCCGTGCACTGGGCTACGACCTGAACACAGTCGAGTTTGCAAGTGAAGACGGCGTACCATACGCGATCGACTTCATGAACCCGGCTCCGGATGCTGACATGCAGTCCGTGGGCCAGGAGAATTTCGACTGGATCGTAACCGCTGTCGCCGAACTCGCGGTGAAAAAGGCGCTGAGTGATGAAAGCCCCGCACAAGATTTGCGCTGGTCAGCCTTTCTTGCAGGAAACAATGCCGGCGCAGCGAAAAAAGCGGGGTTGAGTTCAGGCAAGATGAAATCACCTCCGCAGGCGCAAGCTGCCATTCGTTAACGAGCACCGCTATGAAGCCTTCATTCACCATCGGAATTGAAGAGGAATACCAGACCATCGATCCCGAGACCCGGGATCTTCGCTCTCACATTCACAGCGAAATCATTGCCAAAGGCAAACGGCTGATGGAAGAGCGCATTAAGGCGGAGATGCACCAGTCCGTGGTCGAGGTGGGCACTGGCGTCTGCAAGAATATCAAGGAGGCCAAAGCCGATATCCGCAAGCTGCGACATGACATGATCGGTCTGGCGCGCGACAACGGCCTTCTTCTCGCTGCCGGAGCAACGCATCCGTTTGCTGACTGGCGGTCTCAGGAGATCTACCCAGACGAGCGTTATCTAAAGGTCGTTGAGGACCTGCAGTTGGTCGCTCGCGCAAATCTCATTTTCGGTCTCCACGTACATGTCGGCATCGAGGATCGCGAAACTACGATTCACGTGATGAATCAGGCGCGCTATTTTTTGCCGCATCTGCTTGCATTGTCGGCAAACTCCCCGTTCTGGCAGGGAATGAAGACAGGGTTGAAGTCGTATCGGTGCAAAGTGTTTGACAAGTTCCCCCGCACCAATATCCCGGACACATATTCAAGCTGGTCGGAGTTCGAGAACTTTGTAAATCTGCTTATCAAGACCAACTGCATCGATAACGCAAAAAAGATTTGGTGGGATATCCGGCCGCATCCATTCTTCAGCACGCTCGAGTTCCGCGTATGCGATATTCCCATGCGGCTCGAGGAGACCATCGCGCTGGCGGCACTGATACAGGCAACGATCGCAAAGCTGTACCGACTACATTCCCACAATCAGGGCTTTCGCATGTACAGCCGCCCGCTCATTATGGAAAACAAGTGGCGCGCGGCACGCTACGGGTTGGACGGCAAGCTCATTGACTTCGGAAAGGAAACCGAGGTCAATGAACGCGATCTTATTTATGAGTATCTGGAATTTGTGGACGACGTGGTCGACGAACTCGAAAGCCGTGAGGAAATCAACTACATCCATCGCATGATGGAGATGGGCAACGGCGCCGACCGGCAGCTTAAGATATTCGAACAGACAGGCGACCTGAAGCGAGTGGTGGATTACATGGTGGAAGAAACAAAAGTAGGCGTGTTCGACAGCGAAAGTGCTGCGGTAACGCATCGATGATCAGAGGCGCCGGAGAAATCGCCGTCCAGACGCTTGAGAGTCTGAAGGCTACGCCCTTCGATCCGGAGTTGACTCCTGGAGCTCGCAATGCGGTGCGAGTGTGCCTGCGTATACAGCCCACAGAAAAGGTCACAATCATCACTGATAATGTCTGTCGCGAAATCGCCGCCAGTCTGGCGAGAGAAGTCGACAACGTGGGGGCGCCCTGCAAAGCCTTTGTGTTAGAGGATCTCGTGCCGCGGCCGCTAACAGAATTGCCGCCTGAAATCCTCACCGATCTTGAAACAAGCCAGGTCAGCATCTTCGCCGCACAAGTGCAAGCGAACGAGCTACGCTCACGCATGCAGATGACGGAGGTCGTGAACCGCCGACGCATCCGGCACGCACACATGGTAAACATCAACCGGCAAATCATGCTCGAAGGCATGCGGGCGGATTTTCTAAAAGTCGATCGCATCAGCAGCAAGGTTCTCGACTTGGTGAGCGCGGCGCGGCAGATCAAGGCGAAAACCCCCGCCGGCAGCGATCTCACAGCTGATCTGGAGCCGAGCTATCGCTGGCTCAAAACCAGCGGTCTGATTAGTCCGGACAAATGGGGAAACCTTCCCGGGGGCGAGGTCTTTACGACACCCGGCGAAGTGAATGGAACATTTGTCATCGACGGTGTCGTCGGCGACTTTCTATGCGAAAACTTTGGGGACTTGCAACAGATGCCGCTCACCATTCGAGTGAAGGGCAACCGTTTGACCGAGGCGCACAGCGAGAACAAAGAACTCGAGCAGGATTTCTGGGCATATACGCACACTGACGAAAACAGCGACCGCGTGGGCGAGTTCGCCATCGGAACCAACATTGAAATCAAGGATGTGATCGGGCATATCCTTCAAGACGAAAAGTTTCCCGGCATTCACATCGCGTTTGGTAATCCTTACGGCGAGCACACGGGAGCTAAATGGTACTCGTCAACACATATCGATGTGGTGGGTCGTCGTTTCGACATTTGGGTAGATGGGGCACAGATCATGCGAGAGGGTAAGTTCTTAATTGAGGCTTAGATGCTGAAGCATTTCCCTGGACCGCATCAATAGGCCTGCTACGTTACATCATGACAGGCTATGAATAATGAACACTTACTCGCGATTGCATGATTCCTGAGCTTCGCCGTCGCTTCAATCAGCAATTCACTTCTGAGAAGTACTGCGGTTTCCTTTCCGCTCTCGACGGGCGCTGCGGAACCCGCGTCAAATTTCGCGTTGCGGAAACACCGTGTTTCTTTCCCCAAGCCTTGATTGAGCGTATGGCCGAGGATGGCCGCGAGCTCGTCGATCAACTGCTCTTGAGTGCGGAATACCGCAAACAATCTGATACGACTATTCCCCACGAATACAAAGTTGCCAATGAATCTGCCAGGCCCATGTTCCTGCAAGTGGACTTTGGGCTTGCTCGCGACGAGAAGGGCACGATTGTGCCGAAGCTGGTAGAGCTCCAGGCATTTCCGTCGCTTTATGCTTACCAACCCGCTCTCACCGACCAATACTTGGAAACCTTCGATGTGGATTCCAGTACGCGAAGTTTCCTCTCAGGCTTGAACTCCGAAAGTTACCGTCAACTTCTGTGCCAGGCAATCCTCGGCGACCACGCTGCCGAGAGTGTGATTCTGTTGGAAATCGATCCCCTAGAGCAGAAGACGTTACCGGACTTTCTGCTCACCGAAAAGCTATGCGGGATTGAGACGGTGAACGCTCGCGATGTAAAGAGGCACGGAAGGAAGCTTTATTACCAGCGCCTCGGAAAGCAAATGCCGGTTGAGCGGATCTACAACCGAATGATCGCCGACGAATTAATGCGTAAGCATGTGACGCTTCCGTTTGATTTGCGCGACGATCTCGAAGTCGAATGGGCCGGCCATCCGAACTGGTATTTCCGCATCAGTAAGTTTTCGATTCCGTTTCTTAGGCATGAGTGTGTTCCGCGCACCTGGTTTTTGGATGAACTCGACGCCTTGCCGCCCGATCGGGAGAATTATCTTCTCAAGCCGCTCTATTCGTTTGCAGGCATAGGAATCAAGTTCGCCCCCAGCGCCCAGGACATTGCCAGTATCCCGCTGGCTCGACGGCATGAGTACATCCTTCAGGAGCGAATCGCTTTCGAGCCCGTGATTGCCACACCGCATGGCCCTACGCAGGCGGAGATCCGGATTATGTACATATGGCTCGACTCTCATCCAGGACCCACTCCCGTTCTTACGCTGGTGCGCATGGGACGCGGCAAAATGATGGGGGTGGACCACAATCGCAACCTCGAGTGGGTTGGTGGTTCGGCTGGTTTTTGGGTCCAGTGAAACTGCTATTCTTTCCGGCTGGTTAGATTTGGTCGGGAGAAACGACCACGAGAAACGATCAGGAGAAACTATGAGTAGAGTTCTTATCTTTTTAGTGAGCACGGCGGCGCTGTTAGCTCAGGATGTTCCGAATCCTCCGCGAGACTTCGATGGAAAGAGCTGGTGGGAGCATGTCAAGGTGCTCGCCGACGACAACATGGAAGGACGTGAGACGGGGAGTGCCGGATTGAGAAGGGCTGAAGCCTATGTAGTGGACCAACTCAAACAATCCGGTGTCGAATCGGGCGGCGAAAATGGCTATTACCAAAAAGTGAAGTTTATCTCCCGCGCCATTGACGAAAGGGATTCGAGCATGGAGCTGGTGAAGGACGGCAAAGCCGAGCCGCTCACCCTGGGAGAAGACGCATTCTTTTCGACTCGCGTCGATCTGGCTCCGCAAGTGGAAGCACCGCTCGTGTTTGTCGGATACGGTCTACACGTTCCGGAAGCGAACTACGACGACCTTGCGGGAGTGGATCTCAAGGACAAGATTGCCGTGATCTTTGCCGGTATTCCTGCGAGCGTCCCGGGGCCACTGGGATCGCATTACCAGACAGCAGCCGAGCGCTGGAAGACGCTAAAAGCGGCAGGAGCGATCGGCACATTATCCATTCCCAATCCGGCATCAATGGACATCCCCTGGTCACGGATGAGCCTTTCGCGCACACATCCGAGCATGGATTTAGTCGGTGCGGAGTTCAACGAAACCGCTGGCGAGAAGATTGCCGGAGTCTTCAATCCGGCGCATGCGGACAAATTGTTCGCGGCTTCTGGGCACAACTTTCAGGAAATTCTGGATATAAGCAAAGAACGTAAGCAGCTACCTCATTTTCCTCTGAACGTCTCTCTAAGAGCTCGGGCCAGCACAGTTAAGCACGATGTGGAATCTGCCAATGTCATTGGCAAACTGCCGGGCAGCGATCCAAAGCTGAAGAACGAATACGTGGTGCTTTCCGCACACGTCGACCATCTCGGCATCGGCGAGCCCATCAATACCGACAAGATCTACAACGGCGCCATGGATAATGCCTCTGGCGACGCTGTCCTGCTTGATGTGGCGGCGGCGTTGAAGAACTCGAAGCAGAAGCCGAAGCGCTCACTGCTATTCGTATTCGTTACCGGAGAGGAGAAAGGGCTGCTGGGATCGAAGTACTTCACCGCCCATCCCACGGTTTCGGCCAAGTCGATGGTCGCTGACATCAACATCGACATGTTCCTGCCGCTTTATCCGATGAAAGCGGTGACTGTGTATGGCCTGAAAGAGTCGGATCTCGGAGATGACATCCGGCGCGTCGCGGATAAAGACAGCATTGAGGTCGAAGACGATCCGGAGCCCCAGCGCAATAGCTTTATCCGTAGCGATCAGTACAACTTCATCCGGCACGGAATTCCTGCCCTCACGATGAAGGTCGGCTACAAGCCTGGATCAGCCGACGATAAGACCTTCCATGATTGGCTGCACGAGCGCTATCACGCTCCCTCTGACGATTTGAAACAGCCAATTGACCAGAGCGCAGCGGGGAAGTACGAGCAGGTGATCAGTCAGTTGATGCTGACCGTGGCAGACGATTCCAAGCGCCCAGAATGGAAACAAGAAAGCTTCTTCCGGCGGTATTCGGAAGGGAAGAGCGGAGAGTGAACACTCGCATATTTGCGAGCCCTGATAGTTCGCAGAGCGTTAACAGCACCATCCACATCGCAAAAGAAGAAAGACCTCGCCAAAGCGAGGTCTTTCTTCTTTGTTACGACGTTTGCTTTACTTGCTGGCGCGAGCTTCGGCAAAGTCCCGGTGGACTTCAGCCACAAATTCCCGAGCGGGAGCTGGAGTACGGACCTGGCCATTCAGGATCTGCGTGAACGGCACCTGTTTTCCATACAGGTCATTGGTAGTCTTGTCGTCCTGCTTCACCTCGGCGCCGTTGATATCAATACCTGCGAACAGGCCCTTAGAGCGCGAGTAGGTCAGGATTTCAGAATCCAGCTTCCAGTTGGTGTCAGCCGACGCTTTACGGCCAATCGGACCAGCGGCCGCGCTTGCGTCAACGCCAACTTTGAACTTGCTGGCAAGCAGCTGTTGCGCACCTTTGTCATTCATCACCAGCATCAGCAGGTCGGTGGATTGACCGCCGATTTGCGCGCCCCAGCTTCCGCCGCCCAGGAACACCGGCGCAGGCGCGCTCCAAACGTCACGGTTGCTGGCGGTACGGCAGGTAGCGAAGCCACGGCCATAACTGCCGCCGAATCCCAAGGCTCCCTTCTTTTCGCCAGGGATAGCAATAATGCATTTCGCGTGTTCCAGCAGATCAGACGGCACACCCTTATCCGGCGCCGCAAAGATTTCCTTCAACATGGCTGCCGAGGCGTCCAGACGCTTGGCAACCGCCGGGTGCTCGTCGCCCAGACGCGTCGATGTAGCTGGCTTGGCCTGCCCAAAGGCGACGCAGCCGAACGCGCTGAGTAGCAGAGTTAAAAACACACTTTTCATAGATATTCTCCCTCATCTCCCAAAAGCAGGCGCTCATATGTGAGCTTCTTTGTCTTCTGATGAGAAGAGTCATTCCCGTGTTGCGTCAGGCCAGCAGCATGGACGTATCCGGACCCTGGCTACTATGCCGCAAAACGCGTTATGAATTAGTAGACATCGCAGGCAGGGTTATGCACCCTTACTGGTGCATTCCTCTCTGTTAATTCCCTTATTATGTATTGATTTTGCAGTAAACAGGAGAAGCTAAGTTGTTGGTAATGAAAACTCTTTTCGAATGCGGCACTGGGCAATGAAGAAATTCCCTGAAAAATGCCCTGTTAATTCCTGCGCGCGAGAGAATCCAGCCCTAAATTTCGCCGCAAATCAGTCGGCCAGTCGTCGGCATTGTCTTTTTACCCAAGCGGATCAAGGCTGCGCCAGTGCCATCCGTGCTGCCCAACTAGCATCTCGGCTGCTTCTGGGCCGCTGGAGCCGGCAGCGTAATTCGGAAAGCTTGGAACCGGAAGTTGTGCCCATGCTTCCTCGATCGGGGTAATCAGCCTCCACTCCGCCTCGACTTCGTCGCGACGGGTGAATAGGGTGGCATCGCCTCGCATGGCGTCCAGCAGGAGGGTTTCATACGCAACCGGCGTCTTGGTTCCGAACGCCTCGCGATAGCGAAAGTTGAGTTGCACGTTGGCAGTGTGCATTTCTGTGCCTGGACGTTTTGCAGCGAAGTCGACTGTGATGCCCTCGTTGGGCTGGATGCGAAAGGCAATCACGTTGCGCTGAACCTCGTTGTCGGCCTCTCTTGTAAACAGCGACTGGGGAATCCGTTTAAAGTGAACGGCGATCTCCGTCAAATTGCGTGACAATCGCTTGCCGGTACGCACAAAAAATGGAACTCCCGCCCAACGCCAGTTGTCGATGAAGAACTGCACTGAAGCATAAGTTTCGGTGCGCGAGTCAGGCGAGACACCGCGCTCTTGCCCATAACCGGTGACGGGCTTGCCATCGATCTGCCCAGGCCCATACTGGCCGCGAACTGTGCGCTCCACCACTTCATCTGCCGTCATGGGACGAATGGCGCTCAGCACCTCCACTTTCTTTCCCCGGACCGCGCTGGCATCGAATGCCAACGGCGGCTCCATCGCGGTCAGACTGAGCAACTGAAGCATGTGGTTGGCGACCATGTCGCGCAGTGCTCCAGTTTCTTCGTAAAAACCAGCCCGTTGTTCTACTCCGAGCACTTCCGCACCTGTGATCTCGACGTAATCGATATAGTTGCGGTTCCAGATTGGCTCGAACAAAGCGTTCCCAAATCGGAACACAAGGATGTTCTGCACCGTCTCCTTACCAAGATAGTGATCGATGCGATAGACACTCTCCTCGTCGAACACAGAAACGAGAGTCCGGTTTAAGTTCCGTGCCGATGAGAGATCGTTGCCGAACGGCTTCTCAACGATAATGCGCGTCCAGCCTTTTTCGTTCCGACTCAATCCAGCCGCGCCCAGCCCTTCAACGATCTCGGCAAACAGCGAAGAGGGAGTGGCGAGATAAAACAGCAAATTTGGACTAGCGGAGCTACGCTGCATTCCTGCGAGGTGTTGTGCGAGGCGAACATAGGATTGTGAATCGTCGGTGTCGCCTCGAAAGTAGGTGATGCGGTTTGCGAAGTCCTTCCACCCCTCGGAGCTGAAATTGCGTGCGTCCTTGGAGTGTGAAGCCTCCTCCTCCAGTGTTTGTCTAAACTGTTCATCCGTGAGTTCTTTCCGGCCGATGCCGACGATGTCGAAATGGGGCGACATGCATCCCACGCAGGCTAGGTCGTAAAGCGCAGGGATGAGCTTGCGCCGCGTGAGATCCCCTGTAGCGCCAAAGATAATCAGGATGCAGGAGTCCGCCTTCGGCAAGGCAGCAGGAGCGTAGGTACTTGTCGGGCGTGCTTCGACAATGGTCGGCATTTTCTTCCTTCCTCTCCCAACGAACTCAAGAACCGGTCGAGACGTACACGCGATTCGGAGCTACCAGATCCACGTTCGGAACCTCGGTGCTCACCTTGATCGGTTGAAATCCCGATTTCCGGCCCGGCTGAGCGTCAAACGTGAGCAGGTATTGATGCTTCGTGCGTTCAGTCAGGTCCTTGAAATATGGCGTGAACGAGACGGGGCTGTCGTTCGCCAGATAGTACGCCTCGCCGCCAGTGGCATCGGCAACCTCAGAGAGAAAAGTCTGTCCCGAATTGATTCTCCACAAGGTGTGGCCCAGATGACCATCTCCGCGCGCGTAGATCGCATTCACCATAACGCCTTGGCGCTGTGCCTGCTCAATAGCTGAGTTCACGTATGGATCATCAAGGCTATTGGCGTCCCAATAACTATCTATGCCGTCGGTGATCATGATCACTTCGCGTGCATCGCTGCCCTGAGGCCAATGCTTCAGAAGGTCTTGCAGAGAGAAGTATGAACTCGCGGATGCTCCCGAATCGCCCGTCGGCAGACGAAGCGCTTTGGCTGCCTGCTCATGATTCGTAGTGAGATTTTGGACCGCCAGGGCAGCCCCGTTTCGCATGTACGCGACCCCGATTTGTACAGTGGCCGGCAGAGATGTAATGAAACCGCGAATATCGTTGAGCTTAGAGCCGAGGTCGGAGCTCGAAAGCGAGTCGTCAATGAGAAGGAAGAGTTGCATTCCCGTTTGAGAGCTTGCGATCGGCTGCCACGCGATCACTTTCTGCCGTTGCTTTGACTGAGTGACGATTACGTCTTCGGCGCGAATTTGTGGAACATCCTTCCCATGACGCGCCTCGGCTGCCACGATTACCTTCACAGGAGTTGCGGGAAAGGCAGGCTCCTGCTGGGCTTCCATACATACGGAAATTACAAAAAGAACCCCGATTGTGAGAATGACCGTCGGCCTGAAGACCTTCATGCGTTTTCCCCTCACCCCATAGATTCCGAAAGGGCGTGCGGAGATTCGCACACCAGGGCTGGCAGCGATAGGCGTAGCAGATGCGCGGAGAACGACGTGAGCGTTATTGCTGAACCAAGGCCTTTGCTGTCGGCCGGACTTGCAGTGCATCGATGTCCTTGCGGTCCCAACCTCCACCAAGCGCTTTCACCAAAAACACTGAAGTAACCAGGCGCTGTCCGAGCAGTTGCGTTGCAAGTCGCTGGTTGTTAAGAAGAGTCTGCTGCGCGGTAATCACGTCAAGATACGTCACCAAGCCTCCAACATAGCGATCATTGGCAATGGTCAAGTATCGTTGGGCGTCTTCGACTGCCTTCTGCTGGGCGGCGGCAGCGTCCGCCAACGTTGTGAGTCCGGAGAATCCATCTTCGACTTGCTGAAACGCCGTGAGTACCGTGTTCCGGTATGTAGCTACCGAGCCTTGATATCCAGCCTTCGCGTAATCAAGTTGAGCATGCAGCCGTCCGCCGTTGAGGATCGTCTGGGCTGCGGAGACGCCGAATGACCAGAAAGTGCTCGGGGCACTGAACAGATTTGCGATGTCTGCACTCTCGAGCCCTACGCCCCCCGCGAGAAAAACTGAAGGATAAAACGCGCTCTGCGCGACTCCAATGAACGCGTTCTGCGCGGCCATCTGCCTTTCGGCTTCCGCGATGTCGGGGCGCCGTTCGAGAACATCGGTAGGCACTCCCATCGGAATGGCTGGGATCTGCGCATTGAATGCTGCCGGAGCTACCTGGAACGTGGGTGCCGGCGCGCCGACCAGCGTCGCTATGGCATGTTCAAACGTGGCACGCTGCTGCTGCAGCAAATGAAGCTGTGCGCGCGCCGCATCGAGAACGGTCTCCTGTTGGGCGACGTCGAGTCCTGAAGCCACTCCGCCGGCGTGACGGTTCTCGACTAGCTTCAGACCTTTCTCGTCATAAGAAATGGCCTGCTCAATGTCCCCAATCTCCGCATCCAGTTCGCGCAAGGTGAAGTAGTCCGACGCCAGGTCGGAGGTGATCAGCAGACGCACGTTCTCCAAGTCAGCCGCGGTTGCCTGGTATTGCGCGTTGGCTGCTTCGACATTGCGTCGAATTCGTCCAAACACATCAGCTTCGTAATTTAGCTGGAACGGAACCTGAAATACGTTTTCGGTGATTGCGCCCCTTGGCGCAGCTGCTCCCACTGCCGGCCGATTCGCTGAGAGCCGTTGGCGTGCCGCGCTTGGGCTTGCGGATAGTGAAGGAAAGAAGCCTGCTACCTGAACTCGGGCAAGGTCGCGCGCCTGCTCCACGCGATTGGTCGCAAGTTGGATGGATTGATTGGCATCGAGTGCTGTTTGCTCAAATTGTGTGAGCACCGGATCCTGATACAGAGCCCACCATGCTCCCTTGGGAATGCCATCTTTGGGTTCAGCAGCCCGCCACGGTGCTTCGGCCGACCATGTGGGCGGAGTGGGAACGCTGGCTCGTTGATACTTTGGTCCAACCGTGCAGCCGCAGAGCGCCAGCAGAGCAGATGCAGCCGCAATCAGGTTCCATTTGCTAAAACGCAATCGAGAGATCCTCGTCCGCCGAAGTTTCACTACACAGAATAATGGCTCTGAATTGATTCCCGGAATGCCGTGGAACGAAGTAATTACAATTCTTTACTCACCTGCCAGAGGCACACACCCGGATTACCTTACCTATATCGGATAATTAAGTAGCGGCATCGCATATGCGAAGCAGCATCGCATAATAGACAAATCCCACGCAGCGGTTCGCAATTACACCGTCACCATGAAGAACGCTCAAAGCTTGATGATCCAGACCGCGCTTTTGATTCTCCTGTCATTTTGCACAGTTGCAGTTGCTGATCCGCTTCTGGCTCAGAATGCGCCGGGAGAGAGTCCCAGTTCGACCAGGGCAGTTGGCACTATTACTGGAATCAGCGGTAACACCGTTACCGTTAAATCCGATTCGGGAGCAGAGACGAAGATCACGGTTGACGATTCGACTCGGATTGTAAAAGCGGCGCCTGGGCAGAAGGACTTAAAAGACGCAACTACCCTGCACCTTCAGGACCTTCAGGTGGGCGATCGAGCGCTGGCGCGCGGCACGGCTGGTGAGAACAATTCGATCACGGCTGCGTCGATGATCGTGATGAAACAAAGCGACGTCGCGAGTCGCCAGCAACAAGAGATGCAGCAGTGGCAACGCGGTGGAGCGGGCGGAATCGTTCGCGCCGTCGATGCCGCTTCGGGCACGATTACGGTCGCAACCGCTCCTAATCAAACCGTAGCGGTTCAGACTTCTGGGACTACGCAGTTTCTCCGTTATCCGGCTGACTCGGTGAAGTTTAGCGACGCAAAGAAGAGTTCGATCAATGAAATCAAAGCGGGAGATCAGCTGCGTGCGCGCGGAACCCGCAGCGAAGACGGCCAACAACTCACGGCCGACGCGGTAATCTCGGGATCCTTCCGGAACATCGCGGGCACGGTGAATTCGGTGGACGCATCGGCGGGCACCGTGACTGTGATGGATTTGATTACGAAAAAGTCCGCAGTCGTGAAGATCACTCCGGAAACGCAAATGCGCAAGATTCCTCCAGAAATGGCGCAGCGGATCGCATTCTTCCTGAAGCGCAGCCCGGCAGCAGCATCTGGCGATCAAAGCAATGGCCCTGCAGCAGGCGGCGCGCAGAGTATGCGGACGGGTGGTTCTCCCGGTGGTCAGGGTGGCGCCCCGGACTTTCAGCAGGTGATCCGCCGGATGCCTTCGGCGACGATCAACGATTTGCAAAAAGGCGGCGCGGTCATGATTGTGACCACCAACGGAGCGCCCGGCCAGGAAGTCACAGCTTTGACTCTGCTCAGCGGAGTCGAGCCGATCTTGACGGCTGCTCCCACGCAGACCAGCGCCAACCTCCTCTCCGGATGGAGTATGGGTGGTGGAGGCGAAGGCGAAAACCAGTGAGCGGTGAAGTTCTCGGTGCTGCACGGAACGGCGGGTGCCCTCACCCGGCGAATGGTTGTAGATCAAATGTGTTGAGGTTCCTACGATGTCGCCGGACGATGGCGCTCCGTTGAAAAGTTTGCAGTTTTCATAATTCTCTTTCAGGTGATAAGCGCAAGGTGATTGTTAGATTCATTTCTTCTAGAAGTCTGGCCTCGTTCTTCTTGTTCGTTCTCATCCTCTCAGGGGCGATGTTTGCACAAAGCAGCGGCACTCTGCGCGGCAAGGTCACAGATCCTACTGGAGCCGTGATCCCTGGAGCGGTAATTACTGCCAAATCCTCTGCCGGCCAGAGTGGCACCGCGACTTCGGCAGGCGATGGCTCATACGCCATCAATGGTCTTGCTCCGGGACAATACTCGGTTTCAGTAACCGCGCCGGGTTTTGCGCAATTTTCCAAAGGTCCCATCTCCATCGTTGCCGGTCGGCCGCAGGCGCTCGACATTCCACTCGAAGTTGAAGTGGTGAAACAAAATGTCGATGTCGAATCCGAGGGCAACACACTCGACACAGCGCCCGGGAACAACGCGAACACTGTTGTACTGAAAGGGAAGGATCTGGACGCGCTGTCTGACGATCCGGATGAATTGCAATCCGAGCTGCAGGCGCTCGCCGGTCCCTCTGCCGGTCCGAACGGCGGACAGATGTACATCGACGGATTCACTGCCGGGCAGCTACCGCCGAAGTCTGCGATCCGCGAGATTCGCATTAATTCGAATCCCTTTTCGGCGCAATACGACAAACTGGGCTACGGCCGCATTGAGATTCTCACCAAGCCAGGGACTGATAAATTCCATGGACAGTTAGAGTTCAACGAGAACAATTCAATTTTCAATTCACGAAATCCATTTGCGCTAACGCGGTCTGATTACCATTCCGAGCAGTACGAGGGAAACGTCGGTGGTCCGCTGGGCAAACGGGCGTCGTTCTTCCTCGACGGGCAGCGCCGCAATATCGGAGACGTTGCCGTGGTAAATCCGCAGTGCGGCGATTTCGTACTCCCGGAATGCGCGCAGCAGACCGTGCCTGCGCCACGAACCCGCACTAACCTCAGCCCACGGATCGATTACCAGGTCAGCAACACCAACACGTTCACCGCCCGCTATCAATTTTTCAGCGACCACCAGGAAAATGTCGGAGTTGGGATGCACACCAACCGTCCTACGCTGCCATCTTTGGGGTACACCTCTGACAACACGGAGCACACCGCGCAAATCAGTGACACCCAGGTGCTCGGCACAAAAGTGGTAAACGAGATCCGGTTCCAGTACCTGCGCAGCAACAGCGAACAGAATCCGCTGAGCACTGCGCCTGAGCTATCCATTCCCGGGTTCTTTGCCACGGGCGGCAACAGCGCCGGACACGCAGTCAATCAAGAGAATCATTACGAGATTCAAAACTACACTTCGTATCTAACCGGAAATCACTCGATGCGATTCGGAGGACGTCTTCGCATTTCACAAGCGTCTGACGTGATCGCCCAGAATTTCAATGGGACCTTTACTTATCCGTCCCTGACGGCTTTTGTTAATAACCAGCCGAATCAGTTTTCCGTTGCTACCGGGCAGCCGCTGATTTCAGACACCTTCGCCGATGTCGGGCTCTATGCCGAGGACGATTGGAAGGCGCGCTCCAATCTCACTGTGAGCTATGGATTACGCTACGAGACCCAGAACGATATTCACGACCATACTGATTTCGCGCCGCGCATCGGTTTGGCGTGGGGACTCGGCGAGAGAGGCTCCACGCCGAAGACGGTTTTGCGGGCCGGTTATGGCATTTTCTATGACCGCTTTCCGCAGAGTCTGGTGTTGCAGGCAGACCGGCTGAACGGAAGCAATCAGCAATTGTTTGTGGTGAATTCTCCCTCCTTCGGTCCCAGCAATATTCCGGCGAGTTTTGCAGGTATCGCCGGGGTGCCCTCCACCGTCTATCGAATCGATTCCCAGCTGCGCGCTCCTTATGTCCTTCAGTCGGCGGTTGGAGTTGAGCATCAGCTCACGAAATCCACCAAGCTGTCGCTCACATACCTGAACGCTCGAGGCGTGCACCAGCTCTTTACCAACAACATCAATGCTCCCTTTCCGGGAACATTCCCCGCAAACCCAGTGTGTCCCCTTGGTTGCGCGGCCGGCAGGGTGTACGAATATCAATCTGGTGGAATCTTCAAGCAGAACCAGTTGATGACAAACATCAATACGCGCATCGGTCCGAGTGTCTCGCTGTTCGGGTTTTACTCGCTGAGCTTCGCGAATAGCGATACCTCCGGTTCGGGAAGCTTCCCAACCAATCCCTATGACCCGAGCGCCGACTATGGCCGCGCCGCTTTCGACGTGCGTCATCGGCTTTTCCTCGGAAGCACGTTCACGGCACCCTTCGGGCTGCGATTAAGCCCGTTTATCTTTGCCAGTTCGGGACAGCCCTACAACATCACCATTCCCGAGGACATCCTTGGAACCTCGATCTTCAATGCTCGACCTGAGATGGCGGTTGGAGCGCCGGGATGTTCGACATTCTCCACGACCGATCCATTCTGCTTCCACATTCCCGATAAGGGACAGGCGTACAGTCCCATTCCGATTAACTTTGGACAAGGCCCGGCGAATGTGTCGCTGAACCTGCGCGTCAGCAAGACCATCGGACTCGGTCCTCGACTCGAGAGGGTAAGCGGCAGAAGCGGCGGCGGCGGTGGACGCGGTGGCGATCACGATCATGGCGGATTTGGCGGTTTCGGCGGCGGAGGCGGAATGCGCGGCATGTTCGGACCTGGCGGCAACGACCACCGCTATAGCCTTACTTTCAGCGCATCGGGTCGCAACATCTTGAATCACCAGAATCTTGCGCCGCCGGTTGGCGTCCTTAGTCCGCAGGCCTTCACTGGCACTTCGAGCTTCGGCGAATCAATTTCCCTCGCCGGGAATGGTGGCCCATTCGGCTCGCAGTCCTCGAACCGCAGGATCGATCTGCAGGTGCAGTTCTCGTTCTAGCAGCGAGAATCTCCGGTGGATGAATGGACGTCAGCGAAGTGACTGATCGCCTGTTCCTTCTCCGGTGACTGGTCGGCCAGTCTTATACTGTCATCCCTTCGACCGCGTCGAAACTCCATTTGCAGCTACTGACTCATGTTGCGGTCGAGGGGATCTGCTTTGTCGAGTGTTCAGATCGAAGCAGATCCCCGCTCCGCAAATGCAATTGCGCAGTCGAAAATACTTGCTCGCGGAGCGAGGGATGACAGTGGCGTCTGCAGAGCTGCGGATCACGTTGCACGAAAATGTTTGGAATGACGGAAAGCCCGAACCTTGCGCTGTGGTTTCTAGATTGGCCGACGTAGCACCAGGAACTTAAGCCTGTGAAGTCGAGCACGAATGTTATCCTTAGGGATACCATCCCATTCGAGATTTTCAGCTGCTATGTCCAATCCCAACACTTCAGAATTGCAAAATCAGCCCGAGCCGAGCGAATCCTTTGACGGTCTGCTATCTCAATATGAGCGCAGCCATGCCCGCAAGAAGCAACACGGGAGTAGCCAAATCGAAGGCACGGTGATTGCTGTCTCTGCCGATTCGGTATTCCTCGACATCGGCTACAAGACCGAAGGCGTCCTGCCGTTGGCCGAGCTTCAGCGCGTTGGCGAGACCGTGAAAGCTGGCGACAAGGTCACAGTCGCCATCAAAGGGCGCGAGCCCGGCGGCTACTATTCTCTTTCCCGATTCAACATTGCGCGGCCGACGGACTGGTCATCGCTGGAGCGCGCTTTTGCCGACAAGGCAACGATTGTGGGTACCGTTACAGGAGTCGTAAAAGGTGGCCTGAGTGTAGACATCGGAGTACGCGCGTTCATGCCGGCTTCCCGAACTGGAACACGTGACGCTGCGGAGATGGAGAAGCTGGTCGAGCAGGAGATTCGCTGCCGTATCATCAAGCTCGATGTTGCCGACGAAGATGTGGTGGTCGACCGCCGCGCAGTGGCCGAAGATGAAGCGCGTGTGGTTAAGCAACTGCGCTACTCGGAAATCAAAGAAGGAGACATCGTTCGCGGCGAAGTGCGCAGTCTTACCGATTACGGGGCCTTTGTCGACATTGGCGGAATCGACGGATTACTTCATGTTGGCGAAATCTCCTGGAGCCGCGTCAACAAGCCTGCGGATGTACTCTCCGTCGGGCAGCAAATCGAAGCGAAAGTTTTGAAGGTCGAGTCCAACCGCATTTCGCTCAGCGTTAAACAACTACAACCACATCCCTGGGACTCGATTGCAGACAAATACAAACCGGGTGAGCGGGTGCGTGGCCGGGTTACGCGCGTCATGGAATTCGGAGCCTTCGTCGAACTCGAACCGGGAATCGAAGGCCTGATCCACGTTTCCGAAATGTCATGGGCGAAAAAAGTGAGGATCGCGAGCGATATTGTGAAGGCCGGTGACACCGTCGACGCCGTGATCCTGGGCGTCGATCAAGCAGAACGCCGAATCTCCTTAGGACTCAAACAGACGCTCGGAGATCCATGGACCGATGCTGCGCAAAGATTCGCGGCGGGGACCGTCATCGAGGGGCCAGTCACGAGCATCACCAACTTCGGCGCCTTTGTGCAGCTTACCGAAGGAGTCGAAGGCATGATTCACGTGAGTGAGATCAGCGCCGAAAAGCGTATCAATCACCCGCGCGATGTCTTTCGCGTTGGCCAATTAGTGAAGGCGCAGGTGCTTGCCATTGACATTGAGAAGCGCCAATTGCGCTTGAGCATGAAGCAAATGGTTCGGAGCAGTCTTGATGAATACATCGCCGAGCGGAAGCAAGGCGACGTTGTCAGCGGTCGCGTCAGGGAGGTTTTTAGTGGCGAGGCGCGCGTGGAACTCGGCGAAGGAATTCAGGTCAATTGCCGACTTTCAGCTCAAGAGCCTCGGGCTCAGGAGAAGCAGGCGGAGGGCACGCCCGATCTGTCCGCCCTGACCTCGATGCTTAGCGCGCGCTGGAAGGCCGGCGCTGCTTCCGGCGCGAGCACCAACCCAAGAGCTCTCGAGGCAGGTCAGATCCGGAGCTTTCGCATCACTCGCCTCGATCCAGTCGCGAAGCAGATCGAACTGGTATTAGTGTGATCAGAGCCAGTCTGCCTATTTCGAGTTGACGGCAGCGGCAAGCGCCGGCAACTCTGATCTCCTGTCCCACATCTCCCGATTTTCCCGCCCGATTTCCCCAGACAAATACAACTTTCGTGACTTTACAGTGTTCAACTATTAGCAAAGCATACGAGTTGAACAGATTGAGGTGTTATGTACCTGCCCTCGCCCAACCTTAGGGGTTCCTTTCTTTCTTTTGCACTTGTACTTCTCTCGTTTTCCGGATCAGGGTTCGCTGCCTTGGGCGGCGACGCGAGTTCCGTACAGGCCGATCAAGCACATATGCGCGCCCAACGGCGGGTCACACAAACCTCCGCCTACATCTTGCATGAAATGCAATCCCAGAGCGGCACCGTGGTTCGGGAATTTGTCTCGCCCCAGGGAAAAGTCTTCGGCGTGACATGGCACGGCTCTTCCGTTCCTGATCTGCAGCAATTGCTTGGCTCCTACTATGCGGAATTCGTTCATGCTGCTCCCATACGCAGATCACACGGACCGGTCTCGATTCAAACTCCCAATTTCATAATCCAGTCCGGAGGGCATCAACGCGCACTGGCGGGCCGTGCCTACGTCCCGGAAATGTTGCCGGAAGGCGTGCGCGCTGAGGAGATTCAGTAAGTGTTGAAGTTCAACCGTATTTTCGTTCTTATCGCAATTTCATCACTGGGCATTGCATCCGGTTGTGGTGGCGGCAGCACCGGCAACACGAGAGGCTCGAGTGGCAGCGGCGGATCGGGTGGAACGAATACTGTCAATAACGTGGCCACGTTGACCGTCGATCGGGGACCTTTGGCATTGCTGGCGGCGGGACAAGCCGACGAAGATATGGCCTTTGTCACGGTCACAGTCTGTGTCCCGGGCACCAGCAGTTGCCAGAGCATCGATCACGTTCAAGTCGACACCGGCTCGGAAGGGCTGCGACTCGCTTCGGGCGTCTTAACTCAGGTTTCATTGCAAACCCAGATGTCTGGCACCAATCCGGTCTCAGAGTGCGCCCAATTCGGCGACCTTACCTATTTGTGGGGAACCGTTGCAACAGCCGACATTCAGATCGCCGGAGAAGTCGCCAAAAATGTCCCCATACAGATCGCCGACGGCTCCACAGCGCCATCGAGCTGCAGCTCAGGAGAAACCGGTCAACTGGTGACGGCGGCCGATGTCGGCGCCAACGGGATTCTAGGCGTTGGTCTATTTCGCCAGGACTGCGGATTTGGCTGCACCCAGAACGCGCCTCCGGCCTTTTACTACAGCTGCGGCAACGGCACATGCTCTTCCATTTCAGAAAGTCTGACGGCGCAGTTGCAGAATCCGGTCTGGATGTTTCCCGGCGACAACAATGGCGTAATCCTGCAACTGCCTTCGGTTCCCGCTACGGGACAAGCAACTGCGAGCGGACAGTTGATCTTTGGAATTGGAACGCAGTCGAACAACGGAGTAGGCAGCGCGGTCGTACTACCGGTGGATTCGCATACCGGGAATTTCGCGGCGCAGTTTGCTGGAGTCACCTATAACGATTTCGACAAGCCAGGATCCGGCGGTGGTTCGAGCTTCATCGATAGCGGTTCCAATGGCTACTTCTTCCTGGATTCCGCAACTTTGGTTAACGCCGGTTTTCCCATTCCTGATTGCCCAAGCTCGTCTAATCTGCAGGGTTTTTATTGTCCGACTCCCACACAGCCCATTTCAGTAACAGTGATTGGCGATACTTCGAGCGGTACTCCCTCCGGCGCGAGCCGCACGATTAATTTCAATGTCGCGAATGCTCAAACGCTTTTCCAGAGCGGCTTCTCTGCATTCAACAACGTAGGTGGCGATAACTCCAATAGCTTCGATTTCGGATTGCCGTTCATCTTCGGGAAGACCGTATTGTTTGGCATCGAAGGACAGACGACGCCTGCAGGGACGGGTCCGTTTTTCGCGTTCTAGAGCATTTTTCTCATTTGTGCAGACTCCGCTTTAGAGCATGGCACAACTCGGTGGAGCGCTGCTTGCTCTATTGATCTCCCTGCGGACCTTCCAGTGAGCGGATATTCCTCGCCGACAAGGCCGAGTGAGCCTCGGACAAAGAGGCACTCCCCTGTCAGGACCAAAATTCCCTGCTAATTCCCTGCTCCGACTCGGCGGAGGGCGAAAAAGGGCTGTAAGTCCCGCGATGGAAAGCGGTTAAATAGGAAATTCCCGTAAATCCCTGCGCGTTCCCTGCTTTGGGAGTCAAGTCTCTCGATTTTGGGCAGAATCTGCGAAAATGACACCTTCAAGAAAAAATCCCCTGCAAAAATTCCCTGCACCAGGGAATTTCCGGGTCGGGTTCCTGCAGCTACAACTCTCACTTGCTGGTTTCATTCCAGAGGAAAGCCAACTCGTCCGCGGTGTCGTTCACGAGCTGCTGAATTGACACTCCTGAGCTGTGTCCTGCCTTGAGCTCATAATGCAGCAACACTGGGCGGTCGCTGCCGTCCTCAGCCTGCAATTCCGCGGTCATCTTCCGGGCATGCAGGGGCGCAACGCGCGTGTCGGAATCTCCGCTGTTAAGCATGACCGCGGGATACTTCGTGCCCGGTTTCACATTCTGATAAGGCGAGTACTTGATCAGATACGCATATTGTTGCGGGTCGTCGGCTGAGCCATACTCTGAAGTCCACCAGCGCCCTACGAGAAATTTGTGGAAGCGAATCATGTCGAGCAGTGGATAGCCGACCCATACTGCTCCGAAAAGATCGGGACGCTGTGTGAGCGCAGCTCCCATCAGCAGTCCGCCGTTGGAGCGTCCGCGAATGGCGAGATGCTCGGGCGAGGTGTACTTATTCGCGACCAGGTATTCAGCAGCTCCGAAGAAGTCGTCGAAGACATTCTGCTTCTTCTCAAACATTCCCGCTTTGTGCCAGGCTTCGCCGTACTCACCTCCGCCCCGCAGATTCGGCTGTACGTAAAAGCCGCCTTGCTCCATCCACCAGGCGTACTCCGGATTCCAATGCGCAGTCTGCGAGAGCAGAAAACCACCATACGCGTACATCAGTGCCGGAACATTCCCGCTGCGCTTCAAACCTTTTTTCGATGAAATGAACATCGGCACACGGGTGCCGTCTTTCGAGCGGTAGAAGACCTGCTTCACTTCATATTGGTCGGAGTTGAAAGGGACGTTGGGCTTGGCAAATACCTCAGCCTTTCCGGTTGAGACATCATAGTGATATACCGCTGGAGGAATATTGAAGGAATCGAAGGTGTAAAACCCGTGATTCGAGTCGTCACGGCCAATCACAAGCGTTGCCGATCCCAAACTGGGATATGAGATGGTCCCAATCTGTTTGCCGTCGAGAGTGAAGATTCGAGTTTGCGTGACCACATCGTGCAGGCAGGTCGCGAAGAGTTTGCCGCCGACGATCGAAATACCGGAGATCACGTCTTTGCCTTCGGGCACGATCGTCTGCCACTTGCTCGCATCGGGATCGTTCATGTTCACTTTGATGACGCGATAGTTGTCAGCCTGATAGTCCGTGAGGATGTAGAGATCGTCGCCGTAATTCACCGGTGTGAAGCGGCTGTCAATGCCGTGCACTATCTCGCGAACTTCCGCGTCGGGCTTGCGTAGATCTTTTGCGTAAATGTCCTCGCGTTTCGCAGGGACGCCGTGGCTCACGCCGATGAGAAGATAGCGGTCGTTCCAGGTTACCTCCGCCGAAATCAATTCCATCTGGCCGAAGGTCTCGCCTTTGTACTCCTTGCCAAAGACAACTTCGTCGGACGCGATAGGGTTGCCGATGCGGTGGAAGTACACAACCGTGCCGGTTGGCTCGTACTTGGAGTAATAGAGTCCTCGGTTGTCCGGGGCGAGACTCACACCGCTGTAGCGGGCCCGCGGCAACACGTCCTCGAGTTCCTTGCGGTTCGGCACGTCAAGCAGGTGAACGGTTTGCTCGTCCGCTCCGCCTTCGCGCACGCCATAGACCAGCAGCCCCGCATCTTTTGAAATGTCCTCGAAGTGAACCGAGGTGTTCTGGTCCGCGCTCAGCTTGGTAGCGTCGATGAGGCGCTCATCGCTGCCATGCAAACCCCTACGGATGTAGATCGACGCCTGATTCTCATCTGGCAATCGCTTGTTGTAGAAGTAAGTTTCGTTGCGCTCGATGGGAATGCCGACGGTTTCGACGTGCTCAAGTTCGGTGAGACGCTTCACGATCTCCGGACGGATTTTGACCTGCGATAGATATTGCTGCGTGTAGCGCATTTGAGAGTCGATCCAGGCGCGCGTCTCCGGACTGTCCTGGTCTTCCAGCCACCGGTATGGATCCGTGAGGCTGTGTCCAGAAACTTCATCAGTGACGGGTTTGGCCGCAGTGGGCGGAGGAGGCGGAAGCGTAATGCCGTGAGCACCGTGAACCTCTTTGGAAGGCAGGTTCGCCGCAAGAGTGGCGAATAGGCAAAGCAACGCGAAGGGAAAAAGAAGTACCCCAATCTTCATGGCAAACGTTGTAATGGCACGAGAACCGGGTTGTCAACGAAGTCACAGGACTGCATCGCAGTGGCGAGCACGGACCTTTGCCATGCTTGATGTCGCCGCTCGACGCCGCTCCGGTGCCCGCTTATGCCATAGAGCGCCATGCTCGCGGCCAGAGATGCTCTTCCGCAGCTCTCGATTTTTCAAATTGGCTGTCAACCGCGCGTAGTGCGGGCACATCTCAATGGTTGCGACCAATGGCCTGCTGTTACCAAAAGTTTGTCTCTAGGGCCGCGCAGCAGCGCGCTTCGTTGAGCAGGCACTAAAACACCCAACACATCAGAGGGAGAAATCGAATGAAGAAGAACCTGTACAGGCTGGGAATGGTACTCGCAATGAGCGCCGGTTTTGCACTTGCTCAAAGCACCGCAACACAGGCGCCTACAACGCCGAAGACTTTCCCGGATCAAACGCAAACACCCGCTGCCCAACAGAGTCCGGCACAGAATCCGACAGCGGCTCAGCCGCAGAGTTCGGACCAGTTGCCCTCTTCGAGCAGCCAGGCTCCGTCATCGAGCAGTCAGTCCAACCCGTCGGTGAGCGGTAGCTCCTCGACGAGCAGCTCGTCATCGAGCAGCCCGTCCAGCAGCAGCTCGAACTCGTCGGCAATGCCGCAATCTGATCAGAGCGCGACGACTCCGTCGTCGAGCAGCAGTTCGCAGAGCACTTCGCCTTCCAGCAGCAGCTCGCAGAGTGCATCGCCGTCCAGCAGCTCCCAGAGCACATCGCCTTCGAGCAGCAGCTCGAGTTCTTCTCTGCCCCAGTCGGACCAGAGCACGACTAGTCCGTCATCCTCGAGCAGCTCGCAGAGCACGAGTCCGAGCAGCTCAAGTGGTCAGAGCGCAACCTCACCTTCATCGTCCCAATCAACTTCGCCTTCCAGCTCCTCATCCCAGAGCTCAACTCCTTCGACCAGCGGTCAGAGCGGAGCTTCGGCCGGTCAGAGTGGAGCGTCATCCAGCCAGAGTGGAGCTTCGGCTTCCGGTTCCAGCTCGATGCCGCAGAGCGATATGAGCGGAAACAATGACATCCAGAGCAAGCTTCAGGCGAACTCTAGCCTCTCGGGCGTCACTGCGACGACGAACGATAAAGGCGCGATTGAACTGAGCGGAACGGTTAGCAGCGCACAAGACAAGAAAGAAGCTGTCCGTATCGCGAAAGAGAACGCCAATGGCAAGAAGGTGAAGGATCACATTAAGGTCAGTGCTTCAGCCAACAGCAACAGCAGCACGAGCCACTAAATTCAACTCTTCAATGTCGAATCTAGGGCGGCCTGCACGGCCGCCCTTTTTGTTTGTCGCTAATCTTTCCGCCATCAAAGCCGTAGGGGCAATGCCGACAGCCGGATTGACAGCAATATCCTCGCTTGAGGAGATAATGCTTGGTGAAGACGTAAAGTCCGTTTTCGATGTAGTAGTCGACACCTTCGACGAGGGCCTCGCCGGAAGCGGACTCCACACACCTGTTCTGCTCAGTCGCCATTGGAAGCCGATGCCAATACCTGAAGCGCTGGTCTGATCTCGCCATCAGGTTCGACCAAGGATCCATCACGGAAGCTAACGGTACGCCCAGAGATGGCAGGAACGCGCTCGCCCGGCACGATGATGCCGGCAAGATTCAATGGATCGGCGGCGGAGAGGGTGATCGTTTCTCCCGAAACGGGAGCGTTGCGGACGGCGCGCAGCGATTCCACCGCTGCCGGTAAGGCAAACTGTTCGCCAATGAAGCTAGAGACGAACCTTCCCCCACGCACTTCTCCTCGATCCTCGAGCCGACGGAATGTAAGAAGGAGTTCGCGCCACTTGGGCAGCACAGATTCGCGCGCCAGCAGCTCGCGGAAGACGACTCCGTAACGGTCGAGGAGCATGCGGCAGGTACCTTCCACCGCCGCAACCTGATCGCGAGGAGGTTCAGCGTGCATGATGGTCCAGCGCCCTGCGCTGTGTCGTGGACGCTTGCCCCGGCCGTTCGCATGGGCCTGCCGCGGAGCGATCAAGGTTCGCAGATTATCGAAACCATCCGCTGTTACCACGCCGGCGGCCACCAGCTCCCACAGTCCGGTCTCAACCTCTGCCTTCAATTTGCCAGTGCCACGCACGATGTCCGTAAAGAAAGACGCGCCTCTGGACTGCAGATAAGTGAACACCTGCTTCGCGACGTCACTTAAGCAACGCTCGATGTCGCCAGGCCGTTGATAAGGCGCCGATGCCATCCACTCGGATTCGCTGCGCAAGAAAAGAGTAAGCGGAGCAACGCTGGTAGGAACTACGCGGCGACTTCCTCCCGTTGTTGCCTCCAGTGTCGCCGGATGCGGCGAAAGCCTTCCCCAGCCCACGGCGCCCGTCATGCAAAGATGGTCGAGGTGCGCTGGATCGTAATCCTTCGTACGTGCCGGCAGGATCTGACGCTCCCACGCATTGGCGGGAATCTCAAATCCTTGCAGCTGGCGCACGATTTCCAGCAGACCGCGCTCGCCGCTGAGCTGCGTGCCGGGAGCTACATGCTGCCAACGCGATAACCAGCGCATGAACTGCGCCGGAGTCGCCGGCTCGATCTGTTTTCGTAGCACACCTAATGTGAGGCGGTGAATGCGCGCGAGCAGACGGCGATCACACCATTCGGTGACGCCATCATGGCGCACAAACCTGCCGCGCAGGATTGATCCCTTGGCCTCGAGTCGCAGAAGGGCGACGTCAATCTCGTTTATGGGGTGATGCAGAGCCGCAGCTAGCTGTTCCGCTGTTAGCGGTCCGGTGTGCATCATCCAGCCGGTCACCATCGCAATCCGCGCGTCATCGCTGCTGAGCGATTCACGTTCGGCGGATTCGATTTGCGTCTCCAGCTCTGAATCGGGATAGAGTGCGCGGAAGCTGGTTAGCTTCTCGGCGGCAACCCAGAGATAACGATCTCGGAGTGGCGGCGTGATGCTTTCTTGTTCGCCGCACGTGCGGGGCTCTGTAATGCGGACCCGCGCGGCGCGTTTTTGTTCGTGAAGTTGGTTAAAGAATTTCGCCCAAGCTCCCGTGGGACAGCCGCCCTCGGCTGTGTTGCTGGCACAAGTCACAGGCGAGGACGTCTGTGCCACAGCAAAATCTTGAAACTCACCTGCTGAGCAGACATTCTCCGGTATGGCGATCATCGTGAGCAGCGCATCGTGCAGCTCGTCGGCATCGCGCACATCGGGCCAGGCTTCATTCCGAACCTGCTCAATGGCACTTAGATCCAGGCCACCAACTTCCTGCAGAACCGAATCGGGAAGCGTGCGACGCATCTCCACCGCACGCGCCCGTCGTTCTTCGAGAGGAGCGTCATCGAGATAAGCATAAGGAGCGGAGTTGAGGATCTCGTGAGAGAACTGCGATGGAACCGGAGTATCGACCGCGAGCAGGCGAATTGAGCCATCTGCCATGCCACGCAGGACAGACTTGAGGCCCTCTATATCCATGGCCTCGGTGAGGACGTCCTTCATCACCTCTCGTACTAGGGGATGATCGGGAATCTTGATGTCGCCTTCGATGTTCTCCTGGCACGCGGCTACGTCGGGAAAGACCGAGGCAAGAAGATCGTCCGAGCGGATACGAAGAATTGCAGGCGGAATCTTTTTCCCATTACGGTACCGCAGTAAAGCCAAAGCTCGACCCGCGTCCCAGCGCCAGCGTGTCTTGAAAATGGGGGAGGGAAGTGCCGCCTGTTCCAACACTTCCTGCACGCTCTGCTCGCGCAGAAACTCGAAGACCTCGGCCAAAGGAAAGCTATGTTGCTCGGCCAGTGCGATGTTCAATCCATTTTCAGTGGCGGCAGCTTGCAATTCAAAATTGAAGGAGCGGCAGAAACGCTTGCGCAGCGCCAATCCCCAGGCCTTATTGATACGCGCTCCAAGGGGAGCATGAATGATCAGCTGCATGCCACCACCCTCGTCGAAGAAGCGTTCGGCGATGAGCGTCGTTTGAGTGGGAACCGCGCCGAGCACAGCACGTCCAGTGACGATGTACTCGACGACCTGCTCGGCAGCGGAGTTGTCCATGTGACACTCGGCCTTCAGCCACTCTACGGCCGAAGCTACTTCGGGAATCGCTGGCGAAAGTCCAACCGCAGTTAATTTAGGCGTAAGCTCGTCCACTTTGGACCGGATGGCCGCAACTTGATGTGATAGCTCCGGCGTGCGCGCCGGAGCCTCGCCACGCCAGAAGGGAATTGTCGGGGCGGCTCCGTGAGCATCTTCCACGAGCACGCGCCCGGTCGATTCCACGCGATGAATTTGCCAACTGGTGCTGCCGAGCAGCATGATGTCGCCCCGCGAGATCTCGACAGCAAAGTCTTCATCGAGCGTGCCGACTACCGCTTCTTCGGGCAAAGCAACGACTGTAAAAAGAGAAGCGTCAGGAATTGCGCCGCCGTTTGTGACCGCTATCATGCGGCTGCCACGCCGAGCTTTCAGCACGCCGTTCACGCGATCGCGATGGAGATAGGCGCCATACCGTCCCCGGCTGGCAACAATGCCGTCCGAGAGTACGCCCACAATCTGCTCGAATTCCTCCTGCGTAAGATTGCGATATGGATAGGCGCGGCGCACGACTTCGAATACATCTTGCTCGCGCCATTCGTCAGCGGCGCACATGGCGACGATCTGCTGCGCGAGCACGTCGAGCGGAGTCTCAGGAATGATGAGCGCATCCAGTTCCCCCGCTTCGATGGCTCGCACCAGTGCAGCGCACTCGATGAGCTCGTCGCGAGTTGTGGCAAAGATGCGTCCTTTAGGAATCGCGCCGCGCCAGTGCCCAGCACGCCCCACCCGTTGCAGCATTACGGCAATAGAACGTGGCGAACCGATATGGCAGACCAGGTCGATATGGCCGACGTCGATTCCGAGTTCAAGCGAGGCGGTCGCCACTAGCGCCCGTAGCTCACCGTTGCGCAGACGCGACTCAGCATGCAGCCGCAGCTTGCGCGCAAGGCTGCCGTGATGCGCCGCCACCGCGTCTTCCCCCAGCCGCTCAGCCAAGCAATGCGCGATGCGTTCGGCC
The DNA here is from genome assembly GCA_045808065.1 of Terriglobales bacterium. Taxonomy (GTDB): domain Bacteria; phylum Acidobacteriota; class Terriglobia; order Terriglobales; family Acidobacteriaceae; genus Gp1-AA112. The sequence goes on along the minus strand of JBJMGD010000008.1, from coordinate 22,227 downwards.
ATAGCGCGAGTGTTCACAAAAATCAGTGTCGACCGATGCTGCTCGATGAGTTGAACGAGCCGATCGTAGACTTCATCCCACATCTCGTGCGTCATCACTGAGGAGAGCGGACTCGGAGGTACTTCGACAGCGAAATCCAGCCGCCGCCTATGGCCGACATTCACGATTTCCGGTCGCGCCGAAGCTCCAGCCAGAAACTCGGCGACCAGTTCGATCGGCTTCTGAGTGGCCGAGAGTCCAATGCGCACGGGCTTGCGATGCGCGAGTACATCAAGCCGTTCGAGAGAGAGCGCGAGATGAGCCCCGCGCTTGTCATCGGCGATGGCGTGGATTTCGTCGACGATCACGGTCTCCACATCGCGCAGCAGCTCGCGGCTCTTCTCGGCGGTAAGCAGGATGTAGAGTGACTCAGGCGTGGTGACCAGAATGTGAGGCGGTGACTTGAGCATCCGCTGTCGGTCGGCGGGTGGCGTGTCCCCGGAACGAACAAAGGTGCGAATCTGCGGCATCAGCATGCCACGCTCGCTTGCCAGCTGGGCGATCTCGGCCAGCGGCCGCTCCAGATTCTTCTGGATGTCATTGCCGAGCGCCTTCAGCGGTGAGACGTATAGGACTTCAATCCGGCTCTGAAGCGCGCCAGAGATCGCTTTGCGCACCAAGCCATCGATGCAGGCGAGAAAAGCTGCCAATGTCTTGCCTGAACCGGTAGGAGCCGAGATCAGTGTGGAACGGCCCGAAATAATGTGAGGCCATCCTTGTTCCTGCGGCTCGGTGGGTGTGGCGAACTTCTGGACAAACCAGTCCTGCACCAAAGGATGTGCCCAAGCGAGCGCCTGAGGAACATCTGGCTGAAGTTGCGAATTGGAAACATCAAGCTGCATCAAAAACCCAGATTATCAGTAGCCGCGTGGGACGAACGGACCACTTGAGACAACAACCCTCGAGTTAGCATAGGCGAACAAACAGCAAATCACAACTGCACCGTAACGATAATGCATCGAGCTCTTTGACCCGCCAAACGTGTGCGCTATCCGCTGAGTTACACTGTTGCGCTTTCAGGAAATCAGTTCGGAGCTGATCAATGCGCAGACTCTTCTTTGGGTGCATACCTGCTGTGGTCTTCTTGTGCTGCCTGTCAGGAGCGGCTCAGACGGCGAGAGCGGCGGAAGACGCGGGCCCGCCCGTTCCGCCCAACAGATTCGCTACTCGAGCTGATTGGTGGAAACACGCGGTGGTGTACGAGATTTATCCGCGCAGCTTCGGCGATTCCAACAATGATGGAACCGGAGATCTGAACGGCATCACCCAGCATCTCGATCACCTCGCGCGGCTGGGTGTGGACGCGATTTGGATCAGTCCGTGCTTTCCTTCGCCTCAAGTCGATTTCGGCTATGACGTTTCCGATTACCGCGACATCGATCCACAATACGGAACACTTGCCGATTTCGATCGCCTGGTTGCTGAAGCGAAAAAGCGAAATATCAAGGTCATTCTGGATTTTGTTGTGAACCATACCTCCGACAAACATCGCTGGTTTGTCGAATCCGCCACGTCAAAAACCAGTCCTTATCGCGATTACTATATCTGGCGCGACGGTAAAGGCGAGGGGCAAGCTCCGAACAACTGGACATCCATATTTGGTGGCCCGAGTTGGACCTTTTCGCCGGTGACAGCGCAGTGGTATTACCACTTCTTTTATCCGCAGCAGCCGGACCTGAACTGGCGCAATCCCAAAGTAGAACAAGAGATGTTTGACGTAACCCGCTTCTGGTATCGGCGCGGCGTCTACGGTTTCCGCCTGGATGCCGTGGACACTCTCTTCGAAGACCCGAATTTAACTGACAACCGGCCGCTCACGGGTGCCGACGCGTACGGAATGCCCATTCAAGAACACGTTCATGACCACAGTCCCGCCGAAGTGCACGCCGAACTGAAAAAGCTGCGCAAAGTTGCCGACGAATTTTCAGGGCGGGTTCTGATCGGTGAGACCTGGACCAAAACGCCTGAAGAGCTCGCGGCATACTACGGAGCGCACAACGACGAACTGCAGATGCCCATGTACTTCAACTTCACCAGGGTTGCCAAACTGGATGCGAACGAGTTTCGGCAGAAGGTAACAGCGATCGAGAGCAATCCCGTCCATGGCTGGCCGGTGTACGTCCTCAGCAATCACGATATCCGTCGTTATGTGGATCGTTACGGGAACGGCAGCAACAAGGACCAGGTTGCGAAGTTAATGTCCGCGCTCTACTTGACACTGCGAGGAAGCGCGATCATGTATTACGGCGAAGAGATCGGCATGGAGAACAACGACCCTAAGCGGGTGGAAGACGTGAAGGACGTGATCGGGAAGAAGGGCTGGCCTAAGGAGATCGGACGAGACGGCGAGCGCACGCCCATGCAATGGAATAGCTCCACAAATGCCGGCTTCAACCAAGGAGCGTCACCCTGGCTGCCGGTTGACAGCAACTACACCACTCATAATGTGAGAACGGAGATGGCGGATTCGCAGTCAGTTCTGAATTGGTACAGACAATTGATAAAGCTCCGTCGCACTGACTCCGCCTTCTATGACGGCGATTATGTTGCCTTAAATGAGAGCGATCCCGACGTGATGAGTTATTTGCGGAAGTCGAAAAGCGACACTGCGCTGGTCGCTCTCAATTTCTCTGATCAGCAGCAGACGATCACGTTGGACTCGGCGAAGGTGGGAGCGTCGAGCGCACGTGTACTCGCAGCAACGAACCCGCGAATAAAGACCTTGGACATCAGCAAGATAGTCCTGGAGCCGTATGCGGTCGTAATCGCAGAGATTCAGAAGCAGTGAAGTATTGATCCAACGCGGAGCGCCGGTGTGGCCGTTACTCCGCGAATCGTGGGACAATGGGACGGTCGACCAGTCGGAACCCTCACTAGTGAGCGACGTTGCGATGTACCCCTCTGTGGGATTCGCGCTCATCTATCCTCTATCCACCTGCAATCGCTCCGATGATGAGAAAGGGCTCTTTGCCCGACGCCACCGCCTCGGGAAGGGCAGCGTCAGGAGATTCGTGCGATAGATCTTCTTCGCAGGCGAAGAAACGCAGGAACGGCCGGCGTTGTTGCGTCACATGATCGCGGATGGTGCCCTGCAGCATCGGATAACGCGCCTCGAGAGCATCGAGTACCGAACGCTGCGTAATTTGCCCCGCGACATCGAGCTGCACCTCGCGGCCGACCTGCGCTAAGGTCCGCAAATGTTGCGGCAATTCCACGCGGATCATTTCAGCGTCTGCACCTCGACCGAGAGCACCGCCGGAAGGTCGTGAACAATCGGTGCCCAAGTGTCGCCGGCATCCGCCGACGCGTACACCTGCCCGCCGGTGGTACCGAAGTACACCCCACATTTGTCCAAGGAATCGACCGCCATTGCGTCACGCAACACGTTCACATAGCAATCCTTCTGCGGCAGGCCTTTGGTGAGTTCTTCCCACTCGTTCCCGCCCTTGCGGCTGCGATACACGCGTAGCTTTCCATCTGGCGGAAAGTGTTCCGAGTCGCTCTTGATGGGAACAACGTAGATTGTTTCCGGCTCGTGTGCGTGGACGTCGATCACAAATCCGAAATCGGTAGGCAGATTTCCACTTACCTCCTGCCACGAGTCCCCTGCATTGTCGCTGCGCATGACGTCCCAATGCTTCTGCATGAATAGCACATTGGGTCGCGTGCGATGCATGGCAATTCGATGAACGCAGTGTCCGACCTCCGCTTTCGGATCGGGAATGTATTGCGAGCGGAGCCCCTGATTAATGGGTTTCCAGCTTTCGCCGCCGTCTTCGCTTCTGAACGCGCCCGCAGCCGAGATAGCAATATAGATCCGCTTGGGATTGGTCGGATCGAGAACGATGGTGTGCAGACACATTCCGCCCGCCCCGGGTTGCCACTTCGGGCCGGTGCCGTGGCCTCGCAGACCGGAGAGTTCATGCCACGTGCGGGCGCCATCGGTTGAGCGGAACAATGCGGCATCTTCAACTCCCGCGTAAACCGTATTCGGATCGGTGAGCGACGGTTCCAGATGCCAGACGCGCTTGAACTCCCACGGGTGCTGCGTGCCGTCATACCATTGATGCGTAGTGAGAGGCTTACCCGTTTCGGGAGAGGTATCGTACACGAATTTGTTGCTTTTGCCTTTAGGCGGGCCGTCCGGCGCAGGCATGGATTCGCCGCCCGGCATCTCCCAAGTCTTCCCGCCGTCGTTGGAGCTTTGGATGATTTGCCCAAACCACCCGCTAGTTTGCGACGCATAGATTCGGTTTGGATCAGCGGGCGATCCCTTGAGGTGATACATCTCCCAGCCCGCAAAATGCGGGCCGTTTACTTCCCACTTCTCGCGTTTTCCATCCGACGTCAGAATGAATGCGCCTTTACGTGTGCCCACTAGTACGCGAACCTTGCTCATGCTTCGTTTCCTTCCTGAATTGTTGGCGATACGTCAGCGTGAGGAATGACGGACACGCTGACGTCAGTGCCTGGAGGCACTGAGTTCCGGTTGTTCGTATGCCTGTTTTAAAGCCTCGATATTAATCTTGTCCATCTGAAGCATCGCTTTCATTACTCGTTTTGACTTCTCTGGATCTTTGTCCTGCAACATCCGGCCCAGGGCAGTGGGAATGATTTGCCATGACAGGCCATATTTGTCCGTAAGCCAGCCGCATCTCTCTTTCTTGCCTCCCGCAGAGAGCTTCTCCCAGAATTCGTCCACTTCTTGTTGAGTCTCGCACTTGACGAAAAACGAAATGGCCGGCGAGAAACTGAAATGTGGACCGCCGTTCAATGCCATAAACTCTTGTCCGTTCAGCTCGAACGTCGCCGACATGACTGTGCCTTTCGGCCCCGGCCCAGCTTCGCCATAACGGGAAATGTTCACAATCTTTGAATTCTTGAAAATCGAGATGTAAAAATTCACCGCCTCTTCAGCATTGTTGTTGAACCACAGGAAAGGAGTAATCTTTTGCATAGCTTTGTTCCTTTTGGATTTTAGAGACGAGTATCAGGCCTGCGCAGCGGAATGAGCGCGCGCACCCGGCCATCGCGGAAGAAGAGTCCGCCCCAGATGAATAACGCGACATACACTGGAGCCAGCACGTAGCTAAACAGAGGATTGCCGACTCGCACGTTGCTGGCGACAGCTCCACCGAGATAGCCGGTCAGCAGAACTGCACCTAGGACAGCGGTTCTGGGGATCGCGTAAATGATCACAGATATCAAGAGCGTTGCCCCAATTACCGGCATGGTGCTCAGCGGATATCCGATTCGGGTCGCTCCTTCCACAACGGGCGCCGGCAGTGGCTTCATCAACTTCATAATCGCGTCAAGGAGTAAAAACAGAACCGGTATTGCGCTAACAATGCGTCCGGCCCATTCCCGCTTCGTTGACGTGGCTGGAGCGTTCTGAGTACCTGCTTGCATGAATTTTCTCCAATCTGTTCGAAATGCAGGAGTCTAGGTCAGGTCTGCGATCCTGTCCCTACCTAGTACGTCGGGTGAGATTTGCAGAATCGACAAATCGACCCGATTTTTTTCTAGTTCAAGCGATGCTCCGGATTTTATCTCGGATCCACCAGAGTCGTCTCGCCCCGCTGCTATGCTCAGATAATGGCCTCAAAATGGGAGCGGGAAGCTAAAGACATCCTCAAACGTCCGGCTCCCAGCGAAGTTCCCAGATTGACCTCGCGCCGAATCGGCATCCATACATCCACCTCGGGCGGTCCGGAGACCGCGGCTGAACGGGCGTTTCGCCTGGGATGCAATACCTTCCAGATGTTCTCGTCGTCACCGCGCATGTGGAAGCCATATCAGCTCGCAAAATCCCAGTGCGAGGAGATGATTCGACTGAAAGAAAAATATGGAATCAAGCCGCTGGTGATTCACACCAGCTACCTCGTGAACCTGGCAAGCTCGACTACCGAGTTTCTTGGAAAATCCATTCAGGCATTTCGTGCCGAAGTGGAACGCGGCTTGGCTCTCGGCGCACAATTTCTGGTGCTTCACGCCGGATCGCACCGAGGTTTGAGCAGGGAAGAGGGCTTGAGGCGTGCTGCTGACTCGATCGCCGAGGCCACGAAGAACTTTGATATGGAGGGCTGCGGCTTCAAGGTCTTAATCGAGAATGCGGCCGGTGCGGAGTACTCCCTGGGTAGCTCCTTCGAGCAAGTTGCGGAATTGGTGGAGCGTCTGCGTCCGGTGCTTCCCGTCGCCGCCTGTATCGATACCTGTCACACGCATGTAGCCGGCTATGACATCGTTTCTGTCGCAGGATACGAGCACACGATGAAGTATCTGGAAAATACTATCGGGCTGAAGAACATTCCAGTTTGGCACTGCAATGACGCCAAAGCGGCCCGTGCATCGAAGCTCGATCGTCATCAGCACATCGGCAAAGGCAGCATCGGACTGGAGCCGTTCCGGCGTCTGTTGAATGACCCGCGTATAGCCCACGCGGCTTTCATCGCAGAAACTCCTATCGACGAACCTGGGGACGACCAGAAGAACGTGGATGCCTTGAAGGCGCTGGTGGCGGACAGAACCGCCACGGATCACACGGATTGAAATGGATTCTGCGGATCAAGCAATGCTATGGGAATGCGTGTTCATCCATGGCCTCCGTGAGATCCGCGGCGGGTTCTTTCGTGCAGCGGTTGTATCGGCGTGTGTTCCTTTAGAATGAATCAATCCGATGTCAAACCAGGAGAAAACTGAAGTACTGAACGCTGCCGAGCAGCCGCGCGATCGGGAGCGCTATGACCCCCAGCGCATCGAGCAGAAGTGGTACGAGCGCTGGCAGCAGCCGGAGCTCTATCGCGCCGACCCCGCTACTTCCGCCAGGAAGAAATATTACGTGCTCGAGATGCTGCCCTATCCGTCGGGCGCGTTGCACATGGGACATGTGCGCAACTACTCCATTGGCGATGCGCTCGCGCGCTACATGTGGATGAAGGGCTACAACGTGCTTCATCCCATGGGCTGGGATGCATTTGGATTGCCCGCCGAGAATGCCGCGCTCAAGAACAACGCGCCGCCACGCGAGTGGACGTTGAACAATGTCGCGAACATGAAGCGTCAGATGAACCGCCTGGGCTTTTCCTACGATTGGAATACCGAAGTCACGACCTGTCTGCCCGACTACTACCGCTGGAACCAGTGGTTCTTTCTGAAGTTTTACGAGCGCGGCCTGGCCTATCGGCGCAAGAGCAAGGTGAACTGGTGCCCGGAGTGCGCGACCGTTTTGGCTAACGAACAAGTGGTGGACGGCTGCTGCTGGCGCCATGAAGAGACTCGCGTCGAACAGCGTGATCTCGAACAGTGGTTCCTGCGCATTACCAACTACGCCGAGGAGTTACTAAGCGATCTCGACAAGCTGGAAGGCTGGCCGGAAAAAGTTCGCACCATGCAGCGTAACTGGATCGGCCGCAGTGAGGGAGCACAGGTCGATTTCAAAATCGCAGGATCGGACGACAAGCTTTCGGTGTTCACGACTCGCATCGACACGATTTACGGTGCGACATCGATCCAGTTGGCTCCTGAACATCCTCTTGTGGCGAAGTTGATGGGCAGCGATCCCGATCTGCTCGGTCGCCTCGACGAGATAGTTGCCGAGCAGCGGCGCGCGCGCGAAGCCGGAAACCTGGGGGAGGCGGAGAAGCGTGGCTTCTTCACCGGAGCTTCCGCCATCAATCCGTTCAATGGCGAGCAGATCCCGATTTGGGTCGCCAACTACATCCTGATGGAATACGGCACGGGCGCGATCATGTCCGTGCCGGCGCACGACGAACGCGACTACGAATTCGCCAAGAAGTACGGCATCGAAATTCGCATCGTGATCTTGCCTCGGCGGCATGAGCACGGCGCCCACGAAGAGGCGACACTTCCGTACACGGCGATGGACAGCCTGCTCATCAACTCGGGTGAGTTCAGCGGTCTCGGCAATCAGGACGCAATTCAGAAGATGACGGGCGTGGCCGAAGAAAAGGGCTTCGGCAAGAAGACTGTGACGTTTCGTCTGCGAGACTGGGGCATCTCGCGGCAGCGCTACTGGGGCACTCCCATCCCCATTCTGTACTGCGACAAGTGCGGGATCGTGCCGGTTCCCGAAAAGGACTTGCCGGTGCTGCTTCCCGAGAACATCGAGATCACGCAGCAGGGAGGTTCGCCGCTCGCGCGTGTGCCCGAGTTCGTAAATGTAAAGTGTCCTAAGTGTCAAGGCAAGGCTCGGCGTGAGACCGACACCATGGACACGTTCGTCGATTCGTCCTGGTACTTCTACCGCTATACCAGCGCCAAACTCGCGACCGCGCCGATCGACAAACAGGCAGTCGCGTACTGGTTTCCTATCGACCAATATATCGGCGGCGTCGAGCACGCGATCCTGCACTTGATCTACTCGCGCTTTTGGAGCAAGACCATGCGCGATCTCGGACTGATCAAGAACTCCGAACCAATCGAGCGCCTGTTCACCCAGGGCATGGTAATTAAAAATGGCGCAAAAATGTCCAAGAGCAAGGGCAACGTCGTGTCGCCTGATGAGATGGTTTCCCGCTATGGGGCTGACAGCACGCGTATGTATTCGCTGTTCGCTGCTCCTCCTGATCGCGACCTGGATTGGCAGGAGAACGGCGTAGAAGGAGTAAGTCGCTTCCTTGCCAAAGTGCATCGCCTGGTTTCCCGCTATGCAAGCGCTACGGCTGGTTCTGCTACCGACGGCAGGCCTTCGCGATCGGTAACTGTGCCGCCACCGATGGTCTCCAGGGATCTGGAGCGCAAGCTCCACCAGACAATCCGGCGGGTCTCCACCGACTTCGAGGGCCGATGGCACTTCAACACTTCCATCGCCGCAATCATGGAGCTGGTGAACGCGATTACGGCGGCCGACGCGCAAATAGCGTCCGGCGCTGTGTCCTCGCAACAGGTGCGGCTGATGTTGCGCGATCTCGTGCTCATGCTGGCTCCATTCGCGCCTTATTTGGCTGCCGAGTTGTGGGAGACGCTTGGGGAGCGTTCGCAATTGCTGCGAGAATCGTGGCCGAAGTTCGATCCCAAACTGGCACGCGAAGAAGAAGTTGAGATACCCATTCAGGTAAACGGCAAGAATCGTTCGCGTATGGTGGTTCCTGCGGGATTGGGTGAAGCCGAGGTGAGGGAACGTGCGCTCGCTGAAGAAAAGATACGTGCCTTGCTCGAAGGAAAATCGGTTGCCAAAGTCATCGTAGTTCCGGACAAGCTGGTGAATGTGGTGGCCCGGTAGGGATCTCTGATGTCCAGCAACGTCCTGCGTCAGGGCTTCAGCGAAGTCCTTCAAGACCCCTCACTGCTGTTGATCGAAATTGGATGGCGCTGGACGTTCGGCGCCATCTCAATTCTTGTGGTTTCGGCTTCCGCGTTCTTGCTGCTGAAGAGCATCGCCTTTGATCCACACCAACTTGAGTCATTGACGGCTCTTAGTGCTTGGCAATTAGCCCAGACACTGGCAAGCTCCGTCGCAACTGGAACTGCAGTTCTGTTTCGGTTGGTAGCGGTCAGTAGTTTTGTGCTCGCCGTCTGCTGGACCGTCTTGAGCGCCGTCGGACGTTACGCGACGCTTGCTCGCCCAGCGCTTGCCCCCGGCGCCAGTCTGAGAACCTGTTTTGCCATCAGCTCGGCCCGCGCGCTAGTCACCCTGGCAGCCATCCTGGCCTGGATCACCACGGGATTCTTAGTTGGCATGATCGGCGCGGCGTCTAGTGCCAGGCGAGATTTGCCCGTCTCAGCGGTGAGTCTTGCAATTCTTCTGCCCGTTTTGGTTCTGATCGTTGGCCTCTGGTCTTTATCCAACTGGTATCTGTCGTTCGCGCCGTTGTTTCCGGAATCACGTTGGACGCAATTAATCGCAGAGGGATGGAAGTTTGTACGATCTGGTCGCGACCAGGTGCTCGAAGTTTCAATGGCAACCGGCATACTCCGCGCAGGACTTTTTGTTGTCGCGCTCCTGCTTAGCGTTGCGGCGGGCGCCGTCATTACGAACCCGAGAGTGTTGCTCGCCAACCTGGTCGTAATTTCGCTGCTCTATTTCCTAATAGCAGATTTCATTTACGTGGCTCGATTAGCCGCATATGCAAAGTTGCGGATGGGACTCATAGCGCAGCGACTTCTGACAGAGGGCGCTGAAGCACCGAAAACCCACGCGGGGCCGCCTGTGCCACTCCAGTCCGCGTGTGAAGACGCTTAGATCAGTCTCCTAGCCGCGGCACCGATGCCTTTCTTGTCTCAGAAAGTCGATGCGCCTAAAGCGAGAGTTCCAGAGCCATCTTTCTATAAGCCAGCATAATGTCAGCTTTTGTAATCATTCCGAGCAGCTGCTTTTCGTCGCGACGGGAGACAACGGGAAAGTTCGCGAGATGGAATTCGCGCATGCGTTCCACCACTTCATGCATTGTCTGGTCGGGAAAAGCGCACTTCACATCGCGGGAGTAGACCGCCGACACCTCGACGTTGCCGCGCTCGCTGCGCTCGATCTGAGTGATATCGGACATGCTGATGAGGCCAGCCAGTTCGCCATCTTCGTCCAGCACCGGCAGCGCGAAGACCTCGCGTGCGAACATGATTTCCTGTACAGCTTCCAAAGTATCTTTGGGACTTGCCGCCGGAGTGTCGTTCATCACCTGTGCTACGCGCACTCCGGAAAGAATGTGCAGTGGGGCGCGCCGGCTCTCTTTTTGTTTATGAAATTGAAGAAGCAGCAACCCGATCTGCAGGAGCAAGATCAAGCTGCTTAAGGACAAAAAGAGCAGCGAATAGAAATTAGTCTGGGTTAGGGACATTCCCATAACTGGAATTCTTCCGAGTTGGGGCCGAGTCTTGCTTTAAGCGCAGGTTATAGCGTCGATCGATAGCTCTAGGAAATCAAAAATATTTATATGAGGTATGGAGAGCGATTGCGAGCAAATAATTCCCGCCTTTGACCCGGGGTTCTGGTGAGACTTGATCGCTCTCTAGCGGCGCAAGCGAGGAATAAATCCGGCGAAGAAGGTGCCAAGTCCAGCCAATCCAAGCAGAGGCAGAGTCGAAGCTGTTTGCGGGAGCTGCGCGGCCTTGGGTCCGCTGTTACCCGGGTTTTCGATAGCGGAATTCGTAGCTTCCGAACTTAAAGCTCCCGAAGCTGCCGCGCTGCGCTGGTTGGCATCGCTGCCGGGGAAAGTGGCAGCCATGTTCTGATCCGATCGCGCAGTCGCGGACGTAGTTCCAGCGCTGCTCTGATCCCTCCGCGGTGAAGCGGAACCACTGCCGTCATTTTTTGGATTCGTAGTTGCCGGAACAGAGGTTGCGGAACCGTTGGAAGTGCCGCTCGTCTCCTGGTCACTCTGTGGAAGCCCAGAACTACTCGTAGCGGCCCTGTTCCGTTTTGCCTTTGCAGAGACGCCCACCCCGGTAGATGCACCGCTTGCGCTAACAGCCTGTTTGCCCATTTGGTCGTTGCCGGCTGCGCTGTTTTGATCCGTCGGATAGGCGCTGTTTCCTCCAGCGCTGGTTGAGTTCGAGTTAGGGGTACTCGGGCTAGCCGAGTTGCTGCCCACCGAACTGGTGTTTGCTGACGTCCCAGTTGTGCCCACCTGGCTGGTGTTGCTCTGATTCGTGCCGTTTGAGTTGGTAGGAGCTGAGTTGCCGTTGCTGCTTGTGTTTTGCTGGTTGGAGGACGAACCCTGATCGCCGGGAGTCCCCGCCGTTCCGGCGGTTTGGGCTGCGGCGAAGCCAAGGGCTAGCAGCAGCGCCAGAGAAAGTAACCATGTCCTCTGCATCGAACTACTCCTCTGAATGTGTGGATCTGGGCTTCTCAACGATTCGATGCACTGCTGATGGGCAGGATGTCCACTACCATCTTCGCGATTCTGTTCCGGGGCAGTAGAGACGCGGCATGCCGCGTCTCTACTCGGGAACTGCCCAGACTTCAGCGAAGAGGCCTCGTGATGTGGTTCGGCCCAAAGTAGTCACTGTGTGTAGCTGAGAGCTGATAAAGCACTGCGGAAGGACTGGCGATAATTGCGGCTCATAATGAGCTCTTTGCCGTCGATGAGCTTCACCATGTAATCGCCATGGGGAAGGGGGCGAAACTCGCGCAAACATTCGATGTTGATGATGGTGCAGCGATGAATGCGCACGAACAGCTTGGGATCGAGCTTTCTCTCAAGCTCGTTCATCGTGGAACGCATGCGATGTTCCTGCGTGCCACAGTGAACCTGAACGTAATTGGCGGCGGAGGTAAAGCAATCGACGAGTTGGACCTTCTGAAAGAAAATGCGATCGCCGTTCCGCAAGGCCAGCCTCTCCAGGTGTTTGGGCGCTTGAGGCACGATTTCATAGTTTGGGGAACGAGTCGCGCTTACCGGGAGCGTAATTGCGGCGCGCTCCATTTGCACGCGCATCTTGGCTCTTTCTATCGCTTGGAGCAATCTATCCGCGTGGAACGGCTTTACGACGTAGTCTGCGGCATGGGCATCGAAGGCGCGCGCTGCGTAGCGGTCGAGAGCGCTCATGAACACGACCGCTCCAATCTTCCCCCTGCTCGATTCCACCACTTGGAAGCCGGGCACATCGGGAAGCTGTACATCAACGAACAGCATGTCAGGAGCATGCTGCGCGATGGCCGCCAAAGCGTCTGTCCCGTTGGCACACTCACTTACGATCTCGATCGAATCATCTTCTTCGAGCAAGCGGCTGATAGCGTCGCGAGCGGACGGTTGATCGTCGGCTATCAGCGCACGGAACGTGGAATGGGCAATTGCTGCGGTGTGTACGGAGTTTGATGCCATGAATTCTTTAACACCTCGTCGTTCGGTAAGGTTGGAATCTGCTGATCCATTGCCACGGCAGTGCCAGGTACGTGACTAAGCTGTACCGGCGAGCGCGGATCGACACCCGGATGTTGTGCGATCCAAGTTTGGGAATGTAGCTCGGCGCGCTGATGCTGTTCCTCACTCAACTCCTCGCCGATAGCGGAGAATCTCTCAGACAAGTGTTGCGGTATTGCGACCCCGGAGAAGCGAGCGGACAGGTACCAACTGTAGGCAGTGATGGGATCGACCACCGATCCGCAGGCGACGAGATAGCAGAGCGCAAGGTTAACGTAGCTTTGTCTATTGCCCTGTTCTGCCGCCGCTGAGAAGAGTCGAAGTGCTTCTCGAGTATCTCGCGTCACTCCGCTGCCCTGTAAGTAAAGCCGGCCAAGATTGTTTTGCGCTTCCGCCATGTTTTGCTCTGCGGCCTTGCGATACAGTTCGGCGGCTTTGCCCGGATCAGCTTTGGTTCCTTGCCCCGTCTCGTAAGCGATGCCCAAAATGAAATTGGCTGGTGCAAATCCGTGTTTGGCCGCTCGCTTCAGCCATTTGACCGCGAGTTCGGGATCTTGCCGCTCCGCTCCGCCATTCATATAGGCAAGTGCCACGTTGACTTGCGAGACTTCCACGCCGGCGTTTGCCGCGCGAAGGAGAAGTTCCAACCCGTGCTGCGGGTCTTTCGCGACCCCCCAGCCATTGCTGTACATGATTCCGAGGTTATGAAGCCCGAGAGGATAGTCGGAAGCAGCCGCGCGTTGAAACCAACGAAAAGCCTGCACATCATCGTGGATGACTCCTTGCCCACGCAAATAAAGGACGCCCAGATTGGTCTGTGAGTCAGGATCACCCTGATCGGCAGCCCTGCGGTACCAGCGTGCGGCTTCCTCGTAATTCGCACTTACGCTGCGACCCGCAGCATAGGCTTTTGCGACTTCTGTCTGAGCACTTAGAGAGCCGTTTTCAGCTTTCATGAGCAGCTTGCTGAATTCCCCGTCAGTCAAGTCCTTCGGTACGGCCGCCGCATACGAACCGAACAGAGTTGCTAGAACTGCGAGTGAAGCGAACAGCCGGAGCCACTCCAAGGAAATCATGTGGAATCCGGACCCGATACTGCGAATACATGTCATTGCCCACCGCCTGAAAACAAAAGAGGCTGCCGGAATCCCTCGAAGAAAGGATCGCGACAGCCTCCGATTTATTTCGGTCAGCTGCTTTTGCTAGCTGAATTTAATCTTCTGTCTGGAAACCTCTACCAAAACGGGAATTCCGTCCTGGATCTTCAATCGCTCAATCTCTCCATGGCCCATCTCCTCGCAATAGCGCACGAAGGCTATCCAGGCAGGATGCAGCGATGCATCCGCCCCGCTCTTCTCGGGGCTCTTTCCGTTTCGCCGCGACTCCGGCGCGTTATTGCGCTCACTCATCCAGACTCCGTGCGGTCGCTTGTTTCCTTTTGACGATTGCCTTCAAGATCGGTTAGCACATCGCCTGCGTACTTTGTATTTCTGTAACTGAGCAATCAATACGCCATCCGATGTATGCAAGTTCCATCGCGACTCACACTCTCAGGCAATCTGTTGGGACAAGTTCGTGTTCGTTGATTTGTGTTCGATTCTGAACAATTTTGTGCGAATTCGGACATAGATCCCGAGAAGTTCATGTGGAACTTTCGTCACAGTGAAGACGAGGAATTCAGGAGACTGTTACTTGAAACGAATCATTTCTTTGATGGTATGAGCGCTATCGAATTTGCTGCAGGCTGTATGCCTGTGTGGACGAGACGCCCAATATGGGACAGATGGCAATTGCGGCGCCAAGAGCTCGGATCGATGCAGTTGGATGGGCGGGTTGCGGAGCGCAAGATTGCTCCGTTCTGTACACTCTCAGGGAGGCAAGATCCCTTGGACACTGCTTACTTCATCCACCGCCTTCATTTCGGGTTTCTAATCACTTTTCACTATCTGTTTCCGCAGTTGACGATGGGACTAGCGCCGCTAATCGTCATTTTGAAAACTGTCGCCCTTCGTTCTGGGGACGAAAGGTACGATCATGCCGCTCGTTTCTGGATGAAGATCTTCGGCATTAACTTTGTGGTTGGAGTTGTGACCGGAATTCCGATGGAGTTTCAGTTTGGGACGAATTGGGCGCGCTTTTCGCAGATGACCGGCGGGGTGATTGGACAGGCTCTGGTGATGGAGGGAGTATTCTCTTTTTTCCTCGAATCCGCTTTTCTAGGATTGTTCCTCTTTGGTGAGAAGCGGTTGAGTCGGATCGCGCACTGGTGGGCCGGCGTCATGGTGTTTGCTGGTTCTTGGCTTTCAGGATTCTTCATCATCGCTACTGACGCCTGGATGCAACATCCGGTCGCATACAGCCAGCTGCCGAACGGCTCATATCAGGTGAGCAGCTTCACCGGACTTCTACTGAATCCGTGGGCATTGTTGCAATATGCGCATAACATGAGCGGCGCGGTGATCACCGGCTCCTTCGTTATGGCCGCAGTGGGAGCGTTCTATCTGCTGAACGATCGTTCGCAGGAGTACGGGCGAATTTTTCTGCGAGTGGGTGTGATCGCCGGATTTGTATGTTCTGTAGCGCAAGTGTTTCCCACTGGCGATCTGCACGGGCGGTACTTGGCCAAACACCAGCCAGTGACCACAGCCGCCATGGAAGGACTTTTTCAAACCCAAAAAGGCGCGCCGATGGTTTTGATGGGACAGCCCGACGTAGAACGTCAGCGAATTGACAATCCATTGGTCGTGAACAAGGTACTCAGCTTCCTTATTTATGGGACGACTGAAGCCGAGGTGAAGGGACTCAATGAATATCCGCGGGAGGACTGGCCAACAAACATTCCACTGCTCTACTTCAGCTATCACATCATGGCGGGATTAGGGACGATCTTTATTGCCGTCATGACGCTCGCCCTTCTACTACTTTGGCGCGGCAAGCTGTTTGAGACACGGTGGCTTCTCTGGGTGATCATGCTATGCCTGCCGTTCCCATACATCGCCAACACTGCTGGATGGATGACGGCGGAGGTCGGCCGTCAGCCGTGGCTTGTTTATGGATTGATGCGCACTGCCGTGGGATATTCGTCGAATGTTTCCGCCGGCAACGGTCTGTTCACATTGCTGGGCTTTATGGGGTTATATGCGGTGCTCGCCATCTTCTTTCTTTTCCTTGTGCACCGCGAGATTGAGCATGGACCTGGGCTACACCCAAACGTTGATGCCCAGCCGATCACGCTGGCTGGAGATTAGGCATGGAGACGGTTTGGTTCATTCTCGTTGCTTTTATGCTCACCGCGTATGTCGTGCTCGATGGCTTCGATCTGGGAGCGGGCGTCGTACACCTCTTTGTTGCGCGCACCAACGAGGAGCGCCGCTTGGTGTTGCGCGCTATTGGTCCAGTGTGGGACGGGAACGAAGTTTGGCTGCTCGCCGGTGGCGGAACCCTGTTCTTTGCGTTTCCCTTGCTGTATGCCTCCAGTTTTAGCGGCTTCTACCTGCCGTTGAACATGGTGTTGTGGCTCTTAATTCTGCGCGGAATTGGAATCGAATTCCGCATGCACATCGACAACAAAGTTTGGCGCGACTTCTTCGATGGTTTGTTCGCGATTGGCAGTTTGCTGCTGACGATCTTTTTTGGTGCAGCTTTGGGAAACGTCATTCGCGGTGTGCCCCTGGGTGCGGATCATTACTTCTTCTTGCCTTTATGGACCGATTTTCTGCCGGGCAGGAATGCCGGAGTGCTGGATTGGTACACCGTGCTGACGGGAGTCTTGGCGCTAATCGCTCTTACTATCCACGGCGCGAACTATCTCTCACTAAAGACTGAGGGCGATCTCGGGCGCCGGTCGCGGACGACCGCGCGCGGACTCTGGCCCCTGCTCGCTGCGCTAACCGTGGCAAGCTGTATTGCCACTCTGCTGGTGCGGCCGCAGGTAACCCAGAACTATGTTGCGCATCCGGTGGGATTCTTAATACCCATTCTGGTAGCCGCGAGTCTGGCGACGATGTTCCGCGCGCATCGCCTTAACGCAGACTGGGTCGCATTTCTAAGTTCCTGCGTGTACCTGGCCAGCATGCTGGGCGGAGCGGCTTTTGCCTTGTATCCAACACTTCTGCCTTCGAGTAATCCCGCGATCCCGGATATCACCATCCACAATGCGGCTGCCGGACCTTACTCGCTGAAGTTCGGCCTGATCTGGTGGTCGATAGGTGTCGCAATCGCAATCGGATATTTCGTACTGGTGTATCGCATGTTCCGGGGCAAAGTAAGCCTGCAGACGGGAGAGCACGGCTACTAGGTTGGGTTGAACGATGGGAGCCCTCAACCGGTGCTGCCTGCCTGTTGTTGAAGGCCAAATTTTCCCGTTAACAGGGGAAATTAACAGGCACTTTCGCGAAAAAAGTTCTCAAACCCTCAGATTCTGCCCAAAATTCACAAATTTGGGTTTTAGAACAGGGATTAACAGGGAATTCTGCCTACAGCCCCGTAACCGCTGATCAACAATGGCTTTAAGGTCCGCGAAGGCGGGAACCCGGAAATTATCAGGGAATTATCAGGGAACTTCCATGAGACTTGATTCGCCGCAGTAACTTGAGAGACCGTTTAAAGTCCTGGCCGTCCAACTGTGGCCGAACAAAGGCTCTGTTTATTCAGTAGGGTCGCACCTGCTACACAATGGGTGCGTTTCCTGTAACATAGATCGGCTGACGTACACTGCTGCGAACGTTGGATCTATCGATTGTGCAAACCAACGCAAATTTTGGCCGTTTGAGCCTGGCGCGGAGACTCGTTCTTTGCGTTTGCCTGCCGATCTTCATCCTGGTTGGCACCGCCGAGGCAGCCCACTCATGCGGAATACTGGTTTTGCATTCCTGGCAGCACGGAAAAGCTTCCGTCGAACAGGGATTTCCGGGCGAAGGCGAACTCTGCGTTATCTGCCTTGCGACTCAGTCGGCTGCCGGTTCAACCACTTCCTCACATTCGGCTCCAATCTTCTCCGCCGCTGAATTCATTCTGATCGACGACTACTCCATCGCATGTCGCGAAGGAGAAGCCGCTCTCTACAGTCGTCCTCCTCCCGCCTAGTCGCCAGTTCCAGGACTAGTAGGCGAGGAGGTACCTTGTCGTGTTTTGTGACGATTGCTGTCGCTTAACCTCAAATCCCACATTTCGAAGCAAGCTTTGCCGTTCGCTGACGCGTTGCGGAGTACTCGCGGCATTTTTCCTGCTGGGAGTTGCCGCAGGTTTCGGCCAAGCTCCGGCACGGATCACGCTTGACCAGGCCATTCAAATGGCTCTCGAGCATAACCATGCTTTGCGCTCCACACGGACGCAGATCCAACAAAGCCAGGCGCAGGAGATTACCGCTGCCATCAGACCCAATCCAGTTTTCACGTTTAACAGTCTGTTCCTCCCGTTTACGGCGGCAACGGCGGAAAACTTCAGTACCATTTCGGAATTTGATGCTGGCGTGGGTTACACGTTCGAGCGCGGCCATAAGCGCCAACGACGCATTGCTGCGGCCAGGGATCAGACAGCGGTAACACAATCGCAAGTAGCGGATGCGGAACGCGCGATTTCCTTCAACGTGAGCCAGCAGTTTGCGAACGCGCTACTGGCGAAATCGAACGTCGAGCTCGCCACTCAGAATTTTGAGAGTTTCCAGCAGACGCTGAACATCGCGCAGATCCAGTACAACGCCGGCCAGATCAGCGAAAGCGATCTGCTGAAGATCAAGCTCCAGCTCCTGCAGTTCCAGACCGACAAGTCTCAAGCTGAGTTAAGCCAGGTACAGGCGCTGGCAGCCTTACGCCAGCTGGTTGGCTACGATTCAGTCCCGGCGGATTACAACGTCGAAGGCCAATTGGAATATCAACCGTTGACGGTGGGGCTCGCAGATTTACAGGCCAGGGCGCTCGCGACTCGCCCCGACCTTCGCGCCGCTCAACAGGGAGTGACGGCTGCGAGGAGTCAATATCAACTTGCGCAGGCCAACGGCAAGCGGGATTTCAACGGCGGCTTCCAGTATTCGCACGTTTCCGGAGTCAACACCGGAGACGTTCTGTTCAGCATGGAGATCCCGATTTTTGATCGCAATCAAGGCGAGATTGCCCGGACCAAGTATGCGATTGCGCAGTTCGATGAGACCGCGCGCGAAGCGGAACAGACGGTGCTCACCGACCTCCGCAATGCGTACGAAGGTCTTCAGACCAGCCAGAAGATCGTACAGCTTTATACCGGCGGGTACCTGAAGCAGTCGCAGGACTCCCGCGACATCAGCGCGTATGCCTATCAGCGCGGCGCTGCCAGCCTGCTCGACTTTCTCGATGCCGAGCGCAGTTACCGCTCCACCCAACTCGCATACCGGCAGGCGCTTGCCGCGTACATGGTTTCTCTGGAGCAACTGCGACAAGCCGTAGGGACAAGGAGCTTGCCATGAATCGGCTATCACCTTTGCTAAGGATCACGGTCGTCGCCGGCATGGCGATTTTCGTTGCCGCTTGCGGGCACGAGCAGGCGAAGACGGATCAGACAATCGCGAAATCGGAGCGGCCGGGTCTGTTCACGGTGTCCGCAGACCAGATGTCGCATGTGCAGCTCTTCACAGTGGAACCGACTTCGCTCCAGCGTTTGTTGCGACTTACGGGAGCCGTCACTTACAACGGATTCAAGACCACTCCTGTAATCTCCGCGGTCGGCGGACCAGTGGCACGCATCGTGGTCACGCCTGGACTTCACGTGAAGCGCGGCCAGCCGATGCTGTACGTGAGCAGTCCAGACTTTTCTCAGCTTCGCGCCACGTATTTGAAAGCTTCCAGCGCATTCAAAGTGGCGGACAAGAACTTCGCCCGAGCACAGGACCTTTATCAGCACCACGCCATTGCCGAGAAAGATTTGCTCGATGCGGAATCGGCGCGCACTCAGGCGCAAGCCGACATGCAGAACTCAGAGCAGGCATTGCGGATTTTGGGTGTAAAGGATCCCCAAGCGGCGCTCAAGAGTTCCGGCGCTCCCGAACTGCCGGTGCTCGCGCCAATCGATGGCGAGGTCGTGGATCAACCTGTAGCTCCCGGCCAGTTACTTCAGGCAGGACAAACGCAATGTTTCACCGTCTCCGACATGAGCACCGTCTGGGTACTGGTGAACGTGTACCAGAACGATCTCGCGTACGTGCATGTCGGTGATCCAGTAACGATACAAACGGACGCGTATCCGCAGAAGTTTTCGGGCACGATCTCGTACGTCGCCGCCGCGCTGGATCCAGCCTCCCGCACATTGCAGGCACGTATCGTGACCCAGAATCCCGGAGAGAAGCTGAAGAAAGACATGTATGTGACGGCATTAGTGCAGGCGGGCACGATTCAGAATGCGACTTCGGTGCCCGATGCAGCTGTGTTGAGGAACACCGAGAACGAGCCGTTTGTCTACGTGAACGCCGGGAACAATCAGTTTGCTCAACGACAGATTGCGATTGGGCAGAGCGTCGGGGGACGGACTCAAGTCACGAGCGGCCTAAAACCGGGAGACCAGGTGGTTGCGCAAGGAGCGCTGTTCCTGCAGTTCGCCAATACATTGCAGCAGTAGTGACCATCCATTCCAACTCGAGTTCTTTCTGAATGATTCACCGCATCGTCCAATTCGCGATCCGCAACCGCTTCCTGGTTTTCATGCTTACAGGATTGCTGATTGTCGCCGGCGTGGTCTCTTTCCAGCGAATGCCGGTGGACGCGTATCCCGATCTCTCTCCACCTATGGTGGAGCTCGTTACCCAATGGCCGGGCCATGCTTCGGAGGAGATGGAGCGCCAGGTGACGCTTCAACTCGAGTTGGCCATGAATGGCATTCCCAATCTGGTAGTGATGCGCTCGATCTCGCTTTATGGGCTTTCAGACGTGCGCCTTACCTTCGAAGATCAGGTCGACGATTACTGGGCGCGGCAGGTTGTGTTTCAGCGATTGGGAGACGCCACATTGCCGGCCGGAATCACCCCCAGTATGGCTCCCTTGTTCAGCCCTAGCGGCCTCGTCTATCGCTATGTACTCGAGAGTCCCGATCGAAGCGCTCAGGAATTGAAGATCATCGAAGATTGGACGCTGGAGCGCGCATACAAAGCGGTTTCCGGCGTGGCCGACGATTCCGGCCTGGGTGGCGAAACCATGCAGTACCAGGTGCTGATGGACCCTGCCAGGTTGTACGGATATCACCTCACGGTTCCGCAGGTAATCAATGCTTTGTCCGCCAATAATTCGAACGCGGGCGGTGGCTTCTATTCGCAAGGCGGGCAGTTCTTCTACGTTCGCGGACTTGGCCTGCTGCGCGACCAGGGAGATATCGGCAACGTAATTGTCGGCAGCAACAAGGGCGTTCCGATTCGGGTGAAAGACGTGGGCGAAGTGGTGATTGGCCACGCTCCCCGCCTCGGCGAATTCGGATTTCAGAAAAACGACGACGCGGTGGAAGGCGTGATCCTGATGCGTCGCGGCGAGCAGGCCCAGGAAGTACTCAAGCGCGTGGAACGGCAGACCGAAATTCTGAACAATACCATTCTTCCCAAGGACGTGAAGGTTCGTCCTTTTTACGATCGCAGCGACCTGATCGCGCTTACCACCAGTACAGTGGAAGCCAATCTTTTGCGCGGCATGGTCCTGGTGCTGATCGTGCTCATCTTCTTCCTGGTCAACGTTCGCGCTGCGGTGATTGTTGCGCTCACGATTCCTCTCAGCCTGCTGTTCGCCTTCGTGCTGCTGCATGCCGAAGGTATTCCCGCCAACTTGCTCTCCATTGGAGCCATCGACTTCGGCATCTTGATCGACGGCACGGTAGTGATGATGGAGAACATCTATCGCGAACTGGCCGAACGCGCTGGACAGCAATATGACTTGAGTGAAGTCATCATGGCGGCGGCTCGCGACGTCGATCGTCCCATCTTCTATTCCGTCGCGGTAATCATCTCTGGCTTTCTGCCCATCTATGCCCTGAGCGGCCCTGCAGGAAAACTGTTTCATCCTATGGCCGACACCATGTCCTACGGGCTCGTAGGCGCCCTGATTCTTACATTAACTCTGGTGCCGGCGCTGGCCTCGATCTGGTTCAGACGCGGGCTGCGGGAGCGCGCGAATAAATACTACGATCGCGTGAAGTCGATTTACTCGCGGCAGCTTGATTGGTGCCTCGATCATCCATCTTTCACAATTTGGGGCTGCGCGATCATCTTTGGTCTCACCCTGCTGCTGGTTCCGTTTATCGGCGGGGAATTCATGCCGCATCTTGATGAGGGGGCGGGCTGGGTGCGCGCCACCATGCCTTACACGATCTCGTTCGAGGAGGCGAGCAAGATCGCGCCGCAGATTCGCGACATCCTGATGTCGTA
>JBJMGD010000007.1:0-118211 GCA_045808065.1 Terriglobales bacterium | reverse complement strand
TTGTATCTCAGTGTCGGCATTCCAGCGCTGAGCTTTTTCTTTGAGAATCAGGTAAGTACGCATGCATCCCCGAGCAAAGTCTTTAACTCCGTTCACGTCCTCAGTGCGATATGCGTGAGCATCAAAATGACGTGGTCCGTCGTAACCCACTTCCTCCAGAAATTTGACCAGCCAGAACATTGCTTTAGGAGTTGCCGAACCGAATCGCAAATCCTGATCGTAGCGTCCGGGATACTGATCGTTCAGATCGATATGGAACAACTTTCCTGATTCCCACGCCTGAGCCACCGCATGCAGAAAGTTAAGACCAGCCATATGCTCATGTGCCACTTCGGGATTCACGCCGACCAGTTCCGGATGATCGAGGGTGGGGATAAATCCAAGGTACGCGCCGGTGGTCGGCATATAGATATCGCCGCGTGGTTCATTCGGCTTGGCCTCTAAAGCGAACTTGTATCTGTATTTCTTGTCAATGCTGTATTCGCATAAATAGTTGACGGACTCGCGAAGATTTTTGAGCGCGTGGTCAGGGCGGCGACAGGCATCGGTCTCAGTTCCTTCACGTCCTCCCCAGAGCACGAATATCTTTGCCCCGAGTTCGGCCCCGATGTCCATGGCCCGCATGGTTTTCTGTACGGCATAAGACCGCACTTCAGGATCGTTGGAGGTAAAGGCGCCATCACGAAATACCGGATCGTAGAACAGGTTGACGGTGGCCATGGGCACAACTACGCCGTGTGTTTCACATGCGGAATTGAATTCGCGCACGATGCGGTCGCGCTCTGCCGGAGTGGCGTCGATCGGAACCAGATCATTGTCATGAAGGTTGACTCCCCAAGCTCCGACTTCGGCTAGAAGAGCGATGATGTCGACGGGCGGAATCGCTGGACGAACCGCCTCACCGAAGGGATCGCGTCCGCGATTCCCTAGTGTCCATAATCCAAAAGAAAACTTGTGCTCTGGCCTGGGATCATAAGTGCCCGTCGACATGAAACCTCCCTCGAGAATGTTTATGAGCTTTGAGAATCCGATGAGTCTTCGCGGATTGCCCGCAAAGCAGGATAAATGCGGCGATACATCCTATACTGCCGCTGCATGATCTTTGAGGTTTCCTGATTTGGTTCAACGGAAATCCTTACTCGAACGGTTTCCCTGCACGCATCTTCGACTGTTCTCCAAACTCCGGCGCCAACGCCTGCGAGCAGAGCTGCTCCATAGGCTGCTCCCTCTTCAACGTCGACGATTTCAACGGCTCTGTCATAAACGTCAGCCTGAATTTGCCGCCACAAAGCCGAACGGGCGGCTCCGCCACCGAGCCGGATGTTAGTAACCGGCACCTTCATCTCTTCGAAGATCGAGAAGGTGTCGCGCAAGCTGAAGGCCACGCCTTCGAGAATCGCGCGGATCACGTGGCCGCGACCGTGATTTGCGGCAAGTCCGATGAGGGCGGCCCGCGCATCAGGGTCGAGGTGCGGAGTGCGCTCCCCCATAAGATACGGCGCCCACATTACGCCGTCTGATGCGGGCGGCGCCGATGCCGCTTCGTGCGTAAGAATTTCGTAGGGATCCGCCCCAGGTTTAGTTGCGGTCGCGAATTGGTCGCGAAACCAGCGCAATGAAAGTCCCGCGGCTTGAGTAACTCCCATCAGGTGCCAGCGATTGGGAAACGCGTGGCAGAAGGTGTGCAAGCGTCCATGCGGATCCATAGCCGGACGATCGGTGGAGGCGAAGACCACTCCGGACGTTCCAATCGTGGCATGAACTGCGCCAGGCGCTACCACTCCGAGTCCCACTGCTCCTGCTGCTTGATCTCCTGCTCCAGTTACGACCGGCGTTCCTGCCGCAAGGCCTGTTGCCTCCGATCCCGCCTTCGATATCGTCCCGCACACTTCGCACGATTCCAACAGTTTCGGTAGCACGGAAGCATCGATACTCGCGGCTTCCGCCATCTCCTTCGACCAGCGACGATGGGCAACGTCGAGCAGCAACGTTCCCGAAGCATCGGCCATGTCCATTGCATAATCGCCGGTTAGGCGGAACCGCACGTAGTCTTTCGGCAATTGAAGAGTTCGGAATTTTTCAAAAAGTTGTGGCTCGTGCTTGCGTACCCACAGCAGTTTGGTGAGCGTGAAATTGGTGAGAGCAGGATTGCAGGTATACGCAATCAGCCGATCTTCGCCAATCTGTTGCGTAAGCTCGCTGGCTTCACGAGCGCTGCGTTGATCGCACCAAATCAACGCGGGACGGAGAGGCTCCCCCGTCGCATCAAGCAACACCGCTCCGTGCATCTGCCCCGAAAATCCGACCGCCGCGATCTCCGAGCTGGAAATACCGGAAGCGGATAGGAGTTGGCGAACGGCTGTGCGGCAAGCACACCACCAATCGAGGGGGTCCTGCTCGGCCCAGCCAGTCTGGGGTGAGGAAAACGGCTGATGTTCCGCCGTTTGGGACGCGAGCACTCGTCCGCTCTCATCGATGAGCAAGGCGCGGGTTCCGCCAGTGCCCACGTCGATTCCGAGCAGTTTTGCCCTCAAATGCATGCCTCAGGATCCTGCGTCTAGGTGCGGAAAGGTTCTCGCCGGCAACACCAAACGGCAGCGCCCGCATTATTACCGAAAGCTGCGGCAAAAGAAAAGTACAATTCGTGTACGTTAACGGTTATAACTTCCCTCCAGTTTTGTTCAGCTGACTTTCGAAGGAAACAAGAACGATGACTTTCCCTAATAGCATTCGAGTCGTGGTTGTGGTTTGCCTGACCGTTCTGCCCCTTACCGGTCAGCAGTTTGCCATGGCGTATCGCAATCCCGCGCTGCCGGTCGATGCTCGAGTTAAGGATCTTCTGAAGCGAATGTCGCTGGAAGAGAAAGTTGCTCAACTCCAATCAACGTGGCAGAACCACGGCTTCGACATAGGTCCGGACGGCTTTTTCATCGACGAGAAGGGCCAACTCGACGAGGCCAAAGCAAAGCAACTACTTGGGAATGGTCTGGGTCAGATGTCTCGACCGAGCGAGAATCGTGGCCCCGCCGCAATGGCCGAGCTTACTAACCGTTTGCAGCACATCGTAATGGACAATTCAAAGTTAGGCATACCACTGATGTTTCATGAAGAATGCCTGCACGGCCTTGCGGCGGAGAATGCAACTTCTTATCCGCAAGCTATCGGACTAGCTGCCACCTGGGACGATGCTCTGCTGCGCCGCATCTTTGGCGCCGTTGCAGTTGAGGCACGCTCACGCGGAGCAGATGAATGCTTGATGCCAGTGGTAGATCTCGCGCGCGATCCGCGCTGGGGGCGGACGGAAGAGACCTACGGTGAAGATCCCTATCTCACCGGCCGAATGGGAGTCGCTGCCATAAGGGGGTTGCAGGGAGACGGTCTCACGATCGACGGTAATCACGTTTTTGCAACCCTCAAGCATTTTGCCGTTCACAGCCAGCCAGAGTCGGGCACCAATGTTGGACCAGCAAACTACTCCGAGCGTACGGTGCGGGAATATTTCCTCGCTCCTTTTGAGACTGGGGTCCGCCAGGCCAACGTGCGCGCATTGATGCCTTCGTATAACGAACTCGATGGCATTCCCAATCACAGCAATGTGTGGTTGCTCCGCGACGTTCTGCGAGGCGAGTTCGCATACAAGGGGTTAGTAGTCTCCGATTACTTCGCCATCGATCAGTTAATCAATATTCATCACGTTGCCCACAACTGCGACGAAGCTGCGAAGCTCGCGATTACTGCCGGCGTCGATATCGAGTTGCCGTTTGCCAAATGTTACCGCTCGTTGCCCGTGCTGGTTCGCAGTCACCAGATCTCGGAGTCGCTGGTGGATGAAGCCGCCGCACGCGTTCTGCGTGCCAAGTTTGAGCTTGGGCTCTTCGATCATCCATTCGTTGATCCATCCAAGGCCTTGCAATCCGCAAGTTCCACAAAGGATCGGCAACTAGCTCTTCAAGCGGCGCACGAAACCATCACCCTGCTGAAAAACGATAACAACCTGCTTCCACTAGATCTAAGCAAGCTCAAACGCATCGCTGTGATAGGCCCCAACGCTGGCGAGCCTCACCTCGGTGGATATAGCGGCAAGCCGCAGCAGGCGATCAGCATTCTTGAAGGAATCAAAGGCAAGATCGCCGGCAAGGCGGAAGTACTGTATGCCGAAGGCTGCCGCATCACCGAAAGCAAGCCAGTGTGGGAAGAAGACAAAGTGGTGCCTGCTGATCCGGCGCTCGACGAAAAGCGCATTGCCAATGCTGTGGACCTACTGACAGGCTCCGATGTAGGAATCGTAGTCGTAGGCGAAAACGAACAAACCTCACGCGAAGCTTGGTCCCCAACTCACCTGGGAGATCGCGACAATCTGGATTTGCTCGGCCGCCAGGACGAGCTCGTCGCCCGTCTGCTGGCCAGCGGAAAGCCTCTGGTTGTGGTGCTCCTGCACGGGCGTCCAAATTCGATCAATTTCCTCAAGGAGCATGCGCATGCGATTCTCGATGGCTGGTATCTAGGCCAGGAAGGTGGCACAGCGATGGCTGAT
Source organism: Terriglobales bacterium (assembly GCA_045808065.1). Classification (GTDB taxonomy): domain Bacteria; phylum Acidobacteriota; class Terriglobia; order Terriglobales; family Acidobacteriaceae; genus Gp1-AA112. Next base: position 113,677 of record JBJMGD010000007.1, on the reverse strand, counting down.
GTCATCTTCGGTGACTACAATCCAGCAGGAAGATTGCCGATCACCGTTCCGCGTTCCGTCGGACAGTTGCCTGACTACTACTATCAAAAGCCATCGGCCCGACGTCCATATCTCTTTTCAGATTCTTCTCCTCTATTCCCCTTCGGCTACGGCCTGAGCTATACCAAATTCCGGTACAGCAACTTACACGTGGAGCCGGTTTCCATTCCAGTGAATGGGGAAGCGAACGTTCTTGTGGACGTAACCAATACGGGAACACGCGGAGGAGACGAAGTCGTGCAGTTGTATATTCGCGACGACGCCAGTTCAGTTACGCGTCCCGTTAAAGAACTCAAAGGCTTCGAGCGTCTCTCCATCAAGCCGGGAGAGACTCGTACGGTCAAGTTTCGAATTGGGCCGGAGGCGCTGCAGTTCTACAACCGCGAAATGAAGCGAGTAGTAGAGCCAGGAACGTTTACCTTAATGGTGGGCCCGAATTCCGTGGACCTCACGTCCATATCTTTGGACGTTCATTGATGAGAAATAGTGTCAGGAAGAGAAGCGGCATCCCGTTGATAGCCGAACTGACGGGTGTTTCGATCGGCACGGTGGATCGCGCTCTTCACAGGCGCAAGGGGATCAATGAAAAAACACTTAAACGAGTGCTGAAGGTCGCCGCGCAAATCGGGTACAAGCCCAATGTTGCTGCTCGATCGCTTTCTACCGGCAAACGCGCGCGCATCGGAGTTTGTGTGCCCAAGCAAATCGCCTATTTCTACGATGAATTGTGGGCGGGAATTCGCGATGAGACGCGCCGCTATGCCGACCGCGGAGCTGAGTTCGTTCTGATCGCCATCCCGGAACTCGGTCGAGGGGAGCGGTCGGCCTTCAAGAAACTAGCGGATTCCAATCTGGACGGCATCATCCTTACCCCCGGGAATCCCGAAGCCATGACGCCCCTGATCGATGCGGCTGAACAACGCGGAACTCGCGTAGTCTGTGTCTCGACCGATGCTCCCTTCAGTCAGCGGTCTTCGGTGGTTTGCATCGAGCCACGACTGAATGGCTTGATTGCAGGTGAATTGATGGCAAATTTCCTGCCGCCTGGCAGTAAAGTTGCGATTGTCACCGGCATGCTCAAGACAATCGATCACCGCGATAAGGCTGACGGATTTGCGGAGAGTTTTCGTGAGCGTTCACGCGAGGGCCACGTCGTCTCGGTGATTGAGGCTCACGAGCATGCCGATGAGAGTTTTCGTAAAACAAAAAAATTGCTTGAGGCCGAACCTGATCTCGCCGGAATTTATGTGAATACCGTGAACTGCCTGCCAGTTTGCCGCGCTCTCTCCTCCAGCGGCCGTACGCTGCGAGTTCGGGTAATTGCGACGGACCTGTTTCGCCAGATGATCCCGGCGATTCAGTCGGGAGCCATTGCGGCTTCGATTCATCAGCAGCCATACGTGCAGGGACAGCTCTCGGTGCGTACTCTAGTCGAACATCTGCTGCATGAAGCGGAATTGCCTTCCGCTCAGTACTTGAATCCAAATATCATTTTGCGTTCTAACGTGCACCTGTTCCGCGAAGCGAATAGCGGGTCTTCAAACTGTAAGCTCGAATTCACCTCCCCAACCATGTGCCCTTGAGAGTCGATGCCCTTAGCCCTCGGTAAAACGATTTACGTGCGGTTAGCGTTAAATTCACGCATCTGAGGCGCCAGCCGTCTAAAATCGACATGGCACAGCATTATGCTTGCTCGATTGGCCGCTACGTGTCACGCTACAACTAACGGCTAACGAGATCATGCGATTCCAGTCTGAATCATAATGGGAACAAAATCGATCGTGAAGAATGGCAATCATCGTGGTGTCCCGAACGGCAAGAATGGGCAGAGAGTCACGCTGAAATTTCTCGCTCAGCATTTGGATCTGTCACCGACGACGATTTCAGTTGTCATCAGCGACTCGCCGTTGGCCAGTACGATTGCGGAAAAAACCAAAGAACGAATCTGGGAGGCGGTGCGGAAGTTCAGTTACCGACCGAACGTATTCGCACGTTATCTGCATGGCAAGCGCACATTCTGCGTCGCTGTGCTTGTGCCCGATATTGGCGACGAATTTTCATCTTCGCTGATCAGCGGCATCGAGAAGAAGCTTGCGGAGCAGGGCTACTTCTATTTCGTGGTTAGCCATCGCGGCGCCCCGGAGTTGATTGACAAATCGCCGGATACCCTTCTGGATCGCGGGGTAGAAGGGATGATTTTCATCAACACTCCCCTAAGCCGTTTGTTGCCGGTTCCCGTAGTGGCCATTTCCGATATTACCGAAGCGTCGGATGTGACCAGCATCATGATCGACAATTCTCGAGCTGCCAGATTGGCGTTACGACATCTGTTCAAGTTAGGACATCGAAAAATGGCGTTCTTTCGAGGTCCGCGGGGTAACGGCGACTCTGAAGACAGGTGGAAGTGCCTGCAGGAAATTGCGAGCGAACTGCAGATTGAGATAAAACCGAAGTTGACGCGGGAATTGGGGAGATATCCCGAATGCAACAACACAACCATGTCCGACTTGGGATACCACGCTGCAAAGGAATTGCTTGAGGTGTCGCGCGAGTTTACTGCCCTGGTTGCCTTTAATGACGGATCTGCCATCGGGGCAATCCGCGCTTTTCGCGATGCTGGCCTCGTTGTGCCTGCGGACATCTCCGTGATCGGCTTCGATGACATCGAACAGGCTGCGTTTAACATTCCGCGCTTGACGACCATTCGCCAGCCCCTTGTGCAAATGGGCGAACTGGCTGCCAGCAATCTCATCAAGAGAATCGAAGGACCAGGAACGAAGTCCAGCGAAGTTATGGTGGAACCCAAACTGGTAGTCAGAGAATCCACGGCCGAGCCCACATTGAATCCGGAAGCGCGCGCTCGTGGTTCCAAAGCACCCGCAGTGACTTAGCGGATCGCGCAGCAGTGTCGTCTCTCTACCAACGCGCACACGTCGGGGATTCCGATGCTTGACAATCGCGACGATCGGAATCGAGAAGACGTATGATTCGCACTTGCTTATTCGCATTGCTGATCTGTTTCATCTTCTCAATCAGGATTCCCGGTTTGGCACAGATTCCGTCCCATCCTCTCAGGGAAGAACCAGAAGCAAGAATTCAGAGCAATATCCCCTCCCTGAAACAGAGCCTCTCTGAATACTTTCCAATTGGAGCCGCCATTCGGTTGGCGGACACCACCGGTCCTCATGGCGAGTTGCTCAAGCGACACTTCAACAGCATCACAGCCGAGAATGCCATGAAGTGGGCATCAATCGAGCCCACAAAGGGGCGCCTAGACTTTGGCGTTGCAGACTCTCTCGTCGGATTCGCCAAAGCCAACAACATGCGTGTACGGGGGCACACTCTGGTGTGGCAGAAGCAGACACCGGCGTGGGTATTCCAAGACGAGAACGGCGCGGAGTTAATGCCAACACCTGAAAGCAAAGCATTGCTTCTTCGGCGCATGGAGAAACATATTCGCGAGGTGGTATCGCACTTCAAAAATGATGTGTACGCCTGGGACGTGGTCAATGAGGTCATCGATCCCGATGAGCCCGATGGATTCCGCCGCTCGCCCTGGTTCCAGATTACGGGAACGGCATACATCGATGCGGCTTTCCTCACGGCTCACAAGTTCGCTCCAAATGCGAAGCTGTACATCAACGAGTACAACACCACCGATCCTATAAAGAGGGCCTTCCTACTCAATCTGGTGCGCGACTTGCGCAAACGGGGAGTTCCCGTGACAGGAGTAGGTCATCAGATGCACGGCACGATCGCAACCCCATCTGCGCAATCGATTAGTGAAACCATCGACATGTTCTCAAGTTTGGGAGTCGATAATCAGGTCACGGAACTTGACATGAGTCTCTACTCGGATGCGACGGCGCGTGAGTTGGACTCCCCGCATACATTGCTGATTCGCCAAGGATATCGATATCGTGATTTCTTCCAAGCCTTCCGACAGCTGAAGGGCAAAATCAGTTCCGTCACCTTTTGGGGAATCGCGGATGATCACACGTGGCTCACAAATCATCCGATCAAACGGCGAGACCTGCCGCTGCTGTTCGACGAACACTTGCAGGCCAAGTACGCATATTGGGGCGTGGTAGACGCAACCAAGTTGCCGAAGCATTTGACCACTTCGAGATCCACCTTCTAAGAACATTCACTGGCCGGTCGTGCGTTTTTGCTAAAGAGGGCACGTCAAACAATGCGGAAATTGAAACGATCGCTGCGGATATGGTTCATTGGCCTGATCGCAGTCTGCGCGGTGCCACAGGATTATGTGCGTGCCGAAACAGGAGAGGCAGCCTGGCTGCGGTACGCGCCGCTTTCCGACCAAGCGGCCGAGCAGTACAAAGCCATTCCCAGTTTGATCGCGGTACTCGGCGACTCCGCGGCTCTCAACAGTGCTCGGCAGGAGCTGATTCGGGGCTTGAAGGGCATGGTCGGAAAGAGTCTTCAAGTTGGGAAAGGTCTGTCATCGGAGAACGCGATTATTCTGGCTACTGCGGCGGCGCTTCGGTCAGCAGTGCCGGACTTGCAAATTCCGCCGCTGCAAGCAGACGGCTTCTGGTTGCGGGCGCAAAAACTGAGAGGCGTCGATTATTTAATTGTCGCAGGATCCACGGATCGCGGAGTTCTGTATGGAGTCTTCGCCCTGCTGCAGCAAATCGCGCTCGGTGAGACTCTCGGCAGGCTCGATGAAGTTCAACAGCCGTATGCCTCAATTCGCTGGATCGATCAATGGGACAACTTAGATGGGCGCATCGAACGCGGTTATGGCGGGCGCTCGCTTTTCTTCGATGGCGGCAGCGTCCGCGCGGACCTCACACGTGCCGGCGAGTACGCGCGCTTGCTTGCTTCGATCGGCATCAACGGTTGCACCGTCAATAACGTTAACGCTGATCCTCATGTTCTCGACGACAGCTTTCTTCCGCAGCTCGCACGCATTGCCGAAGTGTTTCGTTCGTGGGGAGTGAGGCTCGCGATCTCAGTCGATTTGAGCAGCCCGAAGGTAATTGGCGGCCTCAATACTTTTGACCCTCTCGATCCGCAGGTTGCGGACTGGTGGAACAAAAAGGTCGATGTCGTCTATCGCACGATTCCAGATTTCGCCGGCTTTGTGGTTAAAGCGGACTCTGAAGGGCGGCTTGGCCCGGCGACATACGGCCGCACTCCGGCGGATGCCGCGAACGTGATCGCGCGAGCACTCAAGCCGCACGGCGGTGTTGTCTTCTATCGCGCCTTTGTCTACAACCATCATCTCGACTGGCGTGATTCAAAGAACGATCGTGCCAAAGCCGCTTACGACAATTTCCATTCACTCGATGGAAAATTCGACGACAACGTAATCATCCAGATCAAGAACGGTCCCATCGACTTCCAGGTCCGCGAACCGGTGTCTCCTCTCTTCGGCGGACTGGAGAAAACGAACCAAGCCCTCGAGCTGCAGATCACGCAGGAATATCTTGGTCAGGCGCGCCACATGGTCTTCCTTCCTCCCATGTGGAAGGAGGTTCTGGATTTCGATCTGCACGCGAATGGCAAACCGACTCTGACCAAGGACATTGTTGCTGGACGCACTTTTCATCGTCCCACAGGCGGATTTGTCGGCGTTGCTAATGTGGGAATGGATGCCAACTGGCTGGGGCATCCGCTCGCGATGGCGAATCTGTATGGCTTCGGACGTCTGGCCTGGGATCCCGATGTGAGCGCGCGCGCGATCGCTGAAGACTGGACTCGTCTGACGTTCGGGCGCGATCCCCTGGTCGTCCATACAATAACTGCGATGCAGCTTGCCTCCTGGCGCATCTACGAGGACTACACGGGCCCACTTGGAGTCGGGACGCTCACCAACATCACCGGACCTCACTATGGCCCGGGCATCGAATCCTCGGAGCGCAACGGATGGGGACAGTGGCATCGCGGAGACGCTCAGGGCATCGGCATGGATCGCACCGTGGCTACGGGCACCGGCTACATCGCACAATACAGTTCAGAAGTGGCTCAAAGATACGAGTCGCTGAAGAGCACTCCCGACGAACTACTTTTGTTTTTCCATCACGTGCCTTACACCTATGTGCTTCACTCCGGAAAGACGCTGATCCAGCACGTTTACGACTCGCACTATGAAGGAGCAGACGCAGCAGAGGCTTTCGTAGGCCAATGGGAGACGCTCAAGGGACACATCGATGAGGCACGTTATTCGGAAGTGTTGAGCAAGCTTCAATATCAAAGCGGGCACGCGATCGTTTGGCGTGATGCGATTTGTAACTGGTTCTTACGAATGTCCGCTATTGCAGACGCAAAGGGCCGCGCCGGCCACTTCCCACATCGGATCGAAGCCGAATCGGCACAACTGAAGGGCTATCAACCGGTGGAGATCACGCCCGCTGAAAACGCTTCCGGCGGTAAAGCGATTGGATGTCCGCTGCAGGCTAAGACCTGCGAAGCCGATTTCAAGTTCTCCGGTGATAATGACTCATATGAGATCGACGTTCAATACTTCGATATGCCGGAAGGCCAAGCCAAATATCGCCTGTTGATCGGCGACAAGCCAGTCGATGAATGGAGCGCCCGGGACTCCCTTCCCGCACGAACCTTGGGCGGCGACTCATCTGTGCGCCGCCGAATCAGTGGAGTTAACCTGCGCCCCGGTGATCTCGTTCGCATCGAGGGCACTCCCGACCAGAACGATCCTGCGGCGCTCGACTGGATCGAAGTCCGGTCAACGGCCGCGGTAGCCGCGAGCCGGCAGCCAATTCCTGTTTACCTTACTTCGGAACAAGATCATCAACGCACAATGGAGCTGTTACACATCCGCTCACTGCGTCCAGGCCCGAGCGGCAATCCACAAGCTCCGAATGCCGCCAACAGCGATGAAACAAAGGTCGATCAACACCTAAGCTTGCCCGATCCGCTGATGCTCAAGGACGGAAGGAAAGTCACAACTCCGGAGACGTGGTGGAAACAGCGCCGTCCCGAGATCGTCGAAGACTTCGATCGCGAGATCTATGGCCGGGTTCCAAAAGATGTTCCCAAAGTGCATTGGGAAGCTATGAGATCGTTCCGGGAAATGAGCGGTGACATTCCCGTGATCACCAGGGAAGCAATCGGTCACGTTGATAATTCCGCAGATCCCTTGATCGATGTCCAATTGCAACTGACGTTGTCTACTCCAACGAATGCGAGCGGTCCAGTGCCGGTGATCATGGAATTCGGTTTCAGTCCTGAATTTCTGGCTGCTTTCGCGCGACGTTTGCGCGGTGTGGTCCCAGGAAGTCCGGGCAGCACGGGACCAACCTGGCAACAGCAGGTGCTCGCCAAAGGATGGGGATACGCCGTTCTGATTCCCACCAGTTTCCAGGCGGACAACGGTGAGGGCCTGACCGAAGGCATCATTGGGCTGGTCAACAAAGGGCAACCGAGAAAGCTGGATGACTGGGGCGCTCTTCGCGCGTGGGCATGGGGCGCAAGTCGCGCGTTGGATTATCTCGAAACCGATCCTTCGGTCGACGCACGGCGCGTGGGCATCGAAGGTCTTTCCCGGTATGGGAAGGCCGCGCTCGTCACGATGGCTTACGATCCGCGCTTTGCTATCGGATTCATAGGGTCCTCAGGAGAAGCCGGTACCAAGCTGTATCGCCGTAATTCCGGTGAGCAGGTGGAGAACATTGCCGCCACTGGTGAATATCACTGGATGGTGGGAAACTTCCTCAAGTACGCCGGTCCGCTCACGACAAACGATCTGACCATCGACGCTCATGAAGTGATTGCGTTGTGCGCACCGCGTCCCGTGTTCATCAGCACCGGTTCGCCGCAGGTGGAAGGCGGCTGGGTAGATGCAAAAGGCATGTTTCTGGGTGCAGTAGGCGCAGGACCCGTTTACAAGCTTCTGGGAAGGAAAGACTTGGGCACCACTGAGTTCCCTCCTATAGAAACTACCCTGACCGGGGGCGACCTTGCATTTCGATCCCATTCCGGAGGCCACACCACCGGCCCGAACTGGCCAACCTTCCTGACCTTCGCCTCACGGTATTTCGGTGCGTCGCGCTAAATGCCGATTGTGGATCATTGACCTGCAATTTGTGCCCGCATCTGTGGAAATTAGTCCAGCTCCGTTTTCCCTGCAGCAGGGAAAAACAGGGATCTTTTTCAAATCTTGTGAAATCTCTCTATTTCTGCCCGAATCCGCAGTTTTTAGCTCTGGACCAGCGGAAGTGCAGGGAACGGGAAAATGCGCGTAAGGCTCAGAGGTGCAGTAACTTACGGCGATTTTTCAGCGCGACCAAACTAGCGAGCAGGGATTTAGCAGGGAAAACTCTGTCCCAAATTGGAACTATGGCTGCCCGGCAAATTCAAGCGATAGGGCCGGTAAAGGCGAGTTACTTTTTTTGCGTAAGACGGTCGTGCTCCCCATAGTCTTTCCGGGAGCGACGGGCTATGAGCCGGCAGATCTCCGATGGCGAACGGCTTTTCGCCGCGCGTTGTCAGGCGTAAATATTGACAGCGGCACAGCTCCGGCCATGGCGGCATATCCGGCGGGAGAAGGATGAAGGTGATCGCCCGAATCATATGCCGGAAGTAGCCGATCGGGGTGCTGCGGATCGCGAGTGACTTTGTCGAGGTCAACCATGGCGTCAAAATGGCCAGGCGTACGGATCCACTGATTCACAGCCTGTCTGTCTGCCTCGGTGGGCTGGCCGGGATGATAGTATCCCGATCCCACAAAGGGCAGAATTGTCGCGCCGAGCACTTTGATGCCGTGGGCATGAGCGCGCACGATCATCTGCTCATAGGCTCCGATCATGTGGCTAACCAGCGCATCGTGTTCGGATTGAGGAACGTCGCGGTCGCGCGTGAGCGTTCCAATGTCGTTGATTCCCTCGAGAACGATCAGGTAACTAACCGCGGTCTGCGCGAGTACGTCATCAGTGAATCGCGCCAAGGCGTTGGGCCCAAGTCCGTCGAGCAGCAGGCGATTTCCCCCGATGCCGTGATTGAGCACGGCGACATGGTGCGTGCCAGCATCGGCCTGCAGGCGTTTAGCCAGCACATCTGGCCAGCGGTCGTTGCCGTTGGTTGTGGCGCCGTGGCCATCGGTAATCGAGTCGCCAAGCGTGACAATCGCGTGCGCATCCGCGGCCGCGACCACATCGACCCGACTGATGAAGTACCAGTGCTCCACTTTGTCCGCATTCACCAGTTCGGCGGCCGAGACCATATCACCATGAGCCACAAACGATGTCTCGCGCGAACCAGGATGCCCGGTCTGCTCCGCGGGTGGGGCATCCGTGTGCAGTGTGATGGCCAGATCCGATAACGCTGCCGCAGAGAAAACCAGAGGATCTGAAACGTACTCAGCTCCGGCGGGAATGGTTACGTCCGCGCTGCCGGAGAAGGTTAGCGCTTTGTCAGTTCCCGCTTGAATGGCACCTGACTCTCGCGATGCCGCATCGGCGACGTGGACTGCGCTGATATGAAACGGCGCAGTGCCAAACCGATTCGAGAGATGCACGCGGATCTGGCCGCCGCCCAGCGACAAATGCACGACCTGACGCAGGGTAGCGTCCCGCAGATCATCCGGGTTGAGCGAATTCTGCGGTTCGGGACGCTGCTGCGATGCTGCCCACGAGCCCACCCAGTGCTGGGCGTGCAGAGTGCCGGATACGACAAGAATTAGTGAGAGAACGAGGGGCAACAAGATTCTTTTGCGCATATGAGCTGTGCTGCAATCAGCCTCAGCAATACACGGATGGAAAAATCCTGTCAATCGCACAGCCATCTGGCTTCACTATCGCGCACGGTACTGACTGCTAGGGCGACTCGTTAGCCTGCCGATTCCTGTGTTCCACCTCTTCGCACCTCAAATTTTTCTTCCTCCGGCGCTTGAGTCTTGACAACTTCTCTACAACCCACATAAAGTTCGGGCCGCGAACTAAGTCGTTGCCTGAAACGTTTAGTCTGCAAAATAAGGCTTGAATGCGCAGGATCGACTTCACAAATACGCAAGTTGCTTCAAGCGAGACGGCACGCAATATCAATCGCAGCGTGGTATTGAATCTGATCCGGCGCAAGCAGCCGATCTCACGCGCCGACCTGGCGCGCGTCTCCGGCCTGCAGCGCAGCACCGTTTCGCTCATCACCGAGCAGTTGATCGAGGAGCGTTGGGTCATCGATGGACCTACGGGCCGCCTGCCGCGAGGGCGGCGACCGACTTTTCTGCGCCTCAATGAAAGGCGAGCTATTTTGGTCGCCGACATTCGTCCTGCGCAAACGACGGTTGCGCTTGCCGATGTGAACGGACAATTCCTCTCTCAGGTTGCTTTCCCTACCCCGGCCAATGCCGCCGCCGGCGCTGAGCGCATTGCCCAGCACGTTAAAGAGCTATTGAAGAGTCAGCCCAAGCTGATACTTGAGGGCCTCGGGGTCAGCTTGCCCGGCCGCTATGACGAAAAAACCAGCCGCTTGATCTTCTCTCCCAATTTGAAATGGGGAGAGTTCGATCTGAAGAGCTCGCTCGAAAAGTCCACTAAGCTGCGCGTGGAATTGGAAAATGCGGCGAACGCATGCGTCCTGGCGGAGGTCTGGTTTGGCCGCGCCGAGCAAATCCGCGACATGGTGGTGGTGACGATCTCGGAAGGTATCGGTACCGGGATTTTCCTCAACGGACAGCTCATGCGTGGCGATCACGGCATGGCGGGCGAGTTCGGCCACGTGTCTCTCGATCCCAATGGACCGAAGTGCACATGCGGCGGCCGCGGATGCTGGGAGGTCTACGGATCCAATCGCGCCGCGCTTGGTCACTACCAGGAAGCCACGAAGAGCTCAGAGCGGCTCACGTTTCAGGAGCTGCTCGCTCGCGCTGAATCCGGCGAGCGCACTGCCGCAACATCGCTCGAAAAAATGGCGCACGCGATTGGCCAGGGCATGCGCATGCTGGTGGCGGGACTGGCACCGCAGGAGATCGTTCTCGTTGGCGAGTGCGCGGCGCATTGGAACCGTTTCGGTCCCATCATCGAGTCCAAAATGAAGTCCGGAATGCTTTTTGGAAAACCGCCACGCATCCGTCCGGCGGAAGGCAATATGGCACGTCTGCGCGGAACGGTGGCGCTAGTCTTGCAGAAGCATTTTGGACCGTCGGCCAACGCAATCGAAGAACAACCAAGCGTCGAGCACCTGCAGAGGATCACTCGATAGTGAAGCAATTTTCAATCCCAGAGCAAGTGGCGGCTCACACAGCCACACATGGAAGAGGAGTCATTGCAATGCCAAGACTGAGATTCAGTGCGATGAACAATTCGAAAAGGGGCCGGAGAGCAATGGTGGCATGTTTGGCGCTGCTATTGTGTTTTATTCCCGGCACAGCCGCGGCTCAGGTGCTGTATGGAACGCTGACGGGCAACGTCACTGACCCGTCCGGCGCGGTGGTGCCGAATGCCCAGGTACAAGCCTTGAATACCTTGACGGGAGTCACTCGTTCTGTGACTACCGATGCGAACGGCGCTTACCGTTTTTCCGATCTGCAGGAAGGAGCCTACAAGGTATCCATCTCCTCCCAGGGCTTCACGACAATGGTTCTGCAAAACGTGGGTGTGACCGTTAATAACGTGAAGCGGGCTGACGCTCAGTTGACTGTGGCGCAGGCGCAGACCGTCGTCGAAGTCAACGCCGCTCAGGAAACGCTGCAGACCGATAAGGCCGACGTTCACGTCGATTTGACCTCGACTCAAATCGAGAACCTTCCTATTACGTCCTCAACTGCGGGAAGAAACTTCCAGTCGCTGCTGCGAGTAGTTCCCGGATTCGGCTTAATGACAGAGCAGAATTCTGCAGCTGCGAACCCATCGCGCGCGCAGAGCACGAACGTAAACGGCCAATCGCTTCAGGGGATCAACACGCGCATTGACGGCGCTACGGATCAATATCCCTGGCTTCCCGGCAATGTCGCGTACGTGCCACCCGCCGACGCAATTCAGACCGTAAACGTAGTGACCAACGCCTACGATGCAGAACAGGGAATGGCAGGCGGCGCTGCGGTGAACGTGCAGATTAAGTCGGGCACCAATCAATTCCATGGTGAAGGCTTCGAGTTTTTCACCAATCAGAACCTGCGAGCGCGAAATTACTTCCGAACCGATCCCGTCCGCTTTCCTACTAAGGCGAAAAATATTTTCCATCAATATGGCGGCACTTTTGGTGGGCCTATAAAGAAGGACAAGCTCTTCTTTTTTGGTGACTTTCAACGTACGACGCAGCGCGGAATTGGGCAGCCGACTCTTACTTTGCCAACGGCGGCAATGCGAACCGGTGACTTCAGAGGCACTGGAGTGACGATCTACGATCCTGCCACCGGTAACGCGAGTGGGAACGGCAGAACGCCGATCTCATGCAACGGCGTGCAGAATGTCATGTGCCCGGACCGAATTGATCCTGCGGCAGCCAAGCTGGTTGCACTTATGCCCGCTTTGACCAGCCCCACAGCGCTTACGAACAACTATGTAGTCGCTGGAAACGGGTTGCAGAATATCAATACCTTTGACACAAAAATCAACTACGTGATGAGCGAGAAAGCGATGATGTTCGGGCGATATAGCCTCAGCCAGGCGCACATTCTCGATCCTCCCACGTTGGGCGCTCTCGGTGGGGACGCCAGCAATGGTGGTCAGTTAGGCAACGCCGACAATCGTACCCAAAGCGTAGGTCTGGGCGGCGTATATACGTTCTCGCCCAACCTCCTGGCCGACTGGAACTTCGGCTTTACTCGCCTGCGTCTCGGTGCAACCGCGCTGGATATTGGAACAGCGTTTGGATTGAACACACTGGGAATATCGGGCACGAACAGCTTCGGAACGACGGGTGATCCCACGCTTTACAACGGTATTCCCGCGTTTCAGACTACCGGTCTTGCCAATTTAGGAAATCCGAATACCGGAAACCCGTTCCTGTTCCGCGACAATCAGTACGTGACTGGCGAAAACCTGAGCTGGAGCATGGGAAAACATGCGTTCCGCTTCGGATTCGAATACGACCACGTACAACTGAATCACTTCCAGGCGCAGGGCGCGGATGGAAACTTCACAACCGCTCGCGGCTCCTTCGGTTTCAACGGAAATCTCACAACTCAGAACAGCACGATCACGGGCAGCACATCCTCGCCGACGAATCCTGAAAACTCGTTTGCACAATTATTGCTCGGCCTGCCAAACCGGCAAGGAAAAGCCACGCTCAGCGCAAACCCCGTCGCGATTCGCTGGACAACATTGGCGTGGTATGCCCGCGACCAGTGGCAGATCGATCCCAAGTTGACGCTGACTCTGGGTGTTCGTTGGGAGTTTTACCCCTTCGGATATAGCGACAACGGACGCGGTCTTCCCTACTTCAATCCCGCTAACGGCAACGTGTACATCGGTGGAGGTGGGGGTGTCCCGATGGACAGCACGGTCGATGCGGGTGGCGGGCGCTTTCTGCCACGCGTAGGGGCAGCCTACCGCTTAAGTGACAAGACAGTCGTGCGAGCCGGTTATGGCATCAGCAATGATCCCAGCCAGTGGCACGCATTGCGCAATGCCTATCCATCAACCATCACTACCGATTTCGGAAACGGAAGCGGAGTACTGCCTGCCGCCAGTCTGACAGGAACTAACGCCACCGGAGCGTCCTATGGCACCGTTCCCATCGGATTGGCTCCAGTTTTGGTACCTTTGCCGAACCTCAACGCCGGAGCGATTCCTCTCCCGACCGGAGCAGGAACCAGAACAGTAGCTAATCCGTTTCGGCGCGGATACATCCAGTCTTTCAATCTGAGTTTCCAGCAACAGTTTACGAATTCTCTCACCGCTGAAGCGGGATATGTAGGCACTCGAGCTATTCGGCCTCTCACCGGAGTCGAGCTGAACGCAACCCCGATCTGTCCGGCTACGGTTATTCCCCACACCGCAGCAGGCTGCGCCGCGGCGGGCTTCGGAGGACTGCTTTCAACGGCGCTGGGAAGGAACGTTTCAGGTGTCACAGCTTACGAGCCTTTCAAGAACAATTATTACGATTCGTTCCAGACCAAGGTCACGCAGCGATTGGGAGGATCGTCTTTCATTGGTCTCGCATACACTTGGTCCAAAGCAATCGATTACTCCGAGAATGAAGACCTAAGTGGACTGTTCGAGCACTATCCCGCCTATTGGGAACTAAACCGCTCGTTGGCCAGCTTTGATCGAACCCACAATCTCCAGGTGTTTGGGTTGAATGAACTGCCTTTCGGGCGCGGAAGAAAGTGGGCACAGAGCGGTATCGCCAATTGGCTGGCAGGCGGCTGGCAACTCAACTATGTCATCAGCAGACTTAGCGGGACACCGTTCAATTTGACCGGCAACGGTAGCCTGTTGAACCCGGGAAATCGTGGTCTGAATCAGACCGTAAACCTGGTGGGCAGCTACCAGGTTATCGCTGGCAATCCGTGGTCGGGTACGGGAAATTGCCCGAATACTTCCTGCGCTTATTTTGATCCATCGATTTTTGCTCAACCCACAACAGGAAATTTCGGAAATGTTCGCAGAAACACGTTCCGCGGCCCGGGAATTTTCACTGCCGATATGAGCATCTTCCGCGATTTCAAAATCACAGAACGGGTAACATTCCAATTCCGCACCGAGGTCTTTGGTTTGACGAATACTCCCCGATTCGCCAATCCAAATGGCGGCTGCTCAGGCGGCGCAGGTGCGTCGTGCTTGACGGTTGGCAGCAATGGCCTGGTCTCGACCAACTTCGGCTCAATCACCCAAACCTTGGGCACTAGCGGAAGCAATGCGAGCACGGATGGCGCACGTAACATCTGGTTCGCAGGAAAAATTATCTTTTAGACGGACGCAGCTTCACCGTCTGCAGCTTGCCGATGTTCGCACGCATCGGCAAGCTATTTTGTTTGGTCATCTACCTTAAGCCGTTCTAGCATTCACGTTTTGTCGAGACTAGTCCCCTTTGGAGGACGCTTGAAGATGGGCCTTCGCGCTATCTCTGTGAGCGCCGTTTGGTTAATCGCCCTTGCCATTGGGCTGCGAGCCGCCGACCTGCCGCACGTTCGCGTGGAGAAGGGTACCGGACAGCTCATGGTGAACGGCCAGCCTTTTCTCATTTTGGGAGGCGAGCTGGGCAATTCTTCGGCAGGCACTGCTGCTCAGGCGGATGTCGTTCTCCCAAAACTCGCAGCCATGCACGTGAATACCGTCCTGATGCCGGTTGCGTGGGAGCAACTGGAGCCGAAGGAAGGTGCCTTCGATTTCAGCATCCTGGACCATTGGGTCGATACGGCGAGAGCGCACAAAATGCGCCTGGTGCTCTTGTGGTTCGGAAGTTGGAAGAATGCGTTTTCTAACTACGCGCCTGAGTGGGTGAAGTCAGATGCAAAGCGTTTTCCTCGCGCCGAATCGGCAGATGGAAGGCCGCTCGAGATTCTCTCAACATTTTCCGCCGAAACGCGCCGCTTCGACAGTCGCGCATTCGCGGCGCTGATGCATCATCTTCGTGAAACCGATTCCGCTCAGCAGACTGTCCTGCTGGTGCAAGTCGAAAACGAAGTTGGTTATCTCGGACAGGGACGCGATCGCTCCGCAGAAGCGAATCGATTATTTGCCGGACCAGTTCCCGAGGAGCTGGTTAGGGCTCTCACGGCGAAACGTCTTCAACTCTCGCCGGAGCTGGCGGCGTACTTCAACGAGCATGGTCGAAGCTGGCATGAAGTATTCGGAGACGCCGCCGACGAAGCGTTCATGGCTTGGAGCTACGCCTCGTATATCGAAGCGGTAGTTCATGCCGGGAAGAACGAATACAGGCTGCCCATGTACGCGAACGCGCAGCTTCCGGCTCCTCAGGAGCGTGCGGGTGACTATCCCAGCGGCGGACCGCATCCCTATTATGTAGAGGTCTGGCGCGCCGTAGCGCCTGGCGTCGACTTCTACTCGCCCGATATCTACTGGCCCAATTTCGAATACTGGGTGCAGCGCTACCAAATACCCGGGAATTCCATTTTCATTCCGGAAGCGCGCATGGAAAGTGCGCCTTACAACGCGCTGTATGCCTATGGTCAGGGGCGGGCGTTTGGCTTCAGTCCGTTTGGCATTGACAGTCTTAAGCTGCCGCAGAAAGACGAAGATTCCAAGCCGGACATTCAACAGACATATGAATTGCTCGACAGTATCCGCGACCTGCTCCCTGCGGCGCAAGCTGCTGGAATGACGCGCGGCCTGGTGCTGCACGCTTCAGGTCCCCGTCCGACGCAGACGGTTGCTCTCGGTGGTTATTTGTTCGAAGCCACGCTCTCGCGCTCCTGGCCGGCAAGAACCTTGATCACCAACGATGGCGCGATGTTGATTCTTCAGTCGTCAGCGGATGAGTTTTACATTGTCGGCAGCGGTTTGACGATCAGCATCAGCCGCGATGCCGATGTGGACAGGAGAATCGCCGGCATTGAAAGCGTCGAGCAAGTCTCACGCTCATCGGGGCAATGGATCACGGAGCGGCGACTCAACGGCGATGAAACCAATCAGGGCCGGCAAGTATTGCTCGATCCGCACCGGCAACACATTTATCGCGTGCATTTGTATTCCACAGCTCCGCAAGCGGAGCACTAGAGTACTGGAGCCGCGATGAGAGTCAGTACCGTCCGCGGTAGCGGATGGGTAAGGCCGCCGGCAAGCTGCCTACTCACCCATTCGCTGCCGCGAACGGTACTGATTATCGGAGTGAATTCGTTCGTTATTGGACAAACATGAAGCTCAATCAGATTCTGCGTTACGTACTAGCCGGCACGATGCTGGCGATACCGGGATTTTCTCAGTCGACACAACATCGTGCTCGCGCCAAATCCGGACAGAGCCTCACGCTCACTTCATCGACTCAGATTGTGCTCAGCTCCGACGAGCCGATTGCCGTCCAGAACGCCGCCAAGGATCTGGCGAGCGACTTCGAAAAAGTGTTTGGGTCCAAGCCGTCGATTCTCGCTCAGCCATCCGATTCCGCTGGAGCGACAATCATAATCGGTGAGCAATCCAAGCTTCCCGAATCGATACGGCCAAGCGCGCTCACTGCACCAGAGTCCTTTTCCATTGCGGTCGCAAACTCAAAGCAGAAGGACGCCAAAGCAAAACAAGTCCTGGTACTCGCCGGCGCGGATGTGAGAGGGACGATGTATGCCGTCTACCAGTTTTCCGAGCAGTACCTGGGCATCGATCCGCTCTACTATTGGACCGATCACGATCCGCTCCGCCGGACTTCGCTTGCTCTTCCAGCTTCATTGCAGCAAACCTTTGCCGCACCGCTCTTCAAATATCGTGGCTTCTTTATCAATGATGAAGATCTGCTCACCGGGTGGGCGCCCGGCGAGAAAAAAGACGGCACCGGCATCTCGCTCGAAGTCTGGAATCGCATCTTCGAAACCATACTGCGGCTAAAAGGAAATATTGTCATGCCGGGAACGTGGATCTTTCCTGACGAGCCGCAGGTGAAGCTTGCCGCAACGCGCGGCCTCATCGTCAGCCAGCACCACGCAATCCCGCTGGGATTGAACGTCGCGCGCTGGCCCAAAGACGTTCCCTACAACTACACCACTCATCCGGAGATCCTGGAACGCGCCTGGCGTAACGCGGTAAACGCGTACGCACCGAATCAGGAAGTGCTCTGGACGGTTGGCCTGCGAGGGCTTTCCGACGTGACGTACGCATCGATGGATCCCAGCGTGCAGAGCGACAATCAGGCGCTCGGCCGATTGGTCAGCAAAGCGATTGCTGACCAGATGCAGATCGTCCGCTCGGTACATCCTGATGCGAAATTCATAACTAATCTGTGGCAGGAGGGCGCGAGGCTGGTTCAGCAAGGCGCTCTCAAAATTCCAGCAGACGTCAGCACAGTATGGGCCGACGACGGTTACGGATATATCCAGGACAAAGGAGAAGTGGCCACCGGTCAAGGTGCGTACTATCACGTGGCTATGATGAACGGCCGCGCAAACCAGCTAACCGAGATGGTTCCGGTGGAGCGAATCATGTCCGAGCTGGGCCGATACATCAAAGCAGGCGCCACACACTATCTTTTGCTGAATACCAGCGACATAAGGCCGGTGCCGATGACAATTAAAGCCGTGATGGATTTCGCCTGGCGAGGTCTGCCGCCTTCCGCCGACTCAAGTGACCGGTTCTATCACGATTGGTCGGCAGAGCAGTTCGGAGAAAAAGCCGCTGACAAGATCGCACAGGTTTATAAAGATTACTTCACCGCGCCGGCACATTTGGCCGATCCAGTCCGGGAATACGGCGACCAGCTATATCACACAGAAGCACGCCGCATGCTGCTGACCTACATGACCGATTCGCCACTCTATGCTCTTCCCAGCCAGTCGCCAAAATGGCAGAATCCCAGGATCCTATCGTTCGGATTTGGGACAAACCAGGTAAATCCAAAACAGTGGCTGCAAGAGACGGTCACGCGAGAAATTCAACAATGCGGCGAGGCTGAGTCGCGCTGGGATAAAGTCTGGAACGAAGCTCTGGAGGCGGAATCATTAGTCGTACCAGAGCGCCGGCAGTTTTACCAAGCCGACGTGCTCACCATGATTACCATCAACCGGCAAAGCAACCGCATCCTGTTGTTGCTGGCGAAGGCCATTCGCGATGAAGAGAGTGGTCAGACGTCTGAAGCGCGGAGCGAAGTTCAGGAAGCTCTGCAGGCATTCGGCGAGATTCAGCAAACGGAATCGGCAGCGGAATACGGCAAATGGAAAAACTGGTATCAGGGAGATTGGCTTACCGGCATCTACCGAACACGCGAACTAGTTGAAGTCTTCTCGAATTTCCTAGACAATCCCGAAACCCACCTGTCACCGCCCGTTATATGGGACGGCTGGGAGGCCTATTACCACATCATGCACTACGAAGCAGACCGTTCGGCAGAGGTCAAATGACATCCACCCGCAAATCAATCTCGACTACAAAGGTGTTCCAAGTGAGTCTGCTTTTGGCTTTAACTCTGTCCTTTGCCGTTGCCCATGCGCAGACGCCAGTCTTGACTATCGATATGGGGAACCCTGTGTCGAAAGTGAGTCCGACGCTGTATGGGCTGATGACGGAAGAGATTAACTATTCCTACGATGGCGGGATCTACGCCGAGTTAGTTCGCAATCGTACATTCCGCAGCGATTGGTCCGGCGTGCTGGACTGGTTCCTGGTGGAAGATGGCGACGCTCAGGCGCGCATCGACATCGATCGGAGCACCGGGCCAAGCCAGGCATTGAGCCAAAGCCTGCGTTTGAATGTCACGCGGGCAGACACGCAGAACCAGGCAGGAATTCTCAATCAGGGATATTGGGGGATAACTGTCCTCCCAAACACGACATATCATGGCTCCTTCTATGCGAAGGCAGATTCCGAAACAGTAGGCCCGATAAACATAAAGCTGGTGAGCGATACACAACACCAGACGCTCGCATCGGCGGCCGTTCCGGGACTTACTACGACTTGGAAACAATTCCCGTTTTCATTGACGACCGGGGCGATTCAGCCGCCTTTATCCAAATCCAACCATCTTGTGCTCACAGTTGGGCATGCGGGAACCGTGTGGCTCAACCTGGTCTCCCTATTTCCTCCGACGTATCACGGCACAGCCAACGGCAATCGCATCGATCTGATGGAAAAGCTCGCGGCCATGCATCCGGCATTCCTGCGCTTCCCTGGCGGCAATTACCTCGAAGGCGACCACATTTCCGAACGCTTCGAATGGAAGAAGACCATCGGCCCACTGGTGGATCGCCCGACGCACCCAAGTCCATGGCACTACCACTCTTCTGACGGAATGGGTCTACTTGAATTCCTGCAATGGTGCGAAGACCTGAATATGCAGCCGGTGGTCGCCGTATACGCCGGATACTCGATGCAACAGGAGCACGTGAATGCCGGGCCCGACCTCGATCCGTATGTTTTCGACGCGCTCGATGAAATCGAGTACGTAACCGGCGGCCCGGAAACGAAATGGGGCGCGATTCGCGTGAAGAATGGCCATCCTCGACCCTTCAAGCTGAACTATGTCGAGGTAGGCAACGAGGATTTCTTCGATCGCTCAGGTAGCTACGATGCGAGATTCGCGCAATTTTACCGGCAGATCAAGGCGAAGTATCCCGATTTGCAGATCATCGCCACTACGCCGGTAAAGAGCGTACGTCCCGACGTTCTTGACGAGCATTTCTACAAGCGCGCAACCGAATTCTTTCAGGACACCACCCATTACGACAAAACCGATCGGAATGGTCCAAAGATTTTTGTCGGCGAGTGGGCCACACGCGAAGGAGTGCCTACCCCAAACTTCGGCGCGGCTCTTGGCGACGCTGCATGGATGACCGGAATGGAGCGCAACAGCGACGTCATCATCATGGCTGGCTACGCACCGTTACTTGTAAACGTGAATCCAGGTGGCCTGCAGTGGGACACAGATCTGATCGGCTACGATGCCCTGAGGAGTTACGGCTCGCCGAGCTACTACGCACAAGCAATGTTCTCAAACTACCTTGGAGATGTGACGCTCAGCTCGAACGTCGACCACGCCATGCCGAAATTGTTCTACTCCATCACCAAAGACACGCGCAAAAAACAGATTTATCTAAAGCTCGTCAACGCAGCCTCGATTCCACAGCCGGTCGATATTGCGTTTGAAGGCGGTAAGCCAGTCCCTACTGGAAAACTGGTCCTACTCAAGGCCCTGGACACGGAGGCGACCAATACGATCGATCGTCCAACGGACATTGTTCCGGTGGAGACTACGCTGGAAAACGTAACTGCGCGGTTTCATTACACTGCCCCGCAATACTCGATCCAGGTACTTCAGATCGATGAGCAGTAGGTTACTGAGCACGGGAAGAAAGCTGGCGGAGAGAGTGGGATTCGAACCCACGTTAGAGTTTCCCCTAAACACGCTTTCCAAGCGTGCGCCTTCAGCCACTCGGCCATCTCTCCGCTATGAGCATGCGGTGTTTCTATTCTACTGGATGCGGATTATTACATTATCGCCCTGATCGGTCGATATTTCGTCAGATCATCCTTGGCCGAGGGTAATGAATAGAGGCCTGCATTTGTTCAACGAAGAATGCCCAGCTTCTCCATTGGCCAGTAGACGAAAACGGCTTTGCCGTAGATGTAGTTTTCATCTACCGAGCCAAAGTCGCGGCTGTCATTGGAGAGAGACCGATGATCTCCCAACACGAAATAAGAATGAGAAGGAACTGTCGTCTCGGCGAATGACCTATAGTCGAAATACTCCCCGGGAACATAGGTCTCCTTCAAAGCGTGCCCGTTCACGTAAACCTGTCCTTCGACGATGCGCACGCGATCGCCGGAAAGGCCGATTATCCGCTTGATGTAGCTCTTCGAGGGATCGAAGGGGTAATGGAAGACCACGATGTCGCCGCGCTCGATGGGCTCCAGCTTGTAGACGAACTTGTTGATGAAGATGCGTTCCTGATCCTGGAGACCGGGAAGCATGCTCGTGCCTTCCACGCGCACCGGCTGATAAAGAAAGATGATGAAAAATGCCGAGAGACCCATAGCGAGAAGCAGGTCGCGACTCCAACTCCAGAGCACGCGTGGACGGCGACACGGCTGAAGCGGTTGTTCTGGGTTCTGACTCGTCATCGTGTCACAGTCAAAGTAAGTTTCTTGTGGCATCCGCCGCGGCGGACCCTCGCCAGTGTTGCTGCACAACCAAAGACACAGCCGAGGGCGGCTGTGCCGCAGTGGGCTGAGCCGGCATCCCGCTCAGACTGGCTTCTCTCATTATAGAGACGAAATCAGTACCCTTTTTGTTTATCGATTTCCCCTTTCAGCGGGGCACTGGCGAGGTAACGGCGCAGATTTTCTGCAATGCGAGCGAAGTGGCGCTCCCAGAGCTTGTCGGTGAGGGCGGCGCTATGAGGCGTAATCATCAAGGTATCCAGGCCCCACAGCTCGGAATCCTCGGGCAGAGGTTCGGTTTCGAAGACGTCAAGCGCCGCGGCTCTGATGGTTCCTCGTCGAAGCGCGCGCACAAGGGCGGCTTCGTCAACTAACGCTCCGCGACTGACGTTCAGAAGACATGCGTCACGTCGCATTTTTGCGAAGGTTTCGTCATTGAATAGCGCTTCTGTTTTGGAGGTCAGCGGGGCAGCGATCAACACGTACTCGGCTGACGCCAGTAATTCTTCAATTTGGGAAGGAGCCAGCACCCGGTCGGAGCCTTCAGAGCCTCGCTCCGGGTGCTCGCGCGTGGCGATTGTGCGCATGCCCAGGGCTTTCGCTAATCGGACGCATTCTCGTCCGATCGCTCCCAGTCCAATCACTCCGAGGGTCGCGCCGGCGATTTCGCGCGGACGCATGGCGCTGCGCCACAAATCCTGCTGTCCCCAATGATGTTGCAACTGGTAGCGAGCGGTGGCGTTGAACCCCTTCGCTAAAGCCAGTACCAGTGCGATCGCATGCTCGGCAACTACCGGTCCATGAATTTCGGTTGAGTTCGTCACCCGCACGTGACTGGCGATCAACTCTGGGAACATCAGCTGATGGACGGCCGCCGTCGTCGCATGAATCCAGCGCAGCTTGTGCGCGGCTTTGAACTGCTCGGGACGTAGCTGCCAGGCGACCAGGACTTCAGCGTCCGCGATCTCGTCGGGAAGTCGCTCGAAATTTTTGAGCTGAACGAACTGCTGCTGAGGGAATTCTCGCTGTAGGCGCGGACACAGCCATTCAGGAGCGTTCCACAGTTCGAAGCGATGGTGAATGGCCAGGAGAATTTTCATTCGTAGATGGAAGCGGTCGGCTAAAGCCTATCCTTGATAGAGCCGATTTCAGTCGGGAGTTCCACTCGGTACGCGTGATCTACTGCGCTTTCACCCTTAGATCGTGGCCCGTCATCTCCTTAGGTTGCGAAATGCCGAGCATTCCCAGCACTGTGGGCGAAATATCTTGAAGCGCGCCGTCGCTGCGCAATGCAAAGTGCTTGTCATCGTCACTGATGACGATGAACGGCACGGGATTCAAGGTGTGCGCTGTATGAGGACCTCCGGTAACGGGATCGATCAGCATTTCGGCATTGCCGTGATCGGCGGTCACAATGATGGAGCCACCCTTCTGCTTCACTGCTTTGAAAATGCGGCCGAGGCAGGCATCGACAGTTTCCACCGCTTTGACCGTGGGCTCGATCTTGCCGGAGTGGCCAACCATGTCGGCATTGGCGAAGTTGACGATGATCACCTGGAACTTCCCGCGCTCGACGGCATCCACAACCGCGTCGGCGATGCCGTCGGCGCTCATCTCCGGCTTCAGGTCGTATGTGGGAACCTTTTGCGATGGCACCAGCACACGCTCTTCTCCCGGAAACGGTTGCTCCACGCCGCCATTAAAGAAGTAGGTGACATGAGCATACTTCTCCGTCTCCGCGACGCGGAGATTGTGCATGCCTTCTCCGCCCATGACGTTGGCCAGAATATTCGACATCGAATCTGGCTGCACTACGAACGGCAGATCAAATTGCTTGTCGTAGCGCGTCATGCAGATGTAGGTGAGGTTCTTTGGCGTCTCGCTCGCCGGAATTGCCTGCTCAAGAGCATCGGCATCCGGCAAATCTCTTCCGTTCTGCTTGGTAATGCCGCTGTTGCGGGCGAGGACGCGCGTGATCTGGCGAGCGCGGTCGGCGCGGAAATTGAAGTTGATGCAACTGTCGTCGTCGCGAATTGTAGCCAGAGGCTCGCCACGGTTGTCCACGCATACGAACGGAATCACAAATTCGTCGGTGACCTCGCGGTTGTATGACTCCTTCATTCCACGCACTGCGTCGATGTAGGTGCCACCTTCCCCTTTGCCCTTCACGATTGCAT
Organism: Terriglobales bacterium; assembly: GCA_045808065.1. Taxonomy (GTDB): domain Bacteria; phylum Acidobacteriota; class Terriglobia; order Terriglobales; family Acidobacteriaceae; genus Gp1-AA112. Next base: position 89,775 of record JBJMGD010000007.1, on the reverse strand, counting down.
CGAAGGCTTTGCGCTCGCGCTCCCAGCGCTTGTCACGATCCATGGCGAAATAGCGGCCGCTCACGCTGGCGACCTGTCCAGTTCCCATTTCGCGCATCTTCTGCTGAAGTTGCTCGATGTAACCGGTGCCGCTGGTGGGAAGCGTGTCACGGCCATCGGTGAAGGCGTGTACAAACACGCAGTCCACGCCGTTCTCCTTTGCCATCCGGAGCAAGGCATAGAGATGATTTTGCTGAGAGTGCACACCGCCATCCGAGAGCAGTCCAAAGAGGTGCAAGCGTCGTCCGCCGGAGCGCGCATTCTTCATCGCGGACATCAGCGCAGGATTGGAGAAGAACTCGCGGTTCTCGATCATCAAGTCGATCTTGGTGATGTCCATGTAGACAATGCGCCCCGCACCAATATTCAGATGACCGACTTCGCTATTGCCCATCTGTCCACTGGGCAGGCCTACATAGCGGCCGCTGGTGTGCACCAGGGTGTTGGGAAAATCGCGCAGGAGCCGATCGTAGTTCGGCTTTTTTGCAAGTGCGATTGCGTTGGCTTTAGTTTCGGCGCGGTATCCCCAGCCGTCGAGGATGATGAGAACCAGAGGAGTATTTTTCATCGATAGCAGTTTGTCATTCCGGTGATGTTAGTCGCCTTCCGACGGTGAAAATGTGAATGCATAGGTTTGAAGAGATGGCTCAACGCAATCCCTGAGAACTTTCAAGAAACCGTGGCACAGCCGCCCTCGGCTGTGATGAGAACTCAAGACACAGGCGAGGGCGCCTGTGCCAAATGGGTCTTGTACAAGGTCAGGCTTATCTGATTCCTACAACCACCGAACGCGCCACGGATTCCTCTCTCGCCTGCTGTACGTCCATAGCGAGAGATGCTTCGCTCGGAACAACAATCAGAGACGAGGTCTTGTCGTACCCTTTGTCCTTCAACTTGCGCATGGCGCGGTCAGCGACGAGACGTCCCCACTCCTGACCAGCGTCAATCGCCTCGGCAGAGAGCTTCGGGAGCACCTTGATCGTTTTTTGCCCAACCGGCGATTGATAAAAGCGGGTGAGATCGCGTATCTCCTCGAGCGTGTAGTACTTGTCATAGATGGGTACAACGAGATCGATCAACTCATCCGATCGAACCTCTTTCACGAAGCTGTCCCAGAACGCATCTGGCACTTGCGGAAAGCCGGAGCGCAGCGGAGCAATGATTTGGCGCAATGCGTCCGCGGAAACGTTTGCCGCCCCTGTGAGTTCGATGAGCTTGCGAATCTCGGCGCGTTTGGCGTCCTGCTCAGGCCGCGTTGCGGCGCTCGCGTTCGGAGAAACTGGTTGCGAAGACTTCTGTGCCGCAGCTGAGCAGCAAAGAAGAGCAAATACGACGATGCTCACGATGATCTGCTTCATAACGACTTCCTTCTCACGTCGGTAGAGGCGCAGCATTGCTGCCTATCAAGTAAATCTTTGCCCTATGTCTAAGCGGCGCCTGCCTTCTTGCCCAACTCTCCGTGATAGTTCAAAGCCTCAACGCCCAGGAATCCCGCTCCGCGTCCGAGTTCTTCTTCGATACGCAATAACTGGTTGTACTTGGCGATGCGATCGGTGCGAGATGCCGATCCCGTTTTTATCTGGCCAACGCCGGTGGCGACGGCGAGATCGGCAATAAATGTATCTTCGGTTTCGCCGGAGCGATGGCTGATGATGGCCGTGTATCCATTTCGGCGCGCCAGTTCAATTGCCTCCAGCGTCTCCGTGACTGTGCCGATCTGATTCACTTTGATGAGAATACTGTTGGCACAGCCCTCGTCGATGCCTCGGCGCAATCGCTCGGTATTGGTAACGAAAAGATCGTCGCCGACTAATTGAACGGTGTCGCCGATTTCCTTCGTCAGCATCTTCCAGCCTTCCCAATCATCTTCCGCCAACGCGTCTTCGATCGACACGATCGGATATCGCTTAGCCCAATCGGACCAGAAGCGCGCCATCTGAGAAGAATCCTTACTGCTCTTATCCGACTTCTTGAAGACGTATTTGCCATCCTTATATAACTCGCTAACAGCCGGATCGAGCGCGATAGCAATCTGCTCACCCGCCTTGTATCCCGCCTTCTCGATGGCTTCGAGAATCACCTCTATGGCTTCCACATTCGATTTCAGCGAAGGAGCGAATCCGCCTTCGTCACCGACCGATGTGCTGTATCCCCGCTTCTTTAGTACGCCTTTGAGCGTATGAAAGACCTCGACGCCCCAGCGCAGCGCGTCGGCAAACGTCTCGGCGCCGATGGGCATGGCCATGAATTCCTGAAAGTCGACATTGTTATCCGCGTGCGCGCCGCCGTTGATGATGTTCATCATCGGAACCGGCAGGATATTTGCGTTTACCCCGCCGAGGTAGCGGTACAACGGAACCTTTAATTCGTTTGCTGAGGCGCGAGCGCAGGCCATAGATACCGCCAGAATCGCGTTGGCGCCGAGCTGTCCTTTGTTCGGAGTGCCGTCGAGCTCGATCATGGTGCCGTCGATCAGGCGCTGGTCGCTGGGATCGAGACCGCCGATCGCGGGAGCAATCGCGGTTTCGATGTTCTCGACCGCCTTCAAGACCCCCTTACCGAGATAATGTTGCGGATCGTCGTCGCGCAGCTCGACCGCCTCATGCTCGCCGGTGGAGGCTCCGCTGGGAACCGCTGCTCGTCCCATGGCGCCGCTGGCTAAAACAACATCACATTCAACCGTAGGATTGCCGCGCGAATCGAGAATCTCTCGCGCATGGATCTCCTGAATCTCGCTCATTTTGCTCCTCATTATGACTGCCTGGGATCGTACGGCCGGCCCATTTCCAACCGATAGAGCTTCGCCGCGCGATGAATGAATGGTCGTGATCAAGTCAGACATATTGCTGCGCTCTGACCACCGAGCGCAAACTAGCGATTATAAATGCGACGTTTTGGCGAGTCGTGGACGCGTTGCGTTATATTGCTGAGGAATACGAAGGATCATCGATGACCGAGCTGGCAAAACGAACCTGCGTTCCCTGCAAAGGCGGCGTGCCTCCACTGAAAGGCAAAGAACTCGCCGATTTGTCACGCCAAGTGAGCGGATGGAAGGTGATCAACGAACATCATCTGGAGAAGAGCTACGACTTCTCCGATTTCGTGAGCGCGCTCGATTTCGTGAAACTGATCGGTGCCGTGGCCGAGGAGCAGGGACATCATCCTGACATCCTGCTGCGCTGGGGCAAGGTCACGGTGACGATCTGGACCCACAAAATCGATGGACTCACCGAAAGCGATTTCATTCTCGCGGCTAAGATTGACGTGATCCCGCGCCCTAAAAAGAGTGCTTAGAACGCTGGCCGTGCCAGCCTGCAAGACCGTCCTGAGATGGAGGTCGCCAATTGCTGGCTGTCGCGCCGCGTAATTCCCTGCTAGTTCCCTGCAAGTTTCCTGCTGCAGCCAAACTGGGCGTTGAGTGCAGCCCCATTCACTGTTTATGCGGGTTCCGGGAGATATCCACAGAATTCCCTGCAAATTCCCTGCTAGTTCCCTGCTCCGCCTGTGGAAAAATGCGCGCGAACCGCTATCGATGCTCCTTTGCCGCATCACATGGTCCGAAATCAACGCATTACCCTGCATTTTTCCCTGCTGCAGGGAATTTTCCGCCAAATTATGTGCCAATGTGCGAGCGTGATACTGCTCGCGGCTGTGCAAAAAATACCCATCTAATCTCAAGTATTTGAGCGCTCCTAAACAAACTTCCGCCACGGCTACACCCGTTCACAACGAATCGGGATTGCTCCGCCAACTCACGGCTGGACAGATGGCGATGCTCGCCGTCGGCGGCTCTATCGGCACCGGCCTGCTGCTGGGTTCGGGTGCCGCCATCAAGATCGCTGGACCAGCTGTGATTCTCAGCTATGTGATCGGCGCGGTGATCGCATTCACCGTCACCATGGCTTTGGGAGAACTGGCGAGCGCGCATCCGGCCGCTGGATCGTTCGGAGTCTATGCCGAGCTTTACCTGAACGATTGGGCTGGATTCGTGGCTCGCTATGGCTACTGGTTCTCCGTCGTGGTTGCCGTGGGCGCAGAGTTGGTTGCAGCCGCAACCTACATGCGGTCCTGGCTGCCGGCAGTTGCTCCGGTGGTTTGGATTGTGGTCTTTGCCGTCCTGCTTGTGCTGATCAATCTTCGACCGGTAGGAGATTACGGAAGCTTCGAATACTGGTTTGCAATGGTGAAAGTAATCACCATCGCAGTTTTCATCGTGATTGGCGCGGCGTTACTGATTTCAAAGCGAGTGCCGGCACAATACCACGCTGCTGGAGGCTTGCTGCCACACGGCGCCGCCTCGCCACTACTGGCAACATCATTCGCTCTGTTCAGTTTTCTCGGAGTTGAGTTTGTTGCGATCGCCTCGGGAGAGGCGAAATCCTCGGGCGCAGTCGCGCGTGCGACCCGAATCATGTTCTCTGTACTCGCCGTTCTGTACATCGGAGCAACCGCGGTTCTGGTGGGAGTGATGCCCTGGACGCAAGCTGGAGTGGCCCAGAGTCCTTTTGTGACAGTGTTCCAAATCGCCGGCATTCCTGCGGCGTCACTCCTGATGAATATCGTTGTGCTTACAGCCGCCCTTTCCGGCGCAAACGCCAACATCTTCGCAGGAGGTCGCATGCTCTTTTCCCTTGCCCGCAGCGGATACGCTCCCGCGGCTCTGGGCAAAGTGAGCACAGCCGGATCACCCCACGTGGCACTCAGCTTCTCAGCCTTCGGAATATTTGTTGCCATCCTACTGGCACAATACGCACCTCAAGCCGCCTATCTGTACATCCTTGGCGCATCGCTTTTTGGGGGCATGCTGGCGTGGGCGATCACGCTCGCTGCGCACGTGAGTTTCCGGCGTCGCTTTCCTGCGGAGCACCTTGCTCAATTGCCGTTGCGTGCTCCAGGTGGACAGCGGCTGTCGATCTTTGGATTCGTTGCGCTGCTCGCGGCCGTAGGTTCGACGTGGCTCGTTCCCGAATCGCGTATCACGGTGGTGAGTGGTCCGTTCTATCTGCTTCTTTTGACTATCGCGTACTTCGCATCCCGACACTCTCGATCCACGCGGATACACTGAGAGCGTGAAGGTCAATCGTGAAATTCCAGTACGCCAGCTGCGCTTGCTCATCTTCGATCTCGATGGCACGCTGGTCGACTCCCGGCAAGATCTCGGCAATTCGGTCAACGCTATGCTGCGGCATTTTGGCCGCCACGAAGTGCCCTTGGAGGTGATCTCCAGCTATATAGGAGACGGCGCTCCGATGCTGGTGCGCCGTGCTTTGGGAGATCCCAAAGACGAACATTTTGTGCACATCGCATTGCAATTTTTTCTCGATTATTACCGTAAGCACAAGCTCGATCACACTTATGTCTACGATGGCGTGATCGACGCACTGAAGGCTCTCTCCGACGCGCTGCCTCGCAAGATGGCGGTGCTAAGCAACAAACCGGTCGGTCCCTCACGCGCAATCGTAGATGCCCTGGGAATGAATGAGTTCTTCTTCCAGATATATGGAGGCAACAGCTTCGAAACCAAGAAGCCCGATCCGTTTGGTGTACGCATGCTGCTGCGAGAAGCCAACTGCGAAGCCTCGGAAGCCGTGATCATTGGAGACTCTGATGTCGACGTCGTCACGGCGCAAAATGCCGGCATCTACTCGGTCGGATGTTCCTACGGATTAGCTCCTCATACGCTGGAGAGCGCGCCGCCGGATGTACTGGTAGATAATCCTCGCGAATGGATCGATCTGTTCAAACGCGTTTCGACGGCTCAGCCCAGAACTGCACCCAGCCACTAGGGGTATCCGTCATCGAGTTGCACCGCTGTGTCACAATAGAGAGATGCTCACCAGCTGATTTTCCGCTCTGTGGGCGCTGTGTTTATGGATTTCAAACTTGTAAGCGACTACAAGCCTGCGGGCGATCAGGGCAAAGCCATCGAGGAGCTTTCGCGCGGTCTGTATTCGGGTGAAAAGCATCAGGTACTGCTGGGGGTAACCGGCTCCGGAAAGACTTTCACGATGGCGAAGCTCATCGAGAAGTTCAACCGACCCGCGCTCGTGCTCGCGCACAATAAAACTCTGGCAGCGCAGCTTTATCACGAGTTCAAACAATTCTTCCCCAACAATGCTGTTGAGTACTTTGTCTCCTACTACGACTACTACCAGCCTGAGGCCTACATTCCTTCCGGAGATGTCTATATCGAGAAGGAAGCCACCATCAACGACGAGCTCGACAAGCTGCGGCTCTCGGCCACACGCTCACTGTTCGAGCGCCGCGACTGTGTGATTGTCGCTTCCGTGAGCTGCATCTACGGGCTCGGTTCTCCAGAAGCGTATTACGGCATGCTGCTCTTCCTGGAGAAGGGGCAGAAGATCAAGCGCGAGGACATTACGCGACGGCTGGTCGAAATCCTCTACGACCGCAACGAATCCGATTTTCGACGCGGCACTTTTCGCGTGCGCGGAGACGTTATCGAGCTCTTCCCTACGTACGATGACAACGCATATCGCATCGAGTTATTCGGCGATCAGATCGAGTCGCTGTCCCAAATCGACCCACTTTTCGGAACGGTGAAGCAGAAGTATGCGAGATTGCCGATCTATCCTAAGAGCCACTACGTCCTTCAGCCGGATCGCAAAAAAAAGGCCATCGATTCGATCCTCGAAGAGCTAGCCTGGTGGGAAAAGGAATTGGAGCAGCAAGGCCGGCTGGTGGAATCGCAACGCGTACACCAACGCACGCGCTTCGATCTGGAGATGATCAAATCGGTCGGCTATTGCCACGGAATTGAGAATTATTCACGCCATTTTTCCGGACGTCTGCCGGGCGAAGCTCCGCCGACGCTGCTCGACTATGTGCCCAGGGATTTTATGTTGTTCATCGACGAGTCGCATCAGACAGTTCCGCAATTGCACGCGATGTGGCATGGGGATCGTTCGCGCAAGGCCAATCTTGTGGAGTACGGGTTTCGACTCCCGTCTGCGATGGACAATCGTCCACTGCAGTTCGAGGAGTTTGAGACGCGAGTGAATCAGGCGATCTACGTGTCGGCGACTCCTGGTCCCTATGAACTGACGAAATCAGCGGGAGTGGTAATCGAACAAATTATTCGTCCCACGGGCTTGGTCGATCCAGACATCGAAGTTCGTCCCATAAAGGGACAGATCGACGATCTTCTGCACGAGATTCGCGCTCGTGCGGAGCGCAGAGAACGCGTGCTGGTAACAACGCTTACCAAACGCATGGCCGAGGATTTAGCTGAATACTACAGCGAGGTAGGCGTGCGCTGCCGTTATATGCACTCGGAAGTTGAAACTCTTGAAAGAATCAAGATCCTGCGCGACTTGCGACGCGGGGAATACGACGTGCTTATTGGCATTAATCTGCTGCGCGAAGGGCTTGATCTGCCCGAAGTGTCACTCGTGGCTATCCTCGATGCCGACAAAGAAGGCTTCTTGCGGTCTAGCGGATCGTTGATTCAAACCGTCGGGCGATGCGCTCGCAACCTAAGCGGCCGCGCCATTCTGTACGCTGACGTGATCACCGATTCCATGCGTCGAGCGATGGACGAGACCGAACGCCGACGGGCCATCCAGCGCGCCTACAACGAGGAAAATGGAATTAGTCCGGAATCGATCATCAGGCCGCTCGATTACTCGCTGGCAGGCATCGTGGATCCGGATGCAACCGAACTCACCGAAGCCATCGAATCTGTGCCCGATTTCAACTCGCAAGAAGATATGGACAAATACATCGCCAAGCTGGAAGAACAAATGCGCGAAGCCGCCAAGAGATTCGAATTCGAGAAGGCGGCCAAGCTGCGCGATATGGTCAAGGACTTACGAGCGAAGGAGATGCTGATTACTTGAGGAAGACCGCTGCTTATTGTTGCTGAGCAGTTTTGAAGTGCTCCTCCAGGGACCGCACGTACTCACGCTCGGCGGCAAGTTCTGACTGAAGCTTCTTTACCAGCCCTTCCAACCGTCCGAGTTCCATTTTGAGCTTGGCTAGATCTCCAGACGGACTGATTTCGAGTTTCGCAGCGGCTCCATTGCTGACAGACTGAACGGATGCCGCTGCTAGTGCAACTGGGCGGATGCCTTCCGTTTGCGCCGCAATCTGTGGCGCAGTTGAAGCTGCAGCAGCAGCGGGTGGTCGAGAACTGGCATTGGCCGGGGGCGCAGCGAAAATGCTGCTCAGAGCAGCAGCGGCATTCGCTGGAGCAGGAGCGGATACGGGCGCATCCGATTTGAGCAAATGTTTCACCCGCGCGATCAAGTCCTGAGGTTGGAATGGTTTGCGGATGAGCTCGTCCGCCTTTACTGAAAATGCCTTTTCCGCGACAGCGCGATTTACTACGCCGGACATTAGAATCACGGGCGTGCCGCTCAAGCGCGGATGCTGCTTGATCTGCTGGCAAACCTCGTAACCATCTTTGTCTGGCATGATCACGTCAGTGATCACCACGTCCGGGGCGCTCTGTTCAATGCTCGTCATCGCGGTGGCCGCATCGGGGTACGCGACGACATCGATGTTCTCGCGCCGGAAGGCGATCTTGATAACTTCCCGCATGGTGGCGCTGTCGTCAATAAATACAACTGTTGGCGTGCTGGACACTCAAACCTCCCCATCGAGCAAGCTGGCGCTTTCGTCAAGTTCCCGTAGAGCGCCCAGCATCAACTCGGTCGCCGAACGCAACACCGTGCGAGTGGTCGCGCTCGCGCCCGGAACAAACTTGTATACTCCGTTCTCGATTCCATTCGTGCGTTTCACAATTTGAATCACGGCTTCGTCGCCGATGCGGTCCCCAGCCTCGGCGTGAGAGATCTCTCCCGCGTCGAAAAACATCACACCATCGAGATCGGCTGCATTGATATGGAGAGCGCCGGATTGCCGTGAGTGTGCCAGCATCTGCACCACTCCCAACAGGTCGAGATGGGAGAGACTGCCACTCAACGCGGTTTCCGATCTACCCAACATTTGCGTGGGCTGGAAGCCCTCGTCATGACTCTTGAGGAAGGTACGCACGTGTGCGGCGATGTGCTCGGGACCAAGCTTGCGATCCACGTAGTCGTCGCACCCGGCTCTAAAGGCCGCCATAAGCGCCTGATCTCCGCCGTCGCCGAGTGCAATAATGGGAATGTGCGAAGTCTTGTGATCGCTATGGACAATTCGTGGCAGATCGAAGGCGCTCATCTCGCGCAGGTTGGTCGCGCATAAGATAGCTGCCGGCGTATCCCACTCCAGCATCGTCAATGCGTAGGCCGCCTGAGTGCTATGTGTCACTTCCATGCCTTCCTGCTTCAGCGCCTCGGTCAAACGCTTTGCGAAGAAAACGTTGCTGTCAATCAGCAAAATGCGCCCAGATGCCACTGTGTTCATGCGGGCACCCCCGCAGACATGAGGCGTTCAAAGTCGAGCACTCCAACAATTTCATTGTTCAATGAGAGCCGTCCCGATATGTACGGCGGCAACTTGCCCTCCGCTGGCAGTGGTTCGGCTTCAACCAACTCACATTCTCCCGTAACCGGAATGGCCGTGCGACTCGCTTTTCCCTGAGCCGGACGATCCAACACGAGATAGAATTTCCTTTCTATGATGTCGTTAGGTGCGAGGATCGGAGCAATGTCGGCTACAGGAACAACTTCTCTGCGACGCACAACAACTCCGGTCAGCAGCGGTGTCGTATGGGGAAACTTTTGCTGCTCGTCTTCTTTGCCACGTTTCTGCCGGCCAAGTTCGCTCACCTGATCGGCGGGCAAGGCAAAGCGTTTCTTCCCCATGGGAAAGACGACGAACCTCTGCCGCTCTGTGAAGAAGCTGCTCACGCCGTAACCGCCACTCCCCTCCCGGCTCGAGTCGTTCGTATCCAAGCATTCAGCAATGTCGCCTGTGCCTTGGTCAAGAAGGCGTCAGAACGAACCACCGGAACTACCTTGACGTTGATCAATGCGAGACCGCGATACCACTCGCGCTCTTCCCCGGAAAACGCGGTGGGCAGGCCCTGTATGGAATCAATCTCCTGCATGCCTTCGATCCCATCCACACTGACTGCCGCTGGAATATCTCGCAACACCATTAATCTCGTGGTCTGCGCCTTTTCCAAGTGGAAATGCGTAGCTGCATCTATTACAAAATAGTCGCGGCCTTGGCGCTCGAAAACGTGCTTCACCTTCTCTAGCTTGTGATGAGACCTGCCAAAACTAAAGTCCCGCAGACCGGCAAGATCACGAATTTCTTCTACGGCACTCGCCGCGATGGCAAATGTGAATCCGCCAACGTTAAAGAGAATCGCTGTTTCGCCGGAACGTCCTGGCGACGCTCGCTTTGAAAGCCCCTGTGAAATCCTCATTGGACACCTGCCCGAGCGCCGCAAACCAAGACAACTCTCTTCTCAATTGCAGTAAAGAGATCTTCGATCGGCAGGATTTGATCTACCGCTCCCGAGCGAATAGCCTCTGCGTTCATGCCGAATATCACCGACGTTGCTTCATCCTGGGCCAAGACGAAGCCACCGGCGCTTTTCATTGCTTGCGCGCCGCGCGCTCCGTCGTTACCCATGCCTGTCAAGATGACCCCAAGCGAAAGCGCTCCCGCGTACTCGGCGGCACTCTCAAGAGTGACATCGGCGCACGGGCGGTATCCGAGGATACGCGGACCGTCGTCCAAGCTCACGCGACCCGTCGAAGAGACACGCATGTGATGAGATCCGGGACAGATGTAAGCGGTTCCTGGAGCGAGAATCTCGCCGGCTTCGGCTTCCTTGACGCGAATCGTGCAGATCCCAGAAAGCTGTTCGCTGAACTGCGCAGTGAAGGCCCCGGGCATGTGCTGCACGATAATGAGTGCCGCGGGAAAGTCCCGCGGAAACAAGGGGATAAGCTTCGTCAGGGTCGCCGGACCGCCGGTGGAAGCCGCAATCACAATCAGCGGAAACTTGCTGTTGGAGCGCGATGGACTTGCGAGGCTCTTTGAGTTTGAAGCTTCCGGATTGCCAGATTCGGTACGCGGCTTTGAAGCGGCGACCGCGTGCGCAGCTTTCGACCGTGATGCCGTTCGCACGACTCGAACCTTCGCGGCCACCTTCAACTTGCGCACCAACTCGTCGCGCACGCTACTCATATCCAGATCAATCCCGCTGCTGGGCTTCGCCACAAAATCGATTGCGCCGAGTTCAAGAGCCTTTAGCGTAGTCTCAGCGCCTTCCCGAGATTCGGAACTTACAATCACGATCGGCCGCGGATTCATGGACATGATCTGCTCAGTCGCCTGCAATCCATCGACGTGAGGCATGTTGATGTCCATGGTGATCACGTCGGGCTTCAGTGCCTCGGCCTGAGCGAGCGCTTCGCGTCCGTCCCGAGCCTCACCTACAACCTCGAAGCCGCGCTCAGCCAGAAGAATGCTATGCAGCACCTTCCGCATGAACGCCGAATCATCGGCGATAAGAACACGAATTTTGCTCGATGTGCTCATGCCTACACAGTTTGCGCCATGCTCAGTGATCCACTCTGCGCTGAGCCGATCAGTTCGCACACGGCTGCGATTAACTGCTCATCCTGCACTGGTTTCGTGAGAAAAGCGGCAGCGCCTTCTTTGATCGCGCGATCGCGATGCTTCGCTCCCGCACGTGAAGTGACTACCATTACAGGAATATTTCGAGTTTCCGGCGTTTGGCGAAGATGCATCATCAACTCGTAACCGTTGGTTCTTGGCATCTCGAGATCGGTGATGATCAGATCGCAATGGGTCTGCGAGGCGATCTCGAGAGCTTCAAGGCCATCACCGGCAAGACGAACGCGATATCCGGCTTTCTCCAGCATGCGTCCGACGAACTTGCGCACGCTGATGGAATCGTCCGCCAGAATGACTACTTTGTCTCGCTTGACGGGCTCTGTTGCAGCATCCGGAATCGCGCCGGCGGCGACCGCCGCCGCGCCGGGTGCGAAGATTCGTGCTGCCGTGGCATTGGTCATCAATGGCCGCCGTTCGATCGATTCGCCCGCAACCAGCCGGTTCACGTCAATCAGCAGAATCAGGCTGCCATCCGGAGCAATTGTTGCTCCCGGGAATAATTTGACGTTGCGCAGATATTCGCCGAGATTCTTGATTACGATCTCGTCCTTGCGGATGACCTCTTCAACGATAACGCCTACCGAACGGCCGGCAACACTCACAATCACGAGATGATAAAAACCATTCACCGGCTCAGCTGGCGGCATCCCAAGTTGGGAATCAAGTCGGACTACTTCCGTAACCACGTCGCGAATCTTGGTCAGCAGCTTGCCCCCAACCTCCTCGATGGCGTTAGCGGATACACGGCGGATCTCTTCGACGAACGAGACGGGAATCGCGAACGATGTTTGTCCGCAGCGCACAAACAAAGCCTGCGAAATAATCAGTGTTAGCGGCACCTTCAGAGTGAAACGGGTTCCGACATCCTTCTGGGTGTCAACGTCGATCTCGCCATTCAGGGTGGTGATGTTGGATCGCACAACGTCGAGACCAACCCCGCGTCCAGCCAGTTCGGTCTTGCGTTCGGCGGTCGAGAATCCGGGATGGAAAAGCAATTCGAGCAGATCGCGATCCGAGAGCCGCTCCGCCGCGTCCGCAGAGTGCAGCCCCTGCTCGATCGCGGTCTTGCGGACTCGTTCATAATCGATTCCCTTGCCATCGTCTTCCACTTCGATGTAAATGTGATTGCCGCGATGGTAGGCGCGTACCGCAACATTGCCATGGTCAGTCTTACCGGCGTTGTACCGCTCTTCTCCGCCTTCAAGACCATGAGCAACCGCGTTGCGGACCAAATGAATCAGCGGATCTGAGATCTGCTGGATGATGCTGTTGTCGAGCTCAGTTTCAGCTCCCGCAAGGGTTAGCTCCACCTGTTTGCCGCTGGCTTTAGCCGCGTCTCGGACCGTTCGCGAGATGCGCGTATACAGATTCCCAATAGGAACCATGCGCGCTTGCGTGATTTCGTCCTGAAGACGATGCGCGAGATCCGTGAATTCATCGATATCAGAGTCGACCCGCCGGACAAAGCTGTCGAGCTGCGTAAGGACTTCAGTTACGTCAGCTGAAATTTCAGTAAGAGACCGCGAGAGGATGCTGTAGTCGTCGTAGCGATCCATCTCGAGCTCACTGAAATCGCTATGGTCACCGAAACCTTCTCCGAACTTCTGCGTGGAGCTGGGTAGGTACGACGAGCTGAATCTGCCCGTCAGACGGCTGAATTCATATTTTTCCTGGAACTCGCCGATTTTTTCCGACATCCGGCCCTTGGAGAAGTTCAGCACTTCGGCCAGGCGTTCGAGTTCGGTGAGGCGTCCAAGCATCCGAGTACGGTTGATCACGAGTTCCCCGACTGCATTCATCATGCTGTCCAGCCGGTCGAGGGCGATGCGAACAGACTTTGATTGCGGCAGGGCCGCAGGCTCCATACTGCGCAGGCCGGCGATGAATTCAGGTTCCTGCTCTGAGTCCGTTTCGGGCTGACCAACGGCGGCAAGAGTCGTCTGTAATGTTTGCTGTTCAGGAGAACGCGCGAAAGACGCGACATGCACTGTCCCTACGGCAGCTTCGCGAGTAGTGAGGGTGTCCGGCTCCGGCGCGGGCTTCTCTTCTTCAGCCGCTGGAGCTACGAGAGACAATCGGTCGAGTAAAGACTTGACGCTGCGCTGCAGTGTGCCCTCGTCAGACCATTGATTGTAGACAAACTTCTTGATGGCATCGACCGACTCGAAACATAAATCGATCAGTTGTTGAGAAGGCTTCAATTCTCCATCGCGGATGCGTCCGATTAAGTCTTCGGCGCGATGTGCCACCCGCGAAATTCGTTGCAATCCCACCTGTGCCGCCGAACCTTTGATGGTATGCATCGCGCGGAACAGACGATTGATGACGTCGGGATCGGCAGCCGAGCTCTCGACAGCAAGCAAGCAGTCCTGCACGATCTGCAGATGTTCTTCCGCTTCCGGCACAAAAAATTCAAGAATTTCGGCCGGCACTTCACCGTCTGCCTCCAGATCAGAAACTTCGTTCTGTTCCGTTGCGACGGCAGCGATATCGGCTTCCTTCGGCTGCGCGATATCCGCATCCTTCAATTGCTCCGGCTGACTCTCAGCTTGGGCCTGGGCTTGCTGCTCCGCGGCTAGAGGAAGGTCTGCGCGTTCGTGCAGATGGATTGGGGCAACATAGTCCTCGACCGGCTGTGGTGGGCTGGCCACGCCATCAAACGCGAACGAGTATCGCTGCTTGAAAGCGGCAATCTCTTCTTCGCTCTCTATCCCGTTGGCGCTGATCATCAGCAAATCAGACTCGAGGACCGCGACGCCTTCAGAAATGAACTCCACAATGGGACCCGCAGCATCGGCGCCGATAGTCGCGTTCATTGCATATTGAAAAATGTGGCTGAGCTTGCTGGCGACTTCACGAAAGAGCGGAAACCCATAGGAGCCGGAACTACCTTCGAGCGTGTGCGACGAGATGTAAAGCCGCTGAACGTCTTCAGGAACCGGATAAGGGTCCTGGAGAATGCCGGAGTACTCTCGCAAAAACTGCAGGTGCTCAGACGCTTCCTGAAGAAAGACTTCGACGAACTCTGCTCCCGGCGTGCTCACAAACTCTCCTGCAAGACATTTCGCGATGACTTGCGATAAATGAGGGAATCGCCGATTACGATCGGCTCCAGATCCACTTTCGTCTTCGCGATGGATTCTGCATGACCCAGAAACAAATAGCCGTCTGTCTCCAGGTACTCATGGAAGCTCCGGATTAGCGTCGCGCGCAGATTCTCCGAAAAATAAATCAGCACATTCATGCAAAAAATACAGTCAAAGCGGCCCATATAGACCATTTGGGCCAGATTCATCTGGGCAAATGTGACGATGCTGCGCAATCTCGGTTTCACTTCGTACCCATCATCATCACTGGGTGTGAAGCAGGTCTCGAGTTGCTCAGGTGACAACACGGCCAAGTCGCGACGCGAATATCGACCCTGCTCTGCCACGGCCAGCGCGGTGCGACTGATGTCAGTCGCTAAAATTTCAATGTTCCATGCTTCAGGAAACTCCAGAGTTTCCATGAGCCCGATCGCTATCGAGTACGGCTCTTCTCCCGTGGAACATCCCGCGCTCCAAATGCGCAAAGATCGTGGATTGTTCCAGAATTTCTTCGCGTGCAACTCCGGCAGCGCTCTCTGCTGCAGCGCTTGATATACCGCCGGATACCGAAAGAATGATGTTTCCTGTGTGAGCAAACGTTCCAGCAGCCGCTCATATTCCGTGTTCGAATTTCGAATCAACCGCAACAGATCAGTTCCGCGTGTTAGCTTTTTTCGCCGGATGTGCTCGCGAACGTTGGTGGACAGGAAACGCGTGCGTGACTCGTCAAAGAGAATCCCGGAACGACGCTCAATCAAAAAGCGCAATTCCGCCAGATCGTGCTCGGTTACCACTGCTAGATTTGGATTCTCGAGCAAGTTGCTCACCTGTACTTCAACACTCTGTTGCGAAAATCAAAAACCTAATCACCACGGAGGCACGGAGAACACGGAGGAAACCCGCAATAAAACGAAGACGCTTGTAGAACTCCTCAACTACGGAATGATTCAATTCCCCAATTTCTCCGTGTCCTCCGTGCCTCTGTGGTGAAAGCCTTTTTACTGTCACTGCAATTCACCGTCTCGCAAGGGCCGCCGTTGCTGCTGCCGCCAATTCCCTCACATCAACCGGCCCACCGGTGCTGATACGGAACTGGGAAAGCGCTTCGTTTAACTGCTCCGACAACTTCACCATGTTCTCGACCGTTCGTGCAGTCTGGCGTGCTCCCTGTGAAGTCTGCCGGGTGATGTTGGAGATAATCTGCATGGCGTTGGCAACACCTTCAGTGCCGCGCACCTGCTGCTTCGAGGCCAGCGAAATCTCTTGCACCAGTTCCGCCGATTGGCGAACTACGCTGGAGATCGCATCCAGAGCTTTACCGGCCTGATCTGCCAGTCGGGCTCCCACTTCTACTTCCTTCGTGCCTTCTTCCATCACGACTACGGCTTCGTTCGTCTCCGCCTGGATGGCTTTGATCAGGGCCGCAATGTCCTTAGTGGCCGCACGCGAGTGTTCGGCGAGTTTGCGGACCTCGTCGGCGACCACGGCAAAGCCGCGTCCCGCTTCGCCTGCCCGCGCCGCTTCAATGGCAGCGTTCAGAGCCAGCAGGTTGGTCTGCTCAGTGATGTCGTTAATCACGTTGATGATTTCTGAAATTTCCAGTGAGCGATCCCCAAGCGACTTGATCTTTTTCGCAGTCGCCTGCACGGAGGCTCGAATGCGCTGCATGCCTTCAAGCGTGTCACGAACGGAGCGGTTACCTTGCTCGGCGGCATCCAGCGCGCGCCGCGCAGCTTCTGCTGAAGCTTCCGCATTGTTCGACACCTGCTTCATCGAGACCGTAAGCTCCTCGACGGCGGAAGAAGTGTTCGTGATCTCCTGATCCTGTTGCACCGCGCCGCTGGCCATGTCTTCAGAGGAAAGCAGAATCTCGTTGGCGCTGGACGAAACGTCGATTGCCGCTTTGCGCACACGCTCGAGAACCTTGGCGAAGTTGTCAAGCATGTAGTTCACGGAGTCGACGACGTTCCCGAGCGCGTCGTTCGTAACCCGGCCACGCAGAGTGAGATCACCACGGGCGATCTGGCTCACGACGGTCAGGAATTCCGTAACGCTCTTCTGCAGGTTCTCCTGAGCCTCCTGGTTGTGAACGGCGCGGCTGATGCGCTCGGAGCTGCGCGTGAAATTTTCCGCAATTAGTCCGAAGTCGTCGTCGGAATCAATGTGCGGCCGGCTGCTGTACTCGCCGGCGGCAAACTTGTGGGAGTAGTCGACAAGCTCGCTCACTGGTCTGGCCACCTTATTCGACAACCGAAACAGCAGCATGAGTGTCATTCCGAGACAGACGATTGCCGCCGCGAAGAAGAGCGCAGGTCCCTTGCCCGGCGCCGACATCACGTCGCCAATGCCGAGCCCGTTAGCGTGAGCTCCTGCCGAGTACGCTAGATAAAGGACGGTAAAGAGCGCGACCGCATTGATCATGCTCAGCGTCCAAATGGCTTGATTCAGCCGACCTTTCATAACCGCCTCCAAAAACCTAAACTTCTCAATTTCCAACTTGGTCAGATAACCGGAACCGGAAATACTTCCACTAACCGCTTCAAGTCCAGCGTTAGAGCCAGCTTGCCGTCATACCTCAACATGCCGCAACAGTGCGGCACGTCGCGGGGCGCATCCGCGAGGATCAGCGGCTCCGACGTACTGAAAGTTCCAAACACCTCATCCGAAGCGATGCCTACCCGAACATCCTCGTGCGTGTCGTCGCCCTCGAGAGATGCAACTACCACGTGCCGAGGTGACAAATCAGCGCGCCGCCCTTCGGTAACTGCGATATCTACGATCGGCACGATCGAGCCACGCAAGTTAAAGATTCCCATCAGAAAACCGGGCGCCAGCGGCATGTGCGTCACAGGTGGCCACTCGACAACCTCCTCGACTTCAAGGACCGATAAGCAGAATCGCTCGCGCCCGGCGCGGAAGATGCAATACTGCCGCTCGACTGGGCGCTCTCCATCTGGAAAATTACCCAGCAGGTCAGGCTGCTCTGGCGAAACCGCGTCGAGTTGCTCCCGGATATTGGAGTCTTCAGTCATCTAAAAAAACCTCTGCACCGCTCCCAGCAGCTCGGCGGGAGTAAAGGGCTTAATGACGTATCCGTCGGCGCCCTGCTGCTGCGCCCAGAATTTATCGCTGTCGGTATTCTTTGAACTAACGATTACGACCGGTATGGAACTAAATTCAGTGCTTCCCTTCAATTCACGGCACGCCTGAAAGCCATTGCGTTCCGGCATAACAACGTCCATCAAAATGAGGCTAGGCCGCTCGGCGGCGATGGTGGCCTCGAGTTTTCGCGGGTCCTGAATCGCAATCGGCCAATATCCGGCCTTTTGGAGCACGGACTCCATGAGCTTCGTTTCCGCGAGCGAGTCGTCGACTATAAGGATCTTCTTCACTGGTTTACCAACTTCTTCCCATCAAATTCCAGCTGCATACGAAAGCGAGTCCGGCGTCTTTTCCGATTGCACCAATTTTTCCGCGCAGTGCATTTCGGATTCCAGCGACGTGAAGCGCTGCATCATTTCGTGCATGCGCAGCGTCATCGCGTGTAGTGTTTCCAATTGTTCCCGCATCTCCGGACTAAGAACCGTCGCCTCAAGCAACAACAGTTCGGCATTGCCCAATACCGAAGTGAGCGCATTATTGAACCCGTGCCGCGTGTCAACCATGTACCTTCCGAGAACGGAATGCGTCTGATTCGTTCGCGCATTCTGCTCCAGCTGTTCAATGTGAGCCAAAATCTCGGTCCGCTTCAGCATCTCCTCCGCGACCAAAACTAAAGTGTCGAGCCATGCATCGTGACGCGGAACCACAAGAACTCGCGGGTAATCGCGTCGAAGCATATGCACCGACTGTCCGGCTACTGCCACATAAATCCCAGAAGTTCGTGCGTGATTCAAGCATGCGAGGATCTCAGCGCAACGTTCCGGTCTGATGTCTCCAGCGATGCTCAATTGAAACTGCGAGGCCGTGGCAGCTGGCAAAAGATCGCTGCTCAAAGCGGTAAACTCCGGGACTTGCGGCTGCATTTGCCAACGAGCCATTAAATCGCGCGAAAATCCGCTCACATCGGAGATCACCAGTAGCCGATGAGGCGCGCTCGTCCCGTTAGTGTTCGGCTTCATGCTTTCAACTTCTCCGTGTGGTCGATCACCGCCAATAAACGCTTAGCAGTTGCCGCGAGACCGACCGCAGAATCGATGTCCCCGCAGTCCTTGGCTTTGGCTACCTGCTCCTGAATCAACGCTGCCTGCACGTGCGCACCATCCAGAACCTGCGAGAAGCTATGCTTAGAGCTCCCGTCGATGTTGGCCACGCACTCCGAAAGGAGACAACGTGCTGCGACGGCCCGTTGAATCGCCTTGCCGAAGGCATCGCCGCCACGCACGAAGGCGCTCACCTCCCAGGAAGCAAGGATCTCCTTCGAGTGTCCAAGCACAACCGTGGAGACTTTGCTCTTCTGCTTGTTCGAGAAAAGTTGTTCGGCAATCGATTCCACCACCTGTTCAAGTGAAGTTAGGTAGTGATCGTCATCTTTGTCACCAGTTTTATCGATGAATGCCGGTGGCTTAGGTGTAGTTGAGATCTGCTCAGCCGGCATGCTCACCACCTTGGCCAACGGCGGAGTCTGACCTCCTTGCCGACTTACGGCAGCAGCGACCACGATGTTGCGGATAATGCCGAGTTGCCGGAACGATTGTCCTACCTGATACGCCTCCCGAAACGGCTTCTTCCACTGATGACACAGCGTTCTCATCGTGGCGAGAGGCTCTTCGGAGCCCAGACCTGCTTCGCGACAATCGACGCTGGCGACGTTCATGCTTTCGAGGTCCTGAATGGCTTTGCGAATGGCGTGCAGATCCGAGTGCATAAGGCGAAAGAAGCCGAGCCGCAGACGAAAATTGAATCGGGTGATCTGGATCAACGCCTCAGGGGTGAAGTACGCGTCGCCCAAGTCTCGCTTGGTCTTGCGCCCCAGCTCTACGAGCCCGCTCTGAAGTAATTCCGCGAGCGTGGCACAGTGATCGACCGCATCCGCAATCCTGTCGAGTTCTTTCGTCCAAGGAAATTGACGCAAGTCGACGTACCCGAGCACAGGACGTAGAGCGTCTTGCAGCTCCGAACCGGCAACCTCTTCGTCGTGCGGATGATGAGGTGCAACTGCGGCGAAATACTGCACCAGCAGATAGTCAAGCTTGTCACGCAGAGTTTCATCGCGCTGAGGTTGAGGCAGATGCCGAAGCAGCAGCGCGCGCAGCATCTCTTCCTCACCGAAGCGCTGGGTTTGAAGAAGTTGGCGCATCTGCGCGACTTGAAGTTGAAGATCGATCGAGCCAAACCACTTGCGCACGCGTTCGAGCACATCTCGCTCAGCCCGGTCCACTGGATTCTCCAGTTCCTTGCAGTGTGCTATTTCAAGCTGAAATTCCCGAATCAGAGCTGAATAAAATGGATACAGCCTGCGAGCCGTCCTCCACTCTGCTGCGATCTCGATCAAAGAAACCGTCGCGGTGCTCATGCCTTGATGATCCAATTTGAGATCTCCGTCACAAACCGCGCAGCCACTAAGGTCTGTGACGATCCAATCTGCACCGCCGTCACCTCGGCCTCTGCATAGAGAGATCCATCTTTATTCGTGAGCCTCAATCTCTCACCGAACTCCATCGGCAGTCCGCAGCGGAAGATCACCTCCCGCGATGTTCCGTATTCGAGAACAGTAGTCATAGGTTCGGAAGAACCTAGTGGAAATCGTTCAACTTCAACTGGCACTTTCACCCTGGTTCCATGCGGAAAAAACTGCGCCAAACGTTCAAGCTCTCCGCTGGTTGCATCCTTGCGCGCTTTTCCCTCGACATCCCCGCTTAGGGATCGCGTTCCTGCATGCCGGAGAAAAGCCATAACGCCCTCACAATGTGGTCCAGACAAACTGCGACCCTTAGAGAAGTGCAAAGCGCATGCCAAACGCAGTTGACCTACAAACGATTGATTCTTTTGCGGGACGCCACCGAGATCGGATGTGAATCACGCGCCCGCGTCTCACAGTGAAACAGCAGTCTCACTGTTTGATCCTGTGGAAGCTTAGTTCGGAGTGGTGGCAACAGCACTCGCCTTTGCCAGTAGACCTATGTTGTAACGTCTCAACTTGCGATAAAGCGTGGCACGACTGATACCGAGCATCTGTCCGGTGAGCGCCTTGTCTCCTTTAGTCTGCTCAAAAACCCGCAGAATGGTCTCGCGCTCCAGTTCTTCGAGGTCGGTGGGATTCATCGTGCCAGTCTCAACCCGAGCTTCGCCATCATCCGAAAGCCGGCGAATGGCGGGCGGCAGATCGTGCACATCGATCACGTTCTGGCTCCCAAGCGCGACTGCGCGTTCGACGCAGTTCTCCAACTCTCTTATGTTCCCGGGCCAATCGTACTGAAGCATGTCCTGCATGGCTGCTTGAGTAATCTGAATGGGTTGTTGGGGCGCAAACTTATTCAAGAACCAGTGGACCAAAGCGGGAATATCTGCTTTTCTCTCCCGCAGAGGTGGAAGATGAACGGTTACTACATTGAGACGAAAGTAGAGGTCCTTACGGAAAGTACCTCCGCGATAGGCAGCCTCTAAATCCCGATTGGTCGCGGCGATAACACGCACATCGACCTTCACTTTAGTATTGCTGCCGACGGGTCGGACTTCTTTTTCCTGCAAGACCCTGAGAAGTTTTGCTTGCATTTCCAGAGGCAGCTCACCAATCTCATCCAGGAAGATGGTGCCGCCATTGGCGCTCTCGAAGAGTCCTTCTTTGCTCTTGGCAGCCCCGGTAAATGCTCCCTTTTCGTATCCGAACAGCTCGCTTTCGATCAGTGTAGGAACGAGAGAACCGCAATCGACTGCGACAAATGGACGTTTTGCATATTGGCCGCGAAAATGAATTGCGCGAGCGATCAGCTCTTTTCCCGTTCCACTCTCTCCGGCAACTAGCACCGGAGTCCGCGTGTCCTTCAGTCGCGCAATCATGCGCATAAGGTCTTGAATCTTTGCCGAGGAACCGACAATACCGTTCAGGTCCATGTCGGTGCTTACACGCTCTCGCAAAAACAGGTTCTCGGTTACCAGTTGTACCTTTTCCTGCATGCGTTGCAGCAAGAGCTTCAATTCTTCAATGCGGAAGGGCTTTGTGATGTAGTCGTAGGCCCCACGACGCATCGCCTGGACAGCTGTTTCAATGGATCCGTGCCCGGTCATGATGGCGATCTCGGAGTGGGGCAGAGTGCGTTTGACTTCGGTTAGGAAGTCGAGACCTGACATGTTGGGCATCATCAGGTCCGCCAGAATCATCTCTGGGGCCTCAGCATCTATCCGGGCCAGCGCCGACTCCGCACTCTCGGCCTGGGTACAACGTAGTCCAAGCGAACTCCCCACCGTCATGCACAGCTTGCGAATGCTCTCCTGGTCATCCACGATCATGAGATGGAAGTTCTCATTGCTCATCGGCTGTCACCCGCAAGCAGCATTTCCACGCTCCTCAACAACTGCGCCACTCGAAAGGGTTTTTCGATGCACGGAGCGCCAGTCTTTTCCAGGATTGCCATCGTTTCCTGATTCACCGTGTCACCGGTGATGAACAACATGCGATGTGACAATTCCGGACGGTGCGTACGTATCCAGGTGTGAACATCGGCGCCATTGATACCCCCTGGCGTGCGCATGTCTGAAATTACCGCTCCGTAACTCCCGTCTTCTAACAGTTTCAGTCCTTCTGCTCCGGACGAGGCGCCGACGATACGGTATCCATTTCTTTCCAACGCAGCACGCAAGAAGGACATCACCGCGCTTTCATCTTCGATCACCAGCAGCGGAAGTTTGTTCATCTGTTGTCCGACTTTCCCACTCTCATTCAATTAACCAGCAGCCGCCTTGGCTCTGCCTTCGGCCCTTTGAACAACCGGCAGTCGAATTGCAAAAGTTGCGCCTAGCGAATCCTGATTATTGAAGCAAAGAATTTCGCCGCTGTGCTCCCGCACGATTCCGTAACAGATGCTTAAGCCAAGACCTGTACCTTTGCCCACCTCTTTTGTCGTGTAAAACGGATCAAAAATCCGGTCAGGATTGCTGATGCCGGTTCCGTTATCAGAAAACTTCACTTCCACCGAGTTCGCCATGGCTTCGGTAGTGATCACGATTTTTCCGCGCCTTTGGGTTTCGCACACCGCGTCGCACGCGTTGTTCAGAATGTTTAGAAACACCTGCTGCAATTGGTGTCCATCGGCGACAGTCTCGGGCAGTCTCGAATCGAAATGTTCGGCGAATTCGATTCCGCGGCTACTCATGTCGTAAGAGCGCAACGCAATGGTGCGACGCAAAATCTCATTCACGTTCACCGGTTGCCGGTTTGGAATGGTTGGGCGCGCAAAACTCAACAGGTTTTGGACGATCTCGCGCGTACGCTGCGACTCATGCACGATTACCCGCAAATGATCCTTTATGTCGGAAGCTAGTTCAGGATTTTCCAGCAACAAATCGGCAAATCCCATAATGGCGGTGAGAGGATTGTTGACTTCATGTGCCACGCCAGAAACAAGTTGACCGACGGCGGCCATCTTCTCTGTGTGCACGAGCTTCGTCTGCAGCATCGCGACATCGGTGATATCATTCATCACCGCCACGACAGTGTTTACTTCATCCCTCGCAGTCCTCATCGGACTTAGATTGATGGAAAAGCTGCCGATGATTTCATTCCCGCATGCCAGCGAAAGCTCCAGGTTATTTACTGCCGTTCCCCCGAACGCCGTTCCCAGTGCTTTTCGAAGCAGCGGTCGATGCGACGGCAACACAATCATTTCCAGACGCGACCCCACGAGATTACGTTGGGTGCCGCTCACCACTTCACAACATCGCCGATTCGCGTAGCTCACCACGCCGCTTGTATCCACAACCGAGATCAGGCTGTGCGTGTGATTCAGGATTTCGAGGTTAAATTCATGCTCACGCTGAAGTTGCGATTGCACGTGCTTCATCTCGGTGATGTCGAGCACGACTCCGCGATATTCAAGTGGCTGTCCAATTTCGTCGCGAACCACAAAACTATTTTCCAGAACGTAGATGATCGAGCGGTCGCGCCGCAGTAATGCAACTTCGTGGTTTCTGAGGCATCCAAATTGAAGAAGCGCGCACTTCACGATCTCTCGTTGGCCAGGGTCAACATACAGATCGTGAGCACTGACGTTCAACAATTCCTCTCGGCTCTTGTAGCCGAGCATGCGCACGAAGGCGTCGTTCACTTCCAAAAGCCGCCCGTCCGGGGCTGAAAAGTATGCACCTTCCTGGATGTTGTCGAACAACTCACGGTACAGGCGCTCGGCCCTGCGGCTCGAGGTGACCTCCTTGAGGACGTGCACGACGTCTTGCGACTTTTCACCGATCCTGCGCAAGAGCGATGACGAAATCAGATAGGTTCTGCCGGTCTTAGGCTCTCGAAATTCCTCGCGGAATCGGTTGCCGGTGACGTCTAGGCAAAAGGGACACGCAGGAACATTGGACGAAAGAGCAAACAGGTCCCGCACCGGCACTCCCAACAACTCAGCTGGGTGCTTGCTCAACTTCTCCGCGAGAGCACGATTCGCACGCACCACGCATTGACGTTCATCGTGCAGCAGCATCAAGTCAGCCATCGAATCGAAAATCTCGGCCAAATCTCGGCTCGGTCCCGCCCCTCGCGTAAACGTCTCCAGGGATCGCGCAGAGGCTGCCGGCAGCGACGTCGCATTAGTTGATCTCGTGGCTAAGAAGTGATCCATGCTGAACGTCCGTCTCAAAACGAACAATCTGAAGTTGCGACGTTAGCTTGCATTCTCATTTTGAGTCAACGCGAAAGACAGATTGCGAGCACCTAAGGTAACCGGTTACTTTCCCGCAGGTCTTCTCACCTTGAGACCTGAGATCAGGCAGACTCGGTGGTCGTGAGACACGCTACCTTTCTCGGCCAAGCGAGCTTACCCATTACCGAAAGAAGTAAAGCATCCAAAATCAGAGACTTAGGACGTGGCGGGTTACCGAGGTCACATCTGCGCCCTGGTGGCATGTTCCTTGCACTCTTATGGCTGAGTTCATCTCACAGGAGACCGTTGTGTCCAAACTCTTCCGTAAGTGCCTTTACTCTTTTGCACTTCTTGCTTTCATTTTCGGGCTCACTGCCTTCAGCCACGGGGACGAAACACGAAAGATCAAATCGAAAGTCAGCCCTCAATATCCGGTGCTAGCCCGGAAGATGAACGTGACCGGATCAGTAAAACTCGAGGTCTTCATAGCCGCGAACGGACAGGTGAAATCGGTGAAGCCGTTGGGCGGGCATCCCCTGCTCATCGATGCCGCCGAAAGTGCGGTGAAGCTATGGCGGTTTGAGCCTGGCGCCGAAGGAACCGAAATTGTGGAGATTCGCTTTAACGGCGCTAACTAAAAGACTTGCAGGTGGAGAAGCAATGACAATCGCAAAAAAGCTCTACTGGGGCTTTGGCGGCATGATCGCTTTGGTAGTCATGCTGGGGCTGGCCAATCTGGGTGCACTGCTACGCGAGCACGCGGCCAAGAAGAACACCAACCGCTCCTTCCAATTGCTGCGCGACACTTCTGCCCTCCAATATCAACTGAGCCAAAACCAAATCCACCTGAACAATTACTTGCTGAGCGGCGACTCGAGGGAAGCGGAGAAGGTCCTGAACGGAGCCTATGAGGTCGACAACGCTATCCACGCCACCGAAGCGAATGCCACGGTTGAGGAGCGCGTTCCGCTTGAGCGCCTGAATGAAGCCGAGCACGACTGGCTCGAACACTTCGCAGTTCCCTTGATCCAGAAGCGGAAGCAGGTTGATTCCGGAAACGCGACCGTAGCAGATCTACAAATCTTCTACCTCCAGCAGAACCCAGCCGACTGGCTCAAGAATGTCAAGGATCCTGTTGACCAAACCATGGCCGCCACCGAAGCGGTACTGCTGCACCAGCAATCCAGCGATGGGTTCAAGAGCACACTCATCACGTGGCTGACGAGTATCCTCGCGCTCTCTGCTTTTGCTGGCGGGCTGGTGATCGCGTCCAAGACGAACAAATCGATCACCGACCCGCTGATGCATCTGATTCAAGTTGCCCGAGAAATTGGTGACTCGGGCGATCTCGATCAGAAGATCGACATCGAGCGCAGAGACGAAGTCGGCGAACTGGGCAAGAGCTTCAACAAGATGATCGCCTACCTGAAGGAGATGGCGGCAGTTTCGGAGGCTATTGCCGGCGGCGATCTTACGTTGGAAGTGCAGCCCCGTTCCAAGAGCGACACTCTGGGCAAGGCCTTCCTGGAAATGACGATCGGGTTGCGCGAGCTGGTGAAGAGTGTGCGCGACAGCGCATCTCAGGTGACCGGCGGCTCCAATGAAGTAGCTAGCGCTTCGGACGAATCGGCCAAGATCAACGTTCAAGCGGCCTCTGCCATCGACGAGGTCACCAGCACCATGCACGAGATGAGCATCAACGTGCAAAACATGGTGAAGAACACGCAGACACAAGCCTCGAGTGTCAGTGAAACTTCAGCGTCCATTGATCAGATGGTCGCCTCCATCCAGCGCGTCGCGGATACCGCGAAGGTGCTGCTCGACATCTCGCAGCGCTCCCGCGAAGAAGTTCACACGGGTATTCAGACCATGGAGAAAGCCACTGACGGTTTGAATCGCATCCACGGCTCTATTCAGAATTCATCTCACATCATTGGAGCGCTCGGCACACGCGCCAACGAGATTGGCAAGATTGTCGAAGTCATCGACGACCTAGCCGAACAGACGAATCTGCTCGCGTTGAACGCCGCGATAGAGGCGGCTCGCGCGGGCGAGCACGGCCTCGGATTCGCCGTAGTTGCCGACGAGGTCCGCAAGCTGGCGGAAAAGTCGGCGCAGTCTACGCGCGAGATCTCTGACGTAATCGAGAACATCCAGAAGGAAGCACGCAAAGCTGTCGACAACATGGAGAAGAGCACCACCATCGTCAATGACGGTCTAACGCAAGGCACTGATCTGAGCACCGCGCTCAAAAAGATCTCCAACGTCGTCACCGAGGTCTACAAATTCGCGCAGGAGATCGGGGCCGCCACCAACGAACAGTCGCATGGCTCATCGCAAATTGCCAAGGCTACCACTCGCCTGAACGAAATTACGCATGAGATCAATTCTTCCGTGGAAGAGCAAGCGTCGGGCGCGCAGGCTGTGGTTCGTGCAATGGAAAAGATGCGCGAGCTCATCCAGCGTTCGACCTCCGGTTCTACTGAATTGGCGGCTTCGGCCGAGCAGATGTCCAAGATGTCGCGCTCGCTGCTCGATTCGATGGACCGTTTCGTGATCGAGTCAGTGAACGGCAACGGACATCGCCGAGCCAAGAGCAACGTGAACTCGCGCGGCGACGAGCGTAAGAGCCTCTCGCGCTACGCGACAACGACGAGTTAACGCACTGAAAAGAAATCTATGGCCAAAGACCTTCAACTGGTTGGCTTCCGCATCGGCAACGAGACTTTCGGTGTGCCTATCAATCTCGTGCGTGAAATCGTCCGCGTTCCCGACATTAGCTCTGTGCCCGACGCGCCGGACTATATCGAAGGAGTCATCAATTTGCGCGGAAAGATTATCTCCGTCATCGATCTGCGCAAGCGTTTCGGTGAATCCAAGATCGTGTCCACCCGCAAGAATCGAATCCTTGTGGCAGAAATCGAGCGAAGAGTGGTTGGGCTGATCGTCGACGCAGCCTCGGAAGTGCTTCGCGTGGCTCCCCACGACATCGAAGCGTCGCCCGAGGTCTTCGGAGAGAACGAGCTGAAGTACGTAACCGGCGTAGGTAAGCTGAACGGCCGACTCGTGATTCTTATCGACCTCAGCAAAGTACTAGAGAAAGGTGAATTCAAGCGACTTGGCGATATGCCCGTCGCCACCACGGCTTGAAATATCCGAGCGTCCGCCGGGCGCTTACATCATCCGAATGGTGAACAGCAGTTCAAGAGAGATCAATGGCTAGCTCTACTGTTCCGGTCAGCATCAGCGATGCCGAGCTCAAGCTCTTGCAGACGCTCGTCTACCAGGAGTGCGGCATGCACTTCGACGAGCGCCGCATACATTTTCTGCAAGATCGCCTGCAAAGACGGCTCAAGGCCTGCAACCTCGACACCTTCTACAGCTACTATCGCCTGCTCACCAGCGGCAGCGGCAAACCGGAGCTCAGCTCGTTGCTGGAAAATCTAACCGTTAACGAAACCAGCTTTTTTCGCAATCGCCCACAACTTGACCTCTTTCAGAAATCCATTCTCGAAGACGTCCTGCAGCGCAAACAAGGACGCCGAGACTGGACGCTGCGATGCTGGAGCGCGGGCTGCTCCACCGGACAAGAGGCTTACACCATGGCCATGCAGATATGCGACGCGCTGGCTTACTACTATCTTCGCAATCCTTTGCCGTTTGAGATGCCCTCTCCGAAGCCGCTGATTCCTCCACCATGGAAAGTGGAGATTCTCGCATCAGACATTAGCTATGCTGCGTTGCGTACCGCGCAGGAAGGGTCGTACTCCGATTCGCAAATGGAACCGGTTGACTACACCTACCGACTGCGTTACTTCGACAAATTCGGCGACCGATACCTCGTAAAGAAGACGGTCAAAGAGCTTGTCCATTTCGACTTCCATAATCTGAAGACAGAGTTCCTGCCGCAACGCAACGATCTCATTTTCTGCCGCAACGTCATGATCTATTTCGATGAAGCTGAGCAGAAACGGCTCATCGAGAAATTCTATCGTTGTCTCAATCCGGAAGGTTATTTGTTTGTCGGACACGCCGAAAGCCTTTTTGGGCTTACTGACAAGTTCCGCATGATTCATCAGAACAACGGCACTGCCTACCAAAGAATCGAGGCCAACATTTGAGCTTCTTTTCCGAGGAACGGCAATCCGAGTTGAAAGAGCTCTTCTTTGAAACCGCGTCGGAGCTGTTGCAGACGCTCAACGAAGAAGGATTGAAGCTCGAACGGAGCCCCGGTGATCCCGAATTGGTGCGCCAAGTGCGACGCACCATTCACACACTCAAGGGAGACTCGGCCGCATGTGGATTCCAGGATGTGAGCAGCCTCGCTCATGAACTCGAAGACGTGCTCACACCGGAAATCGCGGCCGGCAGCAATGGTAAGTTAGCAGAGATTGTGTTGAGCGCAGCGGACACTTTCGCTGCGATGCTCGCTGCACACCGCGGTATTGGCTCACCACCGTCGCCTGCTCCACTACGCGAGAGGATTCGCGAGCTCGTTGCCCGTCCAGAACCGAAACATATCGTTCCCTACAAACTCACTGGGCGTTTTGCCTGGACGGAATACGAGCAGATCGCGATCGGGCAAGCGCTGCGCCAAGGGAAAAATGTTTACAACCTTGCTCTGGCCGTCGATCCCGCATGCCCCATGAAAGCTGCGGCTATGCAGCTCGTAAAGAATGTGCTTTGTCAGTTTGGGGACGTGCTCGGAGTTTTCCCCGACTCCTCAGTGCTGCCCGAACAGATCGACGTCATGGAATTTGCCGTTGCGAGCTTGCAACCGATCGATACCTTTGAGAAGAAGTGCCGGATTCCTTCGGTTGTATCCGACGTGATCGCCGAGGCTGTGAGCGCAGCGGCGTCAGAAGACCCACAACCAGCAGCGGCTGTGGTTACCGATCACGATTTGAGCAAGGCACTCGAAACCGAAGTAAATAGTGAAGTGATTCCAGATGAGAGTGCCACCTCATCGCAGATTCCGGACATCACCAAATTGCGGGTTGACGCCGATCGAATCGACGCCGTGTTGAATTTGGTTGGGGAACTGGTCATTGGCAAGTCAATGCTCATGCAGAGCATGACCGAGTTTGAGAAGCGCTTTCGCAAAGACCCGCTGCGCGTTAAGTTCGCTGACGCCATGGCATTTCAGGCACGCGTGCTGAACGATCTGCAGAAGTCGGTAATGAAAATCCGCATGGTGCCGGTGGAGCAACTCTTCCGCCGGCTGCCGCGCATCGTCCGCGATGTGGCAAAAGCTTGCGGCAAAGACGTGTCCCTGCAAGTCGCGGGTGAAGAGACCGATCTCGACAAGAGCATCCTTGACATGCTCACCGAGCCGCTTTCGCATCTGGTGCGCAATTCAGTCGATCATGGAATCGAAACCAGGGAGCAGCGCCTGGCGGCGGGAAAGCCGGCTCAAGGCACTGTCCATCTCAATGCTTATCATCAGGGCAATCAAATCATCATCGAATGCTCCGACGATGGTGCCGGAATCGATCGCTACAAGCTCGTAAGCAAAGCTGTCGAAAAGGGACTGCTAACGCACTCCGAAGCCGAACACATATCTGACAACGATGCCTCGCACCTCATCTTTCATCCCGGCCTCAGCACCGCCGAACATATTACGGAAATTTCCGGGCGCGGCGTGGGTATGGATGTCGTCCAGTCGGTCATTGAGCGGTTGAAAGGCACGATCTCAATCGACTCTAAGCCGGGTGAGGGAACAACTTTTCTTCTAAAGGTTCCGCTCACACTGGCCATCATCAAGGCGCTGATGTTCCGCGTCGCCGATAAGCTCTATGCCATTCCACTCGCATCAGTGATTGGGATCTCGCGCGCATCTGCCAGCGACGTCCATCGTGTCGATCAGCACGAGGTCATGCAGCTTCGCGACCAGGTGCTCCAGCTTGTGCGCATGGGGCAACTCGTACATCCCGGCCCTGTCGGTCTGAACAACAAGATCTTTGTCATCGTCGCAGCCATTGGCGATCGCAAGTTCGGCCTGATCGTCGACCGTCTTGTGGGCGAAGAGGAGTTAGTGATCAAGGCACTTGACGACGATCTAACGTCCACTGATCTGGTCAGCGGAGCATCGATTCTCGGAGATGGAAGTGTGGTGCTGATTCTGAATCTCTCAGCAGTGGTAGCCAAGTTCGGGAAAATGCCGGCATATGCGGAGGCGGTCACGGCGTGAGCGGCCCCAAGGTTCGAGTACTGGTAGTCGATGATTCAGCCCTGATGCGAAAACTGATTCCGCACATTCTGGCGCGGGATCCTCAGATTGAAGTTGTAGGTACGGCGATGGATGGCAGCTTTGGATTGAAAAAAATCGAGGAGCTCAAGCCTGACGTGATCACACTTGACCTCGATATGCCGCGGATGGACGGCATGGAGACCCTCCGCCAGATCACGCGCAGTTGCCGGCTGCCGGTGGTGGTCGTAAGCGCTCACACCGTGAATGGTGCGTCCGCGACATTCAAAGCGCTCTCGCTCGGCGCATTTGATTTCGTTCCCAAGCCTTCTGAGACGTCGCGGGCGGGCATGGAGAGTATTGCCGAGCAGCTCGTCGCAAAGGTGAAAGTCGCGGCTCAATCCGGAGCGGCCACGGCGCCAATGGTTCTGCCCGAAAAGTTGCGCGGCAAGAAATCGAAGCAGCCCTCGCAGCAGCCTCCCACAAAAATCGTTGCCATCGGAATCTCGACCGGCGGCCCCAATGCCCTTCAATACGTGCTCTCGCAACTCCCCGGAGATTTTGCCGGCACGATTCTCGTCGTGCAACACATGCCCGAGGGCTTCACCGAGATGTTCGCGCAACGGCTGAACGAATGCTGCGCCATCGATGTAAAGGAGGCCCATTCCGGCGATGTATTGCTAGCCGGACGCGCACTGATCTGTCCGGGGAATCGCCACCTGCGGGTGCGCCGTATGCCCTTGGGCGATGTCGCGGTACTCGGGGATGACGAGAAGGTGAACGGACATCGTCCATCGGTCGATGTTTTGTTTCAATCAGTCGCGCAGGAGTTTGGAAGCAAGGCGATGGGGCTCTTAATGACGGGCATGGGCGAAGACGGAGCCGAAGGATTGGGATCGGTAAAGGCCGCTGGCGGACTGACCGTCGCACAGGACGAATATTCCTGTGTTGTCTTTGGAATGCCCAAAGCGGGAATTGAACGCGGACACGCCATGCGCGTCGTATCGCTGGACTCACTGGCAAACCTGCTGATCCGGCATTGCGCCAGCCCAGCTCCCCGACGTCCGAGCAAGACAGCAGCGGTGGAGGCATGAATTTGGATTATGCCGGAGCCAGAGTCCGGCAGGAACACGCAAACAGGAGAATCGACATGGAACAATTTGCGGCCATAGTTCGAAGCAAAGACAACAAGCCGGTGCGCTATCTGATCGTGGACGACTCGATTTTCGCGCGCAAGAACATTGCCAAGATGCTGGAATCGTTCGGCGGAGAAGTCGTCGGTGAAGCCGGCGATGGCTGCACCGCCATCACCGAATACGAACGTTTGCAGCCCGACTTGGTGCTGATGGATATCACCATGCCGCAAATGGAAGGCATCGAAGCCGCCGAGCGTATCATCCGCCAGTATCAGCAGGCACGCGTAGTGATGGTCTCCTCGGTCGGCTATCAGGAGAACATCGTGGCCGCTCTGCAAAAAGGCGCGCGGCACTTTGTGCAAAAGCCGGTCAAGGCCGATGTCTTATACGAAGTGATTCGCTACGTAATGGGCGAAGACGTGCTTACGCCCGCAGGCGCCGGAGCAGGAGCGAGTTAGCCATGAAGATGGAGCTGATCCAGCCGTTTATCAACTCCGCCGACGCGGTTCTGGCGCAGAGCATGCAAAGCGACACCCATGTTGGCGATGTGAGCATGGAAGAAGAGGGCTATCGCCGCAAAGGCATCGCCGCGCTGGTCGAAATCGCCGGCGACATCGAAGGCCGCATCATTCTTGATACCGATGCCGCCACCGCCATGGAAATTGCTAAACACTTGGCCGGCGGAGATATCGAGTCCTCAGATGGACTGGTGCGCGAGACGGTTTGCGAGCTCGCCAACATGGTGATTGGCAACGCCGTCACCAGCCTCAACGATCAAGGCTTCCGCTTCAAGATCTCGCCCCCGGTGGCCCACACTGCCGAACAGGGTCTCAGCGGCAGCGAAGATACCGAAGCTCTAGTGATGTGCTTCGAAACCGCCAAAGGAAGCGTGTTCATGAACATCGCTATGCGCTACAACCGCCGAAGAAAAGAAGAACGAGCCGGAGCAGTGGTGGGATAAAGACGCCGTACAGCCATGCTGCCAGACACACCCCTTCGATCGCCCGGAGCCAGTTAACACCCCACTCAGTGATCTTGCGGTCCAGGGGATCTGCTGTTCTCTACTATTCAGAAAGCAGATCCCCGCTCCGCAAATCAAATTAACCCCGGAGTAGATGGCGTACAGCCAGAGCGAGGGATGACAGTGTGTGGAGTGGCTTCTCCCTCGCTCACAATCCATACACTTGCTGGTACCCTTCCGCCGAACTTCACGCGATCTTTAGCAAAGACACCCTTCGTCAGCCCAAAACGGGATTGAAAGTGGCGCAGCATACTTGCTCTGAGCGAGTTCCCATTCGTACAATTAGCCGACGTCCTGCTCTAAAGCTCGGATGAGCGGCGGTACTACGCGGCCATGCTTCGCACCTTAAACCCGATCAGGCTGGCGGTCAAGGTATTCTGCACGATACTGATGGCACTGGTTGCTTTCGGCATGCGGACGCAAGACAACCCTGTTTTCCGTGGTGAGTCGCAGATCGTCTTCGTCCCAGCACTGGTTAGGAACACCCATGGCCAGCCCGTTTATGGGCTACAAGCGAAAGACTTTTCCTTGGAGGATGATGGCGTTGAGCAGCCAATTCAGATCGATGAGCGTTCCGACATAGAACCGGTCTCGATTGTGGTGGCTCTGCAGATCGGCCGACGAGCAAAGCGTGAATTTTCACGCATCGTTCGGCTAGGTTCCATGCTGGACGACATGCTCGCCGAAGGGGAGACGATCTCTGAGATCACGCTGGTCCAGTTCGACAGTCGTGTACGCACGGTTCGCGGGTTTACTCGTGATGAAACGCCGGTTGCAGAGTATCTAAAAAACATCTCACCTGGCGACCACGGCGCTGCAATACTCGACGCAGTCAACTACTCCGTAAAGCTGCTGGATAAGCTTCCTAGAGGTCACGAACGCATTCTGCTTCTCATAAGCGAGACACGGGACCATGGCAGCCACAAAGCTAAGCTCGATCAAGTAGTGGAAGCAGTTGGCACAAGCAATGTGCAGATATATGCCGTACCGTTCTCACCTTCCCTCTCGCAGGTTTTAGACACGGAGCGCGGCTTAAACAAGGACGAGTGGAGACCCGCACAATCACCGCTAGATGTTGGCGGCCCCTCACTGATAATGATGAATGCCGCCAGGAAAAACGTCGCGAAGGGACTAGCGTCAATGACCGGCGGCCAATACGAACCTTTTGCCTCGCGCAAGAGTTTCGAAAACGATCTCTTTGATTTCACCAACAGGCTACGCAGCCGTTACGTGCTTACCTTCGAACCTAAGCAACCCCATGCCGGCCTTCATCGCCTGCGGGTGGGCTTACGCGAATCGAATGACATGACGGTACTGGCCAGAACTTGTTATTGGGCCCAACATTAACAGCCTGCAGGCAAGCTTTCAACAAATTAAACGGTGCGATCGTTCTCAGACCTGCCTGTTCCTGTAACCTCTCCCTGTTCGCTTCTTTCTTACTCATGCCGCAGCGCGATCATCGGATCGACGCGGCTTGCGCGACGTGCCGGCAGATAGCTGGCGATGAGCGCCACGGATGCGAGCACCACGGAGACGATGCAGAACGTCAGCATGTCGGTCGGGCGTACTCCATACAGAATGCTCTGAATCAAGCGGGCCCCAGCGAGCGCTCCCGCGATTCCGATCCCCAATCCAATACCGGTGAGCAGCAACCCCTGCGAGAGCACGTCGTGAGCGATGTTGGTTTGTGTCGCTCCGAGAGCCATGCGGATGCCGATATCGCGCGTACGCTGCACGACTGTGTACGACAGTACTCCATAGATGCCGATGGCGGCGAGCAGCAACGCGGTGCCGGCAAAGATACTCAGCAGGAAAGTATCGAAGTGGGATTGCTCCAGCTGGCTTGATACTCGCTGCTGCATGGTAGAAACGTGATAGATGGGCACGCCCGGCGCGACTTTCGCGACCGCCGAGCTCAATTCGGCAACCGGGATCGCTCTTCCCTCGGTGCGCACAATGACATCCATCGTCCGTCCGATCCAATCCCATGCCGAAGGCGGCATCTGCATGATCGGCATATAGAACTCCGGCCGAATCTGCTGATCCAAACCCCACGCGCGAACATCGCCAACCACGCCGACCACTTCGTGCCAGACCGGGTCCATTCTTCCTTTGGGACCCGGCTCACAGCACGCGAAGCGCTTGCCGATCGGATTCTCACCCGGCCACATGGTGCGAGCCAAGGTTTCGTTCACCAGCACCACCAGAGTGCGGTCGCGAGTGTCCTGCGGAGTCAAGTCTCGGCCCATCTTGAGCGGCACGCGAGCGGTGCTTAGATATCGAGGCGACACCACTCGCAGCGAAGCATTCACCAGATTCGAAGGATCGAAAGGCTTGCCTTCTGCGATAAGGCCGTTGCTGCCCCCACCACTCATCAGCGGAGCTCGAGACACCACGGCGGCAGATGCAACCCCGGGCAACGCTTCCACGTTGTTTAGTAAGGCTTCGAAGGTCTGCCGCGCTTTTGCGGGATCGTGGAAGGCGCGTTCGGGCAATCCGACGCGTCCGACCATCAGATCCGTGGTGTCGAACCCCGGCTGGACCTTCGCAAGAACCATCGCGCTGCGCACCAGCAGTCCTGCTCCTGCCAGCAGCATGAGAGCCAACGCGACTTCCCCAACGACGAGCACACTGCGCACCCGATCGCGGCTGGCAGTCGAACGCGCAGCATGATGGAAGCTCTCTGCCAGGCGCGCCGCAGCCGACCGCAATGCCGGAACCAGACCAAAGAGCAGACTGGAGAGCAGCGCGATCGCACACGCGAACAGTAGCGCGCTGGTATTCACACGGGCTTCGTCGATCCGTGGCACACCCGCGGGAGCGCTGGCGACAAGCCAGCGTACGCCGCCGATGGCGAGCAAAATTCCCAAACCGGAACTAATCGCCGCAAGCACCACATTCTCGGCCAACAATTGCCGCACGATTCGGACCGGACTTGCCCCCAAGGCAACGCGCACGGCTACTTCTTTCTGGCGCCCGCGAGCGCGGGCCAGTTGCAGGTTCGCGATGTTGGCGCATGCGATGATCAGTACGAATCCCACGGCAGCAAGCACTGTGAACAGCGTCACCCGTTGATCGCCGAGAAGCGCCTCAGCCAGCGGCCTGAGGCTGAAGCCGCGATCCTTATCATCCAGCGGATACCGTTGCTGCTGCCTCGCGGCGAGCACCTTCATCTCGGCGCGAGCGCGCGGGAGCGAGACGCCCTCTTTCAAGCGCGCAAAAATCTCTAGATAATGGTTGTCGTGATCCGCCAATTGCGCGGGCGTGTACGCAGCGGGAATCCAGATATCCGACTTATTCAACAGCGGATCAAAGCTGCGCGGCATCACTCCAACGACGACCAACGGTGTGCCGTTAACGTGGATCGCTCGCCCAACTAGTGCGCGGTCCTCATGAAAGCGAGTCCTCCAAAGGCGCTCGCTGATCACGACTACGGAGTCTTTGCCCGGACTATCCTCGGCAGAAGTAAATACCCGCCCGAGTAACGTAGATACGCCGAAGGTTTTGAAGTACTCTGCGTCCACGCGCTCGCCGTCGATGCGCTCCGGAGCATCTTCTGTGGCCAAGTTATACGCGGACGGCGCCGAGCTTGAGATGCTCGAGAAACTGCCGTTCTGCTCGCGAATATCGCCGAAGTTGCCTGGCGACACTCCTCCGCTGCCTCTGCCTTGCCACTCCTCTTGCAGCAGCATCACACGCCCTGGCTGCACCATGGCAAGTGGACGGAACAGCACCGCGTCCACAATGCTGAATATGGCGGTGTTGGCCCCGATGCCCACACCGAGAGTTAGTACCGCAACGATGGTGAATGCGGGAGTCTTGCGCAAAACCCGAGCGCCGTAGCGAAGATCGTGAATCAGTGAGCTCATGAACGTCCTACAAATGCCTTCTTGAGAGGATTGCACTGTGAGAGCCAGACGAAAGAGGAGATTGGTGGCCTTGGCTCAATTACTTACGGGGTACAAGCCTCCTGATCGCGTCCTCTGGGAGGCGGATTTGAAACCTGCTGTTCGAAATCGAACATTGTCATCGAGCTACTTAGCCATTTACTTTTGCTTTTGTTTCGCCTAAAATGGCTGTCGAGAACCGGACATGGAATTCCTGGCAAGTCTGACTTTCGGTGCTGCAAATACAGTCGGCTGCTGCTTGGCAAGCCTGATCGAAGCTTTCATGATTTGTTTACTGGGTGGTTAACTTGATCCCGACCGATCCCGACTTGGATCCCGAGATTGATCCCGACGCCGATCCCGACCACACCTCGCGCTTTCCTGTCAATTTCTCGGGATATGCTCGGGATTCTGGCTGGCAACTCCCTTTGCTTGCAACAGCGCAAAAAAATATTTTCCGCGTTTTATCCATCGTTTTATCAAATAGTAAACCCCAGCGACCAGGGCGACTCATGGCTTGCCGATTCCTTCAAACATTCGAGATCTTCACGGAGTTGTCGTAGGTACACTGCTAGAATCCCTCACTCCAATCCCTGTTGAACTTTCGCCTTTGAATCTGCGTATCTCCCGCTACTTTGAGACATTCAGCTCAACTGGCGAAGAAGGCCCACTCGGGACGGATTCCTGCGTGCATGGTACCGTCCGTTGGGAAGCGGGTTGGAGTGAAGCCAACATCGGCTCACAAGCTTGTCAGGCATCCATCGCTGGCTGGATGGGTGCCGGGAACACCGCAGTGGAAGCCGGCTAATTCGGTTGCGGCATTGTCCGTCGTAACCATGGTGGATCTCAGAGCAGCGTCACAA
Organism: Terriglobales bacterium; assembly: GCA_045808065.1. Taxonomy (GTDB): domain Bacteria; phylum Acidobacteriota; class Terriglobia; order Terriglobales; family Acidobacteriaceae; genus Gp1-AA112. The sequence goes on along the minus strand of JBJMGD010000007.1, from coordinate 52,191 downwards.
TCCAAGCTGGCTCTGCCGCAGGTTGAAGCAGCGACCTTCGAAGTCCAGGCCCCAAGAAGGAACCAAAACCGGTTGGAAGAAAACGCACTTACAGCTGCTTTGGTCCGGCGCTGCATCTCAGGCGATGCGGTGGCATGGGAGGACCTCGTCCGGCAGCAGAATCGGCGTATCTACAACATCTGCTACAGGTTTACTGGATCCCAAAGCGATGCCGAAGACCTAACCCAGGAAGTCTTCATACGGCTTTACCGCACCATGGGCAGCTATGAACCGGAGAAGGGTTCTTTCACCACTTGGCTTACGACCCTGACCCGCAACATGTTGGTGGACCATTTCCGCCGGACCCGTCAGGAACGCCTAACTGATTCAATCGACGCAGCCCCGGCTGCCGATCAGGATGCTCCCACATTATCTGAACGCATTGAGGATCAAAGCCCATCTCCTCAAGTTCGCCTTGCCACTCAGGAGACGCAGCGAATGGTGCAGCAGGCCTTGCAAAAGGTCTCGCCCGATCTGCGCGAGGCGGTGATTCTGCGAGACTTACAGGACATGGACTACAAAGAGATTGCCTCCGCGCTGAAAGTGCCGGAAGGCACGGTAAAATCCCGCATCAATCGTGGACGGGCGGAACTGGCGCGACTTTTATCACGTATTAACAAACAGGCGGTTTAGGTGGAAAAGAACAGCCAATTCGACAAGCCGGAAAAGGTGCCAGAACTTACCTGTGGTGAGTTCGACGCGCTGCTAAGTGATGCGCTTGACGGCGTGCTTGCCGGGGCTGCACAACGACGCTTTGAGGCGCATCGCCAGACATGCCTCACGTGCGGTCCATTGTTCCACGAAACCAGTTTGGGAATGAATTGGCTGGACTCCCTTGGCGAAATCGAAGCGTCCCCCAGTCTGATGCACAACATCCTCGCTGCCACCAGCATGCAGACCGGCGCCGCGCTGGCAGCGGCTCCGAAACTTGGATGGAAGCAGCGGCTCTCGGCGGTCCTCGGCGATCTGGCTACTCCGTTTCGCGCTTTGGTTCGCGAGCCTCGATTCGCAATGACCGCAGCCATGGCGATCTTCTCCGTCACGCTGACCTTGAACCTTGCCGGCGTTCGACTGGCCGACTTGCGGCACATTAATCTTCGTCCCAGCGCGATTCGCGAGACCGCGGCCATCAAGTACACCGAAACCACGAATCGGGTGATTCACTACTACTACAGCATTCGGCTTGTCTACGAGGTTGAATCGAGGTTGCAGGAGTTGAAGCGCGCCACTGGTGCGGTTGAAGGGCAGGAACCGGCACGCCGGCCAGACCACAACAAGACCGAAAATCAAAACGATCGGGATCGTAAGCAGAATTACTACAGTATGGAGCGGCAGAATATGCTGCTCGCGAAATGGAGCACCAAGGATTTGAACCATAGCAGTATTTTGGGCCTGCGCCGAGCGGCAATCGATAATGCCGCGGGCGATCAGGTCAGCAGCATGAAGGAGTTCAGCACGGCCGAGCTCTCGCACGGTTTGCAGCGCAGCGACTTATCGATGAGGAGCTTACTCGCATGACTTGCGCCGTCCACACCGACCAACAGGCAACAGCGTACTGTCGCACCTGCGGCAAGGGCTTGTGCCAAAGCTGCCAGCGCGATGTACGAGGCGTGATTTACTGCCAGGACTGTCTCGCCGCTCGACTGGAGGGCACCGTTCCTCCCGCTGCCGCCAATATTCCGGTTGCGATTTACAATGCGCCGCCCAGCTCGGCAAGTCCCGGATTGGCTGCGGTGCTGGGCTTCATTCCCGGCGTGGGCGCGTTTTACAACGGGCAATTCGCCAAAGGCTTCGTCCATGTATTCATCTTCGCAGTCCTCGTGCACTTGGCTGATAGAGCGGATTGGTTTGGAATGCTGGTCGCGGCTTGGATCTTCTACATGGTCTTTGACGCCTACACCACAGCCAAGGCCCGCATGCTTGGCCAGCCCATTCCAGACCATCTCGGACTAAACGCATTGCTGGCGGGGTTTGGCTTGGGAACGACTGCTGCCCCGGTTCCTGCCACGGCAACGGCGGGTGCCGGTCCCATGGCTGGCTCTCCAATGAGTTCGCCTGATCCTGGGGCCGTAGCTGTGGATCCGGCGATGGCTGCTGCTCAACCTACGGGTTCCACTGCTTACGCAGACCCCCTCGCTCCACAACGCGCTTGCGGACCGGGCGGGATGCCGTTGGGTGCAATCATTCTCATCGCTCTCGGCGTTCTGCTGCTGCTGGATAATCTCGGCGTGCTCTCGTTTCGATGGACTGCGGAGTTCTGGCCCATCGTTCTGATTGTGATCGGGATTTGGCTGGCAGTGCGGCGCATGGGCGTGATGCAAGGCAGGAGCTAGCGGTGGCTGACTACGGTTACGGCGACTACTACGTTCGCAATCGCACGTGCCATTGCCTGCGGTGCGCGTCGCATTCGCTGATGGGACCTGCTGTCCTTATTACCATCGGCATTCTGTTTTTGCTCGAACAGCTGCACGTTATTCAGTTTGGCCGCAGTTTCCCAATTCTGCTTATTGTGATTGGCGTGGTGAAGATCGCCCAACGGTCCGCTCCCGATATGGGACACATCCAGCCAGGACCGTACTATCCGTCCGGAACCAACATTCCACCGGCCCCGCCGACGATCTCCGGCAACGGCCCTGATTCGGAGGTGAATCGTGGCTAGTCCCCAAGTACCGCCCCAAGTTCCGTTCGACCCCCGCTACTACCGTCGATATCGTCGACGCTCGCTGGCCGGACCGGTGATCCTGATTGGCGTCGGTGTGTGTTTCCTGCTGGCGAACATGCACATCATCAGCGCTTCCCGAATTGGTTGGCTTTTTGCGACCTGGTGGCCGTTGCTGCTGATCCTGTTGGGCGTGATTCGGATTGTTGAGTACGCAATCGCGCGAAGCGAAGGCGGACCTGCTCCCCGATTGGGCGGCGGGGCAGTGGCTCTGCTGGTTGTATTCGTGGTGCTGGGACTCTCTGCGTCTTCGGCGCGCCACTGGAATTGGCAAGCAATCGGCGACAATGTTGACGTGAATCCAGGTTGGGATGAAGTCTTCGGCCAAAAGTACGAATTTACACAAGAGCTGTCCCAGCCGCTGACTGCGGGGTCAAGCATTCAGATTGATTCTGACCATGGGTCGATCACCGTACACGCGGGCGAGACGGCAGATGCTCCGGTGAAGATGGTCGTGCACCGCCGCATCGCCGCCGAGTCACAGGACGCAGCCAACAAGTTCAACGGCCAGCAGAAGCCGGCCATGACAATGGACGGAAACATTCTGCGGATCAACTCCGGCGAACATGCACCGCGGGCCCAGATCGGGTTTGCTATGGGACCACGCGTCGTCTCCGATCTAGAGATATGGGCTCCTGCGAAAGCTCCTCTGCAGATCACGACGGCGCACGGCGACGTCAATGTCTCGCAACGCGGTGCCGATGTGAAGATAAGCACCACACATGGCGATGTCCAGGTAAATGACGTCAAAGGAAACGTCGACTCGACTTCCCACAAGGGTGACATTCGAATCAGTCAGATCACCGGAGACGTCCATCTCGATGGCAGAGCCGATGACGTTACGTTGAGCGACATCTCCGGCGTGGTGCTGCTCGAAGGCGAGTTCTTTGGCGATACCAAACTGTCGCATATCGGCCGTTCCGTAAAGTTTCACAGCACGCGTACCGATATGGAACTCGGGAAATTATCTGGCGACCTGGAAATGGATTCCGGCGATCTGCGCGCGACCTCCGTCTCCGGCTCCTTTCTGGTGCGCACCAGGGCGAAAGACATCCGCCTGGAAGACATCTCAGGTCCAATCACGGTGGAAAACAGCCATGGCGAAATCGAGCTTCATCCCAAGTCGCCATTCGGAGACGTAAACGTGAGCAATCATCAGGGAGCCATTCACGTTGTGCTGCCTGAGAATGCGGGCTTCACCGTCGTTGCGCGCAGCAGCCGCGGCGAATTCGAGACCGACTTCCCCTTGAATGAAACCAAAACCGGTGACGACCACGTGGTCCAGGGCAATGTTGGCAAGGGTGGAAGCAGGCTGCAGCTAACTACTGATCACGGCACGATTGAGATACGCAAAGGATGAGGCCCGTTCACCACGGAGACACAGAGGCACGTAGAAACGCAAATCCCATTGTTGCTTTGTGTTCTTCCCGAAGTTCGGTAAGCTGCCTAGCCTTCTCTTGATTGCTTTTCTCCGTGTCTCCGTGGTGAGCTGATCTGTTCGTGCACGATCTGCTCGGCGCGCTCAATCACCTGCTCGAGCGTCATATTCGTGGAGTCGATGAGAACCGCGTCCTTTGCCGCCACTAATGGGGATACGGGACGGGTTCGATCGCGCTCGTCCCGTGCACGCATTTCGGCGAGGACTGCTGCGGAAGGTTCCGAAATGGGATTCTGGTGAAAACGGCGATTGCCGCGAACTTCCGGAGCGGCATCGAGGAAGATCTTGATATCCGCCTTGGGAAAGACGGCGGTTCCGATGTCGCGTCCTTCCATCACAACACCGCCGGCTGCGCCCAGCTCGCGCTGCTTACGGACCATCCACTCGCGCACTGCGGGATGAACGGAAACGCGCGAGGCCGCATCGGTCACATCCTTCTCGCGAATGCGCGTGGAGACATCAGTATTGTCGAGCTTCACGCGATTGCCATCGATTTGCGGCTCGAGCGTGATCTTCGAACCAAGCGCAAGATCGAGGAGCGCTTTCTCATCATCCACGTCCACATCATTCTCAACTGCTTTGAGCGCCAGTGCGCGATACATCGCGCCAGTTTCGATGTTGAGGTAACCCATCTTGCGCGCGAGCCGTGAAGCCAGAGTGCTCTTCCCTGCTCCGGCTGGACCATCGATTGCTATCACCAATCCACGACTGCCGGGCGCGTCAGCCATTGCGTCTCCTTGGCGCAAGCGGTGCTCCTCGGCCATCAACCTGCGCTCGCGGAGACTCGGGGCGGGCGATGCTGTGCGCTACTGTAATCAGAGTGCGAGTCTCACTGGGAGTGTAAGTGAACTCGCGGGCGGAGAGGAGCGAGCGAACCACTTCCGCCACTCGCGTGCGCGAAGTGATCGCCGAGAAGGTGGTCTCGATTTCATCCTGCGTCGCAGCCACTACGCAATCGAGGTACTTCGAGATGAGCGCGGATAGAGCTTCCGCGTCAGACAGGCGCACGCCCTCATTCACGGCTTCGGGAGCCCAGCGGTAGTACACGTCCCACCGGTCTTCACCGTCGCTCCTGTGATCCACACGCGTGACTTTCAGTGCAGTCCACAGCTCTTGCAGCGTACGGTCCAAAGCGACTTCCGACAAAGCGCCCCCCAACTGCTCCTGCAACTGCGCACGCGACAACGGGCCGCGCTCTTCCAGCTTGCGGAACAAATGCTGGGAAAGCGGACGCGTCCGGCTGACGATCGGCTGCTTAGGCTTTCGATCACTGGCCAGCGCGTAAAAGTACGGAAACAACTGCGCGGACAACACCAGCGTCTCTCCATGCAATTGTGCTTCGTGCACTGACTTCTCACGCGCGAGCCGCGCAAGCAGTTCTTCCGTCTGCATTCCGCACGGGTCGTTGAGTGCGGTGTTGCGAGTAAGTAGCTTCTGATCGCTTCCCGCAATGGCTCCAATGAACGTCGGCAGCAGCGGCATCGGCCGCGTGGGATACATCAGGCACATGCCGACGGAATCCACAAACTCACGAGCTTCTTCAATGGTGCGAATGGGTTCACCTTCGAGCCGCCACTTCTCACGTCGCAGATGTCGAAGCTCAAGTTCAGTCATGAAGATGGAGTAATTGTGCAATCTGGGAATTGACAATCCAGGATTGTGTCGACGATCTGGTTTTCAATTTCTCAATTACCAGATTACGCAATTACACAACCGAGCTAGCGTCAAATTCTCTTAAATGCTCTCTGTATGTCCTTGACAGAATAACGCAGCACCACTGGCCTACCGTGCGGACACGACATCGGACACTCGGTTTTCGCAAGTTCCTTGAGGAGCCATTCCATCTTGTTCTGTTCCAGCGGCATGTTGACCTTGATGGCGGCGTGACACGCGATCGACGCAGCAATGCGGTGGCGAATCGCGTCAAGATTCATTGCCTGCTGCTCGCGTTCGAACTCGACCAGCAACTCCCCCAGCATCTGCTCGACGTCGCAGGACTCCACTCCGGCGGGCACAGCTTTCACCACGACTGTACGCGAGCCGAAGAGTTCGACCTCGAAGCCATTGCGTTGTAGTTCGTCGGAGATCTCGGCATAGACAGCCTGCTGCCCCGGCGTGAGTTGCACCACCATCGGCATCAGCATCTTTTGCACCGGGATGGATTCGGTTTGACGCTGTTTGAGCACACGTTCGAAGAGCACGCGTTCATGGGCGACGTGCTGGTCGATGATCCATAGTCCGTCGTGATTCACCGCAAGAATGAATGACTCCCGAATCTGGCCCAGTGGGCGAAGCGACGCAAGCTGCGGAGCATTCTCGGCTTCCAGGTCGGGGATTTCTTCGAGAGTCTGGCCACAGTCGTCATGACTAACAGTGAAACTGCGTTCAGAATGGGGAGCGTTGAGCACGGCCTCGTATGACTGCGCAACCATGGCGTCAATGCGCATGCCGCCATCGAACGCAAACGCAGCCGTTTCCGGGGGATGCTCTGGTGCGGTGAGCACAAACCCCGAAGCTTGGTCTGCGGCAGCCTCCGCGTGCACAAATGCAGCGCCGGGTGAGAGCGCAGCCGCCGCCGTCGGTTGCGCGACGATCTCGCGAGTGAACTGCGGCACCGGACGCGCCTTCATCAATGCAGCGCGAACCGAATCGCGAACGAAATCATGGACGAACGATTGCTGCCGGAAGCGGACCTCCGTCTTCGCCGGATGCACGTTGGCATCGACCTCCGTTGGTGGCATCTCTATGAAAAGCAGCACTACAGGAAAGACCGTTGGCGGAATGATATTGCGATACGCCTCAGTTAGAGCATGCTGCACCAGGCGATCGCGCACAAGTCGTTGATTGACGAAGACGAAGATGGAATTTCGGTTCAGCTTCTGGAGCTCCGGTTTGGATACGAAGCCATGCAGCCGCACTTTGCCCGGAGCTTGCGGCTTGTAATCTTCGCTTCGCCTCCATGGTGGAGGCTCGGGAATTCCAGCTCGCTCCAGGTCAGCTTCTGCTGCAACGGAAATGAGCTGATCGAGCGTGTCGCGCCCAAAGATCTGGTAAAGCCGCTCGGAATGCTTCGCCACTGGAGGCGCAGTCAACATGTTGAGCGTCGCCGAGTGCAGCTCGAAGTGCTTATCCGGATGCGCCAATGCGTAGTGGGTCACGAGCGAGGCAATGTGCGAGAGCTCAGTAGATTCCGCTCTCAAGAACTTCTTTCGTGCCGGAACGTTGAAGAAGAGATCGCGAACGCTGATCGCGGTGCCGATAGGTACGCCGGTCTCTTCCACTTTGAGCAGCTTGCCGCCCGCGATCTCAATGCGCGTACCGGCAGCGTCGTTTGCCTGCCGCGTCTCCAAACTGAATCGCGAAACGGAAGCGATGGAGGGCAGCGCCTCCCCGCGAAAGCCAAGCGTATCGATGTTCAGCAGATCGTCGACATCATGAATCTTGGAAGTCGCATGGCGCTCGAAGGCAAGCATGGCATCATCCTGCCCCATGCCGCACCCATTGTCGGTGATCCCGATCAGCTTTCTTCCGCCTCCTTCGACGTCAACGCGAATACGCGTCGCGCCCGCATCAAGGGAGTTTTCAAGAAGTTCTTTGACTACCGAGGCCGGCCGCTCGACAACTTCACCCGCAGCGATCTTGTTGGCGACATTATCTGAGAGTACGCGGATGCGGCCCATTGCGGTCAGGCTAACATGGAGTCATTGAGACTCTTGGACAAAAGCGTTTTCACCACGGAGACACGGAGGAAGACTGACGAGTAAGAAAATCCTCATTCAGCGTACACGACAGGTTGAGATTCTCACTAGTCGCTTAAAGCTCTTGGCGATCAATCTTCCTCCATGTCTCCGAGCCTTCGTAGTGAACTAGCCTTTCACGATTATCCCAAGCTCCTTCAACTGCGAAGCGCTCACCGGAGTCGGCGCATCCACCATCATGTCCACCGCCTTCGCCGTCTTTGGGAACGGGATCACTTCTCTTAGACTGTCGGCTCCGGCAAGGATCATCACAATGCGATCGAGTCCCAAGGCGATGCCGCCGTGCGGAGGGGTGCCATATTCCAGCGCCTCGAGGAAGAAGCCGAAGCGTGAGCGCGCTTCTTCATCAGTCATTCCCAGCGCATTGAAAATCTGCTTCTGAATATCCTGGCGGTGAATACGAATCGATCCCGAACCCAACTCAGTTCCATTAAGGACGATGTCATAAGCCAACGCGCGCACAGCGCCAGGATCCGAAAGCAGCTTGCCGAAGTCCTCCTCATGCGGCGACGTAAAAGGATGATGCGCGGCGTTCCAGCGCGCCCCTTTGTCGTCATACTCGAACATTGGAAAATCGGTTACCCACAGAAATCGGAAGTCATCAGCATTGCCTTTGTTATTGAAGGCGCCATGCTTCTCTTTGTATTTCTGTGCCAGCGCCAGCCGCACTGCTCCGGCCGACATGTACACCGCCTCGGCGGCCTTGCGGAGTGCCACCGCCGACCGGTCTTCCGGCGACCCTGCGGCCACGATCAATAACAGATCGTCGGGGTCAGCTTCGGACACCGCGCGCAGCTTCATGACCGAATCAGGGAAGCTCTTCTCCAGACGCTTCAGATCGTCGATGACTTTGGCGGGCTGCCTGGCTGCGTAGAGCTGTTTGTTGTCATCGCGTTCTTTTCGCGAGAGCTCGCCCACCTTCGGAATGCGGACTGCAACCAACGGTAGCAGCGGATCAAGAGTCAAAGCATTCAGGTTCTCCTCGGTAAATGCCTGCCGCACATCGATCATTTCAGGCAGTCGCATGTCAGGCTTGTCACTGCCGTACTTACGGATGGCATCGTCGTACTTCATGCGTGGGAATGGCGGCTTCAAGTCGACCCCTGCCTCACGGAATGCCGCCACCAGAAATGCCTCGACCACCTCAAAGACGCGTTCCTGACTGGGAAACGACATCTCCAAATCGATCTGCGTGAACTCTGGTTGACGGTCGGCGCGCAGATCCTCGTCGCGAAAGCAGCGCACGATTTGGAAGTACTTGTCGAAACCGGCAATCATGAGAATCTGCTTGAACAATTGCGGCGATTGCGGCAGCGCGTAAAAGGATCCAGGATAGACGCGGCTGGGCACCAAATAGTCGCGGGCACCTTCTGGGGTGCTGCGCGTCATGAATGGGGTTTCAATCTCGAGAAAGCCTCGGCTGGAAAGCTCCTTGCGAATGGCGAGCGCAATCTTAGCTCGCAATTCGATGTTCGCCTGCATCTCCGGACGACGCATGTCGATGTAGCGATACTTCAGGCGCAACTCCTCGTTCGAGATCGCCTGTTCTGACGGGGAGAATGGCGGCGTTTTCGCGTCGTTCAGTACCCGCAGCTCTTCCGCGATGATCTCTATTTCGCCAGTAGGCAAGTTTTTGTTGACGGTCGCCGCGTCACGTCGTTTCACCGTTCCCACGACGGCCAGCACATACTCAGAACGAACATTGCCTGCTTTGGCATGCAGCGCAGGGTTCTTCTCTTTGTCGAAGACAATTTGAACAACTCCGGTACGATCGCGCAGATCGAGGAAGATCAAGTGACCCAGGTCACGGCGACGGTTCACCCATCCCATTAGGGTGACGCGGGTATCGCTGGCGCGCAACGCGCCACACATATGGCTTCGTTGCAGACTGCCAAGAAGATCGAGCTGGATGTCGGGCAATGGAACGTCCTTGCGTTGCAGAGTGATTCTCGATGATAAATGCGACCGGAGTTAACACGAAGGGCACGAAGGCAACCAAGAGGCCACGAACAAGGAAAGAGTACTGTGAACGCCGCACGCGCAGGTCTCCGTGTCCTTGGGTTTTGACCTTCGTGTTTAAGCCCACTCCGCAGAAACACGAATCGGGTGATCTGGAGATCGAATCGCGAAATCACCAAATCACCCGATCACGAAATGCCTTGATTATCTCTACACGTTAACGGTTTGCTTCACTGGCACCTGAGTAAACCATCCGTAACGATCAGCCACGCGACCTTCGACGATGTCGAAGAATGCCTTGTGAAGAGCGCGGGTGATAGGGCCGGTTTTGCCGTTTCCAACAGCGATCCTATCCACCGTACGGATGGGAGTGATCTCCGCCGCGGTCCCAGTGAAGAAGACTTCGTCCGCGATGTAAAGCATCTCACGGGGGATCATCTGCTCCACGACTGGAAAGCCCAACTCGCGGATGAGATCCATGGCGGTAGCGCGAGTAATGCCGGGCAGCACCGAATTTCCTAGCGGCGCCGTGTAGACAGTTCCTTTTCGAACTACAAAGAGATTCTCGCCCGAACCCTCACTCACGTAGCCACTTACGTCGAGCGCGATACCTTCAACGTATCCATTAAGAATGGCTTCCATCTTAATGAGCTGCGAGTTCATGTAATTCGCTGCCGATTTAGACATCGCGGGCAGAGTGTTAGGCGCAATGCGCGTCCAAGAGGAAACACAGACGTCGACGCCCTCATCGGGAGAACCATGTCCGAGATACTTGCCCCAGGCGTAGTTGCAGATGTAGATGTCAATAGGCGAATTGAAAGGATTCACACCGGCCTCTCCGTAGCCGCGCAATACTATGGGGCGGATATAGCAGGGATAAACGCCATTCACGCCCACAACTTCAACCATCGCTTGAACGATTTCGTCTTCCGAAAACGGTACTTCCATGCGATAGATCTTGGCGGACTGCAGCAGTCGTTCGGCGTGTTCCTGGGCACGGAAGATCGCGGGGCCCTGCGGATGTTTGTAGCAGCGCACGCCTTCAAAGACCGACGAGCCATAGTTCACAACGTGTGACATGACATGCAGGGTCGCGTCGTCCCAGTCGATCAACTTGCCGTTGTGCCAAATCTTGTCGGTTTTAGGAATTGCCATGCGTGCTCCTTACGAAGTGTGGTGACACCACATTATATTCAGATGCTCTGCCCTGGCCCAAAGAATTTGGTTTATAGGAGTGATAAGCGGGAGGGGAGGAATCGAGTGATCGGGCCATCGTGTGAAGTAACACGCAAAACCAACGGCAAGCTGACGCGGATTTCGCGGATGTGACGCGGATCATACCAAAGTAGCTAAATGAGTGTTTCTGCCAGTCTATTGGCGTGATCCGCGTCACACTTGCTAAATCCGCGTCGTGCCTTTTTCTTACTTCACCCGATCACCCGATGGCCCGATCGCCCGATTCTTTTCTCGTGCTGACAAGCGTCCTCGCTCGCTCGAAGATCTTCCGGAACATCTCCTTCGTCAGCCTGCCGGTATTGGTGTTCTGCATCGACGGGTGATACGTGCCCAGCAGGCGGATCCCGTTCGGCATCTGATACTCAACGCCATGACCAAACTCAAATGGCGCCCGCGATTTGATTACCTCTTGACGTCGTAAGTAATTCAGATAAGCATCGAATCCGATTTTGCCTAACGCCACCACGACCCTCACTTGCCTGAGCACGGCTAGCTCGGCGTCGAGAAAGTGTGCGCAGTTTGCAATCTCTTCCGGTGCCGGCTTGTTCCCCGGAGGAGCGCAACGGACGGCCGCGGTTATGTAAGCGTCTGTAAGCTTCATCCCATCATCGCGACTGGTTGCCATTGACTGCGAGGCGAATCCGGTTTCGTGCAGCACTGGATACATGAAGCATCCCGAACCATCGCCAGTGAAGGGACGTCCCGTGCGGTTCGATCCGTGTGCTCCTGGTGCGAGTCCCAGAATCAGAACTCGCGCGTTCGGGTCTCCAAAGCCAGGCACGGGCTTGGCCCAATATTCCCAGTCCAGGTAAGCGCGCCTTTTCACGCGACCGATTTCTTCCCGGTAAGCCACTAGACGAGGACAAAGGGTGCACGCGACGAGAGTTTGATTCAGCTGCGCTAAAGAGAGCTGGATTCCCGGACGTGCTGTCTCAGGGGATTTGCTCGAAGATGCCAATGATCCGCTCGCTGGCAGTGAGTTTCTCGCATTCTTCGTCGATTTTGCTGTACTGGTCGGCAAACTGATCTTTGAAACTCAGATAAGAGTCTCTATCTTCCCACACGTCGACTGTGAGATATCGTCCAGCTTGATCGTGATCTCTGATCAGAATTGTTTCCCGATAAGACGAATCCTGGCGAAAAAGCTGCGCCCAAAGTCCGTCGCTCTTATATGCGATCTCGAATGCTGAGCGATGCTCAGGTGAGACGGCGAACTCCCAAAGGATGTAAATCATGTTTGAGAACGCCGCTTGCATGGCGCGCGCGATCAGAGGTCGATGACTATCGCTTCACCACAACTTGAGCTGAGTCGGATTCGTATCCTTCGTCGACAAGTGTCTTCTGCGCGGCGACGCGGATCTTCTGGTCGTCGGCATCTTTCGGAACGTCACAGTACCGGCGGATCACTTCTTCGCCGGCTTGAATCCGGACGAGCCATTTGTTCTTCTCGCGGTCCCACGACACTTCGACTCGATCTGCGCGCATCTGTCACCTCTCGGCACGGCACTATACACCTACGGGAGCAATCAGGTCATTTGCCTCGCGGCACGTGCTTCCAAGCCGCTCAGATACTTCTCCGCCATCGCTAGTGACTTTTCGAGCTCTTGATCAGAAGTGATCGTCAAACGGCTGCAGACTAGAGGCTCCCGCTCAAAATCCTGCTTCTTCACGAAATAGAGTTCCGCATTCCGGTTAGCAGCGAGGTGGGCTCCGGAATTCAAGTCGCGACGGATACGGTCCAAAGCGGTAGCTTCGCGGGCGACACACTCAACTACCGCAAACGGTGTTGCAAGCCTCTCTGCGGTTCGCCGCACGCGTTCCCGCTGATACTCACGCGAGAACGGCCTTCCATCAATGAAGACGCGCAACTCGGGATGACGGTTCAGGAGATATTCTGCAGTTTCCAGCATGATGTCCTGGCAGAAATCATCCTGCTCGACATTGTATTCAATTTGGGAAGGCCCGAAGAGCGCTGGACGAATCACGTCCTTATCGATGACAAAACCGCCAAAGCGTTCGACCAGAGCGCGTGACAGCGTGCTTTTGCCTGTGCCAGGCAAGCCGACCATCAGAATCAGCATGTCAAAAGACTAGCAGTTGGTGCCTCTTCAATGTCCACAGAGGGCAAGCTCTTAGACCGCAACCCTTAGCTTTTCCACCAGAATTCAGAAGATGTGTGCCAGAAACATTCCTACTCCAGCGCCCACGCCTGCACCCGCGAGCGCGCCCACTGGCCCCGCCACCGATGCCCCAACCAGCATGCCCGTAAGCGCGGTTCCTCCGATGATCACGCCGCGCTTCTTGCCGCTGTTGTGGTGTTTCTCCGGACGGTCACGTCGGGTACGCGTGGTGGTCGTGTCCTGAGTGGTGCTGTCGCTACGGTCAGGGACAGCGGTCATGTTTGTATTGTCGGTCGTGGTTACGGTCGCATCACTTGGTGTAGACGACTTCGCGGCGAGTGGCAATGTGGTTGCTACGATGGCTAGAAGCAAACAGAGCGTGACGGCAAGGCGAGATTTGTAGCGCTTATTCATAAAGTCCCCATTATTTTTGAGTTTCAAAAGTAGATGCGAAGTCAATGTCCGGCGTTGACGCGTCAGTATTCGGAGTCCAACTCTTGGCGTGTTCTGGCGTGTTTGACCACATTGTTTAGTGGGTCTTACACTGGAAGTTCTGGTCGCGATGATGACTCTTTCTGAGCGCGGCCTACGACGTTTTCGACAGCAGGAAGACAATTGATCGAGTCAGAGAACACGACAACAGAGCAGAACCCAGCCGAGACTCACGACCATCAGCACGCGCCCGAGCCTCGCGCATTAGGCGAGTGTGAGCGCGAGATCTCTATCGACATTCCCGCAGACACCGTCTCCGGCGAGCTTGAATCCTTTGTCGCTCGATATCAAAAGATGGCCCGTGTACCGGGCTTTCGTCGCGGCAAGACACCAGCCAGCCTTGTGCGGCGACGCTTTGCGGACGAACTTAAGCAAGAAGTCGTTGAATCTCTTGTGCCTAAATACTTCCGTGAAGAGGTTCAGAAGCAGGGTCTGGCGCCGATTTCGCAGCCGCGAATCGTGGATTTTCACTTTGAAGATGGCGAGCCGCTTCGGTTTAAGGCGGTTTTTGAGGTCATGCCGGCAATCGAAGTGGCTCCTTATAACGACTTAAAGGCGGAGAAAGCCAACATCGCGGTCGCCGAGGATGAGGTCGAACGAGAATTAGAGAGTCTGCGCGAGCAACAGGCCAGCTACAACTCGGTTGAGGAAGATCGCGGCCTTCAGGACGGCGACTTCGCCCAGGCCAGCTTCACTGGAACTCCAATTGAGAAACATGAATCCGGCCTGGTGGATCCGGCCGGCAATCCCGTCGCCTCGGGGCAATCAGAAGCTAAGCCAACCGACGCTCAGCCGGTGCACATGGACGACGTGCTTGTCGATATCGGCGGCACAAACACGGTCCCGGAGTTCAGCGAGAATCTGCGCGGCGCCAAGACAGGCGAGGAGCGCACGTTTACGATCAGCTATCCCGAAGACTTCCAAGACAAGCGGCTTGCCGGCAAGAGGCTTCAATACAAGGTTCAAGTTAAAGCCATCAAGCAGAAGCGAGTTCCCGAGCTGAACGACGAGTTTGCCAAGGAGGTTGGCCAATTCAAGAGTGTCGACGAGCTGCGGACGAGGATTCGCGAGCAAATGGAATCGCAAAAGCGGCACGAGATCGAACATTCTGCCAAGGACAAACTCGTGGAAGAGCTGGTGAATCGCAATAACTTCCCGATTCCCGAGTCGCTCGTAGAGCAACAAGTCACGTCGCGTCTGGAGCGGGGTTTCCGCGCACTGGCCGCGCAAGGAATGCGCGCTGAAGATATGCGTAAGATGGATTTCGGCCGTCTCCGTGCAGCCCAGCGCGATGCAGCGATGCGCGAAGTAAAGGCATCTTTGATTCTCGAGAAGATCGCCGATAAGGAGAACATCGAGGCCAGCGACTCTGAGCTGGACGCAGAAGTCGAACGCTTTGCTCAACAATCGCGGCAGCCTGTCGAAGCCGTGCGCAAGAAGCTCACCGACGAAGGCGCTCTCGAGCGCATGCGCGAACGAATTCGCAACGAAAAGACTTTGGACCTCCTCTATCAACGCTCCGCCTGAGCATTGTCGCGAGCTCAGGCTCCGATCTGCAACATGCGGACAAGCCCTCCCCCGAAATTCTTCAGGGTGAGAGTGTAAGCAAGAAAGGATTACCTCTAATGGCTCTAGTTCCAATGGTAGTAGAGCAGACCAGCCGCGGAGAACGCGCCTATGACATCTTCTCCAGGCTTCTGAAGGACAATATCGTCTTCATCGGCACGCCCATCGACGACACCATCGCCAACCTTGTCATCGCACAGATGCTCTTTCTCGCGGCGGAAGATCCAGAAAAAGATATCCAGCTTTACATTAACTCTCCCGGCGGATCGATTACATCAGGAATGGCAATCTACGACACCATGCAATTTGTGAAGAACGACATTATGACCATCTGCATTGGTCAGGCGGCGAGCATGGCAGCTGTGCTGCTCGCGGCTGGAACCACCAAGAAGCGCTTTGCGTTGCCCAATTCGCGAATCCTCATTCACCAACCCCATATCATGGGCGGTGGAATTTCAGGACAAGCCACCGACATCGATATTCACGCACGAGAGATTTTGCGCATGCGCGAGATCATGAACAACATCATGGCCAAGCACACCGGCCAGAAACTGGAGAAGGTAGAGAAAGACGTAGAGCGCGATTTCATCATGAACGCGCAGCAGAGCAAGGACTATGGAATCGTGGACGACATCATCTACAAGCACAAGTAGGGCAGCAGTGTAGATGGATGCCGAGTTCCGAACGGGTATTGCACAATAGTCACACGTTTTCATTACCGTGGAACCGCTTATGTGACCCCCCGGGGCTTGAAAATAAAGTTAGAATGACGGAAGTCTTAGGAGCCAAACAGGAAGCCCCCGCTTCCCTTTTTTGTAACAAGCGCGACTGCCGGTATTGACAGCGGAGAGGGTACACGGAAACCCTAATCCGAAAGTAACTCGGTTCTTTGCAGTATTGATTGGTCGTGGTGGTTAGGGTAAACAGGAGCCATTGTGAAAACCCGTTCCGGAACTGAAGACAGCCTGCGTTGTTCGTTCTGCCATAAATCACAGGACGCCGTTGCCAAACTGATCTCCTCACCCAGCGACTATCCACGCGCCTACATTTGCGACGAATGCGTGGCGGTCTGCAACTCGATCCTGGAAGATGACCGGACGGAAACGCATTCCGCCGCTGCTCCTAACCATCTGCCCAAACCCGCCGAGGTGAAGACTTTCCTAGATGAGTATGTGATCGGGCAGGAGCAGACAAAGAAGAAGCTGGCGGTAGCGGTTTACAACCACTACAAGCGGATCCATATGAACCGCAATCGCAACGGCGAAGTGGAGCTGACCAAGTCGAACATCATGTTGGTGGGTCCCACCGGCAGCGGCAAGACCCTTCTCGCGCAAACTCTTGCCAAGATGCTCGATGTTCCTTTCGCAATCGTCGACGCGACCACGCTGACCGAAGCCGGATACGTAGGCGAAGACGTCGAGAACATCATCCTCAAGTTGCTTCAGGCTGCCGACGGCGATGTAGGACGAGCGCAAACTGGCATCATCTATATCGACGAAATCGACAAGATCGGGCGCAAGGACGAAAATCCGTCCATCACCCGCGACGTATCGGGGGAAGGCGTGCAGCAGGCGCTGCTGAAGATTCTTGAAGGCACTGTGGCCAATGTTCCGCCCCAGGGAGGCCGCAAACACCCACATCAGGAGTTCACTCCGGTAGACACGACCAACATCCTCTTCATATGCGGCGGAGCTTTCGTAGGCCTTGAGAAGGTAATTGCCCGTCGTGTAGGCAAGAAAGCGCTTGGCTTCAAGGCAGAGGCGAAAGACGGCGACCAGGCTCAGGCGGCGCTGCCCAAGCGCGATACAGAAATGCTGGGCAAAGTAGAGCCGCAGGATCTGATCAAGTTTGGTCTGATTCCCGAATTCGTCGGCCGTCTGCCTGTCGTCGGAGTGCTCGACGAACTCGACGAAAACGCATTGGTCGAGATCCTCACCAAGCCGCGAAACGCAATCATCAAGCAATACCAGCGGCTGTTTGAGTTTGAGAATGTCCGGCTCAAGTTCAGCGATGATGCCACTCGGGCGGTCGCGCGTGAAGCGTTGAGCCGCAAGGTGGGCGCCCGCGGCTTGCGCATGATCCTCGAAGACTTGATGCTCGACCTCATGTACCACCTCCCCAGTCAGAAACGGCTTAAGGAGTTCGAGGTCAGCCGCGAAATGGTCGAGAAACGAGATGTTTCCATCCCCATGATGGAAAAAGCTGGCTAAAGCAGCCTATTGGCTTGATTTAGACGGGTGAGTTGAAGAATATTTGCGGTCCAGAGCATCTGCTATATAAGCTTGTGTTTTAGGCGTATAAGCTTGAGTTACGGGACTACAAAGGGGACCGAGTGACCCAATCGAGGGAAAAGTTCGAAACACGCAAGTTGCCGATGATGCCCATTCGGGACGTCGTCATCTTTCCTCACATGATGACCCCATTCGTCGTCGGACGCGAGTCCAGCGTTCGAGCCTTGGAAGAGGCGCTTGCCGGTGACCGCAAGATCTTCCTCGCTACACAGCACGACGCCAGCGTGGACGAGCCCAAGCCTAACGAGATCTATCAGGTAGGCACGGTCGTCAACATCGTGCAGAGCCTCAAGCTGCCCGATGGCAACATCAAGGTGCTGGTCGAAGGCGTCGAACGCGGCAAGGTTCTTCAGATCGTCGATACCGAAGGCTACTTCCAGGCCAGCGTTCGTTTGGCCAAATATACGGTTGAAACTACGCCGGTAATCGAACAGGCGATGCAGCGCGTCACGTCGCTCTTCGAGCAGTATGTGAAGCTCTGCCAATCGCTCAACTACGAGACCATGATTGCTGCCGTCCGCATGGAAGATCCTTCCAAGCTGACTGACGTTATCGCCGCCAACATGCAGCTTTCGATCGAGGAGAAGCAGGAACTGCTTGAAATCTTCGATCCCGCCGAGCGCCTCAACCGTGTTGCCGACGTACTCGAGATCGAAATCGAAAAGTTGAACATGGACCGCACCATCCAGACCCGCGTGAAGCGGCAGATGGAGCGCGCGCAAAAAGAGTATTACCTCAACGAGAAGATCAAGGCCATCCAGAAAGAACTTGGCCGCGGCGAGAAGAGCGAGTGGGACGAGCTTAAAAAGAAGGTCGATTCCGCGGGCATGCCCAAGGAAGTGCATGAGAAGGCGCTTCAGGAGCTGAAGAAGCTCGAAGCCATGCCGCCGATGTCGGCTGAGTCCACGGTTTCGCGCAATTATCTTGATTGGCTGTTAGCCGTGCCGTGGCGCAAGAAATCCAAAGAGATTCGCAACATTGAATCTGCGGAAAAGATCCTCAACGAAGATCACTATGGACTTGAGAAAATCAAGGATCGCATCCTCGAATTTCTCGCCGTGCGTCAATTAGTGAAGAATCCCAAGGGGTCAATCCTCTGCTTCGTTGGACCTCCGGGCGTTGGCAAGACCTCGCTCGGCATGTCGATCGCGAAGGCCACTGGACGCAAGTTCGTCCGTCTCTCGCTGGGTGGCGTGCGTGACGAAGCTGAAATTCGCGGACATCGTCGCACCTACATCGGCGCATTGCCGGGCCAGATCATTCAGTCGATGAAGAAGGCCGGCACCAAGAATCCAGTCATCATGCTCGACGAGATCGACAAGATGGCTGCCGACTTCCGCGGCGACCCGTCAGCCGCATTGCTCGAAGTTCTCGATCCGGAACAGAACTTCATGTTCCAGGACCATTATCTCGACGTGGAATACGATCTCTCGCAAGTCTTCTTCGTGGCTACAGCGAACGTGCTCCACACCATTCCGGCCCCACTTCAGGACCGCATGGAAGTGCTGCGGCTGCATGGCTACACTGAACTCGAAAAAGTTGAAATCGCCAAGCAGTTCCTGGTTCGCAAGCAGCGAACCGCTACTGGGTTGACGGAATCGAACATCGTCTTCTCTGACGACGCGATCACCGAACTCATTCGCTCATACACACGGGAAGCCGGTGTCCGTAACCTGGAGCGCGAAATTGGCAACATCTGCCGCAAGGTTGCGCGCCGCGTGGTGAAGGAAGGTCTGGAATACTCGGTCAAGGTCACAGCCGAAAATATCTCTGACTTCCTCGGCGTCGCGAAGTTCCGCGACACGCTCGCCCACGAGAAGAGCGAAGTCGGCCTGGTTACCGGCCTTGCCTGGACTGAAGTTGGCGGATCGATTCTCTCGACGGAAGTCACGATCGTCGATGGCAAGGGCAAGCTCACGCTCACCGGCAAGCTTGGCGACGTAATGCAAGAGTCAGCGCAGGCGGCCATGTCATACATCCGTTCCCGCGCGAACCGGCTAGGATTGCCGCGCGACTTTTATCGCAACCTGGACATCCACATTCACGTGCCGGAAGGCGCCATTCCAAAGGACGGACCGTCGGCTGGAATCACTATGGCAACAGCAATCGCCAGCGCCCTGAGCAAGATTCCAGTCCGCCGCGACATCGCCATGACCGGCGAGATCACTCTTCGGGGCAAGGTGCTACCCATCGGCGGACTGAAGGAAAAGCTGTTGGCAGCGCATCGTGCCGGCATCTTTGAGGCGATCCTGCCGAAGGACAACGAGAAGGATCTCTCAGAAGTTCCTGAGAACCTGCGCAACGCGATGAAGCTCCATTTCGCTGAGACTATGGACGACGTTCTGGCGATCGCTCTTGAAGGGCCGCTGCCCAAGTACATCGAAGAATCCGAGACACAGGGCATGCCGGGAGTCACGCCGAGTGCACCTCTGCAGCAGCCTCCCGTGCAGCATCAGTAAGAACAGTAATCAGTTTTCAGCAATCAGTTAGGCCCGCCCAACCGGCGGGCCTTTTTGCTTCTTAGTTGCTCAGTGGCACAGCTGCCCTCGGCTGTGAGGCTCTCCGCCATGAGCCCGTACAGACGCAGGACGCTGCGTCCCTTAGCGATAATGTATGGTTTCAATAGGGGTTCTCCGCTGCGCTCGGACTTTGCACGAATGAAGCTCCACACCCGCTTCCTAAAATCCGCCGCCGCCCCGGAGCACTTCCCTCCTCCACTCGCACCCGAGGTCGCCTTTCTAGGCCGATCCAACGTCGGCAAATCCAGCTTGATCAACGCTCTGCTCGGGGAAAAGATCGCACATGTCAGTTCCACTCCGGGAAGAACGCGAACCATCAACTTCATCGAACTGCGGCAGAACGCGGAGACCGTGCAACCTGATCTGGTGCTCGCCGATTTACCGGGCTACGGCTACGCGAAGATATCGAAAGAAATCAGCGCCGAATGGCCGAAGTTCATCGAACCGTATTTATCCGACCGCGAGCCTCTCCGCCTCTGCGTGTGTCTGGTGGACTCGAATGTGCCGGCGCAGAAAAGTGACCAGCAGTTGATCGGGTGGCTGCAGCATCATGATCGCGACCTGCTGGTGGTCGCCACAAAAGCCGACCGCCTCTCGTCCAATCAGCTCAACAAAGCGCTTGCGCAGCTCAGACGCGAGCATCAGGTTGAGCGCATTCTTCCGGTATCGGCAAAAACCGGAATGGGACTCGCAGAGCTATGGCAGCAGATTCGCAAAGCAACCGAACATTAGGGCTTTGTGGCACAGCCGCCCTCGGTTGTGTTGAAGGACCTAAGACACAGGCGTGGCGCTTGTGCTACCCGACTGGAGGCTAAAAATGCCCTGCGCTCGCCGCCAGCACGCGCCTACGCGCTCTCAGCGCATGCGCGATGCTGCGGATATCGTGAGACCACACCGGTAGCACGATTGAAATTGCCAGCCCTTCTATATCAGAAATAATTCCAACCCAAACGGCGGTGCGAAGGATCCAGCCCGAAATGTTGAAGGCCAGCAGCAGAATAAGCGCAAGCGCCAACACAAGTCCCCAAAACTTAGCGGCGTAGGAATGGTAGCTGGCCTCCCGCCGAAACTTTGCATAATCGAAGGCGTAGCGCACGACCTCAAGGACCAGGAGCAACGCAAGAATGCCGGCTAGGGAACGAATCGCTGCAGGCGCGAGTAACCACGCTGACGACGCTGCTGCGGCATAGAAAACTGTGTCGGCAACACTGTCTGCACGCCGCAATGCCGTGGTTTCTACTCCAAGCCTGCGGGCGATGATGCCATCGCAAATATCCGAAAGCAATGCGGCGACAATGGCGACTGCCATCAGCAGTCCCTGCCTGTGCTCGCCGGCCATCAAGAGAATCACCGGAGCGAGCAGCACGCGTAAAGCGATTAAGATCCAGGGGATTCCCCGGGCGAAAAGCATCACCTGAACTCAGTGTCCGCCGGACGCGGTTTGCGTGCTGCCATGCTCGATGAGCCAAGTCTGCAGGTTTGGTGACTGCATTTTCTTTAGATCGGCGCAGGAGTTGATTCTTTCCAAGCTTTGCCGGAGAGCGCGCTCGGCAGCCGGTACAGGATGAACTTTGAAAAACGCGTTCACGTCCGAAGCAGCATCGGTGTCGCAAAACTGTCCGGCGCTCAACACCAAATAGGATCCGCCAAACAATGAGGCGGTAAAGTCCTTCGAAATCTCGTTCCAGTGCTTGCGTACAAACGTCCACGCTTGGGGCCGCGTTGCCGGATTACGCATGAAGCTTGCAATGTACCCTGGAGCATCCTGATTGCGGATCACACCCGAGATGCCAACTTGCATGGCTTTGTCGACCAGCTCCGGCTTTTCAAAATGTTGCAGTGCGTGCATGTAGCGGCCACGCAAGATCTGGTCGGTCGTGCCCTTAAGCTTCTCGACCGTGGAATTGAAGAGCGCCTCATCGCCATCGATAGCGGCGATCGCCAGCGCATCTCCGGCGAACAGCGGATCTGACGAACCCGGATCTTGCAGGGCCTTTTGCGCGAGCTGACGCGCTTCGGCCATTACCTGCGGATCGTGTCCCACAATGCCAAGCCGGCCGAATACGTCTGCGCGCAGTGCCTTCTCCTCCGGATCGCTCGCGTTCTGTAACTCGCGGTACACCGGACTCAGTAAATTGTTGACAAACTTCCGGAATTGCTCTCGATCTGTGTCCGTCACCAGCTTGTCATTGATGTAGTCAATGCCGGTCAGCACTTCATTCCAAACCGGCCGTAGCCGCTCGCCCTTGAGCTGTTCCGCCGAATCCAGATAGTTGCTAATGGAGAGGCGCCCAACCCTCATCAGCGCCCATTCGTCCCCCAACAGGGAGATGCGTTCGGCCGGATTGAGCCCGGTCTCCAGTTGCTTGGTAAGTTGAGCGCGGAGGGAAGGTTCGTACTCGGTCCTGTAATACCCCCGGCCCTGGCCATTTGCGAATATGGGAACGTTGGCGGACATCTTCGTTTCCTGACCGCGACTCGCGAGCAAGAAGCACGAGGCGATGCTGTCTGCGGCAACCGCCCTAGGGCAAACCGGCAACATCCAAACCTGCTGGCTTGTGCCTAGCAGCTGACGATCAGAGAACAACCGCTCCTGTGAAACCGAAAGCCCATTAGTTTCCTGCGAGACGTGCAGTAACGGCGCGCCAGGCTGCACCACGAAGCTGGACATGATCTTGTCTGCCGGCTTGCTCGACGCCTGTGTAATTGCATTCCAGAAGTTTTCGGCGGTGGCGTTGGCGTAGGAATGCGCGCGCAGATAATTCTGCACTCCTTTGCGAAAAAGCTCTGGGGTGACGTACGACTCCACCATGCGCAGGACGGAAGCTGCCTTGCCATACGCGATGCCGTCAAATAGCTCGCTGATCTCTGCAGGAGTCTCGGCCTTCTGGCGAATTGGCCGCGTATTCTTGAGCGCATCGAGATTCAGCGTTTCGTTTGTTCCAGAGACTTCTTGTAGATCCTGGTGCCACTCGGGCTTCCATTGCGCGACCGGCTTGCTTTCCATCCAGGTGGCGAAGCCTTCGTTGAGCCAGAGATTGTCCCACCACAGCATCGTGACCAGATCGCCGAACCACTGATGCGCCATCTCGTGTGCGACCACCGAAGCTACCTCTTCGTAGTTGTTTACCGAGGCTACTTTGGGGTCGAGCAGCATCACGCTCTCGCGATAGGTAATCGCTCCTGCATTTTCCATAGCGCCGGCTTCGAAATCGGGAATCGCGATCAGGTCGAGCTTGCCAAACGGATACCTAATGCCGAAATAATCGTTGTAGTAATGCATGATGTATTCGGCGGACTCGAGCGCAAATTTTCCCTGGTCTTTCTTATCGGGAGTCGCACAGGCGCGAATAGGAATTCCGTCAGCGGAGCCCTCGATACATTGAAAGTCGCCAACCAGCAGTGCGACAAGGTAAGTGGAGAGCTTTTTGGTGGTGGCGAATTTCAGCGTGTGTTTGTTGTCGCCCGGTCCGGGAGTGTCGGCGATAAGCTTCTCGTTCGAAATCGCTGTGTCCTCTTTGTCCACGACCAGCGTGATGTCAAACGTCGCCTTAAGGGCCGGTTCATCGAACGAGGGAAAGGCACGGCGCGCGTCCGTCGCTTCAAACTGGGTAACTGCATAGCGGCGTTTCGGAGTCTCACTCAAATAAAAGCCACGAAGCTGGTTGTTAAGGATTCCGGTGTAAACGATGTGCAGCTGCGCCGGTCCAGCGGCAATCGTCTTGGACGCAATGATGTTGGCCTGCTCGCGGTCCGGGTCGAGCGTCACTTTGGCCGTTACGGTTCCCCCGTGGCTCTCCACCGTGGCGGAAGTGAACTTAATCTCCGCCGCATTGAGCGTAATCATGGTGGACGGCTTGGTCAGCCGCACATCGATGATCTCGTCGCCGGAGAAAGTCGCATCCTGCAGATTGGGAGTGAGGGTGAGCTGATAGTGCTCTGGGACAACTCCCGCGGGCAGACGCTGGGCTTGTACAGCGATACAGAATGTAAGGGTCAAAAGTAGGCTAAAGATTTTCTTCATCATGAACTCCCAAAATCGTCGCTAGAGACGCAGCATGCTGCGTCTCTAGCGTACAAACCAAGACCGGCTCGATCATGAACACTGGTCAGGACCCAGATTCGTATCTGTTACAGCACTCGCTTCGTATCACGGTGTGTCGTGCAGTTACGCGCCATTCTCATACAGAGCACCCTTCATCACCGTGGCCCTACATATCCCCGTGCCGAACCAATAGCAAATCTCGCGGTGGTCCTTTACGTCGAATACGGCGAGGTCGGCGTCTTTGCCGGGCTCGACGGTTCCCTTCCGCTCTGCCAATCGCAGTGCATGTGCGCCGTTGATGGTCGCCGCCGACATCGCTTCCGCCGGACTCATGCGCATCTGCGTGCACGCAGTTGAGAGCACCATAGGCATGCTCGTTGTCGGTGATGTTCCCGGATTGAAATCTGTTGCCAGCGCTACTGCCGCGCCGGCGTCGATCAGGCGCCGAGCCATTGGATATGAGTGCGCTAAAAAATACGACGCTCCTGGTAGCAGGGTGGCGATGGTCTTCTGCTGTGCGAGCGCCTGCAGGTCCCGATCGGTGAGACAGTCCAGATGATCATACGACGCAGGATCGAGACGAGCCAGTCTCGAGAGATCCTGCGGCGTGAATTGACACACATGGGCACGGACCCCCAATTTAGCTTGGCGGGCCGCTTCGAAAATGCGCTCGGTCTGAGAGATGTTGAAAGCGCCGCGCTCGCAAAAGACATCCACGAAATCAGCCAACTGCTCCTGTGCCGCATTGGGAATCATTTCCTGGCAAACCACCTCGACGTAAGCATCGGGTCTTTGCTGGAAATCAGACGGAACGACGTGCGCACCAAGCAATGTGGATACCACCGTGCCTCCCCATTGCTGGGCCGCTCGCCGAATGGCGCGAAGCGATTTCAGCTCGGATTCCGTCGAGAGTCCATAGCCTGATTTGGCTTCCACCGTCGTCGTGCCGGTCTGCCGCATGTGCCGAAATGCACGCACAACGCAGCTGGACAGTTCCTCCTCACTCGCCTTTCTTACGCCTTCCACACTTGAGCGAATGCCGCCTCCGGCTTTTGAGATTTCTTCATACGTGCTTCCCTGAATACGCTTCTCGAAATCGATCAGGCGAGGAGAAATGAAGACGGGGTGAGTATGCGAATCCACGAAACCGGGAATAACGACGCCGCCGCGGCAATCGAATGTTTCTAGTTGAGCTGCACGCTTGGCGCGACCGCCAACTTCATCCTCCGGGCCAACCGCAACGATCTTGCCGTCCTGACACAACACTGCGGCCCGATTCACGATTGCGAGGTCTGAGAGTTCGCGTCCCCGCCTGGATCGTTCGCTTCCGCTGGAGTGCTTGAGAGTGAGCAGTTGGCCGATGTTGGTGAGGAGCAGCGGCCTCACTGGGTTCGGCGAATCGGTAGCAGTCACTCTCGCTTGCCACCTGATGACTTGAGGCCTAATGCCCCACCCGTAAGGGCAGGTGGCTTTGCTTGCATCGGCACGCGCACTCCCGTGCGCTCGGCAAACTTTTGTGCTTCCTCGTAACCTGCATCGGCGTGACGCGCAATACCGATGGCGGGATCGTTGGTGAGCACCCGTTCGATGCGCTTGGCCATCTCATCGGTGCCGTCCGCGACCGTCACCTGGCCGGCATGCTGCGAGTAGCCGATGCCGACCCCCCCGCCATTGTGGATCGAGACCCAACTTGCCCCGCTAGCCGTATTCAGCAGCGCATTGAGCAGCGCCCAATCGGCGATGGCGTCACTCCCATCTTTCATCGCTTCCGTTTCCCGAAACGGCGAGGCCACCGAGCCGCAGTCGAGGTGATCACGCCCGATGACAATCGGAGCTTTGATCTTGCCACGCTTCACCAGATCGTTCATCGCGAGCCCAAATTGAGCGCGCTCGCCGTAGCCGAGCCAGCAGATACGCGCAGGCAGTCCTTGGAAGCGGATCCGCTTCCGCGCCAGATCGATCCAGCGGCTAAGAATGCGGTTCTCGGGGAACATCTGCAGGATCAGCTCGTCCGTGACAGCAATATCGGACGGCTCTCCGGATAAGGCGACCCATCGAAATGGGCCACGTCCTTCGCAAAAGAGCGGACGAATGTATGCCGGCACAAAGCCGGGAAAGTCATAGGCGTTCTTCACTCCACGATCGAAAGCGAAGGTCCGAATGTTGTTGCCATAGTCGAAGGTGATAGAGCCTGACTTCTGCAAGGCAAGCATGCCTTCCACATGGCGGGCCATGGAATCGAGCGAGCGTTCGACGTAGCCCTTTGAGTCTTTTCGCCGCAGCTCATCGGCTGCCTCGAGAGTGAGGGCGGAAGGAATGTACCCATTCAGCGGATCGTGCGCCGAGGTTTGATCTGTAAGCAGATCCGGCTTCACGCCCCGTGCAGCCAATTCGGGAATCACATCGGCGCAGTTACCCACCAGACCGACCGAGACCGCTTCTTTCTTGCGAATCGAATTCTTAAGGATCCGCAGCGCTTCGTCGAGGCTGTTGACCATGAAGTCGCAGTAGCCGGTCTTCAGACGCTTCTTGATGCTCTCCGGATTAACATCGATGCCGAGAAAACAAGCGCCGGTCATGGTGGCGGCGAGAGGCTGTGCGCCGCCCATACCACCCATGCCGCCGCTGACGATCAGCTTGCCCGCCAGATCCCCACCAAAATGCTTTTCACCAGCGGCAGAAAAAGTCTCGAACGTGCCTTGCACGATACCTTGCGAACCGATGTAGATCCATGATCCAGCGGTCATCTGGCCGTACATCGTCAGGCCCATGCGTTCGAGTTCGTTAAACTTTTCCCAGTTTGACCAGTGGCCGACCAGATTGGAATTGGCGATGAGCACGCGGGGAGCGTAATCGTTCGTGCGGAAGATGCCTACAGGCTTTCCGGACTGCACCAGCAGAGTCTCGTCGTTTTTTAAGTCTCGCAGCGAGCGCACGATAGCGTGGTAGCAATCCCAATTGCGTGCCGCGCGTCCCGTGCCTCCATAAACCACCAAGTCCTGCGGACGCTCTGCTACCTCATCGTCGAGGTTGTTCATGAGCATGCGCATAGCAGCTTCCTGATGCCATCCCTTGCAGGAAAGCTGCGCGCCGCGGGGCGCCTTGATCCCGGCTTTAGACATCGGAGGCGCTTCGGTTTCGACCGGCATAGCTGGGCCCACTCCAGTTGAGGAGACGTTCTAGCCTACGGCCTGAAGCTTGCGCGAAGCAAGCCAGTGAGCCGCAAGCGGACGCAGCGTCCGGATTTGAACAGCAAGGGATTCCCTCTGAATTTGCTGTGCGCCTGAATTCAAGGGTTTAGGTTGCGGGGCTTGCGGCATTTGAATTGCCAAGGTCTTCGGTTGAGAAGCTAGGTTGCGGCAACTTACGTTTGGAATCATCTTCGGACCTTGCGCCAAATTCGGATCTCAGGATGACAGAGATTTGCTAACTGGTTTGATCGAAGTCCACTTTGATCTTTGCCTGGAGGAGAAATGCAAACGCTGACACAAGACATTCGATACGCCCTTCGGCAGTTGCGCAACTCACCAGGATTCACTATCACCGCGCTGCTTACGTTGGCGATTGGCATTGGCGCCAATACGGCCATCTTCAGTCTTGTGCACGCAGTGTTGCTGAAGAACTTGCCGGTGGCAAATCCCGGCCAACTGTACAAACTCGGAGATGGTGAGTACAACTGCTGCGTCGAGGGCGATCTGCAGGAGAACTGGTCGATGTTCTCCTATCCCTTCTATCTGCAGGCGCGCGATCATACGCCCGCATTTGAGCAGCTGGCCGCAGCCCAAACCAACCGCCCTGACCTTAGCGTGCGTCGCACCGGAAGCAATTCGCCGGCGGAGTCGTTGGAGGGCGAGTTCGTCTCTGGGAATTACTTCACGACTTTGGGAGTGCCTGCCTACTCCGGGCGCGTCCTCGCAGCCAATGATGACCAAACCGGAGCCTCGCCGGTGGCGGTAATCAGCTATCGCACATGGCAGCAGAAATACGGCTCGGATCGCGGCATTATCGGAGCGTCCGTAATAATAAACGGAATTCCGATGACGATCGTGGGAGTAACGCCTCCGGCCTTCTTCGGCGATCGCCTCGAGAGCAATCCACCTGACTTCTGGATTCCTCTGGCCGTGGAACCTTCGATTGCTCGTGAGAACTCGCTGTTGCGCCAGACGTCTGCAGGGTGGCTGTATCTTATCGGCCGCTTGCGCGCCGGAGCCCAGCCTTCCCAGGTTCAGGCCCAGCTCACCACCGAGCTGCGCCAGTACCTGCTCACTCCCGGCAATGCCAGCACACATCAGGATTTGAAGAAGATTGATAAGCAGTTCATACGTCTGGCTCCGGGTGGCGGCGGCATCAATTCGATGAAAGATGAGGCCGAGCAAGGCTTGATTCTGTTGATGGCAGCTGCCGCGGCGGTCCTGATCATCGCCTGTGCGAATCTCGCTAACCTACTGCTTGCGCGCGGAGCCGCTACCCGCGCTCGAACGTCCCTGCAGCTTGCCATTGGCGCTTCGCGCAGTCGGATCATCCGAGCTCAATTAACTGAAAGCCTTGTGCTCTCGTTGCTTGGAGGAGGAGTCGGACTGCTCGTGGCGCTGTACGCAAGCAAGGCGATCCTGCTAATGGCATTTCGAGGCTCGCCCAATGTGCCGATCTCGACCTCGCCTTCCCTCCCTGTGCTGGCCTTCACCTTCCTGGTGGCTCTCACGACGGGAGTGATCTTCGGAGTCGGCCCAGCATGGATCGCCTCGCACTCCGATCCTGCAGAAGCCCTCAGAGGAATCAGTCGAGCAATGGCCGATGCTTCGGCCCTTCCACAGCGGTCCCTGGTCATCTTGCAAGCAGCACTGTCGCTGGTCCTGCTCACAATTGCCGGCTTGCTCACCCAAAGCCTCCGCAATCTGGAGAATCAGCAGTACGGATTCGAAAAACAGGGACGCCTCATTGTGCAATTCGATCCCGTCACGGCGGGATACACCCAGGATCGCCTTATGGGTCTTTACCAACAGCTCGAAGACCGCTTCTCGCATATGCCCGGTGTCATCACCGCGAGCCTCTCCCTGTATACCGCGCAGCAGGGCAACAATTGGGGTGAGGACGTTTTCTTTCCCGGCAAGTCTGGGGACTTCGGCTCTTCCTGGGACCGCGTGAGCGCACACTACTTTGAGACCATCGGCACTCCCATCGTTCGCGGCCGCGGGATTGGCGAGCAGGACACGGCAACATCGCAGAAAATTGCGGTGATCAATGAAGCATTCGCGCGCAAGTACTTTCCGAACGAAGATCCCATTGGTAAGCACTTCGGAAAAGACGAAGCCAGCCATGCAGGCGATTACGAGATTGTCGGAGTCGCAAAAGACGCCAAGTATCAGAACGCTTCGAGACCTGCACGCGCGATGTTCTTCGTCGCGCTGCCACAGAAGATCAAATACGACACTTCCGAGGACAACAGGGTGGAAGATGGATCGATGTACATGGGATCGATTGAGTTCCACGTACAGGAAGATCCAGATGCTTTTGCTCCGAACGTACGGCGGGTGCTGGCGGAGATCGATCCTGGCCTGACTCCGACCTCAATGCGCAGCTTTGAAGAGCAGGTAAGAATTCGATCGAGCCAGGAAACCCTGATTGCACGCCTGAGCGATGCCTTTGGCTTGATAGCTCTACTACTGGCGTCGGTTGGCCTCTATGGGGTCACCGCCTATCGCGTTGCGCGACGCACCAGCGAAGTCGGATTGCGCATGGCGCTTGGCGCAAACCGAAAAGACATTCTCTCACTCATGCTGCGAGGAGCCTTCTCGCAGGTTGGCATTGGGCTGCTGATTGGTATCCCGCTCGCACTCCTGGCCAAGCACTGGCTGCAACACCAGCTCTTCGGAATCGCAAAATTCGATCCGCTGAGCTTGGCGGTGGCAATTTTGGTGCTGGCGTTATGCGCGTTTCTTGCCAGCTTGCTCCCAGCCGGAAGAGCAGCTGCCATTGAGCCCATGAAGGCGTTAAGAACCGAATAGCAATGCGGTAGACCCGGCACGCTGCGTCTCCCCCGTGGAGATGTCGCTAGCTGCGGAACTGCTTTAGCACTTGGTAACAGATGTGGCAGCAAATCCTGCATCAATTCCGGTGCAAATGCCCCTGTTAATTCCCTGTTATGTAGTTATTTTCGGATAAACCTTAACATCTAAGTAGCTGAAATCACAGGTAAGCTGAGTCGAATGCCGGGCTTTTTCCCACATTCCCTGTAAATTTCCCTGTTATTTGGATTTCCAGTTGGCGGAAGGGTGAGCATCACCAACTGCTGTAGGGAGTCCCATCGCTGCCGGTTTCGTTCGATCCGCTGTGAACGTCGGTGATCCCCGGCTCTGTCTGGTCCAGACTCTGAAGAGTATCTGAGCTCTCCGCCTGCCATGTTTCTGTCGAATTAGTGAAGGGATCCTTAGGGATCTTTCGCAGGTAACCGGCCTCGACCAGGTCCTGTAAGGACTGTGGCGCCTTTTCCTTGTCCATGGTGTAGTTATCGATCTGATCGCGCATAGTCTTCAAGTCCTGCCGTAGAACCGCTTCTTTGGCCCGGATCACCGACTGCTGGTACATGGGCACAGCAATCGCGATAAGGGTGAGGATGATCGAGATCACGATCATCAGCTCGATGAGAGTGAAACCCCGCCGGCATGAGCCCCGGGAAATCTCGAATTTGGGTCGTACTACCATGTGTTGTATTTCGTACCGTCCAACGCTGTGCCTTCGCTCTTCGTGTAAACGTCAAAGACGTTTTGCTCACCCCATGAGGTGGAGTCTGGATCATCCTGATTCGAGCGCAATCCCCATTCGGTACTGCCGGTCATGGGATCGACCGGAATGCGCCGGAGAAAACGGAGTTTCTTGCCCTGCACGTCCACACCATCCACCAGAGTTTGCAGATCCGGCGGATAGCCCAGGCTATCAACTTTGGTCTGAAACGCATTCCGATCCGCCGCGTCTTTGTACCGATCAATAGCGTCGCGCATCTCCCACAAATCCCGCCGCAATTCGACTTCTTTTTCGCGTTTCACGCGCACGCGCACAATCGGCACCGCTGCGCCCGCCAACAATCCAATAATGGTGATGGCGATGATCAGCTCGATGAGGGTCAGGCCGCGCGTGTTTCCCAAAGTAGGTCGCCGGATTCGATGTCGCATGTAACTCTTCCTGCCGGCACTCCTACTGGACATTCACGGTCATCTGCGAGCCCAGTACCTGAATCGCCTGCTGCTGACTGTTCCGCGCGCCAGGACGAGTGATGCTGAGCACAGTTGGGCCCTTGTCCTTGGCCATGAAGGTGACAGTGAAAACCGTTCCTTGGCCGCTTACGCCCGCGGCGCCGGGAGGACGCGCCGCCGATGCCACCAGCGTGCCGGTACCGGCGTCATCGCGATGCACCAGTGCTACTGGCTGCCCGTCCTTAGTGAGGAAGTCGCCGTTATCGATCTTCACCACCGCGAGATGCTTCGGATCATACGTAATCTGCAGCGGGACCGAGGCAACATCGTTTCCGCCACTCATGGTGATATTGACGGTGAATGTGCTGCCGTTCGCGGCAGTAATCGATGCCGGATCGAAGCGCAATGCCGCCTGCTCCGACGCATTTGCCGGTGGCTGCGTTGCTGGGTTGGAAGAAGCTGGGGCAGCGGATGCAGCAGGAGCTTGGGGCGGCTGAGCCACTGGTTGCTGGCTTCGCGGTGCGGGCGACTCTCCCTGTCCGCCGCGTGCAGGACGATTGGGAGCCAGCCTCAGCTCGACATTGGTACCTGTGCCAACGTCGATCGGCCGCAGATTCAAATCGCTGACATCCTGGTCGCGTACCAAATGGGGAACGAGCACGAAGACTACTTCGTTCTGCAGATGATCGATCTTCTCACTCCCGAAAAGGTACTTAAATATTGGGATTTGACCTAACCCGGGAATCCCACCATAGCTCTTCTGGTCCTGATCCTCGAAGATGCCGCCCAGCATATTCACTTCGCCTTCTCTGAGGCGAATCTGATGCTCAATTTTCCGCTGGCTGATCACTGGTTGTTGGATTCCGCCGATATCCACCGTGTTCGTCTGAGAAGAAATATCCATCAGCACCTTGAGCGTGACATCACCATTCAAGTGCACGGTGGGCGTGATCGTGATATTCACGCCTACGTCGAGGTATGTGAACTGCGTATTGACGAGTGGATTAATGCCCACGCCACCGATACCGGGCTGAAATGAGCCGGTTGCGACAGGAATTCGCGAACCAATTTTCAGATCGGCTTTCTGCCCGTCAGACGCGCGGATTTCCGGATTCTGCAGCAGTTTGGTATCGGAATCGCTCAGCAGAGCATTCAATTGCGCTTGCGGAACGCTGACAGAAAAATTGCTGGCATTCAGGTTCCTGAAAGTGTTGAGCGTCAGACCATTGGTGCTATTCGTGGTCGTACCCGTGTTGGTACCTGTGCCGTTGTTGGTGTTGTTGGTGAGTGTTGTCGTCTGTCCTGGAGGCGTGAGCTGAATACCGATTGGGCCATTGGCGAGCGGTGGCGAAAATCCAAGATTGCGAATCTTCTCGCGCGAAACCTGCATGATGGCAACGTCGATCACCACTTCAGCCCGGCTCTTGTCGAGATCGCCGACGATTTTCTCGGCTAAAGCGACCTGGTCAGGAGTTCCGCGGACGATCAGTGCATTTTCTGCAGCAATGGGCTGCACGCGGGTGATATCAAGAATGGTGCGCAGTGTATTTGCGATGTCCTGAAACTCGGTCTGGCTCGCGGCGTTCGTCAAATAAAACGTCTTCACCACGTTTTGGTCCAGGTCCTTGCGCTTGGTCTGCGTGTTGGGCGCCACAAAAATCGTATTAGGCGTGACCGGACGCCAGAATGTATTGGACTGAATCGCTACCAGTCCGAAAGCCTCCTGCAGGGTGACGTTGTTTAAATCCAACAAGGGTAGTTGCCGGGAAACGTAATCGGGATCGAACAGGACATTGATACCTGCCAGCCGGCCAATCGTCTGGTAGATGGTCTTGCTATCTCCAGAGATGTGCATGTTGATGGCTTGATCGTTGATAGGCGCAAGGCTGACGGGGCCCTGAGCTTGCTCGATGCGGTCACGGAGAATGTCAGAACGTCTTGGCTGTTGCGACTCGCCACTTCCGGCCGGGGCGCCTGACATCATTTCTTTCGTCCGGGTAATTTCCTGTTGCGCAATGAAACTGGACGAATCGATTTGTGCCGCAGTCTGGAATTCCTGGAGCGCCTTCTCCAGATCGCCGTTCTGGCGCAGTGCCTGGCCGCGCTTTACGTGCACGGCGGCAGCCTGGAAACTGAGGCGCTCAAACGAGGCACGATAACGGAGGTCGGTCGGCTTCCTGTCATACGCCGCCTTAAACGCGTCGTAAGCCTCTAGGTAATTCTGTCGCGCTTCTGCCTGCTGACCTTTTTTGTATAGAGATTTGGCTGAGTCGTCGGCGGTCGCGGGAATGACAAGAGCAAGTGCCAGCAGCACCAGGGTGCTTCGGTTGGAGAGTCTCAAACCAACTCCTTCAAGCAACGTTGTCGGGCAAAATTGAGCCCGCAACCGATTTGTCTTGGGCGGCAACGCAGTGGCATATGAGTGGCATGTTCTACCCACTGCTGCCCGGGCGCAAGAGCGAACCTTGCCTCCGGAACTCCGCAAGTCACTGTGGATACACCATTTTTCGGACGCGCGGAAGGCCGATTATAGCATCTGAACGCAGCCGCGCCTTTCGCTTGCACCAATTCTTGCATGGTACGATTTGAGATTGTCTTCCGTGGGATTTACTAATATGGTTCGCCAGTCGCTGCAAACAAAGCCCGACAAGCCAAAGAACGTCAAACGCGATCCTGTAGCATCCGGCGACCGCGATGCGGCGGTGAATCGGGGGGCATCCCACAAGTACTTCCTTCTGGAAAAGTTTGAGGCCGGCATCATGCTCCGTGGTACTGAAGTGAAGTCGATCCGGTCCGGTCAAGTCCAGCTTAAAGACGCCTACGGGCTGGTAAAGGACGGAGAGGCATGGCTGCTAAATGCCCACATTGGCCCATACGAGCACGGCAACATCTTCAACCATGAGCCGCTGCGCACGCGCAAGCTGCTATTGCACAACGAAGAGATTCGTAAGCTTATCGGCAAAACGCAACAGAAGGGACTCACGCTTATTCCTACGCGCATTTACTTTCGCAAGGGCAAAGCAAAATGCGAACTGGCGCTTGCTCGCGGCAAGCAGGAATGGGACAAGCGCGAGACAGAACGCCGCAGAACCGCCGATAAGGAAGCCCGAGAGGCAGTCGCGAGGAGCCGGCGCGCCTAGCTGTGCACCCGACCTTTGCGACGCACGAGATCGTGATCGAAAGGGGTATCCATACTTTGAAGCTGTCGAGTCTTTGTTGACAGCTCGTGATGTTTGGCGCAGTTCAAACTCAAAGAACAGTAAAGGGACAGAAAAGACCACAGATGAAACTTGATTTGCTAATCAGGAACGCGGCGGATGTAGAAACTGACTGTTTGGTCGTTGCAGTTGTCGACAGAGGCGACAAAGAGAAGTCCGTTGGCTCATTGCTCAACACAGAAAAACCCATACAGGAGGCCGCCAACGAACTGCTCTCTTCCGGGGAACTGGGTGGCAAAGCTCTCGAGATGGCAATGCTGTATCGCCCTGCTGGCATGAAGGCCAAGCGCGTGCTCCTGGTTGGCGGCGGCAAGGAGGCAAAATTCAATCCCAACGATCTGCGCAAGATCGCCGGCGCTGCTGCTCGTTACATAAAAGCTAGAAATATTCGCCATCTCGCCATCGCTCTTCCTTCCGGAGTTCACTTCCATCCGGATAATGCTGTTCGCGCGGCAGTGATCGGCACGTTCATAGGCGATTTCGATCCCGACATTTACAAGAGCGATCGCAAAGATCAGCGGCTGGAGTCACTAACGATCGTGGCTCCAGTTGGCAGCGACGAAAAACTACTTCGCTCCGCACTCCAGGAAGGCCGGACGATCGGCGAGTCACAGAATTTCGCCCGAGAGTTGGTCAACGAGCCCAGCAACCGGCTTACGCCAACCATCCTCGCCGATCGTGCTCGCAAGATGGCGGCCGAGAATGGACTCGAATGTGAAGTCCTGGGACCTGATGAGATCAAGGCTCTCAAGATGGGAGCATTCTGGAGTGTGGCTCAGGGATCCGACGAGCCGCCCGCGCTGATCATCCTGAAGTACTCGCCTGCCGGAGCGCCTTCTCAGCCGGTTCTCGGACTTGTAGGCAAAGCAATCACTTTCGATACCGGGGGCATCTCCATTAAGCCCGCCGATGGTATGGAAAAGATGAAGTACGACATGGCTGGCGGAGCCACCATGTTGGGAGCCATGCGCGCGATCGCACAACTCAAACCCAAGGTGAAGGTGAATGCCGTTATCTGCGCTTCGGAAAACATGCCATCAGGGAAGGCGCAGAAGCCGGGAGACGTGCAGATCGCGATGTCGGGCAAGTCGATCGAGATCATCAACACCGATGCCGAAGGACGATTGGTCCTTGCCGACGGTCTCACCTATGCTCGTACCAAATTGGGATGCACGCACCTGGTCGATGCCGCCACGCTGACCGGAGCCTGTGTAGTGGCGCTGGGAATGGTGAATGCCGGAATCTTCGCCAACGACGACGCCATGTACGAGCGCTTCCACAAAGCGCTGCATCAGGCCGGCGAAAAAATGTGGCGGCTGCCGCTCGACGATGAATATCGCGACTTGATTAAGTCTGGCATAGCCGACATTGTGAACAGCGGAGGCCGTTACGGCGGCGCCGTCACCGCTGCTATGTTCCTGAAAGAGTTTGTCGAGGACAAGCCCTGGATTCATCTCGACATCGCAGGCACCGCCTGGGTAGACGAAGCGAAGCCATTCATCGCGAAAGGACCATCTGGCATTGCGGTGCGCAGCTTGATCGAATTCGTGCGCAGCTTCGAATCAAATTAGAGGAGAAATCTTTTCACTAAAGGCGCGGCAGCTGCAGGGATGCCCAAATTAGTCTCTCTCCTTCTCGGAAATTCGTGTGCCTTTTTTTAGTCGAACAGGCAGAGCATCGTGATTCGAAAGTCTGTAATCGGGAATTTGACGATGACTATCGTTCGGTCTGGTCACCATTCATCATCCGTGTGGCTTTATGCCAATACAACGTACGTACGAGTACGGCCCCGCAGCACCCCGCAGATATGCCAATTAGCAGAAGGCTAAGCAGCACACAGCCCAATTGCACGAAATAGTGCGGACTTCTGACCTCCGCATTCGTGCATTTCGCGAACCGAATAGCAGACAAGCTGTCACAGTGGAGACGATGCACGCCGGCCCGTACCGCCCACTGCTGAAGCTCTGCCTCCGTCGCCATGCCGCAAATGCTATTGCAACAACTATTGCGGAACTGCTCTAACCCGCGACCGCGTTCACGATGGCGTCGATGCCGGCAATGTTGTGGATTAGCTCGTCGGAAATAGAGTGACGCTTGGCAACATACGCGGGAGAGTTGTAGGAAATCCAAGTTTGGGCGCCGGGATCTTCTGCTACGAGAACTCTCAGCGGCAAATCCAGCGCGGAAGACGGTGCAGCCAGCATGATGGGAGTTCCCAGTGTGGGACTCCCAAAAATGACCAGCTTAGTTGAGGGCATGCGCAACCCGACTGCATCTGCTTCACCGCTGTGATCGATGACAGCAAAAATCTTCAGTTCTTTGGTGGCGATCATTCGTTCGAGCCTCAGCATGGTCTCCGCGAACGAGTGCAGACTGCGCACGCTTACCACGCCGTTGCCTTCATGCTTTGCTGTCGCCGCGCACATAGAACCTCCTTAGCTATCACGCATGTGAGCGCTTGAATTCGTCGAAGCTGGCGAGAAAACGATCCATGTCACTGGGCAGCAGGTAATAGGGTGTTGAGAGGCGCAGCTTTGACGGTTCTCCGCCGCGGATTCGAATCTTCTTCTGCTGCCACATCCAGTGTTCCATGTCCATGCGTTTCAGCGGTGGGACGTTCACCGTCACAATGCCGCATCGCATCGACGGATCGGGAGAGGTCCACGATTCCGCGCCGCGCTTGGTCATCTCCGCGAGCATGCGATCGGCTAGTTGCCGATGGCGTCGTTCAATCCGGTCCATGCCAATACTGTTAGCGAGTTCAATCGATGCCCGGAGGCCAGCGAGCATGGGAACATTCGACGAGCCGATACGCTGATATCGTTCCGCTTTGATCTCTGGGCGCTCCCAGCCCTCTGTCGCGATGGTATTCCACACCCGTTCCTGAACCTCTGGGCGGATATAGAAGAACCCTGTTCCCTTCGGTGACTGGAGCCACTTGTGCGGCGAGGAGGTGTACATGTCGCAACCGATGTCATGCACATTGAGCGGCATCATGCCGGCGACGTGCGCGCCATCGAAGGCGCTGAGGATTCCCTTGCTGCGCGCCAACGCGGCGATTTCCTTTACCGGCTGCACCACTCCAGTAACCGTGCTGATGTGGCTGGTGAAGATGATGCGCGTACGCGGCGTGATCGCGTCACTGACGCGATTCAAGATGTCCGCCGGCGATTTCGGCGGCACCGGGATCTGATACCTCTTCACCACAACGCCATATCGCTTCGCGCGCAACAACCAGGGTTGCTCGCCGCCGGGATGCTCCTGATCGCTCATCAGGACCTCGTCTCCGGCTTTCATGTCGAGGCCATTAGCGATGTAATTGTTGGCTTCGGTGGCGTTGCGAACGATCGCGATCTCGTCGCGCGTAGCTCCTATAAACGCAGCCAGCGGATCGCGGTACTCATTCCAGGACGCATATCCCCAGATGGGATAGTCCTCGGGATCGTCCTGCGCCATCTGCTCGGTCTTTTGGTAGGAGTCGATGATGGCGCGCAGCACTGGGCGAGGCGACGATCCAACGGTGCCGTTATTGAGATACACTTCGTCAGAGGGAATGAGAAACTGCTTGCGCAACTCGGCCCAATAAGCCTCAGGATCGCGCTCATAGAGATCTTTCGCCGGTAAGGGCGAGTCGCCCATTGCTAGCGATTGCGCTTCCGCTGCACTGACACTGAACGGCACACCAGCGGCGGCCGCGACGGCGGCAGATGAAAGTAAAAAGCGACGGCGGTCGAGCATCATTGCGTCTCCAGGAAAGCAGGAATCGCAACATGCTGGACTTCCGTCGCTTCGGTGTCAAGAACGACTCTGAAGAAACCGTCAGCTCTTCATTCGTCGTCGCTCACAGCTGGTGACCACCGACGTTGGATCGATGGCATCGCGATCTTTCTGCATTTCCACCACCTTGCCGTCCTTATCGATCAGATAGGTCACGCGCCGGGCAGCTTTGTAGCTTGAGTTGTAGACGCCGTATTCACGGCTGGTATCGCCGCCCATATCGCTCAGCAGCGGGAAGGTCACCCCGATCTGCTGGGCCCAGGCCTTGTTGGCGAAGGGACTATCCATGCTCACACCCAGAACCTGGGTGTCTGTGTCTTCCAGGGTCTTCAACTTGTCCTGGAAGGCTTTCATTTCCTTTTCTCAACCGCCGGTGAAGGCGAAAACGTAGAAGGCGAGCACGACATTCTTCTTGCCGCGGAAATCCGAGAGCTTCACTTCTTTGCCGGTTTGATCGCGGAGCTTGAAGTCGGGCGCCGTGTCACCGACTTTGACCTTGGGATCTGGTACCGAGGGTTCGTCGGCTGCACTTGTAGACGCTGCCGCCGCCATCAATAAAGCTGAAATGAGGACAGGACCCAACCACCGTTTGCGCATTCAATAGCTCCTTTCGGAGAGCCAGACTACTTGGCAGAGACTCCAAGCGTCAAACCTCCGTGCCTTGCGTCCCCCGCTGCAAACCCAGTAGAGTGCAGAGGTTCCTACACCATGGCGCAAACCAGGCAGGCGGGCAAGGGGAAAACGGTAGCACCTTCCGAACATCGGGGACGAGTTTCCCCGGGAAGCACCTCCAACGGCGCCCGCCCTGGCGACAAATACCAGCGCATTATCGACGCAGCCATCGAAGTGATCGCCCAAAAAGGCTTCCACAACAGCCGGGTCTCGGATATCGCCGAGCGCGCCGAGGTGGCTGACGGCACGGTCTATCTGTACTTCAAATCGAAGGAGCAGATACTGATGACCGCCCTCGACAGCGCGTTTGAGGCGTTCTACCGCCGCGCCAAGCAAGAACTCACGGCCTCGCACGATGCTCCGACGCAACTGCGGGTTCTGGCGCGATTGCATCTTCGGGAACTCAGCGAAAATCGGAGCCTCGCGGTGGTGTTGCAGACCGAGCTGCGACAGAGCGCGAAATTCCTGAAGGAATTTTCCCAGCGCGAGCTCAAGGGATACTTTAACTTGATTAGGGAGATCATCCGCAAGGGTCAACAGGCCGGAAGCATTCGCCCAGATGTGCCCGAGAAGATCGCCGCTGCGTGCCTCTTCGGCGCACTCGATGAGCTGGTTACGGCATGGGTGCTCGGCAGCCGTGAATCTGATTTGGAGGCTGCCGCCGATCCGGTGGTCGATCTGCTTCTCAGCGGAATGGAGGCGCGTACCTGAGCCTCAGCACTCTCAACGAAATCTTCTTTGCCGCCGTCGATCGCGATTTGTCGCGCGTGATGACCTACGAACGACAAGGCGCGTGGCACGACATCAGTTCGCGCGAAATGTACACGCGCGTCTATCACACAGCCAGGCAGCTTCGGCAATGGGGGATTGGGAAAGGAGATCGCGTTGCGCTCGTCGCCGAGAACCGGTACGAGTGGGCCATCAGCGATTGGGCCTGCCTGCTGATTGGCGCGGTCGATGTCCCAATTTATCCGACGCTCACAGCCGAGCAGTCGGCGTTCATCCTCAAGAACTCCGGAGCACGCGCCCTATTCGTTTCCACGCAGAAACAGCTCGACAAAGTTCTCAGCATCAAGAGCGGCACGCAACTCGAGCACGTCGTCATCATGGATGAAGTCAATCATCCGGAGGCCGCTCGCATGAGCACAATCATGCGTCCGCAGGAAGCGGTCGAGCGTGATGCTGAATTCGATAACGCCGCACGATTGGTCTCTCCGGAGGACCTAGCCACCATCATCTATACGTCCGGAACCACGGGCGTGCCCAAAGGCGTGATGCTGACGCATCGCAACATTGCCTCCAACCTTGAACAGACCGGGCGGACCCTGGGCTGGCATCCCGGACAGGTGTCGCTCTCGTTCCTACCGCTCTCCCACGTTACCGCCCGGCATGTGGACTATCTATGTTTCTCGCGCGGAGTCACACTAGCCTACTGTCCCAGCTTCGACGAGCTTGCCGCCAAGCTTCAGCAGGTGCGTCCGCATATTTTCGTTGGCGTTCCCCGCGTGTATGAAAAAGTCCGGCAGGAAGTGGAGCGCCGCGCGAGCATCGGCCTTAAGAAAAAAGGATACGAATGGGCGCTGCGCACCGGCCAGCAGCATCGCGATGAGATTCTACGTGGTGAAAAGCCTTCCGACTGGCTCTGGGAGTTAGCCAACAAACTGGTCTATCAACCTATTTACCAGTGGTTCGGTGGACGCGCCGAGATGTTCGTCTCCGGCGGCGCACCTCTGGGAATTGATCTTGGCCGCTGGTACGCCGATATGGGAATTCGCATTTTTGAAGGCTATGGCCTGACCGAGACCTCGCCGGTGATCGCCGTAAATGATCCTGAGGCCAATAAGCTCGGAACTGTCGGCAAGCCGCTTCCCAATGTGGAATGTCGAATCGCGGAGGATGGTGAGCTGCTGGTGCGCGGACCATCAATCTGTAAAGGCTATTGGCACAATGCCGAGGAGACCGCCAAGGCTTTCGAAGGCGACTGGTTCAAGACAGGCGA
Organism: Terriglobales bacterium; assembly: GCA_045808065.1. Lineage (GTDB taxonomy): Bacteria > Acidobacteriota > Terriglobia > Terriglobales > Acidobacteriaceae > Gp1-AA112. The sequence goes on along the minus strand of JBJMGD010000007.1, from coordinate 11,153 downwards.
TATCGGGAATATCGACGCCGATGGCTTCCTCAGCATTACCGACCGCAAGAAGGACCTGATCAAGACCAGCGGAGGCAAGTTTGTGGCTCCGCAACCCATCGAGAATAAATTGAAGATGTCACCGCTTGTGGCTCATCCGGCAGTAATTGGCAACCAGCGGAAATTCATCAGCGTGGTGATCTGCCCAAACTTCTTGGCGCTCGAACAGTGGGCGCGCGAGCAGGGGCTCGAGTTTGGGTCACGCGAGGAATTGGTACGCAGTCCCAAGGTGATACACGAGTACCAGCAGATCGTCGACGAGGTAAATCAGAGCCTCGCGCACTTCGAGACTTTGAAAAAGATTCTCATTGTGCCCGATGACTTCACCGTCGCCGCCGGCGATGTGACTCCCACTCTGAAGCTGCGCAGGAGAGCGATCGAGCAGAAATACAAAGCGAGCATCGATGCCATGTACGCTACGCCCAGCCTGATTCCCGAACGAACGACGGTTTAGGGAGTATCAGCGCGCAAGCTTACAATTGATCTATGGATGAACTGGTAATCGCCGGGCGCGCCTTCAATTCGCGCCTGATTGTCGGCACTGGCAAGTACAAGAACGGCGAGCAGACGAGGCGCGCGATTGAAGCGTCGGGCGCGGAGATTGTGACCGTTGCGGTCCGGCGCGTGAATCTAGATCGCAGCAAGGAATCCCTCCTGGACTTCATCGATCCGAACCGCTACTTCCTTCTGCCCAATACCGCCGGATGCTACACCGCCGACGAAGCGATCAGAGCAGCCATGCTCGGCCGCGAGGTTGGCCTCTCCGATTGGGTGAAGGTGGAAGTCATTGGCGATCAGAAGACGCTCTTTCCCGACGTGCAGGCCACCATCGAGGCCACTGCAGTATTAGTCAAGGAAGGCTTTACAGTTCTTCCGTATACGACTGATGACATTGTCGTTGCCAAGCGCCTATTAGATGCTGGGGCGAGTGCCATTATGCCTCTGGGTGCGCCTATCGGCAGCGGTCTGGGTATCCAGAATTCGGCCGCGATTCGCATTCTGCGGGAGATGATCACCGCGGTGCCTCTCATTGTGGATGCGGGTGTGGGAACGGCGTCCGATGCAACCGTCGCGATGGAACTCGGTGCGGACGCGGTCCTGATGAATACCGCAATCGCCAACGCGGAAGATCCGGTGCTGATGGCCGAGGCCATGCAGCACGGGGTCATCGCCGGACGCAGCGCCTATTTGGCCGGGCGCATGCCCAAAAAGCTGTATGCTACCGCGAGCTCGCCATTGGAAGGCGTGGTGCGATAGCAACGCTTGGGCGTGAGAGTCTCGGGAGAGTGGCAATGAGTAATCCTCAGTTCTCCAGCTACGAAGAGTTCTTCGCCTTCTATCTCGAGCAACATTCCAACGCCACTAACCGCATGCTGCACGCGTGCGGGACTCTGCTCGGTGTTGTTGTGCTTGTCGCGGCGGTCGTCACTCGCCATTACATCTGGGCGCTGCTGTGGATTCCTATCGGCTATGGTTTCGCCTGGACAGGACATTTTCTGGTGGAAGGAAACAAGCCGGCGACCTTCGGACATCCGTGGTGGTCGTTCATCAGCGATTTCCGCATGCTTGGGTTGATGCTGACGGGACGATTGAAGTTCCGTTCGTCCGGCAATTAGCGTTATGACGCTTTATTTGAAGAGCACTTTAACTGGGCTGTTCACTCTTCTTTTGTTCATCGTCATTTCTCCCTTCATTGTCCTACCGATCTTGAGCTATCGATTCCGTAAGCAGATGCCGGGAGCAGAGATTGGATGGGATCCGGTATCTTTGGTTAAACACTCGCCCACAGCATGGCTGATTCTCGCGCTCGCGTTCGCGGTTGGCTTTGCCTGGAAATACATACGGCTGACGCGCACGCATTAATGCCCTCCGATTGACTACGGCAGGCGGCTTCCCCAAAAGTAACCTATTCAACTTGGGATAAGTGTGCTCTTGTAGGGCTGCACGCCTATGCCCCTGCAAACCCAGGTGAAGAGCCACAAGATCCCGCGATGGATTCTCGCGGTGATTGGGCTGGCCGTAATCGGGATCATGCTCAAGCATCCGCAGCGTCTTACCGCCGAGCAGGCGGAGGCACCCGAGAAGCTGGCTGCAAACGCGGGTTCATTCCAGAACAAATTGGGCGAGCTTCAGGAGGCGCGTCAGACCGGGCAGTCCGGAGTCGAGGTTCGCATCAGCTCCGACGAGGTAGTGGGAGCCTTGGCCGCAGCCAATCCACAGTCGTCCAACAGCGCCGATTCCGCACCGCTCAAAGATCAGCAGGTCGTGTTTGAAGATGACCACGTCCGAGGACAGTTCACTACCGAGATCGCTGGCGCCGATGTGGTAGTGACGTTCAGTGGCCGTGTTGGCAGCAAAGAAGGATACGTGACGTTTGTCCCCACGGAGTTCCAAATCGGGAGAATGCCGGTGCCAATATCCATGGTGCAGAACCGGCTCGAGAAAAAGCTCACCGATCCCGCCGCCCGCGAAAAGCTCAAGCTGCCAGAGTATGTCACTGAAGTGAAGGTCGAAGACGGGCAGTTGGTGCTGACCGAGAAGTAGAATCCGCTCCGACAACCGATTCGTGTCAGGGCATCGACTCTAGTCGTGCCGATTTTGTCGCTCCGACCTTCGGTCTACGCTCCGGCCTGCGGCAGCATCCAAACGCCGGGGAGGTGCCGCACCTCCTGTACTCGATGACCACGATTGCGATCATTACCCAGCGTTTCCGCGCTGGGCTCATCTTTGGCAACCGGGCCTCCGGCCCTCGGGAACGATTCGTGGCTCGCTGAGTCCGAACTATACTCAAGCGCATCCAAGGTGACGCCATGGCCACGACTCTCTCTGCTGCCCTTTCACCGCAACGTCGCGAGCAGTTGTTCCCCAAGCTTACGCCGGCGCAAATCAGGCGCATCGCCGCCGTGGGAAAGCAGCGCAAGGTCGAGAGCGGAGAAATGCTCATCCGTCAGGGAGACGTCGTCGTTCCATTTTTTGTGGTCATTTCCGGAGAGATTGAGATTCTGCAGCCGACCGCACACGGCGAGCTGCCTATCACCAATCATCGGGCGGGAGAATTTACCGGAGAGGCCAACATGCTCTCTGGACGACGGTCGCTGGCGTGCGCCCGCATGAAGCAAGCCGGCGAAGTGATTCAGCTTGACCGCCATGCTTTGCAGACATTGGTGCAGACCGATGTCGAGCTCAGCGAAATTCTCATGCGCGCCTTTATTTTTCGGCGCCTCGAACTGATCGCGGCCGGAGCCGGAGATGCGGTCTTGGTGGGATCGTCGCATTCCTCGGGCACGCTTCGCATCAAGGAGTTTCTCGGCCGCAACGGACATCCATACTCCTACATCGATCTTGATAAAGACGAAGGTGTGCAGGATTTGCTCGACCATTTCCAGGTGCGCATCGATGAGATTCCCGTCCTGATCTGTCGCGGGAGCGCCGTGCTCCGTAATCCAACCAACCAGCAAGTGGCCGATTGTCTCGGACTCAATGCCGAAATCGACGAGAGCCACATTCGCGACGTGCTGGTGATTGGAGCGGGTCCTTCGGGCCTGGCCGCAGCCGTGTATGGGGCGTCGGAAGGCTTGGATGTGCTGGTGATCGAGACTAACGCTCCAGGTGGACAAGCGGGATCGAGCTCCAAAATCGAAAATTATCTCGGCTTTCCGACCGGGATCTCGGGCCAGGAACTCGCCACCCGCGCGTACAACCAGGCACAGAAGTTCGGTGCCGAGATGGTGATCGCGCGCAGCGCGGTGAAGCTCGCTTGCACCAAGCGTCCTTACGCAGTGGAGATCGAAGGCGGAACCCGAATTCCTGCGCGCGCCATCGTCATCGCTACCGGGGCACAATACCGCAGACTGGCGCTGGAGAACCTGTCGCAGTTCGAAGGAGTAGGCGTGTATTACGGCGCCACCAACATCGAAGCCCAGTTGTGCGGAAACGAAGAAGTGATCGTCGTCGGAGGCGGAAATTCGGCAGGTCAGGCAGCGGTATTTTTGTCAGAGGCGGCCAAGCAGGTACACGTGCTGATCCGATCAGGACAGCTTGCCGATACCATGTCGCGCTACCTGATTCGCCGAATCGAGGACAGTCCCAGGATCACGCTCCATACCGATACGGAAATCGCAGCCCTGGAAGGGGAAGACAGGCTCGAGCGGGTTCGCTGGCGCAACAACCAGACTGGCGCAGAAGAAACACAGAACATCCGCCACGTCTTTCTCATGACGGGTGCGAGTCCCAATACGGGATGGCTGGACGGCTGCGTGGCGATGGACGAAGACGGCTTTATCAAGACAGGTCCAGAGCTGCTGCCAGCGGACCTCAGCAGCGCGAAATGGCCGCTGCCGCGTGCGCCGTTCTTGCTTGAAACAAGCCTGCCGGGAGTCTTCGCCGTGGGCGATGCTCGCGCCGGCAATGTGAAGCGCGTGGCGTCAGCCGTGGGGGAGGGATCGATTTCGATTCATCTGGTCCACAGAGTGCTTGCGGAGTAACCGCTCTTGGGGAGATCCAAAAGCAAATGACCACTCGCAATTGATTTTGAGATCAATGCTTTCGGTGTGCGAAGACCCAGAACTTGTATCCCACAAAATTGAATCCCAGCGAGAACGCGGTGCCGACGAGTGCCGCGAGTGAAGGCCACCACTTCGGATTGATTCCCGCAATGGGATGGGTATAGGTGGCAGCGTACCAGGAAGTGCCCACGTTCAGTAGCAGGCCCAAAAGATTGACAATCAAAAATTGCGAGCCTTCGAGCATCTGGCTCTTTGCCGTGACCCGATCAAACGTCCAGGAGCGGTTCATGAGGTAGCTGTTCGCAACCGCGCAGACGAATGCCACGGTCTTAAAAAACGCGAACATCGCTCCGGTTCGGCCAGTGTCCGTTGCAACAATGAGCAGGTTAAGCACGGCAAGGTCGACGACGGTGTTAACAACGCCAACGACACCGAAGCGAAAGAATTGCCTTAAGAGGAAGTGGCGGGGCGTCGCATCCGCGGGCACTTCCTCGACAGCAACGGGACCCGCAGCAAAGCCATTTGCGCTTCGCTGGTCGTTCATGCGCCGTCGCTCCTGGCCTCTGTATTCCATTTTGTTAGGGCATTCAGTGTAACTGTAGACAGGTTTTCGCGTCGCCGGGACTGCTGCGGGTAGGCGAAACGACACAGATCGTCGGTGCGCAAGTCAAATGGACTTCAGCTGGCCGGAAGGACTCCCCTCAAAGCTCTATTTCAGAGAATCTTTTCACCGGGCTTGCGTCTTCGAAGAGGCTGGCTGGGAAGAGGCCGACGTCTGGTCGTCGTGAGCGGCTTCGAACAGAACGGAAACCAGATCTTCGTAAACCACATGGAAGCGAGGATCTTTGCGCAAGAGCGCAGTCAGCGGCCACCAGTGACTCGCGATCACCAAGTTGGCTTTCCGGAGCTCCGGCTGGTTCTGCCATCCGGGTTCGCCCTTCCACATTGATGTTGCCCGCAAGACTTCCTCCTGAGTGTGGACGTTCGTGCGACCGTCCATAGCGACAGGAATATTAGGAATGGAGTAGATCAGGAAGCCTCCCCACGAGAACTCGTTCAGTAATGGGCCTTGCAGGTTGTGGCCGTGAATGTAGGCCACGGCTCCCAAGGGATAGCTTTGACTCACACGCCGGAGCAGGTTTTGTGAGCTCATATGCCAATAAGCTGCTCCCGCAACCAGAAGCACGAGAACGGTGGTCGCGACGGCGAGGCGCATGCTTGCGGGTGTCCGAGTGCTCTGGCTCCTTTCTGGGGACTCTTCTTCAGTTCTGCGGAGCGCAATCACCGCGACTGAGATGACGGCAACCAGCCATGCTCCGCGCATCGAGCGGAAGCCCATCCACGCCGACCAGCCGAGCAGCACCGCCCAGGCCGGCTGCATGCGGCGCATTCGGCCAAGCGCGAAGCACCCCAGCATCAGCAGCGCTAAAACGGCCCAATGATTCCACGAGCGGAACTCCATTGCTCGCAGTTCCGTGATGATGTCATAGACAGCAGTGTCATGAGCATATTGGAGAACTGTCCGATAGACGCCAATGCCATATGGATTCGCCAAGGTTCCGACAAGCGAGACCCCAAGTATCAGCCAAAGCTGGCGATTGGGTACTTCTGCAACCTTCCGCTCACGGTGGCTTTGCAGGATTCTTTCGAGTGCGGGTTCAATGCAGAACACGCCTAGCAAGAACAGTCCGTTAACGAATTCGATATGGATATTTGCCCAGAAGGCAAACAGGAACGGCAGAGCCCATAGCTTCCTCGATGAGCCCTCGCGCCGGGCAGAAATGAGGAGATGAAGCTCGATGAGAAACAATAGAACTGAGATCGCGCCGGGCCGAGGTGGGAAGGCCTGAGTCATCGCGTACATGGCAAGTGCGGTCAGACCCAACGCTTTCCAAAAGCCTGGTATGAGGCTACGCACCAAAGTGAAAATCATCGCCGTTACAGCCAGGCGCATCAGGGTCTCGAACCACATGATGCTGGCCAGATCGAAGCGCGCAACTACCGAGTTAGCAGCCACATCGAAGAGCCAACTGTAATCGCGCCAGGGCCGGCCCATGGTGGTCGCGGAGAAAGGATCGGTGCGCAGGATCTGATGGTGTTGCACCATCCATTCTCCAGCCCGCATGTGCCACCAGATGTCGGCGTCTCCAATGTCGGCTTGCCGGATGTAGATCAGCGGCAGCAATGCGAACAGGCAAGTCAGGCCCGCCCACATCAGCAGCTGGGACGAAGCAAAACTCCCCCATGTCGTTTTCCACCGCGAGGAAGCAATTGCGGGCCGGACCAACGAGCCTTCCGAGAGTTCAATTTGAGACGCTTTCTCTTGTTCTAATTGGGGCATGATCCTGGAGTCCTAAGCCGGCTGCGACAAACCACAGCGTCTTCTCTTCAGTTCTTTGGTCAGCTGAAATTCCGCTGACCTTCGGACACAAATTGTCGGGCCTCAGCCTATAACGATTCTGGCACAAGACCAGCTCTGCCGAATCGAGGTAACACGCTAGGGTATTGCAGTAGAAAGCACCTAGTCACTGCGGATCATGAGCCGCTGGAAGAGTACTGCGCCGGCGATTACATAGGAATTTGGACCGGTGTTAAGGTATTTGGCCGAATGGAATGATGCTGTGCGTCACTCAGACTGCCGCATACCAGCCCCAGTCGGAGTAACTCCATGCGCAGTCTGTCCCTCTCCCTAGCCGCTTCTTTTCTGCTTTGTGCACCAGCCTTTGCCGGCACCGTTGTGGTTCCCACCACCACGCTGACAAATGAGACCTCCAGCAACACGAGCACGGCAAGCACCTTCGCCGCTCAATCAAACGGTAATGAAGGTCTCTCCAACGTCAGCAAAGTGGATACGCGCACACTGCTCTACTCCGGCGCCAACACCAGGATCTATGCTCACTTTATGGGCTGGTTCGGTCCTTCGAATCACATGCAGGTTGGGTATACATCAAGTGACACAGGTCAGGTGGACAAGCAGATCGCGGACGCGCTAAGCCGCGGCATTTCCGGATTCATTCTCGATTGGTACGGCCAGAACAACGCCATGCCGAACGCTACCGCCTTCACGCTCAAATCCGAGGCCGAACGCAACGGCACTTTTCAGTTCGCCATCATGGAGGATGGTGGAGCGCTGGGCAGTTGCAACAGCACGCCCGGCTGCGATGTTACCGGACAGCTCATCATCGACTTGCAATATGCCTACAGCAATTTCGAAAACTCGCCGGCATATATCACGTTCAATGGGCGACCGGCAGTGTTCTTTTTTGATCCTGACCGATACGGCACATTGGATTGGCAGAGAGTTGCGACCACGATGTCGGCGTACGGAAACCCGTTGTTGATATTTCAGAATTCCGGCGGCTTCACGCACGCCCAGAGCAGCGGCAGTATTTCCTGGGTGATTATTGATACGACGAACGCAAACGATTGGGAGCAGTCATATCTCGACAACTTCTACCAGACTGCCTTGAGCTACTCTTCGGAGCACGCCTTCGGCGCGACTTACAAAGGCTTCAATGACACCCTGGCAAGTTGGGGCTCAAAGCGAATCATGAACCAAAACTGCGGCCAAACCTGGCTCTCAACTTTTTCTGAGATCGGCAAATACTACGGGGGCTCGGCGCCGCAGCTCGAATCTCTGCAGTTGGTTACGTGGAACGACTACGAAGAAGGAACCGAAATCGAAAGTGGCATCGACAATTGCGTCGGCCTGACGGCGTCCGTAGCCGGAACCCAACTCTCGTGGACGATAAGTGGAAACGAAAACACTATCGACCATTACACGCCCTTCATCTCCACGGACGGCGAAAACTTGATGCCTCTGTCCGATGTGCCCGCCGGCGTTCACTCAGTGGATTTGTCCACTTACGGCTTTGCCACAGGTACATACGCCGTCTACGTAAAGGCCGTTGGCAAACCCACCCTGAAGAATCAGATGTCCAATGCTGCGAGCTTCTTGAACGGCCCGGCGCCTGATTTCACAATGTCGATCTCACCCTCGGCTGCATCCATCCCGCATGGCGGAAGCGTCAGCTTTACAGTTTCAGTTGCTGCCGTGAACGGCTTCAAAGGGAACGTTTCGCTCGGGGTTACCGGATTGCCATCGCGGAGCTCGGCATCGTTTAATCCAAGCTCGCTTACAGGTTCCGGCAGCTCGACTCTGACAATCACGACCAGCAAGAAGTCCAGAAGCGCAACCTACAATCTAACGGTCACCGCGAAAAGCGGAACCCTGTCGCACTCGAACACCGCCACTCTGACCCTGCAATAGCCATTTTCAACACTTGCGCGAACGACCGTGCGACGGTGGATGGCTCGGGCAGGCGCGCCACAAGAACCGCTGCTTCGGCCGCGAAAGGTTCATGGACCTTCGTGTACTTACAACCGAGTAGCAACTCTGGACATCTCAGTTGCATGCGGCAAAAGCGCATCGCGGCCGCACGTTGACTCAGCGAAATAAAAGGCTCCGCTAACCGGCGGGGCTTTTATTACTCACTGAATGTCAAGGCTAGATCCGAAAACTGGAGATTTCCGATGTTCATCATTTGCTCAATTGTGCTGATGATCGCTTGGATCTTCATGTACCTGGCGTTTGGAGTGCCGGCGTCCCTCTCTTGCGCTCTTCTCGGCCTGGCGTTTTCTCTTTTCTTTTTCGATTGGTGGCTGCACGGCGATCGGGCGGACGCAAGATGATCAGAAGGGTGCTTCTGACACTTGGATCCTTCAGTGCGATCGGCGCGGACTTTTCTTCTCTCGCGATTGCCGTTCTGTTTTCCTTCATTAAGCTGCCACAAAGGCGCATCAATCTTATCAATCAAGAAGAGTAAGTACTCTCATCTGCCAAGAGCATAATTACTTCGGGCAAACTTCCTCCGCTGCGAATCGGGGAGCACTGGTAAAGATCTTCGGTCCTACACCTGCAACACGTCGCCATCCTTTGCAACCACCATATACAGAACAGGATTCAGAAAGAACCCTAAGAGCAAACGCGAGATCAGACCGGTAACAATCACGATGGCAAAAGGCTTCTGCGTGTCGGATCCAATGCCGGTGGAAAGGGCCGCGGGCAGAAGACCGAGGCATGCCACCAGGGCCGTCATCATGATCGGACGCAGACGCAGCAGCGACGCCTCTCGCGTGGCTGTCTTGATGTCCATGCCTTCAAGACGAAGCTTATTGATGTACGAAACGAGAATCACGCCGGTTTGCACCGAGACTCCCACCAGGGCTAACAGGCCCAGACCAGAAGAGACGCTGAAGGCAATATGAGTGAGTTTGAGAGCTATGAGGGCTCCTACGGGCACCGTGATTGCAACTCCCAATACGATGGCCACCGGGAATTTAAGATTCCCGTATAGGGCAAACAGAATGAAGAAAATGAGCAGCCCGGCTAGTGGGCCGACTAGCGCCAGCTGGTTTCGCGCCCCGACATATTCGCTATATTCTCCGCCCCATTCGACTTTGTAACCAACTTGCGCGGGAATTTGTTTCGAGACTCGTTGTTGCGCCTCCTGGATGGCCCGCGCAAGATCCCGGCCTTCAATGCTGAACTGCACTCCGATATATCGCGAGTTGTTCTCACGATAGATCATCGACGCTCCATTGCCTTCCTGCACATTGGCGAGTTGGCGCAAGGGAATCTGCTGTCCATCCGGAGTTCCAACCAGCAGATTCCCAATCTGCTGCGCGCTGCTACGAAACTGCGGCTGCATGCGCACCACGAGATCGAATAGCTTTTCTCCTTGAACCACTTGTGTGGCTGCCTGTCCACCAACAGCGGCCTGGATGACCGCTTCTACATCGGAAACATTGATTGCATAGCGCGCGATCTTCTCGCGATCGATATCGATCAGCAGACTGGGCTGTCCAAGCTCGCGCACCACGGTCAGTTGGGTGAATCCCGGTGTTTCCTCCAGAATTTTCTTGATGCGGAGCGCCTTGTCCTGCAGGACATTCAGGTCGGGACCATAGATTTTCACTGCCAACGCGCTCTTGAGGCCGGTGAGCGCTTCGTCCACGGCATCTTCCGCCGGCTGCGTGTAATTAAAGATGATGCCGGGGTAGGTGATCAGGCGCTTATTGATGTCATCGGTAAGCGCGGCCTTGGTATCGAGTTTGCCGCTCCAGGCTTTGTCATTGTAGGGCTTGAGTCCGACATAGAACTCGCAGTTGTAAAATCCGGTGGGATCGGTGCCGTCGTCGGGGCGTCCCAATTCGGAACCCACGACCGTGACTTGCGGATACGACATCAGGATGTCGCGAATCTGCGGCGCGATCTTGCTCGCCTCCTCGAACGAGATCGTGTAAGGCATGGTGGCGCGCACCCAGAGCGCCCCCTCATCAAGATGCGGCATGAATTCCCCGCCGATAAATGGAACCAGCAGCAAGGTGAGAGCAAAGATGATGACACAGCCCCAAATTGTGAAAGATGGATGATCGAGGCACCAATCAAGCTGCCGCGAGTAAATCGACTTCACGCGATCGTAGTATTTATTCGCGCGCTCCCGCAGCCCGCGTCTGAACCAGATCGAGGCCAGCGCCGGCACCAGAGTTAATGTAAGAATCAGGGCGCCTACGAGCCCGTAGGACATGGTGTCGGCCATAGGATGA
>JBJMGD010000006.1:0-31556 GCA_045808065.1 Terriglobales bacterium | reverse complement strand
TGGGTTTCACCTACAGCTGGAGCCGCCTAAGCGCGGCCTTAAGTTCATTCCTCATTGCAGCAGTGCTGGCACATGGAGTGACACCGGTGTTCACGATGCTGGCTATAGCGATGGTCGGCGTGGCCACCGCAATCGGGTTCGGTCCTAAGACAAACCGTAAAGGCTTAGAAGAGCTGTCGGTATAGGAGGCACAGCTCACTGCGTCTCGGTCTTTTCGATGTTCACCCTGCGGTCCCGGCTTATGCGGACGATCGGAGTTTTGAGTGCTCATTTTGTCGAATCCGCGTGGAGTCTTTTACATCGAACAGGTGTTTGTTTCTGTAGCGCTGTAACCGACAGGGTGTTAAGCAATTTGGCTGTGCCCAAACGCGAACGGCGGTAAAGGAGAAGTTGTGGGAAAGCTAATTGAGTTCTACATCCCGGAAGGCTTCAGGTTGAAAACGAAACGGGACACTCTCGAAACTGCTCGAGTGATCGAGTTTCCTGGCGGCAAGTCAGAAACGTTCCATCAGGTCACCTGGATTATTCCCGAAATTGACGCCGATCTTGCTTAATGCAGTTCCGAGCGTATATCGCTGATTTGGACTGAAACGGCGGACAAAAAGGGGACAGCCTCTGAACTGATCCACACTTCCCGAGTCCCTGAAGAAGATTCCTGTGGCGCAGCCGCCCTCGGCTGTGGCTTTTGAATGTTTCAGGACTGTCGCAGGGTCTCTGCAGTGCCCATTCCAGAACTAATACTGCATCCAAGGTTTACAAGGCGAGTTTAGATTCCGGCGAAACACATCCTAAAACTGACGAGCAGTGCGCAACGCGCCATTAAGCCCATTTTAAGGTTGCGCCTGTCATAATCGAATGAGTATCACGCCAGGTTCGCAGTGGGAAAAAGACTTTGAATTACGCTGCTCTATTTCGATCGGCCATGGTGGCACTGCTCAGGAACAAGATGCGCAGCATTCTTACTGTGTTGGGAATCACCATCGGAATTGCAGCAGTGATCTGTGTAGTCGCAATCGGCAAGGCCGGGCAAGCCCAAATCGAGCAGCAACTCAACAACCTTGGAGATAACTTCGTCTGGATTGAAGCTGGCGGGCGAGCGGTGAATGGGGTCCGCACCGGAACCCATGACACCAAGACGCTTGTCTTCGCCGACGCCGTTGCTATCAAGAATCAGGTTTCCCTGATCAAGAGCGTCTCTCCGAACGTAGATGACCCGGTACAGGTCATCTACGGCAACCAGAACTGGCACACTTCGTACCGTGGAGTCTCCCCCGAGTACTTCGAGATAAAGCGCTGGTACATAGATCAAGGCGCGATCTTTTCACAGGATGATGTGGATCGCTCCGCCGACGTATGCGTGCTAGGGCGGACGGTGCGCGATCAACTTTTCGGAGTCGCCGACCCAGTTGGCAATGTAATTCGCGTGAACAATTTGCCTTGCAAAGTTGTCGCCACGCTGCAGCCAAAAGGGCTTTCGCTTTCGGGACAGGATCAGGACGACACGATTATTGTTCCTTACACCATGGCGCAGAAGAAGCTCAAAGGCATCACCTGGCTTGACGACATCCTGTGCTCAGCCATTTCGCAGGATTCGGTAAAGCTCGCCGGACAAGAAGCAGGAGCTGTGCTGCGCGATCGGCATCATCTGCGTCCCGAGGAAGAGGACGATTTCAATATCCGCAACCCCGAGGACATCATTCAGGCACAACTCGATGCCAGCAAGACCATGACCATTTTGCTGATCGCCATCGCATCAGTGTCACTGATCGTCGGTGGCATCGGCATCATGAACGTGATGCTCGTTTCGGTTACGGAACGCACTCGTGAAATCGGGGTTCGCGTAGCCGTCGGAGCTACGGAAGAGGCAATCCAGCTTCAGTTCCTGGGCGAGGCGATCATGCTTAGCCTTGTCGGCGGCGCGGCCGGCGTATTGTTCGGGATTGTCGGCTCATATCTAGTCGGTCAAACGCTTCACTGGCCTATGCAAATGTCGCTCGAGTCGGTGTTCGTAGCGGCGATGTTCTCGATTGCCGTCGGCGTATTCTTCGGGTACTACCCGGCCCGGAAAGCATCTCTACTGGACCCGATTGAGGCGTTGCATTACGAGTAGATACACCGAACGAAAATCTGTCTGGATTCATGACTAGAAAACGCGCTTGGTTCATCTTGACTGTCGTACTGGTGCTGGCCGGACTGCTGGTTGTCCTGGGCTTGAATCGAAGCACGCCTGCTCAGCACTTTACAGCGAAGGTTGAACGAGGCGAGATCGACGACGTCGTGGAAGCCACCGGTACCATCAACGCCGTCATTACCGTCCAAGTCGGGTCACAGGTTTCCGGGACGATCGCAAAACTGAATGCGGATTTCAACTCTCGTGTTCACAAAGGCGACGTGGTCGCTCTGATTGATCCATCATTGTTTAAAGGAGCCCTGTTACAAGCCACTGCCGATCTTGAGAACGCAAACGCAAATCTGACTTCCGCCAAAGCAAATCTGGATAAGGCTGAGGCTGCACTGGTTCAGTCCAAAGCCGATTACGATCGAACCGTTAACTTGACCCGCGATGGCGTGATGAGCCAACAGCAACTTGACCAGGCGAAGATGAACTATGACTCGGCCAAGGCGTCAGAAAAGGCTGCAGCGGCGAGCATCACCCAGGCCCAGGCGCAGGCGAGTCAAAAGAAAGCAGCCGTTGCCGTGGCGCAGACCAACCTCGATTACACGGTTATCCGCTCACCCATCGACGGAACGGTCGTCGCACGAAATGTGGACGTGGGGCAGACGGTCGCAGCATCGTTGCAAGCTCCAACCATTTTCACCATTGCCCAGGACCTAAAGAAGATGTGGGTTTACGCCAAGACTGACGAATCCGATGTAGGCAATATCAAGGTGGGCAAGCCGGTCACGTTCAAGGTAGATGCCTTTCCCAAAGAGACTTTTCATGGGACTGTTCACCAGGTAAGGATGAACGCCACGACTGTGCAGAGCGTGGTTACCTACGACACGATCATCGAATTCGACAACCCTGACCTGAAGCTCTTTCCGGGAATGACCGCGTACGTCACGATCCCGGTCGCTACGGCGGGCAACGTCATAAAGGTTCCCAATACGGCACTTCGCTATAAGCCACCCATGTCAGCCGATGAGATCCTGGCAACATACAAGCAGCACGGAATCGACGCTGCCCGTACGCCGGCGGACCAGACTAAGGAAAATCCCACCCAATCGAGTCCAGCGACTCAGAGCGCCACCCGTAGTCCAAAGACTGACAGCGCCGTAGTTTGGAAGCTGCATCCCGACAAAACGATGGAACCCGTGAAGATTTCTGTCGGCATCACGGACCATGCATTCACAGAGGTCACTCAGGTGCTCAACGGCGACTTGAAAGTAGGCGACGAACTGATTATTCGCTCTGTGGCTGCAAAATCGCAATTGCCTGGCGCCATACGGCGCTGACGGTCGAGAAGCTTTCCCATGTCAATCACACCTGCCGACGCGCCAGATACTTCCTCGCAGCCGCACTCTTTAGTTGATCCAGTGATTCGCGCCGAAGACCTACATAAGTACTACGAGATGGGGGAGACCCGCGTACACGCATTGCGGGGTGTCAGTCTCGAAATCGGTCGCGGAGAGTTTGTCGCCATTATGGGAGCCAGCGGCAGCGGCAAGTCCACGTTTATGAATATTCTCGGTTGTCTTGATCGGCCAAGCTCCGGGCGCTACCTGCTGGAGGGCGTGGATGTCTCGCAGCACGACAAGAGGGCGCTTGCTGCCATTCGAAACCGGAAGATCGGTTTCGTTTTTCAGGGATTCAATCTGTTGGCTCGCACCACGGCGCTCGAAAACACGGAACTGCCTACGCTTTACACCAAGATCGATGACGCAGAGCGGCGCAAGCGCGCGACCGAGGCATTGACACTCGTTGGACTTGCAAACCGAGCGGAGCATTTTCCTTCACAGATGTCCGGGGGCCAGCAACAGCGCGTCGCGATCGCCCGCGCACTTGTAAATCGCCCGTCGATCCTGCTAGCCGATGAGCCTACCGGCAATCTCGACAGCCGTACTTCTGTCGAGATCATGGAGATTTTTCAAAGTTTAAACGATCAAGGGCTGACGATCGTTCTGGTGACGCATGAGCATGACGTTGCGCAGTTTGCCAAGCGGGTACTGGTTTTTCGAGACGGAAAACTTCGCAAGGACGATCGGGTAGTCAACCGGCCGAGTGCCAAGGAAGTTCTGAGGACGCTGCCGACAGTCGAGGACTAGCGAGTCGTCCCTTCATTGGGACCGAAGGACTTTACCCTTAAATCGCTGGCTGGATATCATGAGTGGCGTTAGCGCTTCGCGATTTCAGCCTTCCCTAGGGACAGGAGATACACCAATGAAATCCCATCGTTTGATCGCACCAACTCTTGCCTCATTCATCTTCGTGCTGTTCGCTTTCACGACAGTCTTATCGGGACAAGCGCAACAAAGCGCCGATGCGGGCGCGTGGAAATCGGTTGAGGATGCCCTTGGGCGGAAAGGCTCGATGCAGCCAGGCGACGTTTATAAATTCAGCATGCCGCGGTCTGACATGAAGGTAACCGTTGCCGGCACTCCGATCAAAGCGGGTCTTGCCCTGGGCTCGTGGTTGGCTTTCAAGCGAATGGGCGACAGTGCGATGGTCATGGGTGACCTGGTGCTTACCGAATCCGAAGTTGATCCAGTGATGAAAAAGCTGCAACAGGACGGCATCGAGGAGACGGCGCTACACAACCACCTGCTGAACGAGTCTCCCCGCGTGATGTATATGCACGTGGCGGGACATGGGGACCCAATCAAATTGGCTGCTGACTTGAAAGAGGCTCTGGCACTGACCAAGACCCCGCCGGCCGCGCCTGCTGCAAGTGCGTCGCAAGGGAACCTTGGTTTCGATACTGCGCGCGTCGATCAAGCGCTGGGACGCAAAGGAAAAAACAACAATGGCATCTATCAGTTTTCCGTTCCACGCTCGGAAACGATCCACGACATGGGAATGGAAGTCCCCCCTTCGATGGGAACTGCAACTGCCATTAACTTCCAGCCTACCGGGAGTGAAAAAGCGGCCATCACTGGCGATTTCGTGCTGCTTGGCAAGGAAGTCAATCCGGTTATCAAGGCGCTCCATGATCATGGAATCGCCGTTACGGCGGTCCATACCCACATGTTGACCGAAGAGCCTCGGCTCTTCTTTATGCATTTCTGGGCTAACGACAACGCCGTAAAACTCGCGGAAGGCCTGAAGGCGGCGCTCGATCAAACAAGCTCCGCACCTCCTCAACAATAGGCGGGCAGTAAAAATGCCACAGCCGAGGGCGGCTGTGCTGTTTTTTTTGAACCAGCTCCTGGGCTAATTGTGTTCCGGGGCTTTCCTGTTGTTCCTCTGTGATGCTCAGTGGCCTCAGTGGTGAGACCTTTACCGGGTGGCTGCGAAAATCGTCTTGAACGGCGGAATATTCTAGGGTAGGCGGCAGCCAAAAAAGCCCGTGCCAGCATTTATCAATACACTGTAGTGATCACAGTTGTCGTACGAGCGGCGTTGTCGCTCAGATCAATCAGGAGGAGACTATGCGAATCAAAGCAACTATTTGTTCTCTGTTCATCATGGCGTTCGGCTGTGGGTATTTGTTGGCGCAAGACGCGCAAGCGGGTGGCTATCATTTACTCCACGAATACAAATTGGCCGGTGACACGGGTTGGGATTACCTCAACATGGACGCTTCGTCGCGTCGCTTGTACATCTCGCGCGGCACGCATGTGCAGATCATCAATATTGATAACGGCAAGCTGGAAGGCGACATCACTGATCTCAAAGGCGTGCACGGCATTGCGTTGGACAAATCGGCGAACAAGGGCTACATCAGCGATGGCCGTGATAACTCGGTCGTGGTTTTCGATCTCAAGTCTCTAAAGCAAACGGGCAAGGTGCAGGCGGGAACCAATCCTGACGCGATTCTCTTTGATCCCGCCACGAAGCGTGTTTTCGCCTTCAACGGCCGCAGCGGCAATGCAACCGTGATCGAATCCAAAGACAACAGTATTGCCGGGACTATCGATTTGGGCGGCAAGCCGGAGTTCGGCGTCTCCGACGGTAAGGGAAAGGTGTTCGTCAATCTCGAAGACAAATCGTCGCTGGTGGAGATTGACGCGAAGGAACTCAAAGTCCTGAACACCTGGCCACTTGCGCCCGGGGAAGGTCCGAGCGGACTTGCAATCGATCCCGATCACGAGCTTTTGTTCTCCGGATGTGACAACGAAAAAATGGCAATCGTCGATGGAAACAGCGGGAAGGTCCTGACTACTGAAACGATCGGCAAAGGCGTTGACGCAACCGCATTCGATAAATCTGTGAAGCAGGCCTACAGCTCCAATGGCCAAAGTGGCGATATCACGGTGATCAAGGAAAATTCACCTACCAGCTTCGCTGTGGCCGCCAATGTCCCCACAAAACCACGTGCCCGGACCATGACCGTCGACGAAAAGACCCATAACCTGATCACGGTCACGGCCCAATTCGAGAAGGCCGAAGAGCCAGTTCCAGGACAACAGCGGCAGCGTCCGAAGATGGTTCCCGACACCTTCGAGGTGCTGGTGTACGGGAAGTAAGAAGAGACCAAGAGAGTTTCGGGAAAAGGTGTTTCAGGAAAGCGTTTCTTGAAACGCCTTTTCCGTACGTGTTAGAACGTACTGTCCATGACAATCCCACCGGCAGCAATCGCGTGCTAAGAGCGGCCTTCATCGCTCTCTCTGAAAATCGTTGGTTGCGACGTCTGGCGGAGAGCTCCTCGCTGGGCCATCGTGTTTCCGAACGCTTTGTGGCTGGAACCACAGTCGAAGAAGCCTTGAAGGCCACGCAGGAGACGAACGCGCTCGGCATGAGCGTGAGCCTCGACAACCTCGGCGAGAACGTCACAAATGCGAATGAAGCTCGCCACAGCGCGGAGCTCTATCACCAACTGCTCGATCGCATCAACGAGCGCAAACTCGACGCCAATGTGAGCTTGAAGCTTACGCATATGGGGTTCGATGTCGATCAGCAGCTCGCAACGGATATCACCGGTGCGCTGGTCCAGCATGCGCGGCAAAAGAGAAACTTCGTCCGTGTGGACATGGAAGGTTCTCCCTACACGCAACGCACCTTGGATCTGGTGCGGGCAATCCACTCCCATAATGGGAACCGTGGGACGGTTGGCGCTGTGATCCAGGCATATCTGCGGCGCAGCGAATCCGACGTTCGGAAGCTCACGTCAGAGGGCATCCGTATTCGGCTCTGCAAAGGCGCATACAAAGAACCTCCGGAGATCGCGTTTCCAGATAAGTCGGACGTCGACGCCAACTATGTAAACCTCATGAAGATTCTGCTTAAGAGCAGCGTCTACCACGGCATCGCAACGCATGACGAGAAGATGATTGAGGCAACCATCGCGTTCGCCCGGTCGGAGAACATTCCCGCGAGCGCGTTCGAATTTCAGATGCTGTACGGTATTCGCCGAGATCTGCAGCGTGGGTTGGTGAAGCAGGGCTGGCGCATGCGCGTCTATATTCCTTTCGGCACGGAATGGTATCCGTATTTCATGCGACGACTGGCGGAGCGGCCGGCGAACGCGTTGTTCGTAGCGAGAAATCTGCTGAGATCTTGAAGGAGCCACCGTGGACCCGGCCGCCTTCGGCCGGATGTTTCGAGGAACTATATAGCCCGCAGGATCATGCGATGAACTGACCCCCAGGTAAATTATCTGATTCGGATAGTAATTCTAAGTATCGATTTCGAAATCTTGGCGTGATGAAATCGCAGCCAAAACCCGGCCGGGGCGGCCGGATGCACGTTTCAATGTGGGCCGCCGTTGTTATCTCCGGGATTGAATCCTGAATCGAGCAAACCCTTCAGAGTCGAGCGCTCTTCATCGTTGAAGTCAGACCTGAAGCGATCGGAATTAATGACTTGCTCCTGCTGGTCAGGCGGCATCTGACTCAAGCTATTCCAGGCGCGACGCACTTGACGGCGTCGATCGTCGGGCAATTGCTTGAATTGTTGGAGCGAGTTCCGCAAAAGCTGTTGTTTGTCCGGCGGAAGTGATTCCACCCGCTGCATGCGATTAAGAATCCGTTGCTGTCGCTGCGGAGGCAGGCTGTTGAACTGATTCAGCCGTTGCTGCAGATGCTCTTGCTGTTGCGGAGTTAGGCGTTTGAAGTCAGGATCGCTTTGCAATTCGCGCTGCTGTTCCTGCGGAGGCTGGTTCAAATGCTCGCGCAGCCATTTTCCCGGTGGGGGAGCATTGTTCTGCGCCCGTCCAGGAGGCAGGTGATTGCGATCGTTGTTGTGAGCCCGGTTCTGGTCGTTGCGTCCACGATTCTGATTGTCTGCTGCGGCAAACCTTGGCAGACAAAGACAGCCGCCCAGCAACACGACCGCCGCGAATTGGCTCTTGAATCTCATTTCGGTACTCTTGCCTGCTAAACAGCTTACTCGTTCACCTGCGCGGGAGTGTTATTGGTGCTGTCA
The DNA here is from genome assembly GCA_045808065.1 of Terriglobales bacterium. GTDB lineage: Bacteria > Acidobacteriota > Terriglobia > Terriglobales > Acidobacteriaceae > Gp1-AA112. The sequence goes on along the minus strand of JBJMGD010000006.1, from coordinate 23,032 downwards.
TCATCAAGATCTTGAAGCTCATTCAGCACTTGCTGATTCTGATCCAGCGCCTGCAAATCGACTACCGGGCAAGCTGCCTCTAAAGTCGTATGCGAAATGCCTCTGCCCGTGGGACCATTGACGACGTATAAACCACCAGCCACCGCCATGATCATCGCAAACGACGCCGCAGTTATGGGCTTCCACGTGAGTTGGTGAATTCCGATCTTCTCCAGCCACCGCGATAACAGGCCATGATTCTCTTGCTCCTTCACTTCGCGCAGACGCGCCCGTAGCCGCACATCAAAATACTGCGACGGCTCAGGCGCGGTCCACGTATCGAGCACGTTCATGGTCGAGCGCAGGCTCTGAAATTCCTGCTCGCAATTCGCACACGTCCCCATGTGCGTCTTGGCGCTGTCACCCGGAGCTGCACCCGAAAGCGCAGCCTCGAAGATTTCGTCTTTTACGTCTTTGCAAACCATAATTACAGCCTTTCCCGGAAGGTGGAACCGTTACACAAATTCTTTCAATTTGTCCCGCAGCGTTTCATAAGCGCGGAACAATAATGACTTTGTCGCAGACTCGCTGAGCTTCAGTACTTTGCCGATCTCTTTGTAGTCGAGTCCCTGATACTTATGCATCAAAACCGCTACCCGCTGACGTTCCGGAAGAGCCATCACATGCTGGCGAATCGCCGCCAGCCGCTCTTCGCGCAGGATCTCCGCCTCGACGTTCGGGGTGGCGTCGGCCACATCCGGCGTCGTTCCCGTTTCAGGATCCGGCTCGTCCAGATTCACGCTGGGAGCGGTACGCTCGATTCGCGTGTCCCGCGCGTGATTCACCCCCAGGTTCGTCGCGATCCGATAAAGCCAGGTGCTAAACTTCGCCTCCGCCTGATACGAACTGCGCGACCGGTACACACGGAGGAAAACCTCCTGCGCAAGTTCCTCGGCGACCGCCTGATTGTGCGTCATGCGATACATGAAGCTGACAATCGGCCGACGAAATTTTCCAACCAGATACTCAAACGCGGAGTCATCGCCGGCTCCAGCCAGCAACATCACTTCGGCGTCAGTCATCTCGTTCATGGGCTTGGAAGCCGCGGTTCGCGCCACGCCTGCAGGCGATCCATTCTTGCTTGAGCCCGCCTTCGCAACCCCTGGATACATCTCCGGATTGAGAGCTAGAGTACCCACACCCTTCCTAACCCCTTCAGGGGGCGAAAGTTGCGCCGGGTCCGAGGACGATAAATCACGGGATTCAGGGGACTTTTGCCGGATTGGGTCTTCCGGATAGGGCATGCTTGGGAGCACCTCAGCCACACCGTTACTTAGACGCGAATTATGCGTGAAACGCAGGGCTATTGTAACCCTTAGAGGGCGGAATCACGGTTCCTCGTCATCCGAGGGGCACCGGCCTCAATCATCGAACGACGCGATGTTTGATAAGATTCGTTCATACCGCGTTCTTAGTGGGCGCTTAACTCAGCGGTAGAGTGCCATCCTCACACGGTGGAAGTCATAGGTTCAAATCCTATAGCGCCCACCACCTTCATTTGTCCGCCTTTCCCAGAGCGCCATCCCGGCCGGCGCGGATCACCTAACCGATGATTACTCCCTCTGAAATGCCCAATTTACTTGGCAACTCCAGAGTAGCTGGATTGCCTCCAATCTCAGGCAAAGGGGGCCACGCGCCATGCTTCTTGGTTTCTCCGTTCTGGGATTTGCTCTGGGTTTTGGGCTCTTCGTCTACTTCTTCGACCATTTCATGGGTGCCAGCGACACCGCGGACCTGGCGGACGTCATGTCCGGCATTCAGCACCAAAATCCACCCACGGCCACCAAAAAGAACAAAAAATTAAGTGCCGCCACTGGCCGATAGCGACACCACAACCCAAGCTTTCTTTCACAACTTTGCTACAATTACACGCGGGGCATGGACAGATGCTCCGCGTTGTAGTGGGCTTGCCTTTAGGAGCCCGTCGATTCTTAGTGCCATTGACCTCCTGTCGGTATTGAACCCGAAATTCGGTGTCTGTGGGCAAATGCCTCAGACACGCACTGCGATCGGCATACAGAGACAGGAAGGTCAAAGGGTTTCCCGCTAACCCGATCAAAAGCTGGGGACGTAGTTCAGTTGGTTAGAACGCTGCCCTGTCACGGCAGAGGTCGCGAGTTCGAGTCTCGTCGTCCCCGCCATTCCTTCTCAGCAAAACACAGTAAAGCGCTCCCGCCCTCGCCAGCCTCCGCAGGCAAGCTTGCTACCTATTGCCGTAGGACGTTAGATCGCCGGTGGTTTCGGTTCGCCGCTCCTGTTTTTTCCCAACAGCAGGGAAACTTACAGGGAATTTTTTTGTTTCCCGCCCAAAATCTCAGACTTATGCCCAATTCTGCAAATTTCTCTTGGGAGCAGGGAATTATCAGGGAATTTCCAACTCTGACCGCAAGTTGCTCAAGACAAACAGCTTAATCGAGGAAAAGAGGATGACGCCGAGCTGAGCAGGGAATTAGCAGGGATTTTTCGCGGCCAGCCCGGTAAGCCCTCACCACTGAGCATCACAGAACAAAATCGGCTCATGTTCCATGTCCTTGCACTTGCCGATTCTTCCTCCGTGCTCCGGTATCGCCTGTGATGTGCTTGACGTTCTCCGCCACTTCCGCGGGCGGAAGACTCGCGTTGAAGCTGGCTGTCAGCGCCCTCGTGCAATGGACCATGGTAGGAATCGTGATTGGCACGATCTACAAGCCGGCTGCCGGAAGGTAGCAGAACCGCCTGCAGTAGCGGGCCGGAAATGCGCGGAGCGCTGGGTGGAGGCCCTCGATTCATCCTGGGGATCGAGGCTTTAAAGCGGGCTGGTACTTCCAGATTGCCCTTACGGTATAATCCTCGCCCGCTGACTATGGTTACAAGCACTCAAAGACTTGGGAGGGCTGTGGAGCTGCGTTCAAGCTCGGCGAAGGAACGCCATGCGCTTTTGCAGCGCGTGTTGTGGAGTCATCGGATCGCAAATTCCGAACGCATTCGGGATTTTTTGCTCTATGTATGCGAGCGGGCTGTCCGGGAGCCGAATGCGGAGATTCATGAACAGGAAATCGGCTATCGCGTTTTTGGCCGCAAGCCGGATTACGACACCGCCGCCGACAATATAGTCCGGGTAACCGTCTCGCAAGCGAGGAAGAAACTCGAGCAGTACTTCGCTACCGACGGAATTTCGGAGCCGGTGATCCTCGAGATTCCCAAGGGCAAGTACACTCCGGTCTTCCGCGAGCGGGAGGCGGTTGACGAAGGAGACGATCCGGCACAAGCCGAACTTCGGCTCAGACTTAGAAGACATCGGATCGCCGTTGCGATACTCGCGATTTGTGTGGTGGTGCTGGCGCTTAGTGCGATCTGGTCCACCTTGAGTCTCCGCCGTGAACGGATGGCGGCCAGACCGGTACTGGACACCAGTCCGACGTTAAGGGCGCTATGGTCGCCCTTATTGCAAGCTCCAGGACGCACCGACATCGTGGTAGCCGACTCCAGCTTGAGCCTTTTCCAGGGACTCCTGGACCGCCAACTCTCGCTTGCGGAGTATTTGAAGCCGGATCTCTGGACGCGCGCCGATCCGCTTGCGTCCGAACCGGTGCTGCAGAGGTTTGCGCAGCGCGCAGCGCAGTCCCGCTTCACCAGTCTGGCGACGGTGACGGCGGCGTATCGAATCGCGCAGCTTGCGGGTCGCGACCAAAGCCGCATCTCCTTTGTTTACCCTCGCGACTTCAACATCCGGCAAATGAAGTCGGATAACGTGGTGCTTCTGGGAAGCAGCCGCGCTAACCCCTGGACCGAGTTGGTTCAGGAGCACCTCACGTTTCTTTTTCGGTATGACCAGGAAGCCAGGTTGGCATACTTCGAGAACCGCGATCCTCACGCCGGCGAGTCGACGACTTATCGCTCAGAAGCGAACGTGAGTTACTGCCAGATCGTGTATGGGCCGAATCTTTCCAAAACGGGAGACATACTAGCGATCATCGGAACCGAAGTAGAAGGCACCGAAGGCGGCGCAGAGTTCGTAACCAGCGAGAGCTCTCTCGCGCAGTTGCGGTCGCTCTTGCCGGCCGCTCGCAACGGCCGCTTTCCCTATTTCGAAGTCCTGCTTCGCAGCAGCAGGTTTGCGGGCGCCGCTCCTTCTTTTTCGATCGTTGCTGTGCGAGCGCTGAAGGTTTAGCAGACGGTTCGCATACTTCGACTTCGGCTTTATCCCCTGCGGTTTTGCTTCGCAATTCTCGAGCCTCTCACCCGCTGCGGGGCAATAATGCCGCTTAGCAAAAGCTTATCCCAGCGGCTGAAGCCGGGATTTCTCTTGTCAGCTTTACGGCACGGCTGAAAGCCGGTGCCCCGATACGAACCGGTCCTGCCCTACCGCGGCATTTTCTGCAGCATCTTGCCTAGCTCTTTGTTCTTGTTCTCGGAGACCTGTGCGCCTTTGGCAAACGCCTGACGGCTGCCTTCGGCATCTCCTTTTTTCTTCAGTACCTGACCGAGAGCGTTGTACGGTCCAGGATTTGCGGGATCGAGTCTGATTGCGGATTGCAATGCCGATTGCGCGGCGTCGAGGTCTCCTTGCTGTTTGAGCGCGGAGCCGAGTATCAGGTAGGCATCTGCGTCTTTCGGATTAATCCTCACCGCAGATTTCATCTGTTCTGCGGCGGAGGTGGAATCGCCGCTTTGCCAGTAAAGAATTCCCAGCGTATAGTGCGCTTCTCCCAAATTGGGATCGATCGCCATTGCGCGCTCAAGTTCCGTTTTTGCTGAATCCAGCTGATCTTTCAGCTTTAGCGTGACTCCGAGATCGTAATGCGCAATCGCCGAATTGGGGTCTCGGGCGATTACTTCGCGGAAGCGCTTCTCCGCTTCCTGAAAGTTGCCCTTCTGCAGAGCGGCAAATCCCAGATTCAACTCCGCCATGATGTTGTTTTTGTCCAGCGTCAGTATCTGCCGGAACTGCGCGGTCCCCTCCTCAGCATGCCCGCTGTTTACCAGCATGACTCCGTAATTGTTGCGAGCGTCGAGGTTGGATGGATCGAGTTTCACGGCGCGGGCGTATGCGTTGAGCGCATCGGCTTGGCTGCTGCTGTTTTGCGATGCGATACCAAGCTGGTTCCATGTTTCGGCATGCGTGCCATTGAGCGCGGTTGCGGCCCGCAGCTGGACTAGGGCTTCGGCATAATGGGCCGTGTCGTTGAGAGCGTGTCCTAAGTAGTAACGGTAGTCAAAATTATCGGGAGCAGAATCAACTGCGGCTTGAAGGTGAGCGATGCTGTTGGTTGGATCCTGCTGCAGCCAGTATGCGACGCCAAGGTGATAGTGTGCTGGAGCGAAGCGCTGATCGAGTTCAATGGCGCGCACAAAATGCGGGATCGCCTGCTCGCGCTGATTCAAAACCGCGAGCAGAAACCCGATCTGGTCCTCGACACGCGGAGAAGTTGGAGCGAGGATCGCGGCATTTTGCCAGAGAGCAAGGGCACCCTGCGCATCGCCGTTCTTTTCGAGACCTAACGCCCGTGATTCAAGTTCTGCTTCCGTTTCCTGCGCGTGCAAGAGAAACGGTGTTGCCGGAGAAAAGAAGATGAGCAGCCAAGCAATGCATCTGAACTGCGACCAGATCATGCCGAATGCCTGCCGGCCACTCCTCTTCTCCGTTAAATCGCTATGCGGCTAAAAATCGAACCGCAAACCGAGTTGCCATCTCCGCATTTGCGCCAGGTTTCCGGTTGCGAGTGACGTGATTTGTCCCGCAGTCTTCGCGTCTACGCTTGCGTTGGGCTGACCCAGGTTCACGTCATTGAAAGCGTTGAAAAGCTCGGCTCGGAACTGTGCATTCACTCTTTCGGTGATTCTCAATCGCTTGCTTAAAGCTGCATCCATGTTAAAGAACCTGGGGCCATAAAACGAGTTGAGTCCTACGTTACCAAACGAGCCTACACCCGGCCGCTGCCACGGGCCACGAGTACAGCCATTTGCGTTAAGCACGTTGGTAGCTGTCGTGGTGGAAGTGCAGCCGCTGCCGGAAGTGCCGGGAGTAGCGACCGCGAACCAGGGGTTCTGCAGCGGGCCTCCACCAATGGAGTTTCCTGTTCCGGGATTGCTGATGTTGGCATTTCCCACCAGATTAGCTCGACAAGGGCCAGTATCTATGTCGCTGCCGCATTCGCCATAAGAGGGAGTGAATGGCATACCCGATCCCCAGAACCAGACTCCGGAGAGCTGCCAGCCACCAATCAAATAGTCCACTGGACCGGGAGCGTCCTTAAAGAACCTTCCCGCTTTTCCAAATGGGAGCTCGTATACGTTGCTCAGGTTGAACACTTTGCGCCGGACGCCAGATTCACGGCCGTAGTCGATGCTGCGGTCCCAGAAAAAGTAATCGTTGGCGTAGTCGAAGGCACTTGCCCAGGTGAAATTGCCCTGGAAGCTCAGGCCTTTGGAAAAGCGCTTCTCCCCCCGAAGTTGCAGTCCGCTGTACTTCACGGTGGCATCGTCGGTATAGGCGTTAAGTGATTGTGACCATCCGAACTTCTGGAAGTAGAACCTGCGCGCGTTCGTATTCGTGGGGGCCAGTCCTGCATTCAGCCTCGGTTGATTGGTGTTGTAGTTCGTGCCGCCCGGGGTTACGTGCTCCTCTTTGTTGCCGACGTACGCCGCGGAAACCACCACCGTTGACGTTACCTGCCGCTCGATGGTGACGTTCCAGGCGTCCATAGTGGGCAGCCGCATGGTGTTATCGGCGTTGAGAGGCAAAATTTTTGCGGAAATGCCGTTTGGCAACAGGTGGTTGCCGGTCGGCCCGGTTGGCTGGGCGGCAAGGATGCCACTTGGATTGGTGGCGCTTGGGGGTCCCTGGGCCAAGGTGAAGACGGGAGCGTAGGGCTGTGTAGGATTCACCGATTGGCTGGCCAGTACCGGAAGGTTCTGCGTCACGTTGTGGCCGAATGAGACGCCGAAGACGCCGACATCGTAGGATCGACCAAAGCCAGCCCGCACCACCGTTTTGGGAGTGACCTGATAGGCAATCCCAAGGCGGGGAGCAAAATGTTTGAAGTCGGTATTCACGTTGCCATTCATGCCAATCCCATTTTGGCCCGCGATGAGCACCTCGCCGGTATTGGCGTTCACGAAACCGCCGTTGCCCGCCCCGTTAACGTACTGCGGAAAATAGATGTCCCAGCGCAGGCCGTAATTTACCGTGAGCTTCGGAGTGAGACGCCAGGTGTCCTGAATGTAAGAGAAGGCACGGTTTTGCCGCTCGGCTGCATCAGTGGAATTGCTCACATATCGGGCGAATGATGAATTGTTCGAGTTGGACGAGGTTCCGCCTACATCACCAAGCAGGAATGAGGCGAGTCCTAGCCCATTGCCCAGGCCAGTGGTCGCGATCCCTGAAGTGGTAACGGCATCAAAAGTGAGCAGGCCAGAGCGGTGGAAGTCGCTGGGTACCCGGAGATTCTGCGCGTGACGGAAGTCGCCCCCGAACTTCAGAGAGTGGTTTCCAAAGGTGTGGGTCACATTGCCAACATATTGGAACTCGTTCTCCTGCTCGTTGAGCGGGCAATTGCACTGATTTATCGCGAGCGAATATCCAAAGGTGAAGTTTCCAAGTTGGTTAATGGTGATGCCGGGCATGCCGGAAGTGTAAGTGTCTCCGAGGTTGAGTCCGGGTATGCCCGCATCTTTTGCAGGGGTAGTCTCGAGGCCATTGGGGTTCACGAACACGCGGTAGCGGAAGAATCCAAATCGGAAGTCAGCCACCCAATTGTTGTTGATGACATAGGTGGTTCCGTAGGCCAGACTCTGATTCCGCAAGGATGATGTTCCGGCGAAGTTCGGATTTGGGAATTGCGGTCCTCCGGCCTCCAGTCCGTACGCTCCGGGAGCGCTTTGCGCCACGCGAAGGAAGCTGTAGCGCGCAAACATGTCGAGCTTCTGCGACTGGTGGCGATCAACGCGCACATCGAAGGAATCGGTATTGACGATGCCGGTGCCATTGGCGATGTAGTTCGGAGTTCCGCCGGCTGCGCTCGCAACGTTAGGCAAAGGAACGAACTGCAGAAGCGCCTGGGCCTGGGGTGAGATCCTCCCTGTGGGAATAATGTTACCGGCGAACTGCTGGCGCGCCGCGGGAGCCAGCACCGCGGTACCGCAATTTGGATTTGCGGCGGGGCAGGGATCGAAGATGTTAGCGTTCAAATCGTTCAGATTCCCGGCACGCTCTGCGGCCGTGGGGACTGTGAGCAGCAGGGAATTGCCGAGCTTCTGGCGGGTGCCTTCGTAGTCTCCGAAGATGAACATCTTGTCTCTTTGGATTGGGCCGCCCAACGTGCCGCCAAAATCATTCCGCAGCGTGCCGGGAATGAATTTGTTAGTGGTGCCCGGGAGTGGCTGCGATTGTGTGAATGGATCCCGCGCTTGACCATGCTGGTCGCGCCGATAATCGAACGCGCCGCCATGCAGGTGATTGCTGCCGGACTTTGTCTGGGCCACGATGACCCCTTGGCTCGCCTGCCCAAACTCCGCATCGTAGGACGTGGTGCTGATCTTCAGTTCCGAGAGCGCATCCGGTTTTGGCGTGATCACCGGCTCCCCCAGCACCGACTCGCGATTGTCTGTGCCGTCCAGCTGGAAGGAAAGGCCGCCCCAATAGGAGCCGTTAACCTTGGGCCGGTAAATGTCCTGTGGCTGCTCGCTGGAGGCAGTCAGGCCGCCGGGCTGGATACCGGGAACGAGGAAGTACAATCGGCTGACGTCGCGGTCATAGACGGGGATTTCTTGCAGGGTCTTCTGCTCGAGGGTATCGGAGACGTCAGATTTCTGGGTCTTGAGCAGAGCCTCCTCACCGGTAACGCTCACCACTTCACTCACTTTGCCCAGCGTTAGCTGCGCACTGACCTGAGCGACTTCGTCCACGGCGACATGCACGTTGTGGCGCACGTAAGCTTCAAAACCGGGCGCCTCCACACGGACGTCATAGGTCCCGAGCGCGAGATGGGACTGGACGTAGTTGCCTGAGTCGTTCGTCGCCGTTTTGTAAGTGACGCCTTTTCCGGTCTCGGTGATGTTCACTTGGGCGCCGGCAACGGCCGCGCCGGACGGGTCGCTGACGGTTCCAGTGATGCCTCCAAAAACCGCCTGCCCGAAGCTGAGAGCGGGCGACATCGCGAGCACGAATCCCAGTGCAACCTTGGAAAATGAGCCTCTCATCGCAACTCCTCCCGAATTCCTTCAGCGTCAGAGATTTTTCTGCAGATTCCGCTCACAAGTCTGAACAGAAACCTGTGTGTTTTTGAGACCACCAGCATGTTTGCTCGCTGAAGCGGGAGGATATTGCGCGTAAGAAGGTCGAATTGCAACGCATTTCACCGTAAAATCTGCCGGCCTAACGGTAAAGCTTGCCCCCAATGGTCAGGGTCAGCATTGAGCACCCACATCGTGCGTGGATGAACGTGGGAGTGTGATCGGGAGGACTCAAAACTGGGGAGAGATGGGACGTTGCTTTCGTCTGTCCGCTAATTTTCCACTAGACTCGGCAGACTCATTGGCAGCGCGACAAAGGGGGGTTATCTACCAGGGGAGTGGTTTACCCTACCGAAAAAGCCACCGGTGGGGCCTTTTTGGCAGGGTTGCAGCCTACAATTCCGGCAGCGCCGTCGGCCAGGTGCCCATACTCTCCTGGGAACGTGGAGGTTGCCCGGAACTCCCGGGTGAGCGAGTGCCACCCTGCCGTGCACCCGAGGACCCTAGAGGTCAGCAGCCACATGGCGACAAAAGGATTGGGAAGATGATCCAGAAGACCTGTTCGTGTTGGTTGAGCCAGTCCTGCATCTTCACTTATCAGCCTAGAGGATTCTGGCGGGAGAAATAGGAATCATGGGCAAATCGGTGGAAGACGGCCAGGCGAGAACCTGTGGACGGGAGAGCCCGGGGCAGACGGAACGTATTCCAGGCTCTTTCTCAGGTAGGAAAGGTCCCGCCTGCCCCGTGATTTCCCCCTTTCCCTCCGGGAATACGTTTCGTCTAAGTCCCCAGTTGTGGGCACATAAACGCGATTCGCGACTACAGCGACCAGGAGTTAAGCTGCCGGTTGTGATTTCGCATGAGTGACTCGACCTGTGGACTGATTCACCCAGGTTTCATAGCGAGTCTCGCCAAGTCGTGCGTCATTGTCAGGAACGAGTGTTCGGTCGTTGATCTTCGCCCCAGAGTAGAGCGCATTCGGATCAGCGATGATCTCGCGAGTATCTCCGAGCTGAGACAAACGCTGCCGCACTAGTTCATCCATGCGAAATTGTTCTGGACCTCCTATTTCGACGGTGCCATTTACCGGCTGGCCTACAGCGATCCTGCCTACGGCGGTCGCAACATCGTCGGCAGCCATCGGCTGGAAGACCACAGGAGGCAAATGCACCTTGTCACCAACCATGGAAATGTCGGCAAGGCCCTTCACGAATTCGAAGAATTGCGTTGCGCGGATAATCGAATAGGGAATTGAGGAAGCCTTGATCAAATTCTCCTGAGCCATTTTTGCGCGGAAGTACCCGCTCTCGAGCAGACGCTCAGTTCCTACGACTGACAACGCAACATGATGTCCCACGCCTGCGGCCGCTTCATAGGTGAGGAGGTTACGAGTTGAGGATTCGAAGAACTTCAGCACTGCTGCGTCTTCCCACGAGGGAGAGTTGGATACATCGACGACCACCGATGCCCCGTACAGCGCTTCGCCCAACCCTTCGCCCGTCACAGAGTTGACCCCCGAATTCGGTGATGCCGCTACAGCTTCGTGCCCTTGCTCGCGAAGCTTGGGAACGAGCTTTGATCCGATCAGTCCAGTGCCGCCGATCACTACGATTTTCATAAGTGTCTCCTTTGCTGAAAGTTCACGTGACACGCACAAATGAATTCTTGTCTGCTGCTTGATCGCTCCGTTGTTGTGCATCGGTTCTTTGCGTGATGCTGTCCTCCTTTTGGACTGATGTCGCTCTTACGAGTAACAAGAATGTGAGTTGGGTGAGATGTTGAAGACTGGCTTGCTAACAGAACACTAGAATGTTACGCCGTCTTCGGTTTAGCGGACGCGCATGCGGGAACCTCCTAAACAAAGTAGGTGTCTCTAGCATCACGCCGTATGCGCTTCACGCTAGCATTGCTCTTTATTAGCCTGGTTCTCGCAGCCGGGGTTTCTTCGCAGGTCTGCGACCGAAGTTCATCGCCCGGGCAGAACGCAACAGGCGAAGTCAGATGGGATCCCGGATCCTGTTGGGATTGCTACGAATCCGAAAGTCCAGTGGCAGCAATCGCACTGGGTACTGTTCTGGGAATTCCGGTCGGGCTTTCAGGGATTTTGCGGCGTCGCTACAGCACCTTGACGCCTCTCGCCGCATTTACTTTCTAGAAGCATAAATGCGACTGTTCTCGTTAGGCATGGGCGAGGTTGGTGACAATGACTCTGGTAAATCGGCGCTTTGTCCTAGTGGGACTGTTTTCCGCGATCATGTTGATCGCCGACGCGAGTCCGTCAGGTACTACCGTGGAGGGCGTTGCCTCGCCACCGCCGCAAGACATCCAACAATCGTTGCGTTTTGTGCCGGATCATATGGCTCATTACCACGTTCCAGGTTTGAGCCTGGCCTGTATTCACAATGGCACTGTCGAGTGGACTCAGGCTTTCGGCGTTGCCAGAGTCCGCGGTGCGCCGGTAACGCCTGACATCTTGTTTGACGCCAGTTCCATCAGCATGCCGGTGACAGCGATGGCGGTGCTGCGACTTGTGGAGCAGGGAAAACTGAATCTCGACGCTGATGTCAGCCAATACCTTAGAAGCTGGAAGTTACCCACCAATAGGTTTACGGAACAGAAGAAGGTTACGCTCCGTGAATTACTCAGCCACACGGCGGGCGCAACTGTCCACGGTTTTCACGGCTACGCTACTGGACAAACGGTGCCTACGCCTGTCCAGGTGCTTAACGGCGAAAAGCCAGCTAGCTCTGCCCCGGTGACTATTGACTTTGTGCCTGGGACAAAGTTTCGATACGCCGGCGGCAATTACGCGATCATTCAGCAGATATTGATCGATGTTGCAGGCGAGCCATTCCCTGACCTGATGCAGGAATTGGTACTGCAGCCGCTTCATATGGTGCACAGCACCTTTCAACAACCCATTCCTAAGGAACTACGCCCCCTCATGGCAATGCCCAACGACAAAGATGGGAATGCGATCGAGGGAGGTCCCCGCATCTCACCGGTAGCAGACTTGTGGACGACGCCTTCCGACCTGGCCCAGTTCGCTTTGGGCATCCAGAATGCTTTGGCCGCGGAGCCCGGCGCGATAGTTTCACCTTCGACGGCTCACGAGATGTTACAGCCCGTTCGAGGAGACTATGCTCTTGGGCTCGTTATCGATGGAAATGGCACCAATCGCTATTTTTGGCACCCGGGGGCGAGTACCGGATTCCTAGCCTTTTTCTTCGCATACGAGAAAGGCGACGGACTGGCCTTGATGACCAATGGGCAGAACACCAAAGCACTGGGCCTGGAGATTATCCACGCTCTCGCTAAACAATATGGATGGAAAGAGTACCCGACAGATGAGTCGAGATTCAGCAATCCTGGGGTTATCGGCGCGATCTGCGCAGCTATCGTCCTGATTACCTATCTGCTCTTCCGGGTAATCCGCCAGCGCAAGAGATTAGTCTCGACGCACAACGTGGCGCCTTTGTGCACATTAGTCCTGTAGTCCTGCGCAGTGTTCGCAGGGCGCGCTTTCACAACGTCGGGAATAAACAAAGGCATAATTCAAGCGTGCGCCACCCGCCAAACTGCAATAAAATTCCGCCTCCCCTACATTCGATGAACAAAACTTACCGACTCTCACGCGCAGCCACAGAGCTGGACACCAACGGCATCCTCGTCCGCAGCTTGTCGTTCACTATCCTGGTTATGCTGATTCCGCTGTTCGTGATGCTGTTTACCGGACAGCTCTCTGAACCGCGAGCGTTGGTGACGGTCCTCTGCGGATTTGGCTTGCTGCTGGCGTTCGTCGTTTATCGCATCATTCGGCGCGTGCGCAAGATGATGTCAAACGCCATCGAAACCTACCAGCTCACCATCGACGACCTGCAGATCACGCGCACGCAGCGCGAGTGTGCCACGACCGTCATTCCCCGCTTCGAGGTCAAACGGCTCTCCGAGCGAGCGGGCCAGGGCTTCAGAATCGAGACGGCGGATTTCCGGCAGTGCATCTGGGTGCCCCGAGAGCTCGAAGGATACGACGAGGTCAAGGCGTTGCTGCTGTCCACTACTGCTGCGCAGACGAGTACGGTGAAGCATCCGCTGGTTGTCACGTACGCCGCTCAGGTGCTCATGGTCGCAGGATTCCTCATCGTGATGTTCTCCCAACGCAGGTTGCTGGTAACCGCAGTCGGCGCCGCGATGCTTTGCTTCTACGTCTATTCCGTTCTCCAGCTCGTGCGCACGTGGCCGAATTTATCGCGCGCGACGAGGAGGGCACTCTGGATAACCCCACTTCCTGCCCTGGCTCTGGTTGCACGAGTCGCTGGACTGTGGCGGTAGAGGATCGACCAGGTGAAAACGGCAATCCAAGCATCAGTTGCCAAGGCTGGAAAAGCTCACCTCATCTTGATGCTGTCGCTGAGTTCATTTCCACCTTTCTGGCTATTGAGCATCATTGCGCCGGAGTGCTCGCTTGCCGATTATGAATTGCCGCAATGGCCTGCTTGAGAATGGTTTGCGCTCCGATTCGCAGGCAAGCGACATCGTTACCGCAGAAAAGTATGTCGATGCCCTGATCCGCCCAGAATTGCACATCAGGCAGCGGACAGCCGACAGCAACCAGCTTCCCGAACTTTCTTGCACTGCGCATGCAGTGCCGAACTGCGTCGATAACCTTGGGATGAGTGGTTTGGCCAGGCACGCCAAGGCTCGACGAGAGATCGGCAGGGCCGATGAAGATATCGATTCCCGGAATGGCGCAAAGCTCATCGACCCGTTGGATCGCTTCCTGCGTTTCAATCTGGATCATCAGGCACAATTCCGCGTTTACTTTCTTCTGCGCTTCCGGAAGGCTGTTTGTGATGCCGTAATCGAGGGCGCGAGGAACGCTGAAGTACCCCCGCGCGCCGTCAGGACGAAAGCGAGCATGCTTGATAAATTCATGGACCACATCGGGAGAGTCTGCCATGGGGAGGTCGATAATGTCCGGCCCGCACTCCGCCGCCTTCAGAACGTTCTCCCTGCGATTGTCAGGGATACGAATCATCGTCAGCATGCCCACACCGGAAGCAATGCGACAAAGATCGGCTGCCTGCTCAAAGGTGATGAAGGCGTGCTCCATCTCGATCCACAGCACGCGAAAGCCAAGCTTGGCGGCGATCTCCACGAACATGGGATCGTAAAAATAGGCGGCGATCCCCAGCAGCGGCGCGCCGTGTTCCTTCACTTCTTGGGCGAGTCGGGTCACTCTCTAACTCCGGGCCATGCTCATGGGTGAAACGGCGGGTGACAAGCAACGCACGAATTGGTAATGTTCGATGCGCGCCTGCTTCACGCGTTTCATTCGGCAGAACACGATGTCGAGCATGAGCACAGCAGAGAATACCAATCTCGAAGACGGGCCGATTTCACGTCCTTCCGAACGCTGAGGCCGACGTTGTCGCAAACCATATCACTCGCTCCTGACAAGATAGTGGAACAGCGCTGGTTGCGCATTCTTACCGTCTCGTTCGTGATGTATACGATTGCGTACATCGATCGCACCAATGTCTCGATGGCGCTGCCGCAGATGAGTGCGGATCTGCACATGGATCCGCAGCAGGCGGGAGACGCGCTCGGCATTTTTTTCTGGGGATACCTGTTGCTGCAGATGCCGGCCGGACATCTGGCACAGCACTGGAGCGCCAAACGCGTTGTCGCCATCTTGCTGGTCGCCTGGGGATTCTGCTCGATGGCGACCGGATTCGTACACACCGCTCGCGAGTTCTGGGTCATGCGACTGGTGCTCGGGCTCGCCGAAGGTGGAGTTTGGCCGGCGGTTCTGGTGCTGGTTGCGCACTGGTTTCCACGCGCCGAACGAGCTCGCGCGAATGCATACTGGATGCTCTGTTTGCCGCTTTCGGTCGTCATTTCGTCGCCTGTGTCCGGCTGGTTGCTGACTCATTGGAATTGGCGAGTACTCCTGATCGTCGAAGGAGCGTTGCCATTCTTGTGGCTGCTCATTTGGCTCTTGACCATCGACGATCACCCGCGAAGTGCTAAGTGGATCTCGTCGCAAGAGCGCGGATATCTTGAGACAACACTTCTGCAGGAAGCTGCCGAGGGCAAATCAGCGGAACGCACCGGCTATCTGACAGCGCTCCTATCGCCGCAGGTGTTGATCCTTACTGTAATCTACTTTCTCAGAAACTTCGGAAGCTACGGTTCTCTCTTCTGGCTACCCACAGCCCTGGCGAAAGCCAGGAAGCTCAGCGATCTGACTTTAGGAAATGTAGTAGCGATCCCTTACATATTGGCTGGGATCCTGATGGTCGTGACAGCAAAGAGTTCCGACAAGACCGGCGAGCGACGTGCGCATATGAGCGCAACGTTTATTGTTTCAGGAGGATCATTCCTGGGCGCGCTAACGGTGCAGCAATTTCCGTTGCTGTCGTTTTCGCTGCTATCGCTCGCAGTCGCCGCCGTCTATGCATCGCTAGGCCCATTCTGGGCAGTGCCGACCGAGACATTGCCGCGGAAGGTTGTGGCCACAGCTATGGGACTAATCAACGCGATTGGCAACCTCGGAGGCTATTTCGGTCCCGTCGTGGTCGGATATTTCTTGAAGCGATCCGGCGGCTTCGTATATGGATTTGGGATTCTTGGCGTCGCTTTGCTGGTCGGGGCGGTTCTGTGTTTCATGCTGCATTCGACGAAGGCTGCCGATGTCTAAGCCGCTGGGAATCGACCGTGGGCTCACCAACTATGGCGATCGCGACTTTTCGCGTTATTTGCGACGCTCGTTCGCGCGCTCCATGGGCATTTCCGGCGAACTGCTTGATCGGCCCGTGGTAGGAATTGCCGTCTCCGGTAGCGGCTTCAACAACTGTCATCGCACGATGGATGAATTGGCCGAGGCGGTTTCTCGCGGCGTCCTCGCTGCTGGAGCGCTTCCGGCTATTTTCCCCACTATCTCGCTCGGGGAGGTTTTTCTCAATCCGACGAGCATGATGTTTCGCAACCTGATGTCGATGGACGTCGAGGAGATGATCCGCGCACAGCCGATGGACTCTGTGGTGTTGATTGGCGGCTGCGACAAAACAGTTCCTGCTCAATTGATGGGCGCGATTTCTGCCGGACGGCCAGCAATCCAGCTCGTCACTGGTCCGATGATGACCGGACGCCATCGCGGTGAGCGTCTCGGAGCCTGCACCGATTGCCGCCGCTTCTGGGCCAAATACCGCGCGGGCGAGGTCACTGAGAAAGAAATGACGGAAGTAGAAGGCAGCCTCGCCGTAACTGCGGGCACCTGTGCCGTAATGGGAACGGCAAGCACCATGGCGTGTGTTGCCGAAGCTCTGGGTATGTCGCTACCGGGAACAGCCGCGATTCCTGCCGTTCACTCGGCCCGGCTTGTAGCGGCCGAGGAGAGCGGCAAAACCGCCGCTCGACTCGCATCGCATCCAATTACTCCAGGCCAGATCGTGACTTCTGGTTCGGTGGAGAACGCGTTGCGAGTGTTGCTTGCACTTGGTGGATCGACTAACGCCGTAATTCATCTCGCCGCGATTGCAGGACGACTCGGCATTCCCTTCTCCTTGAATCGTCTCAATCAGATTTCCGATGAAACTCCTGTCCTTGTTGACTTAAAGCCGGTCGGCGAAGGCTATATGGAAGACTTCTACGCTGCTGGTGGAATAGGAGCGTTACTGCGTGAACTGCGGTCCCTTCTCAATCTTGATTGCATCGGCGTGGATGGACGTAAGTTACGAGAGCGCCTGGATGCTGACGATCCGGATTGGGTTGATCGCAAGACTATCCACCGCTTCGGGGAACCTATTTCTCCGAACGGCGGCATTGTTGCGCTCAGCGGCACCCTCGCTCCGCAAGGCGCTCTCTTGAAGAGGGCAGCAGCGAGTCTTTCGTTGTTTGAAGTCGAGGGCCGTGCAGTTGTATTCGAAGGCCTCGAAGATATGGCCGCGAGGATCGACAATCCTGATCTCGATGTAAAGCAAAACGATATTCTGGTTCTCAAGAATGCCGGTCCTCAGGCGGCGGGGATGCCGGAGGCTGGCTACATTCCCATTCCAGGAAAGCTGGCTCGCGCCGGCGTGAAAGATATGGTCCGCATCTCCGACGCGCGCATGAGTGGCACGGCTTACGGCACGATCGTGTTGCACGTTGCGCCAGAATCAGCAGCGGGCGGACCACTTGCCGTCGTTCGCACCGGCGATCGGATCGCTCTATCAGTGACTAAGAAGCGTATTGACTTGCTAGTGGCTGAGCAAGAACAAAAGCGCCGCTTTGCATCGTGGTCGCCACAGCCGCAACCTGAGCGAGGTTATGCGGCGCTTTACCGTCGCAGCGTGCTGCAAGCTCCACAAGGGTGCGATTTTGATTTCCTGGTGAGATCGCCGTTCAAAGTTAGTCAGTGACTATCGCGTGGAACCCCGGCGCCACTTCCTCCGGGCAGAAAATCTAGGTCAGCGCCGCGATCAGCCTGCATCACATGATCGAAGTACAGCTTATAGTAACCGCGCTCGAAGACAGGCTGCGGAGGCTTCCATGCCGCGCGACGGCGCTGGATCTCAGAATCGGGAACGTTCAGTTGCAGCCTGCGCGCAGAGACATCGAGATCGATCATATCTCCTTCCTGCACTACAGCCAGCACCCCGCCGGCGGCGGCTTCGGGAGAGACGTGCAGCACAACGGTGCCGAACGCGGTACCGCTCATGCGCGCATCGGAGATGCGGACCATATCGGTAATGCCTTTCTTCAATATTTTTGGCGGCAGCGGCATATTTCCCACTTCGGGCATTCCGGGATAGCCACGTGGTCCGCAGTTCTTGAGCACCAAAACGGAACGCTCGTCTACATCCAGATTGGGAGCATCGATGCGCGCATAAAAATGCTCGATGTTGTCGAAGACTACGGCCCGGCCGCTGTGCTTCATCAACTCGGGGGTTGCGGCTGAAGGCTTGAGAACAGCGCCGTTCGGACAGAGATTCCCATGCAGCACAGCGATTCCGCTGTTCGCGCGAAACGGGTTTGTCGCCGGATTAATTACGTCGGGGTTGTAGCAAGGAGCTTCGGCGACGTTCTCGCCCATAGTCTTTCCGTTTACGGTCAGAGCATCGCGATGAATCAGATCGCCCAGTTCGCGGAGGATCGCCGGTAATCCCCCGGCATAATAGAAGTCTTCCATCAGGTACTTGCCGGCCGGCATCAGGTTTAGCAGACAGGGCACGTTGCGCCCGAGAGTGTCCCAGTCTTTAAGACTAAGCTCCACTCCAATGCGACCGGCAATCGCCAGCAGATGAATCACTGCATTTGTCGAACCACCAATTGCGCCCACTACGCGAATCGCATTCTCAAATGCTTTGCGGGTAAGGATCTTCGACATGCGTAGATCCTCTTTCACCATCTCGACGATCCTCCGACCGGCTGTGTGGGCGAGCGTGTAACGGCGAGAATCCACGGCGGGAATCGCGGCATTCATGGGCAAGCCCATTCCGAGCGACTCCACTACGCATGCCATCGTGGATGCCGTACCCATGGTCATGCAATGGCCGGCAGAGCGACTCATGCAGGCTTCGGCTTCGAGGAAGTCGCACATGCTCATGGCGCCGCAGCGGACATCTTCGCTGAACTTCCACACGTCGGTTCCGGAGCCGATGTCGCGCCCACGAAATTTTCCGTTCAGCATCGGACCGCCAGAGATCATCAGAGCTGGAAGATCACAACTGGCCGCGCCCATCAGCAGCGCGGGCGTCGTCTTGTCACAACCAGCAAGCAGCACAACGCCATCGATGGGATTGGCGCGGATCGACTCTTCTACGTCCATGCTGACTAAATTGCGGAAGAGCATGGTCGTGGGGCGCATGAGAGTTTCGCCCAGCGACATCACGGGAAACTCGAGCGGAAATCCGCCAGCTTCGTAGACTCCGCGCTTCACGTAGTCGGCGATACGGCGAAAGTGCGCGTTGCAGGGGGTTAGTTCCGACCATGTATTGCAAATGCCGATCACCGGACGTCCGTCGAATAGGTGATCGGGCAGACCCTGGTTCTTCATCCAACTGCGATGAATGAATCCATCACGATTACGTAAACCAAACCATTCTGAACTGCGCAGCTTCATGAGCTAGAGGTCCTCCGATTCAACGACTTTGCTGCCGTCGTGTGACATGACTCCACCAGAATAAGGCGCGACGCGGTCAACAATGCCTTCTCAGCTTCGGCCATACTGATTACCCTCGCGGGAATTTCCGATTCTGTGAGAGCGCTCCGCCATGTTTCAGCGATCGCGGCAGATCCAACCACCGCGACGTTGAGGTCGCTTCTCAGCATACCGCGCGAAAGTAGTCCGTCCACGTCCGATGCGATGAAGGCGCCAATCAGGAAGGCAAGCCGGTCTTCCTTTGTACCCTGTTCGGCCAGATCCAGGAGGCGAACGGCGAACGCCGCGCGGCCCAAGCCGGATCTGCGTTGCTCTTTCATACCTGCATCGATCCAACTTTGCGCTAGCTGTTGTGGCTTCTCGCTCGATACTGAGCTCGCGAGAATCGTATGCAGTTGCGCAGCATGGATGAGTTCGCCCGAAAGCGAGGTGATGCTCGACTGAATTCTTCCGTCCCGATCGAGCTCAATCGCTTTCCAATGCGATCCAAGATTCAGGACGATGCATGGTGGCGCGACAAGTCCGAGTGCAAACAATCCAGCGCAGAGAGTCTCTTCTCCGCGCATGACATCGGTGTCGAAAACGCTCTCGACAGTCGGCTGTTCGTCTCCAGAACGCACTCCAGGAATGAGCAAAACAGGAAGCTCGGTGACATCGGAAAAGTGATGCCACCTTGCCCCAGCTATCAGCTCCCGAACGCCAACAGGAGGGCGCAGGTGTGGCACTTCGACGAGTCCCAGAGAGGAACCGATCATGCCTGCGGCGGCAACATATCTTGCGGCACCGGGAGCGGAAGCGCCAACTTCCGCAATTGATTCGCGCAAGCTGGCACGAACTCGCGCACTACCATCGCGAACCCCGACTGACGCATTCGTACTCGCCAGAACACGCTCCCCAAGCATGAGCCAGAGGTGTGAGTTCGTCGTGCCCATATCCACATATATGGCGCAAAGGCTTTTCTCTGTACCTTCCGCGACAGCCATCGTCTCTCCGCGCTCTTTGGGGTGCCTGCACTATACGTGAGGTAGGTAATGAGAAGCAGCAGCAAGTTTTCCTGTCGACGCTGAATACATGGGCAAAGCTGCGCCTGGACGATCCTGAATGCGCCGGCGGACACTTCTCCTGGCCTGCGCGTTATAACATGAGGTCGCGATGAGTTTTCGCGGAACAGCGCCACTCAGCATTCGTGTCCATGCTCGCGACAATGTCGCCATTGTGGTTGATCCCGAAGGATTACCTGCGGGATTGCAACTTCCAGATGGTCCACGGCTTCTCGAAGCCATTCCGCAAGCGCACAAAGTTGCTTTACGAGATGTGGAAGGCGGGCAGCCCATCGTTCGATATGGACATACGATTGCTTTCGCAACTCGCCCGATTGAGGCAGGCTCATGGGTTCGTGAGGAGCTGCTCAGAGTTCCCGAGCCACCTGCGCTCGACAAATTGGCTCTAGCGACCGAAATACCAAGGCCTGAATCGCCTCTCGATGGCTATCGCTTCGACGGTTTTCGCAATGCTGATGGAACCGTTGGGACGAAGAACATCCTCGGCATCACAACAACGGTGCAGTGCGTCGCTCCAACGGTTGAGTATGCGGTGCGGCGCATCAAAAATGAACTGTTGCCACGATTCCCAAATGTGGACGACGTGATAGCCATTACTCACACCTATGGCTGCGGCGTTGCTCTCGATGCGCCCGGCTCTGAAATTCCCATTAGCACCCTCCGGCATATCGGCACACATGCGAACCTAGGCTCGGCGCCCCTGGTCGTCAGTCTCGGGTGCGAAAAGCTGCAGCCGTCGCGCCTCTTTCCCAACCACAACCTTGTTCAATTCCCGATTTTGGAAAACGACCCGTTAGTCGTTCGCATGCAAGACGAGCACGGATTCGGTGAAGTAGTTGCGGCCATACTTCGCGCTGCGGAGAAACGACTCGAACACCTCAACCGCAGGCAGCGTGTAAGTGTGCCGGCATCGGAGTTGGTGGTTGGCCTGCAGTGCGGCGGAAGCGATGCGTTCTCAGGCGTAACTTGTAATCCGGCGGTTGGATTCGCCGCCGATCTGCTGGTCCGCGCGGGCGCAACCGTGATGTTCTCCGAGGTGACCGAGGTCCGGGACGCCGTGCATCTGCTCACGCCTCGCGCAATCAACGAGCAAGTCGCGCGCGATCTGATTCGCGAGATGCACTGGTACGACGACTATCTTGCGCGCGGCTCAACGGATCGTACTGCGAATCCGACTCCGGGAAATAAACGAGGCGGCCTGGCCAATGTTGTAGAGAAGGCGCTTGGTTCGATTGCCAAGGCGGGAACGTCAGCCTTGACGGCGGTAGCGACTCATGGCGAGCGTGTGACCTCAAAGGGACTGGTGTTCGCCGCCACTCCGGCAAGTGACTTCATCTGCGGCACGCAGCAATTGGCTTCGATGAACGTTCACATCTTCACCACGGGCGAGGGCAGTCCGTACGGCCTTGCCATGGTGCCAGTGATCAAGGTGTCATCGCGCACTGCTCTGGCGGAGCGCTGGCCCGACCTGATCGACATCGATGCCGGCCGCATCGCTACCGGAGAAGCCAGCGTGGAGGATGTCGGGTGGGAAATCTTCCGCTTCATCCTCGAAACAGCAAGCGGCATAAAGAAAACCTGGGCGGATCACTGGGGGTTGCACAATGATCTAGCGCCCTTCAATCCGAGTCCGGTGACGTAGGCGCCTACACTTTCGACTGAACCCAAAACCGCCACAGATCACACAGAAATTGCACGGATCAGAGAATCTCGGGCCACTGACGGGATTTGGTCTGCGTAAATCCGTGACGCTATCTGCTTAAATCCGGGTGAACTTTTGATGTTCGTTGTGTTCCAAAAACGGAAAAGGCTCAGTTGATTTCTCAACTGAGCCTTTATTTAGTGCCGGCGATGACCTACTCTCCCACACAGTTTCCCGTGCAGTACAATCGGCCCGGCGGGGCTTAACTGCCGTGTTCGGGATGGGAACGGGTGTGACCCCCGCGGTATGATCACCGACTTCATGTCGCTACTGCTGATCCATCCCATCAGCAGGCTATCGTTTGCTCAACGATAGACAGCGAGATCTCTCACAACTGAATCGATTTGGGTGAGCCTCGAAACTGCGCGCAGCTTCGAAGCTCGGTCAATCTCAGCGTTAGCTGTTTTTCTGAAAACTGAGGACTGACAATTTCATTACTTGGCGGCGCTTGACTGCCGCGATGCACTGAATAAATTTTATGGTCAAGCCGAACGGGCGATTAGTATTTGTAAGCTGAAACCATTACTGGTCTTACACTTCAAACCTATCAAACTGGTGGTCTTCCAGTGCCCTTCTTCACCCTTACGGGTTGGGAGATCTCATCTTGTGGAGTGCTTCACGCTTATATGCATTCAGCGTTTATCACAACCGAACTTGGCTACCCAGCCGTGCCATTGGCATGACAACTGGAACACCAGAGGTTCGTCCATCCCGGTCCTCTCGTACTAAGGACAGGCCCACTCAAATCTCCTGCGCCCACACCAGATAGGGACCGAACTGTCTCGCGACGTTCTGAACCCAGTTCACGTACCGCTTTAATAGGCGAACAGCCTAACCCTTGGAACCTTCTACAGCTCCAGGATGCGATGA
>JBJMGD010000005.1:0-46292 GCA_045808065.1 Terriglobales bacterium | reverse complement strand
ACCATATTCCTCGATGAAGCGCTTGTGATAATCCGCCAATTCCTGCGCAGTGAGCTTGTACACGCCGCGCCCGCCTTCGTTGTGCGGCAAGCCGGCATTGGGCAGCACCGAAACGTGCTTCGAAGTGTTATGGCAAAGATAGCGTACCGCGTCATTCATCTCACGCGGACCGGTAGCGCAGTTCAACCCAACAATATCGATGTCGTACGCGTCGAGGATGGTCAGCGCGGCTGTGATGTCGGTGCCGAGAAGCATTGTCCCCGACTCCTGCAATGTCACTTGCACCTGAAGAGGCACACGCTTTCCTGCCGCAGCCATGGCGTCAAAAGCCGCGGCTATGGCGATTTTTGTCTGCAGGATATCTTGCGAGGTTTCGATCAGAAGGACGTCTACACCCGCCTCGATCAGAGCGCGCATTTGATCGACGTAGGACGCAAGCATGTCATCGAACGTGATGTGTGCGAGCGAGGGCAGTTTGGTGGTTGGGCCCACGGAACCGGCGACAAAGCGTGGGTGCTCCGCAGTCGAGAATTGTGCGGCAGCTTCACGCGCCAGCTTTACGGCGGCATAATTGATGTCAACGACTCGATCCTGCAATCCGAATTCGCCGAGTACGATATTGGTCGCACCGAAAGTGTTCGTCTCAATGACGTCTGCCCCCACACGCAGGTATTGCGCGTGGATATCGCGAATCATCTCAGGACGGCTGAGGTTGAGTACTTCACTGCAGTTCTCCTTACCCCAGAAATCGTCGAGCGAAGGGTTCATATCCTGAATGAGTGAACCCATCGCGCCGTCGTAGATGACGACGCGTTCGTGAACGGCCTTTAAAAACGACGATTCCAAATTAACAACTCCGATCGAACATTCTTGGGGGCAAGATTTGTGGCATACCCGCCCGTGCGGACAGGATTGATGGCTTCACAGGAGCGCATCATACCCCTGCGAGGCCTAAGACATTGCAGCCGCTTGGGTGCCCAAAGCTTCCAGTACATCGGCAGCGGAAGAATAGCGTCCTAAAGGTGCGCTGATCTGTGCTCCCTGCACCTCACCACGAACGGCGACCAGCATCTCGCGCGCAACCGCAACTCCCTCAGCGCGCGCCGCCTCTGCACTCGCGGTCGAAGCCATTCGCGACAGAATGGCATCAGGTACTGAGACCCGAAGCTCGTTTTTCATGAACTCAGCATTGCGCACGCTCACTAACGGCCAAATGCCCGCGAGCACGGGAATGCGGCAATGCTCGATACGACGCAAGAATACTTCCAGCAACTTCAAATCGAATACAGGCTGCGTGACCGCGTACTCCGCGCCGGCTTCGACCTTGTACTCGAAGCGGCGGACCTCCTCGTCCAAATTGGGTGCTCCGGGATTGGCGCCAACGCCGATCACAAATGCTGTTGCGTTGCCCATCGGGTTCGCGCCCACGTCAAGCCCCTGATTCAAGTTTCGAACAATATTGACCAACCCGATTGCGTCCACGTCGAAGACCGCAGTCGCGTCCGGATAATTTCCCATTTTCGGCGGATCGCCGGTGATGCAGATTAAATTCCGCAAGCCGATTGCGTAACCGCCCAGCAAGTCCGACTGAATGCCGAGCACGTTGCGATCGCGGCAGCTGTAATGCAGAACCGTCTCGATCCCCACCTGCTGCTGAATCAAGAGACACAGCGCCTGATTGCTCATACGTGCCGATGCCCGCGGGCTATCGGGAATGTTGATCGCGTCAATGCCTACAGACTTGAGATAACGCGCGCCATCCACTTCCTTGGTCGAATTCACGCCCTTGGGCGGGACGATTTCAACCATGGTGACGAACTCGCCGGCAGCCAACTTTTCGCCAACGCGCGAGCGCTTCTGAATTGGGAGCGCTTCAATTGCAGATGGCACTCTGGTTTCCGCAGAGACAGCGGCCGGAGTGCGCTTCGCATTAGTAACGCGAATCGCCGACTTCATCACCCGAATGTGCTCCGGCGTAGTTCCACAACAACCGCCTACGAACCGGACTCCGGCGGCGACGAACTTACGCGCGTAGCTGGCCATGTACTCGGGCGAACAGAGATAGATATTTCGTCCTTCGACATTCCGCGGCATGCCGGCGTTCGGCATCGCTGAAAGCGGAGCAGCAGTCACCTGCCGCAATCGTTCGATGGCGTCAAGCATCGCTACTGGGCCGACACTGCAATTGATGCCGACGACGTCGGCTCCCCACTCCGTCAGCTTAGGGCCAAAGTGCTCAGGAGTGGACCCATCCAGGCAGCTTCCATCTTCGTCAATGGTGACCTGCGCAACGACCGGTACATCTGGATTCACATCCCGGGCGGCAAGAAGCGCCTGATGCAGCTCATCGAGAGAACCGAATGTTTCGAGGACTAGCAGATCGACTCCGCCTTGCACGAGTGCCTCGATCTGTTGCTGAAAAGAATCGCGAGCCTCCTCACGAGCAATCTTGCCCAACGGCTCAATGCGAACACCCAATGGCCCGACGGCTCCAGCAACCAAAGCCTGAAAGCTTTTTGCGGCATCCCGCGCCAAGCGAGCCCCAGTCAGGTTCACCTCCCGGACTTTGTCACCACAGCCGTGTCGTGCCAAGCGAAAGCTGTTGGCGCCAAACGTGTTGGTCTCAATGACCTCAGCCCCAGCGTGGAGGTAGTCTTCGTGGATCCCAGAAATCAGCTCAGGGCGGGAAATATTGAGCTCGTCGTAACAACGATTAATGAATATCCCTTTTGAATACAGAAGAGTACCCATCGCTCCGTCGCAGAGGACGGGACGGACCGAAAGAGCAGCGAGAAAGGCTGAATCAGAGGAACTCATGTAAAAACGGGTATTCACCATTTTACCCGAAGTGGAAGGCAGTCGAGCACTGCGCGAGACTCAACACGCCTACTTTTCTATGGTTTAGATCGCCAGCAGAGGCGTCGGATACGGATCCAGAATCGACGACACGACCCTTGCCATCGCGAATTCGGCGACCGACGGACTGACTTATGAGAACAATTGTTTGAGTTGCGGAAGCGAAGTAGAAGCAAAATTCGCGATGACGTGCTCAGCGCCGGCCTCGAGCAGTTCGTCCGCACGTGCATGATCCGCAATGCCGAGACACTTGATACCCGCTGCCTTTGCGGCCTTGACGCCGGAGACCGCATCCTCACAAACGAGGAGATCGTCGCACGCAGAGCCAAGCTGGGCCGCTGCTCTCTTGAATATGTCTGGATCAGGTTTTCCGAATTGCACATCGTCGGCGGTGACGATAGCCCCAAAACGATCATGAATCTTTAGCTGCCGCAGGATGTAGTGAACGCGACTCTTGCTGCCGCATGACGCAATCGCAAATGGAATTTCCGCTTTAGTGAGCTCTTCCAACAATTCCAGCGCGCCTTCTACAGGTTCGATGGATAGAGCTTCTTCGCGAAAGAGCATCTCCTTTTGTCGCCCGAATTTCCTGATCTCAGAATCCGGAAGCTCACCGAGGAAATGACGAATTATGTCCTCTTTCTTCCGACCATCCAGTACAAAATCCAACTCCGAATCTGAAACTTGTAAGCCAAGCGAATCGAAAAACTTTCGCCAGGCGCGTTTGTGGATGGGATGACTGTTGATGAGAACACCGTCCATATCAAAGATCACGCCCTTAAGCATGCCTCTCCTTCGGACTACCGACCTCGCAGCCCCGCCAGTTCTCCTGAGCGGAACAATAGTTCTCCATAGTACCGATGTCGATTAGATAATCATTAATCTCGTATGCAGCTAGCCGACCTACTAACCTTGGCAAGACGTCAAATCCTATATCCGACGGGCTGCGAGCCGGAACTGCGTCCAGGAACTCTGGTCCGCCGAGAATAATACCCGAAAAGGCTAGGTTCCCAATCGGGATTCGCGGCTTCTCGATGAATTCTGTAACCCACGAGGCTCCGTCGAGCTGAACGATTCCACACCTGGATGGATCGGGCACTCTATAAACACCAATCGTGCTGCCCGCTTTTAGCTCCTCATGCAATCGAACCATGTTGCCCAAATTCGCTTCAGTCAAGACGTCCGCATAAAAGACCCAGAAAGCTTCTTCTGCTGCTACCCAATGTCTATTCGCCCGAATGGTGCCCGCACTTCCTAAGAGCACAGGCTCGTCTGAAATGTGAACACGAACATCAGAGCGCTTGCTTTTGTTTAGGAACTCGCGTACTGCCGCAGCATGCGAATGAAGGTTTATCAACACTTCCTGAATCCCAAATCGATGGCAAAGCTCGAGCCAAATCTGAAGCATTGGGATGCCGCGAATCGGAAGCAAACATTTGGGGGTGGCGTCGGTCAGAGGCCGCAATCGCGTCCCATGACCGGCTGCAAGCAAGAAAGCTTTCCCAGGAAAGCGGATCATGAACGAGAAAACGTTGCCGCTGAAATTTGATTGCGAACCGGCTCAAAGGTCCATTTCATACCGCCACGCTCGTCCGCATCAATGAAGGGATCATCAGCAACGACTTGAGCTCCCTGAAAATCAAACTCGAAGCTCATCTCGCGAGCACCCATTTTCGTAAGATGGTCACGCACTGCCTGTTGTGCCGCTTGCGGACAATAGAGAAGAAGAAAACCACCCCCGCCAGCCCCAGTGATCTTTCCACCTGTTGCTCCGTGAATACGAGCTTGGCCATACATCTCGTCGATGTGCGAGGTTGAAATCTTATCGGAGACGCGCTTTTTCGCTTCCCAGCCTTTATGCAGCAATTCTCCGAATTCATCCAAGTTCCCCGCTTTGAGAGTGGTTCGCATGGTGTCTGCTAATTCCCTAATCTCATGCAGGCTCTCGACGGCCATGCCGCTCTTTCTATGGGTCGACTGCTCCTGTTCTTTGAGAATCGTCCAGGAGTGATGAGCAGCGCCAGTAAAGAAGAGCATCAAGTTGTTTTGCAGCTCTCTCACAAGTTCCGGGTCCAGGTCCAGGGGCTCGACCGTAACCGACTCGTCAGAATGAAACTGAATGAAATTGACGCCCCCAAAAGTAGCAGCATATTCATCCTGCTTCCCCACGGGTTTACCAAGCGTATTCCGGGCGATTTGGAAGGCCCGCTCCGCCAATTCGTACTTCGACATTGGCACGCCGAGGTAGGCGGTGAGAGTCTTTAGAACGTTCACGCAAACGCTAGCTGAAGAACCGAGCCCGGTCCCGGGAGGGATCTCCGAAGCCAGGAAAAGATTGACTGAAACAGCGCACCCCAAGTCCTTCATGATCGACAGTGGAATTTCGAGCTCACTGCCTTTTGCTCCCATCCGCGCAATGTCCTCCCATGTTTCAACCACTCGGAGATCGGAAGAGATCACCTGAACTTTTCCATCAGAGCGCTTCTGCAGGATGGTATAGAAGTGCTTGTTGATCGCAGTGCTGAGAACTGCTCCACCAAATTTTTGATAGTAGGCGGGTAAGTCTGTCCCGCCACCCGCGAAGCTAATCCGCACCGGCGTGCGAACGATCAGCATTAACGACCTCCGTCAGAATACCGGCTTCTATATGTTGCGGTTCTGTCGCACTGGATGCGGTCGGAGTCCACAGCCGAATGGCAAGCGTCCAAACGGTCTGCAGCAGCAAAGAGAGATCCAAAAATGGCGACCAATGCAGGATGTATTGTAGATCGAATCGGGCCTTCTCCTCGGAGGCATGTTGTTCCCGAAGACCGTGTACCTGCGCGAGTCCTGTCAGGCCCGGCTTAACGCTGAGTCGCTGACCTTGCCATTCCGAATAGTGCTTTACCCGCTCGGGAGATTCGGGGCGGGGCCCGACCAGACTCATGTCGCCAGACAAAACGTTCCACAACTGGGGCAGCTCAGTGAAACTGAGCCTGGAAAGCAATCGCCGAAAGCCGTGCAGGTCAATGGCATCCCGGTCCACGTTCATTCGCCACATCGAGAACACCTTGCGATTCAGCCCGCAGCGGAGCTCTCGTCGAAACGGCCTTTCTCCTGTGAGGATCACACCAACAGCACTCAGCAGCAGGATAGGACTGACCAGAACAATTAGGGTACCGGCGAAAACAACGTCGGTAATTCGCTTCAGCACGACAAGCAGCGGATTAGGAGATCGCTCTTCTAGCGACAAGATGGGCAGGCCGCCGACATCAAGGAAGCTGGCTCTCGAAAGGTATAACTCATATCCTTGGGGGACCAATGACACTCGCAATCCTGCAACGCGGGCCAAATGGATTAATTTCTGAATTTCGGAGATACTCGCCCTCGGATTGGCGACAATGATCTCTTCAACCTCTTGGCGCTTGAGCATCTCGACTACCCCGAGAGTATTCGTAGGTGGAGTCGCGGCAGAGGGAATGTCATCCTGCGGTGATCCGGTGGGCAGATCTGTGGACGAGTAAAGAAACCCAACAACTCTCTTCATCAACTCCGGGTGACGCGCGATCTTGTTCGCAACTTCGCGGGCAATACGGTCATTGCCGATAATCACTACGCGCCGCTCCGCGCCATTGCGCGAACGCGAAGCAATGAAGAACCGCACGAGAAAGCGAATTCCAAGAAAGCCCATCAGAAACAGACAGGCCAGATAGCCAAGGAGAAGGCGCGAATAAAGCTGCCGTACGAGAAATGCCGTTGCGAGCATGATGCTCATCAGCAGCAAAACACCGATGAAAACCTGGGACAGAATGCTTGGCAGATCCCAGCCTGCTGAAAATCCATCCAGCTTCATGGTGGCATACAAGCCAGTCCAGATAGCCAGTGCCAAAACTGCAACTAGGGAATATTCAATGTAGCTGGGTTGATCCGGTGCGTTGGGTGGCAAGAGGCCGTAACGGAGAACGTACGCGGCAACGATGGAAATCGAAATCCAGAGAAGATCGGCGATCAGAACTGCAACATGAAGACGACGACTCATCACGCTCGGGGGACCACGATGAAAGTTTCCAAACACATAGACTAAGCGCCTCAACTCCGTTGCCGCGACTCAGCCAAATAGGAATTGTGGGATTAAGCTATCTATTTGTCAACAAAAGACGTATGCAAGTCACCGCCATAGTAATTGCAATGGCTATGGATTGTACCTGTCGGTCCTGCCAGTTCCAGTTCTTCCACAAACTGGGCTGCCCAAAAGCCACTATGCCTTAGAAAGCTCAGTTTGGCTGTGGTTTTGCGTCTGGACTCTTTCCCAGCCCCAAGCACTTTCTACGATATTGGTCAGGTCAGAATGTGCCGCTCTCCAACAAAATTCCTTAGCAATTGCCGTTGGGCTGGCACAAAGGACCGCAGGATCTCCAGGACGCCTGCTCGCAATCTGCAGATTTAGCTTTTGTCCTGTAACTCTCGTCACGACGTCGCAGAGTTCCTTCACGGAATGACTTTTGCCGGTGCCGATGTTGAAGGCGCGGAAGCCTGGAGAATCGATTTTGGACAACGCCAGCAAGTGCGCCTCTGCGATATCCAGAACATGCACATAGTCCCTCAGACAAGTTCCATCAGGTGTGGGATAGTCCGCTCCATAAATGTGGAACGACTCGCGTCTTCCTGAAGCAACTTGGAGGAGGAGTGGCAAAATATGCGTTTCCGGCTCGTGCCGTTCACCGTTTCCGGCGACGGCCCCAGAAGCATTGAAATAACGGAATGAGACGACGCTCCATCCATACGCCGAGCAGTACCAATTCAGGACTCTCTCGAGCGCGAGCTTGCTCTCACCATATGCGTTAACAGGCTCTTTGGGATCGTCTTCACGTATCGGCGAATTAGTCGGGGTTCCGTAAACAGCTGCAGTGGACGAAAAAACTAAATTGCGAATGCCCACTTCCCGCAAGCACTCGAGAAACACAATCCCAGATGCGAGATTGCTCTCGAAAAAACGGCCAGGATTGCTGACGGACTCGGCGATTAAAGCCTTTGCGGCAAAATGGAACACCACGTCGAAATGATCACGAGCGAGCACATCCAAAACCGCCCGACGATCTCCAATGTCGATTGGGTAGAACTCAGCACCCTGAGGCACCGACTCAAGATGCCCGGTGGACAAGTCGTCTAGTACTACAACTGAGTGACCGCCCTTCAGGAGTTCAGCAGAACAGACGGAGCCAACAAAGCCTGCGCCGCCCGTCACCAGTACCCTAGCCATCAATACGCTCCAGTGCCTCTTAGGACTCGAAGTGGAGTGAGCAACAAAAGTCGCAGATCCAGCAGCAAGCTCCAGTTCTGAATATAAAATATGTCCATTTTCACACGGTCGGCATAATCTACCTCTTGCCGACCGTAAACCTGCCAATAGCCTGTCAAACCCGGTTTTACGCTCAAAAGTAGCGCCTTTGCCGGTCCATATTTGTCCAGTTCAGGCTCGGTAATCATGCGTGGGCCCACTAGCGTCATCTCTCCTCGGAGCACATTGATCAGCTGCGGCGCTTCATCCAGGCTCAACTTGCGCAGCCATCGCCCGATTTTCGTAACCCGCGGATCCGAAACCAATTTGAAATTTTTTTCGAATTCCCGACGGAGACGAACGTCATTCGCGAGAATTGTGTCCGCGTCCACACGCATGCTGCGGAATTTGAAAGCATCGAACGCGCCATTCGGTCCCACTACGCGGCGCCGATAGATCACCGGACCATTGTCCCCGATTCTTACGAGCACCGCGATGATGAGTAGGACCGGACTAAGAATGATCAGAGAAGCTGCGGAAACCACCACGTCAACAGTCCGCTTCAGGGCTAACGCAAACAGGTAATTCTTGCCTTCGGAACTGGGGAAATGCTGAGTCGAGATCTGCGGCGCTGACTCTGGTGGAGTGGAGGTTTGGATCGCCAATGCGGTTCTCTGGTTAATCTACATTCTAACCGAGCGTGCCGGAACTGAGAACTCGCCCTCTACTGCGCTCCAACAGCGGCCATTTTGTGGGCGTCAAGCGCTTCAATGCGGCCTCTTAGCAGAGTAAAAAGGCAATGTGCCACACTCAAATGCAAGTCTTCAATGATTTGCATATTGTCGGAAGGGACGATGAGGCAAAGATCGCACAGAGCTTTCATCCGGCCCCCCTGAAAACCACCAAGACCTATAGTCGATACTCCTATATCCCTCGCAACGGTGAGGGCCTTAAGGATGTTTGGCGAGTTGCCGCTGCAGCTGATAGCAAAAGCGAGATCGCCGGGTTGCGCAAGGTTCTTTAGCTGCTCGGCGAAGATGCTTTCGTAGCCACAGTCATTCGCCAAGGCCGTGAGGACCGGCACATTGTCCGTTAGGGATAGAACCCGAAAGCGCCTCCGATCACTATTCAAGTCGCTGGTGCCCTTACCTAAGTCGCAGGCAAAATGAGTGGCCAGCGATGCACTGCCTCCATTTCCGAATAGAAACGTGGTTCGGGAATCGTTGTAAGCGCCGAAAAGGGCATCAGCAATGCTTTCAACTCTAGAACGGGAAAGATCGGCCAGAGCCCTGGCCATTCCAGTGAAGTACGAACCGGCGCTTTGATATTCCATTGCTCCCCGTTTACATCATCAACCGCTTTACATCATCAACCGCTTGAGTCAGGAGCGAAGTCCTGCTCGGCAAGTCCTTCACTTCTTAAACAGTGACCGCTGCAACCCGCAATGAATGCGTTTGCTGGAGAGCTTCGATATCAGCATCTACCATCATCTGCACAAGCTCCGAAAAACCCACCCTTGGCACCCAGCCTAATTTGGTACGAGCCTTACTCGAATTACCTTGAAGAAGCTCAACTTCAGCTGGACGAATCAACTTTGGATCGATTTGCACATGTCTTTCCCAATCAAGGTTCACGTGTGAAAACGCAACCTCCAACAGCTCGCGAATGCTATGCGTTTGACCCGTAGCCAGCACGTAATCGTCCGGAGCAGACTGCTGCAACATTCGCCACATTGCCTCAACATAGTCGCCAGCAAAACCCCAGTCTCTCTTTGCGTCAAGGTTGCCCATCAGCAGCTTCGATTCCAGCCCGAGCTTGATCTTCGCGACCTGATGGGTGACTTTGCGGGTTACAAACTCCAAACCCCGTCGCGGCGACTCGTGGTTAAAAGCTATGCAAGAACACCCGAATATTCCGTAGCTTTCTCGATAATTGACGGTGATGTAGTGAGCAAAAGTCTTTGCTACGCCGTAGGGGCTGCGGGGATGAAAGGGCGTTTCTTCAGTTTGTGGAGTTTGGCGCACTTTTCCAAACATCTCAGAGCTGGAGGCTTGCACGAACTTGCTTCGAGGACTGTTGCGTCGAATACTTTCCAGTACGCGAAGAGCACCGAGGCCGGTCACGTCCGCAGTCAGAACTGGCTGGTTCCATGACACCGGCACGAAGCTCTGAGCTGCCAAGTTGTAAATCTCGTCTGGCTGGAGTTCTCGTACCGCCTCGTCAAGCGAAGATTGATCCGTGAGATCCCCTTCGACAAATTTGAGATCGCCGACAATCTCCTCGATCCGGTCATACTTCTCTAAGCTGCTCCGCCGCACCAGGCCATAGACCTCGTATCCTTTCCGAAGGAGTAGTTCTGCCAAATACGATCCGTCCTGCCCTGTGATTCCGGTGATGAGTGCTTTCATAATCCCCCTTTTTTACGATCTAACGACAATAATCCACTTCCCAGCATCAGCATTTCGGTATGAAGCAACGAGCTGCTCTGGTGTTCAGCAAATAATAGCTCCGCTGCCACGCAAATGGAATGAAAAGAACACCTTAACCAGCACCACGGCCGCTTCCTGAGGGTGTTGGCTTCGGAGGCACAGAACCCAGCTCCGCACGGTTCTCACTGCCCCGGATTCGCAGAGCATCGTGATAAACGTTGAGCGTCTCTCTGGCGGCCTCCCCCCAGGTAAATCGCAGGATATTCCTTCTACCCTTTTCGATTAGGGAACTCCGCAAGGCACCGTTGGTAAAAGCCTCGTAGAGTCCATGAGCGAATTGTTCTGAACTTCTCGGATCGGCATAAAGAGCTGCATCACCCGCCACCTCAGGCAGCGAAGTTTCACTCCCACACACTACCGGAGTACCGCACGCCATTGCCTCAAGGACTGTGAAACCGAAACCTTCATACAGAGAAGGGCAAGCATACACTCTTGCCGCTGAATAGAGTCGCTGTAAGTCAAGATCATCTACAAAACCTGTGAAGATAACTTTTTCAGAAATCCCCAGTTCCGCGGCCATACGACGCAACCCTTGCTCCCCCTCCTTCAATGGACCCACCAAAACCAGGTTGGCCTTTATTCCGTTTCGCACCATTGCACGAAAGGCATGCAAAAGCCCAGTATGATTCTTCCGCGGCTTGTAGATCCCTGTATACACAATGAACTCACCCTCGATCCGGTACTTTGCCCGGACCTTATCGAGTTCAGCCGCATTAGTAATTGGCACGAAGTCGGAACTTATACCTGGATAAATGACGCTAACCTTGCCGGGATGGATGCCGAGACGATAGACGATATCATCTCGAGAAAACTTTGAGTCGGTGATGATACGGTCCGCCAAACGAACGGCGGCGGACATCATCCATTTGTAGTACAGCTGCCCCATTCGCGATCCTAGGTCCTCCTTCCAAGCTAAGCCAATTACATCGTGGATCGTAACGACTGACGCGCAAGGCCGCAACATCGGCAGCATGAAATGCGGCGCGTGGAGAAGATCAATTTTGTTATCGTAAAGAATTTTGGGCAGCCCAATCTGTTCGCCGATGGAATAATATTTCAACTTGGAAGTAATAGCTCTTGCGCCACCATTCTGAGTCTTAACCGCGTCCTCGGCTCCGGGAGGCAAGATTAAGACATACTCTTCGTTCGGCTCTTGCGCCAAGAGTGCTTCAACTAGGCACTTCATATATCGACCAATACCAGGGTTTTTTATTCTGCGAAGATCGAAAGCAACTCTCATTGGAAGGCCACTTTGCTTTGTGCGGTTCGAGGCAAGATGATTCAGATTAGCTTTTTAGAATGAAGTGACCTTGCGTGAGTTCCGGGATCAACTCTACGACTCCTCATGCGTCCTCACCAAAAGATCCAACGTTTCCCTTCCACATCTTTCCCACGAAAAACTCGATGCCCGCTTCAGTCCGTAGCAGGCTAGTCGATTGCGGAGATCCCCGTCTTCCAGCAGCTTTTGCATACTGTTTGCCATATCATCGACCGAAAGCGGATCGAAGTAACATAATCCTCCTCCGGATATTTCCGGAAGACACGAAGCATTTGCAGCAATCGTTGGAATCCCGCACGCCATCGATTCGACCATAGGAAGGCAGAATCCTTCGTAAAGTGACGGAACAACACTCGCAAAGCTTCCTTTGAGGAGCAAAGCGAGTTCCTCTTCGACTAGCGGCCCTGTGAAAATCACCTTACTGCGACCCTGGAGCTTGGCGCCAGCCTGCACGATGGGTTCGTGCTGCCAGCCAAAGGAGCCAGCCAGCACAAGTTGCATGTCCAGATTGCGATTCTTCTCCATGACTTGGCCGTAGGCTTCAATGAGCCGCTGAAAATTCTTCCGCGGTTGAATTGTCCCGTGGTGAAAGAAGTAAGGTCCTCGAATCCCGAAGCGACTTAGAAGTTTTTTCAGCGCTTCCTTGTCCTGTGGTTTCGAGTTAAAGGTCTGGTCGTTGTACCCGCAATAAATCACGGAAACTTTTTCGGGCGGTACATGGTAAAGCTCTACGATATCTTCCTTGGAATGCTCAGAAAGAGTTATGATTTTCCGCGAAAGACGGGCGGCCGAACGGGAAAGTACGCGCTGCGCTTCTAGAGAAGCCCTAAAAAACAACTGTGAAGGCAGTCTCAAGGGCGTAGCGTCGGCGATAGTTGTGACAACAGGCACTAATCCCAAGGGTAAGACAAGGGCAGTCGGAGAGAACAGCAGGTCTGCCTTGATCGCAAATGCAGCCCACGACGACCCACCAAAACGCCATACGTGACGCAACCGAAGAAGGCTTGAACTTGCTGGGCGAAAGCCATTTCCCTTGACCAATTCAGTGGCATTATCCTCGAGTCCTCGAGCCACGAATGGCCTCACAATAATCGAGTTCCCGGAAACGTGAAGTTTCCTAAATTCCTGGAGGAGCCGGCGAGCGTATACGTTAAGTCCCTGATAGCGATTCCGCTTCGAGAGAACCATCGTGTCAAACGCAATTACCAAATCTCAGCCTCCAATTTCTTTGTCATGCGTTCCTAGGAAGTACTTGAGTCTCTCGCGAACTCGAGTTTTGCATTATCGTCTGATTGAATTGCCAGCCCTACTGGAAACCAAACCCAAGATGCCAAGCTAAAAACATTGTGCAGCGGAGCAACGGTCATAACCGCGCCAAAGCCAACTAGTATCCCGACCGCCACATAGCCTAATGAGGTGCGTTTTCGCCAACACGTCCGCAGTGCGCTGATCACAAAGGCCATAAAGCATATGGCCGTAACAATTCCGTACTGGGCCGCCAGCGTCAGATACGTGCTTTCGATAAAAACCCCGATGCTGTTCGTCTTGGTGCCCCACATTCCCACATTTCCTGGTCCAGAACCAAACGGATGGTTCAACGCGTACTCCAATCCCATGAAAAGGGATTGTTGGTGACCTTGTGCGGACGGATCTTCGCCTTTCTTGGCTGCAAATAGGAAGTCGCCTATGCCTACAACCGGAATTGCGGCGATAAACAATCCAAGGGCCAGTGCGGCGTGCAAAAGAAGTCGCTTCTTTTGATGCATCAGAACAGCCAAAACAGGAATTGCCAGAGCTGTGCCCAGCCATGCGGAACGAGTGACAGTGCAGACTAGACCAGCGACGATTGCGACGCCCAGCCCTAGGTTCTGACCATAAACCCACCAAATGATGATTCCCACCATGCACAGAGAAGCAAATTGAAGGGGACCAAACATGGTGGAAGATTCCCGGAGGCCCGTGAAGCCTTCGGCGTGAAAAGTTCCATTTAATGCTCCGGCTTCCGTTACTTGCTCATCGGCCACCGTCGAATAGAGGATTGCTCTGGGAGCCTCTCCGATGAAAAAAACCTCGGCCATCCCCAGAATCGACAAGATGGCAACAATCCAGACGGCTCGCTTCGCCCAGGTCTTTTCCTGATCCCTGCTTAGAAGTGCCATCCTTCCCGCGAAATACGCGATCATCAAATTGAAGTCGCTCAACAACGCAAGAAAAGATCCACCAAAGGCGAGGCGTCCGATCGCAAGAGCGAAACAAATCACCAAGAGCAAATCAGGAGGTTTGAACTTTATTCCGTTTCGCCACCACAGTATGGACGTCAGTAACAACAAGACGACTCTGTCGCATGCCAGAACCGCATTTGACATCAAGTACGAGGGTCCAAAAAACCTAGCCACGAGAATTAGCACGGGATAAATAGGCATGAATGCCAAGACCGCACCTAACGCAAAAATTGGAAAGCGAAACGCCATCCACAATAAAGCCACGGCTATCAAAAGAAGGGCGACGGAAGCCAGCGGTATTCCCAATATAGGCAAGGAACAGGCAATCAACAGAAGAGAAACAAATACACCAATCCGGAACGATCTTGAGAACGGATTCTTCGTAGATACAACTAACTGTGAAGTAATATCCATTACAAGATAACCGCTATACTCATTTTTGAAGTTCTACACACGCCGGTCGCCGCGGTGCCAAAGGCGTGCACATCGTGAAGGCCGATGCAAGTTGCCAGACGGCAAAGGGTCATGCGTTCAGAGAGAAGGATCAGAGATGCACCCTAGCACCTGTAGTCTTAACCGCGCTGACATGAATAAGAGTATGGACGCAGCAACCATGTTAATGCGATTCACCCCTGAGAATTGACCATGCCGACCACAAGATTAGAATTTGATCCATGTGCGAGATAAGCCAAGTTCCACAACTGGATGGTTGTATTCACTCCTTCCGTCAGGAGCGCAGCCCATGCGGCTCCAACAGCGCCATACTTTTCTACGAGGAGCAAAACCAATATCAGATTCACGCAAAGGTTCACCGCAGCAATTCTCGTGATGGTTGAATACAAGCCCCTTGAATGGAATATGGACGTAAGCCCCATGTTTGCCGACCTTGCCAGTAGGGCAAAGATAAGGATCATCATGATTGGATAGGCCTGCAGATACATCGGAAAGAAGCGCTCCAGAAACACTTTCCCTGCAAGCAGTCCAGTCACCGCGAGGGCCCCAATAGCGGTGTAAGCCGGCCACATGGTCCGCAGTACCGTCTGCATCGCTCGCCGGATAGTGTTGCTTCCTGAATCGGTACTGGAAAGCACTGCATACGCCGTCGTAGAGAAGGAAGAAGGAATCATCAGAGCCGGTTCGATGACTCTGAAACAGGCTGAGTAAAGCCCGAGAGCCACTGCCCCGGCGAACTTGAACACGAACAAAGTGTCGAGACGAAAATATAGAATCACTAGAGCGCTCGTAATGCCAACCGGAAAACTCTCGCGCAAAAGCGACAATGTCTGCCGAAAATCGAATTTTAGGCGTAACGGCAAGTCCGATCCGGAGCAAAACAAAATGAGATTTAGAGCGTCAGCTAACGGCAACGCCACGATTACGAACAGAAGTGACGCTTTCGTGTGAATCGCGACAGATGCAAAGAGAACCGATGCCGCACTGCTCGCAACGGTCGACCCAAAAATGCGCGACATAGAAAAGAAGCTCTGCAGATAACTTACGAAAGCCCCCAGGATGTTCGAGAAGAAGATGGAAACACCAGCTATTAGACCGAGAGAGACTTCAAAGTTCCCTTTTGCGAGGAGAAAAAGCGCCCCAGCAGCCACAGCATAGAAGCATGCAGCTAAGACCAGTTTGCCGCCCAGAATCCATTCCAACAGTTCCGCTCGTTGTGCCGGCGCGACTTGCGTGAATCTGCGGATCGAGATCGTATCAATACCGAAGTCGGAGAACATCCGTAGAATCTCGACCATCGCAATCGCCAAGGACAATTTGCCGAAAGCTTCGGGCCCATATGTACGAGCGATCGCCAAGAGAATTCCGAGGCGGGTTAGCCCTGAAACTGCTCGCACGGCCACCGATGACGCAGAATTTACAAAGTGGCCCCCCTTCTTATTGTTCCAAAGGATGCCATACAATTTCTGCTGAACCGAAACAGGTTGGTGCTTGATTTGGCTCATTTACGTGCGACAGCCACTACATCCCCGCGATTTGTGAGTCCCCAAAGCCACACATGGCGCACAAAGGCTGCCAGACGCTTATGCAGCACGCGGCCATATGCGGTGTGTTTGTCCTCGAAACAGCTCACGAGGCTAAAGCCAACTTGTTGCAAAATCCCATCCAGCAAACGGGCGGGATAGAACCGTACATGTGTCAGGTCTAGCCAAAACACTTCGCTCAATATAAGAAGATTCTTGGGATTGGGGGTGACAAGGATTAGGGTACCGCCACTCCTAAGAACTCGATATGACTCGCGAATCAACTGTAGGGCCTCCGGCGGGTGCAGATGTTCGATGACGTGCGAGCAGAAGACACCACCGAGAGAGGAATCCTCCAGTTCTGTAAGATGCGAGAAGATATCGCCATCAACTATCTTTAAGCTTTTATCTCGACATACTTCCAAGGCAGGAGGAAAACTGTCGACACCGTAGTTTGCTATACCGTTTAACGTGAGTAATTCCAGCATCGTTCCGCGACCACAACCGAGATCGACAACTGGGCCGGGTGCATTGTTGAAATGTTTGGCAAGCTCAGTCTGTTGCTTACGAAATAACTGTTCATCGGCGCGATAGCGGCACAGATCGATGCCGAGTTCGTTGAAGCTGGGCTTCTCCCGACTATTCTCAATTGCCAAAAAGGACTTGTCTGTGACTGCCATCGGATTTCCCCGTTTCAATTCCTAAGAAGGTCCAGCCCGCTTTCATGGGCCGTTTTGTCAACTACAATGTATGAAAGACACTTACTTCGAGGCTGCGTCGTCGTCCCGCTGGAGAGGAAGCACCGTCCTGATGGAATCCTCAACGGAGTGCCTTCCTGAGCCATTTTTAGAAAATTTCGGAACCCTGGCCCTCACCGTTGTGAGCACTTCTTGCGCGAACATCTTTCTCGGATCATCGGAATCAGTTTGTTCCCAAGTCGTCTTACCAAAGATCCACGTTGCACCGAAAACAAGAGCGAGTGCGGTTCCTAAAAGAATAATGACTGGGCGCGGAGGAAATGATTTTTTATCTGGAATGTTCGGAGCATCCAGCAATCTGACGGTCGGAATCTCTTTTGCTTCCTGAACTTTTGCTAGTTCATACTCCTTCGTCAATGTCTCGAAGACCGCCTCCTGTACCCTCGTCCGACGATACAGATCAGCGTAAGTAACGCCCAGTAGAGGAAGCTTGCGGATTGAGGGATAAAGCGAGTCTGACTCCTGGCCGGACGCCCCTGACGCATCCTCTCCCTTGCCGCCGATTCTTTCGAGCTGCACCTTAAGTTCAGCAATACGCGCCTGTATTGAGCGGACACGCACATTGTTGTCGGTGTAGATCTGCTTGAGACCTTGGAGTTCTGATTGCGCCGCGATGAGTTCTCCCTGAAGAGTCGCGGCCGCTTCGACCATCGCCTTCCCCTGTTCCTTAATATCGATCGCCGTATTTTTGCTGGAAAACTGGCTGAACTCTTTTTCCGCGGACTCCAGGTCTTTACTTACCCCTTGCAGACGCTCCTCGAGGAACATGCGTTCACGACGCGCAGACGAGGTGCTCAGCTCCGAGACTAAGCGGTTGAGCTCTTCGACATAGGCCTGGCCCATCGCTGCCGCGCGTTTCGGGTCGTGATCAGTCACGCCGATGGTAATGATCTGACTCTTTCGATCAACGGATATCGACGTGCGATCAGCCAATTCCTTACGGGCATCTGCCATGCGGCCGTCGTGATAGAGCTTTTGAAGTTCAAACTGCTGGATCAGTTTGTCTTCGACAGTGCGACTTTCAAGGATGCCGACGAACATTTCACTCGTGTCCTTGCCTCCGGTGAGGCCAAGAAAATCCCCGGCAATTCCTCCTAGCGCGCCACCAGCACCACCGCTCATCGCGGCCAAAGCCGTAGCAAGGCCCGATGCTGACTGATTGTCCGGCGGCATCAACCGAGCAGTCGACTCATATTTAGTGGGAATCAAAAATGCGATCAGAGTACTAGCCACTAGACCGAAGAGAGTAATGCGTGAGAGCATCCGAGCGTTTTGCCAGAGTAACCGGATATGTCCCACTAGGTCTCCGTCTCTTCCCGCTCCTTTCGGCCCAGATGCCGGCGGATTGGGGAGTTCGTGTTCCGGCAATTCGGGAACACTCTTGCGAACGTGTACAGTACCAATGTAGGTCACTATCGCGCTTTCACTCCGTTATGGGGATATTTTCGAGATCCCGATTTCATTACTGGTTCATCCGAGAACGCTGGCCGCGGATCTCAATCAACAAAGACATGCATGCCGCTCCCCGTGAAACGTGCTCCTGGCCCGCCGCACTCCAATCGAAATGGGCGGAATTCCGGTCTACCAGTCACAAAAATACTTTTTTTCAACTAATGCTGCATCTTGATCACGGGTTTCACTCTCCAAGAGGAGGGTCGATACGTGATTTGTAAGGTTGTCACAACATTGTTCTGGGCCGTTCCTGCCAAAACCGGATAGTTCCAACGCTCAAATTGCAAGGACTGAGAGAAATCCACCGAATTGCCGAGATTTTCTACGGCTCGAATTCCTACGTCGTTTAACAAACCACCGCCC
The DNA here is from genome assembly GCA_045808065.1 of Terriglobales bacterium. Taxonomy (GTDB): domain Bacteria; phylum Acidobacteriota; class Terriglobia; order Terriglobales; family Acidobacteriaceae; genus Gp1-AA112. Next base: position 27,640 of record JBJMGD010000005.1, on the reverse strand, counting down.
TGAAGATAACCGTCATTGATTCCTTGGTAACGGTAGCTCAACTGCAGCTTCGTTCGCGGTGAAAACCAATATGTGCTCCATGCCTGAACGCCGCGCCCATCCCTGCCCATCCAATTTCCTAATAAATTTCCATCGTTCGTATAACCGCTGAGATAGTGGCGATTGGAATAGAAGAAGCCTCGTAGATCCTGATCGGGTATGTCCGTATAGCCGCCTTCAACGCGCAAATCCATTTGAGGCACTCCAGGAAGCTGAGGCACGTAAATACCCGCCGACATCGGGGCGCGACGTGGATAGTTCAAGGGCGATACGTCATCGTCGGTGAAAGCATCGGCGTAAAATAACAGCCTATTCCGCAACTTTGGAATTTTGTAAGTAAGATCTACTCCCGAACGACGATCACCTGTCCGATCCGCGCTGCCACTTCCGAGATCGAAGAAACTATGGCCAAAGCTGGTGAACGTCAGCGGCAATCCGGTTCCTCCAATGATCGCAGTACGCGAAATGGAAAACTCTAGGTTCGGCGTCGGCTTGAAGGTGAACTTCTGCCCGTTGATAAATGGCTGGCTGACTAACTTACTAAGATTTGGGCCGGAAACGATGTTTTCTGAATTTAATCCTAGACCGACGAATCGCTGGCCATCGACTTGCCCCAGGAATGATTCGAAACGGATGGCTCCCAGTAGGTGTGCAATCCCTGGAAGCTGAACCGGACTGACATTCGTGAATCTCACCATCGGAAGAGGTTCAGCATTGTTGCTGAAAAGCATGGCAGCACCTTCACCTGGCCCCCACCAGAGGCTTTGCTTCCCGAATGAAAGCTGATATCCGCCCATGTTAATAGACGCGTAAGCCTCCAGTACGCGGAATCTCTGTGTTGCATTGATAGCTTCATCCGGCAAGACAGGAAGAGACGCATTGCCAGGGAACGCATCAATCGATGCAATTGCCTGACGAACATTGAGAGGGTAACCAGCTGCTGAAGGAGCGGTTTGGAATTCCCCCCGGAAGTACACAGCTACTGGACCCGACATCGCAAAACCAGAAAAGCCCGTTTCGGTGCTAATGCCGCGCTGATAAGGCCGTCCGTAATCATTAATGATTGCTTGGCCAAAATGAAAACTGTCGTTTAAGGGTGGTCCTGCGATGCCCGTGACTCGGCCATATGCCGACTCAAGTTGTGCGGACCGATTGCGGGAGCCTTCAAACTCTGAACCTAGCTCAAGTGCAAATTCTTGCTTCAATGAACTTAATAACGGACCAGCAACGGGATCGTCGTTCGCGCCACTTTCATCCGCTTCTCGAACGATGCGTGCGCACTCCGTTCGGCTCCAAGGCCTCATATCGAGAAAGGCGCTTCGCACATATCCTAGTCCGGCCAACTTTTCTATTACAGGGTATGCCCAGCTGTCGAGGGGCACATACGCAGATCCAATGCTCTTCGTTGGACCTCGTTCTGAGGCAACGAAAGTACCGTAATCCGACCCGCCTAATTCAGAATTGTGGTGATCCTTATAGATTTTGCGTCCGATCAAGTAGCCGAATGTGCTTCCCACGAATACGTCCGATGGAAAGTGTTGGCCTGCGGTAATGCGTGATACGGATACTGCAGATGCCAAGCCATACGCGGCGATCTGCATAAACGGATTCGGATATTCGTGGGCAAAGACGGTCGCGACAGCCCAACTACCGATGGCGTGCTCTGATGGGAAGCTGCTGCCGCCTCTGCCGATGTGTCCGAAATGGTCGCCCTCAAATGGTCGTTCCCTGCCGAAAGCATATTTCAGCGCTTCGGCGACAAGGGATGCATTGATGAAGGCTTCGCCAGAAAGCAATCCGGTTTCGCGCTTGTGATCGTCGTGACTAATCAATCCCAATCCGTAGAAACCTGCGCCAGCTCCAATGAAGCTATACAAGCCGAGATTCGAAATCTGCTTGCTCGTGTCCACACGGCTGGGCTTTGCGAGTTGCTTGGAGACATCGCGGTCGGTGGCCACAAGGCTTCCCGTAATAATCCCAAATGGCACAGCCCAGGTCGCATCGGAGTCGCGCATTTTGAACGGACTTTGCCAAATATGAACCTGATCGAACGCCAAGTTCTTGACGAAGTTTCGTTCGGTCGTGAGAGTGCGTCCGTTATCCGAGCGGGAGACGTAAGGCTGTTCACTCTGACCCTCGGCTACTCGACGAAGTTGCTCGCAATACGCGTCGCTGCAGTTACCGGCAGGAATCGCTTGCGAAGTTATTCCTACAGGCTGAACGCCCTCGTCTTTTTCGGTCCGAGTAACCGAGACGCGCTCCATCGTGTCAGAATTGGTGACAGCCTTCGCAGGGCTCTGGCTCGAGCTTGCGCGATTCGAAACTGTTACCTGTTCGGCTCTGCTTTCCCGATCCCGCCCTTCTGCCCCACCAGCATCTTCACTGGATAGTCCTGACGTGGCGTTGGTCTTCGCACTGCCGCTGTCATGCCCCTGTGCTAAGTCACGCAGATGGTCTCTATAGGTTTCGGACGACTCGGTATCCGAGTGCGTCTTCGAAGCATCCTCTCCACCAGATAATTTCTCGAGGTGCTTACTGTAGGATTCCCTGCGACGCAGCAGGTCCTTGGATGCTTCGGGCGACTTGGCTTTGGAGGCAGGCTTGGAAGCATTCTGCTCAGAAGCTAATTCCTTCAGGTGCTCGCTGTAGGAATCGCCCGAAGGAGGGCTAGCTTGAGCTTTGTCCTGCGCCCATGATGGGAGCCCGCAAGCCAGCACTCCCAAAGCGACTATGTGCGTGCTAAACCGCACGATACTTAAAACACTCCTACAGCTTTGGCGGTCACAGCTATGGAGGAGATGATTTGAGCAGATTCCAGCAGCGTCTTAAACACCGGCGTTCCGCCCAGCAGCTTTTCTGGAACGACTACAGTATCTCCGGGACGAAGTACACTGCTGAGCACGCTCTGATGCCAAAAACCACTTGTGCCGCCTTCGCGTCCGATGATCGAACCATCCGCTCGAACAACAAAAATTGACTTCTTATTTGCGAGTTCCGAGGCACCGCCGGACTGCCTTAGATACCACGATGCATCCTTACCAGGAACATAAGTGATAGCAGTCGGGTTGTAGACCTGACCGGTTACCATGACTTGGGTCGGGCGCTTGGGAATCACGATAACGTCGCCCTTCCGCAACTCCACGTCCTCAGGCCCATTTTGCCACTTGGCAATGTCTCCGTTGATGCGCACTACTAATCTTCCAACGGGTGGGTCATTCTTGAGTCGATCGATGAGTTGCTGTTGCTGAATCGCGGCGGATTGTGAAACCAAAGCTGCTTCTGCTGCGTTAGTGCCGGGTTTGTATTTCGGTTGATTCGTGCTTTCCGCCTGCAACCTCGAAATCAAGTCGACCCGATTCTGCTCTTCCATCATTCGCAGAGAGTCGCGGCTCAAGACAATCCCCTGAGGATAAGAGTCGGGACCGAATCCTCCTGCTCGCTTCAGTACCGAGCTGAGGCGTTCGCCTTCTTTTATTCCGTACACGCTGGGGTGCATAACTTCGCCCCTAATCGTGACGGTAGCCCCGATGTTGTTAAAGCCGGCAATAGGGCGAATCGTGAGCGTGTCCCCGTCCCTAAGTGGGACATCTGTTGCGGCCGAGGTGAATGCTTTTGCAATCTCAAGCTGATCGTGCTGACCTTGCAATTTTGCGCCATCTTGGATGACGTAACGGGAAAGGTCGGCTAGATCAGTATATGCATCGCGTTTGAACCCGCCGGCCAGGCGCACGAGTTCGGTGGCCGTCATCCCCTCTCCTAGAGGATATTTTCCAGGTCGCGCCACCTCACCCTGAATCTGTACGGACGCGGGATCTGCCTTGGCAAGGTCGCGATGAATGATCAGCCGATCTCTCGGCTGAAGCAGAAGATTGTTTGCTGCATCCCCTCGCAGAGCCGCTTCGAGGTTGACGCTCACGACTTCAGTTTTTTCATTCTGATGACGGAAGACCTGCGCGTCGGCAAGAAGTGCGTCTGGAGTGAGACCTCCGGCGAGATACACGGCATCGCGAATGTGCAGATCGCCGCTTGTGCGATGTACACCGGGCCTTCGCACTTCGCCTGAGACCGTGACCTCCGGCGGATCTTCAAAATCATAGCGGCTGAAAATGCGCACGGTATCAAGTGGCTGCAGCAACAGATCGCCCTTAGGATCGCCCTTCACCGCTTCATCCAGATTGAAGGCGAGCACGGCAGGCCGAAAGTCAGGGGCCGACAGTCGAATGATCTCCGCATGCCGGTGTGACGGCTCCGGAAGCATATCGCTGAAAGAATGCAGCAAATCGGAGACCTTCATTCCCTCGCGATAGCCGTACTTTCCCGGACGGAAGACGTGCCCGTCGAGGTACACCGTTTGTTGAGAATACGGCAGGATTGGGAAAATCCTGATCTTGTCGCCGTCCTGCACCTTGAACGAGGCCAGCGCTTTGCTGACTTGATCGGCAGTATCTGCATCCGGCAAATCGAGGCTCAGCATTGTGTGGTTCTGGTGCGCCTGTACGCGCTCGATCTCGATATGGCGCAGCGCCCCTGAAGGAAGCACCCCCCCGGCGAGCTCCAGAACCTCATCCAGTGATTTTTCATCGAGCAATTCGTAAAGCGCAGGACGACGCACCATGCCATCGACCGCGATTTGTGGTCGCGCTGGCGGGACTTGAATGGTGTCTCCAGATTCAAGGCGCTTCAAATCGGAATGCACTCCGTGGAGCAATAAGTCGTAGAGATCGACATCCTCGACCAACTCCTTGCCTCGATAGTGCTTCACGATTCTGAGTGAGCCTCTCGAAGTGGGACCACCGGCCGCGTACAGAGCATTCAAAGGCGTCGAGAGCGAGCTCACATCGTAGGCGCCGGGATTCGCGACGTCGCCAACGACGTACACGCGAACCGTACGCAATCTCGCGAGAGAGACGTCGGTTTCAACATCCCGAAATTCATTGCGGAGCTGCTTCTGCAAAGTCTGCTGGACTTGCCCCAGCGTCTTTCCTGAAACGAGCACGGTTCCCACTTCGGGAAGCGAAAGGCGTCCCTCGCGGTCAACCACGCGTTGCAGTCTCTGCGAAACCGATCCCCACAGGTCCACGTTCAGTCCGTCGCCGGGCCCGATGACATAATCAGGGCCAACCGGCACGTCCATCGGAAGTTGGTTTGCATTCCCGGTGCCATTCTCAAATACTCCTGTGCCGAATCGTTCGAGCCTCTTACCTTGGGCAGGCGATTGTTGATAGAGGTCGTAGAGCGATGGAACCATGGCGTATGGGTTTGGCTTTTTGTGAAATGTACGCTCGGAATCACCTACTCCCACTGACTGCAGAGAATGGGCAGCGGGAGCATGGGGTTGGTTCGCCCCCGAGAGCACGGCTTGCTCTGACGGAAGCGCAGGCTCGGGAGTGATGTATGGCACTAGAACTGAGGATTGCCCAGCTGAGGATGAACGTCCGGATACCCCTCCCGTGCCGGACCCTGCCGAGCTTCCACCACCCATTGACGCTGATGCGGTAAGTAACTGAGGCAGGTCGCTTGGGTTGATGCGTTCAAGATTACGGTCATCGGGACTTAGAGTCGAGGGACCGCTATCAGTAGCTGGGGGCTGAGGTGGTGGAGTAGGTGAGGGCGCCTGTCCACCCGCGCGTGTAAGGGGAGCGTTCTGAGTGCCGCTCTCGTCTTGCTCTTCTTCTATCTGCTTTTGATCCTGCCGCCGTTCTTCGCTGGCCTCCAGACGCGCCATTCTGCGCTGATTCATGCGAGCTGCAAAGGCTTCCTCATCGGTGGGCTTAAGCCCAACATAATGTCTCTTTTCGATCTCGTCGCTTGCAATTTTTCGCACATTCAAATCATCGCGAACCAGCGCGAACAATTCGCTATCGCCAAGATCCTCTTCTGCAAGAAGTCGTCCCTGGTCCAAGGCCTTCTGAATGAGCACGCGCTTCACCTGTAGCTTCAGCGCAGGCTGCGACTGGAGTAACTGAATCACCACATCGGCACTGAGTGCTGCGTCGGCATCGGGCGTACCGGTGCGTGACGATTGCACCGCGTGATAGCCCTGCATCGACGAATCCCTGTCGCGAGCCTCGGCATAGGGATCAACCGTCTGAGAAAGGCAGACGCTTTGGAAAAGGATGCTGAAAAGGAAGGTCGTAACTGCTGAAGCGGGGCAGATTTTCATCAACACCATCACTCGCGAGACAGGAGGTTTGCCTACCAATTCTACTCAGCTACTCGCACAATAAAAATCAACCTAAAGCCTTAAGCACCTTAGGCTTATGGCTCGGAACAGCGCAGGGGAAGGCATCAGCAGTTTACCACAGCGTGAGCTACTGAATTCAAAGCTAGAACCAATTACAAAGAAATCCCACCAGTCAGGACGAAAGCACACACCAGAGCAATCGCCAAAGGACGACGCCCGTGGCAAGAAGGCGACTCCGAGTTTTCGCAACCTCGTAGCCTGTCGGCATGCACACGTTACGTATGTAACGGCCTACTCGTCACTTGAAAGTCCGACTGCGACACACTAAAGTCTCTCTAATTTTCTGCAGGTTCATTCTGGCCGGAGCACAACGTTTGCCACTCCCAAACGAGTCGCGCGATTTAGTATCGGTCCATAGTCTTTATGTGGCGATACTTGAAGCCGGTCTGGGCTATCAGGTGCCACTTCCTCCTGAAGTGATCCAAGCGCAAACCGGTTCGGAGCCGACTCGAGAGGTTGCCTTTGCTCTTCTGCGTTGGCTCGGAATGCTCGACCTCGCGATATCGCCACCCATGGTCCGCGATCAGCTGTATGCGACCAAGGACAACGAGAGCGCTGATGCGCTGTTGAGGTATTACGTAAAGAAGGCTTCTGTTAGCGATCTCGATCGCGACAAAGCCGATTGCGTGCTGGGGTTTTTATTTCGTCATTCAGGTGAGGGTGCGACTACGCAGCTCTCCAATGAGGCTCGGTACTATACGGCTGCGGTTAGCACATTCAAGACTGAAATCGATCGAGTACTCTCTGGATTCGAACACCGTGATCTGGCTCCCGAACACGCACAGTTGCTGCGAGAATACGATTTTTTTTATCAGGAGCTGAATGATTTCCGCACCTTCGATCAACTCATGGACTGCGGAATTTTGGGCCGCATGCATAACCTGAAGAAATCATTTGGCAATTCGTTTTATCACCCAGAGGTTCTGTCTGCAGCTGGCGTTTTCAACGGAGTTTTTGGCAAGCGCTTCGACGAGCTGTTTCTTGAGGCCACCCAACAGATCAAAAGTTTCGCCGCACGAGTGCAGCAAGAAGGTACCAGCATTATGAGTCGGGTCGACGGCGAAGTGAGGGTACAACAGCTCGCGGAGTTGAAGGACGAGCAAATACTCGACAAGGAATATGGTCGCGCTCGTGAGGATTTCGAGAAGATCTCAAGCTTCAAAAAGGCTGTCGACAAGCGACGCATCAATTCGCACTCATCGGTGCAGGCTGGCTCAATCTCGGAGCGACTTTCATCGAATTCTGGTAGCGCGGTTGCTCCGCTCGGCATTCATTCAGCGCAGCAGGTTACAGACGCTTTCGTGGCGACACACGCAATCGCTGAAGAAACCAAATTCAGGCAAGCCGGCGATCAGATCCGGATGTTTGTGCGGGCTGCGGATCCAAAGGTCTGCTTCACAGTTCCTTTGCCCAAACGCAATCTCGTACTCACCTCTGCGGAAGCGGACGCATTTCGCAGCGACTACGGTCGCGAAGAGAGCTTCCGCGCCCAGTACGCTGAGGCTTTGGTAAAGCTGGTCACAGCCAAGGTGCGGGTCACCAACGAACTCCTCGACTTTCAGGAAAAACAGAATTTTGCCTATCTGTGGAAGGCACACGCCGACTCACTGATGTATCTCATGAAGCTGTTCGACAAACTGCAGGAACTTGCCAATGAGGTCATTGCCGCAGCTGGGCAGCGCGGTTTGATGGAAAAAGCAAATGCGATCACCACCGCTCGCAACAACTTGCATGCTGCACTACAAAGCGCCAGTCAGAGCTTGCAATCGCTGGCGGCTCCTGGCCGGTGAGACACACCAGCCATAATCAAACCCTGAGTCCTATGGGAGGACACGCGACCTAGCCTGCAGTTCTCAGGTTCGCCCGACACGCGCGGCTGATAGATGCCGAAGCCGCCGTTCGCAAACACCTCGCCGCGAATTAGTATCGGCGAAAACCGTCTATTCACTTCTAAGTCGGCACAAGCCACCGCGATCTTCCGTGGGAGAGCCTTCGGCGTAGTGTCCTGCCTGAAGCGTTACGTGCATGTGCATCATTCCATGTGAAGATAACTCTCTGCATGGCAGTCGCCGCCCCTCAACTGAGGAAAGACAAAATTTAGGACGCGAGAACTATAGGAGACTGCGATAGAGACAGTTGCCTCTGTTTTCCGCTGTTTCCTCAGGTCTTTCTGATATTCACTGTTGAAGCGCTCCTCAAGCGCTGCTAGAAGAGACACATGGCAGTGTCGTTGAAAAGCATTTCTCAGAAGCAGATGGAAGGATCTCTGGCAGAGGCTTTCAGCAGGCTCACTCAATCAAGCTTTTCAGTCCAGATTCGCAGGATCGAAGTCAAGGGCGATGCGATAAGTGAAAGAACAGAAATTCTTTTGATGGCGAAAAGCGACTACTGCGAGGCCCCGGAGCACTTCGAATTAATCTACGAAGTGCCTGAAGAGCATGTGGCTCAGGCTTGACCGCAGAGGTTGCGGAGCACAAAACGCGGAGTCGTGTGCCTTGAACGCGCCAGTTGCTCGATCTTTGAGCGTACGCGAGTGGTGAGTGTCTGAGCATCGCTCTCTCGGGCAAGGCGATCGAGAAATAGCCCACAGGAAGCTTCGAGAACTTCCAGCGGCCAAATGCAAAAGGAGTGCTTGACGGTGAAGTGGTCACGCTGGCTGACGCCAGCAAGAAAATTGTGCGCCGCGATTACAACTCGCCGGAGGTGAGCTCTATGAAGAAGACTGTGAAGGGTGCTCTGCTGTTTGGATTCGCACTGCTGTTGGTGTTGATCGTGATCAATTCACACATTGCGAGCAGGAGCGTGATGCGAGTCGGGGCAATTGAATCACAGCAGAACACCGTTTCTTTGCTTCAATCCGACGTGGCTAGGCTGACGGTCGACGTTCGCGACGTCCAGAGTGGTCAGCATGGGTATGTGCTTACAGCGGACAACTCTTATTTGGATCTTTACACATCGGCGAATCAGAGGTTGCAGCATGACTTCGAGCGCACCCGGGCAGATCTCACTGCGGGATCGCAAGAAGAGCGCGATCACGAATCACGGGTAGAGAAGGCGATGGCAGCTAAGCTTGCAGAGGCGGAGCAATCAATCCACTGGCGCCAGCTGGGATACAGACATCGTGCATTCGTGATGATCGAGTCCGGGGTGGGCAAACGCTACACAGATGAAGCATCTAGGCAGTTGGTTCAACTCGCATCATCCGTGGCCGAGAGCGATACCCAGTACCGTCGCGACATGCAGACGGCTCTCGACCAGGCGGCGCGCTCTACTAACTCGACAAGCTTCCTTCTGTTGATGCTAGGGCTTCTGTTGTGTACGGTTGCGTTCGCTTATCTGTTGCGTTTAGAGCGCGAAGCCGCTGCAGCAACCTTAGCTTGGCGCACTGTGCACGATAGCTTGGAGCGGTTCCAGAAGACGGTTTCTCAAGACTTGAGGAGCATGCTGTCGGGTGCTCAACAGACCGCTGAACGCTTGCTGCAGCAATACGGAGACTTTTTGCCCGCGCAAGGGCAACAGTATGCCCAGCGCATCACGGAGATTACAGGGCAAATGGGCGGGATCGTTGACGGTGCGTTGGAGAATTCATAGTTTTCCCTGCTGCACCGCGGGCTGAGGCTGTCAACGGGCGTGAAAAGAGGAGCGGACGTCCAGGGCGATGTTGGCCGGGACACTGAGAACACTTTCCACTTGTAAGCGGCGAGAATTGCCTGCCTTCTCGATCTGTACCGAATATCCCTCGTCGAACGTCTGGGCATGTCCGTGAGGGAATCCCGTTCGGATTCCGCTTTATCGGGTGGGGCATTGTCACTGCGCAAACCAGTGTGTCCAATCCTCAAGGTCCTTAAGAATCATGTGACATAATCACATCCGTTTGGTCGGCGCGAATTTCTTCCAACACGAGCCGAGCAGTCGGATTGCCTCAATATGTTGTCTTGGCGAAGAAATATCTGATGAGTGTTGCAGAATCTGAACGCCGCAGAAATCTTCGTCGCAGTACGCGAGTCCCGATTCGGGTCCGGATTGAAGTTCAAGCGACTGGCCTGTCCTGCGAAGGCGAAACCGTAACAGTTAATCTACACGGTGCCCTTTTGAACACGTCGCAGCCATTGGAACTGGGAGCCCAAATCAAGCTTCATGTGCAGCTGACAGGCAAGTCGGCAGACGGACGGGTGGTTTTTGCTAGCCGGGAGAACGCGTTGGAGTTCGGGATTGCTCTCGATCGACCAGAGAACATTTGGGGCATTTCTCTTCCACCGCCAGATTGGGACACGAGATTCAGCGATCAGTGAGGCTTCACAAGTAAAGATTAAGTCAGACGCCTCGGACACACTCGGCGGAACTAAGTGTCGTGATCACGCTGGTTAAGCATTCCTCCCACGTCGGCATAGTCACACCGAAGCTCAACTTCAGCTTTTCGCAATTCAAACGAGAGTTCAGGGGACGTTTAGCCGGCGTTGGATATTCGGAAGTCGTTATCGCGTGCAATTTCGGGATTCTCAGTGACAGGTGCATCGAAGCTTGCCTGAATATTTCGCTGGCGAAACCGAACCACGATGTTTCGCCGCAAGCGGCCATGTGGTACGTGCCAAAAAGGGATTCAGCCCGCTCAGGGCGACGAACGCTTTTCAGTACTTCGACCGTCGCTCGCGCCAGTGACTCACTGGATGTCGGTGCTCCCATTTGATCGTTCACGATCCGAAGCTGATCGCGCTCCCGCGCGAGCCTTAGCATGGTAAGCAGAAAGTTGTTGCCGCGATTGCTAAAGACCCAGCTTGTGCGAAAGATCAGATGCCGGCAGCCCGAGTTCCTGATTGCTTCCTCACCTTCGGCTTTGGTGTTCCCATATACCTCAAGCGGACACATTGGATCGGTCTCAACATATCGATCAGGTTTAGTGCCATCAAATACGTAGTCTGTCGAATAATGAATAAGGATGGAACCAGCAGCTCGCGCTTCCTGCGCTAAGACTTGAGGACCAGTTGCATTGATGGCGCGCGCAACCTCCGGCTCGGCTTCCGCTTTATCGACGGCCGTATAAGCAGCTGCGTTGACGATGATCTCGGGACGCAACGATCTGACACACCGCTGAATGTCGTCGGGTACCGCAAGATTGAGCGACGATCGATCAACCGCGGTGACGTCCGACATACTCTCGAGCAAAGGAAGAATGTCATGGCCGACTTGACCGTTCTTTCCGATCAGCAAGAGCCTGGGATGTGGATCCATGACGTTGTTACCTATTCGAACAGCTCCGCTTTATCTAACGGGAGTCCCTGTCGGTCTTTTTCGGACAGAATCGGATTCGTTGCCGGCCATGGTATTGCCAGGGCCGGATCGTTCCACAAGAGCGTCCGTTCGTGCTCCGGAGCGTAAAAATCTGTGGTCTTGTATAAAACCTCGGCCTCATCCGACAGCACGAGAAAGCCGTGCGCGAATCCTGCCGGGATCCAAAGCATCCTACGGTTGCCAGAGGAGAGGTTTACGCAGACGGGTTGACGGAACCGCTTGGAAGTTCGGCGACAGTCAATTGCGACATCAAAGATCTCACCACGTAGCACGCGCACAAGTTTTCCTTGCGGCTGCCGAATCTGGTAATGCAACCCGCGCAAGACATTTTTCTTTGAGATTGACTGATTATCCTGGACGAAGCAGTCGGTGAGACCACACTTCAGAAAATTGGAACGGTTGTACGCCTCGAAGAAGGCACCACGCGCGTCTTCGAAAACTTTGGGCTCCAGGATGAGTACGTCAGGATGCTCTGTGGCCGTCACCTTCATTATTGAACGGAAGCTGCCACCGTGAGTTTAGCCTGGCTATCGATCAACACTTGCAGCAAATAGTTGCGGTAATCGCTATTTTGGATCGACATCGCCGAGCGCTCCAGATGAGCCTCATCAATGAATCCGCAACGGAACGCGATCTCCTCAGGACAGGCGACCTTCAATCCTTGGCGTTTTTCTATGGTCTGAATGAAAGCTGACGCCTCAAGCAGAGAGTCATGTGTTCCTGTGTCCAGCCAGGCAATTCCACGCCCCATTATTTCTGCTGATAACTGCGCGCGATTCATGTAGACGCGATTGACGTCGGTAATCTCAAGTTCACCGCGAGCGGACGGGTGGAGATTCTTGGCGATCTCCACAACTTGTTCGTCGTAAAAGTACAAGCCCGTCACAGCGAAGCGAGACTTGGGGTGCTGCGGCTTTTCTTCCAAACTCAGGGTCTTCCCATTTTGGTCGAGCTCGACTACGCCATATCTTTGCGGATCCTGCACCTGATAAGCGAAAACCGTGGCCCCCTTCGATTGTGCCGCGGCCTTGCGCAGCATTACCGGCAGGTCATGACCATAGAAGATGTTGTCTCCGAGCACCAAGGCACTGGGATGATCTCCAATGAACTCGCGTCCGATGATGAATGCCTGCGCCAGTCCACCGGGATTCGGTTGAACTGCATAGGAGAGATTCACGCCCCATTGGCTTCCATCTCCAAGGAGATCACGAAAACGCGGCGTATCCGTGGGAGTGGAAATCAGCAGAATGTCTTTGATTCCCGCCAGCATGAGTGTGCAAAGCGGGTAATACACCATCGGCTTATCGTAGATAGGCAACAGCTGCTTCGACACAACATGCGTCACCGGGTACAGCCGTGTTCCAGATCCACCGGCGAGCACGATGCCTTTTCTGTTCTTGACCTGATTCATTTCAATTTCTGCGGCGGCGCTATCTCCCGGCGTACTGCACGGCTATCCAATCCTTGTAGGTTCCATTGACCACTGATTCCAACCACTCTTTGTGACTCAGATACCATTCGATTGTTTTGCGAATGCCTGCGCGGAAGCTATGCCGCGGCTCCCATCGGAGTTCATCTTTGAGCTTGGTTGCGTTGATTGCGTATCGCCGATCATGCCCAGGACGATCCGTCACGTACTTGATTAACGAGGAATGTGGCCGGAATTTCGATGCTGGCAAGAGTTCGTCCAGCACTTCGCAAATCGTGCTGACCACTTCTATGTTCGTCTTTTCGCTGGAACCACCCACGTTGTAGGTCTCGCCCGGTCTTCCCAAGCGCAAAATCGTATCAATCGCGGAGCAATGATCTTCCACATACAGCCAATCGCGCACATTCTTGCCATCGCCATAGACAGGAATGGCTCTGCCATTGAGCGCATTGAGGATCGTCAGTGGGATCAATTTTTCCGGAAACTGGAATGGACCATAGTTATTGGAGCAATTGCTGGTCAGCGTCGGGAGCCCATAAGTGTGGTGATAAGCGCGCACAAGATGATCCGATGCGGCCTTAGAAGCAGCATAAGGGCTATTCGGAGCATATGGAGTGTTCTCACTAAACGCCGGATCGGCGGGTCCTAGCGATCCGTAAACCTCATCAGTGGACACGTGAAGGAAACGAAAGCCTTTTTTTTGGTCCTGCTGCAGCTCCTGCCAATAGGATTTCGCGCATTCCAGCAGGTTAAAAGTGCCATTTACGTTCGTCCGGACGAACTCTTCTGGCCCTAAAATCGACCGATCAACGTGGCTTTCAGCGGCAAAGTGCACAATCGCGCACGGCTTGTGCTCGCGTAAGAGCTCGTTAACCAGCTCCTTATCGCAGATATCGCCGCACACAAACCTATGTTGCGGCGACGATTGCAGCGATTCGAGGTTGCGCAGGTTCCCTGCGTACGTCAATTTGTCGAGGTTAACAACAGTTTGGCCCGTCTTGCGCGCCGCTTGCAGCACGAAATTGCTGCCGATAAAGCCGGCACCGCCGGTGACTAGAATGCAATCGCGCAACGAAAACTCCCTGTTAAACACGCCTGGGACTAAAAAAATGGCAGGAGATGTTGACAGTATACGCAGAAACTGGGCATTTTCAGCAGGCTAGAAGCGCAGATAAATTCCTAATTCGGCAGCTTTTTTTCCTTAGAGGACGCGCTGGAGCACGCGATCGCCGCCGTTTCAAGGCACATGGAATTATTGACGCCATAAGCGCCGCTCAGCGCATGAACTAGGGGGCTGGAGCCCAAAATCAAGTACGGGCATTCAACGCGCTTCAGCGCGCACGTTAGCGGCTTCCAAACTGATAGCTAACACCAAACCCAAGACGCAAAAAGTCGGCGCTACGGTACGTGCCTCCCATCGGACGATAGTAGTCGGCCTGAAGGGCGCGAATGGCAAAGTGGTCGGTCAGAAGATAGTTGAGACCACCACCCGCGGCGAGGGTGAAAGCGCTCCCCTGGCTTTGCGAATTGACGCTCGTGTGCGAGAGCCCAAACAATCCGCGGAGGAAAGGTTGAAAGCGATAGAGGTGGAATCCGACCTGCGGGCCAGCAAGAAACGATTTCACCGCCACCCGACTTCCAGAGTAGCTACCGACTTCTCCGGTCACCTGGACCGACGGCAACACTCCAGCGCTGGCGGATGCGGAAAATCCATTGAGCCCAACATATCCAAAGCTTCCGTCTGTAAGCACGTGGGTGTACGTCGCCGCCACCTCATAGCGATGATCCGAACTCATGCCCCTCGCTGTTGGTATCGGGGACTGGGCCCAAGTGGAACAGGCCATCGTCAGGACCGTCAACACGGGAACACCTCTTCTGAGTCCCTTGCCTGTAAAACGCATGCTTTAGCTCCCTTCCCCGATTCAGAGTCGCACCTGAATGCGATGAGTGCTGCTCGCCCGGTGATGTCCCCTTCTCAAATTTTGCCCACCGCAATTTGCCATCGTTGCGGATGACGCAGAGATGAACCGAGTTCAAGTGCGAGCGCACCCGCTTCGCGGTCACACAAGGAGACATCACCCAGTGGGAATCACGGATTCTGACTCGTTCGACGGATCACTCTCAACCGAGTTGGAGCCCACTGCCGTGACGGTGTAGAAATAGGCATTCCCAGCCTGCACATTTGTGTCCTGGAAGGACGTACCCGGCACTAACGTCGTACTCACCAGGCGGTACGGACCACCCGCCTGGGTGCCGCGATATACGTTGTAACCCGCCACCACCGACGGACTCGCAGTCCAAATCAGCTGCACCGAATGTCCGGAGGACGAAGCATTGGGCGTCCAAGTACCAACCGTCTGTATCCCGGAGTTTGCACCAGCATTGTCCTTAGCCCACGAGTAAATGTTCTTACTCCCCGTAAACGAGGAACTGAACGTCAGCGCCACACTCACCGTCAATGAATTGCCAGACGATGTCACGGACGACCCAGGTCCACTCAATGTGCATTGGGCGTTTTGCAGGCTGGCGCTCCCGCCCGGTGTGATAGGTCCAAGCCAGTGAGTGGCGTCGTTAATAAGATACAAAGCATTCGAAGCAACAACGTAGATTGTGGTGCAGGCGTTGCTATATGACGCGCCCGTGTTAAATATCTGCTCGGCTAGATTGATGAAGCTGCTTCCATTCGTATCCGAATATCGGAAGCTGAACGTCTGCGTATTGCCGGTGCCAGAATTGGGAGTCACGCCGCCTGCAGTCGGCCCTGCTGGCGCCTGGTTTAGTGTGACGGTTGCGGCACCTCGTGAAGATTTTCCGGAGCTGCCGTACACGGTCGCAATAACCGTGTACGTTCCTGAGTTGCTGTACATGTGGTTTGCGCTGGTGGCATTCACCACCGTCCCATCGCCGAAGTTGATCCAGGATGAAACGATGCTTCCGCCCGGATTCGGATCTGTCGATCCCGACGTAGAAGCCGTCACTGTCAGCGGCGCTGCTCCCGAAGTGGGATTCACCGCCAATTGGATGGTCGGCGGCTGCGCAGTCTCGCTGGACAACAGCCCGAATACAGTCACTCCGTTCGTGCAGTTGATGAAGACTCTTCCATTCGCAACCAGCGGAGTATTGAATTTGCTGTTCTGAAATTGGTCGCGCGTGCCTGCTTGGTTGCTGTTGTAGAGCTCATTGGCGAGATTGCTCGCGTCGTACGCGTGCAGCGTTCCGGGTATGCTGTTCTCAACTGCCCAGAGGATGCCGTTCGTCGCTCCATTCGCCGAGATACCCGGCGTGGCGCCCGGATAACCAAAGCTAGTCGCCGTCTGAGAGCCGGCCGGCGCGACCAAACGTGCGTTATTGACGGCGAAGGCTTTGAGGTGATCACCCACAGCGCCGTAATAAACAGTACTGTTGAAGTAGGCCGGAGTTGAGAACACTCCGCCTGCCAATCCGCTGGCCGATGAGATCTCCTGGTAAATGGCGCTGTCGCCGTTGGGGTTGAACTTCCCCATGGAGTCGCGATTCACGACGTAGATGTTCTTATCCTTCCCGGCGCCGACCGCCAGATGCCAGGTCTTTCCTGTTGCATCAGTGAAATCTGGCAGCAATATTGCACTGCCGGATCCTAAATCCACATCGGCGCTGTTTTCTGAGACCACATTGGACATGGCGAAGTAGTCCGCGGCGGCCAGTGAGTTTCCACTAGTGGAGAGCTTCATGAACGAGTTGCCAAAATCCTTGTTGGTTGGAAACCCGTTCGCGTCCAGGGTCGTATCGAAGGTGCCATTCCCATCGAGGAAGTAGATGTTCCCCGCTTGATCTGCAGCGAGGCCTCCCTCTGCCATCCAGATCGCTCCTTCGCTGCCGTTGGGAGTCATATTGAAGACGCTCACCTGCTGCAGAGTCGTTTGGCTGTACCCCACAATCCAGCCGTTATATGGCGCATTGTCGCAGTGCGAGGCAAAGCTCGTGTAGACCACACCGTTGAGAAGTAGCAGCGCCGCGCGTTCTTTGTATTGCGAGGGATCAAAGGTTAACTGGCCGACTGAGTTTGGATAAGTAGGGTGAATTTCTGTGGGACTGTTGTTCTGCTCGGCGCCGGTGACAAGGTCGAGCGCGTGAAGACGCTGGTGGTATCGTCCGCTTCCGTCCTTTGACATGGCTACCAGATACATGGTGCCGTTCTGCCCTGCGCGAAGATCGATAACCGGCGCGGATGTAATCCCAATCTCAGGTGTGACCTGAGAACAACCGCGATCATCGCTGGGCGTCTCGCCTGCGCCAACCACGGTAACTGCCCAAAGCTGTGCCAGGGTGTCCGCGTCGAACGCATAGACCATGTCATGTTCGGTGACCGCGTAAATGACGTTATGCCAGCCATCACTCATCTTGACATTTGGCACATACAGAGGCTCGCCATCGACGAGTCCCTGCACCGGCAGAAAACCTATCTTTCCGAAAGTGCTGGAGTTCACGTTTGCTGGAGTGAGCACCTGTTCCTGCAGGTTCTGCCCAGTGCGGGCGTTGTCATTGTGATAGGTAGTAACGGCGACTTGGGAAAAGGCCATCTGCGCAAGCAACAAAACAACGGCAACAGAACCCCCTACCATAGGGCCCCCAGCGGAACACCCCTTTTGCGGCTGCCGGGGTATAGGTAGCGGGGGCGTCTTTGGAGTTTTTACATCTAGCAAGAGCCTTGCAAACCAACTGCACCTGGGGGAAACCACGGGGCCCAACCTCCGGATCGAGAGCAGCTCAAACCAGAGTTGGAAATCCAGAATGGCCGTCCGGGTTTGCTGACAGGGAGCAAACCAACCAACGCGGCGTAAGTTGGCGAAGGTTGAAAGGCAAGTCTGCCCATCGTTCAGGCACAAAAAAGGAGCTGCTCTTTAGTGCAGCTCCTTGTTTAACGGGTTTGGCTGAGGCTACCAGTTAGTAGTAATACCTGTCCTTCAATTCCACGCAAGTTCTGGCTGGTGCGGGCATTGTCATTGTGGTAGATAGCTACTGCGACTTGAGCAACCGCAATTTGGGAAAAAGTAGAAGGGGTGCAAACTGCGCCTGGGGGAAACCACGAGGCCCAACCTCCACCTGAGCAGAGCTCAGACGAGAATTGGAAATCTAGAGAGGCCGACCGGGTTTGCTGGTTGCGAGATTAAACTTCGCAGTCGATGTGTAGGTCTTTTGTGTATCCGATCCCGCTGCGCGAGTTGGCGCGATGGGCAAGGCAACCCCGAACCACTGACGTTCGCGACGCGGTTAGGATGCTTCCAAGGACTGATCGCAATTGCCGCTTGTCGGCTGCGCGGGAAGCGCCGGCGGAGCAGCTATCTGCGGCGCGGAAAAATCGAAAAACTCCATCATGTTGTCGGCGTTGGAGTCGCGCGCAGTGAGTGGCGGGAGATTGAAGCGGGTCTCAATGAATTTCAGAATCGACGTATGATCGCGCGCCACATGCGAGACGAAGTGTGGCTTCACCCAAGGTGAAATCACCATCACCGGCACGCGCAGACCACTATGGGCAAAGTCTCCGGGCTGATCGCCGGAGGCAAGCATCGGCGCGAAGTTATCCGGAGCCGTCATCGCCACCGGCGCTACGTGATCGTAAAATCCGCCAGGCTCATCCCAGGACAAAAAAAAAGCGGAGGACTTATAGGTTGGGCTAGCCAGCAGCGCATTCACAATGCTGGCCGTCTCATGTGCGCCATTCTGTATGTCCGTGCCCGGATGTTCATCGAGCCCGCTCGATCCACCTCCACGATCGATAAACACCACCTGCGGAGTAGTGCTGTCACTCTTGATGTCAGTGAAGTATTGGCTGATAGGAAATACTTTGTTCCTGTCGCGAGAGTAAGTGGCCCAATCCGCGAGGGAGTTGGTTTCGTCTACTCGGTAGATGCGCCACGAAACTCCCGCCGCGTCCAAGCGGTCGAAGATTGTAGCCTTCGACCAGCCTCCACCAGGTGGACTGTCATTCCCAATATGCCCAAACGACGTTGCGGCAAACAGGTACATGCGGTTAGGAATCGTGCGCGTCTGCGCCGACGAGAAATAGCGGTCGCTGGTGGCATATTGGAATCCCAGCTCGTAGTAGTAGGGCAGATCGTTCCAGTCGTAGTAGCCCATCGAGCGGCGTCCGCCGGAATCGATGCTCGAAGCCAGGAAGTTCTGCGTCTCGACGGGGAACTTGTCCATCTTGCCGCCATCGATATCCAGGTGAATCGGATCCCATCCCGGAGCCAGGTCCTCAGTGCAAACCGTAGCAAGATGATAGGGCGATACCGCCTTCCCATTCGCGTCAGTAAGACGAACGTTCAGCGGAACTCCATCAAAGGAATCGGTGAATCCCTTGCTCGCCCGATACTGCCCCATCCGGCCAAAGTAATTGTCGAACGAGTGGTTCTCCTGGAGCATGAACAACACGTGGGCAACCGATGTAGCTGTTGTCGGCACCGTCCACGTGCCAACCGTCTGCACACCAGAGTCCGAGCCCGTATTGTCGTTCGCCCACGAGTAGATATTCTTGTTTCCGGCAAACGACGCGCTGAAGGTGAGGCTTACGTTGACTGTCAGCGTTGTACCGGAAATAGAAACTGTGGACTGACTTCCGTTCAACGTGCACTGACTGTTCTGCAGCGTACCACTGGACCCCGGGGTCAACGGACCAAGCATGTGAGTGGCATCGTTGATGAGATAGAACGAGTTGGACGAAGCAAAGTAAATCGTCGAGCAGCCGTTCTGATAACCGGCGACTGTGTTGAATATCTGCTCTGCCTCATTCAGTGCACTGGCTCCAGCGCCATCGGAATATTGAAAGCTGAACACGCCCCCGCTTCCGTTCCCCGATGAAGGACTAACCCCTAAAACAATTGGGGTTGCCGATGTGGGCACAGTCCAGGTACCCACGGTCTGCACCCCAGAGTCTGAGCGAGCCTTGTCATTAGCCCAGGAGTAGATATTCTTGGCGCCGGCGAATGTGGGACTGAACGTCAGGCTCACATTCACTGTCAGCGTTGTACCGGAAATAGAAACTGTGGACTGACTTCCGTTCAACGTGCACTGACTGTTCTGCAGCGTACCACTGGACCCCGGAGTCAATGGACCAAGCATGTGAGTGGCATCGTTGATGAGATAGAACGAGTTGGACGAAGCAAAGTAAATCGTCGAGCAGCCGTTCTGATAACCGGCGACTGTGTTGAATATCTGCTCTGCCTCATTCAGTGCACTGGCTCCAGCGCCATCGGAATATTGAAAGCTGAACACGCCCCCGCTTCCGTTCCCCGACGGGGGACTCACCCCTAAGACAGCCGGGCCATTTGCGACATTCACCACTTTGCTTGTGCCCGAGGACCTTCCCAGGTTGTCATAAACTGTCGCCAAAACAGTGTAGTGTCCAGGATTGTTGTACGTGTGCGTTGCCGTCGTCGCATTCACAACCGTCCCATCGCCAAAGTCAATCCACGATGAAGCGATATTGCCGCCTGAATTCGGATCGGACGACCCCGACGTGGAGGCCGTCACTGTCAGCGGCGCCCCTCCCGAAGCGGGATTCACACCGAGTTGGATGGTCGGCGCCTGCGCGGTCTTGCTCGCAAGCAGCCCGTAAGCAGTTACCTGATTTCGAGTCGCGACATAGACCCTTCCATTCGCGATAACCGGCACAATGAAAAATTGTGCCTGTCCAAGACCGTCGCGGCTTTGATTCTGTGTGCTGTTGTAAAGCTCGTTGGCATTCGTCGCATCGTAGGCGTAAAGAATTGCGGGAGGGGCGGCGGAAGACTGGTCATCCACTCGCAGCGCCCAGACGATCCCATTGGAGCTGCCGTTAGCGGAAATCATCGGACTGGCGCCGCGCGGCGCAACAAATGTCGTGGGTCCCAGGAAGACCGGACTGGTCGAAAGCGTTCCGTTCGTAAGTTGATACACCTGCAGAGGATGGTTGGCGGCAATCAAATAGACCTTGTTCTGCCAATAGGCAGGCGTCTGGAAATTGCACTCCCCATCGACGTTGCAGTTCGTAAATGCATTGGGAATGTCCTGCACCGCATGGTCGGACGCCGTATCGAACTGCCCAAGGTTGTCCCGATCCAGAACATAAAGGCTGCCTTCCTTGCCGGCGAGAACCGCAAGGTGCGGCGCTGCCCCCGGCTGGTCGGGAAGCTGCAGAAGTCCACCGCCGCCCAAATCGAGATCGTTGGCGTTCAATGCGTCGTAATTGGTAGGAGTGAAACCGTTAACCAGGGCTAAAGTGCTCGTAAGCTTGATCACGCTTTCGCCATGGTTTCCGGTGCCGACCGTTCCATTTCCAGTTACGGTGTAGACGCTCCCGTCCGCGTCGGCCGTAAGCGCACCGAGCATCCAATTGCTGCCTGCGCTGCCGGTAGGCGTGGTGCAATAGACAGCGATCTGCTCGAGCGTGGCGGCGTTGTACGCCATCACCCAACCGTGATACGGCCCGTTGTCACCGTAGGCTCCCCATCCGATGTAGACGTTGCCGTTGGCCAGCAGCAGCGCCGGCCGCTGATTTTGGATGGATGGATCGAACGTCGCCGACGATGCCGAACCCTGGATAACGACAGATCCCCCAAACTTCTCTGCCCCGGTGGTCACGTCTAGGGCATGCAGCCGCTGCACGCGGTTACCGCCTTCCATTGTGTTCGCCACCACGTAGATCGTCCCGGTGCTCTGATCGATTACCGGAGTGGATGTAACTCCGAGCTGCGGGCCCAGGTAGTCATCGTGAGTCGTGCCTGAGGTCCTGACGGGACTCCCACCCACTCGCAAGGCCAGATCTGCTGTCCAGTATGGTGTGCTGGTCGTCCCGTCGGCGTCGAAGGCATAAACAATGTCGTGCTCGGTCGCGAGGTAAAGCACGTTGCGCAAGCCCATTCCGGGGATGTTCACGTTGGGAAGATATAGCGGCTGGGCATAAACATAGCTGTCCGCCGGAAGTGAATAGGTGAACAACGCTCCAAAGGAATTGGCGTTCACGTTCGAGGGAGTGAGCACGGCCTCGTTCAGGTTTTGCCCGGTTCGTCCGAGATCGTACCGATACGTGGTAACTGCGACTTGGGACGTGGCTATAGGTGTGACGGATAGAAGAAGAGCAGAAAGCAGATAGTGAAACCTCGGGGAAACCACGGGGCCC
This sequence comes from Terriglobales bacterium, assembly GCA_045808065.1. Classification (GTDB taxonomy): domain Bacteria; phylum Acidobacteriota; class Terriglobia; order Terriglobales; family Acidobacteriaceae; genus Gp1-AA112. Next base: position 5,500 of record JBJMGD010000005.1, on the reverse strand, counting down.
AACCTCCGGATCGAGCAGCAGCTCAGACCAGAGTTGGAAATCCAGAGTGCCCCCCGGGTTTGCTGGGGGGACGAAAAAAATGGCACCAGAAGCTGCTACCCGCGGCTGGCAGGCCAAAAGAAGAAGCTACGCGCTGCACCTTCTAAATGATTTAGGCCATGCTTGTAGTCGGGTAGACTAATTCAGGCCCTATTGTCTTTTGGGCCACTTACAATCGCGAGGAAGCTTGCCTGAGGAATGGGCCGAAAAAAAACAAAGGAGCGCAGAAAGCGCTCCTTTCTCAGCCGTTCAATTTTGTTGAAGCCCCGTCAAGTTGCTGGCGATTAGTCGCCAGCCGCCATCGCCGCTGCAGCGTCCCCACGCGCACTTAACGCAACATTTTCCCACCTTGGGCAGAAGTATTCACGCACAATTCCTTGGATTTGGCGGCGGACCTCATCATCGGAAACGCCGTACATGGTGGTGTGAAGCATGTCTAGTCGCGATTTCAGTTCCGACCACGTCATCACCGCGGCCGAAGTTCTCTTGATCTTCTCGCATGTGGTATCTGACACCTGTTCGTTTGCGTAGAAGAGTTCCTCATAAAGTTTTTCGCCCGGTCGTAATCCGGTAAATGCAATTTTTACATCTTTTTCATTTTTGCCGGAAAGTCGAATCAAGGTACGCGCAAGATCAACAATTCGCACTGGTTCGCCCATGTCGAGCACCAGCACATCTCCGTGATTGCCTAACGCTGGGGCTTGCAGCACCAGCGACACCGCCTCGCGAATAGTCATGAAGAAGCGGCTGATTTCTGGGTGAGTCACGGTTATGCGCTGCTTCTCGGCAAGTTGCTTCTGAAACACGGGGATTACGCTGCCCTGAGACCCGAGCACATTCCCAAACCGAACGGAGACGCACCTCATCCGCACCTCTGGGAGGGAGCCGACAATTAGTTCTCCAATGCGCTTCGTGCTGCCCATCACGCTGCTGGGATTGACGGCTTTATCGCTGGAAATCAGAACGAAGGTGTGGCATTGGTGTGTTGTTGCCACCTCCATGAATCTCAATAACCCAAAAACGTTGTTCTCCAGCGCTTCGCGCGGGTTCCGTTCCATCATGGGTACATGCTTGTAGGCCGCTGCATGGAAAACCACGTCGATACCGTTTTGGGAAAAAATACGACGAATGCGATTAGAGTCGCCGTAATCTGCGACGTAGTAGATCACTCGTGCTGCATGAGCGCTTGCGTTCAATTCCATTTCCAGGAAGAACAAACCGTTTTCATTCTGGTCGAGGCAGATGAGCCGGGCAGGACGGTATTGGATGATTTGCCGACACAGTTCTGAGCCAATGGATCCGGCAGCCCCCGTCACTAGCACGACCTTACCTGTGAAAGAGGCTCGGACTGTGAACAGATCGAGTTTCACCGGCTGGCGGCTTAGAAGGTCATCCACATTGATTTCGTGCACTTCGCTGATCTTGGACTTCCCCGTGATCAGGTCGTGTAGCGCGGGAACAGTGGAAGACTTCAACCCCGCAGCTTCGCAGAAGTGCAGGAAGCGCCGCATTTGCGCTCCTGTTGCAGAAGGCACTGCAACAAGCGCCTCGTCTATGTGATACTCCGAGACAATTCTAGGTAGTTCCTCGATGGCACCTAAAACAAGCTTGCCGTGTAGCTTCCGGCCGATTTTGCTGCAATCGTCATCGACACAACCGACGATCCAATATGGGCTGGATGCCTGCTGCAACTCGCGAATTATCATTTGTGCAGCAAAGCCGGCGCCAACGATCACAATGTTCTTGCGAGCTCGTCCAGGAGGAAGACGGTTAGCTGTCTCCGCCAGCAGACGGAACGAGAGCCGTACTCCTGCTAACAGGCAGGCCGCCAAAATGCTTTCAATCACATAGACTGATAGCGGAAAAGCTTTGAGGTGCAGCAGGAATCGCACTATAACGAAGAAAGTAAGTGAACCCGCACCGATTGCCTTGCCGATCTCGCCTACGTCATAGACTCCTGTATAACGCCAGTTACCATGCAAAAGATGGAATTGCGCCCCTGCCGCCAACCGGCAGACCAGCAAAATGGGAGCGACTGCGAACAGGATGTTGCGTTGCCGAAGGGTAAAGTCGAAACGAAGCAACCACGCACAAACCAACGCTGCAAGAATGAGTAAAACGTGGAACAGCAAGACGATCGCGGAATGCTGTTTTAGTAGAGTGTCGACGAGTCGAGCTGTACTCTTGTGGCTCAATTTAGCCCCTGATTGCGAAACGGACTGGAATGGATTTGCTTTCGACGAGCTTGATCTTGCGGATTAGCGAGCGGCTTCGGACATTATTGCTGTAAGTACCTGGACTGTGTCTAGAATGTTTTGCTCGGAGAGAGTCGGATGTACAAGAAACATGAGGCTGGTCTCACCAAGTTCTTTGGCTACACTCAGCCGCTGCTTTGGACGCATGATTGGAGAAAAAGCCGTTTCGAGATAAATTTCGCTGCAGCTTCCTGTGAAACATGGAATGCCCTGCGCAGTAAGCTCTTGCAAAACGCGGTCGCGGGTCCAGCCTATACGCAATTCCTCCGGAACAACAAACGCGTAGTACTTGTAATACGCATGTTTTACTTCGCCAGGAGGGATAGTTACTCGCACACCTGGAACGGTGGCAAAGTGTTCCGATAAGAGGTTTGCATGGTCGCGACGCTTTGAGACCCAATCGGGTAATTTCCTAAGCATCACTCGCCCAATCGCCGACTGCATCTCGGTCAGTCGCCAATTCGTGCCGAAGGATTCATGCAGCCAACGGAATCCCGGGGCGTGCTCACGGCAATAGACTGCGTCAAAACTTTTTCCGTGATCTTTGAATGCCCAAGCTCGTTCCCAAAGCTCAGCATCGTTGCAGGTAAGCATTCCACCTTCGCCGCCGGTGGTCATGATCTTGTCCTGGCAAAAGGAGAAAGCTGCAGCATCGGACATCGATCCAACCGGCCGGCCTTTGTATGTGGCACCGTGTGCCTGAGCGCAGTCTTCGATCACCTTCAGGCCGTGCTCGCGTGCAAGTTCCAGAATGGGATCCATATCGCAAGGCCAGCCAGCCAGGTGCACAGCGATGATCGCTTTCGTCCTGGGAGTTAGGACCGCCCGAATCGTTCTAGCGGTGATGTTCTGGCTGTCGCGATCGATGTCGGCCAGCACCGGGGTTGCGCCGCGCATAGCTGCACAACTCGCAGACGCAATGAACGTCCTGCTAGTCGTAATTACTTCATCGCCGGGACCAATTCCTAGGGCGTAGAGTGCTAGTTCGAGAGCGACGGTCCCATTTGCTAGCGCGATGGCGTGCTCACACTCCACGAACTTGGCAAATTCTCGTTCGAATTTGCGTCCCTCCTCGCCGGTCCAGTAGTTGACTTTGCCGGAAAGCAAAACCGCGTTAGCCGCTTCGATTTCTTCAGGACCAAAGTGCGGCCAAGACGGAAAGCGAATGCCGGAAGCACGAGGTTGAACCTTAAGCCGTTGAACTGCTGCAGTTGTCATTGGATTTATTTTTTAGCGATTAAAACACTTGGATTTGACCCCGGAGTTCGCGATTCCTCCCAGTGGGAGTCCTCATCGAGAACCGATCTCGCCACGGTGACAGGACGCGCCGGAACTCCGACTACCGTAATCCCGGGTGGTACATCTTCGGTTACGACTGCGCCTGCGCCAACCGTCGCTCCCGAACCAACGCTTCGATATTGCAAGACCTGAGCCCCGGTTCCAACCAGGACCTCGTCTCCGATGGAAACGCCACCGGAGATGTTCGCCCCGGGATTTATCACCGAGCCGCGCCCGATGCGAGCCTCATGGCCGAAAGTGCAGCCGAAGTTACAAAGGGAAAACGGCTCAAGAACGATGTTGACCGTTCCAACTACGCCCACGCCAACAAAGGCTCCTTCGCCCAACGAGAGAGTATCGCGGTCAAGAATGGCGGACGGATGAATCAGAGCGGGCCACTCAAGGTCTGGTGCCAATTGCCGTATATCATTAGCCACTTTCAAACGCGACCCCGGAGTGCCGATGCCTAAGATTGCGGCATCAACTCGATTGCGGTTGCGCGTAAACCAGCTGTAGTCGCCGAGGACTTCCGCCCGGCTGTCGCGATCGGTGAGGCGAGAGAGATCAGTAACAACGTAACCGACAAATTGAAATTGCTCACGGGTGCGATTCAAGCCGCGCAGTAGGCTACTTACTTCGCGTGCCATTCCTCCTGCACCGAGAACAACAACCCTTTGCACTCCCATTAAGATCTATCCTGGGCGGCGAGATTTTGGCTACCCATGAACTCGGGCATGGTGGCAAATCCTTGTCGGGAAACCCCGTCACGCCTCAGTACGCATAATGCAGTTCTTAGCAAGATTTTCAGATCTAAGATCAGGCACCAATTCTCGACGTACCAAAGGTCAAGACGAAATTTTTCTTCCCAAGACAGGCCGTTGCGACCATTTACCTGAGTCCATCCGGTAATACCGGGCAACACTTCATGTCTGCGCGCTTGCTCCGGTGTATACCTAGGCAAATACTGCATGAGCAGAGGACGAGGTCCGACAAGACTCATATCGCCCCTCAAAACATTCCAGAGCTGGGGGAACTCATCAAGACTTACTGAACGCAAGAACGCCCCAACGCGAGTGAGTCTCCGCTCATCTGGCAGAAGCTTTCCATCTGGACCTCTAGCGTCCGACATGGTTCGAAACTTTAACAATGTGAATGGTTTTCCGTGAATTCCTGGCCGACGTTGCCGAAACAGAATCGGATACCCCATGGCGGCCAATACTGCCATAGAGCAAGCTGCAAAGATTGGCGAAAGAATCAGAAGAGCTGCCGCCGCCAGCACACGATCGAAAATCGACTTTACAAAGCGGCTCGTCGATTTTCGAAGCTTTCGTCCACTTTTATGGTCCGCCAATGCCTGCTCGTATTCCAGCAATAGGGCGTTCCAGACGTTCTCAGGCTTGAATTCGCGGCTAACCCATTCTCTGCCGGCCGTTCCCATTCGAGCACGAAGGTCTGGATCATTTAGAAGGTGCTCAACTGTTGCAACGATAGCCTCAGAGTCTCTGACGGGTACTACAAACCCGGTCTGGCCGTGGATCACCGATTCTTTTGCTCCAGTCGAATCCGTTGTAATTACCGGAATCCCGGCGGCTTGCGCCTCAAGACAAACGTTCGGAAATCCTTCGCGATAAGTAGGCAGGATCAAAACGTCCATCAATAAGTAGTAAGGCGCTGTTGTGCTGACAAATCCTGATTGAATTATCTTGTCGTCGGTTAGGATGCGCTCGCGCAAGCTAACATCAATTGGATTACCATCTTCAAAATCACCAACCAACAATAGGTAAAGGTCAGAGTACTGCGACCGTAACTTCCAGTATGCTGCAGTCAGTTCTGCAATTCCCTTGTCGCCCGTAAACCGTCCGACAAACCCGATAACCGGACTATGCTGAGGAATTTTTAACTGTTCTCGAAGCCGCGCAGCTTGCATT
>JBJMGD010000004.1:0-122804 GCA_045808065.1 Terriglobales bacterium | reverse complement strand
GCCCACTTGGTGGCCGCAAGTTCTTTCCAAGCGGCCCCCTCCCCTTCCGGTAAATCTACAAGCGCGCTGCTGGAGAGTTCGGCGGGTGGAATCCCATAGGCTTGCATGCGGAGTTTGGTCTGCTTCTTGTTTGCCCAGTCGTGGACAGTTGATGCAAAGCGCTCATTGAAGAGTTCCGTCAGTGTCTGCCCCCAATCGTGACGAATCTCCGCCGATTTTGAGTCCACATCCTCGATCAAGGCAGGAAGATGAGGCCGCAGATCGTATCCCCTTCGCTTCGCGAATTGATCGAGAAAATCGGAGCTCCAATCTGAGTTATAGACCTCGAGGCTATCGCAGAAAATCGCGTATGGCGGGCTATTTTTGAGAGCTTGCATCAGCCGGTCGCCAACATTATGAAGATAATGCTCAACAGCATTTCTGTCGTAGTGATCCACGACAAAGCCATCTGCTCCCACAGCTGCGCGCTTCACCATCATTCCCGTGCGGCTCGCGATAAACACGAGGACTTCTCTCTTTCCTTCAGCCGCAATCGGCAATGACATCAACTGTTCATGAATATCAGTGACCTCGGTCCAAGCGCCCGGCGGGGAGGAAGCTCGACGAACGAACGCCGCCACAAACTGTTCTCCACTTGTGATGTCAGGCAGCTGAACGGTCTGTGAGCTTTCGACATTGATTTTCACTGTCCTCAGATACCCCGCTGCCTCATTCACTGGGACCGTAGGGCCGCCATACGGCCAGCCGCTGCCCAGGGTCAAATCGAAGCGGAGTCCGAGATCTTTTGCCGTTTTCGAAGCGAACCGGAGACTCTCCATGAATTCATCGGATAAATACGGCAAGTTCCTGATTCCACGGTCTGCATCATCGAGAGCCAGAGGATATACCGGCTGAACTTCCACACCGCCAATTCCTCCTTCTCTCATCGTACGCATTTCACGCTCTAGTTCCTGTTTTTGTACTGCAGGTCCGAACCACCACCATCGCATCATGATGCGTGAATCATCGGGTGGGTCTTTGAAGAGCTGCTCTAACTGATCGAAAGAACCGTGGGGCTTAGCATCCATGCTGCCCGCAGCGAAGGGCGTAACGCATAACAGTGGAATGGTTGCGAGCAGCAAGCAGCGGATAAATGGGAAGGGCCTCATCCGGCGTAGCTTCCTACGGGAGGAACTATTCCGTGGCAGGTCATCCGACACTTGCGGTGTCTTTTCCACACTTGTCCCTCGGTTATGGTGGAATCCCTTGAAGCCCAAAGGGCATTGCTTACGCGTACGACGCGACGGCACCAACGTTCCGGTCGCGGCGTTCTCTTGTGGCTCGCTCCAGATATCCACTTTCGAGGAAAGCTTGAAGCGGATCCTCGGGTAGTCCGCGTGCGCGACGCCATTCGCGGATTATCGGCCGGACATCATGCCAGAACGCACTCCGAAAACACTCCTCCGCTTCGATCAATGAGCAGGAGTCCTGTAGGTGAGCTAATCGTTCACGATCCACAAGAGCCGCTTTGGCATGGAGCTCTTGAGCAGCAGATACGGTTTGGATCATCGCTTCGATCTTGCCCTTTAAGTTGTGGCTCTGATCGATCATGAAAGCAACGTCAGGGGTGATGGAAGTCTCCGATTCATGGACGAGGATCTCGTGAAAAATGCGAAATACTTGATAGGGATCAATGGAACCAAGAGTCAGATCGTCATCCGCATAACGACGGTCATTAAAGTGAAATCCACCGAGCATTTCCTGGTGCAAAAGCCAAGCAACGATCTGCTCGATGTTTTGTGACTGATAGTGGTGTCCCGTGTCGACGAGAACGAAGGCTTGCGGCCCTGCAGACTTGGCAAGCAGAAGCGCCATTCCCCAATCGGCGATATCGGTGTGATAGAAAGCAGGCTCGAATGGCTTGTATTCGACGAGAAGCCGCTGATTTGGATGCAGGGCTGCGTGTACTTCCTTCAGTCCTTCTTCGAAAAAGCCGATCCTTTTTCGAATGCTCTGAGTTCCAGGATAATTCGATCCGTCCGCGAACCAGGGAGAAATGTCTCTGCTGCCAACAGCATCGGCAATCGCTACACAGTCGAGAATATGATCCAGGGCCTTACGCCGAATGTCAGGGTCAGGATTGCCGAGTGATCCGAACTTATACTCTTGGTCTTGAAAGACATTGGGATTGATCGAACCGGGTTGCACGCCATAGTCTTCTGCCAGCTTCTTCACTTTCGTCACATCGCGCAAACCATTCGGAAGGTCCCATTGAACGTGGAGAGCCATGGTGGGACATGCGCCTGTGAGTCGATGCACTTCCCCGGCATCGCTGAACTTCTCTTCTATGCATGTGGCTGCTGCCAGTTGGATAAACTTGCCGAAACGGGTACCGGTGTTGGCGAAGCCCCATGAAGGTATTTCAATCTTAAGTGTGTCTAATGCATTGAATACGCTTTCGGCCGACCTGTTGTTCGACATTGACACTCCTCCCACAACCCTTGGTCCTACACCACCGTCCCAGCAAAAACCTCGTCGGCGTCCCGTAAAGCATGAGCTCCTAATCTGCGCGCCCATCCGGAAACACCGGTTGAAGACACTCCAATCGAGGGCTTCCAGTCGTCATCAAGCCTTGCGAGCTGCACGGCAAAATTCCCAATTGTGGAACTTTCTGCGGATCCAGCGATCACCTGCAATCCGGTCTGCTCTTCGGTCAACCGATTTAGCAGAGTGTTTCTACTGCCGCCTCCGACGATGTACAGCTTCCGTATTTGTTTTCCGGTGATTGCGGTAATGTCACGCAATACTTCGGCATACTTTTTCGCGAGACTATGCAGAATCAGATTGGCAATCTCGAACACGGAGTCGCCATTGGAAGACAAACTCTGCCCATGCCTACGTTCGAGTTGTGCCCGGATTTTCTGTGGGAAGTTTCCCGGCAGCAGCAGGTCAGGATCGTCTACATCGAGATACGCTGCGGGAGATCCTAAGTGGTTGCACCTCTGAACCAATTGGGGAATTGTCCAGGTTTGACCCTGGTCTTTCCAGAACTCCAAACACTGCTGAAGGAGCCACATCCCATTGATGTTCTTTAGAAAACAAGTTTTCTTTCCCACTCCTCCAAGATTGGTGAAATTTCCCGCAAGGGCCTCGGGAGTTGCACAAGGTTTCTCCAGCGTTGCGCCCACTAGAGACCACGTGCCCGAACTGATGAACGCCCAATCGTCACCTTCGGCAGGAATTCCCGCAATTGCTGAAGCAGTGTCATGACATGCCGGCGCGATGAGCTGTGTCGACCGAAATGCCGGGAACTGTGCAAGAGCACCGCTAAGCTGGCCCAGAATTGAGCCTGTCTCGGCCACTTGTGGAGCAGCCGCCAAGTCTAACTTGATGCGATCGAAAATTGGACTGCACCACTCGCCCGTGTGCAAATCGATAAGTTGAGTGTGGGTGGAATTGGTGTACTCAGCTACCGGACGTCCGCCGAGCCGATAGAGCACATATTCAGGCAGATTGATCCAGCGGGCATGCTGGTCGATGCCTTCCTGCTGATCGGCATACAGCTGGTAGATAGTATTAAAGCGGAGAAACTGAATTCCTGTGAACCCATAGAGGTCTTCTCTTGGGATAAGCCGATGGACTTCCGCTTCGGCCTGAACCGTCCTTTCGTCACGATAACAGCGCGGAAGACCTAACGGTTTTCCGCGTTCACCTAAGCGGACATAGTCGACTGCCCAACCATCAACCCCGATGGAAGCTACACCCTCATTCGCAATTTCGGCGCATTGGCACAGACCTACAATTACGCCTTGGATGATGGCCTCGATGTCCCAGATCAGTTTCTTCTCTTTTTGAATTGGAGCGTTGGAGAAACGATGAACAAGATGGATCTCTGGCCGGTCGGCGGCAGTCCAGCGTAACAGCGACACACGACAGCTCTCTGCTCCCAGATCAATCGCGACTAGCGCTGCTCGCTTCACTGCAACTCCACTTGCGGACCACCACTTAATTATGGTTCCCGTCTACTCGCTCTTCCGACACTCGAAGAATTACCGCAGGAATGCATCTGCTAAACCTCCATCCACCGGAATCAGGTGGCCGGTCGTGCATTTTGAATGCGGTCCCGCGAGAAAAAGGATTGCACGTGCGCAGTCTTCAGGCTCGATGGGTCTGTGCGTCAAAGTGCGCTGTGCATAGAATTCTGCTAGCAAGGTTCGGAGTTCGTCGTCTGACGCATCCGCTGAAAATGGGATGGAGTACTTTTTGAGAGATGTGATCACGCGATCGCGGGGAAACATCGTTGAGCCCTTCACGACTGTTGCGGGATTGATTCCGTTGACCCGTACCTTTGGTGCGAGCGAAATGGCAAGTTCGCGAACAAGATGGCTCAGCGCGGCCTTGCTCACGTCATATGCCTCGCTGCCTCGCTTCGCGACAACTGAATTTGCCGAGCTGGTCAGAACGACTGACCCATCAAGCTCCTGCTCCCGGAAAATTGAGGCAGCCTCATCAACGAGGCGATGGTTGCCCGTCACGTTCAGGTCTAGCGTTCTAGTCCATTGTTCATCTGCGATGTGTCCATCGGCAGATGTGGGAAATATGGCGGCGGTGTTGATCACGATGTCGATACCGCCGAATGCGGCCACGGCGGCACGGATTCCCCTATGCACCGCATTCCGGTCGGCAATGTCTATACCGGTTGCGGCAACACTCTCCTGACTGCTCAATTTCTGTGCTATCTCGGCGGTCTCTTTGGCGCCAGTTTCGTCGCGATCGGCGACTACAACGTGTGCGCCCTGGATTGCTGCCAATTCGGCCGCTGCCCGGCCTATCCCGTTTGCGCCACCGATCACCAGAGCGATTCGCCTGCTCAGTTCTTTTTCAGGAGGTTGACGTCTGATTTTTGCCTCCTCCAGCTGCCAATATTCGATGCCGAACGCCTCGACAGCAGGAAGAGCCACGTAGTTGGAATAGGTGCAGAATGCTTTCGTCTCAGCGGCAGCGCCGGCTTGAGGTAGATGACCGACTTCCTTGCCATCTGCCAGTGCGGTTGCACCCTCCATAACGTGAATTGCATTCGTATAGAACTCTCCGGTAATGCGCGCTTCTGTTTTGTTTTTCCCAAAACTGAACATGCCGATTCCGGGAACCAGGATCACAGTTGGATCGGCGCTCCTGATTGCGGGAGAGTCTTTGCGGGCAAAAGTGCGATAGTACTCCTTGTATTCCTCACGATATTTCTTTAGCGCCGAATCGATCTGTTCGCGCAAACCTCGAAGATTATCGCTGGGAGTCCAGGGCACAAACAGCGGTCGAATTTTCGTACGAATAAAATGGTCGGGACAACTGGTACCGAGGTGGGCGAGGGGCTCGGCTGCAATGGAATTTGCGAACTTCAGGACGTCAGGTTTATCGCTGAAACTGCCAATCATCCGCTGCTGGCTCGAGACTCGGCCGCGGAGAAATGGGAACAGATCAAGAGCGAGCTCCCGGTGATTTCCCAGTGTCGTGTGCAGAGCACCGCCGAAGATAGCATTACCTTTTTGCTCGACATGCTCCTGGACAAATTGACCAAGCTGATCGATCACTGTCAGCGTGTTCATGTAGCACTCGCGCTGAGTCTCTCCCCACGTAAACAGGCCATGACCACCGAGGACGACTCCGTCGCACCCGGGATTGTCATTGACGGCCTTGCGCAACATCATCGCGAGTTCAAATCCGGGACGCTGCCACGGCACCCAAACCAGCTTATGGTCGAATCTCCGATTGAATTGCTCCATCTTGCTTTGGCCGTTTGCAGCTGCGGCGAGCGCGATTCCCCAATCGGGATGGAGGTGATCCACATGAGCGAAGGGCAAGAAAGCGTGCAGCGGAGTATCGATGGATGCCGCGACCGTGTTCTTTCCGAATGCGCATAGCGGATAAAGATTCACCATCTCGTCTTCCCAAGCCACACCGCGATAGCGATTAGTTAGGGCTAGCACTTTGTCGAGATATAGCGTTGCAAAGCCAGAGGTGGTGATGCTGCCGATATCGCCACCACTCCCCTTGATCCAGAGCACTATGCGTTCGCTGTTATCGAGCGGATCAAGCTCCGTGATCTTGGAACTCGTATTCCCACCCCCGAAATTGGTAATTCGAAGGTCCGAGCCAAGCAGATTCGAACGGTACCTGAGCAGTTCTGCATCGCTCAGCTTGCGCGCTATTTCTTCGTCCCACTGGTCTTCGAGGTACCGCAGGGTTTCTTGTACTTTCACGGCCAATCCTATTTTGCTGCTTATTCCGCGCGAATTATGAGCCGCGCGCGTGCAGCAACATTACCTTTAAAATCATTTAAATGCAATACGTTAACAATTTCAATAGAGAAATATCACGCTCACAGCACGAATATTTTCCTGCGGAGTTCGTAAATGGGTTCCTCGCGATTCTCAAGCCGCTGCACTCTCGCCCTCCGTGCCAGCGGATTCGCCGCTCCGAGACGGTTTTGGCATTCAAGCTTGTGACTCCTCGTCTACGACCTCAAACATGGGACCCCTTAAGCTTCAACTGCCTGCTTATTCCATCTTGTTAATTATGTCCTCAATGCCGTTGACAATACCGCTCTCGGCGCAGCCGGGCTTAAGAGACGAACCAAGTACCTGAAACGTGTAGCGCGTAAAGGCATCATCTGTGGGAACGTAGCCTGAATTCGCCATTCCGTTCGTAAGAGTCACCATAATCGTGTCGTGAAACTTTGATCGGGATTTCACATGCTGTCCAATCATGTTGTAGAGCTCTGCATTTGCCCTGCCAAGCACCACGTCGCCGATTCGAAGCACGCCTATTTTGATACGGACTGGGTCGGGCGAATCCTCATACTTGCCAGGAGCTCCTTCGCGACCTGTATCCAGCCTTCGTCGCGCCGGACAAACTACTTCTTGCTGCGCTCCCTCAATCTTCACATCAGTGTTCATGGAGCGAATGTGATTCATCACGCGGATCGTCTCCTCCGCCGTGATTTGGCCTTCGGACTTCACCAGTTGAATGCTTTGTTCCAGTGCGACCGGATCGAGAGGTATGTTGTCCGCGGCTGGATTGCCGGTAAACATCGCGTGCATGATGGCTGTACCAGAGTCCACGTGCTCGGCATCCATGACTGCGTGAATGCGCGCTTCCGTGATCTTGGAGTTCGCGCGGAGATACAGTGGATTCTGGTCGCCTGCCGCGCCACTCGTCCAGAGTGCAATCGGATGTTCGTTGTAGGTGTGCTCGATGTATCGCTCGGCCTCACCGGGAAAATCTCCGGAAACCTTGCCATTTAGGAAAAGCGAGTTGGCGTGCATTGCGTAATTCATATACACCGCGATCAACTCACCACTGAGTGACTCTATTTTGACTACAGCGAGCGTCTTGTCGGACGGATACTCGAGGTTAGGCTCCTGAGCCCAGAGACGCGTGTGCTCGTCGATCGCATCGCGATTCACGTTGAAGTACAGGGCCCCGGTTCCATAGCCGATTCTCGCCGGCTGCAGCCTGTCATGTGCTTGCTTAGCAGCTTGCACCAACCCCGATTCCAACTTGGTCTGGAACGCTATCAGGGCTGCAGGAACTTCCGTACCCGGCGATCTCGGGCCGCCGAAGATCGCGTTGTGATCATGTGTAGCTGAAATGAGAATATTCGTGAGTGGAACGTTCAGTTCGCCCGAGATCTCTGACGAGACTTTCTCAGTAGTCGCGGTCGCGATCGCACCCATATCCGCATTCAGGAGAACAGCTCGATCATGACCGTTATCGAGAAAGATTGCTCGGGCATAGATCGGATCTAAGATTGAAGTGTAAGGTCGCGGAATGGCATTCGCGTCGGGCGTGATTTCAACGCGAGCGGCCCCCGCTTTTAGCGTTCCTAGTACGGCGGCGGAGCCCCTGATGGATAGGAGCTGAATCAGAACTGCAATGGTGAGTCTGGTCTTCCAAGACATTCGCATCGATCTCGATTCCCGCTCTGATATGAAGAAATAATGCAACTGCCGGACGCTGTAGCTCTTGTCCGGATCGAACGCGCAGTTCGATTTCTAATAATTCACTTGGATTCCCCAGCAGAGACTGCTGCTCGATCAGACGTAAGCCAGCCTTGGCCTCGCAACCACAACTCGAGAAGCACTGGCCATGCATCCAACGCAGGATCTCCTTTTCCTAGCCCGCTGCCATGTGCACCGTGGCGAAACAAATGCATCTCGGCTTGTACTCCCGCCTTTATCAGGGCGGAATAGAAATCGACGCTCCCTTGCACCGGTACAAGGGCGTCGTCGCTGGTACTGTAAAGAAAGGTTGTCGGGCTATGTGTATCGACATGCAAGAGAGGGGTGTACTTCTGCTGCCAATCACCGCAATCACTCGCGGGCATCGTGTGGAGCACTGAGCAATAGGTGATTAACCCCTGAGTATTTGGCTGCATTGCATTCAGCCAGGCATAGCCCAGGATCAAGAAATTCGGCCGATCACTTAGGCGTTCGACTGGATCACTGGAATCGGCTCTTCCGTCATCTGAAGTTGTAGCCTCCATCGCGGCGAGATGACCACCTGCAGAGAAGCCCATGAGGCCAATTCTGTCAGGTGAGAACTTGTATGTTTTGCTTAGCGATCTCACGAGCCGGACGGCACGTTGCGCATCGAGCAAAGGAAGGGGATATGGATTGTCGGCGCCCAAGCGATACTTCAAAACGAACGCCGTAATTCCGCGAACAGCAAACCAATCCGCGACCTGGCGCCCTTCCAGGTTGCTGGCCCAGCCTACATAGGCTCCTCCCGGCGCAACAATGACGGCAGTGCCAACCTCTGTTCCCGGGTGAGGCACGAACACCGTCAACGACGATGACTCGCCGTGCGGTCCCGCCTCAGCAGAGGCCAGGCTTTCCCAAAGCGGCAGCGTGGTAATGCCAAGGTTCTTCTCAAAGTTCGGTTGTGGCGGAGCTTGTCCCACTGTAAGGACACTGACCATTGCAAAAAGCAATGCAAGTCCCAGCAGTTTGCGCACAAGGCTTACCCAAGAGCTGCTATGTCTCCCCACAACTGTCAGGCGATCAGAACGCTTGAACCGCATTTCTTTTCTTCTTCTGCGCTGCGATTTCAATCTCTGGAAGCCTGGAGCTTTTCGTTGTCTTCTCGAACTACAGTTACAGGCCCAAGAAGGCCGGAGGGCAAGAGCGGAGAATTCGCCTTATATGGCTTCACGTCGGCGAAAGTGTATTTCGTTGCTCCCGGCAGCTGATCACCTATCAATCTGTTCACCCAGGAGTTCACGACTTTTACCGTGATTTCGTTAGCGCCGGGTTTGATTGCTGATGTGGCATCAACACGATAAGGCGCGTGCCAGGTTTCGCCTAAATTCTTGCCGTTAATAGTCACCACAGCCAGGTTCTTCACATCGCCTAGATCAAGCCACAGACGCGATCCTTTTTTGAACCAGTCTGGCGAGGCCTCGACGCTTTTCGTGTATGTTCCTATCCCGGAAAAGTACTTCACTCCGGGATTGTCGCTGTGGCTCCAATCTGAGAGTTCATCGAGAGTGATAGAGTCCGGAGCGCCGCGACCGGGCTGGAAACTCAATTTCCATGGTCCCTCGATAGCGCCTACCTTCGTCTGCGCATCTTCTGCGATTTGGTGCGAACTTTCAGACGCTGGCCTCCGAAAAACAACAAAGACTGAACCCCATGGCTCTAATTCAACGGGAACTGTAGTTCGACCATCAGCAATCTTGAACGAAGCTGGTTCTGTGCTTCCCGTTTCCGCGCGCCACAACTCTGGCTGCCTGCCGCTGACGCGGAAGATGGCATCCAGTTTTTCGCTATGATCGCTGCGGTTATCTACAAAGTAGATATCAGCATTTCTCAGCTTGCGGTGTGCGAATTCTAAATCGGAATCGTCATTCTGCTTCGGATACTCGAAGTCAGGCTTGAGCTTGAGAGCGCTGAAGACATCCCCCAGGCTCTGGCCTGCGTATACAGTGCCTTTGCCAACCTGGTGCACACCTGAACCATCGCCGAACAACTGCGATGAAAGCTGTTCAAACTCAGCCTGATCATCCGCCAGACTAGGATCGTCAATCGGCTTCGGACCCGCTAAGATCGCGCCGCTCTCGACGAGTTTGTGTATGGCGCGAAGAACAGGAAGCGACATGTGTTTGCTGTGAGGATCGAGTGCGAGCAGCTTGTACTGCATACCGCTCTTGGTCACAATCTGGCCGTTCGCTACCGACAATTCGTGGATCAGTCCATCTGCATTGATGTAATCGAAGCCATGGCCGCCCGGAATTTCGGGAGCGCTATGCGCAAAGATGGCCGTAAGATTCGAATCTTCACCGTAGAAGTACGCCAGGTCGGCACCAAAGTGTCCCTGCTGCAGCATGTAGCTTGAACGAGCCAGATAATCAACCCACGGGCCAGCCTGTTCAGCCCATGTCTCATTACGGTTGAACCATTGTCCGAATGGCCCAAGAGTGAGACCAGGAGCCTTTCCGACCAATGGCTGGTGCGCCGACTCATGAATGACGAAACGGTTGATTCCGTTCAGTAATTCTTGATCGGCAGTTGGCTTCAGAGTGGCAGGCGACCATGCCCACGGCGCTGCGGCTGCGGTTAGCGATTCGGCCGCCGCGATATTCTGGCCGTAGATGTGGGCGACCGAAGCCGATTCCCGGTCATCTGCGTTGTAGCCGTACTGTGGTTTGTTCACGCCGGGCCTTTGCGTCCACATCGCGCTCATCGGGACTTCGTTCATCTTCTTTACTTCCATGCCGTCTGCGACGAGAGCGCGCCCTGATTCGTGTGATTCTCCGTAATGGCGCATCCCACGCTCGTGAAGAGTCTCTTCCAACTGCTCGTAGTGTTCAGTTGCAATCAGGTCCGCGATGGTCTTACGGAAATCCCAAAGAAAACGATCGCTCTGCTCGGCGCTTTCGACGATGCGCCCGGTCAAGACTGGCAGCCATGGCGTCGCATCATAACCGCGTAGCCTCCGGAATTGGGCCAACATATTGTCAGTCCAATTCTGCGATCCGGCCTCCCAACTGTCATTGATGACATACTGGATTCCCTTCTTACCCATTTCGTCCGCGCCGACTGTCTCTTTGTAGCTGTCGAGGTACTTCTCGAAGTAATCCTTCACAAACCGGCGGTCCAGCTTGTCCACCTCGAGCCCTGTGGCCTCTGGAGTAGCCGGATGATTGGTGATGCCCAGCAACGAATAGCCTATGCGCAGAACTACCCACTTACCCTCCGGCGGAGTCCAGTCCAGTGTTCCGTCGGGATGCATCTTGGACGTGAGATCAATCACATCCGACTTCCTGATCACGGTTGAGGCATCCACATGCGGAGTCCCGAATTGATAAAGATCATCTTCCGGTACAAAGGCTCCCTTTTCTTCAAAATGGTTTACCCGCGGTTCTGAGTGCACAACCAACTCGGCAACTTCAAACGCAGTGGGCGGGCCAGGCACACCGCCGCCGAACGACGCAGGATCGACTCCCTCCGCCCACGCAGGTCGCGGCGGAGGTGGCATCCGCTTAAACGTAACGCGGAAATACTTTGCCTTTACCGGATCAAACGAAATGGTGTGTTCAGGCCCCCTGCCTCCATCCAAGCTTGCGACCTTACGAAAATTCTGTCCGTCATCGCTGGCTTCGAGAGTTTTTTCAGGAGCAGCCATGCCGTACAGCAATTCTTCGACAAAGCCGGGGTCTTTCGTTACGTATGTCACCGAGCTAACGGTGTGTTCAGAAGAGTATTCGAATTGGATCCAGGACACAGAACCCATTTCGGGAATCGGCACTTTCGTTGTCTTCTCCAAGTCCCCATCGCTGAGCATCGCAGGATCTAGCCCTTCGCCGCTTGACGTAATCTTCGGCTGCGCTGCATCTTGTTCCGAGGCATTAGAGGGAGCTCTGAACGCTACTACAACGGCATCTGTATAGTATTCGGGGAGATTGGGCGCAGGTCGCCCGAACCGCTCGCGGATCCCCATGTCTTGAAAAGCACCAGTTTTTGTTGGCGGATGAGGAAGTTTTCCATCGAAAGGCCGCCCACCATCGACCGCTGTTTCGCTCCAGACGTACTTCTTCATTCCTTGAGCCGGCGGTACCCATGGCCCACCCGTTTCACTCCAACCAGGTGAACCCGCAATCGCCATTTCCAAGCCGAATTGGTCACCGAGCTGGATCGCATACTTGAATGCGTCCTTCCACTCGGGGGTCATATATGCCAGTCGCTTGTCCACGACTTGCGGTGTCTGCAGAGCTGCATCGAAGTTTTGGTATCCCGCGATGCCTACTCGATGCATCCACTCGAGATCCAGCTTGATACCTTCTTTCGTGATGTTGCCGTTCATCCAATGCCACCAGACTCGTGGTCTGGCTGATTGTGGTGGATGTTGGAACCCAGCCTTAAGCGGGTCTTGCGCAGGTTGAGCCTGTGAAAAAGCCAGCGTGCTGAGACACGCGAAAGACGCCAAAAGGACGATTTTTTTAAAACCAAGCAGCACGCGATCAATGCGCAATGAAAACACTGGATTACCTCAGATTGATTTTTCACTCCCTGCTACAGCGAAGAAATACGCTCGCAAAGCGCAGCAACTCTATTCCTTCTAGAGGTGCTGAGTCAATAGCAACTTTATTTCTGTATTGAAACCTAACAGACTTGCACGAATTCCAAGTCGAGCAGTTGGGAAAGTTTTTTCAATTTTGCGCCAATGTGACCAACGCCAACGGCGCAGTGATGGGCTGGCGCGTTCGAGTTCCAGTCGTTGATGAATTTCCGCGCGCCAATCGGGAACCGATAACGGCTGTTCGTATTTCCGATCTCCAGAATGGGACCTGAGAGTGATTCCGCTTCCGCAACTAGCAACTTGATTGTTCCGACTCCGGTTTCAACGACTGATAACAGCGTAACGGGCCCATGTTTAACCGACATTTCCACAGAAAGGCCGCGTCCAACTTTGCCATGGTACGTGGTGAGTGGCCGAACCTTAATTTTTCCCTCGGCAATTGCAATGTGGCCAGGACCGTCGTGGCCCATTAGAACGACATTGTCATTGAAATCGATTGCATAGTATTCGGTGAATGACCCACCAGCCTGAAATGAATCCATGATCTTCATCGCCTGAGCATTCTTAATCTCGTACTCACCGGCGACTGGAATTCCACGAGCAGTTAGCAAACTGGTTCCGAGAATGATGGAACTGATTGCATCTTCGTTCTCCGGATTCCCAGTGCCTTGGTAGTAGTAAGCCAGCGATCCCAGCCGATGATTCGCGATTAATCTGTCGAGTGCAACCGAGGTCCGAGCAGCACGTTCGAGCTCTTCGCGAGAGCACTCTGGCTGGATATCGAAGGCCGCTCCGAACTCTGTGCATCGTTGCGAAGTCTGCTCTGGAGTAACTTCCCGTATTAATGCAGCCAGCTCATCCACTTCGATAATTTCGATGTGCCCGCCAAAATTGCAGCACTGGAGTGTCAGGTCGGAATAGATGTCGAGCATTCCACTGTAGTAATGGCCCATTACTCCGAGGCGGTTGTGCTCCATGACATGGGCCACACGAGCAGCCTCGATCCACTCTTCAATTTCAGTCCATGCCTCTGGATCTTCCTCGAGCCTTCCTGTGATCTGAAAAAACGGAATGCCGCAGCGTGTGAACACATTCGCGATCTCTGGGACTGGACAAGCCTGGCAGTGCGCAAGCCATTCGCCGGTCATCCTTGTTCGATCGCCGAGACGGTTGAACCATTGGTAGTCAATAGCGGCGGCTGGAGATAGGTTGAGGATAATGACGGGGACTTTCGCACGCCTCACGACCGGAAGTACTGT
Source organism: Terriglobales bacterium (assembly GCA_045808065.1). GTDB lineage: Bacteria > Acidobacteriota > Terriglobia > Terriglobales > Acidobacteriaceae > Gp1-AA112. The sequence continues at coordinate 108,990 of JBJMGD010000004.1, read as the reverse complement.
CGATGAAAGGGCATACGTCGTGACGTGCAGAAATATGAGATCGACATCCGCTTTGCGGAACTCATGGCCTGCCTTCAGCGCCTTTTCGGGATTGTCGATTAACCCCAGATTCACTACCTGAATGCCCAGACTCTGCAGTCGTTCCGCGATCGATTGAGTGTATTGGCGTAGACGATCTTCAAGTCCGGCAAACTGATCCCAGTATGTCTCCAATCCAATACCGAATAGCCCGACCTTGAGTTCCAGGCTGTCCTGATGTTGCTGCATCGTATCTCGTAAATTGAGCGTGCCGGCACCTACTCAGTCGTTAAGACCGTCACTGCAAAAGGAGCAAGCTTCAGTTCGGCTCCGCTAACGGTGGTGCTGCGTGGTTCTTCATCGGCGGTATCTTCGTCCACCGTCCATGAGTGTGCGTGTTGCCACTCGGGTGGGACTTCCACTACGGCTTCGCGGTTGGTCTTGTTAACGACCAAGACCTTTCTTCCTCGCGGTGTCACAAATCCCTGCAAAGTGATTTCATGGGAGCCAAACATGCTTTCCTTAGTTTTAACCAGCTTCTCGCCGGCATGAAAGTTGTCCTTAAGAAGCTTCAGCACCCAGTAACGCGCGTTGGGCTTTCCGTTGGTGTAGTTAATCATCGAGACGCTGGGAAATTGCGAGGGATACCCCACAAGCTGAGACTCGCCGATTACATCTACTCCTAGGTCTGACAATTCTGTGAACAAGTACGCATACAGCGCCGCAGCTGCATTCCAATAACGATGGGGGATTTTGTCGGGCAAAGCCTTGGATGCCCGTATTTCTTCCCCGTCGCTGGGAAGAATCACTCCCAACTCATCGGCGTCCGCTCTTACTCCAGGTGCCAGCCGATCGCGTATTGCAAGAATGAAGCGAGTCGTCGCCAAAAACCCTTCCGCCTGATCGAAGAACGAATGTTGCCAGCCGTCAAGACTCTCATCAGGTGCCGGTGAGGCGTAAAAGTGGAATGAGATGTAATCGATGGGAATGCCAGCCTTGTGGTTTTTGGAATTTAGAAAATATTCGTAGTATCTGGGATCGGCTCCGGCTTTCGCCAAGGCCAAACCCATGAACCTAGTCTGAGGGCTAACTTTGCGAATGCCTTCGACGATTGCGTCATAGCGCTGCGTATACTGTTCTGGAGTAGTGTTGTGCTCCAAGTCAACTTCGTTCAGTACCTCCCAATACGGAAATGAATAGTGATAGCCGGATGTGTGCTTCTTGCCATTTTCATCAGTAAAGCCGCCGTTTGTGTACCAGCTCACTAGTCTGCCAAAGTAATCGCCCAATTCCTTTCCTGAGGGATCTTTCAACTCGGTCCCCTGGGTGTAATTCCAAAACACCTGGTTCGCATCCTCTGGGTACTTGACGGGCTGATCGGTTTTGAACATCCACGCAGGAATGGTGCTGAAGTTGATGATCGTGCTGTGGCCTTCAGTAGCGTTCAGGAAGTCTTTTGTTACGGGATCAATGTAAGTGAAATCCCAAGATGTCGAGGTTGCGGTCGGAGGCTCAAGTTCGGCAACCGCAATCTTTGGATACGGCAGCCAGGGCACATATCTCACGTAATCTGCGCCCAACGCCTTCAACGCGCCAAAAGCGCCGTCGTGAATTGGCGCACCTGGGTTCAGCATGGGGTTTGTGACCACCTGCAAAGTGGGAGTGGACTTTGAGACTCGGAGTGTCTTGTTCCAGTCTATGTCCGCTAAGCTCGGATGGTGTTCTTGTGCTTGCGGAGTTGGCACAAAGATAAGTGCGAGCACGAACCAAACACCTGCGGCGACGAACGATCGACCATTCACAATGACAAACCTCCACATGCAGAGTGATCGCGCGGACACAGGGTGGTCTACTCTAAATAAAAGACTTCTTTCATCATTGCGAACCGCTCACCTGTCTGAAGATCCCGGACAGGTTCAAAGTACTTGGCCATTTCAGCTTGCCAGCGCCCATTCACCGGATCAATGGCCAAAGCCTCCCACGCGACATCGAAGTCTCGGACTCGCATGACTAGGAACAGGTCCTGACCACGACGGAACACTGAATAGTCTGATATGCCGACTTCTTTGAGTTTAGCCAGCAATTCTGGCCAGACGCGCTCGTGCGCTCTGTCGTATGCGTCAATTGCATCAGCCTTGAGTCTGAGCCGGAATGCGTAGCGAGGCAGCGCCATATTCTTCGGGTTAGCCACTAATTGTCGGCACCACTCGTGCGCAGCGCGTGTATTGAAACGAGCGCGGCACAATCGAAGAAATCCCAGATCCCGAAAAATCGAAGCGTTCCTGATCGATCACTTCTCCTGGGAATATTGAGCACGGCTGCTGCAACACGGTCTCCATTCAACGGATGTCCTCACGAAATCCAGCGGCGAGGCTCGAGTATTCCTCTACTGCGCGGCTTTTTGAGTTAGCTCAACATCAAGGTCGATTTTAATTTCCTCTCCAATCATTGCCGCCGGTGTCATTACGCCGACCCCGAAGTCTTTGCGGTTCACTGAAGTCGTTGCCGAAAGGCCGCGCCGCTGGTTTGGTCCCATCTTCACCGGAGCAGATGGGCCGTCTACGTCGAGCGAAACTTCCTTCGTAACGCCTTTGAGGGTCAAGTCGCCAACGATTTTCAGCTTGTTATCGCCGTTTTTTGTGATGCTCTTGGATTTGAAGGTCATTGTGGGAAATTGCGTAGCGTCGAAGTAGTTAGGACTACGCAAGTCGTTGTCCCGACTATCGTTGCCGGTATTGATGGAGCCTATGTCAATGGTCGCATTCACGCTCGATTTGGTCATGTCGTTGTCGTCGACGGTTGCAGACCCCGTCACCTTCGTGAATCTGCCGTGCACATTGCTGATTCCAAGGTGGCGGACGGTAAAACCAACGGTAGTGTGAGCCGGGTCGATTTGCCATTCAGATCCTTGTCCCCAGGCGGCGATTGAAATGAACACTGCTACGAACACATTCAACAGGGCACGTCTCATTAAGTCTCCTGAAATTTGTTTTGAGCCTGATTCTGTTTGTGCGCGGAACCCGTGCGGTTAATTGTCACGCGGACCGAGCTCTTGCTTGGTAACTTCGCTGCGGGAGAAGTTTTCAACAGTAGCTGCCTGTTGGCTTTGCTTTTTCGCACGAAGACGTTGAAATTCCGCAATTGCCTTCTGTTGTTGAGCCGTATTCCCTAACGCTCTCTGAACCTGAGCCAATCGATACCAGCCGACATCATCATCAGCATTCAATGCGATCGCTGTCTGTACATGTGGCAAGGCAAGCTCAGGTTTCTTTTCGGCCAATAAAGTGGCGGCGAGACCCAAATGCGCCTCTTCGAATCCTGGGTAGTATTTGAGCGCTTGCTCAAAAAAGTTCGCGGCCTCAGGAAAATTGCCGGCATTGCGTTGTATGTCCGCAATCTCGTAGGCTGAGTTTGCGTTGGTGGGATCGAGTTGTAGTTCTTGCTGAAATTCTTTTAGCGCGCGCGTTGCGTCATCCGGTGACGAGTTGACGCGAGAGCGTGCCAGCAAGATTCGGCCGAGCCGAAAATGAATACCGGGATGTTGCGGATCACGCGCGAGCACCTCGCGGAATTCTGTCGTGGCCAGATCATTCATTCCCTGACTTTCGTATACCTCAGCCGCCGCTTCATGTCTCCAAATCGAATCCGGCGCCACTTGCGCCAGCTTCTGGATGGTCAAGAAAGCGAAATTCCCGAAGATTTTTCCGTTGTGGTAGAGCACTTCGGCGTCATCGGGATAGAGACGGTTCAGCTCCAGCGCGACTTCGACGGCTTTACTGTCGCGCTTCAATGCGGTATACGCGCGCTCCAACTGGAGCCCGCACATGCGTTTGATTTCGGGATCTAAAGCATGGAAGCCTTTCTCAAGCCCTGGTAGCGCCTCAGTAAATTCGCCAACTTCGGATAGTGACATCGCGAGGACGGCAGCAGACCTTGAGAGGCGCGGGTTTAACTTCAAGGCTCCGCGCAATTCCTTAATTGCGGGCTGAAACATTCTCTCTTCGAAATAGATCAATCCGAGGTTTGCATGGATTTCTGCAACAGTGGGATTAGCCAGCGCAAGCTTTTCGAACAGTCTTTGAGCTTCAGGATAATTTCCGGCCGTTAGTGCTTCTTGAGCGGCTTTATATTGTCGCTCTAAAGGAGAGGGTTGGTGAGCAACAGAGAAGCAAACCAGCGCACATACCGCTAAAAATAGTTTGCCGGTCTGTTTTATGGGTTTATTCACGATCAAATTCCACCGGAGATCAGAATTCTTTAGGAAGCGTACCTCCTGGCCTGTGAGCATTAGTCGCTGCGCATATGAGAAAGGCCGCCAGACCTCCGTCAGGCGGCCTTTAAGGGTAAACCGTCAGAAAATCAGTTTACTTCCCAACTGCACGACTCTCCCAGGGCGAGCGCTCGTCAGTCTCCCGAAGGTCGGACTGTTGACATTCGCATTCACCGCACTGGACCCATTTGAAACACCCGGTTGCGTAGGATCTACACCGTACTGAGTATGGTTAAGAGCGTTGAAGCCTTCTACCCTGAACTGGAAACCTACTCTCTCGGTAAATTGGAACGTCTTCGCTACACCGATGTCCCAGTTGTTAATTCCTGGCTGCGTAAAAAGATTACGCCCTGAGTTGCCATAAACCCCAAAAGCAGGCTGGGAAAAGGCAGTTGTGTTGAACCACTGGCCAACGTTCTTCAAGAGAGTTGGGGTTCCCGTTATGTTTGCCCGCTGCCCGAAGCTTTGATAGGCATTATTACCCGCCAACCCGAGGTCAGTCGCGGTAACCGAAAACGGGAAGCCAGTCTGGAAGGTGTTGATGATGCTCAATTGCCACCCGCCAACCGCTAAGTCCTCAGCCTTGTTCGCGCCGCTGACGAAGTGTTTGCCACGTCCAAACGGCAACCCATAAACGACACTGTTGACAAACCGGTGCTTCACGTTGAAGTCGGACGGAGCATAATCCAGATGCGGATTAAGGTCATCCAGGTGTCCCGCGAATCCCGCACCGTTCGCGCCGATGCCGGCAGGCGCCGACTTGTCATCCAAACTCTTGGCGTAGGTGTAAATGCTCAACAAAGCCAGATCACCTGAGCGATGCTCAAGCTTTACGTTTCCAGCGTTGTAGTTGGAATAACCGCTCCAGCTGCTGTTCAGTGCAGCTGGCGCGCCAAAGTTCGGGAGGGGTGCGCGGCTGGTCCACCCGCAACTGTTCGCGTTGTACGCTGCTGCATTCCCTGCAGTGAAGGCCGCCTGACAATTAGCCAACTGAGTACCGGTAAGCAGCGGAGGCGTGTTCAGGTTGACGCGATTAAGCAAATGCACAGCATGATTGCCGATGTAGTTTACTTCCAGTGTTGTATTTCTGGCGACTTCCCGCTGCACGGAGAGTGTGTACTGTTGCACATATGGGTTGCGTGGCTTGTCGGAGATGACGACAGCGACAAACTGACTGCCAAATAACTTTTTGGTTATGGGAAGGGGCGCTGAGTTATCCGGGTATAACCCATCCGTCGTCTTGGGCACAGTGGCAGTTTGAGTCGGATTGATAGAGCTCCGCAGCACGTACGGGTAGAAGTCGCCAGAATTGTCGATCTCACGAGCTAAAGAAGAATCCTGGAAGATCCCGTATCCACCGCGTACCACAGTTTTATTGTCCCCGAATGGTCTGAGAGCAAAACCAAACCTTGGAGCAAACGGCGTTTTGGAACTATCCGCTGGGTTGCGCCGGCCGCAATAATTGTAAACGCCATTGCCGGCAGGAGCGATGCCATCGGTCAACAAAGTCTTGTTTGCAAAACAGAGCCCACCACCGGTGAAGCGCGATCCACCCGGCATATTCTGATCGTCAAACCAGAACATGTCGTCGTTCTGCTCGTAAGGAACGTTCCGCCAATCCCACCTCAAGCCAAGGTTCAAGGTCAGACGCGTGTTCACTTTCCAGTCATCCTGCACGTACGGGGCAAAATAGTTGAATACATAGTGGTGCAGGTTGCCGGGACTGGATTGCTGGCTAAGCGGGCCGGGAGTGAATGCGGCAGCGGTGGTGTAATAGCCCAGAAGGAAATCTGCCACTTCGTTACCGGTTCCGCAAATTCCAGACGGAGTCGTGCAGCCGGCGTTGTTGTTCAATACGGTGGCATTGTTATAGGTATAACCACCCAGGTAATTGGTAGCTAAATTCCGGGATTCCACAAAATGCCGGAAATCGGCACCCACACTCAAGCTGTGTTTTCCACGAATCATAGTGAACGAATCCGCAAACTCCCAAGTCGGAGTGTCGCTGGTAGTGGGAGTGTTAACTGGGCTGCCGGTCGTGCTCAACAAGGTGCCCTCGAAGGTCAATGTGGGGATACCGGCCGCATAGCTAGGCAGTTGTGTAAATGCGCCCTTCAAGCCGAGTTGGGCGATCTGGGCATTGGTAATGCCCGGTGCGCCTTGGATCGCGATCGCACCCAAGTGCCCGAAGCGGAAGTTGTTCATATTCTGGGTGCCCAACGCTATCGTGTGCGAAACCGTCCAGCTTCTGGACTGTTCGCTAAAAGTATTGACACTGAATTTCCGAGACACATACCCGCCCTGAGGACCAGCGTTGTCGAAATCGGATCTGGTGTAACGGAAGAAAACTTTCCCCATCTTTCCCAGTTCCTGATCCACTCTGTACGTCTGCTGATTCGTGGTAAGGGGGAAGCCAACCGCCTCCTGGAAATTGTTGATCCCTCCACCACAATTGTTTGAATTTGCAACGCATGTGGGAGTCGGCGCAGGAAACACCCCGGCTCCGAGTTCGACTTGGGCGAGCCGGGAAAGACCTCCTGTCACAACGCCACCTGCAAACGGCAGACCGGTCTGTGGGTTTCCGGGCATGCAAGGTCGCGGAGTGGGGGCAGTGAGTGCGGTCCGGCACGGTGACCCAGGCGTCAAATCAAACGGCGGCAGACCTAACCCGCTAAAATTCCCTTGCAGTTCCGCAGGGGTTGGGACAATCCCTCGCAAGACTCCTCCGTTGACAATTCGCCAACCCTCATAGTTCGCGAGCCAGAAGGTTTTATTTCGTCCGTCGTAAATCTTGGGAATGTATGCCGGGCCACCAAGGACGAAGCCGAATTGATTTTGACGCAGCTCCGGATGAATCGCCGTCGTCTGAAAAGGCGTAGGGGTCCGCGCATCGAGGGCGTCGTTTCGGAAGAATTCGAATGCCGTCCCATGAAGGGAGTTGGTACCACCCTTACTTACGATGGACACCTGGTTGGCGCTATAACCGTATTCCGCGGAGTAGCTTTCGCCCAGGATCTTGAACTCCTGGATCGCGTCCTGCGACAAAATTACGGCAGGCGTACTCAGGGCGGGATCGGTATTGGCCAAGCCGTCCAGCATGTAGTTGTTGGATTCGGGCCGACCGCCGTTAATGCTGATAGCGTTCCCTTGCCCTTGCCGCATTGCGGATTGCTCGCCGCCGGTCTGGACTGCACCGGGGGTAATAAACAGAAGGTTCAGGAAGTTGCGGCCGTTCAGGGGCAATTGATCTACTTGCTTCTGACTCACGGTCTGCGAAATTGCCGAAGTGTCTGTATCGAGCTGGACCGCGTTGCTCGTGACCTCAACGATCTCAGTCACCGCGCCAGCCTTCAAGGTCACATCAACACGTGCCTGCTGGGCAACGACCAAATTGACACTATTCACGTGTTGTCGTTGGAAACCCTTGGCATCCACCGACACGCTGTAAACACCCGGAGCCAAGTAAGGAATCGTAAAGTCACCGGAAGCCGTCGTCTTAGTAGGGCGAGCGAGGTTCGTGGCTGTGTTGGTGACTATTACATCAGCACCGGCGACCACAGCGCCGGAACTATCGGTGACAGTTCCCAAAATGGTTCCCGTTGCGCCTCCCTGAGCCATCAGCAGAGTTGCAAAAGCAATAACAACTAGCAAGCAGGCAAAAACGTGAGCACTTCTTTTGGTCGTCATTCAACCTCCAGTGCACCTCGGCAGCGAAGTAGAAAGCAGCGTGGGCACTTTAGTCAGTTCAGAATTTCATTGTCAAGATAAATCGGAATAATTTCTCTATTGAAATCACGCGGTGATAAGTAGCCGACTCGCGATCGGTGGAAGCAAACCTTACCTGGCCGCTCGCGAGCGTTTCGACAAAGAGGAAGCTGTAATCAGCTTGTGCTCAACGTAGTTATAAGGAGGGACGGTTTGACCATTCAGCAGCGCCAAGCCGATATGAATCAACCTTGGACCGTAAGAAGAAGCTTCATGCGAGACAGATCCGATTAAAGAAGTTCCGGGGACATGCATTTCCGCAAGCGCCTCATCGATGCAATCTTGTCCGACGATGGCCACGTGGCTCTCACGCCTGAGTTCACGAACGGCTTTCAGCGCACCTAGAGCACTCGTGTCTGTGGCCGCAGCTATCAGGATCCCGCGATCATTGGGGTGCTTGCGCAAAAAATCGCGTATCAGGCGATAGCTTTTGTCGGCCAAGCCTTCGCCATCAATCAAGGACACTGTCTCATCTCGAAGTTGTGGAAGGCGCGATCGGATTCCGGCAAAGGCACCCGTAATTCGGCTCTGCACCAACGGACCTGCTTCAGAAATACCAAGACCAATCACCCACTTCACGGTGCCGTCCCAGACCGCCTTTGCATGTTGCGCAAGACATTCACCGGCTTCGAACCCGACTCTGTAGTTGTCCACACCGAAATACGTAGCGTGTGGGTGGGGTATATCGACGGCAATCAGCGGGATGCCGGCCCCGTGCACCTTGTCTGCGATCATGGGTGCTACGTGCTCGTCAATCTGAAATTCGATCACGAGGTCTACGCGCTGCCGAACGAACTCGTCGGCATTTTCCAAGGCCACGGTAGCATCGTAACGATTATCTAGGACGAGAAGGTCCACACCTGCGGAAACTGAAGCCCCTTTAAGACTCTTGGTTACGTCCACGGAAAAAGGCATCTCCGAAGACTGACTGCCGAAGCCGAAGCGGATTTTTCGAGGGCGGGAAACGATACGGTATAAGCCATCTTGGGTCTGGGCTAAATAGCCGCGGTGTACTAGGGTTTTCAAAACTCTGTAGACAGTCGTTTTTGATATGTTCGTTCGTTCGTAGATTGATTCCAGGCTTTGCGGTTGATTGTCTTTCTGGAGCAACTCGAGTATGTCAAGCGCCTTCGAGAGAACTGGAATCAGGTACAGTCTTTTGGGAGCTGTCTTCGGCAATCTGAGTTCGCCTAAAAAGATTTGAATTCGCGGAAACCGCAGTATACAACCGGATTATCATGGTTTCATTTGAAATACTGTTTTTGTATTGACACCCCCGCAGACAGGACTTAAAGTCGCGATGGTTTATGCCGCGATTGCAATTCTCAAATGAATCCTAATCCCGCCATCGGTGTTTTGTTCCACTGGCTCGGCGGTCTCGCGTCGGGCAGCTTCTATGTGCCATATCGCGGAGTGAAGGTTTGGGCGTGGGAAACCTATTGGCTTGTAGGTGGATTCTTCAGTTGGATCATTGTGCCCTGGATCCTGGCTCTGGCCATGACCCACGATCTCGGACCGGTTCTGCATGAAGCCCCATCAAGCAGCATCTTCTGGACCTTTTTCTTCGGAGTCCTATGGGGACTGGGCGGACTGACATTCGGTCTTACGATGCGCTATTTGGGAATGTCCTTGGGGATGGCTGTTGCCCTGGGATACACGGCAGCATTTGGAACGCTGATGCCGCCAATCTTTCGCGGCGTCTTCGTAAGCGAAGTACTCGGCACGACATCAGGACGCGTCATCCTGATTGGTGTTGGCGCGTGCCTGGCCGGCATCATCTTTGCCGGACTTGCTGGCATGAGTAAAGAGCGGGAACTCTCCGAAGAGCAGAAGCGAGCCTCAATCAAAGAGTTTGCTTTAAAGAAAGGACTCCTGGTTGCGACCTTCTGCGGTGTAATGAGTGCTTGTTTTGCGTATGGTCTTGCCGCAGGTGACCCCATCAAGGAACTCACCATCCGACACGGCACACCACCACTCTGGCAAGGCCTTCCCGTTTTGGTTGTGCTTTTGTTAGGTGGCTTCACTACGAACTTTATCTGGTGCTTGATTCTCAACGTCCGCAATAAGACCGGCTATCAATACTTTCATTCCGAAGTACGTGGAGCAGTGCCCTCGCGTGCCGATGAGCACATACTCGAAACTGCAACCGACGCTCCCGCGGAGGAAATGGCCGTTGCAGTGGCAGTGCGCGCGAAGCAGCCTGCGCGAGCGCCCATGCTTGCAAATTATCTGTTCTCTGCGTTGGCAGGAACGACCTGGTATATGCAGTTCTTCTTCTACACTATGGGCGAAACCAAAATGGGAAGATTCAAATTTTCCAGTTGGACGCTGCACATGGCCAGCATCATCATCTTCAGTACGTTGTGGGGTATCGGGCTTAAAGAATGGAGAGGCGTTGGTAATCGTACCAAGTGGCTGGTCGCGCTCAGCCTCTTTGTGCTGGTTGGTTCTACTGTAATTGTGGGATACGGCAACTATCTCGGAATCCACTTGTCCCCCGCGTCCCGCTAATTTCTCCAAAACATGCCAACCTTCGTATGTAATGCGACCAGACTCGCTCCTCTTCGCATCGTCAACATCGAAGACCTCAGGAAGATGGCCAAGCGACGCCAGCCGCCCGATCAGCCAGAATCCCGTCCACCCTATTAAGATGAACCTAGGCCATTACGAGTGAAACTTCCAGTGCCACCAGGTTCATTTCGGGCGTATTTGTTTGATTGCGACGGCACCATTGCCGACTCGATGCCGCTTCATTACGTGGCGTGGAGTCAGGCTCTCGGCGAGTGGAATTGCGCGTTTGATGAGGAGCTATTTTATGCGTGGGGTGGTAAGCCCCCGACCGAAATTATTGCAAGGCTTAACCAGATGCAGAGTCTGAATATGCCGGTGGAGGCTGTGGACCGACAGAGAGAAGCGTTGTATTTCAAACTTATTCCGCAACTGCAGCCTGTAGCTGAAGTGATGGAACACATCAAGGCTCAGGACGGCAGAATCCCTTATGCCCTGGTCTCCGGAAGCAGACGCGAGTCTGTGATCGCATCCTTAACCGCGCTGGGGATTCTCAACAAATTTGCAGTGATCGTTTGTGAAGGTGACTACCTGCATAGCAAGCCCCACCCGCAACCATTTTTAGTTGCTGCTTCCCGGCTGGGAGTACCACCAGAACAGTGCTTGGTATTCGAAGACTCAGAATTGGGAATTCAAGCGGCCACCGCTGCTGGAATGGCTTCGGTTAAAGTTGAACGCCCGCCGAGATCGATGTCTTCGTGTAACCCAGTCCACGATGGGAGCTGATCATGGCGCAAATCGAGGAGGCGGTGCAGGATCATGGCGTCGGCGGCGGAATGGAGTTGTTTTGGCAGGATGCGCGCTTCGGCCTGCGCCAGCTGCGGAAAATCGTGTATTCACCCCTTCCGCCGTAACCGTGCTTACTCTTGCCATTCGGACTGATACGATGGTCTTTCTGTTGTGAATACAGTTGTTCTTAAGCCGCACACCTGTCCCAGGGCCGCTGGTTGCGCCTTGGAGGCTGCGCTGCCCAGCGCTTGACCATTCGCGAGGAATCGGCGATCACTACGTCGGGTGTCAGCGGGAAACTCAAGTCCAGAGACTTGAACCTCCGGGTCTGGGATGCGGCGTATGCGCGGCAACGCGCAGGGCTCGATTCCGAAGCGGCGAGGCTACACCCGGCCAGCGAGAAACGACACGGCATGTTGAGAACGCCTACCGAACTAAGGTCGCCCTCCAGAAGTCTCACAGCGGTTAGGAGCAAATAAGGAGAGTCAGCCACAAAACTCGGGACAATAGGGCAAGGCCGCTAACTGCCGGAAACCCGCGTCTTTATTGAGGAAAAGAATGGTAGGCACGAGGAGACTCGAACTCCTGACCTCTACCGTGTCAAGGTAGCGCTCTAACCAACTGAGCTACGCGCCTACATCTTTGGGAGCTCCACCATTCTAGCGGCACCGCCGCGCGTCAGGCAACGGCTCCGGACGGCGCTCACATGTCAGCTGTTTAACGCGGCGCCAGGCAACGGCACTGCGGCTGTCACATACCATCGTAGTTTGGCCCGCCGCCTCCTTCGGGGGGCACCCATGTGATGATTTGGTATGGGTCCATGATGTCGCAGGTTTTGCAGTGGACGCAGTTCGCGAAGTTTACGTGAATTTGTTTTGCGTTGGGCACGTCAGACGCCTCAACCATCTCGTACACCTTTGCCGGGCAGAATTGCTGGCAGGGATTTCCGTACTCTACCGTGCACCGCGTGTTGCAGATATCGGTATCGTGGATCACCAGGTGGATGGGTTGATCGTCGTCATGCTTGGTGCCTGAGTGATAGACATCGGTTAGCTTGTCGAATGTTAATTTGCCGTCGCATTTGGCTGGATCGAGGATGTGTTCGCGTCCGAACCCGCCGGCGGGCAGAGTCCCAATGTGGACAAGACGCTTGTGACCTTCATGGGCGGTATAGCGCTCGTGCAGTCCGCGTCCGAGGGTAACCTGCTGCACAGCGGTGTGAATGATGCCTTCGAACATCCCATTTTCGAATGCTTGGTGGAAATTGCGGACCTTCCATAGCTCTTCGCGAATCCAGCTCTTCTCGACGCGGGTTTGATAATTGGAAAGCTGGTTCACGCTGAAGTCGCCGTTGACCAACGCTTCGTACGCGGTCTCGGCGGCGAGCATGCCGCTCTTGATGGCCAAGTGGATGCCCTTCAGCCGTTGCGAGTTGACGAAACCGGCGGAGTCACCGGTGATCATCCAGCCGTCGCCCGCGAGCGGCGGAACGGAGAACCATCCACCATAGGGCATGGTCTTGGCGCCGTAGCGGATCATTTTGCCGCCTTCGAGCAGACGACGCATGAACGGATGCGTCTTGAAGGTCTGCATCACGTGATGCGGGTCGAGGCGGGGATCTTTGTACGACAGTCCGGTGACGAAGCCGAGCGAGACGATGTTGTCTTTGCTGCCGTAGACCCAGGCGCCTCCATATTCCTGGCTGGTGAGCGGCCATCCCAGGGTGTAGATCACTTCGCCAGGCGCGATGCGGCCGGGCGGAACTTCCCAGAGCTCCTTCACGCCCACGCCGTAGGTCTGCGGATTGCGCTCGCGGTCGAGTTGGAAGCGCCCGACAAGCTGCTTCGTGAGAGAGCCGCGCGGTCCCTCGGCAAGGATGGTCACCTTTGCCTTGAGATCGTAGCCGGGCTCGAAGTTCGACTTGGGCTGATTCTGCTTATCGAGTCCTTTGTCGTCGGTGCGGACGCCGATCACGCGATCGTTCTCCACAAGCAGTTCGGAGCCGGCGAATCCGGTGAAGATCGTGATCCCCGCCTGCTCAACTTTTTCTCCCAGCCACTTCACGAACTTGTTGATCGAGATCACGTAATTGCCGTGATCGCGCATCGGTGGCGGATTGATGGGAAACTTGAATTTGGATTTCTCCGTGAGGTAGTACACCGCCTCCTTGGTGACTTCGGCGTCGAGCGGAGCTTCCTTTTCAAATCCCGGCAGGAGCTCGCGCATGGAACGCGGATCGAGCAATGCGCCAGAGAGGCAGTGTTGTCCGACCTCGCGTGCCTTCTCGAGGACGTAAATGTTCTCTTTGCTGAGCGGCCAGTCAGGGTTCTTCTTGTTGTGCTCATCGATGAGCTGCGAAAGACGGAGCGCGCAAGCCATTCCTGCAGGACCGCCGCCGACGATTACGACGTCGGCTTCCATTTGCGGACGCTCGATGTTGGGGATGGGAGTTCGGAAAATCATTCTTAAGGGAAGCGTTCACCAACTTGAAGCTCGAAACTTGAAGCTCGAAACTCTTTCCTACACCTTTGTCTTTTTCACTTCTTCCGTAAGCGCTGGCACTATGTCGAATAGGTTTCCAACGACACCGAAGTCAGCGATTTCGAAGATTGGCGCTTCGGCATCTTTATTGATGGCAATGATGCTGCGTGCGCCTTTCATTCCGACGATGTGTTGAATCGCGCCGCTAATTCCCAAAGCGAGATACAGTTTGGGAGCGACGGTTTGTCCAGAAGAACCAATCTGGCGATCCATCGGGAGCCATCCTGAATCGCAGATGGGCCTGGACGCGGCGATCTCTCCGCCTAGCGCTTCGGCAAGCGCTTTTGCTACTTCAATGTTCTTCTGTTCTTTGATTCCGCGTCCGACGGACACGATGATCTCGGCTTGCGTGAGGTCCACAGCCTGCTTGGCTTCCTTGAAGATCTCCAGCGGCTTGACGCGGACCGCCGCGGCGTCGACCAGTGCGGTTACTTTTTCGATGGGAGCTGGGTTTGTTCCCATTTCGACCTTGTCTCCACGGAAAGAACCGGCTTGGAACGTTGCGAAGTGTGGTGGGTCGCAGCTGAAGGAGACGTCGGCGGCAAATTTGCCCTGGAACATCTGGCGCGTGAAGATGAGTTTGGCCCCGTCTTTGCGATAAGAGACGGAGTCGCTGATCAGCGTTCGTGCAAGCGCAGCAGCGAGTTTAGGAGCAAAGTCGCGCACTTGGTAGGTATGCGGCATCAGTACGAGCGTTGGTTGGTTGGAGGAGACGAACTGCTTTAAGGCCGCGACATAGGCGTCGGCCGTGTAATGCTCGAGCTGCGGCGATGCGACCGCGTATACCCTTGCGACTTTGACTTTGGCGATCTCTTGCGCAACCGCATCGATGTTGCCACCAATTGTCGCTGCTTCGAGAGTCCAGCCCGTTTGCGATGAAATGGATTGCGCGGCCGTGAGCGTCTCCATCGAGACGCGATTAAGTTTTCCCTCGCGCTGTTCAACTATAACCAGGATTGTGTCTGCCATGATTCCTTTTCACGATGAGCTGCGAACACGATGTTAAGAAGTGAATGGGGTGGAAGATGAGAAGCTATTAGCTTTGTCATCCCTCGTGCTCGCTCTTGCTTGTGGGCTTTAGCTGCTGCAAGCCGAGTGCGAGCACGAAGTACGCGCTGACGCTATCGGGCAACAGCAACCATTTGTAGTGTTTCGGCCAATGCTCTGGCCACAACAAGAGCAGACACGCTGCGTGCAGGAGGAAAACTGCACCCACGAGCACAAGGATTTGCGCCTTACGCGGCGTGATCACTTTCTCTAAAGCTGTGTTCGTCTCGAGCCTGCTCAATTCGGTCCTCAATCGGTCTGGCCAGCCGAGTACGCAAACCCATTACACGTTGCCTCTCAATATATCCCCAAACGATCAGGCCCAGCCCTGCAGCGATAGCGACCGCGCACATGGTGATGAAGAATGTCTGGCCGCTGCGCACGTCCCATCCCACCCACAACAGCAATACCCAAGCGAATATGAGCAGGCAGCTGCCGAGCACGACCAACGTCCGGCTCAGATTGCGGGTGTCACCGATGCGCGATTCGAGGTCGGGACCCGTGTGGGCCAGGCGATCATGCGAGTGACGCAGTTCATCGTCTTCCAGAATGCCTTCTTCGAGCCGGCTCAACGATTCGCGCGGATAACGCTCCGGATGGACATCGCGGGCAAATTCGTGACCGTGATCCCTGTGCTCGTCACGATGACGCTCATCCCGGTACTCGCGATCCTCGATGGCGTAGCGCTCTTCAATTTTGCCCTCGGTCAGTCCTTGACAGCTTTGGTCATCGAGACGATTCAAAGCCGTCTGCTCATCTACCCGATTTAGTTCGTCTCTCTTCTCCGGAAGCCCCATGTACTCCTCCTGAACGTTTGTAAGAACCGCACATTCAGTGTGATGCAAACGACTCAAGCTGAGGTCAGAGCACCCGGACTTCGTTCTTTAATTTGTCCACCAGCTTCTTCGCGACTTCCGCAGGAGAACCATCCAACATCTCTGTCTTTTTCTGTTTCTGTGGGACGTAGAGCTTCTCAATCTTCTGCAAGTTCGGTCCAAGCGACGGTTGTACCTCTGGGTAGGTGACTTTCCGCAATGGCTTGTTCTTGGCTTGCTTGATGCCGATCAGGGTCGCGTAGCGCAGCTTGTTGATGCCCGATTGAATCGTGAGCACCGCCGGAAGAGGCATCTCAAGGTGCTGGAAAAAGCCTGCCTCGAGCTCACGCTTGAGACGGATACCTCCGTCGCTTTTTTCAATGCTCATGATGATGGTGGCGTGCGGCCATCCTAGAATCTCGGCGAGCAGCACGCCGGTTTGCGCATAGCCGTAATCGTCAGACTGAAGACCGGTAAAGATGAGATCGAATTGCTCGTTCTTAATGGCGGTTGCAATGGCTTTGGCGCTATTGAAGGAATCGAGGCCGACGAACTCCGCACCCTCGAGGTGAATGGCCTGATCTGCGCCCTTAGCCAGTGCCTCGCGCAAGACCTGCTGCGCGCGCGCCGGGCCCGTAGTGATCACAACCACCTCTCCACCGTGTTTCTCCTTCTGCCGCAGCGCTTCCTCCAACGCATAAGCATCTGGCTCGTTGACTTCGTAGGAGACATCTTCGCGAATCCAGGTGCCACCCTCATTGAGCTTGAGAGGAGCGTCTTTCTGGGGTACCTGCTTCATGCAGACCAAGATCTTCATATCGGTTCCAGTGCTCGGGCGAAACTAGTGAGTATAAATGAAGGGCGAAGTAGGCAGAATTCCCGGGCACAGCTCCTCCGCGTCAGAGTGACTGCACGTACCTGTCTCTTGAGTGTGCATTTAAGCAAGGTCGGGGGCGGCACTCCTAGCAGCTCCAAAGCAACAGCTCTGTGCGGCGCTTAAAAGCGTCGAAACTATGCATGTGCTGTAAACACCGCATGGTTATCACACATCCAAATCTTTAGTCCAAGTGAAACCTGTGGACGCAAGCGACAGGAGGGTGCAATGGCAGATCCTTTGCACAGCAGAGACTTTACCGAATTTGATACGAGGACCTCTGAGCCGGTAAGAACAGGACTTGAGCAGAACCCAGGAAATGCTCTGGGCAACGGGGCTCCACTGGAGAATCCAATTATCACGGGCGGAATGAGGCCGGAACGCGAATTGCCGGAACCCGGGAACGCACGACTGAACCGGACCGCCGAGCAGATCGGATCTGCGCTGGGAAGGGCGGTTACGCAGGCTCGTCGCGTACCCGAGACGGCGCGGCGCGGGCTGCACGTAGTACGTGATCGGGCGCAGGAAGCAGGCGATGGGGCTGCCGCACAGCTTTCTAATTCTGCATCTTCAATCGCGGAGAGCGCACAGCGCCGGGCACGGGAGTTTGTTGATGTAGCGGAAGAACGCGGACGCGTTCTCCTCGATAAAGCCGATGACTTGACTCAAAACGTCACGCAACGGGCTGGCGAGATCAAGCAGCAACTTGATGAACGCACCCGAGAGCTGCGGGCCAAGGCTCGAGTCAACGTGCAGCAAGCACGCTGGCGGGGCGAGCGGCTCATTCATGAGCGTCCGATTCATGTGCTGGCAGGAATCGCCGGAGCCGCTTTTGCTGTAGGAGTTTCACTTCGAATTATGAGGTCGCGCAATGCAAGTCGTTACTGAAAATAATCGATCTATCGGACAGGTGGTCGCCGAGCTGAAAAACGACGCACGCGACTTTGTCGGGACGCGATTGCAGATGCTCAGCCAAGAAATGAAAGAGAAGGTGGGGGTCTGGAAGGTTGCGATCCCCATGCTCGTGGTCGCGGCTCTGTTGGCTGTCGTCGCACTGCTGACGTTAACCTTCGCATTCGTCGCGTTCTTTGGCGGAATCTTCTATCCAAGTCCCTACGCATGGTGTTACGGCGCGCTGATCGTGACGGTTGCATATTTCATTCTTGCCGGCGGATTGTTTTACCTCGGAAAGAGAGAGCTCACCCAGGCGGGCTTGGCTCCGACGCGGACCATGCGGGTGCTGAAAGAAGATCAAATTTGGATTCAGAATGAAGCGAGGTCACAGGCATGACACAGCCATCACTACCCGCCGAGATCCTGGAAAAGCGCGCAGCCGAACAGCGCCGAAGCCTTCACAATGATGTTCAGCAGCTGCGCTCAGTGGTGCGCCATGAAGTGCAAGAGCGAACCGACGTGAAGCGCAATATAAGGCGCCATTTCGCGCCCATCGCCGGCGTCAGCGCGGTACTCGCGTTAGCGGTTGGTTATGGAGCCGCTGGAATTTTCACGCGACACTAGATCAGGCTGGTGCAACGGCAAGCGCGCTTTGTCGCCGCACTTTCGCCACGCACATCGAAGAAGGCACAGCCACATTTCGCTGCTTCACCGCGTTGGCGAGCATCGCGAGGTACTTGTCGATAGTGCCTGTATAACCCATTGATGACGCGTCACACGACGCGAAAAAGCGGATTATGAATGTCCCCGTCTTCCTAAAATTTGCACTGAGCAGCCGCCGCCGTCGTGCGGCTCAATGCTCCACGTCCAGGTCCCGCCAAAGGGAAGATTCTTATGTGCAATTGCACGCCTAAATAAGGTTTGGGACTGCGATTCAACGACCTCATAGGTTATTGTCTGGCCACGCGAGTCAGTCTCGCTCATCTTGTGGCGCCACCGTCGTCGGTAAAGCTTGTAGTGGTTCAGGTCGGTGCGCCAGTCCTGCGGACGCGAAATGAGCGAAACACTCGTTCTGAAAATGGCGTTGAAGGCTGCGGCGCGTTGCTTGGGCAGCAACGCTCCAATCACAACCATGTTGACGATCAAACCTACCAATATCGCCGGCGCTAGCAACAAGGGTTTCATGGCAGGTGCTCTGAGATATTGGTGAGCACATCAGGCACGCATTCAGCGGATGAGGCGTTTATGGCGAATTCGCAGAGGGGGAAAGCTAGTTCGTGCCGTCGGTCAGTATGCCCGCCTGCGACCGAGAAGCGGTATCGCTGGCAAATCGAGGTTCGTAGTTGCGATGCGTGATATCGACGATGGCCTTGCCCACAATGCGGGTCTGAGCTTCAGAGTGCATATGAGTTGGGAAGGTGAATCCATCGAAAGTGGCGTAGTCCTGCACAAAATCGATCTTCTTGATGAAAAACGAAGGGGATTTTACGATGCTTCCCTGTGCACGAACCAATTGCCCGGTCGATGCATTCACGTAGATTCGTCCTTTGAATAGTCCCGGCCGCTTCTGGTGCGGCTTCACCTCGTAGATGTGAACCGGCATCCCGTTGATCTGCGATGTCCCTTTGTAGCCAAACTTGTAATTGATGGACGTAATAGCGGTCTGCGACTGCTCTTGCCGGCGCACATGCTCAACTTCCGACTCCAAAAGGCGAACAATCACATTGGTCTTCACGAAGGTATCGCCAGTAAAGCGCAGCGGCGCAAATTCGAGAACCGAAGGAGCCGAGTAGTGCCGCGTCATCTCGAACTCCGCTTTTTGCTCCGAGTCAGGCAATTCAGCGTCAATCACGCTCGTTGCCGTGTAGCCAGCTAATTCGGTAGATTGCTCGTCGGCAACGCGCTCGTAAGTCGCAAGCGCCAACTCGGGAGAAAGACGCTTTAGTGGGACTGCGACGCTGAATTCACGGCTAGCGGCCACACTGACAAATGCAGACTGCTGAACCGGCTCAGCCTTGGTCTGGCAGACAGCAGTGAGGGCTGTGGCCAAAATACCAAACCCAAGCCGCGAAATGTTCCCATACGAATGCATAAAGCCGTTATTACAGAGTCTCCCATCCGCAGCGATAAGGAAAGTAACTGAGGTAATACATTCGTTAGACGAGCCGCGTTTTGTAATCGGTCCAGAATTAGACGCGAGACGTAGACCGAAGTTGCAAAAAGAAGTTCGGTGTCTTTCCATCTCTCTTGCGAGAACAGCTTCCCCGCTCCGCAAAAAATTTGGGCAGAAGTACAATTGCCGTTGCGGAGCGAGGGATGACAGACGCGTACTGTTTACACTTTGCTCTCGATTTAGCGTTGAATGTACGGTGAACAGCTTGTTTACACCTGGTCAAAGACGTCGCTACGCCGCGATGTCTTCGGCTGCTTGTACGTATAATTCTTAATCATCCATGCCCAAGATCGTTCACGCCGCGTGCTCACACGATTGCCCCGATTCGTGCGGAGTTTTGATCACCGTCGATGATCTTGGCCGCGCGATCAAGCTGCAGGGCGATCCTGCGCATCCAGTAACCCGGGGATTTTTGTGCGCCAAAGTCGCGAAATACCTTGACCGCGTTTACTCGCCCGACCGCGTGCTCCATCCTATGCGTCGAACCGCGCCTAAGGGCCGGGGCGTGCGCAAGCAGCAGGATGTCGGGCAGATCTTTGAACGAATCACTTGGGACGACGCGTACGACGAAATCACGCAACGCTTCACCGGAATCAGTTCTGAGTTTGGGCCCGAGTCCATTCTTCCTTATTCGTATGCCGGCACCACTGCGGTGCTCAGCTATGGGTCGATGGATCGACGGTTCTTCCACCGGCTAGGCGCATCGCAACTGGATCGAACGATTTGTTCGACCGCAGGTGGTGAAGGATTGGTTTCGGTGTTGGGCCGGAAGCTCGGTACCGATACGGAACTGTTCCCGCGCGCCCGATACATTATTGCGTGGGGCGCCAACATTCACGGCAACAATGTACATCTGTGGCCGTTCATCGAAGAAGCCCGCCGCAATGGAGCGAAACTTGTCGTCATAGATCCCTACAAAACGCGCACAGCGCAATGCGCCGATTGGTACCTCCCCATTAACCCAGGCACTGACGCGGCCCTCGCGCTCGGCATGATGCATGTTATTCTCGGCGAAAAGCTGCATAACGAAGAGTTCGTGCGCAAGCACGTCAATGGATTCGAACAACTGGCTGAACGGGTTCGCGATTATCCGCCGCACCGAGTCGCCGAGTGGACCGGCATTGCCGCTGAGGACATCGTTAAGCTAGCTCGTGAGTACGCGACGACTACACCGGCTGTAATCCGCGTGAACTACGGGGTGCAGCGCAGTCAGAATGGCGGGACCAATGTCCGGGCGATCACCATGCTGCCCTGCATCATCGGGGCGTGGAGGCACGCAGGCGGCGGCATCCAACTTTCGTGCAGCGGCGCATTCAAACTGAACAAAGAATTTCTGGAACGCCCCGACCTTATGCTCAGCAGTCCGCTTCGACGGCCGTCGCGCGTGGTGAACATGTCCGAATTGGGAAAAGCGCTAACCACGTTTCATAGGCCTCCGGTAAAGGCGGTGTTCGTCTACAACTCGAATCCGGCGGCGATCGCGCCTAACCACAACGATGTTGTGCGCGGATTTATGCGCGACGACCTGTTTACCGTGGTGCAGGATCAGTTCTTCACCGACTCCACCGATTACGCTGACATTGTTCTTCCGGCCACTACGTTCTTCGAACAGAAAGACATTCAACAGGCTTATGGCCACTACTATCTGCAGATGTCCGACCAGGCGATTGCTCCGGTCGGAGAAGCGAAATGCAATGTCGAGATGTTCGCGGAGTTGGCCCACCGTATGGGCTTCGCCGAGCCATGTTTCCGGGAGTCTATAAACGAAATGATTGATGGGGCCCTCGATACTCCGGATCCGTGGCTCAAAGACATAACCCGTAGCAAGCTGGAGCGCGAAGGACACGTTCGCCTGAATTTTGGGTCGGACGAATTCGTGCCGTTTGCCGACGGCGAATTCCCAACTGCAGATGGCAAAGCCCGCATCGTGAATGATGATCTGGTAAAGATTGGTCTCGATTCAGTAGCTAAGTTCCTTCCGCCGGCGGAATCGCGCCACTCTGGAAGAATCCACAGTTACCCTCTGGAACTGCTTTCGCGAAAGGCTGACAACTTCCTAAACTCGACGTTCTGCAATCTCACATCGCATCAGCCTCTCGAACCCAAAATGAACAAGTTGGAAATAAGCAGCCAGGATGCCAGACGACGTGGAATCGTGGAGGGCGATACGGTGCGTGTTTTTAACGATCGCGGCGAAGTGCGCCTCACCGCGTTGGTAGACGGAGCCGTTCAGCCGGGGGTCGTGGCGACACGTCTGAACTGGTCCAAGCTGATGCCCGACGGCATCGGCATTAATGCTCTGACTTCCGAAAGACTTACGGACATGGGGGGCGGGCCGACGTTCTATTCCTGTCTAGTGGAAGTGGAGAAAGCAGGGGACTGAAGCAAGTTTGGCCAGTTTTTCACTTATTCAGCAACGGCATTCGGTGACGAAGATCTGGCGAAGTCCGCGGGTTTACTGAACACTCACAACTGTTTACTAACAATGCCTTAGTGACAACTGTTCTTCTTCAACTCTCATCGTAATCTGCTGGCCTCAAATAGATGCTTGACATGGTATCTAGTAAGGCTACAATCTCCCGAATCGGACCTAGAAATTCCCGAATATGAGCACTACCCATCCCACACCTGCCAAATTTCCACCTCAGAGAATCAGCATGGAACAAGTCTGCAAGCATCCTCGCGTGCGCGTAGTTGCACGGGAGGAAGACGCGGAATTTGTAGAGTGCCAGGAATGCGGAGAAGTCTTTGACTCCAGTGAGTTTAAAGACATGGCAATCGAAGACAACGCCCGCGTTGCCGAACTCTAACCCTGACTTCCATCTCCGTCGGTGAATTCCAGTTTCAAGATACATTCGCTTGAGGTGTGTTCACAAATTTGCAGGCAAATTGACAGCGCACGCGGACAAACGCGGATGCTGCGGATTCCCGAAGGAAGTTGATAAGGATTGCGCTTCCCGGCTCTTCAGAACCGTCATTTCTAATATCTGCAATCCGCAACCCGCGGCTTTTGAGATATTGCAACTGCTTTTGCTGAGGTCCTCAAGGGGTGGTCAAGATCGTTCCATTCGGATCGATTATCAACCTTTTTGTTCCAGGCGGTACTCCCAAGGTGAGAGGACTCTCCGCCCCATCAGCGAACACGCGTCCCACGAAGCGAAGATCGCCTCTAGCGAGTTCCGCATAAATCGGGACTGCCGTCACCAGTTCTTCAGGCGAATCTTTTTGCAGGACCTTTCCGGAAGCCCGCAACGTGGCGCCTCTATGCTCGAAGTGCACGTTTGAAAGTTGATAGCGCGGCATCGCGGTGCCGTTCACCCAACCATCAAAGAACCAGTCGAGATTGGGTTTACCTTCGTAGAAGAGGTTCTTGGGCAGCACGCGTTCAAAGGCACGCTGCACGTCGCGAGTGCTCATCTGTTTACCAGCGTAGTCATGCTGCAGTGTGCGCAAGACGGCGAAGAAGAGAGCGTCAGAATCCTGAGTCAACGCGTCACTCGAACCTGCATGCTGCCGCTGCCGGTTACCATCGCGGAGCAATTCACGGAGCATATGGATCAGCCATGTGCCGCGACCGTACGCGATCAGTTCCCAACCATCAGGAAATGCCGAAGAATTTAACCGATGACCCAGGGTAACGGGCCCAGCTTCCCGATTTGGTCGGCCGTCGGGGCCTTTCCGCGCCAGCCGAGTACGATAAAACTCGAGCACAGTCCTAAAGTCT
This sequence comes from Terriglobales bacterium, assembly GCA_045808065.1. GTDB lineage: Bacteria > Acidobacteriota > Terriglobia > Terriglobales > Acidobacteriaceae > Gp1-AA112. The sequence continues at coordinate 85,572 of JBJMGD010000004.1, read as the reverse complement.
TTCGGATAATCCCGTTCGAAGCTCATCATCGCCGAGTAATTTGCGAGCGCCTCCGACAGCCACTTGTCGCGATATGTCGTCCAGTAGACAGAGTCTCCCCACCACTGATGAGCGGTCTCATGCGGTACCATCAAGCGATCGAAGAGGACGCGGTCGAACTCTGAGTTTGCTGCCGGGCCACGCTCCCGCTGTGGAACAAAGACATAACTGGACAAGAAAACCAGACCAGGCCAGCCCTGACTCAGATCACCCGGCATCTGCGTCAGTGACAGAGTACCGAATGGATAAACCCCAATACGCGGTCCGAGGTAGTCGATGGCCGAAGCAGCTTCGTTGGCCGCAATTTCGCCTGCGGGCCGTGGCTGGGCAACAGGCACGTCAATGGTGTGTTGCCGATCAGAATGCCGCTCCCCGATCGGCGGCTCGACGATCGTCTGAGTCGCCACGGGAAAGCTGCGTTCCACACCTGAGGCAGCGTAGGTGTCGACCTTCACCTTACCCGCAAGCACTTCAAATTTCTGGTAATGCCCCAGGTTGAAACCGGCAACCGGAATCGGACGGTTCGAAGCCCACCGTGAGATCCGCTGCTCACCGACGGTCTCTTCTGAGATTCGTTCGCCCGTGGCCACTAACGTCCAGTCCGCGGGATAGCGGAATTCAAGATTGAACATCGCCATATTCAAGCCGAGGTTGGGGTACCAGTTTCCGCGTGAGCCCACGTACAGCAATCCATTCCCGGCGTCGGAGAGCACCGAGCCGGAGTAGGCAATGCGCAATTTGAGCTTCTCGCCTTTGGCGGGCGCTTGCGGCAGAATGACCGCCAGATAGTCGTTGCCTTCGCGAGCAATGCGTGTTCCCTCCACGGCTTCGTTCTGCAAGAACTCCAGCGACTTGCCGTCCATGATTACGGACGAGACCTTCAACGCACGGGATAACTCGAAGAGCACGGCGCGCGTGTTTGGCTGTAAGACCTCCAGCTCGAGCTCGGCATCGCCATCGATCGAATCGGGGGGGTGAACGTTCGCCTTTACTCGAAAGGTCCCCGGCAATAATGCCAAACCGGCTGTCGCGGATGGCTCCTCAGCACGATGTGAGCGCGAAGCAAATGAGGTCCAAACGTTATAAAAGGCGAGTCCTCCACGAGCGTACCCCACCTGGCCCACTCCGATCTGCTCGGGAGCACCTTCGTCGTAGAAGATGTCAAAGGTGCTGTGGGTGACTCCCACTACACGCGCGTGTAAAAATCGCTCGGCATGGCCGGCGTTTGCTGGAGTGTTCAGATACGCCATCAGCAGACGCAAAGCGTCGGTTTTGGCTAACTCCTTCGCGGCTGTGTCCGCTTTGGTGACAATTTCAGGATTGTCCCCCTTACGTAGTGCAGGCTCAAGCTCCTCGAGAAAATGATCGTCAAAGAAGCGGAAGTATGCCGACGTAAACTTCTCCTCCATCACGGCGGCATTCAGGAACAGCGCGAGCGAGGCCCGCTCGCGCAGATCGGGCGGGATCAACAGCACTTCACCGTCTCCGACAAAAAAGGCAGCGTTGATGTGTCCTGCCACTTGCTGCCCGACAATGATCCAGCCATCGTTAAGCGCAAAGTGTAGGTCCTCGCGATCAAAGGTGGCATCGCGCACCCGATAGACCTTGGTGACATCCAGACCAGATTCGCGCAGCGTGCGATATAGCGCGGCGCTAGGCCCGGGGTTGGGAGTTTGCGCACATAGCCAGAGGGGACAGCAGATAAGTAGGGCCAACACGACGGCAATAAGACACGAAGCCCCCACTGCCTTGTGGCCTACTGAATTCGTCCTAGTTACCAAGGTTAGTTCCTCGGCAGGACCGTTCCCGTGAAAGGAGAAATCCTGTTGCTAGAATGCTCGCCAGTGCGCTCACAAATCGCCATTCTCCTGTTGTCTCTTCCTTCTGCCGCCGTGGCCGACACTATTCACCTGAAGAATGGACGCACAATTGTGGCCGATGTCGTGAGGCAAAAGAGTGACCGTGTGGAGTATGACATCGGCGAAGATACTTATGCCATCCCGACATCCGCCGTCGAGCGCGTAGAAGCAGGAATTACTACTTCAGGCTCTTCATCGAACGCGAGTGCCGGCGTGAATATCGCCGCTCCCAAGGTTAACTCCGGCAATATTGCACATACACCGGACGGTAATATCAGTCCGGAACGGTTGGCGCAAATCGAGCAAGCAGGTAACAAGAATGAAGTAGTGGAGGCATTGATCGCCCTGGGCATGCAGGAGCAACAGCAAGGAAAGAAAGATGACGCGCGCACGCACCTGGAACGTGCCATTAGCCTAGCTCCCGAGAACGGCAATGCTGACGCCATCTACGCCTGGATACTGCTGAAGCAAGATTTGGCGTCACAGGCGCAGGGATACGCGGAAGACGCAGTCCGCAAGCTTCCCGACTCCACCTTCGCGCGTAAACTCCTGGGGCTTGCATATTACAAGAACGACAAGCTTCAACTGTCCGTAGAAGAGTTCAACAGAGCAAGACAGCTCGACCCTGAGGACAAGGAAGCCGAATATTACTTAAAGGAAATCAGTCGCCAAGCCAAGGCTGAGGCAGACTTCCGCAGCGAGGCCAGCACGCATTTCAACATGCGCTACGAAGGCGACAAGGCTGCGCCCAAGCTGCGCGAGCAGATCCTGTTGGCACTGGAACGCCACTTTGATGAACTGGTTTCGAGCATGGGTCTGCTCCCGCGAGATCCGATTGTTGTAGTGCTGTACACCAACCAGACCTACTTCGACGTAACTCAAGCGCCGGCCTGGACGGCAGCACTTAATGACGGCAAGCTGCGCATACCCGTGGAAGGGCTAAACGCGGTGACTCCGGAACTCTCGCGTGTGCTAAAACATGAACTTGCGCATTCATTCATCCGACAGGCAACGAACGGCAAGTGCCCGGTATGGTTGAACGAGGGGTTCGCGCAGCTGGTGGAGCCCCGGTCCGCGTCGAGATATCACACACAACTAATGCTTCTGTTCCAGGCAGGAAACCAGGCACGGTTGCAGGATATGGAAGGCAGTTTTATCGGCTACAACTCTAGCGAGGCGGCGATCGCGTATATGGAGTCGCTTGCCTACGTCGAATATATCCGAGATGCCTATGGAATCAATCGCATAGCCGACATGATGCGGTACTTGAGCGACGGTGAGAATCCGGAAGAGGCGTTAAGGTCGGCGACCCATAACGACTACTCGCAGCTGGAAGAAGAATTTGCAAGGCATCTTCGCTGAGCTGCTGTAAAGACAAGCACAACTCACTCCGATACACCCCGAGTTACCGAGTAACGCGCCATTTTGTTGCTGCCAAAGTGCTACATTCGGGCGCATTTGTGGTATTTTCTCGACATCCCCGCCCCACATTGGCATGAAACTGTTCTCTGAGCGCGAGGCTCCCAAGACTAACCTGCGCATGCCGCGGCCGCCGGTGCTTCCGGCGAAGGCGGATTTGAGCGTGTCCGCGCGATATCGAGGATCGCGCGTTGGAGGCGACTACTACGACTTCTTTCCCGTCAACGATAGTCGAACGCTCTTCCTGCTTTCCGATGTAGCCGGCAGGCGCGATGAAGCACTGAACATAGCAGCCGCTGTACAAGACACGACTCGGGAACGCTCTGTCGAGCTCTTGGGCGACGAGGACGGGAACGTGTCGGATGGCGTCACCGCACTTGCGCTCGAGTTAAATCGTACTGTGATCCAGAGTGCCGGCGGAGTACGTCCCGCCCCGACGTTCCTGGCGTGCCTCGACGAGCAGTTCGGCCTCATCCATTACGTCAACGCCGGACATACTCCCGCGTTTATCGGCACGAACGGCGAGGTCACACAACTAGATCCAACCGGCCTGCCGCTCGGTCTCTTTTCCCACGCTACGCATGACTCCCAGGTATCAGTGGCGCCGCTGGGGTCATCGATTGTGTTGGTTTCAAAAGGCTTGGTCGAATGCTCGGCGGGTCGACGTGAGTTTGGGGCTGAACGCGTTCGCCAAGTACTAGCCGAGCAGACATTCTCTTCCGCTCAGGAGCTCTGCCATGAACTTCTAGACCGAGCAGTGAAGTTCTGCGAGCAACCTTCGTCGTTCGGGCCGCAGTTCTCCATCGCTGGCTTTCGCCATAACCAGGAGCCTAATGACATGACTGTGGTATGTCTTATGCGAATGGCGCAGGCGGCGGCTGCAGCCTAGCAATTTTAAATCAACCGGAACTTTCAACGGGGTCCTGCGCGGTACGTTCGAAAGCGGGCCTTTCCGACTTCGGACTTCTACTCACCGCGGGTTTGCCGAATGATCCTCTCCATTTGGTCCAGGTAACGCTCCAACGCCCTGCGGCCGGTGGAGGTGATGCGGTATTCAGTCCGCGGCACACGTCCCGCAAAGCTCTTGGAGCAGACGATGTAGTTTGCATCTTCAAGCTTGCGGGCATGCACGCTCAGATTGCCGTCAGTTGCTTCTAGAAGCCGCTTGAGCTCGGAAAACGTAAGAGCTTCGCGGACGGCGAGAACGCTGATGATGCCCAACCGCATGCGCTCGTGAATTACGGGATCGAGTTCGGCGGCAGACACCTGGCCGCGAACGGCAACACTGCGAGCAGCGGGGCGTGAACGCTCGTGATCCACTTGTTTCGATTTCAACCTGGTTTGATTTAACACTTCACTACCCTCCGTGCCTGCGGGCAATCACAACTCCAAAGACCACGTGCAAACCGCCAAATCCCGTTGCCATGATGCCGTTCGCCCAGCCAACGGGCAAGGCCAAAGCCACGGTCCCAAATACTGCGAAACAGATTCCCATGACGGGAACTACCCTAACCGAGAAAGCTCCTCCGGTGATGATGGCAACGCCGTAGAGTATTAGCCACATTCCCGGCAAAACTGAGTACAAATGCTGCTCCATCATGACGATGGTCAACACCGCGCCCGCTGCGAGCGGTGGCACGAGGCTCAAGGCGCATTTGCGAGCTGGAATAGAAGCCGCAAGCTTAGCCAGGCTGCCGGTCTTCTTCACCATGGCTACCAGCGAAATCAATCCGGCGAGCATGGCCTCTCCGAGCCACAGCAGCACCCACGTAACTCGCGAATCCACGGTACGTGCAAAAAAAGCGACAGTGAGCGCAGTGCCGCCCAGCAACACCATGCCCCATCCTGGGACAGCTGTAAACGACGTGGCACTCTCCATCGTGTGGCGAATGAACTGGAGCTGATCGAGGACATCAGGAGAAGAAGGTGATATCTCCGCGGGATGCATCCGCGCCTCGACAGACCTTCGGCTACGCGGGTTTCGGCATTGCTGCATGCAAGAAGCATGCTTAACCGGAAGGAACTCTGTCAAGTACTTTGCAGGTAAAAGACGAACTCATTTTCACTGGCTTATTTTGAGTGCGCAAATTGCGCAATTGTGCGCCATACAGAATCTTCAACTTTGATTCCTAGTATGGTTGGTCTCAGGCGCAACTCAGACCGCAGGCCATTTGCAATGGGGCAGAAGAAAAGACCAAGCACTAGTGCCCACAAGGTGCGATCCAAGGGACTGTGGATTGCGCCCGGTTTGGAGCGCACGATCAAGGGTGAGGGCGGGCGTCGTGGTTTGACAGAACCTTCCTACAGCTACTACCTCGATCTCGCCGATCTCATGTTAAAACCGTCCAAGCCGTTGGATGGCCGCGGACGGAAGGATGCCAAGCTAACTCCAGCATCCCGGTTCAATCCACCATCGCTAGAGAACATTGCGAATCGACCAGCGCCTATTCTCCCGATGTCTCGGTGGCGGACTTTGCCTTCAAATCCTGTTGACACAATCCCCGCCCCGCTGCCTCCAACTGCACCAGGCGTGAATCTGCCAAAGCTTAACCTGCCAAAGCCACCCAAGCGAGAGGGCCGTCTCCGGCCGCCAAGCTTCGCCGGTCCTGAAATGCCGAAGCGGGCAGACAGACCAAAGCTATCGCCGCCCAAGCCTCCGAAGCGCGGAAGATAGCTGCTGACTATTGCGAATGAAGGTCGATATCGTTATTTGAACGAAAATTGCGAATTCGCTTTTTATCCGACTCTCGCAACTTCTTCTTTCCAATTCTGGAACGGTTCGCGAGTTGAATTACGGAACCCCTCGATTAGCTCGCGCACCTTGCCACGGCGTTTGATCAAGCCGTCGATTAAGCGCTCAAGATCGTCGAGAGTGGAGCCATACCACTCAGGTGGAACCGTCTCCGCAATTTCCCACAGAACTTGGGGATCGATGCTCTCAATCCGCGACAGCCATGGTTCGAACGATTCCCATCCGCGCACTTCGGCGTAGACTTCATTGCGCGGATATACGCCCCGTAGCGGCGAATCGGCATAGCTCCATTCCCCGGCATTAAAGCAGTAGCCTTGATCGACAAACGTTGCTGTGTACTTCTTATCGCGGACTTTCTTCCAGAAGACCGCCTGACGGCCATTCGTATTGCAGGTCCATTTGTCGAGAGCGAGCATGCCGGCGAAGGCGTCGAGATTGCGCACGCGATCGAGGGCCGCAGCGGGTAGATAGTCAAAAACCGTTCCCTCCAGCGGACGGAGGACAAACCGTACAGCAAGAGCAAGCCCGGCTTGGCACAGAGTGGTCGATGATCCAGTGCGGATGCGTAAGTCCGCCGTATTCTCGATCAGCCAGGGACTTACTTCGATGACTTCGGTGACCGGCACGGGAAGTCCGATGCGATCCGCGATCCGCGTTGCCAGCAGTTCGTTGGCGAGCACTCTCACATGTTGTGGGTTGTTTTGAAACTTGACGACGTAATAATGACCATCATCAGCGAACATCAGATGACTCTGCGCGCCCCCGCGCATCGGGCGCAGATGTTGTTTGGCTTGGATCACCGGAGTGAAGGATGATACGAAAGCAGGGTTATTCCGCGCCAGTCAATTCCGGAGCATAGCCTTTGATGAACTCCTCCACACTGCGCACATAAACGTCAGCAAAGTCCACCACTGGCCTGCGCTTTTGAATGACTTGTTTGGCTTGCTTGAGATCCCATCCCATGGCCCGCATGACCGCGAGCGTCATCATGGGAGCGCGATGCACTCCGGCGGCGCAGTGAATGAATAGGCGGGAATTGGGCTGATCGAGAGCTGTAATCGCGAACTCGACCCCGCGTTGAAAGAGCTCTGCCGGCTTGAATTGGAAGTCGTCGTCGGTCGGATTCCAAAGGATCTTGATGCCATGAGGCGGGCCTAGGTGGCGATCGTCAAACTCGATTTGCATGTTGATGATGTGAGTCACGCCTTCGCTCGCCACCTCAACCATTTTGATCTCGTTCCAGATGCCTCCCCCGACCGCTATTCGATCGGTGACCCAGGTCATGTCCATAGTTAAGAGCTTACAACAAGAGTTTTTTTGCTCGGGAGCTGCTCGGCGCGCAGTAAGCTGAGCCCTCCGGCGACTTTTGTGAGATCTAAACGTGACGATTTGCGATTGGCTTTGAAGCACTCCGCAAACACCAAACCACGAAATGGGTGCTACGGAATTTTCTTCAGCTCTGCAAGGATTTGATCAGCATGCCTCACGTCCGGGACGGAGCTGCTCACTTGGCGGAAGACCTCGCGCCCGTTCTTGTCGACGATGAGTGTTGCCCGCAATGCTATATCCTCACCTTTGTAGCCTTTGGGGTGCAACAAACCATATTCGCGGATCACCTTCGCGCCGGGATCGCTGAGGATGATGGCATCGTGCTTGGCGACCTCGTTCCAAACCTTGCGCGTGTGCTCTAGGTCATCGACACTGACGCCCACCACGCGCGCGTCCTGAGCGTCAAAGTCTGATTTCCTCTGCGCGAACTCGCGCAGTTGCTTCATGCAGAATGGTCACCAGTATCCGCGATAGAAAAACAACACGACTTTGTGGCCGCGCTGGGACGCAAGGGTAAACGGCTGGCCTTGGCCATCTTGTAGAGTAAAGTCAGGTGCGTTCTGGTATGTGGCAGCCGCGACTTGCGCCTTGGGATAGTGATACAGCTCCACTAAGGCGAATGCAGCAAGAGCAACTACCAGAATGCCTATGCCGATGAGAACCTTCTTCAACATTGGCTGCAATTGTGCCTCCGATTTGTACGTTGTGTCTAGCTCACCATCGCTCTTCGTCCCGCCGATTTGAGTGGCGCAGAAGGTACTCAGCGGCATTCTCGCGAATGCTACCAGAGTCACACTAGTAACTTTCCTACTGCCAAAACAGGAAGATAATGAAGCTGTGTCGCGCGAACAACAGCTCCTGCTCCTCGCAGTGCCGGTTATGGCATTTGTCATCTTTCTCGTATGGAAGGAGTATGAATCCAACTCCACCCCGTCCGCGACCCAGTCGGAAACTCCTCAGGTGAACGCACCAGCAGAATCGGACTCGTCTGCCGGGCAAACTGCGCTGTCAGAAGGAGCAGCGACCGAGGAAATTCCAAAAAATCGAACCGCGGTGGATCAGGAGATCATCGCTCGCGCCAAGAACGCTCCGGTATCGATGCTGGATTCGTCGCTACCTCACCAGTCTGCCGGTTTTTGGATCGCGCACGCGGCGGGACCTTCTGCTGGACTGCGTTGGGACGTTAACCATTGTCCAGGATCCCGTAAGCAGGCGGATTCCACGCCTGTTTGCGCGCAAGCCGACGTCCAGTTCCCCAACGGGACCAAGTTCCACGCCTTGCTCTTGCTTGGTGAGCAACCTCTGAATCCTCCCGGACCGGTCCGCTACACACAACCTTCCCTTCTTTGGGCTGCTTACAAGAAAACTCGCGGAGCCCTCACTCCTGCTCCACTGAGTCTTCTGCAACGAATCGCTCAGGAATCCGACTAACCCGTTTCCCATGCCCGCAGGTTGTATGCTCTTGCACTATGTCTAGCTACATAGGCGCGATCGATCAAGGCACCACCAGCACTCGATTCATCGTTTTCGACCGCTCCGGACGTATAGTCGCTTCGGCGCAACGCGAACATGAACAGATTTATCCACGGCCAGGCTGGGTCGAGCATGACGCCGAAGAAATCTGGCGCCGCACGTTGCAAGTCATCGACGAAGCGATGAAGGAGCGCGCACTTCGCGCCAAAGACTTTGCCGCAATCGGCGTCACTAATCAGCGTGAGACGACCGTGCTCTGGGATCGCAATACCGGAGTCCCGGTAGCCAATGCCGTCGTCTGGCAGGACACACGCACCGAACTATATCTGCCGAAGTTCTCAGTGCAGGAAAACGTGGTCCGCCGCAAAACCGGGTTGCCGCTCTCAACGTATTTCAGCAGCCTGAAATTGGTTTGGCTGCTCGACAATGTGCCGGGCTTGCGCGAACGTGCTCAGGCCGGGGAAATCCTTTTTGGTACGATCGACAGTTTTCTCGCATGGCGTCTTACGGGGGGTATCAACGGCGGCACTCATTTGACAGACGTAACCAACGCAAGCCGAACTCAGCTCTTCAACCTCGAAACCTGCGATTGGGATGATGAGCTCCTTCAACTGTTCTCGATTCCCAAACAGATACTGCCGCGAGTCCGCTCCAGCTCAGAAATCTACGGCGCTGTTTGTCATAAGAGCCTCGATGGCGTCCCCTTGGCGGGGATTCTGGGAGATCAGCAGGCTGCTTTAGTAGGCCAAACCTGCTTCGATCCCGGCGAGGCAAAGAATACCTATGGCACGGGATGCTTCTTGCTTCTCAACACCGGCTGTGAGCGAGTTCTCTCGAAGCACGGGCTGCTCACCACCGTTGCTTACCGATTCGGGAATGAAAAGCCGCGCTATGCTCTCGAGGGCAGCGTCGCAATTACCGGAGCATTGGTGCAATGGATTCGGGACAATCTCGGCCTGATCCAATCCAGCGCCGAAATCGAAACGTTGGCCCGCACCGCGAACGACAATGGCGGAGTCTATTTTGTGCCCGCATTTTCCGGCCTCTACGCTCCATATTGGCAGGCCAACGCTCGCGGCGCGATCGTCGGGCTCACGCGCTACGCCAATAAAGGGCATCTCGCGCGCGCCGTTCTAGAAGCCACCGCCTACCAGACGCGTGAAGTGCTGGAGTCGATGGAGCAGGACTGCGCAAGGCCGGTCGACGTGGTTCGCGCCGACGGAGGCATGATCGCGAACGAGTTGCTGATGCAGTTCCAGGCCGACATCCTGGATCGCGAGGTCGTCTCACCGCAAGTGAAAGAAACGACCGCTTTGGGGGCTGCCTTTGCCGCCGGGCTCGCCGTGGGATTCTTTAAGACTCTTGAGGAACTTCGTGCCACATGGTCGGTCGATCATCGCTGGAGTCCGAAGATGGAGCCAACGCGTCGTGAAGACCTCTATCGCCACTGGAAGAAAGCAGTCACACGTTCTATGGATTGGGTGTAGTACCTCTGATCGACGGAATGCACTCGGCGTGCTGCCCTCGGTACTGACGCACAGCACATCCGGTGGTATCTTGCCTGCATGCTGACTTCACGTTTCCGCGCCATCCTTTTCGTTCTCCTGCTCGTCATTCCTGTCTTCGCGAAAGAAGAAAAGTTCCTGAAAGCAGGGCCAGTACAACTCACGTCGGATGGCAACAAGTGGGCCGAGAAGACGCTAAAGAAGATGTCGCTGGAAGAAAAGATAGGTCAGATGATTCAGATCCGCGCCTATGCCGATTTTCTCAACGTCGAGAGCGACGAATACAGGCAGGTTAGTGATGCCATCAAAAAATATCATCTTGGCTCGATCATTCTCACAGTCCGCATATCAGACGGCTTGCTGGTGAAAGATCTCCCCTACGAGGCTGCTGCAATCACGAACTTGTTCCAGAAGGAGTCGAAGCTTCCGCTGCTGGTGGCGGCTGATTTCGAACGTGGACTTTCTATGCGACTAAACGAGACTCCGGCGTTCCCGCATGCCATGGCCTTCGGCGCAACCTTCAATCCGGAGTTCGAGCAGAAGTTTGCCGAGATCACCGCGCAGGAATCGCGCGCCATCGGCGTGCATTGGAACTTCTATCCGGTCGCAGATGTGAATATCAATCCCAAGAATCCGATCATCAACACGCGTTCTTTTGGAGAAGACCCGCAACAGGTAGCAGGCATGGTCGCGGCATACGTGAAAGGGTCCCGCGAATACGGGCTGCTGAGCACAGCCAAGCACTTCCCCGGGCACGGCGATACAGCAACCGATTCTCATCTTGGAGTGGCGATGGTGCCGGGAGATATAGCGCGCCTCGATTCAGTCGAGCTGCCGCCTTTTGAGAGAGCAATTGAAGCCGGAGTGGATTCGGTAATGGTTGCGCACGTCACCATTCCCGCATTAGAACCCGACACTGACAAGGTAGCGACTACTTCGCATAAGATCGTCACCGATCTACTCAAAGACAAATTTCATTTTCAGGGACTGATTGTCACCGACGCGCTGGAGATGCACGGCCTTACGCGCCTCTATCCCGAGAACGGTCCTAATCCCGCAGGCAGAGCCGCGGTCGATGCGGTGAAGGCCGGCAACGACATGGTGTTGCTCCCCTCTGACCTGGACGGCGCATTTAACGGACTCTTGCAAGCCGTGCGCAGCAAAGATATTTCCCAGCAACAGATTGATGCATCCGTTCTGAAAATTCTGCGCGCCAAGGCCTCGTTGGGTTTGCATAAAGCTCGGCTCGTGGATTTAGAGCAGGTATCACGAATCGTGAGCCGTCCGGAGAGCCTGGATTTTGCCCAACAGGTTGCCGACGCCGCGGTTACTCTGGTTCGCGACAACGGCCGGGCGCTGCCATTTCCGTCCGCGCAAACGAAAATGCCGGAAACCAGCTCTGAAGGAACCGCCTATCGTGCTTCGGGAACGCGATGGCCAATCGTCGCAGTCGTGATTACGGATGATGTGCGGAGCGAGTACGGACGCGTCTTCGAACTTGAGCTTCGCCATCGCGCCCGCAATGCGAAGATCTACTTCGTCGATGCAGCCATTGCCGCGAGCCTGACGCCGGAAATTCTCGATTCCATTAAGCAGGCCCAGAAAGTGGTTGTGGCCGCCTATGTCGCTCCGACAGCGGCGAAGCAGACGATCGTCAACGGACAACTCACAAATAGTGTCGGATTGGCGGACGCGACCGGAAACTTAATGCAGCAAGTTCTCCAGGCAGCGGGCGATAAGACTGCGGTGATTGCCATGGGCAATCCTTATTTGGCGTTGAACTTTCCTGGCGTTACGACGTATATCTGTACGTATTCGAATGCGCCCACGTCGGAGCGGAGCGCAGTGAAGCTGCTCTTCGGCGAAATGCAGGTGAAGGGCAAGCTGCCGGTGAGTCTGCCCGGCATCGCCGACCGCGGATTCGGACTCGAACTCAGGCCTGAGGAGATGCGGGTAGCGTCTGGGGCGCAGAAACCAACAGCAGGAGCAGCTCAAATCCAATGAAGTCGCCCATATTGTTTACTTTTGCTCTGCCGATTGCCACCGCCGCTCTCGCACTCACTGCATGCGTGAATGTGAGCAAGAACGGCAGCGGCGACAACGTCGACGTAAAGACACCGTTTGGTTCCGTAAGCGTTCGCACCGATCAGGTGAAGCCGGAAGAGACCGGACTTAACGTTTATCCCGGTTCGAAACTTGTGCCCAAACGGGGGCATGACAACGATCAGGCAAACGTGAACATCTCCAGTCCATGGGGACAGTTGAAGGTGATCGCGCTCAACTATCACAGTGATGACGCGCCGGAAAAGATCCTTGCGTGGTATCGCAACGATCTTCAGCAGAAGTATGGGAAATTCCTTGAGTGCAAGGGAGGAGACCTCTCCATCCACGGCCGAAATAATAGCGACGGCAACCAGCTCACCTGCGGCAGTGAGCGAAGTAACGGAAAGGACTTTACCTACAGTTCTAGTGACCGAAACACCATGGAACTGAAGACCGGAACTGATGACAAGCAGCACATCGTAGCCGTGAAACCAGAAGATGGGGGGAGCAATATCGCCCTCGTCTACGTGCAGAAGCACGGTGAGAGAGACTCGATCTAGCGCAGATTCGAGCACGAAGGCCGCTAGAGCAACTAGAGCGGGCATTAATAATTCGTCGGCCATTTTGAGATCGCGCATTCCGTGTTGAGAACTGTCATTCCTCGCGCAGCCGCGATACGCTTGGAAGACCGAGAACTTGTTTTTGCGGCGCGGGGAATCTGCTCTCGTTCGCGCAAACCTAATAGCAGATCCCCCGCGCCGCAAATACAGAATGTGTTGCTTAGGCGGGTTCGCTGCGGCGCGAAGGATGACAGTTCTATAAATCGTCAGCCATTTAGGACGGACTCAGCTCTCTTTCAGTCGGTGAGCCTCCGCCCTCAACTTTTGTGACTCAGTGTTCGCTCGGCCTTAGCTTGCGTATCTTCGACGCAGTGATTTAAGTTCGAGCGGTGGAGCAAACCTGCCATCGCTGTGGATCGCCGTTGACTCGCGACACTGCCTTCTGCAGCCAATGCGGAGCGCCGCAGGTTCGAGTTCCGGAAAGCATCAGCGCTGCGAACACTCCCGAAACTTTGGAAAGTTCCTCCGCAGCCGATGCCCTACCTGGCAGTATTTCTGGTGCAGCCCTGAACTGGCGACATGCATTGCCGTCGGCCAGTGCCGCGGGATTTGCCATGGCGGTAGCCTCGATACTTCCGCTGTTCAGCACGTTCTTCCCACTATGGATGCTGGGCGGCGGATGGCTTGCCGTCACGCTTTACCGGCGCCGTTCTTCGCTTCTGCTGCTCACGTCCACGATCGGCGGGAAAATCGGAGCGCTCGCTGGCCTGCTGGGCTTTGCCTTTTTCGCGGTGTTCACGTCGGCGTACCTGGCCATTGCTACGGTCGTGCTGCATAAGGGCGAGGAAATTCGCGCCACCCTCCGCTCGGTGCTTGACCAGGCGGCAAGCACGAATCACGACGTGCGCGCACAAGAGCTTTCGCAATGGATGCAGACGCCGGAAGGTTTAGCTTTGATAGTTGCCCTTAGCATGCTTCTGTTTCTGGTCGCTTTCTTGCTGCTCTCGACCGCGGGAGGGATTTTTGCCGCATCGCTCAGCCGACGTAAGCTGAGATAGGAATTTCACGATTTTGCGATTTCGTGATTTGAGAAGTCGAATGCATGCCCAAATCACCAAATCGCGAAATCACAAAATGCCTCTTGCTGGCGTTCGTGCGCTCCACGATGTTAAAAATGTCTGTCTAGTAACTCAATGAGGTGACCTTCCCAAGTACCATGCCGATTCAAGATCGAGTTGCCGCCGCCCGACGAGTTGACGAATTGCTTCGCAGCACACTTCAGCAAGGCGGATTTCGTTTGAAGTACCGCATCAGTGCCAATCCTCCGGCGAGCACCGAACTTGGGGAGAGTCCCGAACTAGTGGTTGACTTTGCCGGGCCGGATAGTGGATTGCTGCTGGAGCGCAATGGCGAACTTCTGCGCGCTCTGGAGCATGTTTCTCTGAAAGTGCTGCGACTCGAATCGGAGGAACACGACAAGCTCAGCTTCGATTGCATGAACTTCAAAGCTGTGCGCGCCCAGGAGTTGAAATTGGCCGCCGACGTCGCTGCCGAAAGAGTACGCAAAACCGGCCAGCCGTATCAGTTCGCGCCAATGTCGGCGCGGGAGCGTCGCATGGTGCATCTGGCCATGCGCGACAAGCAGGATCTGCGCACCGAAAGTTCGGGGGAAGCTGAACGCCGCTTCGTAGTTTTGTACCCCCGGGACTACAAAGGCGCCATTCCGGCCGCCCCGATGACGAGAAGCCGTGGAAGGCGGTAGGAAAGCTGCCAGCACTCAGCTTTCAGCCAAGTCAAAGGGAACAGCAATACCTCACGCGGCTCGGCGCCAACGCTGCCGATGACTTCTTTCCGCAGTGCGCACATGCAGCCGACTCAATCCCCAAAATCGCCGTGAATCAGCAACCTCCGCGCTCATCCGCGTGAGAAGTTGCGTCTGCCCTTGACTAAGCTGAATGCTGAGTGCTGAGGGCTCCGCTTTGCTTTACACTTGAATCATAGGAGTAGCACAAGAAGTGGCGATTTACCTCCCTGGGACCCAGGAAGAGCAGGAACTCGCGCTCGACGATCTCACTCCGCGCGAGATCGTGTCTGAACTCGACAAATATGTAGTCGGCCAGCACGCCGCCAAGCGCGCGGTGGCCATTGCACTGCGCAACCGCATGCGCCGGCAAAAGCTTCCGCCCGAGTTGTCGGAAGAGATCATGCCGAAGAACATCATCATGATTGGGCCCACCGGCGTGGGCAAAACGGAAATCGCGCGCCGGCTCGCCCGTCTGGCGAATTCACCATTTCTGAAAGTCGAAGCCTCCAAGTTCACCGAAGTCGGCTACGTTGGACGGGACGTGGAGTCGATGATCCGCGACTTAGTTGAGATCGCGATCGACATGGTGCGCGAAGAGCGGCTGGAGGAAGTTGAGGATAAGGCGGAGCTCAACGCTGAAGAGCGTCTTCTCGATCTGCTGCTGCCGCCTGTGCCTTCACAACCGTCTGCTGGACTAGCCCTGACTGCGGGCGACGGAGAACATTCCAGCTCCAGCGAGTCACGCACCAGAGAGAAACTCCGCCAGCAACTGCGTGAAGGCAAGCTCGATGAGCGGACCGTAGAGCTCGACGTCCGAGAACGCTCCATGCCGGCCTTTGAAATCATCTCCAACCAGGGCGTGGAGGAGATGGACATCAACATCAAAGACATGCTGCCCAATATCTTCGGCCAGCGCACTAAGAAGCGGAAGATGAAAGTCAGCGAAGCTTTCGAGTATCTGATCCAGGAAGAAGAGCAGCGCCTGATTGACATGGATCAGGTCACACGCACGGCAGTCGAGCGCGTGGAGCAATCCGGCATTATTTTTCTGGACGAAATCGATAAGATCGCGGGGCGCGAGGGCGGCCATGGACCCGATGTCTCCCGCGAAGGGGTGCAGCGCGACATCCTGCCAATCGTCGAAGGAACCACGGTAAACACCCGTTATGGCATGGTGCGCACCGATCACATTCTGTTCATCGCCGCCGGCGCCTTTCACGTCTCGAAGCCCAGCGACATGATCCCAGAGCTACAGGGCCGCTTCCCAATTCGAGTCGAGCTGCAATCGCTGACCATCGAAGACTTCATCAGGATCCTTACTGAACCGAAGTCGTCGCTGGTTAAGCAGTACACCGCATTGCTCGAAACCGAGAACCTGAAGCTGGAATTCACCCGCGATGCGCTTGACGAGGTGGCACACTTCGCGTTTCGCGTAAATGAGTCAACGGAAAACATCGGCGCGCGTCGCCTGCACACCATCATGGAGCGAGTGCTGGACGAGATCAGCTTCTCCGCACCGGAGATGGCGAAAGAGAAAAAAGAGAAGGTCGTGATCGACGCCGATTATGTAAGAAAGATGGTCGCGGATATCGCTAAGGACCAGGACCTGTCACGCTACATCCTGTAAGGCATTGAGCTTCGCGAAAAATGGGCGAGGGCCGGGGCCCAAAGCGCTTAAACGGTTCGGAGTTTCGGTCCGCCCTAAGAGAAGGGAAAGAGATAAGAGCCCAATGCAAGCAGGGTAGAAATTCCCTGCTAATTCCCTGTTAATTTGTGATTTTGCGCCAAGTCGCGCTTAAGTGACTCCGTGACAGTGGTTTAGAAGGAAACGTTAGAATTCCCTGTTAATCCCTGTTCTGCAGACCAAATTTGCAGATTTTGGGCAGAATTCGATGATTTCTGGGTCAAATTCGAAAAATCCCCTGTTATTTTCCCTGTTCTTGGCTTGGGCTTCTCATTTCCCGGGATTCTGTAGACATCGGCTTCCCAAAAGTGGTTCCAAAAAAAAGTGCACCGATTCTGGGCTATATCCCAGAGAGGTGCACCTGAAGCTTCCTGTGCCCCGTACTTACTGGTTAATGACCCCCGGCTGGGGCGCGCCCTTAGGCGTGCTCAGGTAACCTGTGATGGATTTCTTGTCCGCCGAGAATACGACCACTTCATAGAGCATGCGATCGCGGCCAGTGTAGAACTGCAGCGGCTCGGCCACGTTCCTATCCTTCTTCTCGATAGTGCGGTCGTCCGCGATCACGTTCATAGTGAACTTGCCCTTTTTCGCATCAACTTTCTTCAACTGCAAGCTCACGGTGCCCACCGGAGTGGCGTGCTTGCTCTTGCTCAAAGTGAACTCGTAGTAGTTGCGATCGCCCTTGTGCTTCAGGACTTCGAGGTCGTCACGCGTGTGTGCAATGAGTCCGCTCTGCATACCCAAATCGCCGATGGTGCTGTCGAGCTTCTTCTTGGTAGCTTCCAGATCGGTCCGGGTCGAGTTGATATCGCCACGCGCGCCCGAGAGGTCGGTCTTTACGCCGCCTAAATCGTTCGACATGGCAGCGAGCTGTTTCTGACTCTCCTGCAGTTGTTGTTCAGTTTCCGCCACCTGCTTGCGTAAAGCGGCAGCGCGAGCAGCCAGGTCGTGTTGCGTTTTTCCCAGTCTGGTCTGCAACGCGGCGGTGGACTGCTTCAGGCCAGCTTCGGTCATCCCGAGTTGGTCCATCATGGCCTTGTTACGCAGTTCCGCGCTCTGGACAACTGCTTGTTGCGCATCTTCGACCTTGCTCACGCGCGAACCCAAGTTGTAGAAGAAGTAACCAGAGCCAAGAACGTAGACGATGGCTACGATCATGGCAATCAGCGGCGCATTGAGACCGCGATTGTCGGCGGGCTCCTGATATTGATAATTCGATTCCACTGCGCCTTGTTCGTTATCCATAAGTCTCCTTGTGCGTGCCGAAGCACAACCTTGTAAACGAAATCCAGAGAAGCGGCTGAATCATCTTACGGCAATAAACCCAAAAAAGACCCATCTTTTGGGTAACCTCAGGACAAAGCCCTTTGGATTGTCTTAATTCCTACAATGATTTGCGACCATTCCGAGAGTCTGAGAACTGCTGACGTGCAGGGCCAAGAAAGAACAGTCGCGCCGCCAAGACGAAATTGGATTTTCGTCCCCAGTCGATGTTACCCGACGCGTTCGCAAGTCATGGTGTCAGAACGGATCCACTTTGACGCGCAATGTGTGGACCCAATATGGTTACTCCTGGCTTGATCGCGAACCACGAAGTTGATTTAAGGTCGAGAACAAATCTTTGATCTGCCACGACCGGCAGACTCCAAGTTTCACGATGGGAGTAGCAAATTGAGCAAATCGCCGAAGTCGGTAAACCCGAAGGATTGGCCGCATCCAAGCGGCTATTCGACGGCAGTTATTGCGGAAGGAAAAATCATTGCTATCGCCGGACAGGTTGGCTGGGATCCGATCACGGAGAAACTCGTTTCCGACGATCTCGCACAACAATGCCGTCAGGCGTTAGCGAATGTGCTCACTGCATTGGAAGCGGCCGGAGGCAAGCCCGAACACCTGATCCGGCTTACTTGGTACGTTACCAACCGCGAGGCATATCTCAAGAACCTGGCCAAGATCGGCAAGGCCTATCATGATGAACTCGGGGCGCACTTCCCTGCCATGTCCGTGGTGGTGGTTTCCGCCTTGCTCGAAAAGGCAGCACAAGTCAAAGTGGAAGCGACGGCAGTGATTCCGTCAAAGTAACGTCTTCGAAGTTGCTGATTGCTGTAGCCCGTCCGGTAATCGGTCTTCCCAAGCGGCTTCTGCGGCCTTCCGCAACAAAGCTATCCGCGCGTACCTGCCAACTCCGGCGTTTCGATTACGGCTTCACGCAAATACCGAGCAGCCTCCTCCGGCGAGGTTGGATTGATATAGAAGCCGGTGCCCCACTCGAAGCCCGCCACCTTGGTCAATTTGGGCATCAGTTCGATATGCCAGTGATAGTAGTCTGCCGATTCTTGAGTGGCCAGCGGCGCAGTATGCAGGACCAGGTTGTAGGCGGGTCGCTCCAAAACAGCATCCATTTTGCCTATCACCAACTTCATCATCTTCGCGAGGGCCTCAAAGTCTGCAGCGCTGGCATTCTCAAACGAAGCTTCATGGTTCTTCGGCAGAATGCAGGTCTCGAAGGGAAACCGTGATGCGTAGGGAGACACGGTGACGAAACCGCGATTTTCCGCAACCAATCTGGCGTCTTCTCCCGCGCTCTCCTGATGGACGATGTCGCAGAAGATGCAGCGCTCCTTCAGCTCGTAATACTTGCTGGCGCCCTCAAGTTCCTCGAGCACTCGCCGCGGCACGATGGGTAATGCGATCAGCTGGCAATGAGGATGCTCCAGCGTGGCCCCTGCAGCCTCGCCGTGATTCTTGAAAATGAGAATGTACTTGAAGCGACGATCCCGTTTGAGGTCAACGATGCGGTCGCGGAATGCCCAGAGCACGTCCTGAATGCTTTTGTCGGACATGTCGGCAAGAGTTTGCCGGTGGTTTGGAGTTTCGATAATCACTTCATGCGCGCCGATTCCATTCATACGGTCGTACATGCCTTCCGCGCGCCGATCGAGGTTGCCTTCGATTCCGAGTGCGGGATATTTGTTGGGCACCACGCGCACGGACCAGCCCGGCTTATCGCGCTCGTTTGAGCCATTGCGATAGGCGAGAATCTCCGGCGGAGTCTTGCCCTCGTTGCCGGGACAGAATGGGCAGAATCCGCCCTTAAGGACGACGGATTGCCGGGTAAAATCGGTGGGCCTGCGTGCTCGGTCGGTTGCAATAATGACCCATCGTCCGGTGACGGGGTCCTTCCTCAGCTCGGGCAAGTCTTGTCCTTTCCCTGCTAGCTGATTGCATTTTATGACATCTGGAATGCGTTCCTGAACAGGGTTACATCCGCAGTATCGTTACTTTCGAGATAGACGCTGATCACATCGAAGCGGAATGTGGGCGCTTTTCCGTGCGCCTGGGCATATTGCCGCAAGTACTCCCTGGCCATAGCCGATAGCGTTGCTCGCTTCTCGTCGTCAACGGCAGCCTCGGCCGGCATGAAGTTGCGGCGGCTGCGGGTCTTCACTTCGATGAAGCACAGGGTCTCCTTCTCGAATGCGATGAGATCAATATCGCCCCGACGCCGTGGAGAACGATAGTCGCGGGCGACGATGATGTATCCAAGCTTGCGCAGATGAAAGTAGGCTTCATCCTCGCCACGAGCACCCGAAAGGAGATGCGGCGGTCGCTGCGGCGCTCGGCCAAGGCTGGCTGTGAGCCGGTCTAGAGTGCGAATGGCGGAGCGCAACAGCACGCAGTCTTGGTCCTCTGTGTCATTCCGAAACGCCGCGGTTAGCGGTGAGAAAACCTACCCTACGCCATCCAGCATGGTTTGGATAGGGATTCCTCACTTCGTTCGGCATGACAAAGCGCTAATGCACGTTCTCAATTTGCGCTATGCACTGTTCGAGCACATCCAGGGCATAGTCCGCCTGCCGCTCGGAAACAATCAGTGGAGGCGAGAGGCGGATGGAAGTCTCGCCGCATCCGAGCAACAACACGCCCTTTTCGAACGCGAGCTCGACGATCCGATCGCGCTCCTTGGAAACCGGCGTTTTGCTCTTCTTGTCTTTTACAATCTCGACCGCGAGCATCAGCCCCTTGCCGCGGACGTCGCCGACCATCCGATGCTTCTGGATCCAGGTGGACATTCGCTGCTTCATCTTCTCCCCGACAGTGGCGGCGTTCTGCAGGCCTTCACGCTCGATCACGTCCATGCTGGCGAGCGCTGCGGCGATTGCTACAGGATTGCCGCCGAAGGTAGACGCGTGCGAGCCTGGTACCCAGTCCATAATGTCGGCGCGAGTCACAGTAATGCCAAGCGGCATGCCGGAAGCGATGCCCTTGGCAACGCAGATAATATCCGGCTCGACCCCGGCGTGCTGGATAGCCCACCATTTCCCGGTGCGGCCGGAACCCGACTGCACTTCGTCCGCAACCAGCATGATGCCGTTCTCATCGCAAATGCGCCGCAGCTCGCGCAGGAACTCCGGGGGAGCCGGCACGTAGCCGCCTTCACCTTGAACGGCCTCCACAAAGATTGCCGCTACTTCTTCGGGCGGCATCGTGGTTTTGAACAGCCGTTCTTCGATGAATTTGGCGCACGCCAGCCCGTACTCGCTCTCGCTCTTCCCTTCGCCGAAGCGATAGGTGTACGGATACGGAACATGAGCAACGCCGGGTACGAGCGGGGCAAATCGTCGGCGCTGCTGGGGCTTTGACGCAGTGAGTGAGAGCGAACCCATGGTTCGTCCGTGGAAAGCCCCGTAGAAAGCAATAATCCCCTGCCGCTTGGTGTGATAGCGGGCTAATTTGAGGGCGCACTCGATTGCTTCTGTGCCGGAGTTCCCAAAATAAAACTTGTGAGGCCCGGGCATGGGCGCAACTTTGCTGAGCCGGGACGCAAGCTGCGTCATCGACTCGTAGTAGAAGTCGGTGCCCGACATGTGGATCAACTCGCCCGCCTGTCGCTGGATAGCAGCAACCACGTCAGGGTGACAGTGTCCCGTGGAGGTCACGGCAATGCCGGCGGAAAAATCCAGAAATTCGTTTCCGTCCACATCTTCGATGATCATTCCGCGTCCACGCTTCGCCACCAGCGGATACGAGCGCGTATAGCTCGGAGAGATCAAGCGATCATCATCGGCGATGATTCTTTTTGCATTGGGACCTGGCAACGCGGTCTTAATGTTGGGCAGGGCAGTTTTAGTCTCTGCTAGACGGGTGAGTGTTTCAGTAGCCATAAATGGTCTCCTCGCGAAATGGCACAGATTCCGTGCGCGTTGGCGTCGTGGACTAACAAAAAATGATCAGCCCAGACGTGGAGGCAGGAGGAAGATTTAGTCCCCGGCGAAAAGACTTGGCCGGGTGTTGGAAGGAAGGACAGCCAAATAGCGGCGGGGGCCCGCCAAATACTTCAGCCAGCAGGCAGCAGCGCCGAACGCGCTGAGTCCCAAAACGGACAGATTGTGCCTGGCGACGAACATAGTCTCACATTCCATTATAGCCGGAACTCAATAACTGAGTACCTAATACTGAGAACTGCTTCTTAAGCTACCTGCGATTCAGCCGGCAATTCTGCATCGGCGATGACTTCGGTCTCTGTTTGTTCAGCCTCAGGGAGATGCAGTAAGTCATTTAGCTTGGTCACCAGAAACCCGAGACTGCCTTTTGGCAGAGTGCAAGTCACGTTCGCGAGGAGTGGGTCGTTGAGTTCCTTGTAACCGGTGTGCAGGATAATCGGGATCTGCGGATTTTGTCCGCGCAGCACCCGCGCGACCTCTCCACCTGAGAGATCGGGCATGGAATAGTCGAGAACAACCGCATGAAATGCGATATGGCGGAAGATCTCGATTGCGGAGGCGCCATCGTTGGCCACAACTACGCGAAACCCGCGCCGCTGCAACATGATTTCTATCGGTCTGAGCACTGCGGGTTCATCGTCGACACACAGGATCACGAACTGGTCTTCGGCCATTGGGTCCCCTTTACAGCTATGAATCCAGAATATTCTCCGGAGTTACCCAGCTTCAAGGAACAAGAGGTCATGTCCTGAATCGAGCGCGGTGCATCTTCTGTGCAAACTATTTTGAAACTCTGGAAACCCCAAAGTATCTACTCTAGTTGATTCGCATTAGGCGCTTTTCCCGTTACGCGACGTAAGGTTCGCAGCTGAAATCCGGATAGCCCCAACCGCTGCATTTTGTTATATCTCTGACTACACGGGACCGAATGGCAACTCTTACCCAGATTCCTACCCAGCGGGAGCACGAGGAGACTCATCGTCTTCGCGTGGGGACCAGCTTTGCGCTGGTGTATTTCTTTTGGGGATCAACTTACCTCGCGATTGAGATCGCGGTGCGGCATTTTCCAGCAGCGCTGGTGGGTGCTTTGCGGTTCTTGATCGCTGGTGCGCTGATGCTTGCCTGGTGCGCTGTCACCCGCAAGAAAATTGCTATCTCCGGCAAGGACGCCGTGCGATTGCTGCTCGTAGGCGTCTTACTGCTTACTGGCGGTAACGTCATTCTCATCTGGACCGAGCAATACATCAACAGCGGACTCGCGGCAATGATCGTGGCAGTTGTCCCGATTTGGATCGCTCTCATTGAAGCCATCATCGGAGGAGATCGCCTAAACCGTCGCGGGTGGACCGGCCTCCTGCTCGGAATTGGCGGACTTCTCGTACTGCTGTGGCCAGACCTCGCGAACGGCAGCGCAATCGGCAGACGCGACTTGATCGTCTCTCTGGTGCTGATGCTCGGGTCGTTGAGTTGGGCGCTGGGATCTGTGCTGTCGCGCCGCTTTCAGCTGGGCGTCGGACCATTCGCCGCTACAGGATGGGAGATGATTTTCGCCGGTATTGTTAACACGCTGATCGCACTGTCCCTGGGGGACTTGCATCACGCCGACTGGTCGCGGCCCGGCTGGCTCGCAATCGCTTACCTGGTCACCTTCGGTTCTCTGGTCGGATTCACGGCGTACATCTGGCTGCTGGAGCACGTACCGACTCCAAAAGTGGCGACCTACGCCTACGTCAATCCGGTCGTAGCGGTCTTTCTCGGGTGGATGTTTCTCGGCGAGCGGCTCGACCGCTACATGATGATGGGCATGGTCGTGATCATCGCCGCGGTGGTTCTAGTGACAACTTCGAAGCTGCGTTCCGGACAAGCGCTGGCAAAATCACACGCACCTCCATGTGAAGCGGGCGCGGACTGAATGTGAAGCGACCAGCCGCCATGTCGGCGGGATCTCCCCATGCACGTCCGAGGCAACGTGTAATCAGAAAGGTTCCTTTTCCCGCTCCGCTTTACCCCGCAACATTATCCATTTAGTCTGAAACGCAGTCCTCACTTTCGAATGATCCTGCGTATTCTGGTCCTCTACATTCTCCTGCCGACTGCCAGCGCCTTTTGCCAAAACAATATGGCTTATACAGACGCGTTTCACACCGGCGCCGACGAATATCAGCTTTGGGCCGGCTATTCCCCTGACTCGATTACGTGGATTGGAAAAAGCGAGGCGCGACGGCTCTTCATGGCTGGAGGAGGCTGGCGCCGCGTCTTGCTTGCGGGCAACAGCGTGGCCTGGAAGTTCACGATGGATGCGGTGCCAATCGCGCTGGTCTCGCAGCCCACGCTCTTTGGCTCGGAGATCGTGCAAGATCCACATAAGCAAATTGCTGCATGCAAGGCTGCTGGAGTGATCTGCGCTTTCGGCCGCAGGACGACTTACGGTGTGGGATTTGCGCCAATAGGCTTCGAATTCAACTTTCGACGCAAGAGCCGAGTGCAGGTGGTCACCGGGATCAATGCCGGCCTGCTGCGCTTCTCCCGCGAAGTGCCGATCCCAAACTCGGCATCGATCAATTTCACTTTTGGGCTAGGAGCGGGCGTACAAATATTCACGAGCGCGTCCCGGTCCGTGACCATCGGCTACCATTACCACCACATTTCAAACGCGGATTCGGGAACGCCGTTCAATCCAGGCATCGATTCGAACTTCATTTACGCCGGATATTCTCTCCACCGATAACGGTCAGCTCTCGGCAATTACTTCCGCTTCCATCGCAAACCATCTTTTGTGTCTTCCAAAATAATGCCTCCATCGGCGAGTTGTTTGCGCACGGCATCTGCCTCTGTGAAGTCGCGGGACTTGCGCGCCTGCTGCCGCCGCTCGATGAGCGCCTCCACGTCGGAATCGCTGAGACTCGGCTCCGAGTCGACGCTCTCGTCGACCTTGCCTTCTGCGCGTGCCCACGCCTGCACTCGCTTTGTCTTGTCCACGTCATCATCTTCGAGGACAGCGAAGATCTGATCGAACTGCTGGAGCGCATGTTGCAGTTCAGATACGTCGCTGCGCAGAAGCTTGCCTGTATCCGCGGCAGCGTTCGCTTCGCGGACCATGTCGAAGACGGCGGCCAGTGCTTGCGCCGTATTCATGTCGTCTTCAAGGGCGCTCCGCATCTTCTCGCCAGTGGAACGCGCCAGCATCTTCATCTCGTCATTGGAGCCTTCAGGAAAATGCCCGGCGTCGAGGCGCAACTTGAAATTGCGTAAACGCTCGACCGAGTTCGCCGCCTGCTTGAGACCGTCAAAGGTAAAGTTGAGCTGCTTCTGATACGGGACAGACGAAAGAAGATAGCGAATCGAAGAAGGCTTGTGCCCTTTCAGCATCAAATCGCGCGGCGTGTAGAAGTTGCCCAGACTCTTCGACATCTTCTGTCCTTCAACCAGAAGAAAGCGAACGTGCATCCAGTATCGTGAGAAGGTTTTGCCGGTTGCCGCTTCGGATTGCGCGATCTCGTTCTCGTGGTGGGGAAAGATGAGGTCCTCGCCGCCGAGGTGCACATCAAGCGTCTCACCGAGATACTCCATGGCCATCGCGGAGCATTCGATGTGCCAGCCCGGACGCCCCGGACCGATCTCGGTTTCCCATTTTGCTTCTCCATGCTTCGGCGACTTCCATAGTGCGAAATCGCGGACGTTGTCCTTCTCGTACTCGTCAACGTCTACGCGTGCACCATCGGAAATGGCGGTCATGTCCTTCTTGGAGAGCTTTCCGTATTGGGGAAATTTGGCGATGCGATAGTAATAGGATCCGTCTTCAGTTTTGTACGCGAAGTCTTTTTGTTGCAGGCGCGCAATAAGAGATGCCATTTCGGGAATGTGCTCGGTAGCACGCGCGATTTGCTCCGGTTTCTCCAGAGACAGGATGTCCATATCTTCGAAGAAGGCCTGCTCGTATTTGGCGGCGTACTCACGCACACCGAGTCCCTTCGCTGCTGAGTTGCTAATGATCTTGTCATCCACATCGGTGATATTCATCACATGATCGAGCTGATATCCGCTCTGTCGCAGAAAACGGCGAAAGAGATCGACGAAAACGAATGTCCGGAAATTGCCGATGTGTCCGTAATCGTAGACGGTGGGTCCGCAGGAGTACATGCGGATGCGCTTATCTTCGAGCGTCTTGAGCTCTTCGACGCGCCCTGAAAGTGTGTTGAAGACTCGAAGCGCCATGCGTGACTTGGAGGTCGGAACAGAATCTTCGATTCTAGGGAAGGCTACGAGAGATGGTCAATGACTGATGATCAAATCAATCGTGTGGCACAGCCGCCCTCGGCTGTGTTAGTGAGGGATCACAAGGATAGACGCCTGAGCAGAGACGCACGATGTGCGTCTCTGCTGTTTGAGGAGCCTTTAGATATCCAAGTTCTTCACATCCAGCGCATTTTCTTCGATGAACTTGCGGCGCGCCTCGACGTCCTCGCCCATCAGCGTGGTGAAGATGGTCTCGGTTTCGGCGATGTCTTCGAGCTTCACTTGCATGAGGCTGCGAATCTCCGGATTCATCGTTGTCTCCCAGAGCTGCGTTGACGTCATCTCACCGAGCCCTTTATAGCGCTGAACGTCGTAGTCCTTCTTGCCCTGACTGAGCACGTATTCAAACAGCTCCCGCGGAGACTGCTTTTCGACTGGTTCGCTGGTCAGCTTGCGTTTCGCAGCGGCTTTGTCTTGCTTGCCCGCTTCGACCTCGCCGATCGGAATCTCTGCCTCTTCCGCCTCGGTGGCTTTGCCCTTTTCTGCGCGTGGAGCCTGTTCGATGATGAACGGAGGCTCCATATAGGCCGCAATCTGTTTGTACTTGGAGATCATCTGCCGGTACTCGGGTGACATGATGAGCTCCCAGTTGATCAAGCGGACGGCGCCTTGGGAGTCTACAAAGCTCACGAGCCAGGTATTGTGCTCTTCCTCGTGGCGCGTCTCCACCGACTTCAGTCCCAGGTCCTTCACCAGCGCCTTGATTCTTTTTTCCAGCTCTTTCACCTTCGCTGGCACACCCTTATCGGAGCCTTCGAAATCCGCGCGTGCGGTGAAATCGATCTTCGGCAGCAACTCGGCGATGCGCTCTTCGCGAAGGTGCTTGTTCACCTTCTCGAAGAACCCGAGATACTCGTTGAGCTTGGTGGTGAACTTGGTGAGTTCAGGACCGTCAAGCTTGGCTGCGCCCTCTCCGTAGCGGACGGTCATGCCATCGGCGGCGCGCCGGACCATCACCTTCACGAACTCGCGATCGTCCTTGATGTACTGCTCGAACTTACCTTTCTTGATGCGATAGAGCGGCGGCTGCGCGATGTACACGTGTCCGCGCTTGATGAGCTCCGTCATGTGGCGGAAGAAGAACGTGAGCAACAGAGTGCGAATGTGCGAGCCGTCCACGTCGGCATCGGTCATCAGAATGACCTTCGCGTAACGCAGCTTTGCCGCATCGAAATCGTCTTTGCCGATGCCGCAACCCAGAGCGGTAATCATGGCGCGAATTTCTTCGTGTCCGAGCATCTTGTCGTAACGTGCCTTCTCAACGTTGAGGATCTTTCCTTTCAGCGGCAGGATCGCCTGGAAGCGGCGATCGCGTCCCTGCTTGGCCGTGCCTCCTGCGGACTCACCTTCAACCAGGTATATCTCGCAGCGATCCGCATTGCGCTCGGAGCAGTCAGCCAGCTTGCCGGGCAGACCTCCGCCATCGAGTGCGCCCTTGCGGCGTGTAAGATCGCGCGCTTTGCGCGCAGCTTCGCGTGCGCGCGCAGCTTCAATGGCTTTGTTGATGACGCGGCGCGCAATCGTCGGGTTCTGTTCCAGGAATGCGCCCAGCCGTTCGTTGACGAATGCCTGCACGACCCCGGAAATGTCTGAATTGAGCTTGCCCTTGGTCTGCCCTTCAAACTGCGGTTGCGACAGCTTTACGCTGATGACCGCGACCAAGCCTTCGCGAACGTCATCACCGGACAGACTCTCGCTCTCCTTGAGCAGCCCTAATTGCTTGTTGCCCCCAGCATTATTTATGGTGCGCGTCAAAGCCGTTCGGAAACCGGAGAGATGCGTTCCTCCGTCCACGGTGTTGATATTGTTAGCGAACGAAAACACTGACTCAGAGTAGCTGTCGTTGTATTGCAGCGCGATCTCCATGCCCACGCCCTCGCGGTCGGCTTCCATGTAGATCGGTTTGTCGTGCAGCACTTGCTTGCCGCGATTGAGATGCTTCACAAACTCCGCGATGCCGCCGGTGTACTTAAATTCAGCGTGCTTGGCTTCCCCGGTCTTGCTGTCCGTAGCGCGTTCATCTGTCAGCGTGATGGTCAGGCCTTTGTTGAGGAACGCGAGCTCGCGCAGCCGTTGCGCTAGCGTGTCGTAGTTGTATTCGATGGTCGAGAAGATGTCTGCATCGGGAAGGAAGTGGACCTTAGTCCCGCGCTTCTTCGTGGTGCCAGTCTTCTTGAACTTTGTAACCGGAACACCCTTTGAGTAGCCTTGCTCCCAGACAAAACCGTCTCGCCATATCTCGAGATCGAGCTGGTGCGAAAGTCCGTTGACGACGCTTACGCCCACCCCGTGCAGTCCGCCAGAAACTTTGTAGGTTGAGGAATCGAATTTTCCGCCGGCGTGTAGAACGGTAAGTACAACCTGTGCGGCAGGCAGCTTCTCTCCGTGATACTCCATGTCATCGACGGGAATGCCGCGACCGTTATCGATTACAGTGATGGAGTTGTCGATGTGAATGCTGACATCTATGCGATCAGCATGCCCCGCTAGGGCTTCATCAACAGAGTTGTCCACTACCTCGTAGACGAGGTGATGGAGGCCCATTTCCCCCGTAGAACCGATATACATTGCTGGGCGCAGACGAACCGCCTCAAGCCCTTCCAAGGCCTTTATGCTGTCTGCGGTGTACTCACCGTTGCTGCCATTGGCCTTCTTCTGCCTGGGTTCTTTTTCCGGAATCTGCTTTTCTTCCGATTGCACTTGCGTCATGGTTGCTGCCGTTTCTTTCAAAGGGACCCCACTGGATTCAAGACGGGAAATTGAGCCTGCAAATCACGCAGGAGCGAGCGCTGGAGACTACCGAAAATGATTGATTATTCAGGGATTTATCGCCCTTTTTGACTACCTAATTTTACCACATCGGCGGCTCTGGTTCCGAGCGGAAAACTTGGCTTCTCCGGGAGCCTCCGGAGCTGCTTTTTACCCAAAGCGCTTACTTCGCTTTCTTAGATTTCCACAGCCTTCCACAGAAATAAGTGTTTTCAAATTCGGCACCTATTGCTATTGTGCGGTGACGAAAGTAACCAGTTACTGTATTACGTAGGTAATAGGGATTACTTCGTAGCCCACACAGGAGAACTACCGTGAAAAAGTCGCTGCGCCTGATGTTCGCAACTCTCGTTATGGCCGCTGCTGTGGCCTCCGCCGCTACCTCTAACTCAAAAGGCCAGATGACCAATGGGGCGGAGCCTGTTCCGATTTGCCCTCCAGGCATGTGCGCCGTTAACTAGTAACCTATTAGTACCCGTTACTATCGGCCGAAATTTAGCTTGATGTGCGGCGGACAAGAGGCTATTCTCCATCGGAATAGGTGACCTATGCCCGCCCTATCCTTTCAAGCGATGTTCATCTGGGCCGCAGCCCCGATTCTTGAGCTATTGTGTGTTTACCTGCTCTTTCGGCGTAAGCTGCTGACGCAATTCAAGTTCTTCGCATCTTTCCTGGTATACGAAGCCGCGAAGAACTGCGTTCTCTTCCTTTGCTACCACTACTCGTCGCAACAATCGTGGACCTATTACGCCGCTTATTGGGTCGGAACTGCCATGGCGGATATGTTCAAGATCGCCGTGCTGTACGAGGTTTTCTGTGCCGCCTTCAAGCCGTTTGCGGGGCTGCAAGACTTAGCCAAGGTTGTATTCAAATGGGCAGCGGCTTCAATTCTGGTAGTCGGGTTGCTGGTATTTGTGAGCAATCCTACGGCGCAGGCCAATTCAAAGCTGTATTGGCTTTACCTAAGCGTGAATGGCTTCGAGAAAGTCGTTCGTGTGATGGAATGCGCCTTGCTGATGTTCTTGTTCATGGGCTCTCAACATTTGGGTGTTTCGAAGCGAAACCGCGTGTTCGGTATCGCACTTGGATTCGGAATCGCTGCCTTCTTCCAACTCCTCGTCTATAGTGTTTTGGGTGGGTCCCACATTAGGCAGTTGCCGATGTTGGCGCAGCTCCTACCGATGGTCTATTTCGTCTCTCTGCTGCTCTGGGTCGGGTATTTGCTGCAGCCCGAGCGAGCTCGCGAGGCTTTACACATTCCTGTCACTTCGCCTTTGCTGCGATGGAACGAAGTAGCTTTGGCACTGGGCCATACTGGCGGGAAAGTGGCGCTAAATAGCGACGCAGAACCTTTCATGCCCTCTGTGGAACGGATGGTCGAGCAGGTAATGCAAAAGGAAATGGTCGCGGATCGCCGCCAGCCGCGGATGGTCTAGCCAGTAATTTTTTTTAATAGGGTTTAATTGGGCCGTTCCCATCACCGGGACGGCCTTTCTATTTCGTGAGACCCAATTGTGCGTTTTCTACTTTGTTGGCTCCGGCCGGGCCGGATTCAAATCCGTTGGCAAAAAAAACGTAGGGTTCAACTGCACTAAGTACCGGTAGCGACAGGAGCAAGCAAATCGACGATGACGCGGGAGAGTTGGACGACTTGAGTCTGTGGCAAATTCCCTGTTATTAAGGATGCCGAACAGCGAAACCCGAATCGCAAAATTCCCTGCATGTTTCCCTGTTCCGGGGAATTTGGTCGGAAACTGCGCATGCGCGACAAGCTAAGCGCCGAGCACCACGGTCAGACTGAGTACAGCGCTGGCTCCCACAAGAAGCAGCGCGGCAAAAGCCACAAATTTGCGAAAACGCCCCGCGAAGAATTTTGTGTCAAGCAAATCCGCATAGATTCCTCCGATAAACACGAAGGCAAACGGCAGTGCGCAGATCAAGGACCCGGTCGGAACGAACTCTCCAGGCCACCATGGAAGCAGTAACGCTAACGTCAGTGGTGCACAGTTCCCGAAGTATCGTGTGCGCCTCCACATTAAAAAAATGACAAAGGAGGACAGGAACGCGACAGTCGCTAGCAGTCCACCGGGAATACTTTGAAACACCGCGATTCTATGAGTAGTGAAGCGTATGTATTCCGAGTTGGGAAGAAGCTCGGCGGCATGTAAGTCCCGCAGATTAAGGCCGAAGCAGAACAAGAGAACGAACAGACCCAGTCCAGAGCCGACGATCAGTATTGATAGCGAGTGCAGTCGCCGTCCGGGCGCTAAATAGATCATTAGCACAGTGGCAAAGACCAATCCGGCAATAACGGCGCTGACATTCGCTGCCGCTGTGAGCCCGATTGCTAGTGCCAGAAGCAATATCCTTGGCCGCCACTTCTTCGCGGGAGCATAGAGGGTATGCGCAACTCCAATGCTTGTGAATACCAGTCCAAATAGCCCCCAACTGGCCAGAATGGGAAACTCGGCGGTAGCGCTGGCCACAAGTATTGGAGGACTGAAGCAGTACAGACTAAGAGCAACATAGCCGCCTTCATCGCCAAAGAGTCTGCGCGTCACCCACCACAAAGCTCCGCCTAACCACAATCCAAAGGCAACGAACGGCAAGCGTACTAGCCAGCGACTAGGGGCGGCATACACGCTAACGTTGCTGGTTTTTCCGGGCCAATGTTGCCCAGCGGCAGGGAGAAACCCCGCAAGCCGCACAGTGAGAATGCTATCTCCCGGAATGAGCGGAGATCGCGCATTCCCGAGCTGGGATTCGGACCACAGAGCCTTCCCGACCAGGCTATTGCGCGTCTCCGCCATCGTGAGCGGAAGATGCGCTACCAGCCAAAGTTCCTGAAGAGCAAAAATCAGCAGCAACGCCGCCGCGATCTTCTGCGCTTTGTGGACTTCGAACCGCGGTTGGCGGACGCTCATTCGAACTCCATGAATCTATCACGCACCTGTCCTCAGGCCTTTCTGCCGCTCAACGTAAAACTGCGCTCTTCACACCTACAGGTCGAGGTGGGAATCGTCCAGACAATGCTTTGCTGGACGACACCGCTCGAAAGTATCTGGGTAATGCAACGCGTAGAATCGAGCCATGGAAGACCGCCGTCCCATGCGCCTCACAGAGCAGGTGAAGGCTGCCGGTTGAGCGTCGAAGCTAAGTCCGGCGGCGCTGGACAAGGTGCTTGGGAAATTAGCCCGGCAACATGACGAGAACTTGCTGGTCGGCTTTGACACTGCCGACGATGCGGCCGTTTATCGCCTCTCCAACGATCTTGCTCTGGTGCAGACCGTCGATTTTTTCACTCCTATCGTCGATGACCCATTCATCTTTGGCCAGATTGCGGCCGTGAACTCCTTGAGCGACGTCTATGCCATGGGTGGGGCGCCGATGACGGCGTTAGCCATAGTCTGCTTCCCCGACGGCGGCGATCTGGAAGTGCTCGGCCAGATGCTGGCTGGCGGACTCTCGAAGATGAAGGAAGCAGGATGCGTCGTCGCCGGGGGGCACAGCGTCCGAGATCCCGAAATGAAACTGGGCTACAGCGTGACCGGCCGCGTACATCCGAGGAAATTCTGGGCCAACTCTAACGCCAGAGTTGGCGATGCGCTCGTGCTCACAAAAGCCATCGGAACAGGCGTAATCTCCACCGCCATCAAACAAGGCAAAGCCAAGCAGGAGTGGATCGACGGCGCAATCGCGTCCATGACCAAGCTCAACCACCGAGCTGTCGAGGTTGTGCATCAGGGCGATTTCTCGGTTCATGCCGCCACCGATATCACCGGCTTCGGCGTTCTCGGCCACGTTCGAGAGATGGCGCTTGGCAGCAAGACAAGCATCCGTATCGAGTCCAAATTCATTGAACTCTTACATGGAGCGTTGGAATGCGTGGACGCAGGATTCATTCCCGGTGGATTAAAGACCAATCGCGAATTCACCGAGAGCTGCGTGAAGTACTCGGGCGAGATTCCCGAGGATGTAACAACTCTGCTCTACGATCCCCAGACGGCAGGCGGCCTGCTACTGTCGGTGCCTAGCGAAATTGTGAAAGGCCTGGTAGCAGCCATGGAAATAGCAGGAGTACCCGCTGTGCGCATCGGCGAAGTATTGCCGAAGCGAGATAAGTTGATCGAAGTTACCTAGCAAGAACTTCAGCGCGGCGCGTGCCTTTCCGTCGCATACGCCGTGCCCCTTCGTGGTGAAACCCGCAGCTTAAGATTTAGACTATTCCGTCATGGCCACTGCAACCCGCGTCGATCCTCTCTCCTATCTCGGCGATCAGATTAATCAGCTCAAAGAAAAAGGCACGCACTTCAAGCTACGCGTCCTTGAGGACGAGCAGGAGCCCGTGTGTACGTTCGATGGTCGCAAAGTCATCAACCTAGCCTCCAACAATTATCTCGGGCTTACGACACACCCTAAGCTGCGCGAGGCGGCACTCGCTGCCATCGAGAAGTACGGAGTGGGATCGGGAGCGGTGCGTACTATCGCCGGCACCATGCGCATTCACATGGAGCTGGAGGAGAAGATCGCGCGCTTCAAAAGCGTGGAAGCATGCGTCGTCTTTCAGTCGGGATTCACTGCCAACGCTGGAACCGTTTCAGCGATCTTAGGAAAAGACGACTTCATCATCTCCGATGAGTTGAACCATGCGTCCATCATCGATGGCGCGCGGCTCTCGCGCGCAAAAATCCTGGTCTTCCGGCACAAGGATGCCGCACACGCAGAAGAGCAGCTCGCGTCAATCGAACATCAACCCGGCCACAAGCTGCTGATCACCGACGGCGTGTTTTCGATGGACGGCGATATCGGTCCGCTGCCTGCGTTGTGCGACGCAGCCGAGAAGTATGGAGCAATCATGATGGTCGATGATGCCCATGCCTCAGGAGTCCTCGGCCGGAATGGCCGTGGCACCATCGATCACTTCAAAGTCCACGGGCGCGTGGACGTGCAAGTAGGCACTCTCTCCAAAGCAATTGGCGCGCTAGGTGGATATGTCTGCGGCTCGCGGGATCTCATCGACTTCCTCTATCACCGCGCACGTCCGTTCCTCTTCTCGACCTCGCATCCGCCTTCGGTGGCCGCAACCTGCATCGCCGCCTTTGATGTACTCGAGCAAGAGCCAGAGCTGATGGAGAAGCTCTGGGACAACACGCGCTACTTCAAAAAGGAACTCGGCAATCTTGGCTTCAATATCGGCGGCAAGAACACCCCGATGAGCGAAACCCCGATCACGCCTGTCATCGTTGCCGAAGGCAAGCTGGCCATGCAGTTCTCCCGCGAACTCTTTGATGAAGGAGTAATGGCGACCGGCATCGCTTTCCCGACGGTAGCGGAAGGAAAGGCCCGCATCCGCACCATCATGACGGCGAAGCACACGCGCGAGCAGCTCGACCAGTCGCTGGGGACGTTGAAGAAGGTCGGCAAGAGGCTTGGCATTGTCTAGCCCGGGCAGAGACGTAGTCTAGTGCGTCTTTGCAATCCTGCGTAGTCTACTCTTGAGCCGCACTACTTGACCTCATTCCGATACACGACGCCGCCCTTCATCACGAACACGGGGTGTTCCAACGTGGTCACGTCTTTCGTCGGGTCAGTGCTGACAGCTACGATGTCGGCGTACTTGCTTGAATCCAGTGTTCCAATCCGGTCTGACCAGCCCAACAGGTCGGCGGCATTTACCGTTGCTGTCTGGATCGCCTGAATTGGCGTCATGCCCATCTGCACATAAACATTGAACTCGTGAGCATTTAGTCCATGGGGATACACCGCTGCGTCGGTGCCGAAGGCGACCTTCACGCCACTGGAAAAGGCGTGCTGGATGTTCTTGCGAGCGATCGCGATGATCTGGCGCATTTTCTCTGCGTACATGGGCGGCAGACCGATTGATTGTGCGTTCTCCAGCATCCAGGTCTGCAGATACATAGTCGGGACCAGATATGTGCCGTGTTGCTTCATCGCGTTGATAGCAGCATCGTCGATATACGAACCGTGCTCGATGGAATCTACGCCCGCCTCCGTCGCCCACAAAATGCCTTGCGCGCCGTGAGCATGGGCAGCGACTTTGCGTCCGAGCCGGTGAGCATCGGCGACGATGGCTTTCATCTCTTCGAGCGTGAATTGCGAGGCTTGCGGGTCGTCGCCTTTTGACAGCACTCCTCCGGTTGCGCAGATCTTCACGACATCCGCGCCATACTTGATCACCTCCCGGGTCTTGTGTTGCACATTCTCGATGCCGTCCGCCACGCCTTCAGCCGTTGCATGATAGGAGAAAGGCAGCAGGTTGTCATCGCAGTGTCCGCCAGTGATGCCGAGCGGTGGACCGCTGACCAACATGCGCGGCCCGGGTACCTGACCATCGTTGATGGCATCGCGCAACGCGACATCTGCATAGCCGCCTGCTCCGACATTGCGCACTGTAGTGAAGCCGGCTTCAAGCGTAACTCGGGCATTGCGCGCGCCCCACAACGTCGCTGCCGGAACAGATTCCGCAAGCTCCTGATAGCCGAAGTTGGTGCCTTTGCCGATGATGTGCGTGTGCGCGTCGATCAGCCCAGGCACAAGCGTCGCTCCGGGCAGATCGATCACAGTTGCACCAGGGGGCGCTGCTCCAGCAATGCTGGTGATCTTATCGCCGGTGATTACGATGAGGGGATTGTCGACGGTTCGTCCGCTCTTCACGTCCAGCATGTGCGCGGCGCGAATCACGGTGATTTTTTGATTGGAAGTAGCGGCTTGTTGAGCGAATGAACTGGACAGAGCAAATGCGGCTAGCAAGAGAGTAGCAATGCGGAAGATGTTTTTCATATTGGCGCGCGAATTATAACGGACAGATTCACTTCTCTCTTTACTCCACAACAAATCTGATGGATTATTCGAAGTAGTCGAACCTTCAGTGCCACAGGAGCGATTCCCAAGTGAGGGATATTTACGAACTGATTCGCCAAAGAGAAACCGAGATTGAACGCCTGCAGAAAGATATCGAGCGCGTGCAGACCGAAGTCGAGGCGCTGCAGTTAGCTGCCAAGTTGCTGGACGACAGCACCGAGGCTCCGCGTCCAATTGCGGTTCCGGCAACGATCGCGCGTGAAGGTCAGGGCTACCCGACGCCCGCGGTTCGTCCAGCAACTGCGACGCCCACACCGGGTCCGTGGGCTTCAGCCAAGCAGTTTCCGTAGAACCAGCGACGAGGAGCTGATTGAGTTCTCCCCCGCACTCCACTCTCGTCTCGCGCGAGCCCGTCATGGGCGAGCAACGCTTGTTCCTTCGCAAAAAAGTGCCAATGCCGCTGCCGGTCGAACTATTGCCCGGCAAAGAGGTCTGGCTGCACGATGTAGGCGAAGGCGGCCTTGGAGTTTCCGGCAGTTCACGCCTTGAGCTCGGCACATCAACGTTCTTCACGTTCGAATTTCCTGACGCCAATTCGGTAATCGAAGCCGCTGGCGTGGTGGCATGGTGCGACTTGGGCGGCAGAGCGGGCGTGCGCTTCACACGCATCAAGCCTGATTCCAGCGCGGTGCTGAAACGCTGGCTAAAGAGGGACGCGTCGGAAGTCTCCAACTCCTCCGCCGGTTCTCTCGACAGAAGTTCTTCAGCCGCAGTTCAGCCTCCTCGCGGCGGCCACGAGGCCGCAGATCTGCGGCAAGAGATCATCGCCTCAAAGCTCGATACGCAGGCGGCACTGGATAAGCTGGCCGATCGTCTGGTGCGGCTTACACGAGCGTCTGGAGCGGCCATTGCTTGGAGCGACGGCAGCCACGGCAACGATGTGATCTGCCAAACGAGTTCTGGCAATGCTCCTGGTGTGGGAACAAAGCTCGATGTGAGATCCAGCATCACAGGCGAGTGCTACCGGACGGGCAATATCGTCTCAGTATCTGACGCCCAAAAAGATGCCCGGCTCGATGCCGTGCTGTGCCGCGAACTGGATCTCCGTTCGCTGTTGATCGTGCCGGTCACGACTGGGAATGAAGTGATCGGAGTTGTGGAAGTCTTCTCTCCCGTCGCTGGAAACTTCGAGGGTGGCGACGTCTTAATGCTGGGATCAGTGGCCGAAATCCTTGCCGAGCTCTATAACCAGCAGCACGCTCCAACTCCGGCGATCAAGGTGGCATTCGATATTCCCATTGCGGAACACAGTGAAGATGCTCTACCTGCAGAGAATGCGATCGCCGTTGAAATTAAAGGAGATATCGAAGCTGCTCCTCCTCGAACCGAGGTTCTCGAGAGCAGTGATGCTCGGCAACCGTCAACTTCAGACCAATCGACCAAGAACGATTTCGCAGATGATCCCGACGGTCCGAGTAATGGAAAATCGCGCAAGTATCTGCTCGGTATTGCGCTCCTGATCACCGGCGGCATCGGCTTGGGCGATTATCTCGATTGGCATTTCGCGCCCTCATGGAAGACGAGGCACAAATCAGTGCATGCCGCCGTTCCCGCCGGTCGTGCCGCTACCCCGCCATCTTTCGTTGCGGTTGCTCCTCAACACGAGCCTGGGCCGGCGGAAGCGGCAGCAATGACGCCGGCAAAAATGAGCTCTACCTCAGGCCAAATCACAGCGAGCAATTCGGATATTCAGTTCCAACCGCTCCCGGGGGACGCAGTGGGTAAGGCGGATCACCGCGTTTCTCCTCAGCTCACGCCCGCAAAGCTCATTAGACGCGTAGAGCCAAATGTTCCGGACTTCGCCAGAGATGCCGGCATCGCTGGACCCATCTTGTTGTCCGCCACCATCGGGACGGATGGGCACTTGAAGAACATGAAACTGGTCAGCGGAAATGGTGCGCTTGCTCTGGAAGCGTTTCGGGCTATGCGGGAATGGCGTTACAAGCCTTACCTGTTCGACGGGAAACCCATAGAAGCCAAAACTCGGATTGTGATTGATTTTCACCCTTAGCCGCTTCCCGCGCCTATAACATTTCTTTACAGCGTCATTCCTCGGCCCTGCTAAACCTAGCAGTGTGCGCGACTTTGTGCCGCCAGTACACGTCTAACTAACTACTCAGGTGTGGGTTAGGGCGGCGGCCTGAGTGCATGCCAGCAGCAGTAATGCGACAATCGTAAGAACCTAATCTTGCCAAACGAAGATACGGGCCCACGAAGTCGAGCACCAATGGCAGTTACCGAGGCGCCACCGAAACCACCGTCACAGCACCGGGTATTGCGCCCCGACTTGCCTCAGGATCCCGCCGAACTTCATCTCCTCATCGAAGAACTCGAGGACGAACGAGACAAAGGGCGATGGCGCGAGTCTGTGTGGATCTCCGTCATCCTGCACTTGCTGATTGTGATGGCCATCATCATTCAGCCCAAGTTTTTTCCTGATCTGTTTTCCTCGAAAGATAAAGTGGTGCTGGTTACGCCCCAGACCGAGGACCGCGACGTCCGATTCCTCGCTTTGCCCAAAGATGTGCAACGGCCTACTGCGCCGCCCAAGACAAACATCCTGCCGGACAAGAATCGGGTGGCTCAGGCCCGGCAGCCCTCGATCGATCGCCACACGTTGGAAGAACTCCAGAACGCACGTCGGCGAGGAGCTCCAGGACAGCGAGGCATGCAGGCTCCGCCGCAGCAGGCTACCGCGGCGGCGCCCCAGCAGCAACAACAGCAAGCACAGAGCTCCGCTCCTAAGCCGCCAGACAATTCCAATGCGGTTGCGAAGCTCGAGCCACCTCTGGAGAAAGCCCCTCCCATCGATCGAAACGTTTTCAATACCGCTGGCTCCGCCGGTTCGGTAATTCAACAGGCAGCCCGCGCTGCTGCTCAAGGACATGGAGGGGGAGGAGATTACGGGATTGGGCCCCTTTCACCAAACACTAATGCCCAGGGTGCGGTAGACATTCTCAGCGATACATTGGGCGTTGATTTCGGTCCGTATCTGTCTCGCGTTCTAGAGGAAGTTCGGCGGAACTGGTACAACCTGATTCCGGAAGAAGCCCGCTCGCCACTCTTCAAACAAGGTAAGCTTCAGATTCAGTTCGTTATCAACAAGAACGGTGACGTGGAGGGAATGAAGCTAACGACACCGTCGGGAGACATCGCCCTAGATCGCGCGGCCTGGGGAGGCATCACGGCTTCAAATCCATTCCCGCCACTGCCTAAAGAATTCAGCGGCCCCTACCTCGCGCTCCGCTTCCGCTTTTATTACAACCCCGACCGGGGCGAATTGAAATAGCGTGGATGCACGTCGGGCTCCGGCGCAAGGCTTGATGCTTCTCGCTGTCGTTCTACTTGTCTTGTTGCTGCTGAGATACTGGGCACGAATTCCGTGGTTCGCTAAGTAAGTACCACCTTAGTACAATTTTCCGCAAGAATGCCCCCTTAAACGGCAGAGTGTGCAAAACCATTTGGATTCATCTTTCCGAAACCAAGGTAATCGGGCCGTGGTTCCTTCCAGTATCTGTCTTGTAAGCTGCTGATTCCAAAATAAGTTACTTGTGCCACAAGGACTAGGCAAAGAGTGTAAACTACTGAAATAAAGCCATCTTCCGAGCTTGGCCTTGTCTTTCCCACAAGGTTTTCCACAAAACTTAGGAAATCTCATTGTGAGACATTGGCGTTTCGGACGCATGGCAGCTGCAAGTCGTCGGAGCCAACTTCGCTACTACCAAAGGCCTTGGGTGCGGATACAGTTAAAGCCATGAAGAGAACCGCGGTATGCCTAACTTGCATTTGCGTATGTATGGTGCTCAGGGCGCAGAACTCTCCCGACGCCGTTCCGCAAAGCGAGTTGCAGGCCATCGTCTCTGCACAGTTCGGGCCACAGTTCGTGCTGCTGCAGACTTTTCCGATGCTGACTGGCGACTTCAACAATGATGGATCGCAGGACGCGGTTTTCGTCGCGGCGGCCAAGGGCGGTCTACAGAGCGAGTCTGGGCGTTTCCGCTTGCTCGATCCTTCCAATGAATACTTCGGCATGGGCGATGCGAAAATCACGCAGCAATTCTCTTCGCAGTATCCAGAGGGCCATCGCTACCTTCTGATAATTCACGGCAGTGGCAAAGAGGGGTGGCGCGCGAAGGAGCCGAAGGAAAAATTCGTGCTCATCAATCTGGCCTTCGATCATCTTTCCGTGGGTCACATGATGATGAAGAAAAAGAAGGTAGTGGACGACATCGGCCTTCAAGAGACTGGGGTCTTGAATTCCTTTCTGTACTGGAATGGGCGCCTATACAAGTGGCAGCCCGGCGATTCCGACATGTGAGCATCTCGTTCTTTGGTGGCAGCCGCCCTCGGGTGCGTCTTTGACAGACGCAGCAACACAGGCGAGGGCGCCTAGCCGGCTTCAAGCCGAATTAGAGGGTCACAAGCACCCAGTCCCATAATGGAACCGATCACCCACCTGCTCACTGGCGCATGCATGGGACGCGCGGGACTTAACCGCAGCACCGGGTACGCCACGCTCATGCTGACGCTGGGTGCCGAGTTCCCCGACATCGATGTGCTCTGGGGCCTCAAAGGCCCGGTTGCAGCGCTTGCTCACCACCGTGGCTTTACTCACTCCTTTATCGGCGCTCCCATTGATTCGGTCGTTGTGCTCTCATTTGTGTACGCATACCATCGCCACCGAAAACGACATGGCAAACCTCCTTCCGTGGATCCTCACTGGGGACTGCTGTTCCTTTTTGGGATTTTGGCTGCCCTCAGTCATATTCTGCTGGATTTCACCAACAACTACGGAGTGCGGCCCTTCCTGCCCTTCAACTGGCATTGGTATTCGTGGGATATTGTTTGGATCGTCGAGCCCCTGATGCTACTGGGCCTGATTTTCGGCCTAGTCGTGCCGTCGATCTTCGGCCTTGTGGGCGCAGAAATTGGGGCCCGCAAAGAGAAATTTCCCGGTCGATGGAGCGCTGCAGCCGCACTTATTGCTGTCTGCTGCATCTGGTGGGTGCGCGATTTTCAGCACCGTAAGGCCGTCACGCTGCTCACCTCGACGGACTATCGCGGCGAAGTCGTGCAGACTGCTGTGGCCATGCCTTATCCAGTAAATCCGTTCGTTTGGGCGGGAGTTGTCGAGACGCCAAGTTTTTACGCCAAAGTCCCAATCAATTCCCAGAATGCAGGGTTAGATCAACTCGATCGGGCTCAGATTGTGTACAAGCCCCCGCAGACACCCATCACATTGGCAGCCAAGAGTTCGCCGCTGGGGCGAGCGTATCTCGATTGGTCGCGCTTCCCACTACTCACCACTGAAGCATCACCGTCCGCCGACCAAGGCTATGTAGTTCGCTTCCAGGATTTGCGTTTCGACTACCCTGCGATCGGTCTGTTACTCACGCAGCCTCGCGGACGGCCTCCGTTGAGCGCCGATGTCGTGCTTAAT
Organism: Terriglobales bacterium; assembly: GCA_045808065.1. Classification (GTDB taxonomy): domain Bacteria; phylum Acidobacteriota; class Terriglobia; order Terriglobales; family Acidobacteriaceae; genus Gp1-AA112. The sequence goes on along the minus strand of JBJMGD010000004.1, from coordinate 44,490 downwards.
AAGAATTTGCATGTGGTGGCCATGAGGATGGGAAATCGCGAGCAGAAGCCGTAGTTGGTGGCATTTCCAGCAGAGCGAGCATCCTGCAACAACACACACCAAATAATTTGACGGACTCCCCCTTCTCCCCCGACAATGGGACTTCGCGTGAGGTCTAATCCATGCTGGCTTACCTATTCATCATTCTGGCGGTTGCGATCCGACTGCTTCCGCATCCCTGGCACCTGACTCCTCTGGGCGCCGCCCTCCTGTTCTTTGGCGCGAAGCGACCCGTGCGTGAGTGGATCGCTCCGCTGGCGCTGCTGGCATCGGCCGACGTTTACCTCACTACCGTGCATTATCGAATGGCTTTCTCGGCGGACCAATTTGTGACTTGGGCGTGGTACATGGCAGCTCTGGGCATTGGATATGCGCTTGTTCGCCACACGACTGCGATCCGGGTAGTCGGCGCCTCTTTGGCATCTGCAATGTCGTTCTTCGTGGTGAGTAATCTTGCCGTGTGGGCTTTCGGGGATATGTACGCGAAGAACTTCGCGGGCTTGGTACAGTGCTACACCATGGCAATCCCATTCTTCCGCGGAACCTTCGCTTCTGACCTGATCTTCACTCCCGTGCTGTTCAGTGTTCCGTACACACTGCAACTGATCGATAGAAAGACAGCTGAAGCTCGAGTCCGGAGTTGAGCTGCGCCCCTTCGACAGGCAGCAGCGAGCGGGTAGTAGCCAGCGGCTCTTACAGAATCTTCTTCCCAAAAGCAGACATCGCGAGTTCCACGGCGAGCATTGCTGTCTGGTTGTGCTCGTCGATCACTGGGTTGACCTCGACGATCTCAAAGCTCGTCATTCGGCCGTGGTCCGCGATAATTTCCATTGCCAGGTGCGCCTCACGGTAAGTTGCTCCACCACGGACTGGCGTGCCAACACCGGGAGCGTCTTCGGGATCGATCCAGTCCATATCGAGTGAGACGTGGTAGCCGGCGGTGCCGCGCCCCGCTGTGCGTAGCGCTTCCTCCATCACCGTCCGCATGCCGCGCTCGTCGATGTCACGCATGGTGTACACCTCACTCACACCAGCGTTGCGGATATTTTCCTTTTCTGCCTGATCGATGTCTCTGACGCCAATAATGACTGTGTTCTCCGGCTGCACTTTGGGTGAGAAGTCGTAAATGCGTGAGAGCTCGTCCTGCCACAACCCCAGAATGGCCGCCAGCGGCATGCCATGCACGTTGCCGCTAGGGGAAGTGGCTGGCGTATTGATATCGCTGTGTGCGTCAATCCAGATCAGACCGATGCGCTGCTCTTGACGACGGTAGAACTCGGCCACACCGCTTACCGTTCCTGCCGCGATGGAATGATCTCCGCCGAGTACCAGTGGAATCATCCCCTGCTCCAGCGTCTTCACCACCAACTCGGCTTCCTTGACGCAGGTAGCAGCGATCTCTTTCAAGTACTTCGCGTTCGGATCGCCGTGCTTCTTGGTTTCCGCAATCGGAACGGCGATGTTTCCGCCATCTTCGACGACAAGACCGAGCGCCTCGAGCTTGGCTTCAAGCCCAGCAACCCTGACTGCGGAGGGTCCCATATCTACACCCCGCCGGGCCTGCCCCAAGTCGAGAGGCACGCCAATAACACGGATTTTCCGTGCCTGTACCTGCGTGGGCGCACCATGGGGACGAGAAGGAAGCTCTTTGAGTGGTTTGGAGTCAGCCATAAGAAATTGAAAATTCGTAATTGGGTAACTGAAAAGGGCAGGAGTACCTGATCCACCTAGCCTCCCCAATTACAAAACTTCCCAATTACCACTCTTTTACGGATACATCCTGTGGAGCATTCTTGGGAACGGAATCGTTTCTCTTACATGTTCCAGACCGCATATCCAGGCTACAGCCCGCTCAATTCCCATGCCAAAACCGGCATGGGGGACACCGCCGTATTTGCGAAGATCCAAGTACCACTTGAACGCCGACTCCGGCAAGCCGTGCTCGTGAATGCGTTTCAGGAGCAGCTCATATGAGCTCATGCGCTGCGAACCGCCGATGATTTCGCCGTACCCTTCGGGCGCGAGCACGTCCACGCAGAGTGCCAATTCGGGACGCTGCGGATCGGGTTCCATGTAGAAGGCCTTCACTGCCGCCGGATAACGATGAATCATTACCGGACGCTCGAACTGGGAAGAGATGTAAGTCTCGTCAGGCGATCCGAAATCCCCGCCCCACTCAAATTTGTTTTCAAGTTTGCCCTCCGCAAAGCCTTTGTGCAGGATCTCCACGGCTTCGTCATAAGTGATGCGTGGAAAAGGAGCGGCTACTTTTTCTAGGAGCGCAACATCACGTCCGATGATCTTCAGATCGTTCTGGCGACGGTCGAGGCAGCGCGAGACGATGAAGCTGATGAATTCCTCGGCCAACTTCATCAGATCATCGAGAGTCGCGTATGCGACTTCGGGCTCTACCATCCAGAACTCGGTCAGGTGACGTCGCGTTTTCGATTTTTCTGCGCGAAACGTGGGACCGAAGGAATACACCTTGCCCAAAGCCATGGCCGTGGCTTCAATGTAAAGCTGTCCAGACTGCGTGAGATACGCCTGCTCATCGAAATAATCGACTGGGAACAACGTCGTGGTGCCCTCGCAGGCAGCGGGGGTAAGGATGGGAGGATCGGTGAGCGTAAATCCTCGCTCGTCAAAGAAGTCGCGCGCAGCCTTGATGATCTCGGCGCGCGTACGCAGAATGGCGGCCTGACGTGGTGTGCGAATCCAGAGATGCCGCTGCTCCATGAGGAAATCCACGCCATGCTCTTTTAGCGAAATGGGGAACGGATCGTCCTCGGAGACGCGCTGCAGGACCTGAACATCGCTGACATCGAGCTCACATCCACCCGGGGCGCGTTTATCCGCACGGACTTTGCCAGTAACGATCACCGCCGATTCCTGAGTGAGATGTTTAACCTTGTCGAATACTTCGGGAGAGACTGCGGCTTTGGGAACCACACCCTGAATCAGACCGCTGCCATCGCGAAAAATTGGAAATAACAGCTTGCCACTTTCGCGCAAGTTGTAGAGCCATCCGCGAATGGTTACGGCCTGGCCCTCGCGTGTTCCGATTTGGGCAATTGTGGTGACGGGAGCTTCGGTAATGATAGGACTCTGTTCTTTTACTTCCATAATGATGTTTTTCGTACTTTCGGTGCTCAGCAGGAGGATCACTCCTGGCACTGTCATCCCTTCGACCGCCTTGACTCGATGAACCACCTAAATAGTGATCGTGCGTCGAGGGGATCTGCTGTTCGCGATTGCAAAGCAGCAGATCCCCCGCTCCGCAAATTCAAAGTGTATGCCAGAGCAGTTGAAATGCCGGCGGAGCGAAGGATGACAGTGAGTGGGTCTCGACGCTTCTTCATTTCAATGAGTGTGCAGGTATCAAGCGTGCCCCTCGCTCACAACCGAGGCCAGGGGCTGACGCTTCTCTTGACGCTACCCGAGCCCCTAACATCTCACTGCTCGGCCACCTGCCTGTCCGCCTCTGCCAGCGCCTTCTCCAATCTCCCAAAGCTCTCACTCGCTCCTGCGGAAATGTCTTTCTGTGATTCGCCTGTGATCTCGAGCAGCATGGCAGGAGTATGGTGCGCGGTGCGAAAAAGCGACATCGCTTCTTCCCAATCGATTGTGCCTTCCCCGATCCAGAGATGTTCGTCGCGCTCGCCGTGATTGTCGTGGAGGTGGGTGGAGCGAATCCTCTCTTTCATGGTGTTGAAGCTCGCGCGTACCCCCTCTCCGAAATGGGCGTGCCCTACGTCGAAGCAGAATCCTATGTCTTCGAAATGGGCGGTTCGGATGATCTCCTGCAACCGATCGGGAGTAGCAATCTCATTGTCTATGTTCTCAACCAACACCGTCACGCCCAGCGGTTTGGCGAAGAAACGCAGGTGCTCCAGGGCGGTGATGGCATACTCCATTTTGCGGGGATCCCACTTCTCTTTTCCGACTCCCAGATGCTGGATCAGGAAGCCAAATGGAGCTTGCTCCGCGAACTCGATCGCGCGCTTGATTTCATCCATCGCCTCCACGCGGTGACGTTTTTCGTTGTCAACCAAATTGACAGGGGGCGCCATGTGGCGCCCGAAGTCAGGCTCGCTGTACATCGGCGAATGCATGGAGTGGAGCATGCCCGGATGCTCGCGGAACCATGCCGCAAACTCGCGTGTGCGTCCCCGATCGGTATAGTCGAAGTGTTCCTTTTGGCAAAAAAGTTCTATCGCCTGCGCTCCGCCTCGCAGCATCGCTTCCAAATGGCTGACCTGCAGCCGCTCGCGTACACGGACATGGCTGGACATTGCCCGCAACATCAGAATCCGCTCGCCTTTCCGTATCCACTGCGCTCATCGTGACCGCCGAGACGCTCTCCCGTTTTGGGATCAACCATGATGCACTCGGCGTCTCCCCAGTAAGAGTTCTTGTCGTCGATGGTGTGGCCTTCGGCCTTCAGCAACTTCAGCGTGTCGGGCGAAAATCGTTTGCGCTCGACCACGGTCTTGTCGGGCAGCCACTGATTGTGAAAGCGTGGCGCGTCGACCGCCTGCTGAAAGTCGAGTCCGTAATCAATGACGCCCATCAGCAGATTCGCCACTGTGGTAATGATTGTCGGACCACCCGGTGAGCCGAGCACAAGGAACAGCTTGTCATCCTTGGTCACGATTGTCGGCGTCATGGCCGAGAGTGGACGCTTGTTCGCTCCCACAGCATTGGCCGGTCCTTGAATAAGCCCGTACATATTCGGAACGCCAACCTTCGCGGCAAAGTCGTCCATTTCATTGTTCAGCAGGAAGCCCAGTCCCTCCGCCGTGACATAGGAACCGAAACCGCCGTTGAGAGTCGTAGTAACAGCCACCGCATCTCCATCTGCATCGACCACGGAATAATGCGTTGTTTCGTTCGGCTCTGATCCCGTCGCGCGCGCTACATTGTCCAAGTTGTTGAAGGCGCCCGCGGGACGCCGCAGATCCTTGCTGATGCTGGCGTGGTCGGGATTAATGGACTCGCGCCATGCTCCAGCGTAATTTTTGTCGATCAGTTGCGCGACCGGGACCTTGGCAAAATCTGGATCGCCCATGAAGTCGGCACGATCCATAAAGGCGCGGCGATAGGCCTCGACGGCGAGGTGCATTGACACGGCAGAATCTGCACCGAGCGATGCGAGATCGAATTTTTCGAGGATGTTCAGAATTTCGACCAGAGCAACGCCGCCTGACGATGGAGGTGGAGCGCTGTAGATGTCATATCCGCGATATGTTCCGTGGACTGGTTCGCGCTCTTTGACTTCGTAATTCGCGAGATCCTGGGCCGTGATGATCCCGCCGCCCTTCTGAATTACACTCGCGATTTCTTTGGCAAGGTCTCCATGATAAAAAGAGTCGGGATCGGCCGCGATGCGTTCCAGAGTGTGCGCCAGTTCTGGCTGTTTTAAAATTTCTCCCTGCTGATAAAACTTTCCATCGCGCTGGAAGATGCGACGCGACTCGGGAAATTGTGCGAGCCGCTTGCTCTGAAACTCACGCGCATACTCCCATGGCAAAGGGAATCCATCTTTCGCAAGGCGAATTGCCGGAGCCATTACCTTGGCCAGTCCCAGCTTGCCCCACTTTTTCTCTGCCTCTGCCATCCCGGCTACTGACCCAGGAACGCCGATGGCCTTGTATCCAACTGTGCTCATATCGGGAATTACATTGCCTTGTTTGTCCCAATACATGTCCACGGTTGCGGCCGCGGGCGCTTTCTCGCGATAGTCGAGAAAGTGCAGTTTGCCGTCAGCCATTCGGATGAGCATGAATCCGCCGCCACCGATGTTGCCCGCCTGAGGATGTACGACGGCCAAAGCGAAGCCGGTGGCAACCGCCGCATCTACGGCATTCCCGCCGTTGCGCATTACTTCAACCCCGGCGTCGGTGGCCAACGAATGGACGCTGGCCACCATCGCCTTCTCGGCATGCGAGGGACGCATGCCCGCGCTTGCCGCTATGGTGATTGCAGAACAGAAGAGAACGAGCAGAACGCACTGGCGGCGGAATGAAAAAGTCTGAGGAGTCATGATTTAGGTCAGTAGGTGGCGGCAGAAGCTACATTCCGCTGGAACGGCGCCACTCAGTCACTTCAATGATCCATTCACCTGAACTCTGAGGCTAGCCGACGGCCCGCGCGAGAGTCAAACCACGGGGCTGATTGCATTTTCTACGGTAACTGGCTTTGTACCACACGAACTCTCCTCCATAGCTGATTCGCGATTCTGCTAGCTTATAGTGAGCGGAAATTTTGTTGCATTCGAGCGCGCTGAGCTCGATAGATCCGGAACTGCCGCGTTCAATCACATCAGGTTTAAATCGGGAGCGGAGACAGCGGGATGCAAGTGAAATTCTGGGGGGTACGCGGCTCTACGCCCACTCCTCAGATCGAAAATCTGCGCTATGGCGGCAATACCTCGTGCGTCGAGGTCCGCATCGACGACAAAATGTACGTCTTTGACTGCGGCACTGGCTTCCGTAACTTGGGAAAACATTTATCTACTACAGCGGACGGCAAGCCAATTTGTGCACACATCTTCCTTTCCCACTTTCACTGGGACCACATTCAAGGAATTCCTTTCTTCAATCCCTTGTACAACAATCGGGACAATCAGTTCATATTCCACTCTTCCAGCCGAACGCGCGGCCTTCAACGCGCGATAGAAGAGCAAATGTCAGACCCATATTTCCCCGTGGACATGACCGAGATGGCCGCGCATCGCAACTTTTACGACATAGCGGAAGATCGAATCCCCTTCGACCACTGCGTAGTGCAGTCGATGTGGCTCAATCACCCCCAGGGCTGCCTCGGTTTTCGCATTGAAACGCCCCAAAAGGTCGTGGTTTATGCCACGGATAATGAGCCCGGGCACCCGATTTTCGACAAAAATGTCCGCAAACTTGCCGAAGGCGCTGACGTTTTAATCTATGACGCCCAGTATTTGCCCGAGGAATATGAAGCAAATAAACGTGGTTGGGGACACAGTCATTGGCGCGAAGCCATCAATGTGGTGATGGAAAGTGGCGCCAAAGAGCTGGTGCTGTTCCATCATGATCCCGATCACGATGACGCAATGATCGATAAAGTAGTGCAAAATGCCCGGGATCACTACCCAAAGGTGAGGGCCGCGTCCGAAGGACTCGAAATCGAGCTGTAACTTCCGCCTACTTTTTCCCCATTCCGCGATCCATTGCGTCATTCGCGAGCCGGTCAGCGTGCTGATTTTTTGCGCGGAGCACATGCTCGATGGCAAATTTATCGAGTTGGCGGACCAGGCTGCGGGCCTTTTCGTACAGTGGCTTTAGGTCCGGACTGTTCACACGGTATTGTCCAGTCATCTGCTTGACCATCAACTCTGAATCGCTGACCACCTTTAGCGCGCGATGTCCGTGAGCCACCGCGTACTCCAGAGCCGCCAAAAGCGCTGAGTACTCCGCAACATTGTTCGTACGATGCCCCAAATACTCGCTTAACAGCTTTATCGGAGTGCCCTCGGCGTCGCGAATGTACACCCCATAACCCGCGGGGCCCGGATTGCCACGGGCTCCGCCATCGACATTCGCAGTAATCCACTGCAATGGCTGCGATGAAGCTGCCCGCGGGGAGGCTGCTGATTCGATTTCTTGGGGAAATAGCGACGGAGAAGCGGGGCCGGATGGAGCTTTGGGTGACATTTAACGAGTGTAATTCAACGGCCTTCCGCCAGCCGGTCGGCAAGTCGGGGAGGTAATCCCGCCTCGCGGATCTCCTGCTGAGCGTCCGCAATATCATAAGGAACACGATAAAAGGTGACGAGATTTGCCTCACTGTCGTAGAGAAGAAACCCCGCGCGCGGATCGCCATCTCGCGGCTGGCCGATTGAGCCGGGATTAATCAAATACGTGGCGTCACGTTCGAGTTGAAATTCAATCTTCTGTGGCAGCTTGGGATCCCCAAACGCCAGGCGTATGCCATGCATTCGTCCGCCTTTGGCGACAAATCCACCTTGCAGGTGGGTATGTCCGAAGAATGTACGCCCAGCCGCGGGATGCATGAGGGGCTCCTCGGCGTCGTGAACGCTGATCACATACTCGTCTTCATCCATGGGAGAACCATGCACGCAGGCGACATTTATCTCAGGCAGCGGCCGGATTGGCCCGTGCGGCAGAACTTTCAGCCATTCGAGATTGTCAGGCGTGAGATTTTTCTGCGTCCAGAGCGCAGCGAGTGCCGCAATTGGATTGAAACCATCGAGGTCGGTCAATCCGGAACAGGCTTTGTCATGGTTTCCGCGAACGAAAACCGTCCCCAACTCGCGCGATCGAGCAATCACTTCGTTCGGAGCGGCCCCGTATCCGACCAGATCGCCGAGGTTCCAAGTGGCGTCGCGGTCGGGAAAGGCTTCCATGCACGCCGTTAAGGCCTGAAGATTGGCATGAATGTCACTGATAACGAGGACGCGCATGGAGGATTCAGAGGAAACGGCATTGTACGCCCTCGATTGCGGCGCTCTGGCGGGCGGCTCAGGCCGTCTGCCGAGGCTTGCCGAGCTCCAGAATCACATGTTGTTCCGTGAGCTTGCCATCGAGGTAGATAGCGTGAATAAGCCGCACACTGCGCCCACGTCGAGTGGCCACTGCAGAAGCCAAGTCGAAGTCCTGAAAGGCCGCCACAAACTCCCAGCGGGTTTTGCCCGAAGCCGGCGCCCAAATCTCGTATTGTTCCGAACGCTCCATCCGGTCAGCTTAGATGCAAGTTGAAAGCTTAGCGCGCAGGACCCTCTTTAGTCTGGACCAATGCCCATTCACCGGCGCGCCGAACGAAGGTATCGGTAAAGCGGACGCGAGCCGTCTGCACTTTATTGCGGGCCACAGGCACCGATTCGTCACGCTCGCCGACTACGATCGCACGATCGCCATTGATCTGCACTTGCATGTTCTCCGGCTGTCCGAATGTGCCCGCCCGGTTTTGATGAATATCGTCGAGCAGTCCGAACTTATCTTCGGCGTCACCGTTCGCGCTGACGAGTCGATAGTCATCGGTAAGGATGCGCTCCAGAAGCGATACGTCTCGCTTGTTGATCGCGTCAGAGATCTCGCGCTCCAGGGTCATCAACGTCTGCTGCACGTACTGCGCGGGCTGCGGCGGCGGATTCGCCGGCTGCTGCTGCGGTAAGCGCGCCGGTGGCCTGGACTGCTGCGGGGCAGCCGTCGGTGCGGCGGCGTCCTGAGGAGCACGAGACTGTGGAGCATTGCCCTGAGTCCCAGTGGGATACTGCTGCTCGTTCGCAGGCGACCGCTGGCCACCTGACGTTTGCGTGGGCGGTTTTTGAGAATTGCCGTTACCCACTTCTTGCCCGTTGAAGATGATGCGCGACTCCGCGCCAAACCGTTTGTAGTTGATGTAGTCCACGGTCTCGAGGACATGTACCGATTCGGTACTGAAGTGCAGGTAGTCGTCAGATTTCGTATAAGACGGGAACCAGTACTTACCATCTACCAGCTCGCGATACGTGGTGAAGCTGGGAAACAGGTTCTCACTGGTCTCGTTGTAAATGTCGGGCACCGCCTTACCGGAGCTCTTCACAATCTGATATTGGTTCGCGTCGACCCAAATGCGTCCTTCGAAGTACCGCCTGTCCTGCTCCATGGCTTTAGGTGAGATGTCGAAGACATAAGTGTGAGTGCCTCTCGTATCCTGCTGTCCGCGATACTTGATGTTGTAGTCGGGAATCTCGTCGGTGGTCAGCACAAACGGCAACCGGTTGCGGATGTCGTCAATGTCTTCGGGTGTCACTTTAATGCGCTTCAACGTATCGCGGGGATGCGATACCTCCTTCACGGCCCTCTCACCCTGATCGTTGAAGGTCACATCGAACGTGTCATCGTATTCGCCATCAGGAAAGCCGCTGTCACTGATGGTCTGCATTTTGACCACCTGGCGATAGGTGTAGTGCTCGCGTGCTTGCTTGAACGTCAGCTCCTGTGCGGCAAAGCGGGAAATGATGTCACGAACCGTGACACCTTCCGGCAGCGAAGAGTCGAGCGGTCCATCCTCCTGCTCCTGTGTCTGCGGGAACGCAGACATCACCAGTAAAGAGAGCAGTGCGACGCAGATCAGCCATGGCGAACGCCGGATCCTCATTGCGCGCTGCGGACCATTTGAAGCCATATAATCAGAGAACACGAGGTTTATCAATTAGATGCCCTCGGGATTTCTGGCCGACTCTTCTTTCATTCGATCCTGGTTATCCGGCTCCATTCGCCAGAACTGTCAGCCGTGGGAGTTGGGTAAGTGGGATGTCGGCTGCATCTATTTATAATTGTAAGATTCAGGACGTTATCACGACATGGCCATTGTGCAGACGATCGACCGAACGCAGCCTTTAACCACCAACAAACATTTAGTCCGCTGGGTAGAGAAGATGGCTGAGCTGACCCAGCCCATCCATATTTATTGGGTAGATGGTTCGCAGGAAGAAAATGAACAGCTTTACTCACTTTTGGTTGAGAACGGGACGTTCGTAAAGCTGAATGAGAAGCTCTGGCCCGGTTGTTATTACGCGCGCTCCGACGCCAGTGATGTTGCCCGAGTCGAAGATCGCACCTTCATCAGCTCTTTCTCGAAAGACGGCACTGGTCCTACCAACAATTGGGAAGAGCCCTTCTCGATGCGACGAAAGCTGAAGGGCTTATTCGACGGCTGCATGCGCGGCCGCACCATGTACGTCCTGCCCTTCTGCATGGGCCCTATCGATTCTCCGATGTCGCAGATCGGCGTCCAGCTAACCGACTCTCCGTATGTGGTCGTCAGCATGCGAATCATGACGCGCATCGGCCTTCCTGTTTTTCGCGAGATCGATAAAGACGTTAAGCGCGTGGTTCCGTGCATGCACAGTGTTGGCATGCCGCTGGCGCCCGGACAGAAAGATGTTCCGTGGCCCTGCAATAAAGAAAAGTACATCGTGCATTTTCCCGAGAGCCGCGAAATCTGGTCGTTTGGTTCCGGATACGGGGGAAACGCCCTGCTGGGAAAGAAGTGCTTCGCTTTGCGCATCGCATCCACAATTGCGCGAGACGAAGGCTGGATGGCCGAGCACATGCTGATCCTCGGCGTGGAGTCTCCGGAGGGAGAGAAGACTTACGTCGCCGCGGCATTTCCCAGCGCCTGCGGAAAAACCAATTTCGCGATGCTGGTCCCGCCTAAAGGCTTCGAGGGATGGAAAGTATGGACGGTTGGCGATGACATAGCCTGGATTCGCCCCGACGAGACTGGTCAGTTGCGGGCCATCAATCCCGAAGCGGGCTTTTTTGGAGTGGCGCCAGGCACCTCTTGGGAGACCAATCCCAATGCGATGGCGACGCTCTCGCGGAACTCGATCTTTACGAATGTAGCGCTCACTCCCGACGGCGGCGTCTGGTGGGAGGGCATGACCAAAGAGCCTCCGGCCGAGTGCCTGGACTGGCAGGGTAATCGGTGGACTCCCGAAATTGCGAAGCAAACCGGAGCAAAGGCCGCTCACCCGAATGCCCGATTTACCGCTCCGGCTTCGCAGTGTCCGACGATCGATCCATTGTGGGAAGATCCACATGGGGTTCCCATCAGCGCTTTCATCTTCGGCGGTCGGCGGGCGACGGTTATGCCACTGCTGTATCAGGCTTTCAATTGGAGCGCCGGAGTTTATGTCGGCGCCACCATGGGCTCAGAGATGACAGCAGCTGCGGCAGGCACGATCGGCAAAGTGCGCCGTGATCCCATGGCCATGCTTCCTTTCTGCGGTTATCACATGGGTGATTATTTCCGACACTGGCTCAAGATGCAGCGACACCTCAGCATGACGCCGCGCATCTTTCACGTGAACTGGTTCCGCAAAGACCAGAATGGGAACTTCCTGTGGCCGGGATATCGTGAGAACATGCGAGTATTGAAGTGGATCGTTGATCGCGTTCACGGGCGTGTTGTTGGCCGCGAAACTCCTATCGGCTGGGTGCCTCGATACGAAGACATCGAATGGCGAGCACTGGATTTCTCTCGCGAAAGATTCGAAGAACTGCAGACTGTCGATCGCAATGCCTGGAAATCAGAGGTGATCGGACACGAAGAGCTGTTCATCAAATTGCATGATCACCTCCCTCCCGAAATGGTCTATGAAAGGGAGCTGTTGATTTGCCGATTGTGAAGTAAGTCAAAATACGACACTGATTACACGGATGTAACGGATCGCAGAATCAAGAGATTTGTAAGGTCGACGCTCAGTGGCTTTTACACCCTCTCGATCCGTGTAGTCCGTAATATCCGTTCAATCCGTGTCGTGTTTTTGCGTGGGCTTGCCAAATTCGTCCCATTCATCAATTCTTTTCTAGTGTTCTCCCGACGAATCAGCGTCGAATACGAAAGCAACGGCCAGCGTAAGCCGTGCCAACTCAAGTGGCTCGACAGCTTTTCGATGCGCAATTTCACTAACGAGGCAGTGTTTGACGACACGCTTCCACTCAGCGATGGTCTGATGGAGATCGGCTGTCGCGTTCCGCTCGACGCCTTACGCACCGCAATGCAGGATTGGTTCCAGCGAAAGAGTTATCTCGAAAAAGCAGCATCGCTTGTAGTAAAAGAAGTCGCTTGAGGAACATGCATGACCAAGCAGCATGACGTAACGCGGCGAAGGATTCTGAAGTCAGGTGTAGCGGCGCTGGCAACCGCGGGAACATTCGCGACTGCCTTTGCCCAACAGGCAAGCGCACCCGCCGTGGATCGAAGCGCGAGCAACCCGGGGCCGGGAAACGCGCCTCTTGCCCAGCAAAATCAAGACTCGTTTATGCCGCCCGCTACCGATCACGGTGACGAACCCGCCTTTAAGTATTCGTTCTCGCTCTCGCACAATCGAACTTACAAAGGCGGCTGGGCGCGGCAGGTAACCGTGCGCGACTTCCGCCTCTCAAAAGACCTCGCGGGCGTAAACATGCGCCTTACTTCGGGGGGCATCCGCGAGCTGCACTGGCATGTTCCCGCCGAATGGGCGTACATGATCTACGGCAAGGCGAGAATTACCGCCGTGGACTCGCAGGGCCGCAGCTTCGTGCAAGACGTAGGACCGGGCGATCTCTGGTACTTTCCCAGCGGCATTCCGCACTGCATTCAGGGACTAGCTCCCGACGGATGCGAGTTCCTGCTGGTCTTCGATGACGGTGGATTCTCCGAATTTGACACGTTCCAGATCTCAGACTGGATGGCGCACACTCCTCGCGAAGTGCTGGCGAAAAATTTCGGAGTACCCACTTCATCGCTCAATCCGATTCCCGAAAGAGAACTCTACATCTTCGAGGCGCCGCTTCCAGCCGAGCTGACAGCCGACCAGCACGCAGCCAGCGGACCGCAAGGATCGATTCCGGTCCCATATTTCTACAGGCTCGGCATACAGGAACCCGCGAAGCGCACTAAAGGGGGCGAGGTCAGAATTGCGGACTCAAAGAATTTCGGCGCCTCTACGACCATCGCGGCGGCGGTCGTAACCGTGCGTCCTGGTGGATTGCGCGAACTGCACTGGCATCCCAATGCCGATGAATGGCAGTACTACATTGCGGGCACAGCGCGTATGTCGGTATTCGCAGCCAGCGGCCGCGCGCGCACGATGGATTTTGCACCCGGCGACGTCGGGTACGTGCTGCGCTCGACGGGCCACTACATCGAGAATACCGGCGACACCGATCTGGTTTTTATCGAAACTTTCAAGAGCAGCTACTACCAGGACATCTCGCTCTCGCAATGGATCGCGCACACACCGCCAGAGCTGATAGCAGAGCATTTGCACATCGAAAAAGCGACGCTCGCCGCGATTCCGCGAGACAAAGCGGTAGTAGTCCCGCTCTAGGCGGTATGCGCCGAGTCAGTTCCTACGCGCAAGTTGCGACAAGCTCAGCCCCAGCGGGATCGCGGGCTGTGTAAGCTTTGCGGGACGGCGGTTGACATATCTTTGCCGTGCCACCTCCAAAGCTTCCAGTTGCACATCGTTCAGCACTTGGGGAGCGCCGACCTGGCGCGCAGCCAAGGTCACCTTAGCAAAGTGCTCGACGGCTTCCATCTTCAGATAAGCCGAAAGCAAATCTTCGGCGTAGGTTACGACTCCGTGATTCGCGAGAAGAATCGCGTGGTGATCGCGAATAAATGGACGGATGTTGCTGGTCAGCTCCGGAGTTCCAGTGGTGGCATAAGGCGCCAGCGGAACTTTGCCGAGGGTCATCACCACTTCGGCGCAGATCGGCTCTTCGAGCGCAAAGCCGCTGCAGGCAAACGCAGTCGCCGTACACGGATGCGCATGGACGACGGCGTTCACGTCACGGCGCTCCTGGTAGATCGCGAGGTGCATGCCAAGCTCAGAGGATGCGTTGTGACTTCCCTGCAGCTTCTTGCCCGCGAGATCAACAACGACCATATCCTTCGGTTCCATCATCCCCTTGCTGAACCCGGACGGCGTGATCATCACGCGGCCATCGTCTAGACGCACCGACAGGTTGCCATCGGTAGCGGCAACGAAACCGTTCTCGTGAAGCATATTGCCAAAGCGCACGAGTTCGTACCGCATGCGATCGTCGTTGGAGAATGTGCCGCGTAGAATCGCGACCTGCTCGCGGAACATCATCATCTGCTGGATCGGTATCACCGCGCCGCGCAGCACGATCTCTTTCCAATGCCCCATCGGGACCTCCGAGCTTCACTTAATGCCACGATTGTGGCCATCAATCAATAAAAATGTGAACTAGAGCCTAATCAGACACGAAATGGGGGAATGAAAGTCTAGCAGAGCATTACGCAAGTCTTCGCCTGCAAAATGTCGCGTTCGGAGAGCGACGCGATCCGACCCCACCACGCCAGCTCTGGAATAGGAAGGCAAAATCCGGGCATGAGGATGCTCAACAACATCAGCGGAAAGAGCGGGAAGTTAAGCCTGCTGGTAGCGTCCAACTCGGGCAGTGGTGAGATCAGCACATAAAGGATGGCCGCGATCACCACTCCGAGCAATATCGCCTTGGTCCAGCTACGCACATCGCTAGTTTAATGCGGCTTCGCATTTCCGTCATCTCCTCGGGCCAAGTTCCCTCGTCTAAGAGCAACAGCAAAATCTCGCGGTGCTGCACGCGGACCTCAGGGCATCGACGCTGATCGACGATGATTAAGCATCCGACGCTAATTCTTAGCTGACGGTTCTAACAGGCTCGAAACAGCCGAACGCCCGCGAACGGGAAATGATGGCATTGAATCCTACCTTCTCACAACCGCCGGTGAAGCCACTCCGGCGCGCCAAGATGCGAAGGAGGTTTGACACTTGGGACGAAATGGCACTAGCATTTTTTGGTCTCATAGAGCACCTCGTCGCCGTAAATCACAGCCTAAGAACAACAACTCTTGCAGCGATAGGCGCATGTGCTCTTTTGAGATCCATAAGGAGGGCTCATGCGTTCTAAAGGCTTTTATTCCATAACGCTCGGTCTATTCCTCGTTATCGGCTGTGTCGCTCAAGAGATCACAGCCGACATGCGTGGAACCGTTTACGATCCATCGGGCGCGGTGGTTAGCGGTGCTAATGTTCACATCATCAATACAGATCGCAATATTATTGAGCGAAAGGTTACGACGGGCGCCAATGGCGTCTACAGCGCTCCAGTGCTACCTCTCGGCCACTACCAGATCAGGGTTGATGCCCCCGGCTTCGCCCCTTTCGCGGCCAACGATATCGTCCTGAACTTGAACGACCGTCGCGTCTACGACATCAGGCTCAAGGTGGGATCGGCGGAACAGAACGTGACCGTCATCAGCGAAGCGCCGCAACAGGTCAATCTCGAAGATAACACCGCATCCGGCTTGATGAACGGAACACAAATTCGCGAACTCTCAGTGCTGTCGCGCAACTTCGTGCAATTGGTTACGTTGATGCCGGGCGTAACACAGAACATAGCCACCGATCAGTTCTATGCAGGAGCCTCGAACCCTACCGGCTCCTCGAACCAGATCAACATCGTTGTTAACGGCCAGCGGCCATCGCAAAACAGTTGGATGATAGACGGAGCCGAGGACCTGAACCGGGGTTCCAACCTGACGCTGTATGCCTATCCCAGCATCGATTCCATCGCCGAATTTAGGGTCTTGCGCGCGAACTTCCTGCCTGAGCACGGACGCACCTCTGCCGGCGAAGTCAGCGTCGTAACGCGCGGTGGCACCAACAATTTCCACGGCTCGGCTTACGAATTTTTCCGCAACGATAAACTAAACGCGAACAATTACTTCATAAACAACGTCAATAAGCCACGGCCACCTCTGCGCTGGAACGACTGGGGCTTCACCATCGGCGGTCCGATCAAGAAGAACAACACCTTCTTCTTCTACTCGCAAGAGTGGCGGCATTTCATCCTTTACACGCCGTTCACAAGCTCGCAACTGCCGACTACTGCCGAAATGGCTGGAACCTTCCCACTTCCTGTATGCGTAGCTTATGCGTACGACGCTACCGGGACTCCCGGCTGTACCACCACCTCCACGCAGGTCGCAAACATCAATCCGGTCGCGGCCGCGTACATCAAGGACATTTATTCCAAGATACCGGCGCCGAACTCTAACGCCACAACCTGCCAACTATGCACTCTGGTCAGCACCGGTCGCAACCTCTATAACTATCGCGAAGAGGCCGTGCGAATCGATCACAACTTCGGCTCGAAGCTCGCAGTCTTCGGTCGGTACTCGGATGATTCAATTCCCACGCAGGAGCCTACCGGGCTATACAACGGCGGCTACCCCGTACCTGCCATCGCCACAACCCTGAGCAACACGCCGGCGCGCATGTTCGCTGCGCACGCTACCGCCACTATTTCGCCGACAATCGTTAATGATGGTGGTTACACCTACTCGTGGGGTGGCATCACGAGCGATGCCATCGGGCTGGCGTCCCTCACCAATTCTCCTGACGTGAAGCCAACATTGCCTTTCGCAACCACCTCGCATGTTGTCCCGTCGCTCTCGTTCACCACAGGTCAGGGAATCTCGGCTACTGGGCCGTATTATTCCTACGACCGAGACCAAACGGCCTTTGACACGTTGACTAAGACTCTTGGGGAGCACGCATTCAAGTTTGGGGGGACTTTCAATCACTACGACCACAATGAAGCGGGCCCCAATTATCCCAGCTATTCAATCAACAATCGTTCCAACTGCGTAACAGGTTCACCCGCAAACTGCACCGCCGCCGACAAGACGTTCGAGCAGAACTGGGCGAATTTCCTGGTGGGCAATGTTTTTAGCTTCAGCGAGGCGCAGCAAGTCCTGCCTTATCTCTTCACCGAGAACATGGTGGAGGCCTTTGGCCAGGACGAGTGGCGCATCCGTCCGAACTTGACCCTTGATTACGGCTTGCGCTGGACGATCTACGGCTCACCGCAGTCCACAAATAACTTGGCCAGCACCTTTGATCCGGCACTGTACGATGCCGCGAAAGCTCCGGCTATCAATCCGGCAACCGGCCGGTACTTCACAGCCGTTGACCCCCGCACGCTTCCCGGCTACATCCAGACGGGGAAGAACTCGCCGTGGGGACAGGCCCTGGAACCGACAAACTGGAAGGCATTTGCGCCGCGGTTTGGCTTTGCCTGGGATCCTTTCTCTGATGGCAAGAACAGCATCCGCGGTGGATTCGGCCTTTTCTACGGCACTAATTCAATCGACAACCAACTCTATAGCCAGACGACGAACCCCGGAGTCTCACCGGCCAACGCTGCCTTCTCGAACACGAGCCTGTCGAACCCGAACAGCGGCACTGCGGGCGGAACAGCAACCACCACCACCGCCCCGCCTTTCATCTATGGACCCAACCCGCTTGGCTGGAAGCTTCCTTACACAGAGAGCTTCGATCTGGACGTTCAGCATCAATTCAGCAGCTCGACTATGCTCGACATCGGCTACTACGGCAATCTCGGGCGGCACCTGATGGGTGGTGTTGACGTGAATATGCCGCAGCCGCTGGCCTTCCAGAGCATTCCCGGTTACTGCGCAAAGTATCCCGGTACGCCGTGCTACTTCCGTGCCACCGACTGGCGAGTGCTCAACTACGTTCGCCCATACCCAGGATTTGACGCGATTAACGAGTGGACCTCCGCCTTCACTTCCTCTTACAACGGGCTGCAGGCGCAGTTCCGCAAACAGTTCAGCGACAGCTCAGAGATGGTACTGAACTACACCTGGTCACATGATCTGACTGACGCCTCCGAGAACTTCCGCGGGGCCGAGAACACCTATAACCTGAAGCGTGACTGGGGCAATTCGGTCTTCGACCGCCGGCACGTATTCAGCGCCACCTATGTGTACAACCTGCCGTTCTTCAAAAATCAGGAGGGCTTTATTGGTCACGCGCTGGGCGGGTGGGAGGTGTCAGGCGTTTTCAATGTGAGCACCGGCATCCACTACGACTTCGGGACCGTAAGCTGTAACGAGGATTTTGTTGGCCTAGGCACCTGCGGCAATACCTGGGCTGGGGATCCGCCCGATCAAATTGCCGATCCGAATGTTGGAGCTCCTCACACTATTGCGCAGTGGTTTAACCCGGTGGCTTTCGCGTACGTCGGATGCACGGCAGCTAACCCGAAATGCACTCCGGCGAATCCTCCGCTACGGCAGGGTAACGCCGCGCGCGGTCAAATCCAAGGCCCAGGCATCTTCCGCTGGGATGCCTCGATCTTCAAGAACTTCAAAATCACTGAGCGCGTCGACACACAGTTCCGTGCCGAGTTCTTTAACGCCACCAACCACACTAATCTTGCACAAGGTGCGCCGGTCACCGGCCTGACCACGTCCCTGAACAGCAGCTCGTATGATCGCATTCTGAATGCTCGCGATCCTCGCAACATTCAGTTGGCCTTGAAAGTAAACTTCTAGATTCAACTTGAGAATTAAGCAGGCGCCGGGAAATCCAGCGCCTTTTTTTTGCTGCGCCTCTCTCCGTTTTCCAACGCTTGGAACTGAAACCGCCTGCTTTTTCTGGTTTTCGCGTACGAGCGCCAGCGTGTCATCCGTCACATTCAGCCGTATAGCCACGACATTTCTCAACTACTTTCGCCGTCCTGACCTAAATGACGCCTCATCATTACAGCCCCAACGCAAATGGTGTTGCGTAGAAGCACTTAGCGGTCATTTTGGTTTGACAACGTCAATTCATCGCAAATACGATGCGACGGCAGAAATTTTACAGACTTGTAACGCAAACCTGAGATCTCTTGGAGGATCAAATGCGTGTGTTGTTTCGTTTGGGAATTGTGGCTGCGCTGTGTAGCTGGCTTTGTTGTGCCGCTTTGGCGCAGGAAAACACGGGTTCTATTTCCGGCACTGTTAAGGACTCGAGCGGAGCCGTCATACCGAATGCCAAAGTCACGCTTACTGACAACGAGAAGAATGTTGCTGTCCGACACATGAATTCAGGTGGCTCGGGAGAGTTCGCTTTTCCCTCATTGCCTATTGGACACTACTCCGTATCGGTCGAGGCGCCGAATTTTCAAACGTATGTGCAGACAGGCTTGATTCTCAATGTTAATGACAGGCTCACAGTCCTACCTGTACTGCAAGTCGGTTCACAAAGCCAGAAAGTAACAGTCGAAGCTTCTGCGGTGCAGGTGAACCTCGAAAGTGCGGTCGCCACCGGCGTCGTGAACGGCACCCAGATCAGGGAGCTGGCGATGACAAGCCGCAACTACATGGAACTGGTTAGCCTTGTACCCGGCACGACGAACTCCGGCAATTCCGATCAGCTTTTCCCGGGCGCAACCGCTCCGCTTGGAACAAATTTGGCTAGCATCCAGGTGAACGGCGGTCGCCGCGAAGAAAACAACTGGCTGGTGGACGGAGCCGATAACTTGGATCGCGGCTCCAATCTGACGTTGCTTTCGTTTCCCAGCGTGGATGCCATCGCTGAGTTCCGCGTCGTGCGCGGCGTGTACGACGCCGAGTCCGGCCGCTCCGCTGGTGCTCAGGTCAACGTTCTCACTCGCTCTGGCACCAGCAGCCTGCACGGAGGCGCCTATGAGTTCTTCCGCAATGACGTGCTCAACGCGAATGCCTTTTTCAACAAGCGCGCGACACCTATAGTCAAACGCCCAAGGCTGCGCTACAACGACTTCGGTGGCACCCTCGGCGGACCAGTATGGATTCCGAAGGTTTATGAGCAGAGGGATAAGACCTTCTTCTTCTTCTCTGACGAAGCCCGCCGCATCGTCACGTACTCAAACCCTACTGCCACCGTACCCTACTCCGGCATGACTAACGGCCAGTTCCAGCACGTCGTGTGCACTCAGTTCGCAAACAACGCCGGAACCGCGGGTCCATGCCAGGCGTACGGCACCTCGATTCCCGCCGCATCCATAAATCCCATTGCAGCCGCGTACGTAAAGGACATCTTTTCTCTTTATCCGACTCCGAACTCGGCTACAGCCGCTAACCCCTTCAACTATATCGCGCAGCTTCGTGGCATCTTTAATTTCCGCGAGGACATGATCAAAATTGATCACATCTTCAGCTCTAAGCTGACCGTCAACGGCAAGTTCCTGCACGACACCAACCCGACTAGAGAAGCGGGCGGCCTGTTCTTGAACATGCCGTTGGATAACATCGCGACCACCCAGACGAACTCGCCGGGACATCAATATAATCTCGCCGCGACCCTAACACTCACGCCGACGTTATTGATTGATGCTGGCTATCGCTACTCGTATGGAGCGCTGATCAACCAAGCCGTCGGAGCGATCAACTTTGACAAGTCACCTGACATCAAATCGGCGCTGGGCAGCACACTGCCGTTCGCAAACGTGCTCGGCCGGATACCCGGCGTGACGTTTCCTACAGGAACGATCACCGGCGGTCTGTCGCCTACGGCGCCCTACAACGATTTCAATGTCAACAACAGCTACTACGCGAATCTAACAAAGGTGTTTGGCAACCACACCACGCGATTTGGCGCGATCTTTTACCACTACAACAAGCACGAAAATCAGCTCAGCGGCTCAAACAATGGCTCGTACAGTTTTGACGCCGTCAACCAGCCCACGGCGGCTACTCTGTTCAACGGCAGCGCAGTTTGCACGGGCACACCAGCGGCTGGCGGAAGCTGCCCGTTCTCGGCGGAGCAGGCTTACGCTAACTTCCTGCTTGGTCAGCTCAGCAGTTTTTCGCAGGCCAATCTTGACCTTACGGCTAATATTTTCGATAACCAGTTCGAGTATTTCGCTCAGGACACTTGGCACATACGTCCGAACCTAACCGTGACCTACGGGATGCGGCATTCGTTCTTCCGACAGCCGACCGATGCGAGCGGTCCGAACGGCACCAGCCGATTGAGCAATTTCGATCCTGCTTTTTATGATCCGAACAAGGCGCCTTGCATCACCTCTACTGGCGTCAACGACGTAAAGCTGGTTAACGGTATTCCCACCAGCAGCGCCTGTAACCCGAACTACACACCTCTGAACGGCTTTATATATGCAAACCCGCCAACGTTCAGCGGCTTTACCGGTACGAAATCCCCATTTGGCAGCAAGGTCGGAAAGGAATTCAATCTCGCCATAGCGCCTCGTGTGGGTATCGCGTGGGATCCTTTCGGCAATGGCCTGACTTCGATCCGCGCCGGGTACGGCATGTATTTCGATAACGGTCTCGAATTCGGCAACCCCGAGTTAAACCTTGCTCTGAACCCAGGCTTCTTGCAGAACCTCAGCATCACCCGCAGTACGCTTACCAATCCTGTGGGAACTACGACAGTGGGTGCCACCCAGACTCCGCCCTCCATCAATGCCCGTATGCCGATCGATTACAAGTCGCCATACTCGCAACAATGGAGTTTCGATATTCAACGGGAGTTCCCGCAGAACTGGTTCCTCGATCTTGGCTACTTCGGGAATAACGGCATCCATTTGCCAGGCATTATCGACCCCAACCAACCGGCACCAGCTGCATACCTGAAGTGCAGCACTGCCAACCAGTGCTTCGCCGGCCCGGTTGCGCTTGCCGCAAATGGCGTCGACATGTCATCCGGATGTCCCACCGTCCAGCCGTGCGTCAACAGCTCGGGCAACACCACCAAGCTGAACGTCGTGCGACCCTTTGTCGGCTACGGCCCGGAGACTGGCTTCTTGGACATCTACACCTCTAATTACCACTCATTGCAGGCTCAGTTGCAACGCAAATTCTCTGGCAACACCTCAATGAACGTTTCCTACACGTGGTCCCATGGTTTGACCACTGATCCGGGAGACCGCTCCACCGGTGGGTACAACCTTCCGCAGACGCCCACGGATCTCCGGAACAACTACGGTCCCACCGTCGCGGATCGCCGCCACATTCTCACGGGCAATTTTGTGTGGGAGCTGCCATGGATGCGCGTGCAGCATGGTGCAATAGAGCACGTATTTGGTGGATGGGAGTTCTCAGGTGTGCAGACCTTCCAGACCGGACTTCCGCTCACCGCCATCATCGGCAATAGCGGCTGCAATGCCGGAACAGGTGCGAACTGCTTTGACGCAATCGGTTCGGCTTGCTTCGGTGCCACACCGATCGGTTGCCGCGTCAATCAAGTTGGCGATCCCAATTCAGGAGCGCAGCACTCGTTCACGAATTGGTTCAACGCGGCGGCATTCCAACCGGCTCCTGCGGGTCAGACCACCGAGCCCACGGAGCGTCCCGGTGCGATCCGTGCGCCTGGGTTCTGGAAAACGGACCTGTCTCTTTTTAAGAATATAAAGTTCACTGAGCGCTTCACTGGGCAGTTCCGGCTGGAGTCGTTTAATACCTTCAATCACACCAACCCGATCTGCTGCAACAATGGAGCGACCACGGGCACGAACTTCTCTTCGACTTTGTTCAACCAGGTCAACAGCACGCGCGATCCCCGCATCGTGCAGTTGGCGATGAAATTCAACTTCTAGGTCGAGTTCAGCACTGCAAGGCCCGCTCTAAGAGCGGGCCTTTTTTATTTAGACTGTCCCGGACGTCTTCTCATGTAGTTTGGTAACTTGGCCGCGTCCGGATACTCTTACTGAGTTCCGACCATTGAATCACTGCGCAAGACTAGAAGGAGAAGCGATGAGCACCGCGACTCAATATCCGTATGACACACGCCTTAACATTCTGCACAAGCCGCTGGAGTTGATCGACGAAAAGGCATTGTCCCATGCGGCACCGCCCAAGTGGTACAACCAGACGCTCTGCCAGGTAAACGCTTCCGTAGTGCGCGTGGGCGTTGTTGAGGGCGAGTATCACTGGCATAAGCACGATGAGGACGATGAATTCTTCTACGTCGTTGAGGGCAAGTTGCTCATCGATCTGGAAGAACGAGTTGTCGAATTGAAGCCGAGGCAGGGTTTCGTCGTGCCCAAAGGAGTGCTCCACCGTACGCGAGCTCCCGAGCGAACGGTGATCCTGATGTTCGAAAATGCCGGGATCGTCCCCACGGGAGACAAGTAGTTCTCTGGGTCACTACGGACTTTCTATCATCCACGCATTGCTGATGGTTGTTACTTCGCCGTAAGCGAGGAAGTGACCATCTGGAGAAGGTATAGGTCTTTCCAGGGACATACCGAGTGCCCGATACAGCAGCGCCGTGTCTCCTGTGGGCATGATGTGCAGCAGGGAGCCACCCTTGGAACCCCAGGTACTGGCAAAAAGGCTATTGCCGTCAGGCGACCACGCAATGGAGGTTAGACATGCCCATCCGGGAACTCTCACCTGGCTTTCCTGTTTGGTGGCTAACTGAAGAATTCGAACATGGCTGTCTGCGGCTTCGCACCTACCCAGGGCGATGCGCGTTCCATCTCTCGATAGATCCCAGAAGCTGTCGATGGGATCGATTTCCATGCTGGCGACTTCGCCTTGTTTGCCTTGCAGCGGATCAAAAGCTGAAAAAACAAGATGATCGCCTTTGGCTTCCGCCAGAACGCACGGCCGTCCTGATATGGGAATAGAAGTACAACGAAAATCCGGATAGCCTCTGGCGCTTGGGAGTTCGCGTTCTCGCGGCATACGGGCGGAGCCAGGGTACCCATTTACGTCAGTAACGAATTCGGGCGCTCCGCCGGAAACGGGAACTCGCATCAGCCGTCCCGAAGAGCGAAGCTGGTCGTCCCGCTGATTCGGCCAGGCGAGATACAGAATCCAGCGGCCATCAGGACTAAGTTGTGGATCGCGTTTTTCCTCTGATTGGCCAGTAACGATTTCAATCGGGGCCGGTTTATCCACTGCCTGCTCAAAGATGTCGAAGTTCGCATTGCGATCGGAGAAAAACAGCAAAGCATTTCGTTCTTGCGCCCAACTCCCGGGCCAATCCATCCGATCGTCCTGCGTGAGACGAACAGGCATCCTGAATCGGGAACCGTTTGCGCTGAGTTCCCCTACATATACATCGCTCTGATCATTCTTGCGAACGAATGAAACACGTTTACCGTCAGACGTGGTGCTTAGATCCCAAAGGGAAAAACCTGCCCAGTTCGTCAGTTTTTGCGGGGAGCCTGAAGCCTGGAAAGTGGAGCTATCGATGCCTACTTCCCAGATGTTCGCGCTTGCTTCTTTTAGGCTTTCAAGCTGCGAATAGAAGAGATGCCCGTTTGGCGCCCAAGCAAAGCTCCTCAAACGCGGATCGGAGATGGCAACAACGGCTTCCCCTCCGGTGACTGCACGGCTCTCAACGACGACTTCGTCGTATTCCCCGTGCCTCCTCATATCGGCAAGCCTGCTCCCGTCGGCAGACCAATCCAGGTCGTCGAACCTGTACCCGCTTCCGGCGCTGAATATTTTGCTTGCCTCTCCACCACCAGCCGGCATCACCCAAATGCTGTGCCCGGCAACAAAAGCGATGCGCGATCCGTCCGGCGATGGCACCGCGACGTCAGCATCGTCTCGCAGCTTGACGAGGGTTCCGCGTTCAGGCCAAAGGCTCCAAATGCCCGTCGCCTCGTTGGGCCCGGCATCTCCGCTTATCAGAAGCTTGGTTCCGTCCCGGAACCATGCGAGCTTTACTCAACGAAAGCACATGCTTTCAGGGACTGGCACTGAGTGAGTCTGGCCCGATTCCACAGCCCGCAGATGCAAACCCTTCAGATCGGTATAAGCGACGTATTTTCCATTCGGAGAAATCACTGCCTGAATTACCGGATCGTCCGTTGGGTTGGAGGTAATTTGCCGAGTCGAAGCCTGTGCCAATGGACCACGAGTGGAGCCGTCATGCCCGCCGAGTTTCACAGCTGTGAGCACAGCGGCTACAACGAGAATCAGGGCCGCAGCAGCAAATGCCATTTGCCGCCGCGTGGGCTTCTTCTCCGCATTCGCGATTTGCTCCAACTCGGCGGCTACTTCTTTTGCGCTCTGAAAACGGAGGGCAGGATCCTTTTCGAGGCACTTGGTGACGATGCCTTCCAATTCGGTCGGGATATTCGGGTTTAGAAGGCGCGGCTGCAATGGAACGTCATGCAACACGTCGTCCACGAGTTGCGCTGTCGTTCGTTGTGGAAAGGCGCGCCGTCCCGTAGTCATTTCAAAAAGAACTGCGCCAAACGCGTAAATATCCGTGCGTTTGTCCGCTCTTTGGCCCCGCAATTGTTCCGGCGCCATATAGGGCAGCGTTCCTATGAAAGCCTTCGTTTCTAACGTGTTCGTGGTAAGTGCTGCGTCGAAATTAGACGGCGTTACCTTCGCGAGTCCAAAGTCGAGTACTTTGACGTCATCACGGCTGCTGACAAAGATGTTCGCCGGCTTGATGTCACGATGAACGATGCCTTTGGCGTGCGCTGTCTCGAGTGCGTCCAGAATCTGCGCTGCAAGGCTCATTACTAAGTCATCGCGAAGCGGCTTGCCTGCGATCCGCTGTTTCAAAGTCTCGCCTTGCAGCAATTCCATCACGATGAAAGGATGGCCCTCGTATTCATCGATGTCATGGACCGTGCATATGTGAGGATGATTCAGAGCTGAGGCTGAGCGCGCCTCGGCCCGCAGTTGCAGTACTGCCTCGGGATCGTGCGCAAGCTCTCGTGGGAGAAACTTGAGCGCGACGACACGGCCAAGCTTGAGATCTTCAGCTTTGTAGACGACTCCCATGCCACCGCCTCCCAGCTTCTCCAGAACGCGGTAATGGGAGACCGTCTTTCCGGCCAACTGGAGGTCATCTTGGAAACTTCCGTGAGCAGAAGCTGAGTCTCGCGCGAGATCCTGGGCGACAACTTCTATGGCAGGGACTTCCAGAAATGCATCGGCGTCGAAGTCGGCCGCGAGCAGCGATTCCACCTCGCGTCGCAGGCTTTCGTCACGTCCGCAGGTATTCTCGAGAAACTCTGACCTCCTGCTCTCCTCCACGGCGAGGGCCGAGTGGTACACGCGCTCAATCCGCTTCCAGCGATCAGAGTCCATTTCGGCTCTCTTGACTGAGTTCACGGAAGAGCCAGGCCTTCGCCAGTTTCCAGTCGCGCATCACGGTTTCGGAGGAGACTCGAAGAACCTCCGCGGTCTCACGAACGTCGAGGCCTCCAAAAAAGCGGAGCTCGACCACGCGGCTTTTGCGTTCGTCGACGGTTGCGAGCACCTTGAGAGCATCGTCCAATGCCACCAGATCCGGTTGCGGCGCGTTGGAGATCATCAGTTCCTCATCGAATGAGAACTGTGGAGTATCGCCACCCCGTTTTTGGCTGGAACGTGCGCGAGAAAAGTCCACCAGAACGCGACGCATGAGTTGCGCGCAGATGCCGAAAAAATGCGCGCGGTTCTGCCAATCGACATGCTGGAAATCAACCAGCCGCAGATAAAGCTCATTGATTAAGGCTGTGGTCTGCAGAGTGTGCTCAGACCGCTCTCCTGTCATGTATCGGTGAGCGGCTCTATGCAGTTCCGCGTAAACCAGCGGTGTCAATCTTCCTAACGCTAGCTCGTCGCCAGCATCCCAGGCTTTGAGCAAGTTGCTGATTTCGTGGTCGGCGCTTGCCACGTCATTCCTCGCAATGCTTTCTAGCTAAGCAGTGTTGCGGCAGAGGTTAGCACACTCATGACCGACCCTATGGCCCTGTTCTGGCAAAAATGTTGTTTGGGTTGCAGTTTTGGCTCGCGATTTACGCCTTATAGGACAGAACCAGAGTAACTTTTTCGGAGGAATGCCCATGAGGAATACATGCGCAAAGTGGTTGCTATTCGCTCTCTTTGTCAGTCCCGTGCTATTTTTTGCTCCTACTCGCGCCTATGCTTCGGCCGACCGACCCGCAACCTTTACCAAAATCGATGTTGATGGAGCCCTTACGACCGTTGCCTCAGGCATTAACAATGATGGCTACATCGTCGGTTGGTACTGTCTGCAGACTCCATGTAATGGCGCTGGGACAGCTGCGAATCCCGCAACCGAGGCAAACCCGCGGACCCGCGGATTCGTTCGCAATCCCGATGGCTCTTTCACCTTCCTGGATGCAAACGACTGCACTCCTACGAGGACCGACTGCCATCATGCCATCGGTACCCAGCCGCGCTACATCAGCCCGCAAGGCGTGGTGATCGGAGCCTATTTCACGATGGAAAACGGCGCGACATTCACCAATCCCAGATTCCGCGGCTTTGCCTGGTTTGCCGGCCAATTTACCTACTTCGACGTGCCTCCGGACCAGGTGGATACCATCTATGACAACCCCGCCGACGAGGTGCCCCACAGCATTATCCCACGTGCAATCAATGCCAATGGCGTTATCGTCGGCTGTATCCACGACAAAGACCAGATGGGCACGATGCATGGCTTCCGCCTGCAAGACGGAAAATTCACGCGGCTAGCGGAGGGCATGACTATGAACAACGGCGTCAATACTCAGGGAGACATCGTCGGCCTCGATCCCATGAATCTCACCGGCTACCACCTCGGTTCTGACCTCAATGTCCTCGAACGGATCTATTTTCCAGGAACCGATGAAACCGATGCTTGGGGTATTAACGCCCAAGGCGAAATCGTAGGACAAGCCTTTACCAACAGCTTCAATATTGGACACGCGTTCTTGCGGAATAAGCAGGGCGCGTACAACTTCATTGACCCGCCGGGAACCTGCGCGTCAAACGGGTGCGCCTCAAATGCCTTCGCCGTCGCCGAAAACGGCAGCATCGTCGGCAACTATCGCGATTCGCTTGCGAGCTGCTCCACTAAAGCCTGCGTTCATGGATACCTGCGCGAGCGCGGGAACGACTAGAGCGCTGCGCTGCACATTATCTAGAATTGGATGTTCAATATCCCGCGCACCGGACCTCTCCGGCCTGAGATTCCGGTGCGACATTTTTTGGACCACTGCACGAAGGAAGTCCCTGAGGACGGGTCAGCCGACTGCGGGCCTTCAGCCATTATCTAAGCCTCTGGCACTTGGGAACAACGCAATAGAGGAAGTAGCCCCAGTCTGCAACAAAAATCTGGCGCGCCCTGAGAGATTCGAACTCCCGACCTACTGATTCGAAGTCAGCCGCTCTATCCAACTGAGCTAAGGGCGCGCGCTCTTTTGATTGTACCGGGGACTTTTCCGACTGTCTCAGTTTTTGGGGGGCACTCCACAAATCAGAAATTCCCTGTTAATTCCCTGATATTTTCCGGGGTTCCAGCCTTGCTGGACCTTAAAGCCATTGTTGATCAGCGCTTGCGACAATGTCGGCAGAATTCCCTGTTAATTCCCTGTTCCAAAACCAAATTCGCAAATTTTGGGCAAAATCTGACGATCCTAGAGCTTTGTTGCGCAAAATCCCCTGTTAATTTCCCTGTTCCGGGAAGTTAAGGTGAAAACCTTCTTCACTCCTGGCGCTCATTTGGCTGTTCTCTGTGCCTCCGTGCCTCCGTGGTGAACTTCCCGCCATGACGAGCAGCGCATCTCTGCTGACCGAAAAGGGATGGTTTGTTATATTCGAGGGTCATTCACCAACCGGAGGATCGGTGCCCAGCCAGCAGCAGGTTAAGTGGTCGCAGCTACGCGTCGGAATCACGGTGCTCGTTGCCAGCGTCACCCTGTTCATCCTGATCTTCTTTATGAGCGGCACGGTCAGCCCGTTCAGCCACAAGATCGCCCTCCGCGCTTACTTTGAGAACGCCGCAGGACTGGTGAAAGGCGCTCCGGTGCGGCTTTCCGGTGTGGACATCGGCAACGTTGACCGCATACGCATCATCGATGCCGCTGATCGCAAGCTCACGCCGGTGGAAGTCACCATGAAGATAAGCGCCCGCCATCAGTCCGAAATCCGCCGAGGCAATAACGGATCGCGCGCCACCCTCGCCACGGCGGGAGTGCTGGGAGCGACATTCGTGGATATCGACAGTTCCCGCGCATCCGGCCCTCCGATTCGGGATGGCGACGAGTTGCTCACCACCGAGACGCCGGCATTGCAGGATGTGCTCAAATCGAGCCAGGGCACCATCGATAAGCTGAATGTGATCCTCACGCGTTTGGATGACATCGTGTTCGCGGTCCAGAATGGCAAAGGCTCTGTGGGCAGGCTCATCAATGACCCGGAACTCTACAATCGCGCGAACACCATGGTGGCGCAACTGCAACGGCTCACCACACAAATCAGCGAGGGCAAGGGCAGCATTGGCAAGCTGCTCTACTCCGACGAACTCTATGACAAGTTCAACGACTCGGTGACTAAGCTGAACAAGATTGTCGACGACGTGAACGCCGGCAAAGGCAATGCAGGTAAGTTCCTGAAAGATGAGCAGCTGTACAACAATCTGAATCAGACCACGGCGCGAATAAAAGACCTGATGGCGGATATCGACGCGGGCCGCGGCACGCTAGGCCTGCTTGCCAAAGATCAAAAGGTTGCGCAGAAATTCGATCGCATTATCAACAACCTGGAAGAGCTTTCAAACCGCCTGGCCGCCGGTGAAGGAAGCGCCGGATTGCTCTTTAAAGATCCTCGCCTTTATAACAACGCCGATCAGATGCTGATCGAGAGTCGCGGCCTCGTAAAAGCGGTGCGCGAAAATCCGAAGAAATACCTGACCATACATTTCAAGATTTTTTAGTCGGATGTCGGCGAGGAATCCCTATTCCCTGGAAATTCTCCAGGAAGTTGGGATTCCTCACTTCGTGAGGAATGACAGTCTCGTCGTTACTGTAACAACCCGCCATTCTCGGGCTTCTCTTCGGGCGGGATCACTACTGCCGCGGCGACCTTGTCGCCGGGATCCAGCTGCAGCAGGCGTACGCCTTGTGCTACGCGCCCGGTTTCCCGAATCTGATCATTGGGAATGCGGATGATCTTGCCGTACTGGCTGATGATCATGCACTCGGAATCTTCGTCCACTTGCATAATGGCCGAGACTTTGCCGTTGCGCTCCGTCGTTTTGACGTTGATTACGCCTTTGCCACCCCTGGAGATCAGCCTGTATTCTTCCGCGTCAGTGCGCTTGCCGTAGCCGTTTTCGGTGATGGACAAGATTAGCCGCGGCGCCGGCTTCTCTGTCTCAGTGCTTGCTGCGCCAGCGGCATTGCCATTCGTTTTCTTCGCGCCCGCCGGATCGGTGACTGCCATGCCAACGATGTAGTCCTTCTCATGCAGGTCCATGCCACGAACACCGTATGCGGGACGGCCCATGGAGCGCACGTCGGCCTCCTCGAAGCGAACCGCCATACCGTCGTGAGACGCGAGGAAGACGATCTTGTTGCCATCGGTGATGCGCGCGGTGACGAGTTCATCGTCCTTCTCGATACCGATGGCAATGATGCCGCGTGATTGTACGTTGCAAAAGTCCTTCAACGGCGTCTTCTTTACTGTGCCCTTCCGCGTGGCGAAGAAGACGTACTTGCCTTCTTCTTCGAGGTCGCGCACGTTCAGAATGGAACGCACCACTTCGCCCGGCTGCAATGAAAGGAGGCTGGCGATGGCTTTGCCCTTCCCTGCCGGTCCTACGTCGGGAATTTCGTAGACCTTCAGCCAGTACACCCGGCCCGCGCTCGTGAAGATGAGCAGATATGCATGCGTCGACGCGATGAGCAACTGCTCGACGAAATCCTCCTCGCGCGTGCTCATGCCCTTGCGCCCCATACCGCCGCGGCGTTGCTGACGATAAGTCGAGATCGCGGTGCGCTTCAGATAGCCGGAGTGCGAGATCGTGACCGCGACCTGTTCGTCGGCCACCAGATCTTCCAGCGTGATCTCCACGCCTTCGTCGGTGATGGTCGTACGACGCTCGTCACCGTACTCCTTCTTCACCTCTTCGAGTTCTTTCAGGATCACATTGCGCAGCTTCTTCTCCGACGCGAGGATGCCCTCGTACTCGGCGATGCGCTCGCGGATTTCACCGAGTTCCTTGAATATCTCGTCGGTTGAAAGCCGGGTAAGGCGATAGAGCTGCAGATCGAGGATCGCGTCAGCCTGGCGCCCGCTGAGCTTGCCCGTCGAGTGAATCAGCTTGTCGGTGATTTTGAAGCTCGCGGTGAGCAAGGCTTCGCGAGCTTCAGCGCGCGATCCTGATCCACGGATGAGCTTGATCACCTGATCTAAGTTGTCGAGCGCGATCTTATAGCCTTCAAGAATGTGCTCGCGTTCACGCGCTCGGGCCAGCAGGTACGCAGTGCGGCGCCGCACCACATCGACACGATGATCGATGAAGTGCTGAATGGCCTGCACCAGCCCCATTTCTTTTGGCTGATTGTTGACCACGGCGAGAAAGATCATGCTGAAGCTCTCTTGCATCGACGTGTGCTTGTAGAGCTGGTTCAGGACAATCTGGGGCTCAGCTGCCCGCTTGAGCTCAATTACGATGCGCATGCCGTCGCGGTCTGACTCGTCGCGCACATCGGAAATATCGTCTATGACTTTGTCGTTCACCAGGTCGGCAATGCGTTTGATGAGGTTCGACTTGTTCACCTGGTAGGGAATCTCGGTGACGACAATCGCCTGACGTCCCTGGGCCATGTTCTCTATCGCGGCCTTGGCGCGCACCATGAAGCGGCCGCGGCCGTTCGTGTATGCCGCCTCAATTCCGCCGCGTCCGTAGATGAAGCCGCCAGTCGGAAAATCCGGCCCTTTGACGATCTTGAGAATTTCTTTCAGCGTGGTTTGCGGATTCTGCACCAGCGCGATGGTCGCATCCACGATCTCCGTCAGATTGTGCGGAGGAATCTTGGTCGCCATTCCGACGGCAATTCCCTCGGAGCCGTTGATCAGCAGGTTGGGAATCCGGGTTGGAAGAACCGTCGGCTCGGTAGTGGACTCATCGTAATTGGGAGCCATGTCGACGGTGTCTTTGTCGATATCCGCGAGCATCTCGCCCGCGATCTTCTCCAGGCGACACTCGGTGTACCGCATCGCCGCCGGAGGATCGCCGTCCACGGACCCGAAGTTTCCCTGTCCATCTACCAGCGGATAGCGGAGCGAGAAATCCTGTGCCATGCGCACCAGAGTGTCGTAAATCGCGCTGTCTCCGTGCGGATGGTAAACACCCATCGCCTGTCCCACAACCTTCGCGCACTTGGTGTACTTCTTGTTGTGCTGCAGCCCCATTTCGTTCATGGTGTAGAGCACACGACGATGCACGGGCTTGAGGCCATCGCGAACATCGGGCAATGCTCGGCCGATGATGACCGACATGGAGTAGTCGAGATACGACCGGCGCATCTCCTCTTCCACGTTGATGGGGATGATGTTCGCCGCACCCGGTCCTTGAGGCGGCTCGCCACCCGGAGGCGTTAGGGGGAGTTGGGGATTCTGATCGTCTGCCATTCTTTTGAAGCTGCTAGCTGTTGGCTGCTAGCTGCTGGGCTCCTTCTTGTGAGCTTTGGAACTTCGAAACCGCGCGAGCTCGAACTGGATTTTGGGCGCGGCAACCGCTCCTGCAATGCCGATTCGAACGCCGTCCGGATTGCCTCTAAGCTGTTGGTTTATCAGGATGTTAGCTACCTAACGCGCTGGTCTGATTATAGCATGGAAAGAAGCTGCTGGGGCCTAAGCAGCCGAGCGCGTAAAGCTAGCAACCGGCTAACGGTGAGGTCTGAATAAGATTAACAACGCAGTTTCTTTTTTCTAACCAAGACCGACAGTTGGAAACTGATAAACCTTAGCCACTTGCGAACGTCGTGCAAGGAAATATTTTTTTTTGATCCCGAAATCTAAAGAACTTACGAGCCAAGATCCCGACTTGATCCCGAAACTGTCGGGATCACCTTGATGAGCTCCTCGGGATACCTCCGGGATCGATCCCGAATCCCGCCGGGATTCCTCGGGATCACTGTGGGCCAAGTGGTTATCGTGAGGAGTGCAAAGTAATTCAGTTCTGCTGGGTTCTTCAACTCTCTCAATCCGCTGGGTTGGCGTCACCGAAATCACGTTCACAGCATAGGCGAAGATAAGGCAAATATCAATTTAAATCGCTGAAGCTGGGTTCCCGACGGACTGCGTCTCTTCTGCTGTCACTCTCTCCATCGCAAACGCGCAAGAATAAGCGCGATGATCACCAGCACTATGACTCCGGCATAGAGTAGAAGCTGGCGCGGGTTGCTTAAGCCAACGAACACGCTACCGCTTACTTCCCTCGGAACTTCCTTGACCCCCGCCGAGTTGAGGCTCTCGACACAAGTGACAGGATGGCGGAGTTGTTTGTACAAAGCGATCTCTGCAGTGGTGAGAATCGAAACCACTCTTCGCCTGCATTTGATAGCAGAAAGGTACCGCCCATGCGACATGACAATCCGGGAACAACAGCGCCCAGGAGCACGAAGTGCATCGATAACCATGTATGAAACCGAGCGGACATAGCACGGGCGTACAGACTCGAAGCGGCGGCAACACCGCGATTTGCTCAACCTGCACACTCATCGCAATTGATTGTAATCTCTGTTCCGGTAGACGGCTTCGCCTCTGAAGCGACGGTTTCAAATTCGAACGCAATTCTTTTGAGTCCACAATGACCGGAAAGCCGGACCGTTCTTATAGTCACGTAGTCACGCGGACCGGTGCGCAGGTAGCGTTAAATCTGAGACAGGAGTACATTTAGAGCGTCCAAGCTCCACGCTGCTGCCCGCCGACAGATTTCCTGATTCGAGAGCTGCTCCCGCCTGGGTTTGGTTGTTGTAAACGGCCCCAACAAGTTGAAATTTCGAAAGGACGGACGCGCGCTTGAATATCTACGTGGGAAATCTTCCCTTCAGTGCCAGTGAAGACGATTTAAGGCAGGCTTTTGGCAAGTACGGAACAGTCGGTGAGGTGAATCTGATTCGAGATCAATTCAGCGGGCGTTTGCGGGGATTCGGCTTTGTGGAAATGGCCGATGGGACGCAAGGCAATGCCGCTATCGAAGCGCTGAACGGGAGCGATTTAGGTGGACGCGCCATCACCGTCAACGAAGCTCGGCCGAAGGCCGAGGGTGGTGGCGGTGGTGGCCGTGGTGGCCGGCCCGGCGGCGGTGGTGGTGGCGGTGGTCGCCCTGGAGGCGGCGGGCGTGGTGGCAATCGCGGCGGTGGCGGTGGCGGCGATCGTGATCGCGGAGGACGCGGTCCGCGCTGGTAGGTCCTTTTCTCCGCAAGATTTCAGTAGAGACGTAGCGTGCTGCGTCTCTACTTTACGCTCCTGATATCGCTCCTCCCTTAGTGTGCCATCACCACTCCGCCCTTCTTCCTTGGCGGACGCATCAGGAAAATCAGCGGGAGCATGCAGAGGAAGATCACGCCCAGCAACCAAAAAATGTCATTGAACGACATGATTGCAGCTTGCTGGCGAATCAAGTTCTCGATCATCCCATTGGCCATACGCTGAGCGGTGGCGGGATCCGCTCCCCCTTGCGTCATTATCATGCTCTTCATGCCGCTGACCATTCCCTGCGCCTGAAGACTACTTGGAGTCACGTTGGAAGTGAGAGTGTTGACGTGCATCTGCACATGGCGCGTCTGAATGGCCTGCACCAGGGAAATGCCAATGCTGGCTCCGATGTTGCGCATCAAGTTGAAAATGCTGGTGGCGTTGCCCATGCGCTCCAGCGGGATCGGATCATTGGTGATCGTGGTCAGCGGGATGAACATGAGTCCCATCCCGACGCCCTGCCAGATTAGCGCCCAGAAAAAATTCCAGTAGCCGACGTTGAGGTTCAGATGCGCCAGTCTGAACATGGCGAAGCTGCCGAGCAAAGTCCCACCCACAAGCATGAAATGGGGCCTCACGCGGGTCATCATCGCACCTACCAGAGGCATCGCAACGAAGGATCCTAATCCGCGCGGCAGCATGGCAACGCCCGCGTTGAACGCGGGGTATCCGAGCACAGTCTGCAGCAACAAAGGAACCAGTACCGTGCTGCCGTAAAGAACGAATCCCAAAACGGTCATGAGAAAAACGCCCGTCGCGTAAGTGCGAATCCGGAAAATCGAAAGATCGACGATGGGATGTTCGGTAGTCAGCTCACGAATTACAAATGCTGCGATACCAGCGATTGCAGCAACACAGAGAATGCGAATGAAGTTCGAGCCGAACCAGTCCAGCTCCTGACCCTTATCCAGCATGATTTGAAGGCAGGAGATGCCGAGCGCCAAATACCCCATACCCCAGAAATCAATCTTCGCTGCGGAACGCTTGATGTAGCTCGGATCAAAGACAAATATGCTGGTCAAAAACACGGCCATGATGCCGATGGGCACATTGATGTAGAAGACCCAGCGCCAACTGTAGCTGTCGGTGAGCCATCCTCCCAGCACTGGACCTAACATGGGAGCGACCACGATACCGAGTCCCCAAAATCCCATTGCCTTGCCGCGATCCTGCGGCGGGAACACTTCCATAAGGATGGCTTGCGATAGCGGCTGCAGGCCACCTCCGCAGGCTCCTTGAATGCAGCGGAAGACAATCAGCAGCGGGAGTGTGGGCGCGAGCCCGCAGAGGAAGGAAGCAGCGGTAAAGCCAATAACGGAAAACAACAACAGGCGCTTGCGGCCGAAAAAATTCGCCAGCCACCCGGTCATGGGCAGAATGATGGCATTCGCCACCAAGTAAGAGGTGAGGGCCCAAGTGGCCTCGTCGGGGGTTGCAGACAGACTCCCGGCGATGTGCGGTAACGAGACGTTTACTACGGTCGTGTCCAACACCTCCATGAAGGTGCTGGCCATCACAGCGATTGCAACCAGCCAGGGATTTACGTCGTTCCAGGCGCGGGATGCAGTACCGTTGAAAGTTTGACTTGCAGTCGCCATCTCAGACGAAAGATATGAGATGCGCAGAAGCGTAGATCGGACGCGACGAATCGGCGACTACTTAATGCCGTGATACGCCGCATCTAGACGAAACGAAGGATTCAAAATCAAATGTCGTAGCCACCTTCATTCCTTCGGTTTCAAATCGAGCGAGGCCGAGTTCATGCAATAACGCAGCCCCGTTGGCCGAGGACCATCAGGAAAGACATGGCCCAGGTGAGCGTTGCAACGACTGCAGACTACTTCTGTTCGCCGCATTCCATGTTCATTGTCTTCGTTGGTGGAGACGCTGTCTTCCGCAAGTGGTTGGTAGAAACTTGGCCAACCGCTTCCGGATTCGTATTTCGCGTCAGAGCTGAACAATTCCTGCCCACAACAAACGCACGCGTATGTCCCTGGCGTCTTAGTCGCGTTGTATTTTCCCGTGAATGCCCGCTCGGAGCCGCGCTGCCGGGTGATCTGGTATTGCTCGTCGGTAAGGTCGGCGCGCCATTCCGCATCGCTCTTGTCAATCTTTTCGGCCATAGTTCCCCTCCAAGTAAGATGCCGTCGGCTGATACTTGATTCAAGTGAATCTACGCGGGAGAAGAAGCTCGCGCGTGCTCGAACGCGTGCGCCAGCCGAAGGATGGTTCCCTCTTCGAAGTGGCGGCCGAGAATTTGCATGCCAATCGGCAATCCATTCTGAGAGACGCCGCACGGAACTGAAATTCCGGGAATTCCGGCCAGAGAGGCAGTCACGGTAAAAATGTCTGCCAGGTACATCGAGAGAGGATCATCGGACTTCTCACCCAACCTGAAGGCCGGAGTCGGTGTGGTGGGAGTAATGATGGCATCTACGTCGTTGAAAGCCTGGAGAAAATCACGGGTGATGAGTGTACGGACCTTCTGTGCCTTGAGATAGTAAGCGTCGTAATAGCCTGCGCTCAACACGTACGTACCAAGCATGATGCGGCGCTTTACTTCCGGTCCAAAGCCCTCGTTGCGACTGCTTCGGTACATCTGGGCCAGCGTCTCACTTTTTGGTGAGCGATAGCCATAACGCACGCCGTCGTACCTCGCCAGATTGGAAGAAGCCTCAGCGGTGGCGATCACGTAATAGGTGGGAATCGCATATTTCGTCGTGTCGAGTGAAATGGACTTGATTATGCAGCCAGCGTCGGCAAGCAGTTGGATTCCTGCCTCCACGGATTGACGGACTTGCGAATCCAGTTCCACGGGGAAGTATTCTCGCGGCACGCCGATCCGTAATCCGCGAACCGGCTTTCCAATCTCCAGTTCGTACTCGGGAACCGGCGCCTTCGCGGAAGTTGTGTCCGTCGGGTCATGACCAGCAAGTTGACGCAGCAGAATCGCCGCATCCTTTGCCGACTTGGTTACTGGTCCGATGTGATCGAGAGATGATCCAAAGGCAATCAATCCATAACGGGATACACGACCGTAGGTGGGCATCAGGCCGACTACTCCGCAAAATGCGGCAGGCTGACGGATCGAGCCGCCGGTATCCGACCCCAAGGCCGCAACCGCTGTGCCGGCGGCCACGGAAGCGGCAGAGCCGCCACTGGATCCACCGGGCACGCGCGTCAGATCGCGTGGATTACGAACCGGCCCCCAAGCAGAATTTTCGGTGGAAGAGCCCATTGCGAACTCGTCACAATTTACTTTTCCTAGCACTACAGCTCCGGCTTCCTCCAGGCGCGAAATTGCTGTGCTGTCATAAGGGGGCACGTAGCCGCCGAGCATCTTCGAGCCGGCAGTGGTGCGAGCACCCTTGGTAACAATGACGTCTTTTACTGCGATGGGCACTCCGCCGAGAGGCGGAAGCGGATCGCCCCGATCAGCGATGTCGTCGAGTTTATTCGCCTGCCCTAAAGCTCGCTCGCGGGTGAGAGTCAAATAGGCATTCACTTGGCCAGGCTTGCTATCCTCGGACTCGATTTTTTTGTAGAAGGCCTCGACCAATGCTGTAGCGGTGATCTGCCGTTCCTGCACGGCGGTGCGCGTAGAAGCGATGGTGAGCAGTTTGAGGTCGAGATCCTGGGGCATCCCAGTTATCGCTCAATCACTTTCGGAACCCGGAAGAAGGCACCGTCGCTTTGTGGCGCGTTGGCCAGAGCGCCTTCGCGCGGCAGAGATGGGCGCGGCTCATCGGAGCGCAGCACGTCAGCGGGCAACGTAGCGGAGCTCGCGACTTGCATGACCTGCGCCATGGGCTCCACATTGGTAGTATCAACCTCAGCTAAGCCGTCAATATGGTCGAGAATCGCGTTCAAATCTTTCTCCATGCGTGCGCGCTCGTCATCGGTAAGCTCTACGTTTGCGAGGTTAGCAACATACTGCACATCTCGCTGAGTTACTTTCATTGTTGTCCTGCGATTCTTTCGCCTGTCTGACGATAGGCAATCTCGTAACGGATTGTCGTTATCGCCGTACCAGTGAGTTTCGAAAGCTTATTTACATATTGCTTGGAAAAAGCTTCAAGCTGCGACTGCCAGCCGCGATCCGGAACCCGAACGCGCAGCACGCCAGCTTCGAACGATATTGCTTGCGCTCTCTCCGCCACTACTGAGCCGCACACAAGCGGCCAAGCGAGCGAGACAGCCTCTTCGGGTGCAGCACCCTGCAGCACGCGCCGAGTGAGAGATTGCAAATCCTGACGAGCCGATTGCATGGTTTCATTCTTTCTATTCAGCGGGCTGTTTGGCCGGCTGCCTGTTGCTCGGCAGCCACTTCGGCGCGGAAGTAGTCCAGCGACAACCGAAGCCCGGCTGGCAAATCGATTTTCGGTTCCCACCCTAGCAGTGTTCGCGCCTTCGTGATGTCAGGACGCCGCTGCTTGGGATCGTCTTGTGGAAGCGGCAGGAACTTGATGCCGCTCCTCGAGTTGGTGGCCACCAGAACCTCGCGCGCGCACTCAAGGATGGTGAACTCCGCGGGATTGCCGACGTTCGTGGGATCCTGTTCCTTGGACCATGCCAGCTTAATGATTCCGTCGATCTCGTCGCTGACATAGCAGAAGCTGCGGGTCTGGCTTCCATCACCATAGACGGTGAGATCATCTCCACGCAGCGCCAGCTTCATGAAATTTGAGATCACGCGGCCATCGTTCATTTGCAGCCGAGGTCCGTAGGTGTTGAAGATTCGAACGATACGAACGTCCACTTTGTGATATCGCCGGTACGCGGTTGTGGCCGCTTCAGCAAAGCGCTTTGATTCGTCGTACACCGATCGCGGTCCAATGGGATTCACGTGTCCCCAATAACTCTCTTTCTGAGGATGTTCGAGGGGATCGCCGTAGCATTCTGAAGTGGACGCTAGAAAGAAAACCGCGCCATGCTTCTTAGCCAGTTCCAGCAGGTTGAAGACCCCGACAGAGCCAACTTGCAGGGTCTCGATACCGTGTTCCATGTAATCCACTGGGCTAGCCGGAGAGGCCAGATCGAATATGTAGTCGCTGCGTCCTGGATCGAAAGGCTCGCAGATATCCTGCTCCAGAAATGAAAATCGGCTTTCTGTCTTCAGATGAGCAAGATTCTCGAGGTTTCCCGTTAAGAGATTGTCAAAGCCGACCACGGTGTGTCCGTCTGCCAACAGTGCATCGCAGAGGTGAGAGCCCAGGAACCCTGCGGCTCCCGTGACCACTATGCGGCGATTTTTGTGCGAAACAAGCGCCATGTTCCGGTCCTAGCTCTTTGCCTGCAGAGCAGCAGTGTTGCTACTTTCCAGTTCCGTCGTTGTCCTACCTACGCTCACATAGAGAAAACCATGCTTCCGCATGCTCTCCGTTGAATACAGATTTCGTCCGTCGATTACGATCGGATACCGCAGAAGGCTTCTGAGGCGCCCAAGGTCTAGCGAAGCAAACTCTTCCCAGTCGGTAAGAATCAGTAAAGCATCGGCTCCGACTGCCGTTTCGTAAATATCCTCAGCGTAGGTAACATCACCTTTGAGTTCGTGGCGCGCGCGCTCCGCGGCTGCGGGATCGTAGGCCACCACTGAGCAGTGTTCGTGCAAGAGGGTTCGAATGATCGCGATCGCAGGTGACTCCCGAACGTCGTCAGTGCCACCCTTATAAGCCAGGCCGAGTACGGCAAGGCGCTTGCCACGCAGCGTCCAGAGGGCCGAACGCACCTTGCGCAGAAAACGCTTGCTCTGGTCTTCGTTGACGCGAACGATTTCGTCGAGCATGGGAAACTCGTAACCGCACTCGCGGGCGACCGATCGAAATGCTGCGACGTCTTTTGGAAAACAGGATCCACCGTAGCCGATTCCGGCGCGAAGGAAGCGTCTACCGATTCGGGAATCGGTGCCGATTCCCAAGGCTACCTCTTCGATATCTGCGTCTACGGCCTCGCAGATGTTTGCGACCGCATTGATGAATGAGATTTTCAGAGCCAGAAAGGCATTGGATGCATGCTTAATCAACTCCGCACTCTTTGCACTCGTGAGGATCAGGCGCGCCGGAACTTGAGCGTTTGCCGGCTCGGGAATCACTCCTGGAGTGGCTTGGTAAACGCCTTGCGTGAGTGGGGCATAGACTTGCTGCAATATCTGTGCCGCACGCGTGGAATCGGCGCCAATGACGATGCGGTCAGGATAGAGAAAATCCGTGACCGCTGTGCCCTCGCGCAGGAACTCAGGATTAGAAACTACATCGAAGTTCGATGCAGCGGCGCCCGCCAACTGCATCACGCGACGAACCAGCTGATTAGTGTAAACAGGTACGGTACTCTTTTCGACAACGACTTTGTATCCGTTGAGCGCTTGCGCGATGTCGCGCGCCACCATTTCGACGTAGGAAAGATCGGCATCGCCGCTCTGGAGCGGAGGCGTCCCTACCGCAATAAAAATAACCGAGCTCGCCCGTACAGCATCGGGCAAAGAGCCGGAAAATTTTAGGCGATGACCTCGATGACGACCCAGAAGCTCAGGAAGGTACTGTTCGTGAATGGGAGTCTCGCCACGATTCAGCGCAGCAAGCTTTTCTGGATCGTTGTCGACACAGATCACATCGTGCCCTAGCTCCGCAAAGCATGCCGAGGCCACCAAACCCACATACCCAGACCCAACGACGGCGATATTCATTTGGCTTTGACCCCCTTCTTCTCGCAAGACCTTGCAACGAGAGGCAGCAAAACACTAGGTCACTATAGCGCAACGCCGCTTTCCTGCCGCTCCAAACTGCCCTCACGCAACGAAGTACTTGGCGCCGGGGTGGTGGACGATCACCGCTGACGTCGATTGTTCTGGCTCGATCTGGAATGTATCGGTGAGCGTGATCCCGATTTCTTCCGGACGCAGGATCGCGAAAAGCTTCGTCTGATCTTCCAGATTTGGACATGCAGGATAACCAAACGAATATCGGGACCCCCGGTATTTCTGATGGAATAGATCCGTAATCCGTTGGGAATCTTCCGCTGCGATGCCCCATTCTTTGCGAATCTCCCGATGCATGTATTCGGCAAGGGCTTCGGCGGTCTCAACACTTAGGCCGTGCAAATAGAGGTACTTGGTGTAATCGCCTGCTTCAAACAATCGCTTGGTAGCCTCACTGGCGCGATTGCCGACTGTCACTACTGAGAAGCTGACAACGTCCACTCGACCGGAACCTACCGGCTCAAAGAAATCGGAGATGCAGAGCTTGCGGCCCTCACGCTGCCGCGGAAAAGTGAAGCGCTGAATCTCTCGCAATTGCTCGAAGTTGTCATAGATGATGACATCATTTCCATGGCTCTGGGCAGGATAGAAGCCATACACCACCTTTGGCTCTAATAGCCGGGCCGCCTGGACTTCCTTTTGCAATTCCAGCTTGATGGGCCGGTACTTCTCCTCCACCAATCGAGCGTAATCCGTCGCCGATGCCGTCTTGAGCTGCCATTGATTCTTGAACAACGCAGTGTCATTGATGAACGAAAAGATATCGTTCAAGTCGAAATCGGTTCGCACTCTCCTGCCCACGAACGGCGGTGTGGGGATGTTAGGAGCGCTCGTTACCACTGCGGATCTCTCCGTCGAGATCTCGCCGTTCTCCGCTCCTGCCGCGGCGGCCCGGGCAAACTGCTTCACCAAACGGCCTTCACTGAGGCGAGTTTCGCGCGCGCCGTTCTCCGATGTGAGGTCATCCATGATGTGGAGACCGGCAAATGCGTCATCCGCATAGAACACCGCGTTCGAATATTCGCGGCGGAGATCGTCTTCCACATATTTGCGCGTAAGTGCAGCGCCGCCACAGATCACCGGAAATTGCATGCTGAGCCGCTGAAGATCCTGAATTACATACTTCATCTCCAGCGTGGATTTCACCAGCAATCCACTGAGACCGATCGCGTGCGCATTGTGTTTCTGAGCGGCTTGAATGATCGTATCCGCCGGCTGCTTAATTCCGAGATTCACGACATCGTATCCGTTGTTGCTGAGGATTATGTCAACCAGGTTCTTCCCGATATCGTGAACATCGCCCTTCACGGTAGCGAGCACAATGGTGCCTTTGCGCGAGCCCTCCACTTTCTCCATCTTGGGTTCAAGATAGGCGACGGCTTGCTTCATTACGGCAGCCGAATCGAGGACCGAAGGTAATTGCATTTTCCTTGCACCAAACAGTTCACCCACCGTCTTCATTCCGTCGAGCAATACGGTGTTGATCAGGTCCAGCGGCGTGTATCTATCAAGCGCAACTTCGAGAACCTGTTCAAGCCGCTGCTTCTTTCCGCCGATTCCAATAGCCTTCTCTCCGTTGATGATGCAGTGCTTTAGCTTCTCTTCGACCGGCAGCTCGCTTAGATCCTCGGTATCTGCGTCTGCTTTCTTAGTGACTCCGGAAAAGAAAGCCATGTACGCCTGCAGCGCGTCGCCATTGCTCGCATTCTGAAAAATCAATTTTCGCGCGAGTTCGACTTCCGGTTCCGGGATCTTGTAAAGCGGATAAATTTTCGAATAGTTAACGATGGCGCAATCGAGACCGCGATCCACTGCCTCACGCAGAAATACACTGTTCAGCACTCGCCGCGAGTACGTCGACAAGCCGAAGGAGATGTTGCTGACCCCCAGAATCGTGCGGCACTCTGGCAGCTCCTGCTTGATGCGGCGAACCGCTTCGAGCGTCTCGACCCCGGCAGAGCGGTATTCTTCCTGGCCCGTCGAAATAGGTAGCGTCAGCGGATCGAATATGAGATCCACCGAACGAATTCCGTACTTCTCCGTCGCAAGCTTGTGAATGCGCTTCGCAATCGCGACTTTCTTGTCGGCGGTTAGCGCCATTCCTTCTTCGTCGATGGTGAGAGCGATAACGGCAGCGCCATAGCGCTTTGCCATGGGCAGCACTTTGCTTGTGCGCTTTTCCCCATCTTCCAGATTTATCGAGTTGATAAGCGCTTTGCCGGGGATACGCTTCAGCGCAACCTCAATGACATCGGCTTCGGTAGAGTCGACGAGGATCGGCGCGGGCACACGAGTAGCGATCTTCTCGAGAATAGAGCTCATATAGCTCTTCTCATCTTCGCCAACGATCGCGCAGCAGAGATCGAGCATGTGCGATCCCTCGGCGGTCAGTCTTTTCGAGAGCGCCAGAATGTCGTCGTACTTAGCCGCGCGTACCAGGTTCTTGAAGTGTTCGACCCGCGTGGTCGTATTCATCTCCTCGGCAACGACCACAGGTTGACCATCAAGCTCCAGCGGCACCGAAGAGTAGGCGCTGGCCACCTCTGAGCGAGGCTTCACACTCCGAACCGCAGGTTTCAGCGTGGCGCACGCCTTGACTACAGATTCAATGTGCTTCGGTGTAGTACCACAGCAGCCGCCGACGACATGCACACCATATTCCTCGATGAAGCGCTTGTGATAATCCGCCAATTCCTGCGCAGTGAGCTTGTACACGCCGCGCCCGCCTTCGTTGTGCGGCAAGCCCGCGTTTGGCAGCACGGAAACGTGCTTCGAAGTGTTATGGCAAAGATAGCGCACCGCGTCATTCATCTCACGCGGACCGGTAGCGCAGTTCAACCCAACAATGTCGATGTCGTAGGCGTCGAGGATGGTCAGCGCGGCGGTTATGTCGGTGCCGAGAAGCATTGTCCCCGACTCCTGCAGCGTCACCTGCACCTGA
This sequence comes from Terriglobales bacterium, assembly GCA_045808065.1. Classification (GTDB taxonomy): domain Bacteria; phylum Acidobacteriota; class Terriglobia; order Terriglobales; family Acidobacteriaceae; genus Gp1-AA112. The sequence continues at coordinate 181 of JBJMGD010000004.1, read as the reverse complement.
AGAGGCACACGCTTTCCTGCCGCAGCCATGGCGTCAAAAGCTGCGGCTATGGCGATTTTTGTCTGCAGGATATCTTGCGAGGTTTCGATCAGAAGGACGTCTACACCCGCCTCGATCAGAGCGCGCATTTGATCGACGTAGGACGCAAGCATGTCATCGAACGTGATGTGTGCGAGCGAGG
>JBJMGD010000003.1:0-22596 GCA_045808065.1 Terriglobales bacterium | reverse complement strand
AGAGGAATGGTCACGATATCGGTCCCGCGCAATGCCACCATCTTGCCGAAATCCTTGCGATGGACAGCATCGATAGCGCCAATGCCATAACGGGTGGCGAGCATGCGATCGAATGCGGTGGGCGAGCCGCCGCGCTGGATATGTCCCAGCACGACCGCTCGCGTTTCGAAGCCTGTGCGCTTTTCGATTTCCTGCGCCAGAATCGTGCCGATACCACCAAGACGTACGTGGCCGAACTCGTCGCGTTTGCCTTTTTCGGCGACGATCTGCTCGTCCAGACCCGCAGCTAATCGCGCACCTTCGGCAACTACGACCACGCTGAAATATCGCCCGCGCGCATGACGCTGCCGAATAGTCTCGGCGACTTCGTTGAGATCGAAGGGACGCTCGGGAATAAGAATCACGTCGGCGCCGCCCGCGATGCCGCTGTAAATAGCGATCCAGCCCGAATCGCGCCCCATTACTTCGACCACGATCACGCGATTGTGAGCTTCAGCCGTGGTGTGTACGCGATCGATGGCCTCGGTTGAGATATTCACTGCGGTGTCGAAGCCGAAGCAGAAATCAGTGCCGCTGAGATCGTTGTCGATCGTCTTGGGAACGCCCACAACTTTGAATCCACTTTGGTCGAGCTTGTACGTGACCGACTGAGTATCATCGCCGCCAAGCACGATGAGCGCGTCAAGGCTATGGCGTTTCAGAGTGTCCAGACACTGCTGAATGCCACCCTCTTTTTTTGCGGGATTCGTGCGCGAGGTGCGCAGAATGGTGCCTCCACGCGGCAAGATGCCTGCGATCGCGTCAAGCGTTAGCTTGATGGAATGATCCTCCATCACCCCGCGCCAGCCTTCCAGGAAGCCCACGAACTCATCGTTGTGGTGGAAGATGCCTTTGCGGACGACAGCGCGGATAACGGCATTAAGACCTGGACAGTCGCCGCCTCCAGTGAGGATGCCTATCTTCATTACGTTCTCCGGTGACCCGATGTGGGTTGTGTTCTGCGGACCGCCCCGACCTGCTACTTGATCAGCTCGATATTGGATACTTTCAGTTGGTCGCCAGCCTGCAAACCGCGCACACGCACACGCCAATCTTTATCTTGCGTCGTGGCAAGAATCAGCTTGTATGCCTGATCGTTGCCCTTCGTATCGAAACGGATCACTTGACTATCTCCTGTAAGCACGGCATAGCCGCTGCGAACACAGGCCGGCATCAGCAGACACGCGCGCGAATGCTTTTGTCCCCATCCAGGACCGGCTTCTGCCTCGTCGTGGGAGCACGAGACATCCACGAGATATCCGGTAAGCTGCGTCTTCTTTGCCTTGTCTGAATGTGGCGCAGAGGCAGCCGTAGCCGAGATAGATACAGCGATGAAAGCAGTTAGAAAAATGCGAGGAAGCATAGAAGTAGGTTTTTTAATCTTAGCATCCGATGAATATATTTCGGATCGTTAGATAATCAGCGTTTTTCTGCGGTGATGGTTGCAGGTTTGTGCGTGGACTGCGGCAGCGTGTAGATCACTTCTCCGGGACGCGCGTAACGAAGCTGCTCGCGTGCTTCTTTCTCGATCGTCTTCGGATCATTCTGCAGCGCGTTTACCTGATGTGCGAGGCGTTCGTTTTCCTGCTTGAGATCCACAATTTCTTTGTCGAGCGCGCGATGCTCGGCTCGCTTATGGGAATACACCATCATTCCATTGGCACCGAAAACCACGTGGTACGCGACCCAGGTAGCGAGCAAGCACAATGCCAGCGTGGCGCCCCGACGACGACACTGATAGAGCCTCTGCCAACCGGCTTCAATTATTGCTTTAAGTTTCTCTTCCATCGTTATTGCAGTACCCATTGCTTGGCAGCATCGCTGAGCCTGGCTGAATCGCTTTCTGATCGGGCCTCGGTATAGACACGGACGACGGGCTCGGTGCCGGACAAGCGATAAGCGACCCAGGATCCGTCATCGAGGATCAACTTCAAACCGTCTGTGCGGACCACCTTCGCAACTTTTCGTCCGGAGAAATCTTTTGGGTCAGCAGTCACTTTCTTAGTGAACTTCTCTTTCACTTCAGGCGTCAAGCGGAAGTTCTCCCGTACCGGATAAAAGGAACCAACTTTGCCAAATAATTCGCGCAAAAGTTCTTGCATCGACTTCTTTGTCGTTGCCACCATCTCGCAACACAGCAGCCCGGCGATGATGCCGTCCTTTTCTGGAACGTGACCGCGAATGGTTAATCCGGCACTCTCTTCGCCTCCGATCGTAATTTTGTCCTGCTTGATAAGCTCGCCGATATATTTGAATCCAACCGGCGTCTCGTGCAGCTCAAGCTTGTTCTTCTCCGCGATGGCATTGAGCATGTTCGTAGTCGCGACTGACTTTCCCACTCCGGTCTTCCAGCCGCGCGTCTGCAGCAGGTAATCGAACAGAAGAGCGATTACGTAATTCGGTTGGATGAAGGTGCCGTCCTGATCAACGATGCCGAAGCGGTCGGCGTCACCGTCGGTACAGATGCCGATCGCCGCGCTGGTCTCTTTCATCCTGGTGCGGCATTCATCAAGCAGCTTGCCTTCAGGCTCGGGAGCGTGTCCGCCAAAGAGCACGTCCCGGTAGTCGTGCACGGTTGCCACTGACACCCCGTTATCGCGCAGAAGTGTGTCGGAGTATCCTCGCGCGGCTCCCCAAAACGGATCAAAAACCACTTTGATGCCCGATTTCTTGATTGCAGGAATATCCACCAACTCCGCAAGACGCTTGAGGTAGTCAGGACGAACATCAACCTCTTCGCTCTCCACTGCGTCTTTGCCAACCCCGTTGGGAGAATGCAGATTTACTGCCGCGATCTCTTTCTCAATGGCCCTGGTCACTTCGGGAAGCGCCGGCGCGCCATCCGGCGTGGAGAACTTGATGCCGTTGTACTCCGGCGGATTATGCGAAGCCGTGAAGTTGATGCTGCCTGCAGTCTTGCGCGTGATTATGGCGTAGGCAATCGCCGGCGTAGGAGCGGCTTCGGGAATCACCAGTGGCTTCACCCTGTGCCGACGAAGGATCATGGCAGCTTCCGCGACGAAGGCCTCCCCCATGAAGCGCGGATCGCGCCCGACCAGCAGCTTCGGGCTGCTGGTATCGCGTGACGCTACATAGCGGGCAATGCCGGTCACCGCGCGCCTGACGTTCTCCATCGTGAACTCGTCGGCGAGAACCGCCCGCCATCCCGAAGTGCCGAACTTTATTTGTGTCGCCATGGTGACGTCCTCTCCCAAGCGCCATCAAGAGCAAAACATGACATAGATCTCACCGATCCTTCGGGCAAGGATTTGAACGGATATCCCACGGTGGAGGTGAAGTGGTATGCATTCGTCTAATTCACTCCTCTTAGCTCGGCTGGATTCATCGGTGCCAATCCGTCATATCCGTGTCGTGTTTGTTGGCCTTTGCTCTTGCGCTGATTGCCGAAACCAATGATTGTAGAAGAATGGCGGACGAGAAGCTCATTATCAGCACTGCTGGGTCGCAAGAAGAAGCGTCACGAATCGCGCGAGCGTTGGTCGAAGAGAAGTTGGCTGCATGTGTGAACATCGTTGGTCCGATCCAGTCGGTGTATCGGTGGCAAGGCAAAATCGACACTGCGCCAGAATTCCTCATGCTCATAAAGACTACTGGCGCAATGTCTGGCGTCGCGATTACGCGGATTCGCGAACTCCACTCCTACGATCTTCCAGAAGCCATTGAGATGAACATCGACGGTGGCAGTTCTGAGTATCTGAAATGGATCAGAGATAACTGTTAGTGATGCCTCATTCAGGGTCGCGCAACGAATATACAGAATTAGGATGCAGCGGTGCGTTTCTCTGACAGGGACTTTCGATAGCGAGTGATTCTCGCCAGACATAGACAAAACGCCAGCATGAAGATCAGAGACAACGTACCCCAGAGAATCAGCCGATGAACGAGCGATGAGGTTAACTGGGCCGAATCGCGAGCGCCCATCAGTTCCTTACAAAACATGAGGCAGCAGCCTGCAAACGCCAACATCAGAATCAGCGATGGGATACGGGTGTTTAGAAACCGTGCAAACATCTACGGCTATTCTGAAGTGAAGTAATCGACGGCTACAGGTGATTCGAAGAGCGAGTAGTCGCGCGTGACCACGGTGATGCCGGTATCAGTGACGAAGTAGTTGCGACGATCTTCTTCTACATCGTACCCAATCACGCTACCTTCGGGGATATGGACATCGCGATCCACAATCGCCCGACGGATGCGGCAATGGCGCCCGATATTTACGTGCGAGAAGATGATGCAGGATTCGACTTCAGCATAGGAGTTGACGCGCACATCGGGCGAGAGGACGCTCTTGCGCACCGTCGCCCCCGACACAATGCAACCTGACGAGACCACCGAGTCGACGGCCATTCCGGTACGCCCCGGCTCGCTGAAGACGAACTTCGCCGGCGGATACTGCCGCTGATGCGTTCTGATGGGCCACGCTTTGTCGTACAAGTTGAAGACCGGCGAAACCGAGACCACGTCCATGTTTGCGTCGTAATAGGCGTCAAGCGTCCCCACATCCCGCCAGTACAGAGCCTCTTTTCTGTTTTCGTCGATGAAATTGAAGGCGTATACGCGATATTCGGCCAAGAGTTTGGGCAGAATGTCGTGGCCGAAGTCATGTGATGAGTCGGGGTCTTCTGCATCTTTGAGCAGCGCCGGCAGGAGGACGTCAGTATTAAAGAGGTATACGCCCATCGATCCAGAGCACATGTTTGGATTGAAAGGAGACCTCAACTGCGTTGTTCTTGGCTTCTCTTCGAAACCCACGACCCGAGCGTCGCGGTCGACGTCAACCACCCCAAAACGGGAAGACTCAGATGGATCGATGAGAATCGTCGCCAGTGTCACATCGGCATTGGCATCAAGATGCTGCTTCATCATCAGGCCATAGTTCATCTTGTAGATGTGATCGCCCGATAGAATCAGTACATATTTTGGCTGCTCGCTGCCTATGGAATAGATATTTTGGTAAACGGCGTCGGCCGTCCCCATGTACCAGTTCTCGCTCACTCGTTTCATGGGAGGCAGAATTTCTATGAACTCGGCGAGCTCACTCGCCACAATAGTTCCCCAGCCTTCGCGGATGTGGCGGTTCAAAGAGAGCGCCTTGTATTGCGTGAGGATGTAAACCTTGCGGAGGTCGGAGTTGATGCAGTTCGAGAGAGTGATGTCGATGATGCGGTAATTGCCGCCAAAAGTGACGGCCGGCTTGGCACGATCGCGCGTGAGCGGGAACAGACGCTCGCCCGCGCCTCCGGCCAGCAAGACTCCGAGTGTGTCCTTCATGGTCTCGTACTATGTTGCGAATTCAACTGCGAGCTGCAGACGGGCCTGAAGACGACCCGGAAACAGACGATGATAACAGGTCAAAGCAAAACCCGGAGCTGGCGCTCCGGGTTGCTGAGATCCGATATGTAATCAGGCGGCGCGATCTTTAACATCTTTGGGCTCGCCTAAACTAATGCGCAGTGACTTCAGAAAACGCAGATCCTGCTGGTTCACCTTGAGATCCGGAGGAGCTGTCGTTACCTTGTTGCCACGGACCAGCTCCGGCTTAGATTCTTTTTCTTCTTCTTCCTCTTCGTGGCGATTGAAGCCGACCGTCGCCTCCAAAACAAGGAAAACGTCATACCCTTCGTTCTTGATTTTTCCGATTACCTGCGCGATCGGCTCAGCCTCGGAGAGCGACTCGTTGATCGCCTCGCTGAGGTCTTTCATCAGTTGTTTCAGTCGCTGGTTCACGACGTAGGCTCCCTGAGGCGCAAAAACGCCGCCGTATGCTTTATTGGATGCCGCGTAACCCAAAGGCGTTTCGCTAATCCTGTGACAAACACCGAGATTGGCGGGATTTGTCAGCTTCGCCGCAATAAACTCAATCCCATGATTACGACTCCGCGCTTGCTGCTTCGTCCCTGGCGCGATTCTGAACATGCGCCATTTTCCGCCATGAGTGCCGATCCTGAGGTGATGGAGTTCTTTCCGGAGCCACTCTCACGTGACGAAAGTGACGACGTGATCGCCCGAATTCAGGCACATCAGGAGAAGTATGGATTCTGTTTTTTTGCTGCGGAAGTAATCGGAAAAGCCGCTTTCATTGGCTTTGTGGGAATTTCAACATGTGCCGTTTGAGGCAGGATTTACCCCTGCCGTTGAAATTAGCTGGCGACTCGCTCGCCCATACTGGAATCGAGGATTGGCAACGGAAGCTGCGCAGGCAGTACTCAACTATTCTTTTGAAACCCTGAAGCTCGAAGAAGTCGTTTCGTACGCAGTTTCCGGCAACACGCGATCGCGGCGTGTGATGGAGAAGATCAACATGCGGCATGATTACGCCGGCGATTTCGATCATCCGCTGCTACCGATTGGACATTCACTGCGAAAGCATGTGCTGTATCGCCTCCGCAGATCTGAATGGCGAACGCTGCAACAAAGCGCTATGGCTGAGTAGCCTTCGCGTCTTTTTCCTTTTCCTGAATCTCGGCTCCGGGCATCGCGCTCTATGATTCTGGACTGCTGCTATTTCTGCGTGAGCAGCGCGTTGTCGTTGCCGATGGTCGCGGTATCGATGCGATCGGGCATTTCAAAATTGTTTTCTAGCCCGATATCCGGATACTTGGGTTTCAAGTATTTGTTTACGAACATCTCCAGGGCGAGATGCGGGACACCTACACCGTCGATGGAGACGGTTTGAACATTGACCTGACCACGACCATTTTGGGCTGATCCGGTGGCTGTAATCTGCACGTCATGCACGCCGCTGAAGACGGAAAGTAGGGGGTTGAGGTTACGCTTGCCTTCTTTCACGGCGTCGAAGTCGACCGTGGTGTCGGCCTGAATTGTGTCTGCCTGAGAATGGAATATGACTTTCTGGACTCCCTGGGGGAGCTTGTAACCGCCTTCTCGAAACCAGGCATTCACCTCATCGGCATTGATTTGTGTTGAACGACGCTGCACCGGATTGGAATTGCCATTGCGTTCCAGGAAATCCAGTTTGCTTTGGAATCGTTGCGCCGGGGCGGAGAAATGCTTCGTGCTCGCAGGAGGATTCCGCTGAGAAGTCAGGAAAAGCGAGCCGACGATGATGATAGCAAGCAGGGCTGCGCCGCGAAAGCAAATCGACAAAGGGTTCGTGACAAATGTGCGAACCACTATCGCGCCTCAGCGACCTTAGCGGCTTCGTTTGAGATCGCAGGACTTGCAATGTTGCCGTTAGCCATGAATCCACTGTTGTTCTGGTGCACGAACTTCAAGTTCCATTTTCGGTTGAAGGAGAGATCGCCATCAACCTCGCCCACACCTTGAGTGGGCGTCATCATCCTGGTGCCCTGAAGAGAAACGTGACGCTTGGCGATAATGAAGTTCCCCGACCATGCACTGAAGGTCACCGCGGCAGACTCGGCTTCGTCAGAATTAAGCGATCGAACAGCGCCGTTGTGCCAATTGAAGACGCCCGATCCGGCTGCGGAAGCTGCCAATTGATCTGCATTCGCACCGTCCATATTGAGCCGATAATCGAGATCCATATTTCCTGATCCCATAGGCTCACCCAGAGCGGCACTCACCTGGTCCATGCGGGCACGTCGAATCGATCCCTTGCTGCTGATGCTTGGCCGTTCGCCGGAGAAGTCGAAGGCCCAATCTCCGGTGTACTTGCCGTCAAAGATGTCTGCGGTCCAACGATTGACGAGCAGTTTTCCCGGCGAGAGTTGCAACTGGGCAGTTACATTCTTGGCTTGAAACTTTTGTGCAGAAAGAACCTGAGCCGTAATGCTGCCGTTCGCTGGAATTTCCAGCAGCCACTTGGCCTCGAACTGATGTCCAGAATTGAAGAAGGGAATCGCGAGTCCGGATGATGGCGCACTCAACAGCCGGCGCAAAGCCGATTCGCGCACGTCGTCCGTATGCAGCGAGAAAGTTACACCGCAGATGAGGTGTTGTTCGCATTTTCGCGAACCGCTGAAGCTTAAGAGAAATTCAAGTTTGCTGCGCGCGAAAGTAGCTGCGACCTTCTCCGCATGGAACCCGTCACCGTCGAATTGCAAGCTTCCGTCTGATACATGGAGCGGCTCGGAAAATCCTCGCACCGAGAGTACCGCAGATCGAATCTGCGCTCGACCAGCTACAACAGGCGGCGCAAACGCTTGCCATTCTCCGGAGTACTGCGCGCTGAGTACTCCCGATCCGCGCAGATCTGTGACGGGCGGATGCAATCCGACAACGCGTGCAACTTGCAGCAGCCGCTGCCAGTCGAGCGGTCCACTGAGATCCACGCGATAGCCTATCGGGTCGAAGGCTGCACTCATCTGCACGTCGCCGCCCAAATCCAGCGTGAAAGGTTCTACAACTGCGCGGGAGACTGCTGTTTCCGTAACCGGATTCCGAGCGGATGAGCTGCTCGGGGACGCTAGCCCCGGATCGAAGTTCACAATTACGGAGCGCGGAAATACAAGGGCTGGTCCTAATGCGTGAGAGCGTAGCACAGCTTGTTCTGCTGTGAGCGATCCCTTCCAAATCACTGCGTTACCGCCAGCCCGTTCAATCGACCAACTTCCATTGATCGAGCCTTCTCCGCTCAAGTCATTCGGCAGGGTGCCCTTGGCGTGAAGCAGAGCACGCAAGAAAGACGATACTGGAACTTCGCTGGCAAACAGTCGGACAGAGAAATCCGGAGACTTTCCGAGCGGACGCAGCTGGCCCTCGGCGCTCAGAGTTCCAGAGTCCAGCGGCAACTTGCATCTGAAGTCGAGCTGATTGGTCGTATTGCTCAGAGGAATCTCACGCCGGAAGCGATGCTCGCAGCTTACGCGAAGGTCGAATGGAGTGGCTCGAGCAATGTCATAGCGCCGGAACTCGTTAATGGTGGCGTTGAGTTTGGCTCCGAAGTCAGCCGGAGTACCTTTCAATTCGGCATTCAACGCCACTGCGCCGCGCCATCCGGGATCGTGTCCGCGAGCAATCTGCGTGATCGCGTTCACCTCTGGATGCTCCCAGCTCAGCTGAAAGTGAAACGGGGTTCGCGAAAAGTCGTTGGCGCGATCAAAGGAACCCGAAAGCTTGATAGTTCCCGTGTCACTGATGCTCTCATCCGTCCGCAACGGCACGGCTTTCAGACGTACGTTCCACCGGTTCTCAGCGGCCAACCACAATGCAAATTCCGCGTCCGAGAGAGTGAAGGGCTTCTTTTCGGCACCGAACTTGAAATTAATGCGGCTCTCTTTGATTTCAATGTAAGGAAATCGTGCTCTTACCTCCGCCTCTTTTTTATTAGTTGGAGCGGATGGCACCTGAGCGGCGCGGTTAACCAGTCGCTCCAGATTCCAATGTCCGTCCGGAGAGCGCACCAGGTTCAAGCTTGCCTGTGTGAGCGAAACGCTTGCGATTTCGAATCGTCCGCGCCAAAGCGACGTTAACCGCAGAGTGGCTACGCTGTCTCCATCTGTTGTTTGAAGGATGGGTTCAGCGCTGAACTCGTCGTCACTAATTCTTAACTGGCGAAAGGTAAAGCCTGGTAGCGGCAGTAAGCGCAGATGAACATCCTGAATGCTGACCTGCCGGCCCAGAGACCGCGATAAAGAGTCAGATACGATCGCGCGAAAGCGCTTGAGATTGATACTCGGAGGCACCAAAAATCCGAGCGCGATCGTGATTAGGATCGCCACATAGACGCGAGTTCGCATGCGGCGGAGTGACATTAGCGTACCAGGTGGAACATCCGGCTCCAGCGAGTTTGATCGAAGAAGTGCAGGGCCACGTGTCCAAGGAATTGGATGCGGTCGCTCATATCGGTCTTCTGCCATTGATCAGAAGGCGTATTAAAGGACCAGTAGACAAATAGCGGTCTGCCGATGATGTTCTCGCGGGGAATAAAGCCCCAATAACGACTGTCATAGCTGACATCGCGGTTATCGCCCATACCGAAATAGCTATCCGGAGGCACCGTGATGTCGTCGCCTTCCTTCATTACACCGGCCATCACCGGCCAGCCAGAAGCGACGTGCACCGCTGACTCAGAGGCCGGAACAGCAGGGAAGTTATCCCTATATGGGTCATAGTTCCCCTGCGAGTGAATTACATACGGCTCCTGCAGCGGCTGTCCGTTGCGGTAAACCACGCCATCTCGGAGGTGGATCTTGTCCCCCGGGATGCCTATTACCCGCTTAACGACGTAAAGGCCCGGCGTTTCGGGCGATAAAAACACAACGATGTCGCCATGTTGGATCGTCCGGTAGTGTTCGAACCCTGCCCAATGTGATGGCGGAGCGATGCTGATGCGATCCACAAAGACGTGATCACCGATTAGAAGCGTGGTCTCCATCGAACTGGACGGAATTTCGAAGGCCTGGATGTTGAATGTAATGATGAAAAGGCCGGTAACCAGCACCACTGCCATGGAGGAAAGAAACTCCATAGGCGTTTCTTTTTTCTTTTCTGGCCGATCAGGCGGGGTCGTCTGCTTCTTTTCTTTAGGTATGAGTACGTCAGTCTTCACGGTTGGATAGTCCAAGCCAGGCAGAATCAGCGGACCAGGTGAAACGTCCGGTCCCAACGAGCGTCCTCCGGCAGGTGGACGAGCGTGTACAACAATCTTTCAAGTTTACCATCCGTGGCGGTTGGGTCTTCGCGCTGTACAGACCAGTAGATGAGAAATGGGCGCCCAATAATGTTTTCCCGGGGAACGAATCCCCAGTAGCGACTATCGAGGCTTTCGTCGCGATTATCGCCAAGAACGAAGAATTTTCCCGGCGGAACATCGATGTCTCCTCGATGAACAACGCCGTGCATTTCAACCCACCAGCTCGAATTCACTTCGGGACTGATGTAGTTTCCGTCAGGAAAATTGTCGCGATAAGCGTCAAATTGCGCACTTTTGTGGATGGCAAAGCCCGAATCGTCGAGCGCTTTGCCATTTACAAAGACTTTTCCGTGAAACATATGAATGTGATCGCCGGGTATTCCGACCACCCGCTTCACGAAATGTTGTTGTGGATGCACCGGATAGCGAAACACAATGATGTCGCCGCGGCCAATCGGCGCATACGGCATCAGCCAGCTCCACATACCACGTTCGCCATAGTGCACTTTATCGACGAGCAGATAATCACCAATAAGTAGTGTGTTTTCCATCGATTCTGAAGGAATCTGGAAGGCCTGCGCGATGAACGTGATTACGAAAACGGCGAGAACAATCGTGGAACAGAGCCATTGGATTCCGCCCAGCCAGTCATCCACGTCTCTTCGGCGAGCGATTCGCGTCGGAGTTGCGGCTGCTGTAGTTGCAGATTGCGGCGCATTATCCATCTGTTCAGCCACTTCTGCGGCAGCATTTTGGGCCTCTGGAGCAGAACTCACCGCCGAAGCAGGCGATTCCGTGCTCTCGGAAGGCTCAAGAGCCGGTTCGCAGCGTAGATCAGAGTGCACGTTCATGCGGATTCTGCCGGAACCGGCTGCTGCGAACGCAGATATTCGAGTGCGATTCGCGCTGCTTGCTGCTCGGCCTTCTTCTTTGTCGAGTCCTCGCCGGTGGCCGAATAAATGGGTTCTCCGCCATCCTGCTCAAAGATACGCACTTGCATGGTGAACAGTTTCCGATGTTCTGGGCCTGCTTCGCTGACGATTGAGTATTCCGGCTGGACAAATCCCTTGGCTTGCACCCACTCCTGGAGCGCGGATTTGAAGTCGGTAAAGTGATCGTCAACATTCGGATTGGCTTCCAAACGGGTCACTTCGGGCTCCAAAACCGAGTTTATGATGACTTTCCGGGCCGCTTCCATGCCTCCATCGAGGTAAACCGCAGCGATTAAAGCTTCCAGTCCGTCTGCCAATAAGGCGGGTTTGGAGCGTCCGCCGCTGCGTTCTTCGCCGTGCCCAAGCAGCAGATAACGCCCGAGTTGCAGGTTTCGCGCCACCCTAACTAGATGCCGCGCGCTCACCAGGTGCGCTCTCGTCTTTGATAGACGGCCTTCGTGGTACTGGGGAAAGCGCTGAAACAGCAATTCGCTGGTCACCAGACCGAGAACCGCGTCTCCCAGGAACTCAAATTGTTCGTTATCGGCGCTTGTCGGACGCCCATTTTCGCTGCGTTCTGCACCTTCCACAGCAGCTTTAGACTCCATTTCATGCGCCAAAGAGCTATGAGTAAGCGCCTGACGGAGCAAATCCGGGTTGGAAAAATGGTAGTTAAGCGCCGATTCAAGCTGTGCCAAGTCTTCCATTTTCATCAGCGCACGGGAGTAATCCCGTTTTATTGCGGAGTAAATTCGCCTCTTATTTAGGAGGCGTGTTGGCGTTTGGGGTTGCAGGAGCTGGGTTTGCGGCTCCAGAATCGCCATTTCCGGTCAGCTTGGTTAGACGATCAACCTCTTGCTTGGCCAACATCGCCACCGGAGAGTTCGCCGCAGACGCTTCCACAGCCTTATTTGCAGAAATTAAGGCTTCCGGATACGCCTTTAGATGGTCTTGCGCCAGCGCTAAGCGCAGATAAGTGAGCGGTTCAACCTGTCCTGGCGCGCTTAAATCGATCGATTTCTGGAACTCTTGCGCCGCTGCAGCATCGTTTTTGCGGTCCAGATCGACCATTCCAATGGCGGAATGAGCCATCGATAACAGCACTTTTTTGGCGGAATCAAGCTGCTGGGCGCCCGCATTTGCCGGCACCATGAGGTCGGTATTGGTGGTTTCCAAGGCTCTCTGCGCGTACTTTATGGCTTCATCGTACCGCTCGTCGCGGTCCAAATCGCCCTCTCGGGTACGCTCGGCGAGCACTGTAGAGGCCATAACCAGCGCGACCGGGTCATTAGGTTCGTAAGTTAAGACCTTGCGCGCCATTTCCAAGGTCTTATCCGAGTCATTTGCCTGCTGATAACGGCGCATTATGTTCGAGTAAAGCAGTCCTCGGAGGTCACTCTGCGCATATTTCTGCGCGAAATCGTCGGCCGCTTTTTCCGCCGCAGCCGTGTCCGGATTGGCGACCGCCGCGTTGTAAGCCGCGAATTCGTCTGCAGTCTTGGCCGCCGGAGGCGTCTTGTGAGCAGGCAACGCCGGAGCTTGCGGCGCTGCGGGAGCGGCCGGAGTCGCAGGAGCGGCGGTTTGACCTGGGGTTTGATGGGGAGCAGAAGTTGTCGGCGAAGCAGCGCCCGCGGGCTTCTGCGCGGGCTGAGCAGAACCAGTCTGCGCCCATCCAGCAGCACAAAAGAGAACAGCGCAAACAGTTCCAAAACAGAACCACCTGCGGTAGCGGGTGGTGCAATTAGCTTGGTTGGCCGAAGCAAATAAGCAGGACATTAGTGTCTTCATCAGTTCTTGCTAACAAAGTTGTGGCACAACGCTTTAATCACCACTTGCCTCGATTCGCGCCACTTCGAAGCTTCGTGGTTGATGGCTACTTACTCCTCTGGGGCTCGTAAGGCTTCTGCAGTCCTCGTTCGGCTGCGGCCTTGGTATCAGGAGCAGTGTCGCCCACGTTCAAGGCGGCATTGTAGTGCTTGAGCGCCGACTCCCGATCTTCCTGGATATCGAATATGCGCGCCAGGTAAATGTGCGACCACGCCAGCATACGCGGATCATTCCCAAGCTGCAGCGTCTTCTGGAAATTCGCGATCGCATCCTGCATGTTCCCCTGTAGCGAGGAAGCTCGCGCAACAATAAAGGTAGCGCGCGCCTGGTCACTGCCGCTCTTCATCGCTTCCTGAGCGATCTCCTGCGCTCCCTTGGCATCGCCGGCGATCAGGGTCTCCTCAGCGGCATCGAGCGAGTCACTCGGCGGACGAATAGTGGAGCGCACCAAATCGGGAGAGCTTTGTTTCACGAACGTCACTTCACGCGCGCGTTTCTGCTCGCGTCCGAGAGTCAGGTTAAGGTTCGTGAGCATCGGACCAAAGGCGTCCTGGAACCCGATTTCACCTTTTTCAAAGTCAGCAAACTGATCGTAGAAATAATGAGTAAGCACGAAGCCCTGCTGCATGGCATCGTCAACCTGGTGTGAGCGGACTCCCTCGATCCTCTTATCGCGTTCCTTGCGATCTTCACCTGACACACCCGGCACTGGGGTAGTGCGAATCTCGACTGCGTGGATCAGTGACTCGGTCACGAGCAGCGCGATATCCGTTTTGAACTTGTCATCCAGCGGAGCATTGGCCACGGTTTGCAGCAGCGGCTTCAGGGGAATCATGCGATTGAAGCGCTTCAGAGTCAGGGGATCGAGTATGTAGTGCAGATAGGTGTGGCGCACCGGCTCGATTTTCAGTCCACCATGGTCGGGAGCCATCAGCATCATGTAATTGGCGCCGTAGTTGCGCGCGTTCACTTCCGACGGCGCCACCAGCGGGTCGATGTACAACGAAAAACTTCGGCTCACATATCCGCTGATCGGCAACCGCAGGTAGCTGTCGGTGGTGAGAATCATGTTCGCAACCTGGTCGTGGAAGCGATCGACATAAGCCCCATATTGCGGCTGATACTTGGTCCACAGCAGATGCAGGTGCGCCGCGTCGTAAAACGCCTGAAGCACAGGCAGATATCCGAGTACCGCCTGCGAATCGGGCGGCATATCAGATTCTCGAAGCGTGGTTTTGAATGTCGGAGGTTCGCTGGTATAGAAGGCCAGCGAAACATATTGCGAGATGTTGCGCGCCGGATCGGGGGCCTGATGATCTTTAACGAAGTCGCAAAGCTGCTTGTGCTCAAACTGCGCGTCAGTGGAAGCAGCCACAGCGCGGATGACATCAGCGCGAATCTGATTGCGCACCGGATCCGAAATGGAAAGCTCCTGGTCATAGCCACAGGAGTTGAGTCCAGCAAAGAATAAGAAAAAGGTCTCGCTAGTATCCAGCGTGATCTTGTTAGCCGCCGAATCCGAGGGTGGCCCAGAGCGAGCAGCCGGAGAAACCGGCGCCTCCTGAGCCGTGACAGACAAAGTAATAAAGGAGCAGAGCGCGAGCGCAGCAAGCCGAAGGCGAAAAGAAAGCAGACCCAGAAACAGCCTCCTAAACGGATGAACGGGGAATGCTCAATTTTACTGTAGGCAGCTGCGTCCTGCCAGCTACCAGCAATTCATTTTCCCCTCCACGTGCGGACGACTGCTTTAATGCCTCGGGTAATGGCTTCTGTAGGACCCAAGACAAAAATAGCCAGAAGCACAGCCAAAATTATCTCCAACGATTTCACAGGAAAAGATCTCTGTCCGTAGTTTTTCGACTTCCAGCTTTCAGCTTGCAAAGCGTGTCATTCTGACGATTCTAGCCGCAGGACCTGCTGTCGTTGTTTATCACCTGCCACTCTCAGCGAGTCAAAGCAACACCAACTGCTCACACGGATAAACACGGATGCGGCGGATGCACGGATCGCTTCAGCTTGAAACTCGAAACCTGAAACTCGAAACGCTTCCGGCTGTTTACTTCACCCGTTCCGCAATGCCACCATCGGCTCTACGCCTGCCGCACGCCGCGCCGGGATCGCCGACGCCAGCACTGCGGCCAAGCCGAGCGTCAGTACAGCTAGTGCGAGCATCACTGGGTCCCATGGCTTAACGCCGTACAGCTGAGTCGTCATCAGCCTGCCGGCCACAATGGCTGCGGGAATGCCGATCGCCAGACCGATCCCCGTCTGCAGGAAGGCGCCGCGCAGCACCAATTTTGTGACCTGCGCCCGATCCGCCCCCAGCGCCATCCGAACGCCAATCTCGCTAGTCCGCTGCTCCACCATGTACGCTAACACTCCATACAGTCCGATCGAGGCAAGGATGAGCCCCAGCACACCGAAGAGCGAGGTCAGTGTGGCGATCATTTTTTCCTGCTGGAACTGACCGCTCACAACCTGCTCATAGGGATCGACACTGTAGAGAACGAGGTTTGGATCGACGCTAGCCAGCGCCTTGCGCACGCGGTCTTCCATGCCCGGCGGATCTCCCGGCGCCCAGATCACAATGTTGCCCAACTCGTGGGATGAGGTTTCACCAGCCGCATATGATGGATCGTCATATTGCGCAGTCTGCGCCTCGGGCACCCAGAACATCGGGCGCACCGGCTCTTTCATCCCCCAGGTCATGTAGCGTATGTCCCTGACCACTCCCACGATTTCATACGTGGCCGAATATTTGATCTTGCCGGGCCCGAAATGCTGCCCGATTGGGTTCTGGTCTTTGAAGAACTTTTTGGCAAATGATTCGTTTATCACGGCGACGTTCCGCGTAGACGCGGTGTCCTCTTCCGTAATTGGCCGGCCCAGCACAATTTTGGAGCCGATGGTCTCGAAGAAGTCCGGCATCACCCGGGCAAATCCCGAGCCCGTATCTTCTTTCGGCGGTGGTTCGGGACGGCCCTCGATGCGAACGCCATTGTTCCAGCTATCACCTGTCATCGGGGCATACAGTGCTTCGGTGACCATCCGCACACCGGGAATCTGACGCAGGCGATCGTTGATTTGCCGATACAGCGGCTCCATCTGTTCGGCCTTGTAGTTTCCTAAACTGGGATTGATCGACGCGAGATACCGGCCCTGTGTCTCGAATCCAAAATTCTGGTGCTCAAGGTTGCGCAGGCTCTGGCTGAGCAGAGCCGCCGCCGAGAGCAGCACCACGGAGAGCGCTCCCTGTGCGATTACCAGGGACTTCTGCGCCCATGATCGACCGCTGCCCACCGCACGGTTTGCCCCACGAAGCGCCTCAACCGGATCAGCATGCGAAGTCACCCATGCCGGTGCAATTCCGAAGATGATTCCCGTAAGAACGGAGACAGCCAGCGTGAACAGCAGCACAGGCAACGATGGAGTCGCGCTGACGGGCACGAAATTGTCGCGGCCGCCGTTCGCGAAAGCCAGATGCAGAATCAACCTTGTACCGGCGTACGCGACCGCGATGCCCAAGATGCCACCGACGGCCGAGAGCATGACGCATTCGACCAATGATTTGCGAACAATTCGCCCGCGCGAGGCGCCCAGCGCTACTCTTATCGAAGTTTGGGCGCGATCCTTCAACCCACGCGCCAGCATCAGATTTGCGAGATTCCCGCACGCAACCAGCAGTACGCATCCCGCAGCAATCAGAAGCAGCTTCAGTCCATCCGCATACTCGTCCCTGAGGGCTGTCACTCCCGCGCCGCCAGGAACCAGATGCAGGGTCTGCTGCGGCCAGAGCGCCTTCTCGCCGGGTTCCATATCGGGAACGTGGCTGGCCAGCCAGTTGTGGAATTCCACCCTCAGCTTGGCTTCGAGCGACTTGGGATTTACTCCCGGACGCACTCTCCCGAGCAGGTCCAGGAAGTTGTTCTGTGGCCGCTTCAGCTCTGACGTCGGATCGATCACTAGCCTTGTTATCACTGGCAGCCAGAAATCCGGCATTCCCCATCCAGCCAGCTTCGCTCCGAAAAATCCGGGCGGAGCCACGCCAATGACTGTGAATGGGTGCCCATTGATCTGGTAGCCGGCGCCGACGACCGAGGGATCAGACCCGTACTTGTCATGCCATATGCGGTAGCTCATCACCGCCACCGGTGGCGCACCCTCCTGATCGTCCTCGTCGGTCATCAGGCGGCCGATCCAGGGCTGCACGCCCAAGGTCCGGAAGAAATTCCCAGACACATACTGCCCGTTGCGGGTGTCGACCGGCGCCTGCGATCCCGCTCTGCGGACGCCAAGATTAGCGTTGCCGGCCTGCAGTGCCGCTAAGTCCACGAACTCTGGCGTGTTCGCGCGAAAATGCTGGTACGCCTCCCACGAGAACAAGGCAAAGTCTCCCTCGTCGCCCTGTGTATAGCCGCCCCAGTTGCAGCAACGATCTTTATCTCCGATCTTCCACAACTCACTCGCGTTGGTCACTGGCAGCGACTTCAACATCACCTGGTGCACCAGCGTAAAGATCGCGGTCGTCGCTCCGATTCCCAGTGCCAGTGTGACCAAAGCTGTCGTGGTAAACCCAGGCGCCTTCCGCAACTGCCGCATCGCGTCTCGTAAGTCGGCCAGCATTCGTCCTCCTCGGATGCAGTTTTGACGTCGCTCACGCAAGTTGGTTATGGGAAAGTTTTTGGCTGCGCAGGCCGCCCGGGAGCCCTCGCATTTACGCATGGTCGAGGTTCAGCCTCGTTTACGCTTCTCTTTCTCATATTTTGCGGCTTTAGCTGCTGCGGCGGCTGTTTGCGAGAACCCGGCTTACCCTTTGTGAATTCCACCGTCGAAAACTTGCATGAGTATCCGAGCAGTGATCTCAGCTGTATTGCTCATGGCCACGGCAATGCTGAGCGCGTACCTTACTGCCCAAACGGCCAATGGCCCGGTTGGGTTGGCTTACCAGTTCAGCCATTCGGTGAATGATTCGCCGTCGTTTTCGCCTGACGGCAATGAGATGGTCTTCATCTCTGTGGTTGCAGGCAAAGAGCAACTGTTCCGCATGGGGCTCGACGGCACACGCCAGGCGCAGCTCACACGCGACGATGCCGATCACGAAGACCCGGCGTGGTCGCCTGATGGAAAGCACATTGCGTTTGTCTGGATGGCAAAGGGCCTGGAGCAAATCCAGATCATGAACGCCGATGGCAGTGGAGTTGAACCGCTTACGCCTTCCGACGGTAAAACCATTCACCCCAACTGGGCGCCGGACGGGAAGAGCCTTGCATATTGCACCGACGATGACTTGAAGCCGCCGAAGAAAAATCCCGCGGAAATTTACTCGATTGATCTCGGCAGCCGGAAAGTAACCAAGCTGATTGAAGGTGGGGTAAACACGTATCCGGCGTGGTCCCCGGATGGTAAGAAGATCGCCTTCCGCCGCATGATCGCCGAAACCAATTCTGAAGTCTTTATCGCCAACGCCGACGGAAGCAATGCCCGCAACCTCACGAATGATCCGGCGTTTGACGGATGGCCGGCCTGGTCGCCCGATGGCACCAAGATCGCATTCGCTTCGAACCGCCGCAGCAGCTACGAAATCTACATCATGAATCCTGATGGCAGTGGCGTCCGCAAGGTGGCCAACAACGAAGGTCGTGCCACAGCTCCCCAGTGGACCAAAGACGGCAAAAGCATCTTCTTCCCAATCTGCAAAAAAGTCGATTTCTCATTCGACTGCCAAATCTATGCGGTGAAACTTGATGCTTTTACGAAGTAATTGCAACGAGGCCGGGTAGCTCATCCTTGTTCGAGTTCTCAAACCTTTCACGCGCCACAAAATCGGCGTCCTGCCGGGGGATCCCGCCTCAGTGGTGCTGAACAAGACGCGGCGCTCTCTTGTCGTCACGAGCAAGATGCCGAACTTCGGGCTCGCTCGTGCCTTCCCAATCCAAGATCGCCTTAGCTATTACGAACAGCGTCCCGGCAAAGAGCAGCGTATCGGCAACAAAATTAATCGCTGTCACCCGTTGTGAAACGCTGCGTGCGAGGAAGAACTCGGGCACATAAAGGACAAGGGTGAGCAGCACCATTAGCAATCCGGCTGATGTGGCGGCAGAGCCCGCATGTTTTCTGACAAACATCGCGATACCGAAAACGATTAAAAGGATTCCAGTGAGATATGCAATGACGTGCGGTTGCGGGACCCACGGGGCGGTAGGCGTAGTGTCAGGCACTCCGGGCGAGAACTGCGGATAGAGAATGTTCTCGATGCCGAAATAGAGGATGGCCAGTGCAGTCCAGATCCTGACCACGGCAGCTAACCTGTTCGAAGTTGTTGGCCAGTGGCTCCTGACTGCAGTTCCAAATAAGGCCAGACCTCCCATCGCAAATGTAGTCTCGCGAACTGGGAAAATCCAAAAGACGCGATTCGCCGCATGCTCCACCGCATTCGGCAGATGCAGCAGCAGAACAAAAAGGGCGAACATGATGGCGAGAAAAATCGCCGACCAGCGGATACATCGTCTGGAAACCAGGCTCAACGCGGCAGCCAGGTGAGCCACGCCCACAAAGTAAGCAATAGACACCCGGGTCGGCATCCATTTTGGAACTAACTGGGCGAGGCTTCTCGCCGCCGTGAAATGCTCGCCACCGAATGCGGCCAACGATGCAGCAATGAATAGCGGGCCCAAAACGACGATTCTCTCGCGGACACGTGAAGACTCGGTAAGCAGATCGCGTCGGTACGTCCAAATGCCTGCGAGCAGGAACCCAAGTCCCAGTGCAGACGGCCAGAAGGTGGCTGGTGATGTCACATGTCCTCGGAAGCTGCGGATGAATGTTACGCGTTTGGCTTACGGATGGAAAAGGATCTCCGAACTGGCGCCGGGCTGCGGGACATCGGTGCGTTTGAGCAACGTTCTGGACGTCGAACGGATGCTAGTTTAGCGGCAGACCTCGGTCCATGCTAAGTTTTGGATTGATGTCTAGCCTCGTTCGGGTGCCGCACATCCGAGCGGGGTTTACTAAACGCGAAAACCCTAACCTTTAGCCGATCCTGCTATCCAACCAGAGAAAGAAAGACGCGCCCATGCCCACTACTTGCACGCCTGTGAGTCAACGTATCCAAGAACTCGAAGGCGGGATTTACTACCTTACTCTGCAACTGACGTACGCAGGGAAAACACAGTCTGACCGGAACCGCGTTGATGCCGAGCTTCGCGTGTCCCTACAGGCGCTGGAGCACTACCGGAAGGCGCTGGAGTTCGAAGGTGAGCTACAAGCGCAGAGAGTAGGAAGCCTGCTTGCAGATTTTCGCTTAAGGGAACGCGCAGACAAAGCT
The DNA here is from genome assembly GCA_045808065.1 of Terriglobales bacterium. Taxonomy (GTDB): domain Bacteria; phylum Acidobacteriota; class Terriglobia; order Terriglobales; family Acidobacteriaceae; genus Gp1-AA112. The sequence goes on along the minus strand of JBJMGD010000003.1, from coordinate 1,895 downwards.
CAGAAATAACAAGCGCCGGCCGCGTGCCTGCGTGGCCCATTCTGGGAATGAAGACAACCATCCCAGCTGATCATAAGGGCACTTCAGCGGCGGGAACCTGGGATTGACGCTTGCGCAGATCGTCCGCGCATGTTGCCTGCAAAGTAGGCGCATCGGTCGCGAACCGGGCACTGGTCGCATTTTGGATTCGTGCGCTTGCAGAGTTCCTGTCCATGCCGTTTCAGCAGCAGGTAGGCGCGCGAGCGCGCTCCCAAGTCTGCAGGGATCGCTCCCTCGATGGCGTGTTGTGATTCCCGGTAGTTCACCCCATAATTCTCGCGTTCCCGCCCATACAGCACGCGAACGATCACTGACACGTTGTTCGATGGCACAGCGGCTACCGGAGCTATGCCGGCGAACAGCAAAATGCGATCTGCACCCGGATCGCCAATATTTGGGAACATCTTCAAGACTTTGCGGGCGTGCGCGATCGGTCCCGCTAGCGCGCCGGGCAGATCCCCGCCAAATTGGTCTTGCACGCGCATCGCGATCTCCTTCAGCCGCAGTGCCCGGAGTTCGGGAACCATGCCTCCTTGCTTGAGAGCTGACGCAAGCTTTTCGGGTTTCGCAGCGAGCAGCGTCTTCGGAGCGATATCCATTCGGGCAGTCAGCGCAGCCCAGCCCTTGGCACATCGCTCGTCGCTTTGCGGGTAGCCGCAGTGCCACCACACCAGGAACTCGTATGGCTCAGTGGGCCAATATGGAAGCTGCTTCCCATAATGAACCTCTAGCCGCTCGAGTAGTTCAAGGAGAGAGATTGCTTTCTTGAGCATTAGGCTTGCCGATTGTATCCCTGCGACATGCAAATCCATTCGCGATGCTGATGAAACAACGCCGAAATTTACAACAGACGCCTACTGATCGCGAGTGGCCTTTTTCATTTGCATGTGAGAGCTTACTGAACTGATCTCGCGCGATGCTTCCCTAAGGCTACGTCGAGGCCGACCATAGGCCCGTAAACGTTGATGCCATAATTCGGATATCTCGGTTCTGACAAATACAGGTTTGAGATATGCATATACGCCACGCCCGCCGACATACCGTATCGGGAATTGATGTTATATCGGAGGCCGCTGTGCAGGATGACAGTAAAGGTAAGGTCCTGGCCTTGCGCGAATAGGACTCCTTCGGGCTCTTTCGCGTCGATATTCCCGACACCTACGCGTCCCTCAAAGTAAGGTGCGAGTCTCCAGTTAGGCTGCACGAAATTACGCCGAATGCCCATCATGTACGAGATGTAGCGTGTTTCGGGCCCTCGGGGGATTGCCGTGAAGGACACGCTCGCATTCAGATCCCAATTGCCCCGTAGAAACGCTGGCCCCCTAACGTTCCCTGTTTGCCACCGCAGCGAAGCAATGACGGGCACCAGCGTGTACCTGAGAGAAACCATGTTGTACCCTGCTCCGAGAAGAAAATCGAAGACAAAAGGGATGTTCTTCGGAAGCCATCCTGTTTGCAACGAGAGTTCGAGCTTGTTTTTGTAGTAGATGTTGCGATTGAAGTCAGGACGTCGAGCATGTCGCACTATGGCCGTGCTGGAGACCGCCACGCCTAAGTCAGTCTCGCTAGCGTCACTTATAACCGACATCGTAGTCGGTTGATTCCCGAAATGGCACCCATTTGAACCTGTGCGGCCCAGAATAAAGATGCGAGTACTTGCAGTTGTGTTGGCGGCTAATCGCTTACTCTGACGGAGAGCGCAGGAGTGAAAACGGCCGACACGCCCAATTCACGTACAAAGTAAAACGGCCACTCATCGCGAGTGGCTGTATCTTCATGATTCCATTGCTGCGGCGGTGGATTTCAACCACTCCCGTGCGGCCAGTTGCTAACGGATGACGTTGTCAAAAAGGAGT
>JBJMGD010000002.1:0-27108 GCA_045808065.1 Terriglobales bacterium | reverse complement strand
CCTGAGCGAAGCGAAGGACCTCCGGTGATATTCAGGACTTAATTGCAACGGAATGGTTTTCAACGAGGACTTGGGTGAAAACCGGGAGAGTGTACGAGAGAAGGATGAATCTGTCGGAGGTCCTTCGCTTCGCTCAGGATGACAGACTTACCCGCACAGTGCTGAGTTAGTGCGTGGCCGGGAAATTGACACTCGCGTTTTTAGGCTGGTAGTCTGGCCGGAAGTCATTGAAAACTAAAGTGCGCGTCTCGGTGCGCACCGAGCGGGATTCTTGCTGATCATTTCGGGACTACGAACGCTCTCCTGCCGCCAAGTGATGGTTTTTCACCCCCGCCAAGTGGCTACGCCGGCAGTAGTGCTGAATCATTGATAATTCTTAGCTGTAGAGGACTTCTGATGAAACGATTTCTGCCGCTGGTGATGTTTGCGGCCATTGTCTGGGCTGGCTGCGGAGGGGGCAACAAGAGCACTCCCGCGGCAGGAGTTGCTATCACCATTTCGCCGACCACAGCAAGCGTCGCGGGCGGAGCCACCCAACAGTTCACGGCAACAGTTACTGGTTCAACGAATACCGCAGTCACTTGGCAGGTGAACGGCGAAAATGGCGGCGACGCCATCATTGGAACTGTGAGCTCGACGGGCCTCTACACGGCCCCAAATGTGCTGCCCAGCACGACGACAGTTGCAGTTGTCGCAACCTCACAGGCAGATACTACGAAGGTTGCTCCGGCCACCGTCACTCTCACTGCTCCTGCCGTAACCATCAGCATCAGCCCCGCGAGCGCTACCCTGGCTGCGGGCGCGACCCAGCAGTTCACGCCGACGGTTACCGTGACCGGCAGCAGCAATAACGCCGTCACCTGGAGCGTGAACGGCATCGCTGGCGGTAATTCCACTGTGGGCACGGTCGATGCCAATGGTCTGTATACCGCTCCAGCATCGCCACCAAAAGGCGCGATTACGGTAACAGCGACGTCCCAGGCAAACACCGCATTTTCTGCCTCCGTTCCGGTGACCGTGCAGTTTGGAAATGCGAGCCTCAAAGGCAACTACGTCTTTCTAGCAACACAACCAGACAACAGCTCTGGTTCCGGCTTTGCCTACCGTGGGGGAGAGTTCGTCGCGGATGGCGCGGGCGGTATCACGAGTGGCGTTAGCGATGCGAATTCTGCCGCTGGCGGAGCAACGCCAAGTATTCCCTTGAGCGGCTCAAACACGTACACCATCGGTCCAGATGGTCGAGGCACCGTGACCTTCAACGATGCTTCGGGAGCGCACACCTTCTCGTTTGCGTTGACTTCAAGCACCCGTGGTCAATTGATTGAATTCGACTCGGCTGCGGTGACCTCCGGCCTCATTCGCCAGCAAGATCAGAGCGCGATCGGCGGCGTGACGGGAACATTTGTCTTCAGCTTGACCGGCGACAATGGTGGACCTTCCGCAGCTGTGGGACAAATGTCCTTCACTGCACTTTCCGTGACAGAGGATATCAACAATGCGGGAGCCGTTAGCCAAGCCACTGGAACAGTGGGCTCTGTTGCAATCGGAGCGGCTGGGCGAGGCCTTGCGACAATCAACGGATCGCAATTTGCGCTTTACATCATCGATGCGTCCACTCTCGTGTTGGTGGATATCGATAATGCGGGTATGCGTACCGCCGGGACGGCATACGCGCAAGCCAGCGCGGGTTTCACTAACGCGTCACTGGGTTCGAGCGCGTTCCTGGTGAGTGGCAACGCGATTCCAGGCAACAAACCCTTTGGCGAAGCCGGCCGCTTTGACATAGCTGCGGGAGGAAAGTTCAGCAGCGGAATCTTCGACGTGAATAACGCTGGAGCTGTGACGAATTCTCCATTCGGCAGTGCAGCAACCTACGCCGTGGCTGCCAATGGCCGGGGCACAATGTTTAACGGGACTTCGAACTTCATCTTCTGGATGGCTTCGCCCCAGCAAGCCGTAATCATGGACTCAGATTCGTCAGTTGTGGCGGCTGGCTTATTACTCCAGCAGCAGGCCGCTTTCCAGTCAGTAACTGGGGGATACGCGTTTGCGGTAGCAGGAGGGGATAGCACTGGCTCCACGCCGCAGGCGATCGCGGGGCAACTAAGCACCAACGGCTTCGGCGTGTTGTCTGGTACGGAGGATGTAAACGTCGGCGGTACACTCGCTCCCGGAGCATCCCTCACCGGCAACTTGAGCATTGGAGCCAACGGGCGGGGAACAGGTGCGGTGCAGGGAACTGTGACTGTAAATGGCGCTCCGAGCGTCGTTTCTTCTGCGAATTACACGTTCTACTTCGTGAGTGCGGACAGATTCCTGATGCTCTCGACGAGTAATAGCTCGGTGTTGTCAGGAGTCGCTGAGCGACAGTGCTCATCCGGCTGTCAGTTCTAGGACGTGAAGATGGGCGATGGCCCGGTCGGAGTGCTGCAGACCAGGGTGAAGCTTCAGGCTCTTTCGCCGCATACACCACAGCGAAAATCCCTGCTAGATTCCCTGTTAAAAGTGGCCAGATCGTCTGTGTGCTCCTATCACTCTGCTTTTGAATGACTTGGCTCAAAAACTTAAAATTCCCTGTTATTCCCTGTTATTTTTGCCGAAAATGGCAAAAACGCCCGAAAACGACACATTTTCGGGCGCTGCGATGAAAATAACCTGTTAAATTCCCTGTTATTCAAAGCCAGCGACTTCCATAGACCTCGAATAGCCGGGTTTCAATTTACTTATCAAGCAGGCTTGACGGCGAAAACTCCCGCTTTACCGACGCAGTTCTCCCGCCCCGCGCCGCCGCACTGGCAGCCGTCCCAACCTCCTGCCCATATTTCTCAAGCAGTACCGGAACGAGCGCCCCCTCGGCTTCCTTAATGAATGAGAGTTTGCCCTCCTGCATATCGATGCGTACGAAGTCTCCCAGCTTGAGCTGGCCCGTGGCGACCAGATTCGCGAGAGGGAAGACCACGTTCTTTTCAATAGCGCGCTTGAGATGACGAGCGCCGTACTTATTGTCAGTACCTTCCTGCAAGAGGAATTTCTTCACCTTTGGCGTGCAACTGAAGACAAACTGAGCATTGCCGGTGGCTTGCAGGATGCGTTGCTGCACCATGCCTAACTCAATCTCGAGAATTTGCTCCAGATGCTCGGCTTTGAGTGTCTTGAACACGACCACCTTGTCGATGCGGTTCATGAACTCGGGGGAGAACTTGCGCCGCGCAGCTTCCGTTGCCGTCCTCGTAATCTTGTCGTCGAGCCGGTGATCAACCTGGCTAGGCTTCTGCCCAAAGCCCAAGCCGCCCGTGATCAGGTCGCTCATCTCGCCTGCACCCAGGTTCGAAGTCATGACGATCACGCATTGGGAAAGATCCACACGGCGATTGTCGCCGAGCGTGAGTGTGGCCTTGTCCAGAATGCCAAGCAGGAGCTGCCAGAGCGAGTCGCTGGCCTTCTCGATCTCGTCAAAGAGCAGCAGTGAAAGGCGGAGTTTCTCCGTGTGCCACTGATTCAATGCCTCTTGCGTGAGCAAAGGATGAGTTTCGCGATGTCCCAGATATCCGGGAGGCGATCCGATAAGCTTGGCGATCTCGTGGCTATGCTGAAACTCGGCGCAGTCGATCTTGATGCAGGCGCGAATCTCGCCGAAAAGCGTCTCAGCTACGGATTCCACTACCCGGGTCTTGCCGGTACCTGTGGGTCCGAGAAATAGCAGGTTGCCCACTGGGCGATTTGGGGGATTCAGACCTGCCAGAAACATCTGGTAGATCTCAGTCATCTTCAGAATGGCATCGTCCTGACCGACGATCCTGCGACGGAGATTGCGCTCAAAATCCTCGGCTTCTGTTCCTCGGCGCGTGGGATCGAGCGCAGTATTTAATCCAGTTTTCATCTATAAGTCCCTCATAACGTTTGGGACCGCCGCCCAATTTCCGAGCGACTGTTCTTCTGGTCAGATACATAAAGTGGCAAGTCGAGTTGCGTCAAAGTTTTGCACAGGGTTTTACGCAGAGGCTCACGCTCTCGCCGCTCTCTCTTCGCAAAAATGTTTGTCTCTGTCGGGACATCCCTTTCGTAACGGGTAAGTCTCTGAATCGGAAGCAGGTACTCTGGAATCGATGTTATAGTTCGGGCTGAATCCAGAGACTCAGGCTTACCTTCATGACCTCTTTCCCCTCACACTTGCTCAGATTTCTTGCCAGCCTCATTGTCGTTTGCGCAATCTGCTCGGGATGCAGCACCTCGAACGCCCAAGCTTCAGCTCAGGCGACTAGTCAGCCGGCAGCGATTCCCGAACCGAATGCAGCCAGTCCGAATGGCGCGTCGGCGCTTCCGCCGAACACACTGTCATACGTTCCCGAGAAGACGGAGACCGTGAACGGTATCGCGCACCATTTCCTGTCGCAGTCGTCGACGATGCTCGCGAGCGAACTTGAAGGGCAAATCCGAGAGACCAATCACCTCGCGCCCAAGCAACTCTACGTGAAGAAGGGTCAGACGCTGCTTATTCCGGCGATCGAGCCGCAACCGATCGTCGAGCACTCCGTTCCGATGGCGAAAGAAGAAGAGGTGCGTGCCATCTATCTAACGGGGGCGATGGCGGGTAGCGCTAAGGGTATGAACATTATTCGCCGCTGGCACGAAGTCGGTGGCAATGCTGTTGTGTTCGACATCAAGGACAGCGACGGAAGCTTGAGCGTTCCCTTTGAGCATTCGCTGGCGCCGCACAATCGGCGCTCAATTCCTAACTTGCCGAAATTTGTGCGCTACTTGCATTCCATGAACTTGCATGCCATTGCTCGTATCGCACTGTTCCGCGACGAGCACATCGCTCGCGATCACTCCGAGTTGGCGGTACATTCGCGTTCGACTGGGCAGCCTTGGCGTGAGAACGGCAAATTGGTCTGGACCGACACGTCGAATCCCAAGGTGCAGGAGTACGACATTGCTCTTGCCAAGTGGGTAGCGCAGTCTGGAGCGGATGAGATTCAGTTCGACTACGTGCGTTTTCCCGCTGAGGGAAATCAGGCCGACGCTAAGTTCTATTTTCAGACTGCACATCCAGAGTGGAAGCGTGCGGATGTGATCGCCGACTTCCTCGACCGCGCTTATCAGCACTTGCATCCCGAAGGCGTACTGGTGTCGCTCGATGTGTTCGGCATCATGGCGTGGCAGCGCAATGTGGACTTGGCGCATACCGGACAGGACATTGTGCGCATGGCCAAGTACTGCGACGTCATCTCGCCCATGATCTATCCTTCACATTTCTTCGGCATGGACGGGTACAAGAGCCCAGGTGATGCTCCGGAGCACTTCATCGGTGAATCGATGGACCGCTTCGAAACAATTACTGCGGGCAGCGGAGTCGTGATGCGCCCGTGGTTGCAGGCATTTGCGTGGCGTACCCACACTTATTCGCCTGATTACATTATGCGTCAGGTAAGCACGTCGCGGGATCGCGGCGGCATCGGTTTCCTCTTTTGGAACGCGCGCAACGATTACTCCAAGCCCTATCTCGCAATGCCCAGCATGAAGGAACATGCCGATAAATACTTCGGCAAGCGTCCAGCTCCAGCTCCAACGGCCGCGGTCGAAACGGCATCTCTGAAATCGCACAAGAGGCCGCACGGTAAACCAGCCCTCAAATTGGCAAACGCAAAACAGACCACACCAGAGTCAGCCAAATAGTCCAGCTACCAGAGGGAAATCGAAAACATCTGTGGCTGCGTGTCTGGTTCGTGTGAGAGCTCGGCATTCTCCACTTGGTCAAAGCTGAGCACAGCTATCCACTGTTGGCCACGTTTTCGCTCCCAGGTAACACTCCCACCCAGCATCTGCGCTGCGACTTCAGGCGGCAGGTCACGATGAAATCCAAAATAGTTGCGGCTCATCCGTTCCCACCAGGCCCAACGATCGAGCAACGACGCGGTCGGCTCCTGCTTGGTTGAGAACAGCAGGGCTAGGTCGTATTGGCCTGCCGCCATCCGCGCGAGTTCCAATTGATCGTAGGAGAAATTATCAACGTGAATCACCGGCATCGGCTCGCGTACATACCCAAGAAAGGGTTTGGTAAGTTCGTCAGTAGCGGTCCACGCCGTCAGCACACGTGCGTGCGGATGGCGTTTCTGCAAGTAGTCTGCGGCTTCTTTATGCAGAATCACATAGTCGCGGTATGACAGATTGTCTTCCGGAGGAATATACCCGAAGGGATTTGAGAACAGCGCGAGCACGAACCCTGCAACTACGAGGAGAATCGCCCAAGCCCACTCCCGCAGGCGCCTTCGCAACGTGGAAATCCCAATCAAAATCACTAGTGGATAAGCCGGAAGCAAATATCGCGCTAGCGCGGCGCCACCTACAAGTGAAAATGCCACAACGTTGCCGGCCAGGACGGCAGCGATGCGGTACTGCACGACGAGAGCGATTCGCTTTCTTTCGCTTCCATCCTTCTCCTGTAACGCTGGATAGCGCATTACCCATACAGTGGCGAGCGTAAGCAGCCACAGATTCATGTATCCGAGCATCTGCCACAGACGTAATGCCAGGGACAGCACCACGTGCGGCGCAGTTAACGCGCCACTCACGTTATAAGCAAAGAATTCAGGATTGCCGAAGACAAATCCGGTCCGGTGATGGTGAAATACGAACCAAGCTGCGAGAGGCACAACGCTCAAGACCAGCACCAAAGGTCGAAATAACTGTTCGTTGCGAACGCTGCGCGTGCTCAACCACACTGCCGCAACGTCATATCCCGCCAGAGTGAGAGGGATAATTACCGCAGTCTCTTTCGATAAGGCGGCGAACGTAAACAATAATGCTGCGAGCAACACATTTCGATTCGAGTCCCTGCCCTCCAGCCCCATTTGCTCTTTGCTGAGCAAGATGGGACCTCCATCCTCCTGAGTACCGACATCCAAGCTGCGGAAATAGAAGAAGAGTCCCCAGAGCGCAAACGTCGCGGCGGGTAGATCTGCGTGAGCCAGAGAACTCTGCGCGAACCAAACCGGATATACAGCGGTACACGCCACTACTGCCACAGCCACGCGCGCGTTAGTAAGCATGTGCGCGAGTCGGAATACAGCCTCTAATGAAAGTGCCGCAAGCAACAGCATGGCAATCCGAGTCACTGCGGGCTTGAACGCTGATAGCTTCCACCACACCGCCAAGTACACGGATAGCAATGGCGGATGAGCATTGCTGGGAACTGATTGCGGCACGACATGACCGCCAGTGAAGAGGTCATAAGCGGCGGGAATGTAATATCCCGCCTCATCCCAGAAGTAGGGAAGACGCAGCAGCGGCAGGTGCAGCAGAAAAATAGCCGTGAAGATCAGGGCAAAGATATGCATGCCCCGCAGTTCGGGAAGAAATCCCGCGCCTGCCGCTGTGCTATTGCTCTTCAACCGGCTTTGTACGCGCATGCCGCCGACAATCCAGCTACGAGGATCAATTGACCGGGCCTTGCTGCGCAAACTGCGGATCGAGCTTAATCTCACCAAAAGCGTGTTCGTATTGAGAAACGTTCTGCTGCAGGATCATCAGAAGCGCCTTCGCCTGCTGTGGGCTTAAGTAGATGCCCTGGAAATTTGAAACTTCTACTTCTTCCGGCGTCTGCGTGCGCAACGTCCCGAATGCCAGGAAGAAATCCCAAACGCTCACGCGCACTTGCACGCTGTTGGAGTAGCTTTCGCGATAGTCGTTGGTAGTGGTGAGCTTAACGCTCGGCGGTGTGGGCACGATGAGTCCTCAGCAAAGAAGATATGACGCGACGCAATAAGCATACTCGACCAAGCCTCGAGCTCTGGGTTTCAGGCGTTAGCAGAAAATTCCGTTTAGTTGTGGAATGAAAGCTGTTGGAATGAATGATGGCCCTGGGATTGGAGATCGCAGAAGAGCGGCCGACCCAGAATTCTCCCATACTGATCGGCCCTGATGCAGAACTTTAGAAACTGTGATCTAGGCGCCGCTCAGAACCTTCAGCCACTTTCTCAAGTTTGATTTGATTGGGAAAATCCATACGCGGAAGCCAGAATTTCCCAGGAACAGAGAAATTAACAGGGGCTTTTCGTGATTTCGGCAAAAAACCGGCGAGTTATGCCCAAATTCCGCAATTTTGCTTCCAGGAACAGGGATTAACAGGGAATTTTCAGTTTTCGAGCCAAGTCATTCAGAACCAGAGCGATACGAGAACTCAGACGATCTGGCCAACTTTAACAGGGAATTTATCAGGGATTTTTCCCGTAGTCGGCGGAACCCTAAACTGGCGGGCGGCGTTGCCGCTCGAGCTTGCTTCACCCGATCACGCGATCACCAAATCACCCGATTTTGTCTTAGCGAAGACGCGACTTTCCAAGTCGACCCAAGGCCGAATCTTCTAGCCCAAGAGCCCGCTAGCGCTGCGGAGTGACTGCCATGCGAATCGCCCCTCCTCGGGAGCTTCGTTTCCCTCCGGCGCAGATTCGTCATCCGCTTCTGACTGTTCTTCCATGAGCCCAAAGAATTCACGTTCCTGCCGGGTCATGTCACGTCCCATAGCCTCTCTGAATTTGAGCTCGAAATCGGCGGTATTCCAAGGCTTGCGGTGGTTTCTCTCGGCTGACATCGTCGTCTCCATGCCGTCCCCTTTTGCAAGCTCAGTGCCAGTGCCGAAACGGCACTACAAATTTTGGCATCTGCTCTTAAGTCCCTTCTTATCAGTCTGTGCCGACGCCTGCCATTTCGAAGCAAAGGTACTTATGAATTACTACGCAGAAGAAACTTAACCGAACGGTTCACAAGCGAATTAACCGATCGGTTAGCTCCGCTTCGAAGATGCATTGGGGTTCTAACTGTGCTACACCATCGGAGTAGACTCCCGTGGCCGTTTCGTTGACCCCAAGACTTGTAGCGCTCGCTGGCCCCATGGCCGACGCAGTCATTCCTTTGCAGGAGGCTGAGGTCACAATCGGGCGCGGCACCTCCAACCAACTGTGCATCTCGGATCCCATCCTATCCAGACAGCACTGCATCATCAGCAGCGATAACCAGCAATTTGTGATTCGCGATCTTGGCAGTCTGCATGGCACCGTAGTGAACGGAGTCCCAATCAGCCAGCAGCTGCTACAGCACGGTGATCAGATCGGCCTGGGGAGTTCGGTGTTTGCTTTTCTGCTGCAAGACGACGAGGTTCGATCGCAGCGGAGCCATGCTGAATTGGACGACGGTTCCGAACTCCAGGGCACGCAGACTCTGTTACGCCAGGAGGACGCGCTGTATGTGAAGTCCGACTCCAATACCGCCAACTTCGCCCAAGGCAGTCGGGCGGCGCGCGATCTGAATACGCTGCTAGTCATATCCAAGAACATCAGCAAGATCCGAGACACCGGTTCGTTAGCCTGGGAGTTGTTGGGCATGATCTTCGATGTCGTGCCGGCAGATCGGGGCGCCGTCCTGTCGCTCGAGGACGACGCACAACAGATCAACTGGTCCGCCGCCTGGGATAGGCTCCGCGGGCCTGGAGTGCCTGTTCGCGTGAGCCGGACGGTACTTGCGCGCGTGATGCGAGAGCAGAGCGCCTTGATGGTTAACGATGTGTCCACCCACCTCGAGCTGCGCAAGAGCGCCAGCTTCGCGAATCTCCCCGTGCGCTCGTTGATCTGCGTCCCAGTCAGTGTCTCCGGAAAGATCGCGTCCGTGATTTACGTCGATACGCAGGACAGCAGGGTACATTTTGACGACAACCACCTTCAGATGCTAACTGCAATCGCTAGCCTCACCAGTTTGGCGCTGAACAACATTTCGTATGTAGAGGCGCTAAAACAGGAAAATCGCGAGCTCCGCACTCAGATCACGGTTGAACACAACATGGTCGGGAACAGCCCGCGCATGCGAGAGGTATTTGAATTCATTCGACGGGTCGCTCCGACGGACTCCACTGTGTTGATTGGAGGCGAGAGCGGCACCGGAAAGGAATTAGTCGCGCGCGCCGTTCACGCCAACAGTCAACGTGCGAAGGGTCCTTTTGTTCCGATCAATTGCGCAGCAATCACTGACACTCTGTTAGAGAGTGAACTCTTTGGCTACGAAAAGGGCGCGTTCACCGGTGCAGTTGCGCAAAAGAAAGGCAAAATAGAAGTCGCAAGCGGCGGAACCTTATTTCTCGATGAGATTGGAGAGCTCGCTTTGCCCCTGCAAGCCAAGCTGCTGCGCGTCCTGCAGGAGCGTGAGTTTGAGCGCGTTGGCGGTACCCGTCCCATGAAAGTCGATCTACGACTCGTTGCAGCCACCAATCAGGATCTGCAAGAGGCGGTACGGGTAGGCACCTTTCGCAAAGATCTCTTTTATCGGCTCAACGTCGTCTCCATCACAGTGCCGCCTTTGCGCGAGCGACGTGAAGACGTCCTGCAATTGGCCGAGCATTTCATCATTAGGACGGCGAACAAGTGCAACACACACGTGAAGTCTCTAGCGCCCAACACCAAACTGTGCCTCGCCGATTACGATTGGCCCGGCAACGTGAGGGAGCTGGAGAATGCGATTGAACGCGCCTTGGTCCTGGGCTCCACCGACACTATTCTGCTGGAAGATCTGCCTGAGGCAATTTCCGAGGCGGTGACGCCCGCTGGAGTTCCGGCGACCAAATATGCCGGCGCAATGAAGGACACTAAGAAACAGGTGATTCTTCAGGCATTACAGGAAGCGAATGGAAGCTACATTGAAGCCGCCAAATCACTAGGGCTGCATCCGAACTCATTGTTACGACTCATCCGCCGCTTGGATCTAAAGTTGGAAGCAAAACGCGTGGGCAGTTAGACAAGCGTGAGCATTCAGCAAATCAGTTTCAGCTTCGAACTCCAGGACATATGGAAATGAGGTTTGGGTATGCGCGACGAAAAGAACCCAAACGATTTTGGTGAACGCCGAACGCTGAAAGCTGTGGTGCGAAAGGGGGGACTCGAACCCCCACGGTTTTACCCGCCAGATCCTAAGTCTGGTGCGTCTGCCAATTCCGCCACTCTCGCACACTCAGGGAGCACTTCATAGCATACCCTGAGTTGTGCGAGGCCCGCACCAAGTCATGCAGGGCGCAACTGAGGAGTTATTGGGCCAGCAGAGGGACGCGGCATCGGAAGTTTAGGCTGCTACCAGTTCGCCTTTTTCTTGAGTAGTGCCGTCGGACGTGATCTTTTTTCTAAGCTCTTCCCAGCTGGAGACGATGTAGTCTCGATTCGGCAGTGCTGCATTTGCTCCTGCGACTAAGAAAAGTCTCTGATTCTGATTGCATTTCTTGATGTCATCGCAGAGTTCCAGGGCCTGATTGGCATTTTCGGTGACGTTTACCACAATAAGCTCGAACGCTCCTGGCTTGCACCGCCCGCGAGCATCCGGCATTCTGAGCACCGGATAAACTTTAAAGCCTGCTTCTTTCAGGAGAGTCGTTCTCTCTTTGCGACGATAACGGTCCTTGTCGTCATCAATGATCATCGCTTTCCGTTGCGGCGCCGGATTGCTGGTTGGGTTCATTTTGTCCTCGAATGGCATAACTATGTCCTTAACGCGAAGATTCCGTGCATGTACTACTTGATAACTAGAGAAGCTGGTTCAGCAGAGTAGGTTGCCGCATTAAGGTGCGATTATTCCCCAGTGAGAGGATAGGCATTACGAGGTGAGGGGACAGCCGTTAGGGCGCAGCGCGATCCGAGGCAGGCCGGTACGTCGCAGGCAGACGGGTTACGGGGCGCTGCAGAGAGAGAGAGGCCTAAGCTCGGCTCGACCTCTTCGGTCGCGTCTCACTCAGGTCTCTGTACCTGTTCGTTGCCTCTAGAAGTTCTTGTACATATCGTAGAGGCCCATGCCAGCCATGGCGACCAACAGCGCAACCGATAATGCGCTGCAAGCGCGTACTAAGGGCTGAAGCTTATTCATTCTGTGTTGCAGGTCGACTTGCTCTTGAGCGAGCTGTGTTTCGCCCTCGCTGAGAAAGAGCTGATCGTCCTCGTGCATGGTGAGTGTGCTCCTGTAGATGAGAAGAACCACCAGAACCAGCGTGATTCCGCCCCACAGGATTAGCAACATGATCATTGGGGATAGTCCGGACATATTCACCTCGACCGGGTCGTAATCTGGTTTGCGAACTCGTTACCCGAGTCTTCTCAACGGGTCAATTGCTTCAGGAGCCGCGGCATGGACGAAAAGGCTCCATTCGCGGGCATTATAGCTCCGTTCTGGTGCTGAAAACGTGGCCTACGGCACAATTTCGAGCTACTCTGCCTTGGCGCCCAAAGGCGTGGGACCGACTAAGCCTCTGCGGTGCTGAACCGGAGATGGCGCTTACGAAGTGGTCAGGACCTAGGCAGCTGTCCTATACTTCCGCCGCCGCACAACTTAAATCTGGAATGGTGAAACCATGAAGGTGGTCCTGCGTCTAGCAGCGCTTCTTGTACTCTTGACTGTGACCCATTCGACTCTCTCTCTTGAAGCCGCCGACACCCAGGCCGCGGTGCCTGCTCCGCCGATCGCAAAGAAAGTTCCTAAAGTTACAGAGATCAACGGCCGGAAGCTGGTGGACGAGTACTTTTGGCTGCGCGACAAACCGAATCCAGACGTGAAGGCCTATCTCGATGCCGAGAATGCCTACACCGATGGCGTAATGAAGCCGACCGAGCCGTTCCAGAAAAAGCTCTACGACGAACTGCTGGGGCGAATCAAGGAAACCGATGTCGATGTTCCTTACAAGTATGGCGATTACCTCTACTACTCGCGAACCGAAACGGGAAAGCAATATCCCATACGTTGCCGCAGGAAGGGCAGCATGGAGGCGCCCGAGGAGGTCGTACTCGATCTGAACGAATTGGCAAAGGGCCAGACCTTCATGGCGATTGCCGCGTATCAGGTGAGCGATGACGGAACGCTGCTGGCGTACTCCACTGACAATACTGGGTTCCGCCAGTACACACTCGCGGTAAAGGATCTGCGCACCGGCAAACTGCTCTCAGATCGCATCGAGAAGACAGGCTCGGTCGCGTGGGCGAATGACAACAAAACCGTTTTCTATACGGTGGAGGATTCTGCGAAACGGCAGTATCGCCTCTATCGTCACACGGTTGGCACGACGGGTCCGGACGATCTCATTTATGAGGAGAAAGATGCCCGTTTCAGCGTTGAAGTATTCAGAACGCGAAGCAAGGCTTATCTGTTTCTCGTTTCTGGGAGTCACACCACTAGCGAGGCCCGCTATATCCCGGCTGATCAGCCCAAAGCCGATTGGAAGGTTATAGAACCGCGCAAGCAAGACGTCGAATACTATCCGGACCACAACGGGAACTTCTTCTACATCCGCGTGAACGATACTGGCCGCAACTTTCGGTTGGTGAAGGCTCCAGTCAACGCTCCAGGCAAGGCAAACTGGACGGAAGTGATTCCGCATCGTCTGAACGTGATGCTCGACGACACCGATTTCTTTAAGAACTATTACGTCACTTACGAGCGCGAGAATGGGCTGCCGCAGATCTCGATTGCAGACCTGCAAAGCGGTCAGTCGCATCGCATTCCCTTTCCCGAACCGGCTTACGTGACGTCGCCTTACGTGAATCGCGAGTACGACACCTCAAAGTTCCGCTACAGCTATCAGTCCTTTGTCACCCCACAATCGATCTTCGAATACGACATGGCAAGCGGAAGCTCGACTTTGCTCAAGCAAAAAGAAGTACCGGGCGGCTTCGATCCCACGCGCTACCAGGTTGAGCAGGTCTTTGCGACGGCTTCGGACGGCGCGCGAATTCCCATTTCGATCGTGTATCTCAAAGGGAAGAAGCTGGACGGCACCGGTCCTTTGTATTTGTATGCGTATGGCTCCTATGGAGTTTCAATTGACATCAGCTTCAATTCAAACATCTTCAGCCTCGTCGATCGTGGAGTGGTCTATGCGGTCGCGCATCCGCGCGGCGGCGGGGAGATGGGGAAGACTTGGCACGACGATGGCCGCATGATGCGGAAGAAAAACACGTTTAACGATTTCATCGCGTCAGCCGAGTATCTGTTGAGCAAAGGCTACGGATCGAAGGACAAGCTGGTGATCGAGGGCGGCAGCGCTGGAGGGCTGTTGATGGGAGCAGTTACCAACATGCGTCCAGATCTTTTCAAGGCCGTAATTGCCAAAGTGCCATTCGTAGATGTGATGAACACGATGTTGGATGAATCGCTGCCGCTCACGGTGACAGAGTTCGAGGAATGGGGTAATCCCAAAGAGAAGCCGGCCTTCGACTACATGATCACATATTCACCGTATGACAATATTCAGCCGAAACCATATCCGAACATGTTGGTGAAGACCTCGTTCAACGACAGCCAGGTGATGTACTGGGAACCGGCAAAGTACGTAGCGAGAATGCGGTCGACGCGCACAGATCACAACACGCTGATCCTCAAGACCAACATGGGAGCCGGCCACGGCGGCGCCTCGGGACGCTATGACCGTCTGCACGAAGCTGCGTTTGACTACGCCTTCATTCTGAATGAAGTTGGGGTCAAGGAATAGAACACAACGCCGGAGAAGCGTTTCCGCGGGAAGTTGCTCCAGCCGATCCGATCCGCAGCGTCGCTCACAACTGCGGATCGTCGGCGCTAAAGGGCTCCGCCTCTGTCCAGTGAGTTGAAGAGTTCGGTCGTCACTTGTTCAGGTGCCGCGTCACCATCCACTTCCATAAGAACGCCACGCTGCCGATAATAATCGGTTAATGGCAGCGTTTCTTTTTCGTAGGCCTGTAAGCGGGTGCCGATGGCCTCTTCGCTGTCGTCTTTCCGGAATGTGAGTTTACTGGCGTCGTGATCGCAGAGCTCGTCTTGTTTTGGTGGATTGGTATAGATGTTGTAGATCGCTCCGCAGACTGGACACGTGCGCCGACCCGTGAGCCTCTTCAACAGCTTGTCGTAATCCACGCTCATCTTGATAACACGTAACGGAAGCTTCGAGCCGCGTGCCGCGAGAAATCCGTCGAGCCACTCCGCCTGAGCGACGGTGCGAGGAAAGCCATCAAGAATGTATCCGCGGGCGCAGTCGGGACGCGCAACACGCTCGGCCACCATGTCGCACACGAGATCGTCAGAAACGAGCTTGCCTGAGTCCATCACAGCTTTGGCTTTCTTGCCGAGTTCCGTGCCGAGTCTTACGTTCTCACGCAGTAGGTCGCCAGTAGAGATTTGGGGGATGCTGTAGCGTTCGACGATCTTCTTTGCCTGCGTACCCTTTCCCGCGCCGGGAGCGCCTAGCAAGATAATCGGTCCAACCGCGCGTGCACCATAGTCGGCGACAGAAGTCGCTGGTGTATTCATGAGAATTTCCTTAATTATTTCCTTAGCTCAGCGATGTTTGCAGCCTTGATGAACTTGGCAGGCGCTGATGCGGTAAATCTAGTTTAAACGGTGCTCGACACTTCCGACGGTGCCATCGCTTTCCAGCAAAGGACCTCACGCAGACGAAAATCCTACTCCCACTCGATCGTGCCTGGAGGCTTCGAAGTAATGTCGTAGACGACGCGGTTGATGCCGCGAACCTCATTGACTATACGGCTCGAAATTGTTCGTAGCACCTCATAGGGCAGCGGCACCCAGTCTGCGGTCATGCCATCCTCGGAATGGACAGCGCGGATCGCGCAGGTATAAGCGTAGGTACGGTAGTCCCCCATCACGCCGACCGACATTACCGGCAGCAGTACGGCGAACGATTGCCATACTTGATTGTAGAGACCGGCGGTCTTGATTTCGGAGACAACGATTTCGTCTGCATCTTGAAGCAGTTTCACCCGCTCGGGTGTGACCTCGCCTAGAATGCGCACTGCGAGTCCCGGACCGGGAAAAGGCTGACGCTGCAGAATCTCCTCCGGCATACCCAGGTCGCGTCCGATGCGACGAACCTCGTCTTTAAAGAGATCCTTGAGGGGCTCAATCAACTTAAGATTCATCTTCTCCGGCAATCCGCCGACATTGTGATGAGTCTTAATGGTCTGCGACGGGCCTCGCACCGAGCGCGATTCGATGACGTCCGGATACAGGGTGCCTTGCACTAGAAACTCAGCCTTGCGAGTGCGACTGCCATTTGAGCCGTTCTCATGTTGGTGATCGCGAATCAGCTTTTCCGCTTCCGCGTCGAATACCGTTATGAATTCATTGCCGATTATTTTGCGTTTCTTTTCGGGATCGGTAACGCCGGCGAGCTTGGAAAGAAATTGCGCGCCGGCATCTGCGGCGACTAAATTCAGTCCAAGGCGATCGCGCAAATTGTTCTGAACCTTCTTGAATTCATCCTTCCGGAGCACGCCGTTGTCCACGAAGACGCAAGTAAGACGCTCGCCTATAGCGCGATCGACGAGCACAGCCGCGACCGAGGAGTCCACGCCGCCGGAGAGAGCACAAATTGCGTGTCCGTCGCCGACGGTGTTCTTGATAGAGGTAACGGTTTCGTCGATAAACCGCTGAGGCGTCCAACTCGGCTCGGCATGGCAGATGTCGAAGACGAAATTTCGCAGCAGATCAGTCCCGAGCTTTGTGTGATGGACCTCAGGGTGAAACTGCACCGCCCAGGTCTTTCGTTGCGGATCCTCGATGGCTGCCAGAGCGCTTGACGACCTGGCAATCACGCGAAACCCGGATGGCAATTCCCGCGCCTCGTCACCATGCGACATCCACACTGATAGGGAAGTGGGAAGATTGCGAAAAAGTGAGGAGGAGCTATCGAGCACTTCTACTTGTGCGTGTCCGTACTCGCGTTTGGGTCCAGGAACCACTTTTCCGCCAAGCTTGTGGGTTATGAAGTGGAGCCCATAGCAAATTCCGAGAACGGGAATACCGAGCGAGAGCACTTCTTCATCAGCCGGTGGGGCGTCGTCGTCATAGACCGAGCACGGTCCGCCCGAGAGGATAATCCCGGCCGGACGATAACTTTTGATCTCATCGAGCGGCGCAGTGCAGGGAAGCACGACAGAGAAGACCCGCTGCTCGCGAATGCGGCGCGCGATGAGCTGCGTGTACTGCGAACCAAAGTCGAGGATGACGATGGATTGGGGTTGCATGGATTACTCTCTCAGAGTCTACGCGCAGATTCAAGAAAATCGGGTGATCGGGCCATCGGGTGATCGGGTGAAGTAAGAATTGGATCGATTGTCGCCATTGAAAAGCGGCGGCCACGCAGGTGGTGTCTGGACCATCCGTTTGTCTTTACTTCACCCGATCACCCGATGGCCCGATCACCCGATTATTTCAGTCATATCGCAAGGCCTGTACAGGATCGAGCCGAGCCGCTCGGGCTGCGGGATATAGTCCTGCGATCAGGCTCACAACGATCGAGAATCCAATCGCGCCCAATACCAGCCACACGGGAACTAACCAAACATCGTCTGGCGTGAACTGTTGCTGGCGCTGCATGTAGATGCGCGTGCCGAGATTGATGACGCGGCCGATGGTCCATCCCAGCAGCACCCCCAAGCTACCGCCGAAGATGCCCATTGCTCCCGCTTCTGCAAAGAAGAGCTTCTGCACGTCTCCATCGCTTGCGCCAATGGCTTTCATGATCCCGATCTCGCGGCGGCGTTCGAGAATCGACATCACCAGCGTGTTGATAATTCCCAACGAGGCGACCGCAAGCGCAAGGCTGCCGAAAATGCCGAGGAACAGGTCGAGTATGGAAAAGAAGCGACGCAAATTACGGGTGGCGTCAAGAAGTGAAAACGTGTTGTAGCCGAGCTGCTTGATTTTGTCTTCGATAGCCTCAACCTGGCTCGATCGGCTGGCACGAACGATGAGCGCCGGATAACTGTTGGCCAACGGATCACGCTCGCCGGCAAGGCGTGTTTGCGTCATCTGCATGGGCGCGAGCTTCTGCGCGAAATCGATAGGAATATAAGCTCCGGCGCTGCCTGCGCCCCGAATGCCTGCATCGGCTTTGGATTCGATCAGCCCTACGACTTTAAGCTTACTCTCATTTGGCGTGACCGCGTACACGCTCAACTCGCTGGCACCGTACTCCGATGCGGCAGAGGCGCCGGCATCCGTGTCTTTCAGCAGGTGTCGCGACGCGTAGCGAAGCGTAATTTCTTTGCCAATTAGATCTTGTGGCTTGTCGTTCAGCGTTTTGGCTTCGTCGGTCTGCAGAATGATCTCCGCTGCATCCGGAGCAGAGAAGTAAGAGCCCTTCATTGAATCGAAGGTCTCGAGTTGCCGCGCCGACATGGGCAGGCCGCTGATCAGTTGGAAATCGCGTGAGTCTGCGCCGTCGCGCGTCGCTGAATCCTGTCGCTGATCTTTATTCTTGCTGGACTCACCATCTTTGCTGGACTCATTAGCCAGAGCTGAAGCCGATTGAGGCAAAGTCGTTGAGTTGAGTCGCAGCTCCGCCGGGAACCGAATATCCGGATAGACTTCCGCGACTCCATTGAAGGCTGCCATCTTCTGTCGCGCCGGTTCATCAAGAGGAGGCGGAGGCCCTTTTCTGCTTTCTCTGCGGCCGTCGGGCCCTCTCATGCGACGGCCTGAGGTGACGTACACGCTGTCGAATAGTCCTGACTTCGCTAGCCTCGAGGACGCCAGGTGCTGCAGCCCGATGCCGAGCGAGAGCATTGCTACCAGCGACGCGACTCCGACCGAGATCCCTACGGTCGTGAGTGAGTTGCGCAGCACTGATTCCCGCAGATTGCGTGCTGCAAGCTCTACCAGATCTCCGGTTTTCATGCCGTGACCTCGGCCGGATCTTCTACCAGCTTGCCGTCGCGAAGAAAGATGAACCGGGTCGCGTATCGCTCAGCCAGCGGACGCTCATGGGTAACCATCAGCACGGTTGTTCCCTCGCGGTGAATGGCGTGAATAAGTTCCATGATCTCGCTTCCAGTGCGGCTGTCGAGATTGCCAGTAGGTTCATCGGCAAGCAGCAGGGAGGGAGCATTCACCAGCGCGCGTGCCAGCGAGGCCCGCTGCTGCTCGCCTCCTGAAAGCTCCGACGGACGGTGACTGAGGCGGTGTCCCAGTCCAACCCGCTCCAAGGCATTGCGTGCGCGCTCCATACGGCGCTCGCGCGGCACTTCCGCAAATCGCATCGGGAGCTCTACGTTTTCCAACACGGTCATGGCAGGCACCAGATTGAAAGCCTGAAAAACCATTCCCACCGTGCTACGTCGATACTGAGCCAGTTCCTCGCGCGACATACGCGCAAGGTCGCGTCCGGCTACCGAAACTGATCCGCCCGTGGGCGTATCGAGCCCTGCGATCAGGTTCAGCAGGGAAGACTTGCCTGATCCGGAGGTGCCGAGGAGTGCGACAAACTCGCCAGACTTGACGGCGAAGGTTATGCCATTGACGGCGCGAATCTCCGAGTCGCCCATGTGGTAAGTGCGTGTAAGCCCGTGCGCCTCGATCCCAGCGCCGCTTTTCGAGTTTTCAGTTTGCATCTTTTTCTATGAGTATGACCTAAAGCGTGAACTGTTAATTACGCCCTGTCGCTCCATGAAGTTGCAGAACTGCGTGGCATCGGCGATCCGCGCTTGTGATTCCGTGAATCTTCTCGTGGCAAAGCCTGGGCTGCGACTCCGGACTGCACAAGTGAGAGCGCCTGTGCCACAGCAGTCGGCAAATGGCGTTGCTCATTTGCCAAGTGGGATTCCCAGGAGTTGACTTCGCAGTTATCACCGAATTATTCTTTGAATACACGGGAAAGGAGGGCGATCCAAGATATATGCAAAGTTCTGATGGTAGTAGTAGATCACGTGAGGTGGCTGAGGCTTAGGGCGCTCCGCTCTAAAGACCTGGCGAACTCCGCTAGATAAATTGGAGGTTTGCAGAGGCCATTCGTAAATAGAGTGACCGCCTCAAGCCAATCCCAACAGCATACCGGCGACCCGCTGCGGATAATATGCCCGCGCGGGTCGTGTCGTTATTAGGCTCTTTCCTTCATTCTTTAGGCCTTCCGCAACTTGCCTGTTTCACCAATGTTGATGCCGAAGGTAACCGGTGTCCAAGCCGCCAAACCTTCTTCCGAGACCTTGTGCCGGAGTCCATAATTCGGGATCTTCTTGAGTAAGTCATTTAGATGCAAGTAGATGTACGCACAACAGGTTAGCGGCCGCAATCCTGTCGCTCTCTCCCACGAACGTGTACGTTACCGCTGAACACCCTCCCGTTACGTTGACCCCTGCATTAGAGAGACTTAATGTTCACTCAACACACCCGAAGTACATGGCCCTTTCGGAACGTATGAGCTTGAAAATCGGGGCAACTCCGGGTGGCGGGAAGTAAAAGCAAGGGATCAGTTGGCAGTCATAGAAAGTTAATTTTTCCTGACCCACGCGGCAGAGGCGTCGAGTGGCAACGGGAACGAACATGAGGAGAAAAAAGACATGAAACGCACAACTCTCGCCATCTTTGTCAGCTTGTTGACGATGGCTTCCACATCATTTGCGGCTACGTCGGCGGCGGGTGTCGCCACCGTGGCGCCACAGCTCACCGTATCAGCAACCATCCAGAAAGCGGTCTCGCTCACACTGAGCGTTGGCGCGACTGCCGGTGTGACGCACTGCCCGGTAGCTGCCACTGGTGCAACCCCGGACTTCACCATGGATTTCGGCGCCGTAGATGCGATGGCAATCGGTGCAGGCAACTGCGTTAACAGGTTTGCTCCCGCGACTCCCGGCGTTAGCGATGCAATCTACTGGTCAGATTATCAATTGCTGCCGGTCTACACCT
Organism: Terriglobales bacterium; assembly: GCA_045808065.1. Classification (GTDB taxonomy): domain Bacteria; phylum Acidobacteriota; class Terriglobia; order Terriglobales; family Acidobacteriaceae; genus Gp1-AA112. Next base: position 6,417 of record JBJMGD010000002.1, on the reverse strand, counting down.
CGCATCAGACGTTCTCCGGCACCACTGTAACCGCGAGGGTCGTGACTGATTTCGCTGCACCTAACAATCTTTACGTTGTGCGTGACACTTCGAGCTCCAACGCAGCGACGGTCGCCACTCCTACCGGTGTCGGCAACTTTGTCGCTCTGAGCACCACCGCTCAAGACAGTATTGGCGCTGCTGGCGTTGCGAGTGGCACAGCACTCACCCGCTTTATCGGCGTGGGAGTAAAGCCGCTCAATGCCAACAATGTGGGGTACGCGTCCCAGACTGCAACAGTGACATTCACCCTGACGGTTCAGTAAGCATGGGTTTTCCGGTTTCCCAACAAACCGGAAACGAAATGCCAACAACTCTTCATGATCGACACAATGCCACGCCCGAATCCGCCAGCAGCAATGGGGGAACCGGGCGTGGTCGTTCGTGTCTCAGCATCTTGATTTTTATTTTTGTCCTTACGCCGTGCGCATTCGGCGCAGCCAAACTAGCCCTTCAGACGTCTACTGGATTCACTATCACTCCCTCGGGTGCGAACTATCAAAGCTCCTTCGGAACTATGAACGCGTTGGCGATCGGAGCCACGCAGGCAGGAGTGAAGAGTGCAGCGCTGTCGAATGGCGCAATGTACTTCACGACGTTCGATGTAAGTGTCAGCGCGATCGGGAACAGCACCGGGGTAGTGAAGGCGTATGTCAGCGCTAATTTCACGGGCTTTGCCGCTTCCGCCATGGTTCTCTACGGCTGCCCATCGACGTCAGCGTGCAATTCGTCCGCTCAGTTCGCGTCATTGGCTACCGTGCAGGGTTCCGCATTAACGCTCGCAACTGGTCTGACGAAAAATCTCAGCACCGCCACCGTCGGACTGGCAATTTTCCTTCCTGACAACGATGGAGCATCGGCCTTTACAGGCAGCGGATCAGCCATCGTCAGCTTCGACTTATATCTCGACGGAGCCATAACGACCACGGATACGGCGACGCTTAGTTTAAACAACCCTTCAGAGACTGTGCAGACGGCCGTGCAATTGACTCTTGCTCAGGCAGCTTCCGGCAGGCCTATCACTGCTGGAACCGATTTCACTTTAGCTTTCGGCAACGTTAACGCGCTGGGGATCGGCCCAGGAGCTGGTCTAACGCCAGTGGCTCAGGCTGGTGGGATCATCTATTCGACTCCCTACAATTTGCTTCCCATATTTACCGGCTTCAGCTCAACCGCTTCAACCATTAACGCCTGTGTGAACACCACGTTCGCGCACTCCACAATTCTGGTGCTGAAGAATTCTTCCACGGGCACAGCCGGGACGTTTGCAAACATTTCAACTACTTGCGGCGCAGCTACGTCGCTCACCAGCTCGGCTGGTGATCGCTCCACGATCACCAAGTACCTGGGATTGTTCGTTTCCAACGTGAATGGAGCAACAGCATTTGTAGGCCTGGACAATGCAAGTCTTACTTACACATTAACGGTACCCTAATGAAAACTTCTGGCAAACTCGCGGCTTTAGCCTTCCTGACTCTTATTGCAAGTATCGGCTCGGCACAGTCGATCGGCCTGGCGCCGGCGCAGGTCGTAGCTGACTTCAAGCCGGGTGTTCCGTTTGAACAAGAACTAAGTGTCGCCAACAGTGGCAGTGAAGCCGTCGAACTTCACGTTCAGATCACAGACCTTTGGTACAACGACAAAAACGAAAAAGTGTTCGGCGCTCCGGGCACATCGCCACGCTCAGCCGCAAACTGGATTCAGTTCGTTCCCGACAAATTCGTGGTAGCCGCAGGCCGATCGCAGAAAATGAAGGCGATCATCACGCCTCCCAGCGACGCTCGCGGCGGCTACTACGCAGTATTGTTTGTCGAGTCAAAGCCTGTTGCTACAAACAAACAGACCGAAGATGGCAAGCGCGTCTTCACCAACATGCGCATCGGCTGCCTGGTGCTGCTGACCGCCAAAAACACTGAGGCTTACAACGTGAGCCTCGACGATCTAAAGCTCGTGCCTCCCAGCGCCAATCAGGGACTCAAGCTCACGTTCTCTCTCGACAACGAAAGCAATACTCATGTTTTTCCGCAAGCGAGGTTGGCGCTGTTGAGTTCAGATCGCAAACTCGTCGGCAAAGCGGAAAGCGAGATGAAGCGCTTCTTGCCCGGGCAGAAGGATGCGATGAACGTGGAGTGGAACGGGGAACTGAGCGTGGGCGACTACACCGCGGTCCTGTCCCTTCTGTATGGCGGCACTCACGTCGAGACTCGCCAGATTGCCTTCACAGTTCCGTCCAGAACTGCGAGCAAATAACGTCGGGGAAAGATGAGTTGTGCGTGCAAAACGAAAATCGTCGTGCAAGCAGCCTGTTCGCTGCTGACGTTGATCCTCGTCTGCGCACAAATCTCGGTTGCAGCAGAACCTGGAATGCCGTCCAGCGTCGACGTTTATTGGAAATCTACCCGCACCATCGTGGCGCCCGGAGTCAGTACAGTCGTGATTCTGGACGATGAAATTGCTCATGCGGAGATCGGGAGCGACACCATTGAGTTTGCCGGACTTGCCCGCGGCACTACCGTCGCGCTTGCCTATGTGAATGGTGCTCCGATCAGCATCGTGGTGCATGTCATCGAGCACCCGATCACAGTCATCCCGCCCAGCCTGTTGCGGCGCGAGCAGGAGATGGCTCACGGCTCATTCGGTTCCGACTTTCAGAGAAGTTCAGGCAACAACTCAAACTTCACCATCCTCAATAGCCTTTCGTGGTCGCAGCAGATCGGCGATCATGCGATGACCTTCAATAGCCAGGTGGAGGACAACAGCCAATTTGGGGGACACACCGCGAACCTGCGAACTGCAGGGTTGAGCTATCGCACTCCGAATATGGCGTTAAACTTTTTTGATTTCAGTCAGAGTTTGAGCGGAGCCTCGCCCGAAGATCATGTCAACAATTTCTCCTCGCCCAGCATCATGGAACTGCGCGGAGCCGGCTTGACTCTGATTAGCGGTAAGAATGAGTACTCATTTTTTGGCGGCAGCACGATTCCGTACTATTTTCTTTCCCTGAATGCCACGCGCGACGTTGCCGGTTTCAGCTTTCATCGCAAACAAACCGCCAAGCTGAACCTGTTCGGCAGCACAGATTATGCCAATATTCCTACTAACCTTGCCGGTACCACTCAAAGACGCGAATATGTCATGCAGAATGCCGGATTCAGTTACCGATTCGGGAAGGGCTTTTTGTTGGGCGCGCAGGGAGGCGCTAGCAACCGCGGAGGCTTAGTTCGCGGAGATGCGTCTTACGCCTCGTTCAGGCTGTCGGGATACGGCAGCGCAATTTTCTCCTCACAGACTTTTCCGCTGAATCAATTGCAATCGTTATTTTCCGGAACATCGTCCTTCAAGGGCGCCATTAGCTATCGAATGAACTCACGATTGAGTGAGGGCCTCTATGGCGAGCACACAGAGATCTCTCCGGGGCTCATTTATCGCTTCAAGGGAGCGACGGACTACCTCAGCCCAAATGTTGCATTTCATATAGCACGGGGCGAATCGTTCAACGTTGCATACACCTACAGTCGTAATAGCGGTGGATTCACTGCCGGCGCGGCTACCACAGGGAATAGATATGATTTCTCGCTGAATTCTCAGCTGACATCTCGCATCGCAAACAGTGCAGCGGTAACCATTGGATCTGTGCAGGATCCACTGCAACTCAATTCCGCAGACCAGTTCAGCGCGCGCGACTCCATCAGCATTCCAATCAAAAGTCAGACGCTTCTGCTTGGGATTGAGCAGGACCGGGTGCAGCCCTCGCTGATTGCCAAACTTAATCAGGAGCTAGGCCTGCTCTCGCCGACTCTGCAAGCAGACTTTCTTGCCAATCCTGCCGCATTCATTGATTCCACAAATTTCCCACCCGAAATCAAGGCACTGCTCGCAGCCGAACAGCCAACCGGCACAACATTTTCCGCTTCCGGGAACCTGGCGTTCGGTTCAAGGCTGCGGCTCAATCCGAACTTTTCGCTTACGCATTCCGCAAATGGTAGTAGCACCGAGAGCTGGACGCAGAGCTTTGGCTATTCGCTCAGTTACCAGCTATTTCCCACCCTGCAGTTCCGCTCGTCGCTCAACAACGTGCTGTTGTGGGACAGCAACCAGAACAGAGTCGAGCGCACGACGATACTTGCCGCCGGCTTCCAGAAGATCTTCAGCGCGACTCCGGGGACGCTGCCCCTGCTGCATCGCAGCCGCATAATTGAAGGCCGCGTCTTCCGGGACAACAATATCAACGGCACATACAATTCTGGAGAGCCCGGACTGCCCGGCGTCGAAGTTCGGCTTGAGGATGGACAGCTTGCGGTGACAGATGAGCAGGGCAGATACAAGTTTCCCTCTGTATCGGCGGACCAACATCAGGTCTCGATTGCATTGACGCAGTTCCGGCAGCCGGTGCGCATGACGACGCGCGGCGAGGCCGACGCCGACCTGATTCAGCAACGGATTGCCATACTGAATTTTGGCATTCTCGACTTTGCGCGTGTGATGGGCACTGTGTACAACGATCTGCGCTTTGAGAACCGCCGCCAACCAGACTCAAGGGGAATGCAGGATATCGAACTTCTCCTGGACAACGGGAAAGAAGTGAGGAAACTTCAGAGTAGTGGTTCCGGGGATTTCGAACTCGACAACGTTCCGCCAGGCGATTACAAACTCTCCCTCGACCCCGCATCGATACCTTCGAACTATCTAGCCCCGACCGACACTGTCACTATACATGTCAGTCCGGTTTCGACCGTCGTGCAAGATGTTCCGATGCGTGCCCTTCGCTCCATCTCCGGAAATGTCTTGTTGAAGGTAGTGAATCCAAGCGCGTTGCAACAAGCGACGAGAACAAAAGGCTCTCGCGAAAAATTGAATTCTGCGAAAACCAATACTGCAAATGCCAATGACAGCCAAGACTTTACTTTAGTTCCGGTCGCGGGCGTGCAGATTGCGGCGGGTCCGGCAACCGCGACGACGGATAGTGACGGTAGATTCCTCCTTCGAAACCTGCCTGCTGGAGAGCTGAGCGTAACCATTAAGCCGGTGAACCCGGTGCCATCTGGCGTCAGTATTCCCAAAGGCAGTGTGAAATTACCGCCGGAACCCGTTCAGATTCAGGGTGCGACGATTGTCATCAGCAATGCGGATTTGCTGCCCTATCTCACCAATGGCTCGCGGGACACAGCGCAACATCGGGCATCACATGCAAAACCTGAGACAACACCGGCGCCGACGGTAGTGCCAACTCCATCCGCGCCACCTCCGACTACGTTATCAACGACGCGACAACCTGACGCGGTACCCTCGGTAGCTCTTTCAGCTACAGGAGCAACAGTCCAGCCGCCAGTTTCAAAGGTGGCCTCAGTTCTCACTGACACTCGAAGCTCTGCAACCTCGAATCTTACGCGCGAGTATTGCGAGAAGCTCCCATCACTCGGAGAAGTCGCCCAGTGTCTGCGCCAGTTGAAGCTCAACACAGAAGGAACGTCGGCTCACTGATCATTCGCCAACAATTGTCAGGGTCTGGAGTACTGCAGATCGGTCATTCACCACGGTGATGCGGCTTGAAAGTTTTTGCGGCTTCTGTGCCGGAATCACCTGGATCGCTGTCTCGCTTATCGTGGGCTGCGTACGCTGCGTCTGCAAGTTGTAGCTGATCGATCTCGTCGGTTCGCCGTTCGAGGTGGGAGTCGGGGCCGACTGAACGATGGGAATCACCGTAACTTGAATGCGCAGTCTGGCCGAAGCGTGATTAGAGGCTGCGTGAACAGGCAGGCAGCACAACAGAAGGGAAGCAGGAGCAAGAAGAGCCGTCGCAGCGGTACTGCTAGCCGTCCAAAATCGCGCTGTATTCCGGAGATGGAATGAACGCATAGAAAACCCACTTCGGCAGATTCACGCTTGGGAATTGAGGGTTGTAGCGGGTACCGCCGGTACTTCGGGAAATGAGATTACCTTAGTCACCGCATAGGGCGCAAACGCTGCCGTGCAGGGGGACGGCTGATCTGCCCCAAATTGCATTCGGAAGAAGCCATTACTACCTTATAGATTTACACCGATTTGTTAACCGGTTCCCTTAAGCCCATGGCAACGTCAATGAGGTCCTGTCCCACGGTCCGCGTACGCGTTAGCGCTTCCTTGAGAGGAATGGTCACGATATCGGTCCCGCGCAATGCCACCATCTTGCCGAAATCCTTGCGATGGACAGCATCGATAGCGCCAATGCCATAACGGGTGGCGAGCATGCGATCGAATGCGGTGGGCGAGCCGCCGCGCTGGATATGTCCCAGCACGACCGCTCGCGTTTCGAAGCCTGTGCGCTTTTCGATTTCCTGCGCCAGAATCGTGCCGATACCACCAAGACGTACGTGGCCGAACTCGTCGCGTTTGCCTTTT
>JBJMGD010000001.1:0-147493 GCA_045808065.1 Terriglobales bacterium | reverse complement strand
AGCCCGGTAGACATACGCGGCGTGTAGTTCGTGCCGGGAATCGGCTTCAACTCAGGAGAAAATGTGAGGGTTTTCGTGCCGGTGCAATTGAACGATGCGTCGAAGCTGGCGCAGCCGAAGGGCGTTCCGTTCAGCGCCTGTACATTTTCGGGCGTGAGTCCCAATTGGCTGGGTAGCGCGATAAAGTTCATGCCGAAGTCGTTGAACGCCGCCAAGGTGACATGGGGAACAATAGGTATACGGTACTCGACGTTTGAGTTGATGCTGGTATCGCCGCCGGCGTAGATGATGGTCTCCGCAGGTACTGGGATCTGGACCGTTCCTCGCCGCGGATTTGTCGGATCCACCGGCACCAGGCTTCCGTCCGGATTCTGCAAAGGAACGTTTACGCGGTTGGAGATGAACACGTACGGTGTCACTGTGCGGATGTCAAACCCACGAAGGTCATTTTCTCCCCCCATATAGAAACGTTCGTAGGGAGGCGCGACCTTCCCCGCATAACCGGTAATGAATGAACCGGTCAAGCGTATGCCGAGCGCGTTACGGCCTTTGTTCACCGGGATCCAGTGCTTGTACTCCGTAATCGGACGGACCGTGTTCACGTTTCCGCCGATCCCTGCGACCTCGCCTCCAACAAAGAAACTGGTTCCATGATGAGGCTGATAGGGATTGTCGATGGTGTTAAACGTGAAACTGGGAGTGATCTTGCTCGTCCGTATGCCCTTCAAGGAGTTTGGTCCGGCTACTCCATCGAAGTTCACCGCCTCAAAGTACTGTTGCGAGGCCGTGCTGAAGGTCTGGACGCTGGAGAGTTGGTAAGAGTACGAGAGACCTACGCGTTTGAATGACCGCTTAATGGGATAACTTGCCGAAACCGTGAAGCCGGTTTGCGACTGGCTAAAATTTTGCAGCGTATTCAGAACGTCGGTGGGCAGGTTTAAGTTCGTTCCCGTAAGAATCGAATAATTCTTGGCGGCGTTGTAGTCGTATCGGCTGGTGTAAACGGTGAACCCGAGCTGTAACGGACGATCAAACGCATACGGCTGAGTAAATCCAAGCATGATGCTTTTTTGCAGATTGCCGATATTGGCGGACATGGAGAGGGTCTCGCCTAATCCCAAGAAGTTGTTGGTCTCGTAGTTAAGTCCTATGAAGGAGCCGGCGAGTCCGCTTACGCCTCCCTGGAGCCCGATGCTGTTCTTACCCTTTTCCTTGACCTTGAGAGTGAGATCGACGGTGCCGTCTTGGGCGTTCTGCTTTACTTCCGAGTCTTGCTCGACCTTGAGCGCCTCGAAGTAGTTCAGCTGGTTCAGGCGCAGGAGGCTGAGTTCCCACAAGCGGCTGTTGTAGACGTTACCTTCTTCCAGCGCTAGTTCGCGGCGAATCACTTTGTCTCGGGTCGTAGTATTGCCCTGAAATTCAATGCGACGTACTTGGAAGGCTTTGCCCTCGTCCAGATCGACGTCCAGAGAGACGGTCTTTTTCTCTTCGTCGATGCTTGTTTCTGGTACGGCAACAAAGTTAATGAATCCCAGCTCACCGTACGCCTTACGCAGATTCTCGAGGCCCTTGGCGATCGACTCGCGGTTGAAAATGTCCCCGTCTTTGATCGGAAATTGAGCCCGCAGAGCCCTTGTATTCGTGATCGCCTTGCCACCCTTGAACGTGATAGTCCCGAGGCGATACCTATCCCCTTCCTGGATGGGAACGAGAATGTCGACGACTTTCCCGCTGTGGCGCGCAAGGTAGGGGAATCCTGGCTTGGTGTCGCGGATTTTTGTCTTGGGATCGTCCACCAACACCTTGAAATAGCCCTTCGTCTGATAGAAGAAGCGGACGCGTTCGGCGTCTTCATCCAGCTTGCTGGCATCGTAAGTGCGCGCGAAAAGGTTCTCGAGGATGATGGAGTGCGGGATGCCGATCGGTTTACTGTTCTTCATCGCCGACCGAAGCTCGCGGCTCGACACCTTTTTGTTGCCATCAAACTTGATCCGCCCCACCTTGACCTTGGGTCCTTCCTTAATCACGAAATCGACGCTGACCGCAGCCGGAGGAAGCTTGTGTACCTCGGTGCGAATGGTGGCGAACTGGCGGCCATGCTCGGAGAGAAGCTCCTTCAGCACCACCTCCGCCTTTTTCACCTTTGTTGGATCGTACTGGCTCTCCTGGGTGAGTCCGACTTTCTCCTTTTTGAAGCGGTCAAGCACGTCACTCTGCGAAACGGCGTTCAACCCCGTGTACTTGATCTCACGAATGGTCGGCTTTTCGGTGACGTAGACGTGAATAATCACGCCTTTGGGTGTGTCCTGTCGCTCGAAGCGGACATCATCAAAGTAGCCGGTATTCCAAAGAGAGTTGAAGTCGCGCTCCAGGGCATTGGGGTCATACACATCGCCGGGTCGCGAAAACATGCGGTTTCTGATGGTTTCGACCGGAATGCGGCGGTTGCCGCGTACCGGGATGTCCTCAATCAGCGTCTGTTGCGCTACCAAACCGGAAGCGCAAAACAACAGAACTGGAAGGAGAATCAACGAAGATAGACTGCGAAACAGGCTTAATCGGCGGAAGCCAACGAGCCTATCCGCTCTTTGATGGCAAATAAGAATGAGAAGCCCCTCTACCAGAAGTATGAATTCGTGGAGGAATTCACAATTATATGAGACGGCGTAGGCGCCATCAAAGGAATCTGACCCTTCCGCCGCAAAAAGTTGTGAAGCTTAGGGTTGTGGTGGGGGATGAAAGCTACGGCAATTGCGGAATCGGATAGATTCCCGCACGTCGCGCGTCACTGATTCCAATTTTCGTAATCTGCGCGGATTGAAAGCGAGCAAGGCCGCGCTCGGCGCTGCTTACAGCATTCTGGAATGGAACGCGGCCGGTAAGCGCCACATCGATGTAGAGATAGTTTTCTGAATTGTCTGCGGTCTTGACTCCGACATAAGCGTGTCCGGGGACCAGCACGATGACCGGCGACATGCCGAGGTTCTCGAAAGCCGAAGCGAACAGCACAGCAGCGTCAATGCAGTTAGCCGAACTCGCAACGATGCTCTCGCGGGGGGTACGAATGCGTTCGCTGATGTTTGTGTTGGCCCCGAATGTCAGCGAGCTCTTCACGTAAGAGAGCTTCTGCTGTTGCAGCGCGACGTAGATCGCGTGAGCCTCCAGACGGGTCTCCTGCTCCTGTCCGACAACATCCTTCCACTCTTCGTATCCCGGGAGACGGCGGCCGGGCATCAGCTCCTTCGCGCGGCTTAGAACCTGCTCTACTCGAGCATCATGCGGGGTTACCCACGATGCGATGAACTGCGCGTATTTGAATCCGCGGCCCCAGAACATGTCTTCTACTGCGCGCATGCGCACGGGAACGGTTGAGCTGTAGACGGGGTTACCGGCAATGTCGGTGATATTGATCTGGGCTGTTGCAGCCGTTATCTCGCGGTTGGTGTAGAGCCGCGGCAAGAACGAGGGGGCAAACATAAACGTCCGCGCCGCCCCAGCCGAGAGCGTAACGATCTGCACTTCCTGGTCGCTCCACCCCGGTACCCTCATGGCTATCCGGTAGCGCCGCTCACTATCCGTCGGATTCGAGATTCTTACCGAAACTACGCCCCATTTGCGCTGATCGGGACTCTGTAGCGAAGCATAGTTGGCGAACGCGGGAAAAACATCGCCGTCGATTCCTGACTCGATCTTGAATGTCGGCTCGGTGCTGCGGGCCGTCCGCAAAGCGCGGGTGATCTCAGGCTTGTCGAAGTCACCTCCGGCAAATGCACTCGCAGAGCCGAGGAGCGCAAGAGCGGTGCACGCGGTTATCGATAGCCTGCCGGACAGCCTCATCACCTACGAGGTTACGTTGCTGATCACAAACCACAATCGAGAGGAACCCCTAATCGCATGTGACCGAGGTCTAAGGTCTAATGGGGATTTGCCGATAACTGGGAAATTAACAGGGACTTTCTTGATTCCCGCAATAAATCCGCGATTTCTGCCCAAATTCCACAATTTTGCTTCTTGGAACAGGGAATAACAGGGAATCCCAAAGCTTTTGAGCCAGCTCATCTAAATGCAGACTGATAGCAGGAAGACGAGGACGCGGCGAACTTTTAACAGGGAATTAGCAGGGAATTTCCCGCATGCAGCCGGCAACGCCTCACCACAGAGGAAGAACATACAAATCACCAAGGAGCATTAAGCACCGCAAGAGACATTTGTCCAAGCCCGGACAAAGAATGAGCATCCGGAGGTTCCAACTTCAGCAAAAGGACCGCTCCATGACCTCCGAAGTACGCCTTCGTGACCTTCGTGTTCGGCTTTTCAGGCTCTTTTAGCCCGCATTCACTCTCAGATAACCCCCATTCCCTGTACCCAGTTGATTTACTTAGGCTCCGAGGCTTACACTTAATATGCGACTGAAAAGGTCGTACATTGGCGTGAGTGGGGTATCCAATGCTGAAGCTGACGAAAAAAGCCGATTACGGACTGATCGCAGTCAAGCATTTGGCCGAACTAGGGCCGAATGGCTCCTGTAGCGCCAAGGATATTGCGGAAGCTTATCGAATTCCGGCTGAGGCGCTGGCGAAGATTCTTCAGCGGTTAGCGCGGGCGAAATTGCTGGTTTCGCACCACGGTACCAATGGTGGCTACGTCCTCGCTCGTGAAGCCCGCCAGATTTCGGCCTTGGAAGTGATCCGCGCCATCGACGGCCCGCTGTTTATCACGTCGTGTCTTCCGCACGATACCGGTGGATGCGTGCAAAGCGGATGCTGCACCGTGCGGGAACCATTGCGGCAGGTCAACGAGAGCATCCGAGCCTTGCTTGAGGACATCAAGATTTCGGACATGCGCGACTCAGGTCGCAGGCAGATCTCGCGTGAGTCCACCTCTCAGACAGAGGAACTGGTTACCCTGCGCTGATGCGCAGCGATTTTGGAGAAGAGAGAATGAGCACTACGGCAGTAGCAACCAACACCAACGGAAATGCGCACGCTTCGGTGAAGCTGCCTATCTACATGGACAATCACGCCACCACTCCGGTCGATCCGCGGGTGCTGGAGGCGATGCTTCCTTATTACACCGGCCGCTTCGGCAATGCGGCCAGCCGTAATCACCAGTTTGGCTGGGAAGCGGAGCAGGCGGTCGAGACCGCCCGCGATCAGATCGCCAAGCTGATCGGCGCCACGGCAAAAGAGATCATCTTCACCTCGGGCGCTACCGAGAGTGACAACACCGCCATTAAGGGTGTGGCGGAGATGTACCGCGAGAAAGGCAATCACATCATCACCGCCGCTACGGAACACAAGGCGGTGCTCGATACCTGCAAGCGTCTGGAGAAAAACGGGTATCGCGTGACCTACCTGCCGGTCGGCGCCGATGGATTGATAAACCTCGATGACCTGAAACGCGCGATGGATGACAAGACCATCCTGGTCTCGATCATGTATGCCAATAACGAGATCGGCGTGATTCAGCCCGTTGCTGAAATCGGCAAGCTTTGTCACGAAAAGGGCGTGCTCTTTCATTCAGACGCGGTGCAAGCTATCGGCAAAGTTCCGGTGAATGTGATCAAGGACAACATCGACATCATGTCGATCACGGCGCATAAGCTTTATGGCCCGAAGGGAGTGGGCGCGCTTTACGTCCGCCGCAAGAGTCCTCGCGTGCAGCTCACGGCACAAATCGATGGCGGAGGCCACGAGCGCGGCATGCGTTCCGGAACGCTGAACGTTCCCGGGATCGTCGGTCTGGGCAAGGCTTGTGAGATTGCCATGAACGAGATGCCGGAAGAGTCTAAGCGCCTGGCCCACTTGCGCGACAAATTGAAGAAGAAGTTTGAGGACAATCTCGACGAGATCCACATCAACGGCACCATGGAGCATCGGCTGCCCGGAAATCTCAACATGAGTTTCGTGTACGTGGAAGGCGAGTCACTGCTGATGGGCATCAACGACATCGCGGTTTCAAGTGGCTCAGCGTGCACCTCGGCGACCCTGGAACCATCCTATGTATTAAAGGCTCTCGGATTGGGCGATGACGTGGCACACAGCTCGATCCGGTTCGGCATTGGACGTTTCAACACTGAAGCCGAAATCGATTACGTAGCGGACAAGTTGATCGACACGGTCAAGAAGCTGCGTGAGCTTTCGCCGTTGTACGAGATGGTGAAGGAAGGCATCGATCTGAAAAAGATTCAGTGGGCCACGGAAGGACACTGAGAAGAACTGGAAAATTGAGAAATTTAGTAATCGGGTAATTGAAAGTTTGGTTCTTCAGTCACCAAATTACTCGATTAGACAATTACGAAATCAGAAAGAGTTCGGGAGAAAAAAATGGCTTATAGCGACAAGGTAATCGACCACTACAACCATCCCCGCAATGTCGGCACGCTCGACAAGAGCAGCAACGATGTTGGCACCGGACTGGTCGGAGCTCCGGAGTGCGGTGACGTGATGCGTCTGCAGATCAAGGTGAATCCTGATACGCAGGTCATCGAAGAAGCGAAGTTCAAGACCTTCGGATGCGGCTCAGCGATCGCTTCTTCGTCCTTGGCCACCGAGTGGATCAAAGGCAAGAAGGTTGAAGACGCTCTCTCCATCAAGAACACTGACATCGTGAAGGAGCTCGCTCTACCTCCGGTGAAGATTCACTGTTCCGTGTTGGCGGAAGATGCGATCCGCGCCGCGATCGGCGACTGGAAGAAGAAGCACGGGTCGGCCGAGAGTGCAGCTGTGGCCGAGACGGCACAGGTTAAGGCATAACGAGAAAAGCGTTCAAGTTTCGGGTTTCAAGTTTCAAGTTGCCGAATACCCTGACGCTCTCTGCTTGCTGAACTCGGCGTGGAGCACGCAACCTGAAACTCGAAACTTGAAACCCGAAACGCAGTTTCTTGAAACCTATGGCCCTCGCAATCGATAGCCCGATACTCAACCCCGGCAATGCTGCGGCCGGGGGCAAGACCGTCCAGGTCACAGAGCGGGCGCTTGCGAAGATTCGCACTGCGATGGTGAAGGAGAATGTCTCGCCAGAGCAGGGCGGTTTGCGTTTGGGAGTTTCCGGCGGTGGATGCTCCGGCCTCAGTTACCAGATTCGTTTTGATAGCAAGCCCCGTGAGCGCGATCGTGTGTACGAGTTTGAAGGTGTGCGGGTCTTTGTCGATCCGAAATCGTTCATCTATCTCGCGGGAATGGTTCTCGATTGGGAAGAGTCGCTGATGAAACAAGGGTTCAACTTCATCAATCCCAATTCGTCGAAGTCGTGCGGCTGTGGATCGTCGTTCTCCGCTTAGCTTCTTTTTCACTACGGAGGCACGGAGACACGGAGGACAGCCAAGAGCGAAAGCTGCTTCTGCTTGTCTTTGCGAACGAGGCTAGGACTCATATCCACCTCTCACCGGACCTGGTGTTCTCCGTGACTCAGTGGCTCCGTGGTGAATAGCTTTATATGCATCCAGTAGTTCCCAATCCGGAAACGCTCGTCGCATCCACCTGCTGGTCGTGTTTGCGGGACTTGGAAGACTCGGGCCACTTCTGCAGGCATTGCGGCAAGCTTCAGCCGCAGATGGAGTCAGATTATTTTAGCTTCTTCGGATTGGAGCGCCGGTTGAATATCGATCTGCCTGCGCTGGAGAAAGAGTTCTATCGATTAAGCCGCCGGTTGCATCCGGATATGTTCGCGCGTTCGAGTGCCGGTGAACAGCAGTGGAGCACGCAAAAGACTTCGCTCCTCAATGATGCTTATCGCACACTGCGCGATCCGATTGCGCGCACCGAGTATCTGCTCGAGCTCGAGGGCGTGAAGCTGGAGGAGCAGTCGCGGGCGGCTACCGATGAAGCGCGCTCGCAAGGCAAAGAAAAGCAGCAGGTAGTCCCGCCCGATCTGCTCGAAGAGGTTTTCGAGCTCAACATGCAGCTCGAAGAAATGCGCATGGGCAAGAAGATCGGCGAACGCGACGAACAGGTTGCAAAGGATTTGGAGAATGCCAAGGCACGATTCGAGCAGATGCTGAATTCGTCAAATGATGATCTGCAGAAGCTCTGGAATGAGTGGGATCAGGTGATCGCGGTTAGAGATGCTGGCGCTCCCCGTCGCGCGATGGTTCGCGACAAAATGGTCGCGCTGCTAAATCGGCGTTCTTATGTCAGAAATTTAGTGCGCGACGTGAATGAGGCGTTAGAGACATAAGAAAAAAAAGATGTCGCACAGGCGCCCTCGCCTGTGTTGATGAGCGCAATAAACACACAGCCGGGGGCGGCTGTGCCACATAAAGTTTTTTTTGGACGAATGTCAGAAGAACACATTGTCGGAATCGATCTAGGCACGACCAACTCGCTGGTCGCATACATGCAAGGCGAGACTCCCGTCGTGATTCCCGGTGAGGACGGGGCGAGTCTTGTCCCCTCAGTCGTCGCCCTGACTGAAGCAGCAAATGGAGAGCGCATGATCGTCGGGAATCGCGCGCGCACCCATCTTATTGAGACGCCCGATCGTGCCATCTATTCCGTTAAGAGGCTCATGGGTCGGGGCATCGAGGATGTGCGAGACGAACTCAAGCTTTTCCCGTTTCGTTTAGAGGAGACGCAATCGGGTGAGGTTCTGCGCCTTAAAGTCGGCGACCGCACTTTTACGCCACCGGAGATTTCGGCGTACATCCTCCTGCAGCTCAAAGCCAACGCTGAGCGTTACTTCAGCGCCCCGGTAACAAAAGCAGTCATCACGGTGCCGGCATATTTCAACGACGCGCAACGCCAGGCCACGAAAGACGCGGGACGCATCGCCGGCCTCGAGGTGCTGCGACTGGTAAACGAACCTACTGCGGCGGCGCTTGCCTACGGCCTTGATAAACAGAAAGACGGGATTGTCGCCGTTTATGACCTCGGCGGCGGCACCTTCGATATTTCCATTCTGAAACTGCACGATGGCATCTTCGAAGTAATCTCCACCAATGGCGACACCCACCTCGGCGGAGACGATATCGACAACCTGCTGATCACAATCGCCCTGGATGATATTGCCGGCGATCTGAAAGTCGATCTTCGGCGCAACGGCGAGGCCGTGCAGGCAATCCGCATGGCAGTCATCGACGCGAAAATCGCGTTGTCGTCACAATCGAGCGTGAAGCTTGATATCGGGCTGCCAGACGGAAAGCGCTACCAGCGCGAAATCACGCGCGAGCAGTTCGAGCAGTTAGTTGAGCCTGTCGTTCAAAAGACAATCGCGCCCTGCAAACAAGCTCTTGCTGACGCGAAGCTCAAACCCGAGGACATTAACGAAGTGGTGCTGGTGGGCGGCTCCACGCGTATTCCCCGGGTTCGGGCGCTGGTGAAGGAGTTGTTCCGCCGGGAACCGCACGTCGAGCTCAATCCCGATGAAGTGGTTGCGCTCGGCGCGGCAGTGCAGGCGCACATTCTTGCCGGAGGATCGAAGGCCACGGAAGACATGCTGCTGCTCGATGTAACTCCGCTCTCGCTTGGCATTGAGGCCATGGGCGGTGTTGTAGCCAAGATCATTCATCGCAACTCAACGATTCCTGCGTCCGCCACTGAGCACTTCACCACCGCAGTTGAAGGGCAGACCAACGTCGCCATCCATGTCCTCCAGGGTGAACGCGAGTTAGCTGACGATTGCCGTTCGCTTGCCCGCTTCGATCTGAAAGGCATTCCGCCGATGCCCGCGGGCATACCGCGCATCGAGGTGAAGTTCGTCATAGACGCCAACGGCATTCTGCACGTGAGCGCGCGCGAGCAGCGCAGCGGCAAGGAGGCGCAGATCGAGGTGAAGCCAACCTACGGCCTCACCGATGAGCAAGTCGAGCACATGATTCTTGCTTCCTTCGATCACGCGCAAGAAGACTTCCGCAAGCGGCAGATTGTCGAAGCACGCGTTGAAGCTGACAATATTCTGCTTGCCGTGGAAAAGGGCCGCAAAGGTCCTGCCTGGGAACAACTCACTCCCGACGAGAAGCAGAGAATCGACTCGCTCGAGACCGAGCTGAAAGAAAACAAATCGGGCGAGGATTACAAGACAATTCGCGCGGCCATCGATGCGCTGAATGAAGGCACCATGCGATTGGCCGAGCTGATGATGGACTCCGCCGTAACCGATGCGATCAAAGGCAAGACCATGACGGGCGCTGATGAGCATTTAGGCACTGGTCCAAGTGCGCCACATCCAATCGCTCCGGCGGAATTCGAGCACAAACGCTAAGGACGAAAGACATCCATGTCGGAAGACAAGAAGAGCAACAGCAGCGGACAAGGGACGGCAATCGCCGAAGCCCCTGGACCAAACACCGTGCGCGTGACGTTTACGCCGGCTAATAAGACCTTTGAATTTGAAAACGGACAACTGCCCTATGCCGATCATGGCAAGCCGCAATCGCTTCTTGACGTCGCACTCAACAACGATTTTTTCCTCGACCACGCCTGCGGCGGCAACTGCGCCTGCACCACGTGCCACGTGGTCGTTCACAAGGGTGAAGAACTTCTGTCAGAGATGGACGACGATGAAGCCGACCGACTCGACATGGCCGCGGGCCTAACTTTGCACTCGCGTCTGGGCTGCCAGGCAGTGATTACGAAACCTGGGGAGCTGGTTGTCGAGATCCCGGAATGGAACAGAAACTACGTTTCTGAAGGACACGCGCCGAAGGAGTGAGATGGCACGGGCGCCCTCGCCTGTGACTCCGAACACACACGGCCGAGGGCGGCTGTGCCACAAGTGAGGTCCAATGCCTGCTGATCTTAGTTGGGAAGATGCTGAGGATCTCGGCATCATACTCGCAGAAAAGTTTCCTGATATCGATCCACTTACTGTGCGCTTCACTGATCTGCACCGCTACGTGACCGAACTGCCCACGTTCAACGACGATCCCGGAGGTTCGAACGAAGGCAAACTCGAAGCCATCCAGATGGCGTGGTACGAAGAATGGAAGGACTCGCAGTAGTTCGAGGTTCACTCTCTCGTTGTCATTCCGAGTCGCTTTTTGGCGAGGAATCTCCATTAAAACGACTCCCTCAAGGGAATGTACGCTGCGTCTTTGCAACTAGCACCATCGTTGTAATAGGGATCCTTCTCCGCAAAAGCCGCGGCTCGGAATGACACCATCGAACCAACCTACTTCAACACCTTCAGCTGCGCTCCTGGTGGCTGCTCCAGGACAAACTGGTCGTCGGTAAGGGGCTTGTTGAGTTCCAGCTTCTCGATTGTGATGGTGATTGCGTACTCTTCTTTCGGGCGATTGATGGCAATCTGCGAAGGGAAATTAACTCCGCCGAAGTCGGCAAAGTTCGAGTACGTGGCTTCGGTTGCGACCGCGCCGCTCTTGTCATAGATCATCTGGCGGTGGGGTTTGAGATCGGTGCGGGAAAACGTAATTCTGCGCTCCAGTCGCCACCAGTCCCCGTCGCGCTCGATGACGTTGACCACGTAATCGGGT
Organism: Terriglobales bacterium; assembly: GCA_045808065.1. Lineage (GTDB taxonomy): Bacteria > Acidobacteriota > Terriglobia > Terriglobales > Acidobacteriaceae > Gp1-AA112. The sequence goes on along the minus strand of JBJMGD010000001.1, from coordinate 136,062 downwards.
AACTGCCAGCTTTTCTTCTTATTGCGAGAATCCGCAACCACTTCGGTACTCTGTTCCAGGAACGCAACCTGGTCCAGGCGAATTTCATGGAGCAGCAACGAATCGAAGAAAACATGCGGACGAAGGTTCTCCAAAGTGTTCTTGGAGGGCTCCGCTGGTTCGTCTGCCGGGCCGGTGATGAAGCGATTCAAGGGAGGAATCGAGAGTTTGAAAGTCTTTCCATCGCTCACCATGTCGAAGGCGCGGCTTCTAACGATGGGCAAGAGACCGATTACGTGCAGCAGGTCGGGATCTTTCTCGAGAATGTATCCCTTGATCTGCTGAATGTCAGTGACCTTTCCCTTCTTTGCACCGCCTATGGAACTGGCGATCTCCACCGTCGCGCTAAGCGTGTGGATCTTTCTTGCATCAGAGTTGATGCGCTCCACCAGTTGGGGCAACGTGGCGACGAGCAGGTTTGAGGTATTTACCTGGCGTTGCTCGAGGGTCCGTGTTCTAGCGAGGCACCCGGAAAGGGAGAGTGCCAGAAGTGCAACCACCAGGGATCGCGCCGCGGATCGTATTTGCATGCGAGGGGACGAAGCACCGCCGAACATTAAGTATATAAGCAGAAACCGCGCTTTTGGTTTGAACGGTTGGTTTTTAGCGCCCGCCACCAACCGCCCGCCGATAATCCGCCACGTTTTTTTGATGCTCTTCGAGTGTTTTTGAGAAGCGGTGATGTCCCTGGTTATCGCTCACAAAATAGAGGTAATCGGTCTTGGCCGGGTTCATGGCCGCGAGAAGCGAGTCTTTGCCAGGATTGGAGATTGGCCCAGGGGGCAGTCCTGAGTTTCGATAGGTGTTGTATGGGGACGAATACTTAAGATCAGATGCGTAGATCGTGCCGCGATAACGGTTGGCAAGCTCCGCTGCGTAAATGACACTGGGATCGGTGTCGAGCGCCATGTGGTCGATCAAACGGTTGTAAAACACACCCGCAACCACTGGGCGCTCCTCGGGAACAGCCGTCTCCTTCTCAACAATCGAGGCCATCGTTACTACCCGATGCACATCACTGGTGAGCCCGATCGCATGCGCCTCCTGGTGAAAGCGTTTAACCATCGCAGCCACCACATCTGGAGCTTTGGCTTTGCGGGGAAAGCGATAGGTATCCGGATACAGATATCCTTCGAGGCTAGGTGCTTGAGGATCGAGGTCGCGAACCAGAGCAACTTGGCTGCGAGCTTGCGCGAGAAAATTCTGCTGCGAGTCGATCCCTTCACTCTCAACTGTGGCGGCGATCTCGAAGATGTTGTAGCCCTCTGGCACGACCAACACACGCGCATAGGTGTCTCCGTGCGCGATGCGGTTGTAAACGCGATTCAGTGTGTCAGGATGATCGAAGGCATACTCGCCCGCTTTGAGCGGCGCCCGCCGGTAGAGATGTAGCAGCAGAAACGCTGCACGGCTGCGGATGATCCCAGCCTGCTTCAATTCGGTAGCGATGTGACGCGCCGAAGATCCTGTCTTGAAATCAACGAAGGTTTGCTGAGAAGGGCCGAACGAAACCACGTAGGAAAAGCCCACCCAGAGAACCGCCGCGACCAGCAGAATGATGAAGAACGCAAACAGCTTGCGCATGCATAAATTCTAAATTCATTCGGCCCTGGGAAGCTTAGGGAATCCTCTAAGCCAGCTTCCGTCAGTACAAGCCCTCTCGCTACCCATTGCGTGGCCACCGAAAAGCCATTTCACCACGGAGGCACCGAGACACGGAGAAAGAATTGGGCTGGGTAATTTTGAATTGAATGATTGAAGATCGGCCTGGGCAGGAATGCAATTACCCGATTACAACAATTACAAAAATTCCTCCGTGTCTCTGTGCCTCCGGGGTGAAATTCGCGTTGGCTTCTCACTTCACCCGATCACCCGATTCTTGTCACTTGTTCTTCCAGACTGGCTTTCTCTTCTCCAACACTGCCCGCAGGCCTTCCTGCACATCTTGGAGGTTCATGAGTTCGTTGAGGTAGATGTTCTGGGACTTCTTCATGGCCTCGTCGAGGGGCAAGCCGATGGAGCTTCCAATGACCTTTTTGGTCACTTCAAGCACGGGTCCGCTGAACTCGCTGATCTTCGCCAGAATCCCATCAACTGTCTTCTTAAGTTCTGCTTCCGGAACGACTTTATTGACGAATCCGAGCCGTAAGGCGTCCTCAGCGCTGAGCGCCTCGCCGGTGAGGATCATTTCATAGGTTTTCTTCGGACCGATTAGGGCGGGCAGCATCACGGCCGCAAACGGAGGGAATACTCCAAGCTTTACTTCCGGTTGCGCAAACTTGGCATTGGGCGTGGCAATCACCATATCGCCGAAGGCGACCAACTCGGATCCGGCTCCGATCGCCGGGCCATTCACAACCATAATCAGCGGTTTTGATATCTCCCGAATGGCGGCGAAGACGCGGTTAAATGCTTCGAGAGTTTGAAAGACGCGGTCGGGACGCGAATCCTCCAGGGAAATTCCGGCGGAAAAGGTCTTTTGCGAAGAGCCAACGAGAATGGCTTTGATGTCGCTGCGGCCATTGAGGCTTTCGATGTTCTGCGCCATCTCCGTCATCATGGGGACGGTGAGTACGTTATAGGGCGCGTGGTTCAGGGTAATGCGGGCGATGGCATCGACAACTTCAAACTGTACGAAGCTTGCCTGCTCAGTCACATGGGTGGGGGTAGCCATTCGGAACCTCTGGACAAAGGCGAATTATGTCATAGAGCAGAGAACCCGGAGAGCACCGAATGGCATGTCCGGCTGGCTGTTGACGGCCCTAATTGACACATTCCACAGGGTGCTTGAGAATAGCAACGTCGGCGCTACACGGCGCTTTTTCACGGCTAGCCGATACGCGGTACAAGGACCCGTATGGCAAACATCCTCTGCGTGGATGATGAGCCCCACGTTGTAACTCTGAAGTGCGCCATCCTCGAATCTGCCGGACACTCCGTCACCGCCTGTACTTCAGCGCGCGACGCCATCGACAAGCTGCGCCACAATGCATATGACGCCGTCGTGACCGACTGGCGACTTGGCGATGCCAACGGCCGAGCCGTGGTTCAGGCCGCCAAAGATCACTCCAGCATGCCGGTTGTCGTGGTGTCGGGATACGTGGCGGAAGCCTTTCAGGCCGCCGAACCGCTTGCGGATCTGTACCTGGAAAAGCCCGTTAATCCGGAGGAGCTCGTTACCATTGTGAACGAACTGCTGAAGAGCCAGGAGCGAGACGAAGAAAAAGAGCCGCAGAAAAAGCCGTCGTCAAGACGGCAATAGGCGATAAGCGATAGGCAAAAAACAAAACGCAGCATTCGCTGGGTTTTTTGATTTTGGTTTTGCTTATCGCCTATTGCCTATCGCTTATTGCCATCCTTAATTACTCATCTGGGTCGTCGTTCCGGCTAACGCGGCCGCGGCTTCATTCAGAATGCGATGGTGAATCGTGAATAGTGCCAGCTCGAGCCGGTCTGAGACGCCGATTTTGTCATAGACGTTGCGCAGATAATTCTTGATGACCTGCTCGGTAGTTCCAAGCTGGGTCGCAATTTCTTTATTCTTGAAGCCCTGCACGATCAGAGCGACGATGCGCAGCTCCTTCGGTGTGAGACGGTCGCGGACGCGGGCGCCGACGATGTCATTCTCCGTCGCTTCGGCCGCCGCTCCTGTGTCCTGCACCCAAGTCTCACCACGGGAAACTTTTCGCACGCACTCCACCAAAGCCGTGCCGCTCACGTTGCGAAAGACCACGCCGGAGATGCCGAGCTGCAGATATTGCGCGCTATTGTCGGCGCTCTCGATAACAATAATGAGGCGCGTCTTGGTTCCTTTCGAGAGCTCGACGAGCTGACGAATGTCGACGTGCATCGCTGTGGAGAAGATGAGCACATTTGCGCGAAAGCTCTCGACTGCGGCGAGCATGCGTTCCGTGTTTTCGCATTGAGCGACGATGCGGAAATCGTCCTCAACCGCGAGCACCTTGGCGGCGCCGGCGCGAAAGATGGCTTGACTATCAGCCAGAATGATCTTGAGCATCTTTAATTCGGCGAGTTATCGCCGACCTCGTTGTGATGTTTTCCTTAAGCGCCCCGAACAAACTTATAGTTATCGATCACGCAAGCCACCCCGCCCTTGTCGGCGTCTGGCTGCTCTCTGCGGATCACGCGACCTTGACAGCGAACCCGTACATCATGATTGCCACCGATAATGTCGGACGGCAGAGTAATCTCGAACTCAATCTGGGATCCAACCTCCAGCTCGGCATCGGCATGGATATAAACGCCGGCCGCGCTCACGTTCTGGGTTGTTCCTGAAGTCTGGTCCGCGGACTCTCCCTCCCGAATGGTTATCGGCAGATTGAGAGGAAATCTTCTGCCTGTTCTAGCGTCGGACAAACTGTATCTCCTGTTGGCACCCCTGAACTCAAGGGCAAATTATCAACGCTCCGGGGTAGGGCAGTTCGGTTTATATCATGATCTACACAATTTCCAGCACGAATAGGGGATATTAGGCTTGGTTCTCGGTATTACTCTTAGGTCCATTTTGGTTACTTTAGTGTCGGTTGGTAATTTACTTTTCCCTGTAATTGGATATCCGCGTCTGACCGTCCCACATAGATATTGAAAGCGCCCCCATCGGCTCTCCATCCATGGCCCTTGACGTCGTAGTAAGAGAATGATCGTGCGTCGAGTGGGATGGAAACGTGTTTGGTCTCCCCTGGCTTGAGATAGATTTTCGAAAATCCCTTCAGCTCCTTTGGCGGGCGGGGCACCGAATTGTGCGGGTCGCCCACGTACAGTTGCGCTACTTCGGCGGCAGCGCGCTGGCCGGTGTTGGTCACATCGAAGCTGACCGTTGTCGGCTTGGCGCTGAGATTCTTATACGCAAAGGTTGTGTAGGAAAGCCCAAAACCGAACGGAAAGAGCGGCTTGATGTTGTCATGATCGAAATGGCGGTATCCCACGAACACGCCTTCGGTGTACTTGATCCGCTTGGGACCGTCGTTCGGGTAATAGCTTTTGTAGGTTGCGTTATCTTCCCAGCGCCGCTCCAGAGAAATGGGTAGACGTCCGGACGGGCTGTAATCCCCAAAGAGCAACTGGGCCAGAGCATTTCCGCCCTGCTCACCTGAATACCACCCGTGCATTAGCACTGGAACCTGATCGATCCAGGGCTGCATATCAACGTTGCCGCCTGCGGTGAGGACGACGATGGTCTTCTTGTTCGCTGCGGTGATCTCCTTGATCAATTCATCCTGACCCGGAGGCAGTCGGAAGGTGCGGTCGCCACCCTCGCTTTCGAAGGTCGCGTCAAAGCCGGGGAAGAGCAGAACTACATCTGCCTGAGAGGCAATGAGCTTGGCTTCCGGGTCCACTGCGTCCGCGGCAGGAAGAACTCCAAACGATACGCGCTTCGGACCCCACTCGTTGTGCCGGTAGTATTCCAACCTGACCTTATGTTTGCTGCCTTCTTCAAGTGGCAAGGTGGCGAAGTTCAGAATCGCGGTGGCGCGCTCCCAGTTATCCGCCACTAGCTTGTCATCGACAAACAGACGCCAACCGCCGTTTTCGCCCGGTCCGAGCACGAAGAAATCGTGCGGGCCGGAAACGTGCGCGGTGTAGTAACCGCTCCAGCGAATGGAAGCAGTCCCCGAGGGTGCGTCGTAGTTCTCAGAGCCGAAGTTCACATGGCGATCGACGTGAGTCCGCGTGGGAGAACCGCTCAGATCGGTCTTGTCGAACTCTTCAGCACGTAGTCCGGCTTCGCCGTTGTTCTCGTCGGTGGTGAACTCAGTATCTGCAGCGATGTCCCGAACCGATTTCAGCCCGGGGTGATAGAGCACCTTCGTCGCAGCGCCATTCGAGAGATAGTTGCTAAGCCCTTCGAGATAACTCACAGAATGGAACGGCTGAACATGCGCGCTGCCGCCTCCATCGGCTTGCGCCGGATATGCGTCAGGTCCAATGATGGCGATAGTCTTGATGCTCGCACGGTTCAGAGGAAGGATGTTACCGTCATTCTTCAGCAGTACGAAGCTTTCGCGCGCCGCCTCAAGAGCGACCTTCTGACCCTCAGGATTGAGCAGCGGGATGTTGGTATCGGTCTGCTCATGGTCCAGGAATCCGAACTTGATGGCGTCGCGAAGAATGCGGCGGACATGCTCATCAATGGTCTGCTGGGAGACTTTGCTTGCCTGGATTGCCGGCAGTAGCGTCTCCCGATTCATGAACTTGCCGGAAGGCATTTCGAGATCGAGTCCGCCATTAGCGGCGGCAATGCCGTCATAAGTCGCGCTCCAATCGGACATCATGATGCCGTCGAAGCCCCAATCCTTCTTCGCCACCTGCTCATTCAGAAATGAATTTTGGGTGGCGTGCTCGCCGTTGATGAGGTTGTAGGAATCCATGATGGCGCCTACATGCGCCTCTTTCACAGCGGCCTCAAACGCCGGCAGGTAAATCTCGCGCATGGTGCGTTCGTCAATCTCCGAGTCGGTGTTGTGCCGGTCGTACTCGGAGTTGTTACCCATGTAGTGCTTGATGGTCGCGATAACGCCTTCGCTCTGCACGCCGCGAACATACGCAACCGCCGTGCGGGCAGCCAAGAAGGGGTCCTCGCCAAAATATTCGAAATTGCGGCCATTCATCGGCGCGCGATGAATGTTCACACCGGGTCCGAGCAGGAAATGCACACCGCGTGCGCGGCAATCTTCGCCGAAGACTCTGCTCATGCGCTGAACCAATTCGGGATTCCAGGTGGCCGCGAGCCCAATTCCGCCCATTGTGGTCGCCGGCCCATAGTTGCGCACGCCGACCGGGCCATCAGACATCTTCTGCTTCGGCAGCCCCAGTTCCTTGTAGCCACGGATGTAGAAGCTTTGTACGCCACCCAGCAGGTCGACTTTCTGCTCCGGGGTCATGCGGCTGAGAATGGAATCGGCGCGCTTGTCGATGTCAGAGTCTGACTGCGCGCTCGGACCGCCCTGCGAGTTCGACTGAGCAAATGACGTTGCAGTAAGTAACGCAATACAGCACCACTTCGCGGTCTGTCGTAACAAGGGGATCCTCCTAGAAAATCGATTTGCCATTGTAAGGCCGAACGTCAAATGCTCCCGCGAAATCTGCTCCACCGTGATGCAGGTACAAGGGTTCTAAGCAAAATGACGGTTCTCGGGCCCATTCTGGAACTGCGTGGCACTCATCCGTGTAGGTATACTCCTTACCAGTTTGTTCCCAGGTTCTGCAGGACGCTGCGCCGCAGCCGGAGATTTTTGCAGATGGATTCAGCTGTTCGTACCCACGATTTGCGCAAAACCTACCACTCAGCTCCGCCTGCAGCAGCAGGAAGGGCTCCATCTGCGGCGAGCGGCAAAGGCAGCAAGGATGCCAAGCCACAGATTAAAGCTCTAGACGGCATCGATCTTGAGGTTGCGCCTGGAGAGATCTTCGGTTTGCTGGGCCCTAATGGAGCGGGCAAGTCCACGACTGTAGGCATCCTCACCACGCGAGTTCGGCCGACCAGCGGCACAGCCTGGATCGGGGAGTACGACGTCTGGCGCAATCAGACTGCAGCCAAGCGCCAGATTGGTGTCGTCGCTCAACGACCTAACCTGGACTTTTCTCTCACCGCTCGCGAAATCTTGCTGTTTCATGGCGCTTACTTTGGGCTCAGTTCACGAGAGCGTAACTTGCGCGCGACGGAGTTGCTGGATCGTTTCAAGCTCACCGAACGTGCCGACCAGCTCGTGCGCGGGTTTTCCGGAGGAATGATGCAGCGCATGTCGATCGCACGCGCCATGATGCACGACCCTCAAGTCTTGTTTTTGGACGAACCCAGCGTTGGTCTCGATCCGCAAACGCGTCTCCTCCTATGGGAGATCATCCGCGAGTACAACCAGAAAGGTCGCACTATTTTGCTGACCACGCACAATATGGAAGAGGCTGACGCGCTCTGCCAGCGGCTTGCCATCATCGACCATGGACGCATCATTGCGTCAGGCACTCCTCAAGAATTGAAGGCGTCTGTCCCGGGCGGATACCTGCTGCGGTTGCGCTTTAGGGTGCAATCGGCGACCCTTCTCGAACGCCTCAAGAGTTTGCCGGGCGTGACTGAAGTCCGTTCGGCCGCAGACACAGGCGTCGATGTCTACGCCAGCCGTGGGGGACCGCTGATTCCCGAGATCGTGAATGCGGCAGCATCGGAGGGCACGGAGTTGTTGGACGTGCACATTTCCGAGCCAAGCCTGGAGAATCTCTTTCTCCACCACACCGGCAGGAGTTTGCGGGAATGAACGGCACAGCCTTCCTCGCTCTCCTGGCTCGCGATGCGCACGTTGCAAGACGCAATCTTGTTCCGTTGCTATTTCAGACGTTCTTGCAGCCGCTATTATTCGTCTTCATCTTCGGACGCGTGATGGTCGGCAGCGGGTATCTTCCTGCCGCTTACAAGAGCCTGCTGCTTCCCGGCATTATGGCTATCAGTATGGTGTTCACAGGAATCTGGGCTGTGGCGATGCCGCTGATTGCAGAGTTTCAATTCACGCGCGAAATCGAAGATCGCCTGCTCGCGCCGATTGACATCGCCTGGGTTGCCATAGAAAAAGTGCTCGCCGGTCTGATTCAGGCGATTGTGGCTGGCCTGATTGTAATTCCCTTGGGCTGGATCATCCTCCGTCCCGGATTGGAACTCAGTGTAAGAAGTCCGCTGCTATTCATAGTGATCGTTCTGCTGGTAGCAGGATTCTCTGCCGCGGGCGGCCTGGCGTTAGGCTGCACGGTCGATCAGCAACACATTGGGTTGATGTTCAGCATGGTCCTCACGCCCATGATTTTCTTCGGCTGCACTTACTATCCATGGAGCGCCTTAAGCAAGTTCCCAATTCTGCAAAAGATTGTGTTAGTCAACCCGCTGGCGTACGCGAGCGAAGGACTCCGCGCCACGTTGGTGCCCCAATTTTCCCACCTGCCGACCGCATTCATCCTCGTAGCTCTAGCTTTGTTCGACTGCTTGCTGCTCGTAGCCGGCCTTCGGCAATTCCAGAAGAAAGCGGTCACTTAGCGGCTCACCGAAGAAGTCACAACTTCACGCTATGATTCTGGACCACATCTCCGTACCAATTTTCCCGAGATTGATCTTCTCAGATGTCAATGCGTTGTTCCGTGTGACGCCTGACGTACCAACACGGAGCATCACCCATGTGAGGAAACAGTGACCGAACGCAGGTTTGGTGTTGAGGCTCGGCGCGATGGAACGCTTCCGCATTGTTTAAGTGGAACGGCCACCAAGGTTCTTCAACTTGCGGCGGCGACACCGGAACCCACTCGGGAGTACGTGGCTGTCAAGGCTGCGACTTGCTTCATGTGGTGGCGTGTGTGCAGCAGATGAAACTTGCGCCACGCGCTGATGGGTATGGGGCCCAAAACGGGGTGATCCGCGATTTTCACCTTGTTGCCAAATCGCTGCTCACACCGTGCAAGCGTCTCATCCATCTTTTCCAGATTGTCGAGAATCAGCCGGAGCGCTTCCTGGCCGGCGATTCCTGATGGTACGACCTGCTTCGGAGCCTTCCTGCCGCTTGGGATGTAGCTAAAGGCCAAAACCGCCAGCTGCGCCACGCGATGTTGCACGCTTGCCGATGTTGCACGCGGGCGCCCTTCATCGAGACACTTCTGCATCACCCGAGCCGTCGACCCGTACGTAAGGGCCAGATGCTCGAGGATGGCAGCCGCATCCCACTTACCTTCAGGGTGCTGACGCATCTGCTTTTCCGACAGTCCATCGGTTGCATTGGCAATGGCATCGCGAATCTGTTTCGTTGCGGGGTGCATCGGTTCCTCTCAATCGATGTATGAAGTTGGGCCAGGCTTAAACGCGCGTCGAACGATGAAAGTATGCTGAATCGATGCTGGGAGAGGCGAAAAGTTCATGTTTATTCCTCAACAGGAGTTGAGAGTCCGCAAAGCGTCCATTTGTCCGCGAAATCGTTCGTTCATAGTCGAAAGACCATTACCTAGGTTGATACTGAGCCCCAGCGCTTCAGACTGCCGACTGAACGCAAGGGTTATATTACGTCCCATGCTCCGCAAGATTGCAGTTGCAACCTCCCTCGCCTTTGCGCTCACCGCATGTTCCTCATCCCCGTCAGGTGGTGGATCGGCATCGTCTCCGCAGCCGAAGCCTGAGGTTAAACAAACCGATGCCGAAACTGGGCGGGTGGTGCTGCAACGGCTGTTCACGACATCGCGTGGCTGGTCTTCAGATACCGAACCCGTCAGCATTCAATCGCAAAACTACAAGAATGCAGGCGGCAATCCGAATGCCCCGCTAGGGCACGATGGCAAATCCGCCATCTGGAGGGGACTGTTCGCCTCTCAGGGGCGCCATGCGATGAAGACCTATATGTGGTCTGGGCTCACCGGACCTGACGCTCCAAGCCCGGGAATTAATCCCGGCAGCGAAGACAGCTTCAGCGCAACCAACACTTCGACACAACCCTTCCAGTTCGTCTATCTCAAAATCGATTCCGATCAGGCCTTTGAGACCGCGCAAAAACATGGCGGCGCTGCGTTACTGAAGAAGAATGCAAACATGCCCGTGAACTTCACATTAAATTGGGAGCCGCGGAAATCGATGCTGGTGTGGCATGTGATCTACGGCGAGAGCGAAAACTCGCCGGAGTTGGGCGTGATCGTTGACGCGACTACCAATGAGTTTGTCAGAGCGGAAAAGTAGGTTGTCAGTTCCGATTCGCGAGACTAACTGTTGCTCAGCTGTTACTGCCTCGCGGTCGATGTCTTCTGATCCAGTCGGGCTAGCGCCTTTTTAGCCTCAGGTGCGTATTTGCCACTGGAAGGGATGTTCAGATATTCGCGGTAGACCTTGGCAGCTTCGGCACTCTGGCCTTCAGCATCCAGGACCTCACCTAAACGGTAAGTGGCAATTGCGTCGCCCGGCTTGTAGATGAGAGCCTCGCGGAATCGGTCTTCCGCTGCTCGATAGTTCTTGCGCTTCATGTAGAACTCGCCTACTTCAACATCCTTTTCGGCTTTATGCGGATTAAACGCGTGGACCTCGGTAACGTCGCTCACGTCGCTCTCGGGATGCTTCGCGGCATCGTCCTTTGGCGGCGAGATGTCAATCTGCGTCTGCTTGCTCGAGCTCTCGTTGCCTGTGAGCGGGGGTGCTTCGAGTGGCAGATCGCTATCTGATCTGGGTACTGGGTCCGACGTCTGCGGCTGCTCTTGATGCGACGACGATTGCGGCGAACTTTGACCAAATGTTGGGCAGCAGACGCTCGCGAGCATTGCCAACAGCGATAGAAGGAAACAACGACTCATGGATAAATTCTACAGCCAGATCAGAAGCGGAACGAAACGGCCTGGCATGTCTTAGGTGGCGCGGCTTTAAGAGGGCATAGGGATTGGTGCCATTACTGCGAATTGTGGAACCTTGCGCAGCCGCGTTGCCTGTTCGTAAGCGTACGCGACCCTTATCAGTACCGGCTCACTCCAGGCCCTTCCGAAAAACGAAATCCCCACGGGTAGGCCGAAGACGAATCCCATGGGCACGGTTACGTGAGGATATGCTGCCACTGCCGCCAAGGTTGAGGTACCAGAGCTGAAGTGGTCGCCATTGACGAAGTCGGTGGGCCATGCCGGACCATCGGTTGGCGCGATAAGCGCGTCCAGGCGCAACTTGTCCATCGAGGCGTCGATGCCTTCCTTCCGCGAGAGACGAGCGCAGTCGGCTAGGCTCTTCTGGTAGTCCGAACTGGTGAGATCGCCTTTCGCTTGCGACTTTTCCATTAATTCCTGCCCAAAATAGGGAAGCTCGCGCGCACTGTTTTTGAGATTGAAGGCGATGATGTCTGCGAGGCTGTGAACCGGAGAACTTGTCCCCAGTCCGGCTAAATAGCGATTGAGATCCGTCTTGAACTCGAATTGCAGAACCTGAGACTCGGGCTCATCAAGTTTCTCAATGGTGGCTATCTCAACTGGATCCACAATCTCGGCTCCCGCATGTTTCAGTGCTGCTAGCGCCTCCTCGAACACACGATCGACATGGATGTTGAATCCCGCATATTTGCGTACCACCCCCAGTCGCGCTCCCCGCAGCCCGTTGGCATCCAGGAAGCGTCCGTAATCGGTCTGCAGGTGCGTGCGCGAGCCTTCCGTTGCAGAATCGTCGGGGTCCACGCCGGCGAGGACAGTCAGTAGCGCCGCTGCATCCGCGACTGTACGTGCCATCGGTCCGGCCGTGTCTTGCGTGTGGGAAATCGGAATGATTCCGCTGCGGCTGATAAGACCTACGGTCGGCTTTATGCCGACAATGCCGTTGAGCGATGATGGCGAAACGATCGAACCGTCAGTCTCTGTTCCTACAGAAAGCGCACATAGGTTTGCCGAGGTTGCCACTCCCGATCCGGAGCTCGATCCTGAAGGGTTGCGGTCAAGTGCGTAAGGATTATGCGTGAGTCCTCCGCGCGCACTCCAGCCGCTCGTGGAGTGGTTGCCGCGAAAGTTCGCCCATTCGCTGCAGTTCGTCTTGCCCAATATCACCGCCCCTGCCGCCCGTAGACGAGCAGCAACGGCAGAATCCTTGGGCGGCCGCGAACCCACGAGCGCCAACGAACCCGCCGTGGTCTGCATTCGGTCGGTGGTGGCGATGTTGTCTTTGATTAGTACCGGAATACCATGCAACGGACCGGGACGGCCCTTAGCCTGCCGTTCCTTATCGAGATCGTCGGCGATCGCGAGCGCGTCAGGATTGATCTCGATCACCGAATTCACTCGTGGACCAGCTTTGTCGATACTTTCAATGCGGGAGAGGTATTGCTTGGCGAGATCGCGAGCGGTAAACCTGCCACTCTCCAAGCCACGCCGCAAATCGTCGAGGGTAATCTCGTTCAGCTCGAAGCTGCTTGCGCCACTGGCGGTTTGGGAGGCCATCCACTTTGGCAACGCGGCGATACCCGCGGTGGCCGCCAGGCTGGTCTTCAGGAAATCTCGACGATTTGAGGGTCTGCTGTCGGACATCCAGTCTCCTTAATGTGTCCCAAAGTCAGTTAAGCGTGCGCGATCAGCTCCGACACGTCCTCAGGGCTGAAAAGCGCATTCTTCCAATCGAGAATGGAAAGCGAACGGCAGTTTAACAGACGGTCCCGGCTCCAAGTTGCCCCTGCAATGCAACGAAAATTGAGCTTGAGCTCTGCATCTTGTTGATGACACCTGAGCATCGTATGTAGCGACGGCGCTGGTATTAGCACTGCCTTTGCACTGGGATTAGGCGCTGCGGGCGAGGACCCCGTGAAACTCTTCGACGGCCTTCATAAGTCCGTGCGAGCTCTGGCACGCGAGGTAAAGAGCGCGCACCTGCCACCCCGTCTCGACCCCCCTAAACCCTGTCGCATTGGCCTTGCCTTTGGCGGCGGTTTTGCTCGCGGCTTGGCCCACGTTGGGGTCTTAAAGGTTCTCGAGGAAGAGGGAATCGTCCCCGACTTTATCGCGGGCACAAGCGTCGGAGCGGTGATTGGCGCTGCTTACTGCAGCGGCGTCTCCGCCAAGGAATTGGAAGAACTGGCGGCGATTGTCCGATTCAAAGATTTCGCCCGCTACACCATCTCCCGTTTTGGACTCTGCACCAACGATCGCATGACCGGTTTCCTGCAGCGCATCCTGAAAGTTAAGACTTTTGAGGAGCTGCGCATTCCGCTGGCGGTCACCGCTACCGACTTTCTTACCGGCGAGCCGATCGTTTTTACCAAAGGCAAATTGATCGATCCCGTCCGCGCGAGCTGCGCTTATCCAGGAGTCTTCCTGCCGGTGAACGTCGACGGCAAGATGATGGTCGATGGTCTTCTGGGACATGCCGTGCCGGCAAAACCGCTCAAGCAGATGGGCGCCGATCGCGTTGCAGCCGTCTTCTTCAGCGCACATTGGGTGCAGAAGAGCCCGCGTCATGTTCTGGAAGTGATCGGACAATGCTTCTCTATCGCACAATCTAATATGTCGTGCCTCTGGCAAGCCCATGCCGATCTGCTGATCGAGCCCGACGTGAGCGCCTTTGGCTTCGATGACTTCCAGAAGGCGCTTAGCCTGGTAAAGGTGGGAGAAGAGGCCGCGCGGCAGGCTCTCCCGACGTTTCGCGCCTGGGCAGCCGAACGCGCAGCTCACCGAGACTACGTCGCGCCGACGGAAGCGAAGAAAGTTTCGCTCGCTCCAAGCGCAATGCAACAGCCGGTTGCTTTAGGTTGAGATCTCAACCTACTTATCTCATCTGAATGCCACGCTTCTCCAGGAGCGTCTGCACGAACAGTGCGAATTCCCATGTGATAAAGACGAGAGCCGTCGTAAGGAGCTTCCAAGCCAGAATGGACGGCCACATGCGTTCAAAATCTGATCGCCAGTCGGCCCAGATCAGGACGATAGAAGCCAGGATCAGTGTTGCGGAAAACCAGCGGCGAAATGGTCCGGTCAGTTCCCCTGTGCGCAGTTTGGGATGCTCATACACCGCGATCGGGCCGCCGCCGCGTCCGCGGCTGTCGAAGACGAGGCAGCGCAAACGCGGATTATCGATGACCACCTGCTTGCAATGGAGCCCCGCCACATCGATGTTGTCAAAGAGTTCGCACGTGGGCTGATCGGACGAATCGCGGACCGGCAGTTCGGCGCGTGCATCTTCGACGAAAACCGCCACTTGCGAACCTGCCAGCATGCGGTTCCATTCCGTCGGATTGCGCTTCGGATCATAAACTGGAACGATTCTCGACATAGCCTCCGGGCTGAGTCCTCGCCCTAATCAGCCGGCGCTCCAAAGCTTTATCTGATTCTACTGAAGGCCTTGTACTTCGGCGTTGTCTTTAGGGACACCCACCGATTGCGCCCCGCCTACACCATGCCTCACAATCAGCACTTCGGTATGCGATCTCTTCTATCTCTGCTTCTGATTCTGCTGTTTCCTTCGGCTTTCGCTCAGAAAAGCGCTGCGACGGCCCCGAGAAAACCGGCCAGCAAGACCTCAGCACCTCGGTCCTCGAAGCTGGCGGGCTCAGCCCAATTTAAAACCCTCGACGCAGTCATCGAGGACGCTATCGAGCAGAAACAGTGTCCCGGCGCGGTACTGGTAGTGGGACATCACGGCAGAGTCGTTTACAAAAACGCTTACGGAATGCGCTCGCTGGAGCCCACGCGCGAGAAGATGACGGTTGACACGATCTTCGATCTGGCCTCGCTAACCAAAGTCGTTGCGACTACGCCTTCGGTGCTGCGCATGCTTGAGCTGGGCCAGATTCGTCTAAATGATCCGGTCACGACCTATCTTCCGGAGTTCGCCCAGAATGGAAAGCAGGACGTCACTATTCGCGAGCTGCTCACACATTACTCGGGGCTGCCGGAAGATCTCGACCTCAAGACGCCGTGGACTGGGACCGAAACCGCGCAACAGATGGCCTTCGCATCCAAGCTGGTGACCCCAGCCGGCTCGGCCTTTCGCTACAGCGACATCAACTTTGAAGTGCTCGGCTTTCTGGTTGAACGCGTCGCCAAGATGCCGCTGGACAAATACGCAGATGCATTTGTATTTCAGGCACTCGGAATGAGGGAGACGCGCTTCTTGCCGCCCCCGTCTTGGCGCCGACGCATCGCGCCGACCGAATACGACGAGAACAATCAGATGCTGCGTGGAGTTGTACACGATCCCACGGCGCGGCGCATGGGCGGAGTCGCTGGACATGCCGGACTCTTCTCGACGGCAGCCGATCTGTCCAAGTACTCGCAGGCTTTGATCGACGAGATCAACGCGAAGCCGCAGCGGAAGCCGTTTTTGAAGACGCTCACAGTCGAAAAGGCGACACATCCGCAGCAGCCACCGGATGCAGTCAACCTGCGCGGGCTGGGGTGGGACATCGATTCGGTTTTCTCATCGAATAGGGGAGAGCTTCTGCCGGTAGGCTCCTTTGGACATACCGGATTCACAGGGACATCGATTTGGATCGATCCATTCACGAACACTTACGTGATTCTGCTTACCAACGCCGTACATCCACATGTTGGTCACTCCGTTGTGGCGCTACGAAGCAAAGTCGCGAATGTGGTGGCAACGGTCCTTGACCTCGGCAAAGAGCTGCACGACAAGGACCCGCTCCTGGCGATTACGGGATACAACGAAGCTGCAACGGGCAGCCGCCGCATGGCTTACCGAAATGCGACTGTCTTGAACGGCATCGACGTACTCGAAGCCAATCACTACGACGCGCTGAAGCCTGCGGCAGAAGACTCCGAGCCGCGCAAGATCGGCGTCCTCACCAACCAGATAGGTTTCGATACAAGTGGGCACAGGACCATCGACGTCCTCAATTCGGTTCCTGGAGTGAAGCTCACCACGCTCTTTAGTCCCGAGCACGGAGCCGTCGGACAACTCGACACCACGCAAGTCGGCAACACGACGGACGCGGCCACCGGCATTCCCGTGTACAGCGTTTATGGCGATACGGATGAGAAGCGCCGTCCGGCTGTCGATCAGCTCAAGGGACTTGACGCGGTAGTTATCGATTTGCAGGATGCGGGAGTCCACTTCTGGACCTACGAAACGACTGTAGGCTACTTTCTTGAAGCTGCAGCCCAGGCGGGTACTGAGATCATAATTCTTGATCGTCCTAATCCCATAACGGGATCGGTCGCTTCCGGCCCAATCGTCGATACCGACAAGTACAGCTTTACTTCGTACTACACAATTCCTACGCGTCATGGCATGACTATGGGTGAACTGGCGCGGCTATTTAATGGCGAAAAGAATCTCGGCGCAAAGCTCACAGTCGTGCCGATGCAGGGATGGCAGCGCGGAGATTGGTTCGACTCGACCGGCCAGCTCTGGATCAATCCGTCGCCCAACCTGCGCAGTCTGGGCGAGAACATACTGTATCCCGGGGTCGGTATGGTTGAAGGATCCAATGTGTCGGTTGGCCGTGGCACTGACACGCCATTTGAAGTGCTGGGAGCGCCATGGATCAAATCGCAGGAATTCGCAGCGTACCTGAACATGCGTCATATCGCCGGCGTGCGTTTCATCCCGATCACGTTTACCCCCGCGTCATCCGTTTACGCGAACCAGCAATGTGGCGGCGTAAACATGATAGTCACTAACCGTTTGAATCTGGATTCGACCGAATTGGGAATGGAGTTGGCGGCTGCATTGCACAAGCTCTATCCAAACGACTTCCAGCTAGACAGAATAGCGAAGCTGGTATCGAATCAGCAGACGATGGACGACCTGAATGCCGGAGTAGATCCGCGATTTATTTCAGCGAAGTGGAATGAAGCGCTGGAAAGCTACCAATCGGTGCGGGAAAAGTACTTGATTTATAAATGAACCGGCACCCCGTGTCTTGAGTTTCGAAGCCTAGCCTACTATCGTCACTCCATCCGGATTCACTTTAAAGGGCAACACGCGGCCGCCGTTTTCTCGGATGGCCGCAGCCACGAGTTCGTTGCTGCCTTCGTGAACGAAGAGGACGAAGCAACCTCCACCGCCGGCTCCGCAGACTTTGGCTGCCAGCGCTCCTTTGCGCTTTGCCGCCGAGATGAGCTTGTCGATCAGCGGAGTGGTAATGCCTGGCGCATTTGTGCGCCGCAGCGTCCACTCTTCTCCCAGCAGCCGCGCTACCTCGGGCCAGTCACCGGATTCGAGCGCAGCATGCATGGCACGAGCAATCTCGCCGATTCGCGCAAAGTTTTGGAAGACTCGCTTGTCGCCGTTGATGTGCGCTTTGAATACTTCCCAGTTGTTTATTCCTGAATGCCGAGGGGCGCCCGTGTACACCAACACAAACCGGGACTCAATATCCTCTGGCGATACCGCGATCGACTGTCGATGTATCCCGTCCACATCGAGGTGAATCGCATTCATGCCGCCGTAAAGCGCAGGATAGTAATCCTGACATCCAGTTGGAACCTTGATTAATTGTGCTTCCACATTTTGCGCGATTACTCGAATCTCTTCCCGGTCGAGCGTGCGGCCCGTGTACCGAGCCAGAGCGGCCACGGTCGCCACCATCAACGCTGACGAACCCGAGATGCCCGCGCCTGCAGGAGACTCCGAGTTGGTTTCGATGGTGAATCCACGATCCTGCGGTGTTCCCGCCGGCAGGAAAAAGCGCACGAGATGCGCTGCGAGATGATGCTGAACGTTTTTCGCTTGGCAAAACTCATCGAAGTTGCAGAAATGATCTTCGCGTCCAGTGTCGATGGATTTGAAATGGATGGATTCATCGTTCCCAGCAATGATCTGACAGCGCGTGAGAATGTTTACCGCAAAGTTGACCGTCACTGCGCCCGGATGAAAGAGATAAAGAGGCCAAAGGTCGAGCGTACTGCCGGCCAAATCGATCCGACAGGAAGCAAGGGCCACGATGGTTCTGCCGCTCGTTGACTTCGGGAGTGTAGGACTTTTTTGTCTCGCCATCAGCGCTCGGTGAAGAACTGGGCGATGTTGCGAAACTTCTTATAGCGTGAAGCAAGCAGTTGATCGGCCGGCAGGCTGCGGAGTTCACGGAGGTGCCGCTGAAGTGCTTCATCGACCAGCGCGGCTGCGGCATCAGGGTCGACGTGGGCACCGCCATCGGGTTCAGCGACGATACCGTCGATGCAGTTCATCTCCTGCAGATCGGGAGCAGTGATCCTCATTGCCTGCGCTGCCACCTCCTTCTTGGTCGCGTCGCGCCACATGATCGAGGCGCAGCCCTCGGGAGAGATCACCGAATAAATCGCGTTTTCCAGCATCAGCACCCGATCAGCAACAGCTATGGCCAAAGCTCCGCCGCTGCCACCTTCCCCGGTGATCAGAGCAATAGTCGGAACTTGGAGCCGCGCCATTTCGCGGAGATTCACTGCAATGGCCTCACCCTGACCCCGCTCCTCCGCCCCGAGTCCGGGATAAGCTCCCGGAATATCGATGAAGCTGATAATCGGACGCTTGAATTTTTCTGCCAGCTTCATACCGCGCAGAGCCTTGCGGTATCCCTCAGGATTGGCCATGCCAAAGTTGCGCTGCACGCGCTGCTTCGCATCGCGGCCTTTTTGGGTGCCCAGCAGCAGCACTTCATCCCCGTGAAAACGGGCCATGCCACACAGAAGCGCCGGATCATCGGAGAATCGGCGATCGCCGTGAATTTCGCTCCAATCGGAAAAGAGGCGCTCTACGTAATCCAGAAAATATGGACGCTGCGGATGACGCGCCAGTTCTGTCGTATGCCATGCTGAGCTGGTTGCATCAAGTTGCGCATTCAGAACCTCTACTTGCCGATGAAGTTCGTACAGCTGCTTCTTTGTCTCGATGTCCGCGCCCGGAGCTGCTTCAAGCTGTGAGATTTGCCGCTCGATGCTCTCGATGTCTTTCTTGGCTTTGGTCGCGGCGTCCATGAATGGAGGATGAGGTTGAGGCTGAGGGTAAGACTGCGTTCAGTCAACTATCTGAACGCTGCCCCGTCCGCAGAGTTCTTCCGCGCGTGAAATGAAGACCCGGTCAGCTTGAACATTATAGCCGTCGGCCTCCATCACCACCATGAAATCCCCGGTGCGTTCCAAATTGAACAGCACCTTGGCTTGGCCTTTGCGTTCCTGAAAAAGGTTGTGCAGAGCATCCACAGTTTCGGGCTGAGCGCTATCTAGGGGCAGGCGAATGCGGAGAGAGCGGGGAAGCTTGGGTTGAGCTTCTTCCAGAGAAGTGATTGTCGAAATGGCAAGTTTTGGATTGGAGCCTTCTTCGACGCGTATTGCTCCACGGACCAGGACGGGAACTTCCATCTTGAGCTTGTCCGCGAGCCGTTTGTAGGCTTCCGGAAATACGATAGCCTCTACCGATCCAGCCATATCCTCGAGCACAGCCTGCGCGTACAGATCGCCTTTGCGAGACTTGACGACGCGTACTCCAGCGATGATGCCCGCAGTCGTAATCTCATCTTTTCCCGTGCCCTGCTTCATAGCGCAGATGGCGGAGGTATCGAGAGCGCTGAAGTCCATCAGCTTGTCGCGATACTTCTCCATCGGATGGCCAGTGATGAAGAACCCCAAGATCTCTTTCTCGGCTGCCAAGCGTTGGTATTCGTCCCAATCTGGAACCTCAGGAAGCCGGTCGGGATGCTGCGGACTATCAGTCTGAAAAACGCCGAACAGGCCATGCTGGCCACATTCAGCATCACGTTGCGTTTTTTGTCCGCGCTCCATTGCGCGATCGAGCGCTGCCATAAGCTGAGCGCGCCCGCCAAGAGAATCCATCGCGCCGCTCTTTATCAATGACTCGACCACTCGCTTGTTCAGCAGGCGAAGGTCGACTTTCTCGCAAAACTCGAACAAGGAGGAGAAGCTCTTGATTTCTTTGCGGGCCTGAATGATGGAATCGATAGCATTGCGTCCGACGTTCTTCACCGCCGAGAGCCCAAATCGAATCGCCTCGCCGTGTGGCGTAAAATTCGCATCGCTGAAGTTAAGGTCTGGCGGTTCGACCGGAATACCCATCTCTCGACATTCGTTGATGTATTTCACAACTCCATCGGTGCTGCTCGCCTGTGAAGTGAGCAGAGCCGCCATGAATTCCACCGGATAATGTGTCTTCAGATAAGCAGTCTGGAAAGCAAGCAGAGCATAAGCAGCGGAGTGCGACTTGTTAAAGCCGTACCCGGCGAACTGCTCCATGAGATCGAAGATCTTGACGATTTTCTTCTCGGGAAAGCCACGTTCAATCGCGCCTTTCACGAAGCGGTCGCGCTGCTTCGCCATCTCCTCCGGATCTTTCTTTCCCATGGCGCGGCGCAGGAGATCGGCTTCACCGAGTGAATATCCGGCGAGGCGGTTGGCGATCTGCATCACCTGCTCTTGATAGACAATTACCCCGAGGGTCTCCTTCAATATCTCTTCCAGCTCCGGAAGTTCGTATTCGACTTTTCTACGTCCGTGCTTGCGCTCAATGAAGTCGTCGATCATGCCGCCCTGAATCGGACCAGGACGATACAGCGCATTGAGAGCGGTGAGGTCTTCGATTACGGTGGGCTGGTAGCGGCGCAAGACATCGCGCATTCCTTGAGATTCAAACTGGAAGACGCCTGAAGTAAGCCCGGTATGAAAGACTTTTTCGTAGGTGACCGGATCGGTAAGGGGCAGCGCCAAAAGATCGAGCTTGTCGCCGCGGAACTGCTCGATCAGGCGCAAGGCATCATCGAGAATGGTCAGCGTGGTGAGCCCAAGGAAATCCATCTTGAGCAGCCCGATTTTCTCGACCGCCTTCATGTCAAAGGCGGTAACGATTTCGTCGTTCTTTGTCTTGTGCAGCGGGACGAGTTCCGTCAGCGGTTGCGGAGAGATCACAACGCCGGCAGCATGCACTCCAGAATTGCGGACTAAGCCCTCGAGTTTCTGGGCGATGTCGATCAAGTTTCGCACCTGCGGCTCGCTGTCGTACGCCTGCTGGAGCGGTGGAGAATCGGTAAGCGCTTGCCCGATGCTGATATTCAGCGTGTTCGGAACCATTTTGGCGATGCGATCAACATCGCCATACGGAATATCCATGGCCCGACCTACGTCCTTGATCGCCGCTTTCGCCGCCATCGTGCCGAAGGTGATGATTTGCGCGACCTGCTCGCGCCCGTATTTGCGCGTGACGTAGTCGATTACCTCTCCACGACGGTTCATGCAGAAGTCCACGTCAATGTCGGGCATCGAAACGCGTTCCGGATTCAGGAATCGTTCGAAGAGCAATTCGTTCTGCAGAGGATCGATGTCTGTGATCTCCATCGCATAGGACACGAGCGAACCAGCGGCGGATCCGCGGCCGGGACCAACAGGAATGCCGTTCTCTTTGGCATAGCGAATGAAGTCCCAGACAATTAGGAAGTATCCGGAAAACTTCATCTGCTTGATGCAATCGATCTCGCGCGACAGTCGCTGTTCGTAATCGCTGATCGATTTTCTCAATTCGCCTTTAGCCTGGAACGAACGAATAATCTCCAGGCGCTTCGCGAATCCTGCTCGGCTCACGTGCTCGAAGTAGCTGTCGAGATTGAATCCTTCGGGAACTTCGAAGCGGGGAAAGGGATTTTTGACTTTGTCGATCTTGACGTTGCACCGCTCCGCGATCGCCATCGTGCGGCGGAGTGCGTCGGGAATCTCGCCGAAGACGCGATGCATCTCGTCCGCGGATTTAACGAAGAACTGATCGCCATCGAATTTGAAACGCTTCTCATCGTGAATTGAAGACGCCGTCTGCACGCAGAGCAGAACCTCATGCGCGTACGAGTCCTCTCCGCAAATGTAGTGACTATCATTGGTGGCGACCAGCGGGATGCCGAGCTCTTTTTCGAGCCGCAGCAAATCGGGGCGTATCTGCTTCTCCTGTGCAAGTCCCTGATCCTGAATTTCAAGAAAGAAGTTCCCCTCACCGAAGATATCTCGATACGTGCTGGCCGTTTCACGAGCGCCTTCATACTTGCCGGCCATCAGGTTCTCGCACAATTCGCCGGCCAGGCATCCGGAAAGCCCAATGAGCCCTTTAGCGTGCTCGGCAAGAAACCTCTTGCTGACGCGAGGCTTGTAGTACATGCCGTGGAGCGAAGCCTCGGAGGTGATCTTTACCAGATTGCGATAGCCTTCATCGCTCTCCGCTAGCACCAGCAGATGGTTGTACTCGTCTCCTTCAGGAGCCGCGCGGTGATCGTCTTTCTTACAGACGTAAAGCTCACAGCCGATGATCGGCTTTACTCCCGCACTCTTGGCGGCGTTGTAGAAGGCAACCGCGCCGAAGATGTTGCCGTGGTCGGTCATTGCGACCGACGTTTGCCCCAAACCGGCTACGCGTTTGACCAACCTGTCAACATCACAGGCTCCGTCGAGGAGTGAGTAGTCGGTGTGGAGATGAAGGTGTGTAAACTCTGACACGGCTAGGGAAATCCTGAGGACAATTTTACTTGGATTCAGCTCAAAGACCGCGTGAGGATATTGAGGACGGCAGGTGGAAAAAAGGACACGGGCGAAAGTGTTCGTCTCCTGTCCGCTCTCACTTTGGGCTTCCCCGTGAAATCGTCGAATTCTGGGCCAAAAACGCGACTTTCACTTCAGAAACAGGGAATTAACAGGGAATTGGCAGTGATTCTTTGTTGGACCAAAGCTACAGGTGAACAAGTTCACGGGCAATGGGTTGGTCAATGCTGACTCGGCTACTCAAGCTAGGGACGAGATCAAAGACGAAAACTAAGAGTTTCTGTGGCCTGGCTCTGTTGATAATTTCGGCAGAGCCATTTTCTTGTTTCTGTGTCTCGAACTCGGAACTAAATTATTTTTTTTTTTTCGCCCCTTGCTTCTTCAATGGCTTTGCACTGCGCTTCATGGGTCGCTTCTTCGGGGCTGGCTTCGCTTTCAGAGGTGGCTTGGCAGTTTTTTTCAAGGCACTCTTTGGCCCTGCCTTCGTCGAGGAGGTCTTAGTCATGGCATCCTTGGGAACAGTGTGGGCAGGTGGTGTTATCGGAGCAATCGGTTTGGTGGCAGGAGTTTCTTTCTTCACGCCTTTTGCGGCTTTCACCTGCACTTGTGGCGGAGGGGCTGCCTCCGCGCTGGGCTGTCCCTCGGATGGCTGCGCCGGCTTAGGAGCGGCTTTGGCTGCGGCCACCTTCTTTTTGCCTCGGCCGCGGCGCGCTGGCGTGGGCGGGGCAACCGGCAAGGGTGGCTGATGGGGCTCGAGATACTTCACGATCTCAGCCTCGGTCTTTAGCTTGCCGTCGAGCATCAGGAAGAACATCTCTTCGAGTAGCTTGGGATAAATCGGGAGCTCTGGGGTTATGCGCATCTCGGTCATCTTCGGCAGCGGCATCTTCTGGCGGTACTGCGGCCACTTCGTGAGAAACGCGTCGATCTTCTGTTGAACACCTGATTGGCGGGTCGTGACTTCAAGAAACAGGATGAGCTCGGGACGAGCTGACATCAGCAGCTTCCAGGTGGCGGAAGGAGCTGCGTACTCCTTCGCAAGCAACTGCTTCGCAAGTCCTTTGGCGTCATCCTCGATATTGCGCCACTGCTCCACGAAGTGGTGGCGTGGCAACAGCTTCTGCATCGCGCTGACGTCTTTGTCCGACATCTTCCGAGTCAGGAAGTACATGCGCGCTGCCGCTGGATCGGACTGCACGCCGATATCAGTCAATTGCTGACGGGTCTTTTGTAAGGCCGTCAGCCCTGCTGCATCGACTTTCGCGGTGGTCCAGGCGGGGAAGAGTATTTTCATCCACTCTTCCTTTTCGAAGGCCTTCATCACTGCCAGCGGGTCGTCTTCGTGCGCGATCTGCTCAATCTCATACCCAATCGAACGGTTGGAAATGTTCTCGAGATAGTTCCCCTCTTTCGCAGCCTCGAAGCGAGCCTGCGTGCGTTCTTCCAGTGTCCAATGGAAGCGCGTCATCAGGCGCACCGCCCGGAGCATGCGCGAGGGTTCATCTAGAAACGCGTAGTTGTGGAGAATGCGAAGATGCTTGGTCTCAAGGTCGGCCACGCCGTTGAACGGATCCATCAGCAAGCCGCGTGAACCGGGATTCAGTGACAGCCCCATCGCGTTGACCGTGAAATCGCGGCGGCGCAGATCCTCATTGATGGTTTCGAATGTGACTTCCGGTTTTCCCGGCTTGGGATAGCTCTCTGAGCGGGCGCTCGCAATCTCGGTGCGAACGTGATTCGGGAACAGCACATAGAGGATGCGCGTGTTCTCGTCGCTGCCCTGGATAATGGCGCCGATTTTTTGCAGGTCTTTCTGGAGCTTGGTTACGTTGCCTTGGATCGTGAAATCGAGATCGCGGATGGGAAAGCCGCTGATAATGTCGCGCACCGCGCCGCCGGTAAGATAAACGTTCATCTCGTGGGCGCGTGCGATCTCCTGCACCTGTCCAACTACCTGGAGCTGCGCCGGTGAGAGGCGGCTCTCCATCATGTAAATGTAATCAGCCATTCTGGTGTTCGCGCTTGCTCCTGGACGGCAGGATATTCACAGCGAGCCAAAAGCCCAGACTGCCAACCTTGGAAGGACGTACTTGGGATTGGACGGCCTGAATACCGTAAGCCAGTAAGTATCTCCAATGTAGGCACTTAGCCTGACGCAGGCCCTGAATGGTCACGGCAAACCTAGAACATTATCACAGCCATTGACAAGTTGGCTACTGGCGAGGCTGGTATGGGGAACCTGAAGGGATAAACGTGCGAGAATCGCCATTCCGGCAAGCGCTCTGATGCCCTCCACACACAAGAAGGTAATCGTTCGCAAGATGGATCGCGATAGCCTGACTGGCTACGTTGCAGGGGCGAACTTCGTGTCGGAAGGCAAGCTGGAGCTGCTCACCCAGTCCGGCAAAGTGATCTTCATCGATCTGCGGGAGGTTAAAGGTGTTTACTTCGTCCGCGACTTCGGAGATACCGAAGCGCTGGGCCGCAAGACCTTTACCACCCGTCCGCGGACGGAGGGGCTCTGGGTCCGAATCGAATTCAACGACAATGACATGCTCGAAGGCTTAATGCCGAATGACTTAAGGCTACTCACGGGCGAAGGCTACCTGATTATCCCGCCCGATACCCGCTCCAACACCCAACGCATCTTCGTGCCGCGCTCTGCCGTGTCCTCCATAAATGTGCTCGCGGTAATTGGCGGCGGTATACGCCGGAAGAAAGAAGAAAGAGACACCGGGCAAGTGCCGATGTTCGATGAAGAGGAAGCGGCTGGGACGTAAGTGGTGGCTACTGGCTGCTAGCCAAGTCCGGAAATTGAAGCACAATCCACCCATCGCTGCGCTGAACACGCATTTCGAGTTGCTAGCAGCGAGTAGCTAGCGGCCAGTAGCTAGAGCAGGCAGCAGCTACTAGAATTCTTCCCATGAAATTGCAGGCTCTTGCGCAACATCTTGGGGGGAAACTCGAACACGCTGTTGCCGATACCGAGATCACTGGCGTGGCCGGCATCGAAGACGCGACATCAGCGCAAATCACTTTTGTTGCCAACCCCAAGTACACCGCGGCGGCGCGATCAACTCGGGCCGGTGTCATCATTGTCGGTAATGACTTCCCTCCTCTTGAACGTCCCATGCTGCGACACGAGAATCCGTATCTCGCGTTTGCGCATGCTATAGAACTCTTTTATCCGCAACAGGAGCGCCAACCGGGAGTTCACAAAACTGCGGTGATCGATCCTTCGGCGAAAATCGGCAAGGGTGCCTCGATTGGCGCCTACGTCGTAGTGGAGCGCGACGTTCAAATCGGAGAGCACAGCACGCTGTTGGCGCATGTCGTCATCTATCCCGGCGCCCGCATTGGCAAGCATTTCTTTGCGCACGCTCACGCGGTTGTGAGAGAGAACTGTGTTCTGGGAGACAACATAATTCTGCAAAATGGAGCGGTTGTAGGCTCCGATGGTTTTGGATTCGCTAAAAATGACAGAGGGGAGTGGCACAAGATCGTGCAATCTGGGCCGGCGGTTCTCGAGAACGACGTTGAAGTGCAGGCAAACGCCTGCGTGGATCGGGCCAGCATCGGCGAAACGCGCATCGGCCGGGGCACAAAAGTCGATAACCTGGTTCAGGTGGGCCACGGTTCCAAAGTTGGAGAACGCACTCTGCTATGCGCGCAGGTCGGCCTCGCAGGATCCACCCACGTCGGCAATGATGTCATTCTCGCAGGCCAAGTCGGGGTTGCAGGGCACTGTTCAATCGGTGATGGCGTGATTGCCACTGCGCAAACCGGCATTCCTAACGATGTGGCAGCAGGCAAAGTGGTAAGTGGATATCCTGCAATCGAGAATCGCCAGTGGCTGCGCGCGGTGGCGATCTTCAGCCGTCTTCCGGAGCTGGCGCGCAGCCTGCGATCATCTTCCAAGGCTAAAGTGCGCGAAGGCGTGAGCGTCGAATAGACTCAATATGACTGGCTCGCATCCAACCACCGTGAGGTGAGTACCTGGAATGGATCGCCCGGGGCAGTCTTCCACCACGATGGACGAAAAAAAACCCGCAGCCGCACGGCCCCCAATCCGGGTGCTCTTGCTGGATGATCACATTGACAATTTATTCCTGCGCTCCGCGATCCTGCGGAAACACGGATATGAAGCTGTCACAGCTTCTTCCATCGAAGAAGCGGAAGCGCGGCTGCACGAAGCGGATATCGCTGTACTCGATTACCACCTTGGCGCTGGAAAGTTTGGCACGGAAGTAGCCAATACCTTGCGGGAAAAGCGCCCGCAGGTTCCCATCATCATCCTCTCCGCCACCCTGGAACGCAGGTTTGGCGGAGTGGAAGACATGCATCTGCTGAAAGGCTACAGCTCGGTCGACGACTTGCTTGGGGCTCTACGGTCGTTCGAAGCCAAGCGGCGCGGCAAGCCCGTGGTGGTCGATGCGCGCGACTTCTACTACTCGCGAATCAACATGGCCATGGGAGATGACGTGGTGCTCGAAATTATGGATCGCGACGGCAATTGGCAATACGTGAACGAAACCCTGGCAAAGCTGCTCGAAAAAAAACGCTCCTGGTTTCTGGGCAAGAATCTCTTTCAGGAGTTTCCCGAACTGGGAGAAGAGTGGCAGGAAATCATCCGCACAGTGGCGGATACACGCGAGACTTATATTGACCGCACGTTTCGCGGAGTTCCGTTGCCGAGAAAAAGTCCGCGATATGTATGGAATGTGCTGGTCTTCTCGCTCAAGCTGCACGACAATCGCGATGGAGTGGTGCTCAGCGCGCGGATTCTGGAACGAAAAGGTCCAGTGAAAATGCCGGACCCAACCAGCGCGTGAGAGCTTTTGCAGTCTCTCGCTATCCCATTGAAGCTTCACATATCTATCTGTTTACTCGCAGCGTTTCTGAGCCTGACGGTGCTCGGGTGCCGCTCTCATGGGATCGATGTCACGATCCAGAACAACGCGAAAGTGCCGTTGCGCAACGTCGAACTGGATTATCCGGGCGCATCTTTTGGAACCGGCAGCATTCTGCCCGGTGCATCGTACTGGTACCACATCAAACCGACCGGAGACGGCGAGATCACGTTTAGCTTTGAGCAGGAGGATGGCAAGACATTTAAGCAGAAAGAACCTGCTGTACGCGCGGGAGAGGATGGGCGCATGATCATCATCGTCGACCAGAACTCAAGGAAGCAGTGGAGCGTCCGCCTCGAGCGCTGAGATCGTCGACTATCCTTTCGAATCTGCATGACGGAAAACGTTCCTCCCTCAGAGCTCACAGCTACTGAAAACCCGCATTCGATCTCGGTGAACTCCTGGGTAGCCGTCTTCGCCGGAGCACGCGACGGATACCAGGTACCGATCGCGCTGCAAGAAGCCGGCCTGCTGAAGACGTTTGTTACAGATTTCTATAGTCCTTTAGATCGGCCATCCGTGCGCAATGCCGTTCGTCTTCTTCCGTCATCGTTTCAGTCAAGATTGAGCCGGCGGTTTAGTTCGAAGTTGCCTTCTATTGCGGTTCAGTGGCATCCGTTGTACGCCCTCAAAACATGGAGAAATCCTCGGAGTTGGACAGAGCACGTGAGCTTACTGGGGGAAGCAGCCGGACGCATCGCGGCAGAGCATGGCAGTGGGCTGCTCGCGTATTCGCACGTCGCGAGCGCCGCTTTCGCGCAAGCTCCACGATCGGCAAAAGTGCTGTTCCAAATGCAGCCGCATCCCGCATCGGTACGCAAAGCGCTGACCTCCGACAGGCTGCTTCCGGAGTTCGACGATGATGCGCATGACGAACGCAATTGGCCTGCGGAGGTGTTTGCGGCTTACGCTCGCGAACCTCTTCTCGCCGACTTCTGCATAGCACCCTCGAATTACGCACGCCAAACGCTGACTGAAAATGGAGTATCGACGGATCGCATAGCCGTCGTGCCCTACGGGGTCGATCTTGAATTCTTTGCGCCGGGCCAGGAGAGTCGAAAAATGTTTACTGTCGTTTTCGTCGGCCAGCTTTTCAAGCAGAAGGGACTGCATTATCTGCTGGAAGCATGGCGCCGCCTGAAGTTAACGAACGCGGAGCTTCGCATTGTTGGAAGTTCGTCTTCCCAGCAGAGATGGAAGAAGCAATATGGCTGTGAGGCGACATTCCTTGGCACTTTAGGTAAGGACGCGCTCAGAAATGAATATCGGTGCGCCGATTTGCTGTGTCTGCCTTCTCTAGGCGACGGTTTTGGTCTTGTAGTCCTCGAAGCTCTGGCGTGTGGCACACCTGCATTGGTGACCAGCAACTGCTGCGCAGGCGACCTGATTCGGGAATCCGAAAATGGTTTTATTGTTAGCCCCGCCAATCTCTCCGAGCTCATGGCACGGCTTGAATGGGCCGCCGGCAACCGTGCTCTCATCCGACAAATGCGCTGCTCCGCACGTGCGACCGCTGAACTGCATCCCTGGAGCAAATTCCGGCAGGATCTCGTCAAAGTCCTGCAATCCATCACTACCCGATGAGAATTACCGTCGCAACACAGTCCGGCAGGAAGTTCCTAAGGATTGTGCAAGTTGCACAAAATAAGCCATTACCGAGGTAACTGCAGGATTCATGATTCGCTTCTGCAGAGGCCCACTAACGCGTACTATCTGCTCATGGTGACCTGGGAAAGTTTATAAATCGCAGTATTAGAACGGCGTTCTCGGATGCCCTCCGAACCCCATAACGCCCCGGCGGCTTTGGCCAGCCCGGGGCGTTACGTTTTCTGCCTGAACTATCAAGCTCCCACGACGAATTATAATTTCCGGTTTGCCGTTTTGCCGTTCCTCATGCCAACTGCAGTCATAAAACACCCATTGAAACTGGCGAAGCGCATGCAACGCCTTGGGACCGAAACTGCCTTCGAGGTGTTGGTTCGCGCTCGCGCTCTTGAAGCTAAAGGCAAAGACATTGTCCACCTCGAGATTGGGGAGCCTGACTTCGATACCCCCGCGAATGTTGTCGAGGCGGGAGTACAGGCTCTTAAGACAGGCTGGACACACTACGGCCCCTCGGCAGGGCTGCCGGAGCTGCGCGCAGCCATCGCAAAATACGTCGGCGAGACACGCCATGTTCGGGTCGCGCCCGAAGAGGTGGTCGTGGTCCCTGGGGGAAAGCCAATCATCTTCTTCGCCATGCTTGCTCTGGTAGAAGAGGGCGATGAAGTCATCTTCCCCAATCCGGGATTCCCGATTTACGAGTCCATGATTGATTTTCTTGGCGGCCGTGGGGTTTCCATTCACCTGCGCGAAGATCGTGAGTTCGGCTTCGACGTAAGCGAGTTTGCCGCCAAGATTACGGAGCGCACCAAGCTCATCATTCTCAATTCGCCGCACAATCCCACCGGCGGAGTGCTCGATGAAAAAGACGTACGCGCTATCGCGCACGCGATTGGCGATCGCGACATCATGGTGCTCTCCGACGAAATCTACAGCCGGCTGATCTTCGACGGTAAGCATTTTTCGTTGATGTCGATTCCCGAATTCCGTGAGCGCACTATCCTGCTCGATGGCTTCTCGAAGACCTACGCGATGACGGGATGGCGGCTCGGATACGGAGTGATGCGGCCCGATTTGGCGGCGCAAGTCTCACGTCTTATGACGAACTCGAATTCTTGCACCGCGAGCTTTACTCAGGTTGCTGGAGTAGAGGCTCTGGGCGGCGATCAATCTTCGGTGGATCACATGTTGCGTGAGTTTCGCGCTCGCCGGGAGGTAATGGTCGAAGGGCTGAATGGCGTCAAGGGATTTCGCTGCCAAAAGCCGCGCGGCGCGTTTTACGTTTTCCCGAATATCGAGGGTACCGGCTGGACATCGAAAAAGTTGGCCGACGCTCTGCTCGAAGAAGCCGGAGTGGCGTGCCTCTCTGGTACATCATTTGGCAGTTACGGCGAGGGTTATATTCGCTTCAGCATCGCAAATTCCATTGAGAACATTCACAAGGCGCTGGATCGGATCAACCGCTGGGCGAGCAGCAACCTTTAGACAAGCATGTCCAAATTCCGCGTGTACGCGACCTGTGACATTGGCGAGCCCGCGCTTGGCCGGTTGCGCGAGCGCGGATGCGAGGTCGAGGTTTATCCCAGATCGGACCCTCCGCCAAAGTCACTGATCATCGAAAAGGTCGGCTCCGGAATCGATGGGCTGATTACCACGCTGCGCGATTCCATCGACGAGGAAGTATTCGAAGCCGGTAAAGGACACCTGAAGGTCATCGCCCAAATTGCGGTAGGCTTCGACAATATCAATCGCAGCGACGCCAATCGTTATCGAATCCCGTTCACAAATACCGCCGACGTTCTCACCGAGGCAACCGCGGAATTCGCATTTTTCATCATGGGAGCGGTTGCGCGTAAGCTTTGGCCCAGCGAAAAGCTGGTTCGCGAAAAGCAGTGGGGCGCCTGGCATCCGTTTCTTCCTTTTTTGGGAGACGAAGTTACAGGAAAGACAGTCAGCATCATCGGCACCGGACGTATCGGCTTGGCGATGATTAAGAAGTGCACAGGTATGGACATGGACATCCTCTGCTACGACCCGGCATACGAAAATCGCGACTACATCGGCGGAATTCAGAAGGTAATGGACGTCCGACACGAGAACAGAATTCAGCGCAACAAGACTTCCATCAGGTACGTGAAGTTTGAAGAGGCGCTGAAGCAGGGTGACTTCGTAAGCGTCCATGTTCCACTGCTGCGCGCCGAAGAATCCGCCACTCCGACCTATCATCTGTTCAACGAACGCACTCTGCGGATGATGAAGCCGAGCGCCTATCTGATCAACACCTCGCGCGGCCCGGTCGTCGATGAGAACGCCTTGGCCAAGGCGCTCAGGGAGCGCTGGATTGCAGGCGCCGCCCTTGACGTCTTTGAAAAGGAGCCGCTGCCGGCAGATTCTCCCCTGCGTGACCCAAAGCTTGAAGACCGCTGCCGCCTCTTTCACCATTTCGCCAGTGGCGCAACTGAAACGCGGCTTTCAGCCGATCCGAACGTAGGCATGGCCGGGCGCTGCGTGCAGGGGCTGATCGATGTGTTGGAGCAGAACTATGGCGGAAATCCGGCGAAGATGCCCTATGTAGTCAACAAAGAGGCGTTCAAGAAGTAGCACCAGCGCAATGCTAAGTTTATCGTGCAATCGCTAAGCATGATTTGCCGGCACTCGTGAGTGTCGCCCTCTCCTCTTTTCCGGAAGAGGATGTCCGGCGCTCCGTAGAGCCACACCGGCAGGCACTTAGCCCAGCGCGCCGTCTTGCGCCGCAACAGCGGATTGTGGCGCGGCGGCGAGTTCTTCGTAGGTAATGCGATCGTTGGTGAAGATGCAGATCTGTCCGGCGATCTTCATTGATTCTTCCGCAATGGTTCTCGCCGGCAGTTCGGTATTGTTCATCAATGCTCGAGCGGCTGACAGGGCGTACGAACCGCCGCTGCCGATCGCTGCGATGCCTTCATCAGGTTCGATCACGTCTCCGGCGCCGCTGATCAAGAACGTCTGGCCAGGGTCGGCAACAATGAGCAGCGCTTCAAGATTGCGAAGGATCTTATCCGTGCGCCAGTCTTTCGCGAGTTCCACGGCAGCACGCCCCAGATTGCCGTGATACTGCTCGAGCTTTGCTTCGAATCGGCTGAACAGCGAGAACGCGTCGGCGGTTGATCCGGCAAATCCCGCCAGAATCTTGTCCTGATACAAACGACGAATCTTACGTGCGTTGTGTTTAATCACTCCTTCGCCGAGCGTAACCTGCCCATCGGCGGCCATGACTACCTTGTTGTCGCGGCGCACGCAAAGCACCGTGGTTGAGCGCATTCTAGGAGTGTTGTTGGAGCGAGAAGCGCGCGAGTGTGTTTTCGATGACTGCTTCATTCGTTCTGAAAATTATAACAACGTGTCACAGCCGCCCTCGGCTGTGATTCGCCAGGCGCCTGTGCTGCAAGGACAAACTCACACGACCGCTGGCTGTCTCTCGCCCGACAGATGCCAGATGTCCGCCGCATATTCCCGGATGGTGCGGTCGCTCGAGAACTTGCCCATGCGAGCGACATTCAGCATCGCTCGGCGGCTCCAGTTCTCCTGGTCAGCGAAGTCGCGCTGCGCACGTTCATGGGTCTCAATGTACGAGCTTAGATCGGCGAGGTGGAAATAGCGGTCGCGATAGACCATGGTCTCGTACACCCAGCGGAAGAGGCCGAATTCATTGCTGCAAAAACGGTCTGAGGACAGAGTATCGATCACGCGCCGAATCCTCGGATTGCTGTCATAGATCTCCCGCGCCTGAAATCCCTTCGCTTGCCGCTCCGCGATCTGATCGGCGGTAAATCCGAAGATGTACATGTTGTCATCGCCGACCTTCTCCAGGATTTCGATATTCGCGCCGTCGAGCGTGGCCATGGTGAGCGCGCCGTTCATGGAGAGCTTCATATTGCCGGTGCCGGAAGCCTCCATCCCTGCCGTTGAGATTTGCTCGCTCAAGTCGGCGGCAGGGATGATGATCTCTGCCAGGGATACGCGATAGTCAGGAATGAAGGCGATCTTGATCTGGTCGCGGACGCGCTTGTCGGTATTGATCGTGCGAGCCACGTTGTTGATCAGTTTGATGATCTGTGTTGCCGCCAAATATGCAGGCGCGGACTTGCCGGCGAAAATGTACGTAGCCGGAGTGGTAAGCGTCTCACCATCTTCGGTGATGCGCAGATAGTCGCATGTGATGCGCAGAAGGTTCAGAAGCTGGCGCTTGTATTCATGGAAGCGCTTGATGTGCACGTCGAACATCGATTCCGGATCGACCAGCACTCCAGTGGTCTGCGCGATCACCTTCGCCAGGCGCTGTTTGTTGTCGCGCTTAATCTCACGGAACTCCGCGCGGAGGACCGCGTCCTCCGATGCCCCCTCGAAGCGATGAATCTGATCAAAATCCGTAATCCAATCTTCACCGATGGTGCGATTCAACAGCTGTGACAATCCGGGATTCGCCTTCAGCACCCAGCGGCGATGGGCCACACCGTTCGTCTTATTGTTGAATCGTTCCGGCCACATCTTCGCGAATTCGGGCACGAGTGTTGTCTTCACCAATTCGCTGTGCAGCTCGGAGACGCCGTTCACCGAATGACTGCCCACAGTGGCCAGCAGCGCCATGCGCACTTGCTTCTCGTCGGCCTCTTCGATAATGGACATTCGGCGGGTGCGCTCGAAATCCAGAGGATCGGATTGCACCACCTTCAGCAGGAAATCATGATTGATGTTGAAGATGATGTTCATGTGCCGCGGCAACACGTGCTCCATCAGCGGCAAAGGCCACTTCTCCAGCGCTTCCGGCAGCAGCGTGTGATTCGTGTACGCGAAGACGGCCTGCGTGATTTCCCAGGCGCGCTTCCATTCCATCCCGTGTTCGTCGACGAGTATTCGCATCAATTCGGGAACGGCGAGCGCCGGATGAGTGTCGTTCATCTGAATCGCGCTCTTCTCAGGAAGCTGCTCCAGATCGCCGTTGTCTGACATGAAGGCGCGCAGGATGTCTCTAAGCGCGCAGGCGACGAGGAAATACTCCTGAAGCAGGCGAAGCTCTTTGCCTGACTTCACCTGGTCAGACGGATAGAGCACGCGCGAAATATTCTCGCCGGCGATTTTCTGCTCGACGGCTCGAATGTAATCTCCGCGATTGAAGATTTGGATATCAAAGTCTTCCGAGGCATGCGCGGCGAACAGTCGCAGATAGTTCACGGTGCGTCCGCCGTATCCAGCCACCGGCATGTCGCTGGGGACGCCGAGCACTAGCTTCTGATCGGTCCATTGCGCATTACGCGCGTGAACATCGCAGCGGCCGTAGATGGGAACCTCTACCGAGAGACTCGGGCGCGGAATCTGAAGAGGAGTTCCGTATCTCTTCCACCGGTCGGGCTTCTCGCGCTGGTACCCATCTTGAATCTCCTGGGTAAACATCCCGAACTCGTAGTCGATGCCGTAGCCGAATCCCGCAATACCCAGTGTGGCCATCGATTCCAGGAAGCACGCAGCTAGCCGCCCTAAGCCTCCGTTCCCCAGACCGGCATCCAGTTCGCTCTCCAGCACCTCCTCAAGATCGACGCCCTGCTCTGCCAAGGTTTCCCGGCACAGAGTCGTGAGCTGCAGATTGCACAGGTTATCGCTGAGTACGCGACCCATGAGGAACTCCATGGAGAGGTAATACAGGCGCTTGGCGCCGCTGGCCCGATATCGCTCTTCGGTTTCCAACATGCCGTCGATCAGCCGGTCTCGAATGGCCAGCGCGAGCGGCCGCAGAATCGCCCTGGGACTTAGGTCGACTCGGGATTGTCCGAGGGTGTAACGGATGTGTTTGAGGATCGCCTGCCAGAGTTCGTCAGCAGATGAGAAACCGGGACGCAGTGCCGGCCGGACGGAAGTGAGAGAGGACATCGATGAATCCCGCATTTGGCGCTGGAATGAATGTAAACCGTTGTGAATGCGGGAGCAAACGGTAGAAACATCCTACGCGAGGGATTGCGCGCTTCGCTCGACTGAAACACGTCGGTGCTTACTGCTTGGTCTCTGGCCAGAGCACTGTGAACTTTTCGTAGACTGCTGCGGGCTAACTTACGCCGTGATGACGGACGTCGGCGCCACGTACCCAGAAGATCACGTCTTCCGCGATGTTAGTGGCGTGATCGGCCACGCGTTCGAGGTTGCGCGCGACGATCAGTGCGTCAAGTGCCTGGCGCGTGGAGGACGAGTTGCTTTGCATTACCTGAGTCAGGGATTCAAAAGCCTCGCGATTGATGGCATCCACCATATCGTCGCGCTCTAGCACCTGCTGCGCTAGATCCGCATCTTCTTCGATGAAAGCCTCCAACGATTGATGAACCATGCCGGAAGCAATCGATGCCATGCGCGCGATATCAACGGGAAGCTCAGCGGCCGCAAATTTGCTCATGTCGATCACGCGTTCGGCGATGTTCACGGCCTGGTCGCCGACGCGTTCCAAATCGGCATTAATCTTGATCACAGCGAACAGGAAGCGCAGATCTACTGCCATCGGCTGCTGCATGGCGAGCAAATCGACGGCGATCTCGTCGATCTCGCGTTCGGAAGCGTTGATCGTCTTTTCGTCTTCCAGAACTTTGTGGCACATCCGGAGGTCGCGGGTCACGTACGCTTGAACGGCGCGATCCACCGCTTGCTCGGCCAGGCCACCCATAACCAGCAGGCGCTGCTTCAGTTCCTCGAGACCCTGGTGAAATCGTGTGCGCGTCATCCAAACCTGCCCGTGATGTAGTCCTCCGTCCGTTTGTCGGTAGGAGTGGTGAATATCTTTTCGGTTTTATCGAACTCTATCAGCTTTCCCAACAGGAAGAACGCAGTAAACTCGGCGACTCGCGCCGCCTGCTGCATGTTGTGGGTGACGATCACGACCGTGTAGTTCGCTTTGAGCTCGAAAATTAAGTCCTCGATCTTGGATGTTGAGATTGGATCGAGTGCCGAAGCAGGCTCATCCATCAGTAGCACGTCAGGTTCCACCGCCAGAGCGCGCGCAATGCAGAGTCGCTGCTGTTGTCCGCCGGAGAGGCTGGCTCCAGACTTCTTCTTCAGATCGTCCTTCACCTCTTCCCATAGCGCTGCGCTACGCAACGATTTCTCGACGATCACATCCAGCTTCTTGCGATTGCGAAATCCATTCAGCCGGAGCCCGGCGGAAACATTGTCGTAAATCGACATACTGGGAAATGGATTGGCCTTCTGAAACACCATGCCGATGCGGCGCCGGACATCCACCGGGGCGACTCCGTCGCCATAGACGTCCATGTCGCTCACGCGCACTCTGCCCTCAGCGCGTGCTTCAGGATTCGTTTCGTGCATGCGATTCAGGCAGCGGACGAATGTGGACTTGCCGCAGCCGGAAGGCCCGATGATCGCCGTGGCATGGTTGGGCAGAATGTCCATACTGATTTCGTGAAGCGCCTGGTTTTTTCCAAACCAGGCATTCAGGTGTTCGACTTTGATATCAACACCCATCAGTGTGATCCCTCTACAAATCCACGACTGGCCACCCAGCGTACCGATGCGCTGGTTAAGACGATAAGCACGATCAGCACCAGCGCGCCTCCCCAGGCAAGCCGATGCCATTCCTCAAATGGAGAAATCGCGTACACGAAGATTTGGAGTGGGAGAGCAGCGATGGGCTGGTTGAGCCTGGTGCTCCAGAATTGATTGCCGAAAGCTGTGAACAGCAGCGGCGCGGTCTCGCCACTCACACGGGCAAAGGCCAACATCACGCCGGTCACAATCCCAGACATCGCAGTGCGTAGCGTAATGGAAAGTGTGCTGCGCCATTGCGGAATCCCGAGACCCAGGGCTGCTTCCCGAATTGAA
This sequence comes from Terriglobales bacterium, assembly GCA_045808065.1. Taxonomy (GTDB): domain Bacteria; phylum Acidobacteriota; class Terriglobia; order Terriglobales; family Acidobacteriaceae; genus Gp1-AA112. The sequence goes on along the minus strand of JBJMGD010000001.1, from coordinate 98,713 downwards.
TTTGGCACGAGGCGCAGCATTTCTTCGGTGGAACGCGTGATGGTCGGAATCATCATGATGCCGAGAGCAACACCGCCCGAAAAGGCAGAGAAGTGTTTCTGTCGCAGCACCAGCAACGCATATACGGCGATTCCGATTACGATCGATGGCACACCATTCAGCACATCAGCGGTGAATCGCACCAGCTTTCCGAATTGCCCCCGCGAATATTCGGATAGGTAAACTCCCGATCCGACACCCAGGGGCACTCCGATAACGCTCCCGATGAGAAGAATCACTACTGACCCAACTATAGCGTTGGCCATCCCTCCGCCAGTCTCACCGACAGGTTTAGGAATTTGAGTGAAAAAAGCAAGATTGAGAGACCCGATGCCGCGGATAACCAAATAGACAAAAACCGCAGCCAGCGGCAGCATGACCAGCAGAACGCAGGCAACGGCTAAGGAGGTTGCCACTTTGTCGGTCAGACGGCGATGCCACTGGAGGGCGGGAACAATCTCAGGCACTGGCTCGCCTCGGAGCGCCGCGCGTTACCGTCCAAATCAGGAACTGCGCGATCATGTTCACAACAATGGTGACTATGAAAAGGGCAAGGCCAATTTCAATCAGCGCGCTGAGATACAGGTCATCGGTGGCCTCGCTGAACTCGTTTGCGATTACGCTGGCCATGGTGTACCCGGGTGCAAAAAGCGACTTAGCAATCTCAGCGCGGTTGCCGATTACCATTGTGACCGCCATCGTCTCGCCCAGTGCCCGCCCAAGGCCCAAGATGATTGCACCAAAGATTCCTGCTCGCGCGTTCCGCAGCACTCCCATGCGAATCATCTCCCACCGCGTGGCGCCCAACGCCAGCGCGGCTTCGCGTTGTTGATGGGGCACTGCTATCAAAACCTCTCGCGTGATAGACGAAATAATGGGGATGATCATGATCGCTAGGATTATCCCCGCGGTCAGCATGCCGACGCCATAGATGGGTCCAGTGAAGAGGCCGGTCCAGCCTAATGTGCTTCCGAGAGCGGGTTCAACCTTGGTGCGAAGCAACGGGATCAGCACGAAGATCGCCCAGAGCCCGTAGATCACCGAAGGGATTGCTGCCAGAAGCTCGGTCAAATACGACAGAATGCCGCGTAGCGAACGTGGGCACATCTCGGTGATGAACACCGCCACCCCAAGGCTGAGGGGAACGGCGATGATGAGCGCCACCAGCGATGAAACCAACGTCCCATAAATAAAGGGAACAGCTCCGAAATTTGCGTTTACCGGATCCCAATCGCTGCCGGTGAAGAACTTCCATCCAAACTGACGCAATGACAACCACGAGCCATGGATTAGCTGCATCAGGATGAAGCCAACGATTGCCAGCACGCAGGCCGCGCATAGCCAAACCAAGGCCTTGAATGTCACGTCCGCAACCCGGCTCGGCGTGCTGCTGCGCCGCGGAACAACGCGCAAACGTTGACCGAGAGTTTCCGGATTCACGGCTGAACCCATAGGTGGCTGAGGTTGGACCGCCGACATTCAATCCCACGCTAGCAAACCCGCATTAATGCCGTGTTAAAAGCAGGAAGGTCAGAACGCCGGTGTTATAAACCGGTGTCGATCTCTCCATCCTCCCTTCGTTCGACGAATCAATACAGGCTGAGAGATTGCCGTCATCCAGAGTAGGAATTGTCGATCTGAGCATCGCTCACTCGACCACATAGTAAAGAGTCAAACAATCTCGAACTCAAGAGGAGACGCCACAATGCGAGTGATGGTGATAATTAAGGCCAACCAGAATTCCGAGGCCGGTGTCATGCCCAAACAGAAGCTGTTGGTGGAGATGGGGAAGTTCAACGAAGAGCTAGTCAAAGCCGGCGTGTTGCTTGCGGCTGAAGGACTCCACCCGACTTCCAAGGGCAAGCGCGTCAAGTTCTCGGGCGAAAAGCGGACCGTAGTCGATGGGCCGTTCACTGAGACCAAAGAGCTTATCGCCGGCTTTTGGCTGTGGCAGGTAAGGTCAATGGAGGAGGCGATCGAGTGGGTCAAGCGTTGCCCCTGTCCTCATGAAGGCGACTCCGAGATTGAGATTCGTCCGGTATTTGAATGGCAAGACTTCGGCTCGGAGCTCACTCCGGAACTCAGGCAGCAGGAGGAGCGGCTGCGGGCGCAGTCCAAGCAGGCGGGCAAAACCGCGAGAAAATAGTCACGGCTCACGCTTTTTTCGATTTACGGAAACAGATCTTTCCCAAGAGAGAATTATGAGGCTGTCGATTCGACGGCGGTTCGTTCGACGGATATGTAGAAGGACATAAATTCAAACGGAGCCAAGTCCCTTGCTCGGTCACGGCGGGCGGGACCCAGGCTCCAACTCAAAAAGGAGATGGACGATGCGATTCATGATGCTGGTTAAGTCCGCGGAAAACTCAGGTCCTCCACCGAAGGAACTTATGGATGCGATAGCCAAACTTGCAACAGAGTCGGTCAACAAGGGCGCCTTGATCGAGACTGGTGGGCTGGCTCGAACGGCGGCAAGCACGCGAGTCAGGGTTTCTCGGGGGCAGCTAACCACACTAGATGGGCCTTTCGCCGAAGCCAAGGAAGTGGTCGGCGGATATGCGGTCTTTGAGTTGAACTCCAAAGAAGAGGCCGTCGAAGGGGCTGTGCGCTTCATGGAACTTCACCGAAAGTACTGGCCTGGGTGGGAGGGTGAGACTGAAATTCGCCAAGTGTTTGGACCGGAAGAGTTCCCGCCGCAGCGGATAGAAGAACTCATCTGTCAGGATGCCCAGAAGTAAAGGCCTGAGACTGGCTCCGCTCTTCGGTGTTGCGCCATTGAAGCAAAAATGTTGTGATCGTGGCTGTGGCGGCTACGGACGTACATGGCGCGATTGAGGCAGTTTGGAAAATCGAGTCGGCGAGGCTCATCGCCGGTCTCGCGCGAATGGTGCGCGACATCGGTCTTGCCGAGGACCTTGCGCAGGATTCTCTCGTTGCTGCTCTCAAGCAATGGCCCGAATCAGGTGTCCCGGATAACCCGGGCGCCTGGCTCATGGCTGCAGCGAAGCATCGTGCGATTGACCACTTCCGCCGAAACAAGCTGCTGGAACGCAAGCACGAGGAAGTCGGGCGCGAGCTTGAGAGGCAGGAAATGGTCGTTCCGGATCTTAACGCCGCTCTCGACGATGACGTTGGCGACGACCTTCTGCGTCTCATATTCACGGCCTGTCATCCAGTGCTTCCCAGCGACGGGCGGGTTGCGCTCACGCTTCGCTTGCTTGGAGGTCTGACCACCCCGGAAATCGCGCGTGCCTTTCTTATTCCGGAGGCGACCGTCGCCCAACGCATTGTTCGATCCAAGCGCACACTCGCCGAAAAACGCGTTCCTTTTGAGGTGCCGCGGGGCGAGGAGCTCGCCGCGCGGCTGTCATCCGTTCTGGCCGTAATCTATTTGATTTTTAACGAGGGCTACTCCGCAGCCAGCGGCGACGACTGGATGCGGCCCGCGCTTTGCGAAGATGCGCTGAGGCTCGGACGCATCCTGGCGGAGCTCGCGCCCACCGAGCCAGACGTGCACGGACTGGTCGCGCTCATGGAAATCCAGGCGTCGCGTTCCAAAGCTCGTGTCGGTCCCTCGGGAGAGCCGATTCTGCTCTTTGAGCAGAACCGGGCGCTATGGGACCAACTCCTCATCCGCCGTGGTCTCGCGGCGCTTGAGCATGCTGAGAGCTTAGCGACCTCACCAAGCTCGTATGTTTTGCAAGCTCAAATCGCAGCTTGCCACGCGCGAGCACGGACGCCCGACGAAACCGACTGGCCTCGCATTGTAGAACTGTATGAGGCCCTCGCGAAGCTCGCACCCTCGCCCGTAGTGGAGTTGAACCGTGCGGTCGCGGTGGCGATGGCATTCGGTCCAGCTGCAGGTCTTGAGCTGGTCGATGCGCTGCGTACCGAACGCCTGCTTGAGAATTACCACCTTCTGCCAAGCGTGCGCGGCGATCTGCTCAAAAAGCTGGGACGTCTGAATGAAGCCCATGCCGAGTTCGAGCGGGCCGCAGCGCTCACGCACAACCTGCGAGAACGCAAGCTGCTCCTCGAACGCGCGCAAACCTGCCTCGCATGACGAGAACTATGCTTCGGTGACTCGTGTTGGAACACTCACCTGATTGACGTTCAACCAGAAATCAAGGGTAGTGGTCAGAGCGGCACTCGTTTCAGGAGCGGTGGCGCGTTTCAACACATAGGCGAATGCTCCAGCGCCGTATGCCAGGCGAATCGCTTCCGGGTCTTCGTTGCCGCTGAGAACGACTATGGGAACGTCTTTTAAGATCTCATGATGTTTGAATTCGCTGAGCAGAGTAAGCCCATGCATTCTGGGGATATTTAGATCCATCAGCACCAGGGAGATCGTGCTCTCTCCAGGTTGAAAACGATGGAGCCAATCGAGCGCTTGCTCGCCGTTGGTGAGCACTTCGGCAGACACTCCGGGAAAGTCCCGGCTGATCACCCGGCCGATGCTAAGGACATCGATCTTCTCGTCTTCAATGATCAGTACTTTCTTGCGCAATCCCAACTCCTCTATCTGCATTGTCATTGCGATGATTACACCACCTAGAATATACAGTGGCAACGAGCAGCCGAGCGTGACGTGCCAGCTTACACAGAAGAAAATTTCGTGCTCCTCACAGACAACTTATTCTGTATTGCTGAGCATCGGCTTCAAAAATGTACTTCCGGCTCTCCGCATCGCATCGCGAATCACATCGACCACATTTGTGCTTCAGTAAGGCTACAGGCGAGAATTCAACAGGAGAATCATGAGTTCATCGGGCAAGGCCATCTTGCGACACGGCACGGAAACGACAGAAATACCAACTTCCTCGCGGTCGGAACGAGTGTTTCGACTGCTGGTGGAAGGAATACAGGACTACGCGATCTTCATGCTCACGCCGGAAGGCAGCGTGGCTACGTGGAACCGCGGAGGCGAGCGCATTAAGGGCTACCTTCCGGCGCAGATCATTGGCAAGCACTTCAGCATCTTCTATCCCCCGCAAGATGTCGCAAATGGCAAGCCTGCCATGGAACTCCGCGTGGCATCTGAAGTCGGTCGCTTCGAGGATGAAGGCTGGCGCATTCGCAAGGATGGTACCCGGTTTTGGGCAAACGTCGTAATCACGGCGATCCGCGACAAAGACGGAACGTTGATCGGGTTTGGTAAAGTTACGCGCGACATTACCGAACGTCGCGAAGCCGAGTTGCGGTACCGGCTGCTGATTGAGGCCGTCACTGATTACGCCATCTACTCGCTCGATGCGGAGGGAAAGATAACGAGCTGGAATTCCGGCGCCCAGCGCATCAAGGGTTACAGCAACGAAGAAGTAATCGGCAGTCACTTCTCACGTTTTTACACGAAGGAAGATGCCGAATCCGGGCTTCCCGAAAAGGTTCTGGAGACCGCCGATGTTTCTGGACACTACGAAGGAGAAGGCTGGCGTGTCCGCAAGGACGGCAGCAGGTTCTGGTCGAGCGTCGTCGTAACGCCGCTTCGGGATGAGAGTGGCCGGCTATTAGGATTTTCCAAGATCACGCGTGATGTGACCGATAGAAAAATCCTGCTCGACAAGATCCAGCAGCATGCCGAGGAGCTGGAGCTCCGCATTGCAGAGACCCAGCAGGTGAATTCCGAACTGGAAGCGTTTAGCTATTCCGTCTCGCATGACCTTCGCGCTCCGCTGCGCACCATTGAAGGATTCACTGACATTGTCCTCACCGATTTCGGCACTCAGTTGCCGCAGGAAGTCACGGAGTATCTTCAGCAGATCGTCCAAGCCACGGGACGCATGAACCGTCTGGTGCAGGATTTGCTGAATTACAGTCGCATGAGCCGAATGTCGGTAAGCCCGCAGCCCGTTCGCCTCGCCGATGCTATTGAAGCAGCCAGAGGGCAAGTAGAAGAGCGCGTGCGCGATAACGTGACCGTGTCGGTCGATCCTACGCTGGTTGTCTCGGCACATCAGCCCACTCTCGTGCAAAGCCTCTATAACCTGATAAGCAACGGGCTTAAATTTCATGCTCCCGGCAAGACTCCGCATGTTGAGCTTACCGCCCGCCGTGACAAACAGAATGTTGTCCTCAGCGTCCGTGATGAGGGAATCGGAATTGCTCCCGAGCATCAGGAGCGTATTTTTCAAGTCTTCGAGCGCTTGCACACGGCCGATGCCTATCCCGGAACGGGAATTGGTCTCGCGATTGTGAGGCGCGGAATCACCCGCATGGGTGGAAATGTTCGGCTGGAATCCGCGCCGGGAAAGGGAAGCACGTTTCACGTCTCGCTACCCGCCGCATGACCACAGTTCGCAATCCGCAAAAAAAGCCAGTTGTCCTCTTGGTGGACGATGACGTCTCAGACGCTCAACTCGTAAAGATTGCGTTGGGCCGTACTCCCGGAGAAGTGACTCTCATCCGCATCGAGGATGGCGACCAGGCAGTCGCGTACCTCACCGGCGCCGCGCCTTATAGCGACCGCGAAAAATACCCCTTACCTCTGACCATGCTCCTGGACATCAAGCTTCCCAAGCGCTCCGGCCTGGAGTTGTTGCAATGGCTGCGCAGCCAGGCTGGTCCGTTGAAGCGATTGCCGGTGATGATGCTGACTTCCTCCAGCCATCGTATTGACGTAAATCGAGCCTTCGAACGTGGCGCCAACGCCTACTTCACCAAACCGGAGGCTTTGAAGGATCTCGTAGCCATGCTGGCGGACCTGAAGTCTCTATGGCTGCGCTGGCTAGAATTTCCCGATCTCGAAGACTCGGCGTCCAATCTGCCGCGAGCCTGACGCGCTGCTGCAGCGGTGCTGAGATAACTGTGCACAGCTGCAGTTCATAATCCGTCCGCATTGACAACCGTGCGATCATTGGGCGGACTATGCCGTCAACTTCTAGCGAAAGCAAAGATCGGAACGTCATGATCGAACGTCGTATGGGATTTCTTCAAATCACCAGAACCGTGCTTACCGACGTTCACTTTCTTGTTCCGCTTATTGTTTTGCTGGTCGGAGTCGCCCTCCTGGTTGGGCTGCATTGATCGCCAGCCCCGATCACGAACAAACATCCCTGCACTCAGGACAATCATGAGCACCGCGACGCAGCCTGGCACTTCGACTCGGAATTTCCGATCCTTGCACGGCCTCGGAGTCATTTGTGGACTCGGAGCCGGCGTTTGGCTGGGCGCCGCCGAAGCTCCCACCAAGTTAGTCAATTCCGGATTGTCTCCGTTCGCCATTTCGCTGTGCATGGTCGCCGGAGTATTTACCGCGAGATGGACTTTTCCTACGCTACTCAAGGGCACGCGCTACGTTGTTGGCGATCTGATGCGCAAGAAACATCTCATCGTTTGGGCGATCTTGGCCGGCGCGCTTTGGGCGGTAGCCAACACGCTCACGGTGTTTGCCATTCGCGACGTGGGACTGGCCATTGCATTCCCATTATGGAATGCAAATTCGCTTGTGGGGATATTTTGGGGATGGCTGCTCTTCGGCGAGTTGCGCGGCGCCGGTCGCGGGACCATCGCAAAAGTGCTGCTAGGCGCTGTCGCGATTGTGGCAGCGGCAATCTTGCTGGGCTTCAGCACCATTCACGCCGGAATCGCTCCCACGCATAGCGCGCTGCATGGCATCGCCGCTGCAGCTGGCGCAAGCCTGCTGTGGGGCACGATGTATGTGCCGTATCGCAAGGCCTACATCAGCGGCATGAATCCGCTTTCGTTCGTGACCACGTTCACCATCGGGGAGCTCGGCACCATGTTGGCCCTGGTTTTGGCTCTCGACGGCGGCACGCATGCTGCTGTCTTCCACTCAAGCCAGGTACGGCCCGTACTTTTCTGGCTCTTCCTGGGCGGATTCATCTGGGTCGTCGGGGACCTGCTCCAGCAGTTTGCCGTCAAGTACCTCGGCATCGGGCGCGGCATCCCTCTATCGAACACCAACCAGCTTTGGGGACTCGCCTGGGGGGCTTTAGTCTTTGGCGAGTTAACTCATGCCTCCCCAATGCAGAAAGTTCTGGTGGTGGGCGGATCGCTCATCATGATTCTCGGAGCACTTTCTATCAGCTCGGCGGTTGCTGGTGAGCACGAGCGCTCTTCCACCAACGAAGCGCTTCGGAGCGAGTGCGACCGCTATCAGCTCGATTACGATCGCGTTCTGGCGGAGTACAGCGGCCAAGAATCCGCCGACGAGCGAGCCAGCCGGGGTTGGTGGGATTACCTCATCATCGCCGCTGCCGTGGGGGTATTTATCTGGCTGGGCAGGCAAGCCGCGGTGCCTCCCATTGCCATGAATCTCTCCTGGCTAGCCCTGCTGGCCATTCTCCTGATTGCCTCCATTGGAGCCTGCACCTGGGTTCTGTGGAAGCGGACCAGGTTCTCCTGAAATTCGCGTATTTCGGAGCACTATGGCCTGTAATTTCTAAATAAAAGGGAAATTAACAGGGAATTTCGCGTAAAACTCGCCGAAACCTTCAAATTCTGCCCAAAATCCGCAAAACTCTCCAAAGAACAGGGATTGACAGGGAATTTCTGGATATCTTGCCAAAGCCGCATAAACATTGAGCGGTTGCATCCTTCAGCGCCAATCCGCCCTGGATCAGGGATTTAACAGGGAATTTGGCGCAGCCGTGACGCAGAGGATTGAACCGATAGCCCTCCGCAAGCATCTCATTCCAGAGGGCTAATTTTCCTGCCGCGCAAGGCAAAAGTAGCCCTAGACTATGTGCAGGCCTCCGGAGCCGAAATCGACATGAGTGCAACCGCCGCAGGATCCGCCAACCCCCTTCCAAATCTGGACCAGTGGGAGGACTTTCTCGAAGGACGCTACAAGCAAGGAAAGTCCGAGTCCGAGTTCCGCCAATACGACGCCGAAGCTAACCCCGGGGTGGCCGAGTTCTACCGCATCAACCACGAGAAGCAGACGGTCGCCTACGTTCTGGGCAAGGAAAAGGAGTATTTCGGCCTGACCCGCGGCAAGAAAACCGCCTGGGAGGCTGCCGAATATCTCAACACGCTGGTGGACGACAGCGATCCTGACACTGACCTCACCCAAATCGAGCATCTGCTGCAGACCTCTGAGGCCATCCGTCGCGACGGTCATCCCCGCTGGATGGTGCTGGTAGGATTTATCCACGACCTCGGCAAATGCCTCTGTCTTTACGGCGAGCCGCAGTGGGGAGTAGTGGGCGACACGTTCCCCGTGGGCTGCGCCTGGTCCGACCAGATTGTGTTCCCTGAGTACTTCGCCAAGAATCCCGATTTAGGAATTCCCGAGTACCAGACCAAATATGGAATCTATGAGCCGAACTGCGGGCTCGAGAACGTCCACATGTCCTTCGGACACGACGGCTACATCGCGGAAGTGATGAAGCCCTATCTGCGTGACGAAGCGCTCTACATGCTTCGCTTCCACTCGTTTTACGCATGGCATCGTCACAACGCCTACAAGCACCTGGAAAATGAGAAGGACAAGGCCATGCTGGAGTGGGTGCGCAAGTTCAATCCCTACGACCTCTACTCCAAGGGCCACACCAAACCCGATTTGAAACAGCTCAAGCCCTACTACGACGAGCTGTTCGCGGAGTTCCTGCCCGAAACGCTGGCCTGGTAACAATTTTCAATCTGCCGGGCTAACCTTCAATCTGCATTACCGTCTAATCTTGCACCCCTTGCATTCATAGGGGAGAGCGTGAGAATCTTCTCGCTCGCAACCCCAGGCGTGCAGATGGCGATCGACAAAGACAAACTCGAATTTCTGCGTGGCACGCTGGATGTCCTCATCCTTAAGGCGCTGATGTGGGGGCCGCTTCACGGATATGCCATAACGAGCTTCATCCGCCGGCAGAGTGACGACGCTCTCCTTGTGGAAGAGGGCACACTCTATCCCGCGCTCTGGCGACTCGAAAACAAGAACCTGCTCGAAGCCGAGTGGGGACTCTCAGAGAACAATCGCCGCGCCAAGTTTTACCGGCTTACTGCTGAGGGCCGACGTCAGCTGCGTCACGAAGTAAAGACGTGGGAGGCCTACGCTGCGGCCGTGGCTAAGGTGCTGGGTGCCACGCGGCCGCTGCCGGAGAAAATTGGATGAAGCCAACTCCGCTATGGCGACGCTACTCCCGCTTGCTCGGCCCTGACCCAGCCGCCGACGTGAAAGACGAGTTGCGCTTTCATCTCGAAGCCAAGATCGACGACCTGGTCGCTCAGGGCTGGCGCCGTGAAGAGGCTCGCCAGGAAGCCGAACGCCAATTCGGTGACCTGCGCGCCGTGCAACAGATCGGCGTAACGATTGGAGAGAAAATGGAACGGCGCAAACGCCTCGGCGATTACTGGGCTGACTCACTCCAGGACGTTCGCTATACCTTTCGCACGCTCGCCCGCGATCCGGGATTTGCTAGCGTTTCCATCCTCATCCTGGCTCTTGCCATCGGAGCCAATATCGCGGTCTTCAGTGTGGTCAACACGCTGCTGCTGCGCCCATTGCCGTTTCCCGATTCGGGCCAGCTGGTGTGGATTGCTCCACCGGTGTCGGAGTGCGGCCTGTCCTGCGTCACCTACTCCGCCGATGCATATGAGGAGTTTCGCGCCCAGAATCGCGTCTATCAGGACGTGACCGGATATGAAGCCTTCGGAACGCCCGATAATTTGCGTCTCACAGGCTATAGCCAGCCCGAGTCGGCCACGAGTTTCGATGTGATCGGCAACTTCTTCCAGGTGCTGGGCGTGCAGCCTGCCATGGGCCGTCTGTTCACTCCAGACGAAGTTCGCGGAGGTCCGCATCCTGTCGCTCTGCTGACCAATGCCTACTGGCGCCGTCAATTCAACGCCGATCCCGCCATCGTTGGGAAGGCCATCGAGCTGAACGGCACACCGATAACCGTGGTCGGTGTGTTGCCTGACAGCTTCGACTTCGGTGCGGTGTTTTCTCCTGGAGCAAAAGTCGATCTCTTCATCCCGCTCGACCTGAACAAGGAGCGCGATTGGGGCAACATCGTTACTCTTCTCGGCCGCCTCAAGCCAGGCGTGACAATCGCCCAAGCCAGAGATGACGCCAACCGTGTCGCTCCCAATATCTACATGAACGTGAAATATCCTAAGTCGCTGGGCCGTTATAAAGGGGATCTGGTTCCGGGCTCGCTCAAGGATTATGTCACCGGCAAACTGCGCCACTCGTTGATTACGCTATGGTGCGCGGTAGGCGCGATTCTGCTCATCGCCGGCGTGAACCTCTCCAACCTGCTACTGGCCAGGGCCGCCGCGCGCGCAAAGGAGTTTGCGATTCGCGGCGCATTGGGAGCGAGTCGCGGCCGTGTCGTGCGCCAGTTGCTCATGGAAAGCCTCCTGCTCTCGAGTGCGGGCGCGACCCTCGGTCTCGGACTGGCTCTCATCGTGATCCGTTGGCTGGCGCATCAGGGATCTTTGGCTCTGCCTCTCTTCACCGCGCTGCACATCGACGGTCAGGCGCTCGGCTGGACGGTTCTGATCGCGGTCTTCACCGCCATGCTCTTCGGTTTAATCCCGGGGCTAAGGATGGCGAGCGGCAATCTCCAGGAGGCGCTCAAGGACTCCGGCGCAGGAGCAGGCCTGGGCCGCAAACACGAGCGTGTCCGCGCCATATTGGTCATCTCGGAGGTGGCCCTGGCTTGCATGCTGCTGGTAAGCGCCGGTCTGCTGATGCGCAGCTTTCTCAAAGTACTCGACGTCGACCTCGGCTTCCAGCCCGATCGCGCTGCCTCCATCAACATTGAGTACGACAACAACGCGCCGAACGACGAGGCACGAAAGATCAAACGCGGCGTGGTCTTCCAGCAGATCATCGCCGGAGTAAGCGCGCTTCCGGGCGTGGAAGCCGCAGGCATCGTCGATTTTCTTCCCCTGGGACCAAATCGGGAATGGGATGTCCCCGTGCCCAAAGGAAAGACCTTCGCCCCGGGGGAACTGCCCGATCCGCTCGTTTACGTGATCACTCCGGGATTTATCCGAGCCATGGGCATTCGTCTGCACGGGCGCGACTTCATCTGGGCCGACGGACCACAAAGCGAGAAGGTAGTTCTGATCAATGCCTCCGCAGCCCGCCTCTACTGGCCCGGAGAGGACGCAGTCGGCAAGATTCTCTTGCGCGGTGGCAAAGAGGAAGACCAAGTAGTCGGGGTGGTTGACGATATTCACGAAACCAATGTGGAGAGCGGGGCCGGCGCGCAAATCTACTATCCGGCAACCCAGCAACAGCCAGACTAGGCGCAGCTGGTGGTCCGCACCAGCATGCCGCCAGCAGCACTCGCGCCCAGCGTTCTGCATGCGCTGCGCGAGCTGAATCCCAACCAACCCGCCGCAGAGTTCCGGCCTATCCGAACCATCGTCGACCGCGCCGTCTCCCCACGCCGCTTCTTCATGCTGCTGGTAGCTGCATTTGCCGGCCTGGGCTTGCTGTTGGCGGCGCTAGGAATTTACGGCGTGATCTCTTACTCCGTCACACAAAAGACCCAGGAGATCGGAGTGCGCATGGCGCTGGGAGCCAGCGCCGGCCGCGTCCGGCGCGACGTGGTTCTCAACACCTTGCGTCTCGCTGTGACCGGCATTGCGATAGGCGCGATTGCATCGCTGGCATCAGCTCGTCTGATCGCGTCGCTGTTATTCGCCACTTCGCCCTGGGACGCGACTGCATACGCAGGCATGATGCTCGCGCTAGTTGCGGTTGCCTTAATCTCTGGCTATCTCCCGGCACGAAGAGCATCGAGCATTCATCCAATGATTGCCCTGCGCAGCCAGTAGGCGACGCGCCGCATTCCGGAGCACAGGACGCCCTCGTCCGGCGAAGCGTTAACGAGTCCTGAAACAATGTGCAATCAACCATTCCGCCGGTTGAGTGCACGCGCTGTCCGGGCTGCGGCTTCAAGCTGCACCACCGAGGACACCAGACAAGTAGGCGCTTCCTGTCACACGTTCCCGCCTCTCGTAGCGACCAGTTTGGCGCTCTGAGGTTTGCAGATTACCCAGCAGCACTCGCTCCTGTTTGGAGTTAGCATCTAAAACGACCTATGGTGAGTTCCCTGCAAGGACCGGAACAGACCGGAGAACGAGCAAAAAAGACCAGCAGGGTGCTGGTGATCGACGACAACCCGCAGCACCTCAAGATCTATTGTTGGATGTTGCAGCGCAAAGGCTACGAGTGCATTCCGGCGCTCGTCGGAAGCACGTCCGTAGAGCTGCCCACATCCGGCTCCGTGTGCATGGTGCTTCTCGACTATCGGCTTAACAGCACATTAACGGCGGCAGACGTCGCCGAACAATTGAAAACCGGTTTCGCCTCCGCTCCGATCGTCATCCTCTCGGAATTGCCGTGGATGCCCGACGGCGCCAATCGCTTCGCAAAGGCATTCGTCCACAAAGGTGAACACGATCTGCTGTTCGAAACGGTTGCGAAATTTTGTGGAGAAAGCGCCTGACTCTCGTGAGCACCGAATCGCCAGCCCACCACCGTCACGGTCGTCATGGCAGATGGAGGCTGCGAGCCATCGTCGCTTTTCTCCCGATCCGCCCATCCTGGCCGACGACAAATGGCAAGGAGAGCGCGTTCCAATTCTGGTCGGCATCCGGCGCTTCTCCCGCTTTGGGCTTCAGCGGAACCCAGGTACGACCATCGTCGCGGGAAACGTCGGTCCCATTCGGACCAACAGCGATCCAGCTCTTTGTCTCCACCTCGTAGGCGACTGCTGAGCGATAGCCATGTGGAGGCGTTTCCGCGGCCAGCCAGTGCACACCTCCGTCAACAGTGTAGGCTGCCGTCCGAACCCTCTCGCCCGGCTTCTTGTAATCCCCACCAACCACCACGCCGGTGTGGGAGTTGCGAAATGCGAATGAGAAAATTCCTGAAGTGGTACTCTCGCTCGCTAAAGGCGTGGTCACGTTGTGCCAGTCTCCCCAGGGAATGCCGCAGCTGTGCGAAAAGGGATCCATCTGCCCTGCACAAAAATTAGCCTGAAAGGCATAGGTCATCTGTTCCGGCGTGCGGTAGAGATCGCGTTTGAGCACGCGCCCGCCGCCGCCGGTTCCAATCCACAGCGTTCCCTCACGTACCACAGCCGAGCTGTTGCTGGCCGCGAACAGACCTTCACCCGCTAGCGGCACAAGGTTCTGCCCAGCTTGTCCAAAACTCACAACAGGAATCCATGTCTCGCCACCGTCATGCGTGACCCTGATGCGAAAAATAAAATAGCCGCCTTCCACCGGATTGCGCATGCTTCCGTGGGCGGGATCCCCGAAGACGAGACCCATCTTCGGAGTAATGAAGAGAAGAGCGTCATAGAAGCCGTCGTTCGGTCCGTCAGGATTCGTCCACACCAACTTCCACGACTTGCAACCGTCAGAGGTCTTGTAAAGCCGCGAAAGCTCTCCTGTACCCGCCGACATCACGATCGCCGTGCGGTCATCAAATGCCTGGATCGCGCGAAAATCCAGCGCCTCGCCACTAGGCGGAACTGCGCAGGACTCCCAGGTCTCGCCGTCATTGGTAGTGCGCAGAACCGTGCCGCCACTTCCACTCGCCCAAGCGACTTCATGGCCAACGTAGTGAATCCCGCGAAGACTGGCATGGCTATGCGAATTCTCGATCTGCCACTGGGCATGCGCGACTGATGTTAGGAGGATGAGGAGAGTAACGAAGCGCATTCGAGGGAGTATAGGCATACTTTCAATTTCTGATCAGACACCTATCACGCCTCTGTGGCGGTTTTGAAAGTGTCAAATACCGGCGACCGAGTTAGCAGCGACGGCTCTAATCTTTATCGTGATGCGATACCGAAAATCGCGAGAATCGATCTTGAAATCCATAACCTTTGTTGCAGGATTGTTGCTCGTCTCATGCCCGCAACTTATTCCACAAGTGTGCGTGAGCAAGCAGCCGAGTTGCCTGAATGAATCCTGCAGGGAAGTATGGCTATCATCGTGGCATGACGATTCTATTGTGCGAGTCAACCACAACCAACTATTCCTACAAGCTTTAGACGGAAGGCGGACCCTTCTCTATCGAGACAAGGTCTCATGTTCGGATGCAGCAGCGTTCCTCGATAGCTCGCATATCTTTGTTCAATCATGCGCCGGAGCATTCGTCCTTAACTCAAACGGCGTCCGCTTATACAAAATGCCTCGATTCGAGTTTTGGGATATTGCGTCGAACAGCGCAGGAACGAAATTTGCAGTCTTTGAGAGGGGGCGCTCGGCCTGGCATCAATTCGGGGACGGGAGCTATGACAAATTGAGATTGTTAGTGTTTAGGACCGATACTGGCGAAAAGCTATTTGAACGAAAATGGGGCGCGAGCCCAGACCAGGACCCGATTTCTGAGCGGGTCGGACTTTCTGATGAGGGCACCTTATATCTGTGTCGAAAAGAGAGGCCACCGTTGTCGTTCCCCGTTCCAGGACTCGATCGTCCTTAGAGTTGTGGGGTTCGGCAAAAGCATACGAGGTTGGGAAGGACGAAAGTTGTCAGGAACGCGAGTCCGGCTCGCAGCGGCCGCTCAGGCACACATTGGATTATCCAAATCGCTGGTGGTGCTGCCAGAATTCAGGCCACGGAACGCGTGGTGGGCCGCAGACGAAGATATCGGGATGATCCTGGCTCTCCTCGTTCTCTACGCCCTGCGAGTTGGTGTTATGGCCGGCAAGACGGCATGAGCTGAAATTCTTCTCTACCCATTCCCGCGAGTTTCCAACGACGATCAGACTTGATGGTGGTGGCGTGGGATATCCGCGCAAGTACGCCGAGTTGGTTAACGAAATCGGTGGCGGCAGATGGTAGGGACGGCCCAGGATCTCGATTGCTCCCTGCTCGCCGTAATTTCCCACCAGCACTCCAGTGCTTTCGCGTTGTGCCGGAGGCAGAGAGTCGCGGATGTCGGCGACTGCTTTGACCAGGTCGTTCCAGCCAATCTCCTCGCGCAGGTCTCCATTCTCCTTCAATGCACGATCCCGCAACGGCCCATTTGAGGACAGCGGCAAAATTATGGTGCTGGCGTATACTCCCCCGACCACCAGAGCCAGCAGGTATGCAGCCTGTACGGTTCGGCGCCAGGGCTGTTGCAATGAACGAAGCCAATGCTCGATGACGACTGCGCCCATGGCCATCAGCATGGGATAGGCGGCGCCCGGATAATAGTCGCGTCCTTTGGAAGCCCAGAGGACCAAAACGGGAATGAGGTACATCCAGGCCAGCGCCCGAAAACGCGCATTCCACAGGAATCCAATGAGCCCGGCGATCCACAGCGGCGCGGCCGACGGGTTTGCGTTCACAACGAACTGCCCACTCCAATATCCGGCGGCCCGGCCTTCGCCTACGTCGCGCGTATGGATGTGGCGTAAGAAAGTCAGCGAAATGAAATCGTGGCGCACCTGCCAGATGAGATTCGGAAGAAAGATGAGCAGTGCCAGCGCCGCGCCAATCCAGAACCAGCGCGATAACAGAAAGCGCCGCGCAGAAGTCAGCAGCAGGCCACCCAGCAGGCCGGCTATATAAAAGAACATCGTGTACTTGGTCAGCAGTCCGATACCCACAACAGCGCCGATCGGCACACACCAACGGGGATCCTCGCTTTTAAGCAGGCGGATCACGAAGTAGGCCACCAACACCCACCAGAGGTAATCGAAGGTGCTGTACTGAAACTCAGTCCCTTGGAATAAAGAGATAGGAGCAACGGCAACGCCCAGCGCCGCCAGGGCTTGAGCGACCCGTCCGCCGCCAAGCTCTCGCGCCATAAGTCCGGTGACGACGATCGCTGTGCTCTGCGCTACCACCGAGAAGAGCCGCAACCCGACCATCGAGAAGCCGAAAAGACCAATGCTGATCCGCTCTACAAATGGAGTGAACGGCGGATAAGGCACGAATCCCCAGTCGAGGTGCAGGGCGTCCGACAGAGTTTGAAGTTCATCGCGATGGAATCCATAGCGCTGGTTGGTCAGCAGATGAGCAATCGTAACTGCCAGCGCAATGACGGCGACGGGAATGAGGTCTCGCCAGGAGTGTGGCGCTGCGGGCGTGAGTTCAGGCGTTACAGTCGTTGACGCCATATCGATGCGTTGGTAGAGAGAGATGAATGTTACTAGAAGCTACAGCGTCACGGAAGACTTGTGGTGTTGCAGGCGCAGCGGTAAATCCCTACAGGGCCATCTTCATTTGTCACCCGATCGTGCCGCCAGCTGCGAACTTCTTCACCGATTCCGCAGGCTGTGCCTTCTTGTCCGTCGGAATGAAGTCCTCGATGAAGTAGTTGTTGTGATTAACGGTGATGATCACGTCCAGGGCAAAGATAATCAGCCCGACAAGTAAGGCGGAGACACCATCATTCATCGAGATAGGCTTGCCGTTGGCACCTTTCACGCCCATCACAGCGCCTACGAAAGCGAACAGCGCGAGGGTCAGAAGCACATATGCATAACCCTGACCAACAAAATCGCCGAAAGCGAGGAACCATTTGCGCGTGTAGATGTAAGCCGCGGCCGGCACCAGTGAGAGCCAATACATCGTCTTCTTACGCTTGAACGCGAGCCCGCAACCCTGACAATGCTCGGTTCCGGTCGCGAGTACGTGCTTGCACTCCGGACACAGCCAGGCCGGCGAGCCGGACGTCTGGGGCGTGCCCTCGTGCGCTTTCAAGAGCAGCGGCAGGATCTTTTCGATGTTCAGAGCGTCGGCCCGTGAGATTCGCCAGTACCGGTACTTTGTCCCATTTTTGAACTTCAAGTACAGCGCGCGACTGAGCCAGCCTTTCACCTGTGCGCTCTCAATCTCAGACCATGCGCAGCTGCGAATCCCCTTGTCCCATTCGTTGTTGTTCTTGACTCGGAGATGAAGCAGCCGGCGGTCAGTAAGTACGATCACCGTAGCCGCCGCATAGTAGATGTACCAGCCCATCGTGTACTGGATCACTCCCGAAGCCTGCCGCTGCACGCGGGCCACATACAGTATCTGCTCGCCAGCCTCGAGGAACTTGCTGAGCGCAGGCCGGACTTTCGTGATCAAGCCGGAGGTTTTCTTCGCGATTCCTTTGCTAGCTTTGCCCTTGTAGTCTCTGCCGAGTACGTCCTGACGAAGTTCGAGTCTGCCGTTCTTAACCATCTCCGGCATGACGTTCTCATGCACAATTGCATTGTTTGGGAACATGCGGTAGCGCTCCTGGGCGCGCATTCTATCCCGAACAGAGACTCCTCTTTTCGGCTCAATGAGGAGAAGGGGTCACGACGGTAACTTGAGCGCGTGTGGTGCCAATACTTCGGCTTCGCTCATTGTGTTTCAAATTCGTTTTCTGCGTATACGTTCTCCTCAGGGTTTGGCATATTGCATGATGCTCCTCAGATTGCCTTGAGACTGCTGACTTCTAATTGTCGGATCTTTTTGCACATCGACCAGCAAGGGAACGAATGATCTGGACCAGACGTGTATTGCTTGTCTTGCCGTTTGCAATTGCGCTCGTATTGAACATCCTGATCAAGGTCCTTGACCGAGATGCCCGACTGCAACACATTGCCGGGCTAGCCTTTTTATTTGCGACGCCATGGGGATGGCTTCTTGATCGCGGTTGGCCCATACATTTCCAGAGCCGATTAGCTGACCAGATGATCGTGTACGTGGTCATTCTCTGGGGTCCGGCGTTGCTCTATTCAGCATGTGTATGGCTGCTGTTTTTGCCTCTCAGCTTTCGGCAGAAGGTGACTCGCAGATCGCTCTGATAAGGTTGGCACCTATCCTAATTCCCATGCAAGATCACAGACTCCATTCTGTGTTGTGAGCTCAGCCTACGATGTTCGGCGCAGCCGCCAGCCCTCCGGGAGTTACACTCTCGAGGCGATCTGAGCCTAAATTGGGTGATCCGCTTCCGATCGGACGAAAACATCTGTCACAAAATGCTCATCAAAATCGGGCATGGCACTTGACATCAATCAGCTTGAGAAGCCATTTAACAAGCTTGGCAAGTTATTAAAGAAGCTTCCCAAGCAGCCCTCGCCAGAGCAGGTACATGACATTCGCACGCGGACACGACGCGTGGAAGCGGCCCTGTGTGCGGTGTCGCTCGAGCGTAAGCGCATGGGGCAGCAGGCCATCAAAGCTCTGACACCCGTCCGGAAACGGGCTGGCAAAGTTCGTGACATGGACGTGCTCATGGAGTTCGCTTGCTCGCTCTCCGGCGAACGTGACCAGGAGTGTCACGTGCAATTGCTCGAGTACCTGGGCCATGCGCGCTTTCAGGGATCCCGCAAGCTGCACAAGGTTGCGGTGCTGCGGCGCAGAGCTGCTACTCAGTCATTAAAGCGTTGTGCATCCTCAATCAAGCGCAATTTCAACGGCGCGAAAGGCCAGAAGGAGTGGCCCGCCGATGCAGCGGCCGCAGCTCTCGAACTGTCTGGCGAAGTGGCGAACTGGCCGAGACTCAATGCGAAGAACCTGCATCCGTTCCGCCTAAAGGTGAAGGAGCTGCGCTATGTTCTGCAGCTCTCCGGCCAAGACAGCGAGCTCGTCGACATGCTGGGCGAAGTGAAGGACAAGATTGGCGAGTGGCATGACTGGACAGAGCTGTCCACTATCGCGGAAGACCTGCTCCAGCATTCCGGCCGTTGCGATGTGCAAGAACAGATCCGGGCTGGAGCCAGGCAACGGTTTCAGAAAGCCATGGCGCTGGCGAATCGCGTGCGGGAAGAGTACTTCGACAAACCGGGAGCGAACAACAAGCGCCGAGGGTCACTACGCATGAAGGAACCGGTTCTGAAGGCAAGCGCCAGCCTGGCTGCATAAGAACTCACATGAGCATGAATAAGAAATCGCGTGCACGTGAAAGCAAACCCAAGACTGAGCAGGTCATCATCGAAACGCCCGCCAATTGTCGTAACAAATATAAGTTCAACGAAGAAACCGGCCGAATGAAGCTCTCGAAAGTACTGCCCGAGGGCATGATGTTCCCTTACGACTTCGGGTTCATCCCGGGTACCAAGGGCGAAGATGGGGATCCGCTTGACGTGCTTGTACTCGCCGACGAACCCATGTTTCCAGGGTGCGAAGTGGAGTGCCGCCTGGTTGGCGTCATCAAAGCGAAACAGAAGGAAAAAGGAACGGAGAACCGCAACGATCGCATTGTCGCCGTCGCTGAAGGCTCGGTACTCTACGCCGGCCTCCACGAGCTCGCTGATATCGAGCCCGGAGTGCTGAACCAGATCGAGCAGTTCTTCACGAATTATCAGAAGCTCCGCGATATCGAGTTCAAGGTTCTGAAAAGAGAAGGTTCTCGCAGCGCGCTTCAGCTGGTGCAACGCGCGACACAAAAGGCCGCTTGATAACTCTTAATGCCGGTCTGTGCCGACTCCCCTCAATTCCGAGCTCGGTCTTTCCGGCTCTACCCTCCGCAACATCAATGCAGTCGATCTGAAGTGCGGCAGAGTCCGTCGATGCATCTGCTGCAAGACACTGAGATAGCCGAGGGCGGCTGTGCCACTAGATCTCTGAAGATCAGTGTGGCACAGCCACCCTCGGCTGTCGTCTTTGACGTTCAGAGCAGCAGGAATTTCTCGTGACTACGCGGCGTAGAATATCCGAATGCGGGACACCGATCTTGTTGTAATTCACTCGTTCGGGAGCCAGCCGGAAGCGGATATAGCCAAAGGCGCCCTCGAAGCCGCGGGCATCGACGCGATGATCCAGTCTGATTCGGTCGGCGGCATGCGGCCGCACATCGCATGGGGTGGAAGCGGATTCAAGGTGCTCGTCCGCCAGGAGGACGCTGCGGACGCTCGTGAGGTGCTGGAACCGGCCGAAGAGAGTACCGAGTGACGCGGGCAATGCGATTTTGTCTTTTATGGTTTCGCGTCAGGTCCCAGCTGCTGAAGAACGCTACTGCTGCTAACAGCTGACACCTTTCACCATCACTTGCTCTCATCCAGCAACTCTTTCAAATGCTGTTTCCAGAAAATGGCCCAAGTGTGGGTGCCGTGTCCATGCGTCTTTTCAGACGTGGGGATCAGCACGAAACGGCCACGCTTCACTCTTTTGATCTCTTCTCGCGCAATTCCTAATTCGGGAGGATTAATGAAATCGTCCGCGGAATTGATGTACATCACCGCGGCCGTGATCTTCTCGAGCCCTGCCGATGGATCGTAGTTGCGGGAGGAATTGACGGCATAGAGAAGGTCGTTGGTGTCAATGGTGTGAGTTGTGCGCTTGCGGTAATCCTCGAGAAATTGATCGGCGGCATCGCGGATGGGCCAGTTCTTCTGCATGGGCAGCGGCGTGCTGCCGGCGATCAGCAGGAAGTCGGTTGCGATCTCCACCGCGGCCCGAGGCTCGGTGGTGTAATCGCCGTTCTTCCAATCCGGATCGTTGCGGATTCCGTCGATCACCATCTTGCGCCACATCCGGTTGCGTCCGGCGATCTGGACGGGCTGGCAGGCGAGCGGCATTAGGGCGTCCATGAAATCCGGATAGGTCTCGCCCCAAACCCAGGCATGCATGCAGCCCATCGAAGTTCCCAAAATGAGACGGAGATGGTTTACTTTGAGACCCTTTTCCAGCATTTCGTGCTGCGCGGCGACCATGTCATCGTAGTCATACTGCGGAAAGCGGGCATGCATGCCATCGCTCGGTTTGCTGGATTTTCCGTGACCCAGGTTGTCGGGAAGAATAATGAAGTACCGAGTGATGTCGAGGAGTTGTCCGGGACCGAACAGCTCGCCGGCAAACTGCGGCTGCAGAAACTGACGGCCACTGCCGCCTGTGCCGTGAAGGATCATGACGGCGTTGGTAACACGTCCACTGCCGTCGCGTGCCGGCTTGCCGAATGTTGCATAGTGCATCCGCAATTCAGGCAGCGTCTCGCCGGAGCGAAAATGGAAGTCGCGGGCAACGTAGTCGCCCTCCTGCGGAGCATCAAGACTCGCAACCGTGTTCGGTTGCTGAGCTGTAAGAGCGGAGATAAAGAACAAAAGAGCGAGCAGTACAAGTGTTCGATACAGAGAAGACCGCTTCATAGAAGGTATGCTCCTGTATTTCTGAATCTGTTCAGAATCTGTCGTTCAACCTTATCGCTCTTAGGCGTTGACCCGATTACTACCTCTGTTGTTCCTTGAAGAATGCGTCGATCTCCGGCCAATACTTTTGCACGATGTATTCCGTGCTGAGATGGCCGCCACGCTGGAACGATCTCAGTCTCACTCCGCTTCGATCAGCGAACCTCTTCACGGAATTGTAGGGAACGTACGGATCATCTTTGGCGTGAAACATGAGGACCTTGGAGGACTCTATCTGTTTGGCATGATGCGCCGGATTGTAAAACTTGCCGGTCTTCAACTTGTTCCAGTTGTGGTCCGACAGACGGTACGCATTCCCGAAGGCCTCACGGATGTAAGCGGCATAGCTCGGATTTGATGTCTCCGCCGTTTCCGAATGCGGAAGAATCGCCCAATCCACTACCGGACAATTCGCAACCACCTTTTTCACGCGAGAATCAAGCGAGCAGAGAATCGCGGCGGCGCCGCCAAAGCTGCCACCAATGACGAATACTTCCGTCGCCTGAATCCGGAACTTCTTACCGAAGGTGACTTCAACGATGGGGTTAGATAACGCGCTCACCACCTCGAGAATATCCTCGTGCGGAGATCGAGCGAGAAATTGGCTGCCGCTCTCCCATGCTCCGCGGTAGCGAGGATAGAACACCCAGTACCCTTTGCGCGAAAGGAATGTGACAAGCGTCTGCTTGCGTGGAATCGAAGGCATGCCGTCGCATAAAACGATCACCTTCTGCTTCTTCGTCACTCTGGCCGGCGGGAGGAACTCGCTAACGATCTCTTTGTGGATGCGCGTTCTGAACATGTGAGATAGCGAGCCCGCATACGGCTGTGCCGAAAGCGAACACGATACCACTTTCGGAGGAGTGCTCGGCGTTAGACGGGGAATGGTGGGTACGTGTCTGGCTATATGGTTGACGCTCATATATGCTTGGCCGATTCGGCCGGGGAGTTCGTCAGAATGACGCAACTCGATACAGCGCGCTTTCAATCCACCGACAGGTACATCGCCTATCTGGAGACCACCGAGGGCAAGCTGCGTCTCGATTTGGGATGGATGAACCTGCGCGAGTTTTTACCGACCGCCGCCACTACTGAACAGGCACTCGACGTTGGCAGCGGTACCGGGCCTTTTGCCTTTCGTCTGGCAGAACTCGGTTTTACGGTGGATCTGCTGGATGTTTCGGACGCTATGCTAGCGGTCGCCAGAGAACAAGCCCATGACCGCGGGCTCAGCCACCGGACTTCCTTCCATCATGGCGACGGCCGCAGCCTCTGGGATCTCTTTGAGCCCTCATCTTTCGACGTCGTGGTTTGCCACAACGTGCTGGAGTACCAGGAGGAGCCGCTCGCAGCCCTGCGCGGCCTGGCTCACGTGCTCAAGAAAGACGGTAAGTCGGTTGCCTCCGTGCTGGTTCGCAACCGCCACGGAGAAGTACTGAAAGCCGCGATCAAATCTAACGACTGCGCGCTAGCCGAATCGGTCCTTACCGCGGATACCGTGCTGGAGTCGCTCTATGGAGAGCCGGTGCGAGTGTTCGATCCTACCGATCTTCGCAGCATGATGAAGCGTGCGGGATTGCGGGTGGTTGCCGAGCGCGGAGTTCGCGTCGTATCGGATTACATGGACTGCGCGGCTCTAGCAAATGGTGATTACACCCGGCTGCAGAAGCTCGAACTATTGCTGGGAGCGAAGCCGGAGTTTGCGGCGATCGCCCGCTATACGCAATTCATCGCGCGTGCGTCGGCCCGATCGTCCGGGGCGCAACTGTGAATGTGACCGCGGCAAACTCGAGCGCGCTCATGGAGCGAGGTGGCGCGCCACAAGCGTTCGCGCTGGGTCTTGGTCTCACCAACGAGTGCAATCTAGCCTGCGCCTTTTGCTATCGCGATCCAAGCCGCGTAGACCGCTTGAGTTTGGAGCAGGTGCGTGCCGTTATGGGAAGCTTACCCGTGCGCTCGGTGAACTTGGGTACCGGCGAAAATGGAGTGCACCCGCAGTTCCGCGAGATCGTAACTTACCTTCGCAGCCTTCCGGTGAAGCTCACCATCACCTCGAACGGCCACAGCGCAGCCGTGCTGCCAGACGAGGATCTTCGCGCGTTTCACGACATCGAGTTCTCGCTGGACTATCCCACCGAGGCTGAACAGGATGCCCAACGCGGCCCCGGCAATTGGGCGCTCATCCATGAGCAGGCTGCGCGCTGTGTCGGTTTGGGAATCCCCGTCACATTTATTGCCGTGATGATGAAGTCGAACTATATGCGTCTGGCCGAGGTGGCGCAGCTTGTTAAACGTTACCGGGCGCCCCTGCGAATCAACGTTTACCAGGCAGTGCGCTCTGATCTGTACGCCTTGAGCTACGAGGAGTATTGGCAGGGGTTTCGGGCTCTGTTCGCGAAGACTGAAGTCATCGCGATTGGGGAGCCGCTGGTCCGGGCTATGGCGGGGCTGCCTCCGAGATCGGGCGGATGTGGCGTGAGCACCGTGCGAGTTACTCCTCGCGGCACTACCCAGCCGTGCGTGTATTGGTCGGGAGCCGGGGAGCCTCTGTCAATTCTGCTCTCGCTAAGCGCCAGAATTGTCGAAACGGCGCCGTTCGTAGAGGCGCGGACGGTTCCCAAGGCGTGCGGCCCTTGCATGTTCCTCGAGTCTTGCTGGGGCGGCTGCGCGGGGCGGCGGCGACTTCAAAACGCACTCGACCAGCCGGATGTTTATTGCCCAATCATCCGTGGAGAGGTACAAAGGCTGCAGATCCGCATGGCTGCCACGCGTGAGCTTCCCAAAATGGAAAGCGCATGTACCACGATTGTGATTGCACCAGATTAGATCTACTTGCGCTGTACGGAATAAATTCGGGTGAACAAAATCATGATGAAAGTAACGCAGACACACGAGCCGTCAGCTGGCGCTGACCGCGTGGGCGCTGGGATTGCGTTGGCGATGGTGCGGCTGACGATTGGGGCAATGTTTGTATGGGTCTTTTTCGAAAATCGCGGAAAAGGACTGTACACGCCGGCGGGCTACACCGGGCTTATCAACTACTACATTGCACACAGTCACTCACCCGGCTTCTGGAAGACCATTATGGGACTAGCCGCGAGCCATGCCTCCATGGCAGCGCCGCTTCAAGGCGTGACCGAGATCTCGCTCGGCGTGCTTCTGCTGCTCGGCCTGATCACTCGTCCCGTTGCTCTCATCGCGTGTGCATTCCTCGCGAGCCTCTGGGTATCAGAGTGGGGCACGGCGTGGATATGGGAATTGCTCGTCCCGGTGCTGGCTTCGCTTGCGCTTGCAGTCGGACGCGCCGGACGAACGTGGGGTATCGATGCATCGCTGGCCCGCAGCAGGCCCGACTCGCTGTGGTGGTGAGTTGACGTGCGAGTCTCGGTCATCATCCCAACCCGCAACGAGGCGCTGTCGATCGGCAATGTTCTGGCCGATCTTCCTGCGAACTTCGTCACCGAGGTCTTGGTCATCGACAACGACTCGACCGACGGCACGCCTGAAATTGCGGCGCGCATGGGAGCGCGAGTCATCCGCGAGCCACGCCGCGGATACGGTCGAGCCTGCCTCACCGGGCTTGCTCACGTCAGCAATGCCAATATTGTCGTTTTCCTGGACGGCGACTACAGCGATCGACCGGCTGAGCTCCCCCGTCTACTGGCCCCAATCACCGAAGGACGTGCCGACATCACACTAGGGTCGCGCCTTCTCGGGCCGCGCACTCCAGGCGCACTCCCCTGGCATACGGCCTTCGGCAACCATCTATCGGCCGCATTGGTCTCGCTTCTGTCGAGACAACGAATCACCGACCTTGGACCGTTTCGGGCCGTGCGCGCCGACATCTTGGGCACGCTCGCACTGGAAGAGACTACGTACGGTTGGGCAGTGGAGATACTTCTGAAGGGATTCCTTCACGGCTTCCGCATCGTCGAAGTGCCAGTCAGCTACTATCCGCGTATTGGAAAATCCAAGATCAGCGGTACCGTGCGTGGGAGTGTCGGAGCGGCATGGTGCATTCTCAGCCGCATTGTGTGGTATCGTCTTCGCTCGCGAAAGGTCGCTGCATTGCGGCCCATGCCAGGTCCTCCAAACTAGCTTCCATGCGGTATTCAAGCCTGACGCAGACACATTTGCACGACGCCGATCGCACACTGGTGATCATGGCCAAAGCGCCAAGAGTGGGTGGCGTGAAAAGCCGTCTAGCGCAGAGTCTTTCGCCGCTCGCCGTTGTCGAACTATACCGCTGCTTTCTTGACGACACCCTGGCGCTGGTCCAGTCTTTAGAGGACGTTGAACTCGCAATCATGTGTCCCACTTGCGACGTGGAAGATCTTTCGCGCGAGGTTGGGGACAACGTTCCAGTAGTGGCGCAAACAGGCGAGGGTCTGGCCGCGGGGCTTACTTCGGTGTTCGCGCATTTCGCGACGGCGCAACGGCGCGTGGTTGCGCTCGACAGCGATAGCCCACACCTTCCAAGCTCTGTGCTTCTCACAGCATTCGATGTGCTTAGGTCGTCCGATCTCGTTGTCGGACCCACGCATGACGGTGGCTACTATCTTGTTGGGGCGGCAGCATCGTATCCGGGGCTGTTTGCGAGTTCTGGAATGGGAACGAGAAATGCCCTTGAAACCCTCTTGCTCCGCGCCCGTGAGCTGGGGCTTTCGGTCGGCTTTACTGAGCCCTTCTATGACATCGACGTCGAGGACGATCTCAAGCGACTCGCTGCCGAACTGCAACTTGCGCCGGAAAGAGCGCCGCGAACAGCAACCTGGTTGACAGAGTGGAGGAGAGCGCAGACTGAAGACCGGACGAGCATCGGTGCACGGTGAAGCTTGCCGCTCAGCGCAGGCTCCTCGGACTCGGCGTCATCATCCTTGTCGCACTAGTGACTTGCTCGCGCAGCAGCATCGGCGGCCGAGTGTTTCTGATTGCCGTCGGCATCGCGGGCATCGCGTATCTGCTTGCCATCCGCGAGTTACTTCGCACGCGGCGCTTCCCACGTCGCATCATATTTATCTGCCTCGCACTCGCGGCGTTGTGGCGCATTCCATTCCTAGTGACGCCACCGGGCGCGGATGATGATATCCATCGTTATTTATGGGATGGCCGGCTGCAGCGGCTCGGTTACAACCCTTACAACGTGGTCCCAGCCGATCCGGCAGTGGCTTGGCTACACACGCCTGAGACTCGCACGCTGAACAACCCAGAGGTGCCCAGCCCTTATCCAGCCGGTGCGCAGCTCTTCTTTCGGACGATTACGGCGATTCACGAATCTATTTTCGCTTTCAAGATTGCGTTCGTGATGTGCGACATCGCAATCGTACTTCTACTGATGAACGTGTTGCGGCGCAACGGCCAGGGAGAACATTGGGTCTTGGCCTACGCTTGGCATCCGCTGCTGGCTACGAATGTCGCCGCCAGCGGACACATTGATATTGTCGGCGTGCTCTTGCTGTTGGTGTCTGCCGCTGCGCTTGGACGCGGCTGGAAGACGATCGCTGCCATCGCATTCGCGTTGGCGGTCTCAGTAAAATTTCTTCCGCTTGTGCTGGCGCCACTTTACTGGCGGCGTGTGCGCATTCGTGATGGATTGCTGGCGGCCCTCGTCTTCGTACTGCTGTACGTGCCGTTCTTTGAATACGGGCGACTTCCGATTGGCTCCCTCGGAACCTATGTGCAGAGCTTCCGCTTCAATGGTCCGGTATTCAGCACGCTCGAGCGAGTGGCGAGCCCGCAGACGGTGGTTGCACTAGCCGTGCTTCTGGGTCTACTCACTGCGGGATGGTTGCGAACTCGCCAGCAAGTGTGTTGGGGCGACAAATGGGCATGGCCGATGGCTGCCTCGCTCGCATGTGCGCCGGTGATATATCCGTGGTACCTGCTCTGGCTCTTGCCGTTCCTCTCGTCGACGTCGACGGTCCCACTCGCGGTTTGGACCGTTAGTATCTTGCCAACCTACCTGGTGTGGCACTTGCGATCACTCGGATATGTGTGGCAGTTGCCCAGATGGGTCCTGCTGCTGGAGTATGGATCCGTCGCCATAACTGCAGCCATGGTGCTGCTGCGGCGTACGGCTGGACCCCTCCAACAGCCTGCGCCTGACGAGGTAGTCCCCACGAGTTATGTCCCGGTCACTGGACCTACGAGAGACGCACGGTAATTGGCTTATTTCGCGTTCACCCAGCTATCCGAACCTGTCAGCTTAACCGACACGTCAGAAAGCCAGATGTGCAGCGGCTTGCCATCGGCGCTGCCACGGTGCTCCGTTGAGATAAGCAGAGGACCTGCCTTCTTGTACCCTGTCCAAGTTGCTTTGACGAGGCTCGGCTTCTTGGGCCCGCCGCGATGGTAAGCAAGTTGCTCGACGCGGTTGTCTTTGCCCACGTAGAGTTCCCAAGTGTCGCCGGGTGTGTACCCTCCGCCCTCTGCGGGATACTTCACCGCGACCAGCCGCGCCGAGCCGTTGCCCACCGGCAACTTCTTCATTCCTTGATCGGTCACAGTGGCGCTGGTGTCCCAGTAAGCATGGAAGGGAAACACAAGCCAATAATTGTCATTGATGAAAGCCGGATCAACTTCATTTTTCACGGAGTCGGGCTGGGTGCCAAGTTCGGAGCGCACATACGAAACCTTGACCGGCTTGCCATCTTTATCTTTGCCCTCGTAGGAGATCTTGTTGGTCTTGGGCTCCCACTCCCACTTATGAGCAACTTTGAACAATCCGGGAATTTCCCCGCTCCAGGTGTAGCGGATCGCATCAATTTGTCCAAACGACTCGAGACCATACGTGTTGGCGATCTGTTCGAGAATTGGCGGGCGCGTCTGCGCCGAGGACTTTGAAGCAAGGACCAGCACTCCGCAAAGCAGAAGACCGATCATCGATAAACGGCGGGCATTTCTCATGGAGTTACCTCGTGTGAATCGGTTGTTGTGTGAGAAAGGCGAATGCCTGGGAACGCCGGAGCCGACGTCGCGGCGCACACTTCGCCACGCCCGCTGCGCAAATTAGGTCCTTTGTTACTTGGCCATGCATTATAACGTTTGCCGCCGACGATCGTTGAATACACGTAGCTGTCGACCGATGCCGAACTGAGCTGCCGCACTTCCAATATTCGTATGCAGTTTCAGCTCAGAATCGGCGCGTATGGAATTTCACCGTTGCGTCGCCGTGCTCATCTAATGAGCCAGCGGTAACTAGCTACAGACAGACAGGAGCCAGGAATGAAAAAAGGTCAACGAGGGATCAACCTTGCGGCAAAGCCAAGCGGCGAGGGATGTGTAGAGTGTCTGTCCTCGGGTGGATGGTGGTTCCACCTCCGCCGGTGCGCGGAATGTGGACACATCGGTTGCTGCGACAGTTCCCCGAGCCAACATGCCTCGAAACACGCTCACGCCACTGGACACCCTGTAATAACCAGCTTCGAACCGGGTGAAGATTGGTTTTATGACTACGACACGAAGCGTGAGATGAGCGGGCCGGAACTGTTGCCGCCCCACTCCCATCCGGTGGGCCAGCCGGCGCCCGGACCGGCAGGAAAAGTGCCGCGAGACTGGCAATCTCGCCTGAATTAACCGAGCAGCTCATTGCGCACAGCACGGCGCCGCGGCAGAAGCACCAAGTATGTGCTCACCGGAGACAACTCGCTTCCAATATCGGTAATCGTTAATTGTGGGCCAGAGAAGTCCCGAGAGAGATTCTTCTAGCGGCCTTCCACGCCGGATCTGAGTAAAGACTCCGCAGGCAGTGGAACGTGGGCGCGATGCTTCGTCGATGTAAGGAGAATTGCAAGACACTCCAAGTGTCTGTGTGTTGGCTGGCAGTGGCTCTGCTGGGGTCGCTCCCACAAGCCGCCTGTGATCGCGCAAGCTCCAATGCGGACACCGTCAATGCCAGTATGTGGGCTACTGGTGCCGGCGCTCGACACACCGTGCAGCTCAGATGGAATCCTAGTTCTTCTTCGGACATACGGACTTACAGGATTTACCGCGGATCCAAATCAGGCGGACCCTACTCCCTGGTCGGCATCACGCCTGGCGATGAGCACACCTTCGTCGATGACAAAGTTCAATCTGGGAGCACATGCTTTTATGTTGTGAAAGCAGTGAATCAGAAACGTATCGAAAGCACGGCCTCGAATGAGGTCCGGGCCGACATCCCCAGCCGGTAAGGCGACTGCGTCTAGCGGCACACGTCGATCCACTCGCCTATTGCGGGAAGTCGATGCCGATACTCTGCGCGAGCTGAAGCGTGGCGCTGCGAAACTGTTCTGAGTCAGAGACAAAGATCGCGCGTCCTCCCGAGTACTGTGCGAGCCGCTCTAACAGCGTTTGACTTGTGCCATCGACAGCATCCAGTCCAACGCAATCAATGCGAACATCGCGAAGCTGGGAGCTCAGGGGCCCGGTTTCCGGAGACTGCTTCGTATTGCTTCCATCCGAGATCACCAACAGCACGCGGTTGCGGTTCTTCCCGATTCGGTCCAGATGCCCGATGGCAAAGCTCACGCCATCCACCAGCGCCGCGCCTGATCCAGGCTTCAGGTGAAGAAGGGCGTCATCAAGCAGCTGGTCCTGATTGGTGAGGTCTTGCTGGAAGTCGAGCTGATCGCTGTAAGTCATCAGAAAGGCTTCATCGTTGTCCCGCAGATGCCGAACGAGATTGCGTAAGGTATTGATGATCGCCTGGCTGTTCTCCCCTTTCAGCAGACTGGTCTGAAGCAGGATTCCCAGCGAGACCGGATCGGTCGCCGGCGGCAGCTTCAGTCGCGGGCGCAAGATGGTCGTCGTCTGCTGCTTCGATTCTTCTTCTGTCGTTCTGCTCGGCAACGGAGGCACACTTTCCGGCTCTCTCTTCGCCGTCACAGCTGGTCTTGTCGGCCTGGAATATGCCGTCATGGCTCTTGCCTGATTGGGTGTGCCGATCGATGTCACGGCGACAAACTGCTTCCAATCGGCGTCACTGCCACCATCTTCAAGGTATTTGCCGCGCGCATACTGCGCGATGCCCGCGCCCGCCGCAGATCCGGCATTCAGATTCACCGCCCTGGCCAACTGCCAATATCCATTCTTCGTGTCACGATTCTTGCCCGACAGGAGAGCCACGCCATAGGAGTAGGTGAATCGTGGATCGTTGGGGGCAACGCTTACCGCCAACTTCAGGTACGGGCGAGCGTCCTCATATTGTTTGAGAGCCACATAGCCAAGTCCGATGGCGCCGTCGAGCACAAGCCAAACCTGGCGTCGCAATTCTCCGAACTCCGCATCAGTGAATCCCTCCGGCTTGTGAATTCGATCGAGGTTGGCAAGCGCGTTGCGAACCGTCTCGATAGAGGCGGCGCTCTGCGGCGGGGAATTCATGGCCAGTGCCGCTTGCGCCAGCGGGCTTTCCGGCGATCGCTTCAGCAGCTCACCGCCCCAACGCGAGCAGCGCGCCCGGTCTGCGAGGCGGATCGAGTCCCACGCCGCAATTTCGACGGCGTCTCCGGCCAGGCTGCTTGCCGGATTCGCGAGCAGGAACTCCTCCATGGCGGCAAGTCGTTTGGCCGGATCCGAGAGCTGGACTCCCGCTGTGTATCGAGTCAAAGCAGACGTGCTCGACTGCGACCACAGGCTGGTGGTCACAAGTAACGACATTGCAAGAAGGACCACGGCGCGCGAGAGTCTCTGCCCAAAGATCTAAACACTCGGCAGATAAAGGTGTGAACCGAGGATTGGCGAGGATGTTGCGCTCGCCATCTCTCACCCATTTATCTGCTCACAGCATCTACCGTGTTCGATGCAGCCAGTGGCCGGGGACGTTCAAGACAAGGGCGGAAGAAGGGGATTGGTGCCGGGAGGGGGGGTCGAACCCCCACGAGGGGTAAACCTCGGCGGATTTTGAGTCCGCTGCGTCTGCCAGTTCCGCCATCCCGGCTTCTGCGAACTAAATCACTGTGAGGCAGTGAGTTAATTCGGTCTTGTTGTTCCTATAGGCAACTGCTCCAAAGTGCTGGTGTCAGTTTTGGTGTCAGTCGGTTCCTTCTGAGTGCTCTCAGTATTGCATAGCCGCTGAACTGCGGCCAACTGATGCTTTGGGGCAAGGTGAGAGTATCTAACCGTCATCGAAATCGTTTTGTGTCCCATCAGTTCCTGCACCGTACGCAGATCAACACCAGCCATCGTTAAACGACTGGCAAACGTGTGACGCAAGCAGTGCCATGTGAAATCTTTGATGCCTGCGTCTTTGATTGCCTGTTCAAACCAGCCACGCGGGTTAACGAGTCGTTGGCCGAAGCAGTTGAGGAAAACCCACGGTTGCCCATTTGTCTGCGCCTTCACCGCTTCCAGAGCGGCAAGCGCAGCTTCATTCAAGGGAACGTGACGAGTCTCTCCGTTCTTGCTACGCGGAATAGTCAAAGACGTGCGCTCAAAACTAACGCAGTCCCAAGTTAACCCGTATTGCTCACTCTGCCGCAGACCAGTGTTAAGGGCTAGGTCAAGCTGCGGCAAGTGATGCAGCGACTTCTGTTGAATCACCTGTCGGAGTTTGGTTTCCTCTTCCGTTGACAGGAAGCGAATCCTCGCATTATTTTCCCGACGTTGAGTTACCAGACGAGCGGGATTGGTGCTGACCTTTCCGTTCTGCATCCCCAAGCGGTACGTGAGGGAGAGCAATGCACGATAACGGTTCAGAGTCGCAGGCTTCAACTTTTGGCGGCCTGTCAACCAACGTTCGATGTCTTGAGGAGTGATTGAATCCGCTGGAAGCTCACCAAACGCTTCCACGATCTTTGCCATCCTGATCTCGTCATCACCGTAGCTGCGTTTGTGCGTCTTAGAATATTCCAAAGCATCTTTTGAAAGCTCTGAAAATGTAAGCCTCTTTGCACGAAGTGTTTCGGGCAGTTTCTTGCCCTCAAGCACACTCGTCTTCCTCTTTTGGTATAGCTTGATCGCAGTTCCTTTGGTTCCGGCCTTCTCCCGTCGGATACGACCTGTCGCATCTGCATAACGAATCCACCAGATGCCCGAACTCGGCAACTTCTCGTATACCCCTTTGTGTGGTCTGGTCATTTCACTCCTTTCCGTTTGTTTGCGCCTTTGCGTGGTCTTCCACCCTTCTTCGCCCATCTCGATAGAGTGGCCTTATCGTGTTTGGCAGCCCGCGATTTTCCGCCCTTGCTGCCGATCCTTGCTAAGTAGTCTTTCACTTCCTGTTCAGTCTTGCGTCTCATAACTTAGCGGCTAAGTTATCTGAGATATGTCCGGCTGTCAATCCGCCATTATGACAAACCTAAATGGGCGGCTTGAAAAGAGAAGAGCTAATTGGGTCTTCCCGTTTCGAGGTGATCTTTGCGTGTAAATAGAGTCAAAGAGTTGTAAGAAAGCAGCACGCGGCGACCAACCCGGCGTGCTGTCAGTTCTCCTGTTGCAATCAGATAGTCAATCGTCCGCAGGCTCAAGGACAGCATTCGGGCTGCCTCGGCCTTGCTGTACAAAAGTTTGGGCTGCACTTCCGTTGTGTGCAGCGGTGCCGAAATGTTAGCTGCTTCTACGATCATCACCTTTACATTTGTCCTTTTCGTTTTCCGTTGGGCACAACCAGCGTTGGCCTTACTTCGGGCACTTCACAAAGATGCGGCCCACCATGAGCAGGCCGCTATCCATTTCCGCTTTGCATCCAAAA
This sequence comes from Terriglobales bacterium, assembly GCA_045808065.1. Taxonomy (GTDB): domain Bacteria; phylum Acidobacteriota; class Terriglobia; order Terriglobales; family Acidobacteriaceae; genus Gp1-AA112. The sequence continues at coordinate 64,984 of JBJMGD010000001.1, read as the reverse complement.
TCAAGCTGCCAGTAAGCCCTCTTTGACTGCCCTCTGTCGTAGCAACGCATACCTGACTGCACTGTTCATGGCAACGCGGTTGGCACTAGCGCTGTTACTGCCGGGACCCAAGATCGTGGAAATATCTGCGGCTTCGATCTCTGACCGTCGTATGGCGAGTGCGGCTTCAACTTGCTCCTTTGAGAGTTGCTGCCATCTCGTAAGCCCGACTGCCGACTTTAGTTCTGCTTCGGTGAAATTGTCTGAAACGCTTTTATCTGTCATGTTCATTCCTTTTAGTTTGATGTTGATCTCACGCGCTCACTGCTTCCGCTGTGGCGCTGCCATTGCTGCTCTCCGTTTGGTTGTGCGTTACGACTGTGTACGTGAAGGGCTTACCCTTAACACCCTCTCCCCTCTGGACGAAAACGCCCGTTTCCACGAACTCGCGGAAGATTTCCTTCTTCAATGGCACATTTCCGGTTACGCTATCGAAGATTTCAGCCTGTGTACAACCGGGTGTCTGCTCCACGAAGTCCAACATGGCGGAATCGATGTTCCTTCTTGTCCTTTGCGCCGCATCGGCCTCTATCTCGTCAGCCCTCTTGCCTAGACTGGGTTTGCGTAGGTCAGCATCCCAGACAAGCTGCGTCTCTGGCATGTCGGTGCCATAGCGTTGCCGCGTGCAGATGCTTCTCACGCCAGCCGCATTCGCCCGTAAGCAAAGTACTGTGTCGGCTCCCGCGCTGATTGCAACGCTGCCGAGTGCTCCGTCAACAGGGTCTTCCGTTAGCCTTTTCTTGAGGTGATGAATAGTCAAAATGTGAGTGTCATAACGTCTCGCAAGATCGAGCAGCTTCTCCATCTGGTCGTTCACCTGTACGTAGTCATTACCATCACGTACGCTGAGAAATCGAAGCAGTGGGTCAATGATGACTAACTGCACGTCTGGTTCAGCTTGCAGCGCCGCTTCGAGCCTTGGAACAGCTTCGTTTTTCTGAATCGCGCCACACAATACGCGAATAGGGTCGGAAGCCCTTGCGCCAAGTTGGAGAAGGTGCCTTGCTATCTCACTTTCTTTTTCCTCAATGGCAAAGAGCAATACACTTCCCTTGGTTGTCGATCTACCAAGAAAGCTCTGGCCCTGAACCACAGCAACGGCGAGTTGACGCGTTAAGGTACTTTTTCCGCATTTGGCTTTGCCTGCTAAAACCGACAGACCCGCGCTCGGCAAGAGGCCATCAACCACGTATGGAATTGAATCCAGAGGGGCAGAAAAGAGTTGATCTAGCGTTTTGAAAATGAATGGCTGCACTGACTTCGTCGCAGCGTGTTGTTGATTCAATCGAATCTCTTTCTGGCGCAATTCACGCCCTGTTGTTCGCTGGAACGTGTCCCTAACGGTTGAACAGTGTCGGAAACGGTTCTCTGGCTGACGAGAAGGAACAAGAAACCAGTATTTTGAGTGAGGAGAGAGAAAGGGGTATTCAGTATAAGAGTCATCTTTTTAAAACTCTTCTTTCCTCAAATGCTTGTTTCTAGTTCCCTCTCCTGTGCCAGAGGAACCGATCTCCACGGTATGACGATTAAGGGTCACGTCGTAGCGAGAATGTGTTTACAACCAGATTGCGCAGTATGCAGAGCCGCACTAAAGGCATCCACGCATAGCGTAAGCTGGCGCAATAATCGCTATTACACTTCGTTAACTTGTTTTGATTTGTTTTGGCTTCGGCTGCTCAACTTCTTGCATGAACAGGCTGGCTGTGGGACAGCCACGGAAATTGGTTCAGCGGCACTGAGGCGTGACTCCTCAATCCCTCAACTTCAGCTACAATTATACTACTGCTGCTTGACGTTGTCAACCTTGTTCGGTACAATGCACCGTTTTTGCGGATACCCCATCTAACTTGCCCGTCGACCCGGAAGCAGAAGCTATTATTTGGCGCTTCGGACTCTATCCACTCCGGCCCGATTTGCTTTCGATGTAAAGGCTGGGGATTTTGATACGATGCCTCCTAAGCAATGAGCACCTCCCAGAAGGCGGTGCAGTCCAATTTCAGCATGCTTCAGCGCATGTTGGCGCGTTTGTGTTGCAGCTGCCGGAAGAAGACGAGCAGAACTCAAAATCCGCCCAAGGTTTACCCCTCGTGGTGAGGTCGACCCATGCCCTTGGCACCAAGCCCAATTCTTTTTCCTTCAATTGATTTCAGTTTCTGTTACCTTACGTGTGCAATACGCGGGGTACTATCTGAACTGCGCCCCGCCAAGGAGCAATCATGCTAGTGCGTGCCGTTTTGGTCGGGACACTATCGCTAGGCATCTTTGCGAGACCCAGCTTCGCACAAGTAAATGATTCAGCATCGAGCCCGAGCCACGATGCCGAGTTCGCAGTCTTTGACGCTCCGAATGCAATCAATACGTATGTTTCCAGCATCAATGACAGAGGTCAGGTTGCCGGAGGTGCTGACTACAGCGGAACGGGTCCGAACCAGAGCGGCTTTTTTCGTGACGAAAACGGAAATCTCACGCTCTTCGATGCTCCAGGCGCTACATATACTTTTCCAACAGGCATCAATATTGAAGGAGATGTCGTAGGGACTATGACGGACTCCGCCAGTCAAAGTCATGCTTTCATCAGGAGCTTCGGGGGAACTTTGACTGTATTCGACCCGCCGAACGGATCATCTACAACCGGCAGAGCAATTAATAATGCGGGAACTGTAATTGGAGACTTCTCTGACACCAGCTTAGGTATCCAGCGCGCCTTTGTACGGGATTTCCTAGGAAATTTTACATTCTTTGCTGTGCCAAGCGCCGACGGTACTTTTCCTCTCAGTATTAATAATCATGGTGAAATCGCGGGAGAGATTAGTCTGAATGGCTGGCAGGGATTTGTCCGAGACACCAAAGGCGATATAACCCTTTTTTCTTGCCCCGGTTCATCCCTTACTTTTCCGACCAGTATCAACGACAAAGGAGAAATCGTGGGCTACTGTTCGCCTCTGCCGCCCACCTCTTACAAACAATACCGAGCTTTCATCCGCGATTCGAAAGGAGAGTTTAGATTCATCGACGTACCGGGGGCATTTGCGGTATTTGCCTATTCAATTAACCAGCGCGGGCAGATTTCGGGAACGGTTCAGGGCCTTTCGGATCCCGGATTCAGCACAGACTTTCAAAACGACTTTTCTACATTTACTGTCCCAAATGCAGGACGGACGTATGGTCTCAGTATTAACGACAGAGGTGATATAGCCGGGGAATTCCAGCAGGTCTCCGGAAAATTCAGCGGTTTTGTACGCACTCAGCATTAGGTCGACTGCTGGAAAACCATCCCTCCTCTTCCACGTTTCAATGTCTTGCGTTTCCTGCCTCATGTACGTGCGCAATGACTCCGGCGGCTTACAGTGCGTTCCGCGACTTTCCCAGCTCCTCGTGCCAAGGTAGGTTCGTCTCTTCAATCCAGTTCGGACAGTGCCACGAAATGCGACATAGACATTCCGAGCTTAACCATCGCCCAACCAACTGATAATTAATCTACTTAATGGCGGGGAAAGTTCTTTTGTCGAAGCAGACAACTCCAATTGAGGAAACCGTATCTCATCAAATGGCGGGTGTGAAATTCGTCCGTAGGTGAAGGCATGAGCAAGGGAACACATATTGAACTGTCTGAAACCGTCCCCATCAAGGTGGGAACGCCCCTTGAGGTGATAGAGCGCATCATGATTCTCAGGACTCTACAGGCGACGAAAGATGACCGTGTGCTTGCAGCCAAGGTTCTGGGAATCAGCGTTAAGACGCTAGAACGAAAGATGAAGCCAGCAATTGAGATGAGCCGGGCACGTACCGTTTCGCGGCCCTGAAAAGGCGTTAGAAGCTGCTGGTAACTCTCAGGAGCGAGAATAGCTCTCTCAGGAGCGAGAATAGCTGGCCCCAAAATTGACAGATCATGGATTTCCGCGACCCCATCCAAAAGACGATTGAAGAGGCGATAAAGCCAATATCGGAGATCGTCAACAAACTAGTTGTGCCTGCAGCAGAAGAGTTCGGCCTTATGCTTGGTGAAGGCGTCGGCATCTTTCGCGACACCGTCCGCGAATATCGCCAGAAACGGGAACTCTTCAGGTATGCGAAGCAAATTGAGCTGCGAAAGAGGGTACGTGGCATGGTGAACGATGTTGATATTGAGCTACAGCCCGTTGTGCCGCCACCAAGATTGCTTACCAGCGGTCAAGGCGGCAATAGACGAAAGAGGCGATGACTAGATGATCCTGTATCCCGATAGTGAAGGGAACCTCCACCGTCGCAAACTGCCCTACGACGCGCAAATTATCAGTAGCACCACCCTTCTAGAGAAATAAGGAACTCTCACAGGGACAACAACTTAGTGCAATCTGCAATTCCCGTTGCGACGGTGTGCGACGGCTCAGCGTCGCAGCACTTTGTGTCACAAAGTCAGCAACTTAGCTGGAAATCAGCAGGAAAATCGTTCAAAAGTCGTTTTCGTTATGCGGAAAAGACACGCTTAGGCCCAATCAAAGAGGAAAACAGAAAGAGGGCCAGTGCCAAAACGAACTCTTGTCCTGGAAATCACGTAGGTGAGGTTATTACGGAAGATCAAGGGTGATCTTTAGGGCAGCCTCAATGCTTGTCATGACGGGGCGATCGAATTTCCCTAGTTGACCGCGGAGACGAGTTTTGCTGATCGCTCGAACCTGCTCACAAATCACAATTGAGTCTATCTTGAGGCCGCCGGTTCCTGCATTGATCCGAACGTGACTGGGGTACGACTTCTTCTTGTTAGAGGCATCCGTAATTGAGCAGATTACAACGATGGGCGCGAACCTGTTCAGCGCGTCACGGCTAACCACGACGACCGGCCTAGTTCCACCCTGTTCGGAACCTTCCGACGGTTCGAGGTTAGCCATGAAAACATCACCGCGCAGAACTTGCGGCATATGCCGGTTCTCCCTCCAGATCCAGTTCTTCTAGTCTGAGGGCTTCCCAGTCGCTATGCTCGAAATCCTCCGCGAGGAGCTTTGCTTCTTTTTGGTAGTCTGCATCCTCTGCCATTCCGGCAAATGCAGCATCAATTTGACGACGTTTGTACATCTTCAAATAAGCCTTGATAGCCGAAACAATGAAGTCATTTAAGCTAATAGTCCCAACCCCCCCTTTTTCCTTGTCGACAACGCATTTCGCCTGATCGTAGACAGGGCGAGGGAGGCGGACGGTGGTTGTGCGAGTTTCTCGCGCAGTTGCCAGTGCCATATTCGTCACCTCTCGTTGGAATAGGGGAAAACACCTACACTTCATTTAGACGCAAATAGGCTGCGATGGTTGCGCCAATTGTGAATACAAAATATAGATTCAGAATGAGTGCTTGGATAGATGACGGAAGGGAATACAAGAGTAATCACTTATTCGCATACATAGTTGCTTTTTAAGCGGTGCACGATACCGTTGTCAAGTTAAAAATTATTTTTCCTTTAGGATCATAAACTTGTGAGAAATCATATATATAACCATAAAACGCGTCAATTTAAGAACACATAGTTGACATCATAATTGATACTACTGTATGCTGGTGGAAGAATGGGTGAACTGGACGGAGAGGTTCTTGGTCTCCACTGATGTTCGTTTTGAAGCGGATAGATTTAGGGAGGTGTGAGGCAAAAAAAACCAGGCGATCTGCGGGAACAGAATGCCTGGCGAACCGACAAAACCTTGGGCCTGCAAAGCTGCGTAGTGTCGGCGTGTTTAGTTTCTCGTGTGGTTAGCTGTGATGTCAATCCCCACACCAGATCTACAATCTCGGACCGGCCATCCACGTTACGCTTTCCTACGCAAATCTAACCTTTGCGGCTTCGTACCCTGTACAAAAAACCGAATATTTCTGTTATTGGCTCTGGTGCTTGCTGCTGCTGCCGGATGGTCGCGGAACACGAACATGTTCTGGTTGCACGGATGGCATTCAAGCAATGGGTTGAACAACGATCAATAAACGAAGCCTTGGAGGGCGAAAATACAATGACGGTTCTTACGGATCAGGAAAAAGAAGTTACCACAGAAAAGAAATTCGCAATCGACATCGCTTACAACGGTGTGCAAAGAAAATTCCATGTCGAGCCAGATGAGAGCATCGCCGAACTGCTCAAGAAAGCAATTGCAGCCTTCAACATCACGCAAGGTCCGCACCTGCTTTCGTTGTACCGGGAGGACGGGTCGCTAGTCCCGGAAACCGCAACGATTAAAGGAGCCGGTCTGAAACCTGACGAGGAGTTGATCCTTCGCCAGAACGCTGTCAAGGGAGGGGGTCTGCTGCGGGTTGCAGCAGACGTCCTTCTGAGGAGCTTTCTGGAGTTCCGCCGGTGCGGAAAAGGCAGAACTGAGTGCGCCGTCTACTGGATTGGTCCACCCGAGGAAGATGTAGTGGATTCGCTGGAGCATCCGACCCACGAAATATCGCGATACGGTTACCAGATAAAAGACCGATGGCTAACCGATTTTTCTAAACGACTCGCGAAATCCAACCGAAGCGTGAAAGCCCAGGTGCACACGCATCCCTGTGAAGCATTTCACTCTGTTACCGACGATCAGTGGCCAATTGTTTCGCAAGCTGGCTTTGTCTCCATTGTTATTCCGAACTTTGCCGCTCAAGAGCCTTCGTTGCAAGGTGCTTGGATCGGGCGCTTACAAGCCGATGGAACTTGGCAGCAATTGGTTTCAGCAGGAGAGGCAGTTCTGATTGTATGACTGCCGTTGAACAACTAGATCGAACCATCCGCCTCTGTCGCGACTACGTGGCCGACGAACTGAGCAATGAGCAGATTTGCGGGTCTTTGCAATCTGTCCGCGCTCTCTGCATCGCCGATGTGCAAAACCTATCCTCGCATTCGGGACAAGTAGCGCTCGTGACACTTGCGTCACTGATGAACCGAATGGGGATGCAGGTTGGAATCCAAATCCCAGATGTCCCGATGTTGTGTGAGCAAGTGCCACTCGTTGGTGATTCGCTTCTCACCGCTCTCATTGCGTCGAGTGAAACGTACATCACTGGCGCTAAGGTAACTTGTGATTCTGGATTTAGCCCTGATCTGATTTTCGTTTTCGGTGATACGAAATTTGAAAGCGGCAAAACGCCTTCTTGGACCCTCAGCGGAGATGAATGGTGCGGAGCTGTGCGAATGGCCGGAAATGGCAGGATCACTCGTTGGGTTCACAACTGGCCCATCGGCGCAATGGTCAGCGCAGCCTTAGCTGCTTCCGAGGCTTTCAAATTCGCCATTCGTAGGATGCAGCTTCGCAGCCAGAGTGACGATGTTTATTTCATGCCGTCGTCCTCTTTTTGGGATTTCGGCCCAGCTCGGTTGTATGAACAGTCTTTGAATCTTGGGAAGGTTGATGCCATAAGCGCTGGTGCAATTACGCAAGCCGCGCTCTATGCGCTGCTCCGAATCCCACATGTACAAATGGAGGGGAAAATCTTCGATCACGATGAAACTGCGGCGACCAATCTAAATAGAAACATGCTTTCTCAGTTAAGAGACGTGGGCAAAAGAAAAGTGGACGTTGTGGCGCGGCAGTGTGGAACAAGGCTGCTCCTCGAACCGATTGCCCATCGTTTTGGAACTGGTTCTTATCTTCCGCAACTCGCCCCTCGTGTTCTCGTTGGCGTGGACGACATTCCGAGCCGATGGAGAGTGCAGCTTCAAGCGAAAGGTTGGGTTGGTGTCTGCGGCACAAGCCATTTTAGTATTCTGTCTTCGTCGCATTCACCTCGCCAAGCATGTTCAGGCTGTTTGCACCCGACGGACGAAGCAGGTGCAGCCGACCCGATACCCACCATTTCGTTCGTGTCATTTTGGGCAGGTCTGGCACTCGCGGTTCGCCTGATCCGGGAGGCGACAGGTGACCCTTATCCAGCAGTTCGCCAACAGCTTTGGTTGACACCTCTTAGGATGGATCTGCCAAGCGCAGCAAGATGGCTACCAATTCCGCCAGTAATGAACTGCCCAGTTAAGTGCCCAGCTTCTCTGGCGCGATTCTTAGATGACGAAACGTCGAAACCTGTTTACACCGTTTGAACCGCTCGAAAAACTTTTGGGCAAGTACCGCGTGGCTCTGATTTCGACTTGCCCCCCACCATGAAACTACTTGGTGTCAGTTCTAGTGTCAGTTGCCCTTTGACTTTGGTGCAAAGTCCTGCGAAGCAGTGCAGAAGCTGGATGGTGGGTGGTAGTGGAAACCGAAGCGTTTTCGTTGAGGTGCGCTATCGTGCTAATTGGTGCACAATCCCATTTAAGGATTTTGAGTCCGCTGCGTCTGCCAGTTCCGCCATCCCGGCTGATGAATGGCAATCAACAGGTTAGCACGCCACCCAGACTACGTCTGGCACTGGGTGCGTGCCTGGACGGCCCGGTTCATGGTGCTCCGGAGGTACAAGTGATAACTTGACGCTCGCTTCGCGCCAGCTTACAACCAGGTGACCACATGACAGCGCTTGCGGGATGGGAAAACTTCTACGTGATCGTCGGATCGTCTGCCGGCGCTCTGATCGGTTTGCAATTTGTCGTCCTGACCCTCATCGCCGACCTGCCAAGCGTGCCACGTCAGCCGCAGGCTGGAGCCGCGTTTGCTACGCCAACCATCATTCATTTCAGTGTCGTACTGCTGCTGGCAGCCGTCATAAGCGCTCCGTGGCAGGGAGCCAGCGCCGCCGCAGTTGTTTGGGGCATCGTCGGCCTGAGCGGGATCGTGTACGAGGTCATCGTAGTTCGCCGCATGCGAATACAAACCGCGTATGCGCCTGAGTTTGAAGACTGGCTGTTTCATGTTCTGCTGCCCTTTGCCGCATACGCAATGTTGGCCGCATCGGCATACGCAACGCGCTGGAATCTCGCGAGGGCACTCTTCGGTGTTGCAGCAGCGTCGCTACTGCTGCTCTTCATTGGCATTCATAACGCCTGGGATGCGGTCACTTATCACGTGTTTATTCAAAGACACAAAGAAGAGGAAAGCGGCGAGAGGCAGGAGGGACTCTAATACATCAAGCGGATCGAGAACTGCAGCGAACGTGCCGGGAGCTGATTGGTGATTCCGGTCAAAGGCTGGCCGAATCCTGCACCTGGCGAGGGTCCATTGCCATACGTCCCGCTGTAGCCAACGAAATTGGGATGATTCAGGACGTTAAATGCCTCCGCTCGCGCTCGAAGGTGAATGCTTTCCTCAATTGGGAAATCCTTTTCGACAAATGGGGAAAGATCGTAAATCGCTCTGCCTCTGCCGGCGTTGCGCGGCACGACTGCGCCATTGATCACGGGCCGGTCGGTGGTCGCGCCGTTGTCTCCGCTGTTGATGGTGCCGGTTACAAAGTTAAACGGCAAGCCCGACGCCAACGTCCCAACTCCGCCTAGATTAATTCCAAATGGCGCCGCATAACTTCCGCTAAGCACAAAGCGGTGGCGCTGATCGAAGATGGCATTGCCGATTTCCGGCTGCACGGAGAAGTTTGGATCGTTGGGATTGCCGCCGGGAGCGTCCGGATCCACGTTGTCGATCGCGTGCGAGTACACATAGCTGGCCAGCATTGAGAATTTCGTGAAGCGATGGCTCAGATTCACATCCAGCGCGTTGTACTGCACGAAGCCGTTGTTTACGTCCGTCGTAATTACCGAATAAGCAGGCTGCGGCGGATTGGCTGCGGCCGGATTGCACGTGCGTCCGGCAGCAGCGTAAAACGCGACCCAAAGCGGACGCGTGCAGTTGGCCGCCTGCGCGCTTCGTGTCTGTCCTTGCGCCGTCCTGATGAAGGGCGTTGGAGGATCGACATCGAGCGGACGCACCACATGAATTATGTGCGACCACAGGTAATCCATGCTCAACACCCAGCCCTTCCCGAATTCGTGCTGCACCCCAAGCGTTGTTTGTTGGGAATACGGATTCAGCAGCGCGTCGGGGTAGCCGATGAGTTCCGACGTGGGAATGAACTGGTTATAGAGCGAGCTGCGTCCGGGTCGAATGTACAAACTCCGCACGGGGGCCACCGCGCCCGCAGGAAAGGCCGGCAGCGGCACCGCCGAGACGCTGGACGGAAACCCAATCTGGCCAGGACCCGCAGTGAAATTGAATACCCCAGTGGGCCCAGCGAGAGAATAGTTGGCCTGCGAGTTGTCCATTACCTGCGCGTAATAGATGCCAAAGCCGCCTCGAATCACGGTCTTGCCTCGGCCGCCCAAGTCGTAAGCAAAGCCGACGCGTGGAGCAAAGTTCTTCGCAGCATCGGTGAAGGTCTGTCGCTCGTAGCGCAAACCCAGGTTGATCGTGAGATTGGGAACAATGCGGACATCATCCTGCGCAAACACCGACCAGAGCGTGTCGTCCACGGTATAGCTCGCATTGCCGTAGCTCTGCGTATATGTCTGCAGATTTGCGAGGTTGTTCAGATAAACTGCGCTCTCGCACGTCGTCAGCGGCTGGGTACACGTCTTGTATGTGAGTTGGCCTAGAAAGATCGGTCCGCCAAATTCTTTGCTGTCGCCGCCGTTATGCGCGCGTACCACATCGAAGCCAAATTTGACCTGATGCTTGCCCCACGATGCTGCCAAGGTGTCGCTCAGTCCGTACTGGTGGTTCAGCAGCAGTGCGGATTGAGAAGTGCCCGAAGTGAAGGTGCCGCCGGTCGAGATGGGAACCACAAATTGCGTTCCAAATACGACCGGATCGAACTGAGTAATCGGCGAAGCGAGTTGGAACTGCGCATGAACATTGTTCAACAGCGCCGAGCTCAGGACCGCCGACTCGCCTAGCTCCACGCTATAGGTCCGGCGCCGGAAGATGCGATCGACGGTCGCCAGATTGTTCCCCCCAACTGCGCCATTAGGATTCGTGTCATGAAAGCTGTCGGTGTTCGCGCGAACAAACAAATTGTTGCTCTGGTTGATGGTGTGATCGAGCCGCAGAAAGGTCATCCAGTCGGCGTAATGTCCGACGAATACTCCAGGAGCAATCGGCGATGTCACCGGCGAGCCCCGGTTCTGACGACTGTACTCGCCGGCGAAGAAGAAATGAGTGCGGTTGTCTGTTCCCGGAACGGGACCTGAGAAGGAGGAAGAAAGCTGTCCTAGCGTATCCGATACGATCTGGTTCCCACTGGTGGCGCTATTCGCAGTGAAGCCGGAGAGCTTGGCAGCCGTACCGTTCGGGCGCCACACTCCTGCCAAGTCTCCGTGATAGGTGCTCCCGCCGCTGCGCGTGACCATATTCACCACACCACCGGTGGTTGCTCCGTACTCCGCCGAGAAGGCGTTCTCAAGCACGGTGATCTCATCTACCGCGGCTATAGGCACATTAGTAAAAATTGTCTGCCTGCCCCAACTGTCGTTACCGGTGCTGCCGTCCACCACCCATGATGTTTGCCGGCGTCCCGAACCGTTCGTGGTAAACAGGTTTTGGTTCATGAAGACGTCGCCCTGGTTGATCGCGGGACGATTGGCGGCGTTCAGCAATGGCAAGTAAGTAATGCGTCGATTCAGCAGCGGAGTATTTTCGATCTCTTCTATCCCAAGGCGATCCCCGAGTTGCGGCTCGTCAGTCTTGATCTCTCCCACCGTTCCGGTAACAACCACCTGTGTTTGAAGAGCGGTGACGCTCAACAGCAAGCGAATCTGGGCGGTACTTCCGCCTGCAAGAGTGAGGTCGCGAGTGACGTCGGCAAAGCCCTGTTTGTGCGTACTCAGAGTGTAAGAACCGGCAGGCAATCCGGAAAAGAAGAACGCTCCAGAAGAATCACTGGTGGTGGTACGCTCGCTGCCGACGGCATCGTTCTTGATCTTGATCTCAGCCCCAACTACAGCCGCGCGACTTTGGTCCCGCACCTGCCCGCGAACGGTCGCCATGTCAGGCGTTTGCGCCAATAGAAATGGCGTGCACGCCAGCACCGCAAACAGGGATCGACAGATCAATCGAAACATCAGCTGTGTTCCTCGGCTCGGGGGTATTTCAAGGGTGAGCTATCAACATCAACGTGGGGCTTCTCTATACTACCAATGCGAGTGTCACAGTCGGCTCCGCAGGCTTCGCGCACCAAGAGCAGCGGGGCGCACGGCCACTTCAAGTCGCAGTGCGTTCATTGCTTATCGAATCTCTATGAAATTCCAGGTAGTCAGCCAATGGGGTGTTCCGTGCCGCACGCCGCGGTGCTCCGGCTTCGCGGTGCTGTCGCAGATGCGGCTCAAAGACGGGGTGAAGCACCCTCGGCCTAGTGACCGCGGAGTTGGGACCTGTCAGGAATGTGGCTGCCAGTACAGCATTCAACCGGCGCAGGTTGAAAGGCGGCTGGTGGAAAGCGTGGCCAATGAGACTGGATTCGGCAACTCCGGTCCGTGAACAGCACATCGAATGGTGCAGTGCGCGAGGAGCGCGCCGGAGGGAAAATGCTGCGAATCCTACTCATTGTTATATTGCTGCTGTTGCTGATTGGTTCACTTCCCACTTGGGGATACAGCACCGGCTGGGGCTACTATCCGAGCGGCGGACTGGGCCTTGTTTTGGTCATAGTGGTTATCCTCGCTCTCATGAACCGCGGCGCCAGAACGCTGTAGCGCACGATTCCCGGATAGCGCCTAACTCATCGGCGGCAAGAATCAGAACCACCGCACACGTCTTGCAAAATGAAAAAGCCTGATCTGCGGAAGGCTGGGTTCCTCGCAGATCAGGCTTTTTTGCTTTCTTCCTTTTTACTTCGTTTGGGTTTCCGATTTCCCTCTAGAACGCGTACCGCAGACCAAACTGCATTACTCGCAACGAGTTCGGATTGACGCTCGTCCAGTTGGTGAAATTCGGCGGAGGCGCCGTCGAACCTGGAGAGAGTCCGAAGCCGCTCCTGCTGAAGTCCAGACCGAGGAATTGCTGGCTATTGGTTACGTTGAAGACCTCCCAGCGGAATTGCAAGGAGTGCTGTTCGTTGTAGGGCATCTTCCAGGTCTTTCCCAACCCGGCATCGAGATTGACGTAATGCGGATAGCGAAAATAATTTCGCAGTCCGGTTTCTCCAGGATAGGAATTACGGAAGCTCAGGAAAGCTTCCGGTTCGCAGTTCCCAAAGAACTGGGGAGTCTCCACCAACCGACTGCTACATCCGCTGACCGGAACTGGCTTGGTGATGTTGGTATAGCTTTGCACCTCCCAGTTCGTGGACCACTCGGCTGCATCGTAGGGAGCTCCCAAAGGAATCCCGCTGTTCCAGCGGAAGATGTTGGAGAGCTGCCATCCTCCGATCAGTTGCTCGACGAACCCATGCGCCCCACCGGCCAATGCCTTCCCGTTTCCGAAGGGCAACTGCCACACCGAGCTCACGGTAAAGACATGCCGCATGTCGAAGTCGGACGCAGTGTAGTTATCTTGCGGGCGGAAAGGATTCAGGATCAGCGCCGATCCGGAGTAAGACCCAGCCGACTGAAGTCCAGATGCGTTATCGAGCGAGTGAGAGTAGGTGTAATTGAAATCGAGGAGCAAGTCGCGAAGTCGTTGGCGATAGGACGTGGCCAACGCGTGGTAATTCGAATAAGCGTAGGTTCCCCACGTGGTCAAAGCTCCATACTGCGGCTGGAAGAAGGCGTGCGGGCCGAGGTTGGAGAGGCTGTCTATATCCAACATCGTCGTCGTCCAGTCATTGGTGTTGGAGAGCGCATCCTGATAAACGGCCTGGGTCGAGGAGACGCAGGGGTTTTTCGATGAGCATAGGTTCGCGTTCAATCCCGCTGCCGGAAACAGGTTCTCGAAGTAAGGAATTACCGGAACACTGCCTCCCGGTGTTCCCACCTGACTCAACGGCACGCCAGCCTGACGAGCCTTCTCCAGGATGGTGGCCGCAGTGTAGAAATCCATACCACTCTTCGGATCTTTGAGGTCGGCAGGCGTGGCTATATCGCGTTGTGCGAGTAAATCGCGGGCAAAGCGGCCCAGATACGAGAACTGCAAAACACCGCCTTTGGGCATCTCTCGTTCATAGGTCAAGCTGACCGAATAGTTCTTCGGAGTAGTAAGTTGAGAATCGAGCGATGATTCGATTCTGGTTGGGAATTCCTCGTCCGATTTCTGCAATGGGAAAGTCAGATTCGTCGGAGCTGAGATTCCCGGCAACGAGTGGATATTCTGATTAAAGGAAGTGAACAGCGGACCAAGCGCAGGCGCGCAGTTGGTCACATTTGGATTTCCGGCGGTTACGTAATGCCCGCAGCCCACGTTGTAAGTATTGACGGGAATTGTAGTAGACGACGAGAAGCCCAGGGAATTGCGCGTATCGAAGAAAGTTGCGATGGCCTCGCCGTAGTAGTCGGGCGCCATGGAAAATCCCCCGCGTATCACGCTCTGGCCGTCCCTGCCGAGCAATTTCGACCAGATGCCATCACCCGTCTTTGGCGACCAGGCAATGCCGAACCGAGGCAAAAACACAGTCTTGTCCCAGTTGTACATAGGCTTGCCGCCGTTCACGGGACCGGACATGTTAATGATGATGTCCTGGTTATAGGCAGTGCCACTGTTCATCGCATTCACCCGGTTCTGAAAAATTTGCCCGAGCGGAATGGTGGGCTGCACTTCGAATCCCTTGGTCTCATACACCGGGCGCCACAAGCTGTAGCGAAGACCTGCGGTGATAGTAAGGTTCGGGCGCAGCTTCCATACATCCTGAACGTAACCTTCATATCCCTGGGTTGCAAAGTCTCGCGTAGTTGGCGACCCGGGCGTGAGTGTGGACCCGTCGTGCGCAAACAGGAAGTTGGCTGTGTACTGGGTGAAGCGTCCTAACAACGCCGTAACCGCATTTTCCACCGAGCTCTTATAGGCAGACGAGACCGTGTAATTCCTGGTTTCACTCAAGTACTGGTTAATCGAATTGATGAGCAGATTGGTTTTATATCCGGAGGGATTCGTGGTGGCAGTGTCGAATGAGTTGGAGAAATTCACGCTGCTGTTGTTAATCAGTTCGATGTTTGTGCCGAACTGAATGTTATGTCTCCCTTTGGTCCACGAAAGATCGTCTACAAAATTGTGGACTGGGGTCGTGCGGCTCTGGTTATAGGTGAGAGCCTCGGGCTGATAAACGAGACGGAAGTACGCGAGGTTTCCCTCGAGCTGTCCGCCGGTCGTGATTGACTGCCGGGTTAACCCGTAGGTGAAATGGTTAATCAGGTTGTTGCGAATCGTCCAGGTATGCGAAAGGCCAATGCCCCAGGGATGATTCCAGATATTGGGAGCCGTGGTGTCGGGAAAATTCGGAGCGTTCGCAATGTGATCGTAGAGAACATTTACGCGTGCGGAGAGTTGCTGGGTCTGATTGAGGTTGTAATCCAACTTCAGCACGTGAGAATTCAGACTTACGGGAGCCGGAGCGTTGAAGGTGAATCCGGAAGTATTCACGCCATCGCCGACAGCCGTACTGTTGGCCGTATATTTGGTTCCCTGAGCGAGAGCTGTAAGCGAAACCGGATTTACACCACCGGTATCGGGAAATATCTGGGCAATATCATTTGCGTTGATCTGCTGGAAGACGCCGTTGGAATCCTTGAACTTCACGATGCCCTGCGCCAACGAGGGCAGCGGTACTGTGCGAGCGTCCTGCGGGGTCTGACTTGCATCGCGACGCCCCTCATAGCTATAGAAGAAGAAGAGCTTGTCTTTCAGGATGGGACCGCCGATGGATGGTCCGAAAGTATTGCGGATCAGAGCGGGTCGCTTCAGGCCGGTATGATTGTTGAACCAATCGTTAGATTCAAAGATCGTGTTGCGATTGAATTCCGACAACACTCCATGAAAGTTGTTAGTACCGCTTTTGGTTACTAACTGGATCTGGGCTCCAGACGAACGGCCTCCTGCAGCATTGGAAGAGAGCGTCGAGAGTCGGAATTCCTCGATGGCATCGGCATTCAAGCGCAACACTGGCCCCGCGATCGGGCTCGGCGGCGTAGTCACTCCCAAGGTATCGGCGCCGGCTTGGCTGGTCTGGGCGTCGTTGATGTCCACTCCATCAAGAGTGACGTTCGATTGGTCCATACGTGCGCCCGCTACGTAGCCGTCCTTCGTAACGCCGGGTTGCAGGCTAAGCAGAGCCAGCACGTTGCGAGCTTCCATCGGAAGCTGAGCAATCTGCGTACTCACGATCGTGTTGCCGAGACTCGAGTCCTGCGTGTTGACCTGCACTCCGCTGTTCTCGGCGCTGACAGTGACGGTTTCAGTTGTGGCGCCAATCGGCAGGACTACGGCCAAGTCAAGAGGGGTGGCCACCAGCGCATGTATTCCCTGCAACTCGGCTTTCTTAAACCCTGGAGCTGTGGCATCAAGCCGGTAGTCTCCCGGAGGTATCAAATCGAATGAGAAATTGCCGACGGGCCCGGTCTTCTGAGTGCGGACAGCGTTGCTGGCGATGCTGGTCAGAGTGACGGTCGCGTCTGGAACAACCCGGCTCTGCGGATCGGTAACGGTACCCCGCACCGCTGCTGTGCCCGTTTGAGCCATCCCTATGCCTACGCACGACAGAAGCATGATCAAAGCTGCCACGCTTCCCTTCAGCTGTGCCTTCATTCGGTTTTCCTCCGGGAAATTTTGAAATGCGAAATCTTGAACGCTGTTAATCAACAGCGAGACGAAGCCATATCACGTGCGGCAAGGGCACTCGATCAGGTGAGGAGGAATGCGGTTCTGAGCTCTCCACCAAAGGATTCCGCGCGTTTGGAGCATGCGGAATCTAAGCTTTACTTCACGGATAAAGTGTCACGGCCGCTCGCGCTCCGCATGTGCAGGAGACACTCGGCTCTGTATGGGGGCGAACAATAAAACAAATGATGAGTCGTTATCAAGGGATAAAGCTGTGGATTGCTGGGATGAAAGCGGATATTGACATGACGAGCCGCCTAATTGCTCCGGCTTGAGCCGCTGCGGCTTTCCGCTACTTTCGGGCTATCATCGTCTGCTCATCCGGCACGGCAGTCCAGCCAAGTTCAAGCTACCTCAGGAGAACCGATGCGATCTCATGCTCGAAACGTCACGACATTCCTGCTGCTGATTGCATTGTGCAGCTCGGGAGTGTGCCAGCAAGCCACATCATCATGGGCGGCAGTGCAAAGCGCCTCCGGATCGAAGTTGCGGATAACGCTGAATAACGCCGAAACGCATACCGGAATGATGGTGCGGGCGACTGACGACGAGTTAGTGCTGCGCGATGGCCGCGGAGAAAAGAGTTACTCGAAGCAGGGCATCAGCAAAGTTCAAGTCGTTGGATCCAGGTCGCATGGACGCGGCGCTCTCATTGGGCTGGCGATCGGCGCGGGCGCGGGCGCCATAATCGGCGGTGCCACAGGCGGCTGCGGTCAGTCTGAAATTTGCATAATCTCTCGCGCAGACGCAACCGGCATAGTCGCTCTGGTTGGAGGAGTTGTGGGTACAATCATCGGCGCGTTAGTAGGCGGCGGAAGAAAGAAGACCACGCTGTATGTAGCGCCCTCTGCGCCTCATCCGTAACGGGGAAGCTGAGGCCCCCGCTCTTTGGCCATCCAACATCCATCAATATCTCTGCTTTTGACTTGTATCGGGGCACGGCTTGAGCGAAGCGGAGCCGTGCCATTGAAGCCCTTAGTCTCTCCGGCTCCAGCCGCTGAGTACAGGCAGGAATAACGCTCGGCCTCTGCCTGGAATGCAAACCTCGCAGATGCCTTTCTCGTCTGAGTGTCCATTGGCAAGATTTGATACGAGAGCAGCCTTCGAGAAGAGATGGGACGCCAAGCTCATTGAGCGCTGCAAACCGAAACCGCAGCGGCTAAAGCCGGATGAATTTGGGATCTCCAATGGCACGGCTCCGTTTCGCTAAAGCCGTGCCCCGATACAAGCCAAGGCAGGAGATCCGTACTTCGAAGACAAATGGGATTTGCTAGAATACCCCCGGCGATGGAGTTCGCCATTAACCGCTCACTCTAGAGCTGATGACTCCTACTACTTCTGGTGGGAGATCCTCATGCTTGTAAGTATGTTGTGCGTAGCGCTCGGAGCGGTTGTCGGTGCGCTGGCCCGCTTCCTTATCACCCGTTTTTCTTCTGAAGTTTCCCACCATCACGGATTCCCTTACGGGACGCTATTCGTAAACCTAGTAGGCTGCGTGATCGTAGGCTATGTTCTGACCTGGACATCCGACCACGAGCATGATCGTTGGCGGCTGTTAATGGCGACGGGATTCTGCGGAGCATTTACGACGTTCTCCGCCTTCGCCTATGAGAGCATGGCGTATTGGCATGAAGGCAGATTAGGGACCTTTATGCTTAACATCGCAACCAACAACATTCTGTGCCTGATCGCCGTTATTGTGGGTATCCGGCTGCACCGCGCCTAGCCGGTCTGTCTGGCGAATTGGGATTCCAGGATTCCAATGCAGCATCACCCTTGTTGCGGACGGGTGAATTCCTGCTGCAGTCCAAATAGGAAGCGACGCCAGCCGGGAGACGGCGCTGGCGTCATTTCGTGGAGGGAACTGATCTACTCTCGAGGTGCTGGTCAGCCCGCGGCTTGCTAGCCTGCTTGCATCGAGCTGTGCACCTTTTGTTTAGCCGTGCGCAGTTCGCGGGTGTATTCCGCGAAGTCGTGCTTGGCGCTCTTGCGGTCGCGGTTTTGCCAGGCCAGGCGAACTACCTTTACTTCATGCAGGTAATCGGAGAGCGCCATTGCCGCCAGACGATCAGCGTGCGTTCTCGCGATCGCACTGGACGCGGCTACGGCCTTTTCCGCGTCGAGCTCCCGCACTTCGTAGGCGTCTTTGTGTTTGAACTTGTACGCTTCGCAGGTGCTGATTGCGCGATACGCCTGCTGCGCAGATCCGCGAAATTGCGCAGAGAGCGCGTCGTCGTGACGCCTTTGCGCATACATCAGGCCAGCGAACACTCCGGTTGCCAGCACCAGTATTCCCAGAATCCAAACCATGTGACGTCGCACAGTGGTGACGAGCATCTGAACTTGCGGTAATTGGATAGGTAATTCCATATCTGTACCTCACGCTTGAGGAATGGTATGGCGATATGGTCCGGACGCGTAGTTACGAAGGCCCATCGCAGCCATGACTAAGGGATTAGCTCTTTTAGGTGGGGCTGGAAGGCGGGCAGCGCAGCCCTGACCGGGGCCTTTAGCCAGGGCCCGATCGGCGGTGTTGTCACTAATACTCGTTCCAGCTCGGTCGGACAGGCGCCCTCGCCTGTGTTGCTAGAGGGCCAAAGAGACAGCAGAGGTTGTGCCACAAACGCCTAGGGCGATCCAGTGATGTGCTACAATATACTGCTGTTTGTAGCACAGAGCATTTTCGATGCAGAAACAATCTCGACGAAAAGCAGGTCCTGGGAATTCGTTGGTGCGCGCCGTGAGGCGAGGCAGTTCTTCACGGCAGGATGCAAGGCAGGTCAAAAGCGAAAGGTTGAAGCACGTGCTCGCCATTGCGAGCGAAACCGGACTGCTGAAAGGCACACGAACAAAGGTGGTGCGAGGCCGCATGCCTGAAGCATTGGTGGAGAAGGCGAAAGCGCGCACCGGCATTCGCTCCGATACCGATCTGCTCGAAGTTGCTTTGGCAAACCTGGCGGTAGCGGATGACTTTCCAGAATGGCTCTTGTCCCGCAAAGGTACGGTGAACAAGGAACTCGATCTTGAGTTCTGAGTTCGAGAAGTCTTTACGGAGACTCAAACCGGAAAAGCGGGGTCATCAGCTTCGACTGCGCGCCGAAGCGGAACTCATCTTCTTCGATCTGCATGGCGCCCGGCCGCGCTCTCTGGTCTATGACACGACGGTGTATATCGATATTCTCCAGGGCCGCTTCCCAGAAGGTGGAGAACCGCTGCTGCTGGCGGCTGACGCGTGGCATTCCACGGTTGCTGAAAATGAACTCGCATCAACCTGTGCTTTGCTGGATCCCACACATCCCAATACGCCAGCGGTGATCAAGCAGATTGCGGCGATCGTTGAAAAAATATCTCCATACCGCAGTCTTGCGCCCGACCGCGAGATTTGGCGCGACGCCGGGCTACTTACCGGTACTATTGCGCGTCTTCAAGGAACCCCAAAGTCTGAGCGGCATCGGGTTATGAACGATGCGCTGATTTTCGCGACGGCTCGCAAACACGGATATAGCGTGTTAACCAGAAACATCAGTGATTTCGACTCCCTCCATCAGTTGGATCCTTCCGGCCGCGTCGTGTTCTATCGCGTTTGAGGGGCCGCTCCGGCGTTCCTGCCCATGCATACCATGTTGCTTAGGATTTGTTGTGGCACAGGCGCCCTCGCCTGTGTTGCTGAAGGCCTAAAGACACAGCAGAGGGCCGCCACAAATCGGTGAATTACCGGCTCAGCGTCTCCACCACCCGATCGAAGTCCTCCAGTGACGCATATTCAATCGTGATCTTGCCTTTGCCCTTGTTGTCACGAATTGTGACACGAACTCCCAGTGCGCGCTGCATCTCTTCTTCGGCGGCGCGGACGTTGGGATCTACTACGCGCTTGGGCTTGGCGTCCGGATGCGCGCCACCGTCTTGTGGGGCCAGCATGCGATGGATCAGCTCTTCGGTCTGCCGTACCGACAGCGAGGCGGCGCGAATCTTCTGCACGGCGGAGAGGATGGCCTCGGGAGCATCGAGCATGAGCAGGACTTTTGCGTGTCCGGCGCTCAGCTCACCTTTCTCGATCGCCTGCTGTACCGCCTCGGGAAGGCGCAGCATTCGGAGGAGGTTGGAGATGGATGCGCGTTCGCGGCCGGTACGCTGCGACATCTGCTCCTGGGTGAGGTTGAACTCGCTGGAGAGACGGTCGAAGGCGCGCGCTTCTTCCATTGGGTTCAGGCCCTCGCGTTGGAGGTTCTCGACGATGGTCATCTCCATCGCCTGTTCGTTTGAGACCTGCTTGATGACCGCCGGAATGATCTCCCTGCCCAGTTTCTGCGATGCGCGCCAGCGGCGCTCGCCGGCGATGAGCTGATAGCGTCCATTGTTTGGACGAACCACGATGGGCTGGACGATTCCGTTCACCAGAATGGACGCGGCGAGCTCGTTCAGCGCCTGCTCGTCGAAAGTCGTGCGCGTCTGGTAAGGGTTCGGATCGATCTCGGTGATCGGCAGATCGCGTACGGCTTGTCCGTGAAGAACCGTTGTGGGGCTTGTCTCAGCCGGACGCGTGGATGGAAGCAGCGATTCGAGTCCGCGACCGAGGGCTTTGCGCGGCCCGGAGGGAGTGGCGATAGTCATTAGGGCTCCGTGTGCTTGAATTGTTCCACGTGGAACAATTTTGAAATTCAAAGGCCGGGGTTAACACGGAGGTCACGAAGGCAAGGACGAAGTACACGGAGTTGCTTGACTGATTAATCCGCATTAGTTCCGTCTCCGTGACCTTGCCTATAAGACTTCGTGCCCTTCGTGTTAACCCCGATTTTGCTGAGTGCTGATTGCTGTCTTACGTTCCAGTCTGCTGCACCATCAACTCGGCCTGCGCGGCATTGCGATTCATCGCGTGCCCTAGGAGCTCTTTGGCTAACTTTATATAGCTCTCGGCACCGCGTGAGCGGACGTCGTACAACAATGCCGGCTTGCCATAACTTGGTGCCTCAGCCAAGCGGATATTGCGGGGGATGGTAGTGGTACACAGCTTCTCGCCAAAGAACTGGCGCAGATTGCCGGCTACCTGCTGCGCCAGGTTGGTCCGCTCGTCCCACATGGTCAGGACCACGCCTTCGAGTTCCAATCCGGGATTGAAGTTTTGGCGGATGCGCTCCATCGTATCCAGCAATTCGCTGATGCCTTCAAGTGCGAAGTATTCGGCCTGCATGGGAATGAGCACCGCGTCGGCGGCGACCAGAGCGTTGAGGGTGAGCAGATCCAGGGCTGGGGGACAGTCGAGCACGATGAAGTCGAATGCCGGCCGGATCTGGTCGATGGCCTCGCGCAGGCGGAACTCGCGGCGGTCTGCCTGCACGAGTTCGATGTTGGCGCCGATCAGGTGCTTGTGCGCCGGAATCACGCTGAGTCCTTCAAGCTCGGTGACCTGAACGGCTTGCTCCGCGCTGGCCTCGCGCATTAACAGATGGTAGGTGCTGATCCGCTCAGGATCGCGCTGGAAGCCAAGGCCGCTGCTGGAGTTCGATTGCGGATCGCAGTCGACCAGGAGCACTCTTACCTCGGCCGCAGCAAACGATGCAGCTAGGTTGATAGCGGTGGTGGTCTTGCCGACTCCACCTTTCTGATTCGCAACTGCGATTACTCTGGCCACTCGCGCTCCTCGATGTTTGAAGCTAACGGCAGAGCCGATGGGCGGCAATGCCCAAGATTGAGGCAGCGGCGTGGATAAGGTGGATAAGAGGAATGTTCCACGTGGAACAATTTGGCTAAAGCGCTGCTTCGGCAGGCTGCTATGGCTGGCTCAACTCGGCGGAGCTTTGTGTGTAGAAATGGGACAGTGGCCTCAGTCCAAGCAGTCGGGCGATTGCCAAGCAGATCCGAACCGCCTGCGGTAGCGGGCGGCGCTAGTCGATCCATCTTTGCCCCGTCGGAGAAATGTTCCACGTGGAACATTATGAGCAAGCCCGTGAGCGATGGACGAGTTCCCTATTTACTGTCTTGATTCCCTATGCCTGAGCGCCGAAATAGAGCACCTTAATCGGTCATATAGGACTGATCAGCGCTGCTTTGCTGGACCCTAAGTTGGGCTCGTCGTACCCCAAAATCGCGCCTGAGCGCCTCGAAACCGTGTTGAATGTGCCTCAAAATCGCGCTAATCTGCCCCAATTTGGTGCTTTTGGGGCCGCGATTCGATCAATTAAAGCCTTTACGTTGTTGTTAGTACGATGTTATTGCCCATGTTTCTCGCCGCCAGAACCGCAAATCATGAACCTATAAGCCCAAAGTAAGGCCCCAGAATGCCGCTAAAGACGCAATGTTCGTGCTTTTAAGTCCTCAAAACGCAGAACACAAGCGCGTCCGTCTGCTCGATGAGATCCACCAGATCGTTTCTGATTGATCTTGAAGCAGCCGCTGATCGTCTCGACTGACGCCTAAGCATTTCCGATTGTGTGTGTTTGCCGCCCTGAAACGCCCACCAGAAGAACCCTTTGCAGCGATTCTGGGACTGCAATCGGCTCCCGCCATTCCAAATCGGGAAGGATTTGGCGCGCCGCATCGAGCTGTGCGATGCCGATTAGCAGCGCCAATTGGCCTCCGGGAGCCACAAGAGATGCCGCAACGGGGAGAGCTGAGTCGAACTTTTCTACGGCGCGCATAGTCACGATTTGTGACTTACTTGCTTTCAGATTCTCTGCGCGACCTGCATGAATACTGGCGTTCGTGATCCCCAGGGTGCGGATCGCTTCGCGCAGAAAAGTGGTCTTCTTGTGTTGGGATTCGATCAGAACAAGCTTCCAATCCGGACGCAAAATAGCGATCGGGAGCCCCGGAAAACCTGCTCCAGTGCCCAGATCCGCCACTTCGGAGCCTGGCGCCGACTGCAAATGCTCGCCCGTAAAGAGCGATTCCCCGAAGTGGCGGCGCACGATTTCCTCCGGCGTGCGTACCGCGGTGAGGCTGATCTTCGCATTCCACTTCAGCAGAAGGTCCAGGAAAATCTGCAACTTGCGGAGTTGATCTGGCGAAAGAGGCGCCTGAATGAAGGGTGCAAGGAGCGGCTCGAGGGGGATCATCAGCCCAAAGTTGTATCAGAAGCGCCTTCGAATCCGGAGCTCTGTCAGCTTTTCTGCCCAGCAACTCAGGCATCCCGCGGAGGCTGCTCCCGTTTTTTCTCGTCGAGAACGTACAAAATACCCACTTCAGCTACTCACGCTAGGATGCTCATTTTAGGCAACTTGCATCTCATTCAAACGAAAGGACTAGCACTTCCGCGCCACGTCGGAGAATGGCAGCTGAATTGATATATGGCATCTCAGGTAGTGATGCGGCTCACTCGATTGCCGGCTTCTGTGGCACTGAGCTGGGCATCGCATCTAGCTCTACCGAGGTTTTCCCGGACCCTCCCCCACGCGGTTCCGGAACATTTTGGAGGATTGAACACATGAAGTCCCGCTACTTTCTCTCTTTGCCACTCGCTGCTTCTCTGATCGTTCCGGCGGCCTTTGCGCAACAAACCGGCACCAGCTCCGATAAGCAGGCCACCCCCGCTTCTCAGCAGGTTGCCCCAGCGGCTCAGACGCAGACCGCGCCCGATGCCAATGGTCCCAACACCAACAATGACGTGAACCTTTCTGCCCATCAGCCTTTGAAGCAGGAGACCCATGAAGGCTTCTGGGGACATCTGAATCCGTTCGCGCGCAAGAAGTACGTGCAGCGCCAGATGAGCCCGATTCGCGATCGCATGAACGAGCTCGACGAACTGACGTCGACCAACTCGAAGAACATCAAGGATGTGGATTCGCGTTCCCAGGAAGGCATTCGGCAGGCTTCATTGAAAGCCGACCAGGCTGACCAGCATGCGGTTGACGCCGGTAATCGTGCACAAGCTGCGCAGCAAACGATTCAACAGGCCAGCACTCGTTTGGACACCGTGCAGCAGGCTGTCGGCAGTCTCGATCAATACGCACCGGTTTCCGACACCGAGATTCGCTTCCGTCCGGGTCAGCAGGTGCTGAGCACGAAGGCGAAAGAAGCTCTCGATCAGCTCGCCGAACAGATGAAGAACCAGCACGGCACCATCGTGCAAGTGCAGGGCTTCTCTTCCGGAAGAGGGAATGTGGCGATCTCGAACTCGCAAAACATGGCGCAGAGCGTGGTTCGGTACCTTGTCATAAATCATGACATCCCGCTCTATCGCATCTACACCATCGGTGTCGGCAATGCCGCAGCGAAGGCAGCGTCGGATGGCACCACCGCCAAGCGCCTTCGTGGCGGACGTGTGGAAGTCGCGCTCCTGAAGAACGGAGTCGCGGATCTTTCTCAAACTCAGACGGCCGGCGTGCAGAACAATTCGCTCCAGAACAACGGCGCGTCATATCAGTCGAACGCGACCACGCAGGGCGGCGTAACCGGCGCAGTGAACCGCAATGCTGCTCCTTCGGCTAACCAGCAACCGGCCACCACCACGCAGCCTGCCGGCAACGTGAACAACAGCGGAACGCAGTCGATTCCGCGGCAGTAAGTTTGAACGAAAAGAATAAGGCCCCGACTTCCGGGGCCTTATTCTTTTGCAAAAACATTCACTTTCGTCGTTCTGGAGATCTCAGATGTCCCAAAAGAGGAAAACGACGACGGCACGACAAGATAAGAAGAAGCCGCAGCGTCGCGCGCCCAAAACTGATAGTGGCGAGTTCTGGATAGATCCCGATTTGAACCGCAAGATCGCTGGCCCGGGCGGCAATCGCGGGGAGCACACTACCTCGGCAGCCAAACTTCTCGAACTGGCGGACATTGCCCTGAAGAAAGACGCTTAGTACGAGTTGTCAGTCGTCAGTATTCAGCTATCAGTAACATTACAAAGTCGATGAAGGCAGCACATCACCTCGGATCCTCCTGAGAACTGACAATTGACCGCTGACTACTATCAACTTCTCGTTTCATTTCCTGCCCGTTGACAGTTCCTGCCGCACCTCCTAACCTTGCAAGTTCCCTCGCGTTACAAGCAGGAGCACAATGCGCATTCTGGTTCTTGGCGGCGGCGGCCGCGAGCATGCTGTGGCATGGAAGCTGAGGCAATCGCCCCGCGTGACCGAAGTGTTCTGCGCTCCAGGCAATGCGGGCATCGCTCGCGATGCGTCGTGCATTCCCGCCGATCTAACCAATATCGACGAACTGGTACAGCTCGCACATAAGCTCGAACCCCATCTGACGATCGTCGGACCGGAGATGCCGCTCAGTTTGGGCGTGGTTGATGAGTTCGAGCGTCGTGGTTTAGCCGTTTTTGGGCCCTCTCGAAAGGCTGCACACCTGGAAGCAAGCAAAGCGTTCGCAAAAGAGTTCATGCAGCGGGTGAACATTCCTACTGCGCATTACGCGATCTGCCGAACCAGTGCTGAAGTACAAGAAGCGCTCGCACTGTTCAACACTCCGGTTGTAGTGAAGGCCGATGGGCTGGCTGCAGGGAAGGGCGTCGTAATCGCTGAAACGAAAGAAGAAGCCAGCCGAGTGGCGGGCCAGATGCTTTCGCGCAAGCTGGTGGGCGATGCCGGATCAAAGGTCGTACTCGAGGAATTCCTGGAAGGGGAAGAACTTTCGTTTCTCGTAATGACAGACGGCACCACCATCGTGCCGTTGCTTCCATCACGCGATCACAAACGCGCGAACGACGGCGACACTGGCCCAAACACCGGCGGGATGGGCGCTTACTCGAGTGACGATCTATTGAGTAGCACGATGCGTGAGTGGATCGTGAATCACATCGCGCGACCGGTAGTAAACGGGTTGCGCGCCGAAGGCGTCACTTACAAAGGCGTGCTCTACATCGGGCTGATGATGACGGCTCGTGGTCCCATGGT
Source organism: Terriglobales bacterium (assembly GCA_045808065.1). Lineage (GTDB taxonomy): Bacteria > Acidobacteriota > Terriglobia > Terriglobales > Acidobacteriaceae > Gp1-AA112. The sequence continues at coordinate 38,519 of JBJMGD010000001.1, read as the reverse complement.
GCTCGAATTTAATTGCCGCTTTGGCGACCCCGAGACGCAAGCCTTAATGTTCCGGTTGGAGAGCGATTTCTTCGATGCCTGTGAAGCTGTGGCAAAGGGTGCTTTGTCAGAAGATCTGTTGCGTTGGTCTTCTGAGCCATCGGTGTGCGTGGTTGTAGCCTCCGGCGGATATCCGGGAGCGTTCACCAATGGACAAGTAATTTCGGGACTCGAAGAAGCTGCGAGGCTGCCCAACGCGAAGGTCTTTCACGCCGGCACAGGCAATGTTGGCAATAACATTGTGACCATGGGCGGACGCGTCCTTGGAGTCACTGCGCGAGGTCCTGACCTCGCTACAGCAACCGCTCGGGCGTACGACGCTGTGCGAAAGATACGCTTCGAAGGTATGCAATATAGAAGAGACATCGCAACCGCCGCAGTGGGCAGCAGGAGCTAGAGTTGCGCATTCCGCGTGCACTCACTCGCAAAGAAGAGCGCCCCTCGAAATAGGGCGCTCTGATTCAGAACGGAACAGCGTCAATTGGCATTGATGATTCTGAGAGATTGTCCCTCTGCAATCCGGGCCAGTTCTGCCTCTTTGCGGGACACCGCGAAGTGCAGCTTGCCGTGAGACGTCACGACTTCCTTCAAAAAGTACTGATCGCCAACTCGGTGGAAGACCAACTTATTCCCCGTGACGGTGCCATCGAATTCGGTCGCCATCGTCTGAAGTCCACCAACATCGCCCATGAATGCGAGCCCCCTCACGTCGCTAGGTAAGGATCGCAGAACAGTGTAGGTAGCGGCAGGCAAGATTTTCCCGTCCACCACAAAGTCGAATGGCACATTCACCTTGAGCACCTGAGCATGAGCCGTTGCCGCCGTGCAAAACGTCACTCCTAAAGTAAACAACAGAGCAAATAGTTTCCTCATCACAACTTTCTCCTGAGGGCGCTGTGCAATCTGCGCCACCATATTGACGCTGCTGCCTCTTCAACGATTCCGCAACCCATCCCAGTCGTGATGGCAAGGCCTAATCGCCGGGAGCAAATTTCATGTCGGGACCAATAACAACACGGTGGGATGAGAGCCAGGTCTGAGCTCACTCAAATCGCAGAGAAAGCAATTCTCGGCGGTGTCACAGCAACAAACAAGGAGACCGCCCTCCCATTTGGGAACGGTGGTTTGACGAGAATTGTGGACTAGCGCTTCTTAGTCTCGCTCTGCACGACTCTTTCCTTCACCATTTTCTTAATGAGAGTGGTGGGCAGCGGCTTATCGCTGGAAAACTTAACCGTACCTTTGGATATGGAGAAGCCCGTCAGTTCGTCCTTGAACACCTCGATCACTGAAGCAGTAGGAAACAAGCTGCAGTGGTTGGAAAAGGCGGCGAACCAAACCAGCACTTTCTTGTGCTTGAACGCAGGAATCCCATAACTGATCGTCTCAATAGCTTCCGCCGGTACAGCCGAACGGATCGTCGCGCGCATTTTGATCAACATGCCGCGAGCAGGCTCAGGTATACGAGCAAGGTATTCGTCCATAGTTTTGGGCCTGGTGCGCGCCACCGCGGTAGAACCGCGCTTGCGAGATGCGACTTGTTTCATGCTGGGATGCTACAAAAATATCCTAGTGTGCGTCCATGCAAACCCTGATGATCGCAACGAGAGCTGGGGGTCAGCTAAATGGAAATGCGTCCTCTCATGGGAATTATTTACTTGAAACAGTGGCAGGTCAGCTCTAAGTCCCACGCAATCAAGAAGGTTATTGGCAACCATGTTGCCTCTTCCAGATGGTTCCCCTTAGACCATTTTCGGGAGGGCCCATGTCACAGAGTAGGACGATTTGCGACTGCAGCAGCGTTGGTTTCGGCAGCTCGGGAGAGCGCAGCTCCAGCTTCAAAGCATGGCCGGGATTTGTGCTGCTCCGTTGGTTTCACAGCGACGATAGCAAGGCCTTTGCGCGATCGAGCAAACCGACAACAATCGATGCCGTAGGCTCCGGTAAAACGGACGCCACTGAGCTGCAAAAGCGCCGCGCCAAGCTTCAAGAATTGATTCAGCGCGCCTATGCAGAGATGGTAGCGCGACGACACAATCGCTGATGAGAGTGCGTTAATTGCCGCCAGAACGCCCCCCGCCGTCGAATCGGTATAAAACGGCGCATCGCTGTTCAGCTTGTTGCTGACGCGTGCTTAGTAATCAATGTCGTCAATGCAAGATAACCGCCCAAGGCGGCTGATTTGTGATCAGCCGTCCAGGGTGGGCCAACGGATTTCCCTGCTGCAGCGAATTGCCGAACCACGCGGGGAAACGAGTCGCCGAGCAAGTGGATCGCTTCGGCTTCGAGTTCCCGTTCCTTATATCCCAAAACAGGAATAGTGAGGGACTCGCATGCTTGCCGGACGGTTTCCCGGAAGAGTTCACCTTCAGCACTATGTATCAGTGGATGAGCAGCGAGTATCTGTGAAAGTGACGACAATCGGCGTCCGGACGCGAGCAGGAGCGCAGCCTTTGCGACGCGATATCCGCGAGACTGCAAAGCCGACACCGTTCGTTGGATCTCTTCGCGCGCAAGGCAATCGCATTCGGAGACGTAGCTTGCCAGATACTTCTCTGCTGCAGCAAGTCCGAGTCTTTCCGCATGATGATAGGGCTGCTTGCCTCCCGTCATGTCATTGCGGATAACCGAAATGCGGCGACGCTCAAGGATTTCAGTGGCATCAGTGACGGCTACCAGAATTCCCCATCCCGAATGCATACGAATGCCAAGCGCAGCAGACTTCATGCGTGCAAGTGTATTCGGATCGGCAACAAACGTGCGCAAAACGTACAACGTACGAACTCACCTCACCCCGGCCGAGGCTCTAACGCCAGCAATGGGCTTATAGCGTTGCTCTAGGCTGCGGTGATTCGCGATGGCGGTTCGACGGGCGAGGAGCCCGGAAGGATCTCGCGCAGAGCCCAGTCGATCCTTTTCACAGCGTCGCGAACCGTGTTCATTTGTAGTTCCTGGTCCTGGGAGTACGGAAGGTACATCACCGGCTGCAGCGCATTGCGCACGTGATGATTCATCAATTCGATCACCTGCAGCTTACGCACGAGTTCCCTTTCCCGCCGCCGCTCGTAGACGAACACTACCAAGCCGAGCAGTACGGCGCCGGAGATGTCATCAACCCAGATCGACCATCCAGGGGCTCCCGTCATCCGGCCCAAGGCATTGATCGATACGCCGAGGAAGAAGGAGAGTAGGGTGAGGATTACGCTGAGAATCGCTTTTCGGTACCGGGCTTTGGCTTTGGTCGCCGACATCCCCATATTATCGCGGAAGTAACAATGTGGTGCATGGGTGCTATTTGCCGGAAGATAACCGCTTCGGCCCACTTCTCTACCGAATTCCATATGCCGGAAGCTTCGCTCTCCAAGAATCAGGAATTTTCGCCATCTGAAATGTAATGTTTTGTTACAGATGCCGCTGGCAACTCACTTGCAAGAATCGGGGACAAGGGAGCCCCATGAATCAGGAGATTTCCATCTCGTATCGGGCAGTTAAATCGAAGATATACAAGCTGATTGACGCCCTGGTGGAAGGCGAAAAGGACGAAGCCGAAGTGCAGGAGTCGATCCGGCGCTGGTGGAAGATGGTTCGGCCCGATGATCGCGCTGTAGCCGAAAAGTATCTAGCTATGGTCTTGAACAGATCGAACGCTAGCCTGCTTGCAATCCGTGACGGAGTCCCGAGCTACGAGCCCTTTGAACTCGGCCACCACTCAGGCGCGCGTGTGGGAAACCGTCAACCTGCAGCATGAAAATTTGGTGATTTCGCGATCGAAGTGCACCCAACTCGCACAGAACTCTAAAATCGGGAAATCACAGAATCGCAACATTCTTCTCGGCCGGATCCTCTCCGGTCTGTACGCGTTCGAGTTCAGCAAACAATCCGCCCGTTTGTATTAATTGGTCGTGAGTGCCGTGTTCAACGAGCCGTCCCTCGTCGATTACGAAGATCACGTCGGCGTTCCTGATAGTAGAGAGTCGATGCGCAATTGTGATCACGGTCTTTGCCTGCATCAGACGGTCCAGTGCCTCATAGACGAGTTTCTCTGAAGACGCGTCGAGTCCCGACGTGGGCTCATCGAGTATCAAAATCGGAGTGTTGCGGATGATGGCCCGAGCGATGGCAATGCGCTGGCGCTGTCCTCCGGAGAGCGTCATGCCCCGTTCGCCAACGATGGTGTTGTAGCCCTCCGGCATGCGCTCGATGAATTCGGAAGCATTCGCGAGTTCGGTGGCGCGAAGGATTTCGGCGCGGGTCGCTTCCGGTTTACCGTAAGCGATGTTTTGCCAAAGTGGACCGCTGAAGAGAACGGTCTCTTGCAGCACGAAGCTGATCTGCTGCCTCAACGAGCGTTGTTGAAAACGGCGCACGTCAACGCCATCGATCTTAATCACACCTGAAATGGGATCGTAGAAGCGCGGGATCAGGCTAATGATGGTGGTCTTGCCCGCACCAGTCGGGCCGACAAAGGCTGCAACTTGCCCCGGCTCGATAGTGAAGCTGACGTCTTCAAGCATTGGTGATTCCGGGGAATACGAGAAGGTTACGCTGTCGAACTCGATCTTTCCTTTGAATCGAGGAGCGGCTTTGGCCTTGGGAAGATCCTTAACCTCCTTGTCGGTCTCGAGCACTTCCTGGATACGCTCGTAGCCGACGAGCGCTTTGGAGTAAGAGTCGGTCATCTTGGAAAGCTCTTGCATCGGTTTGTACATCTTTCCCAGGTACCAGATGAAGAGCACCAGTGATCCGGCGGAAAGTGCGCCGTTGAGCACCATGCGGGCTCCGAACCAGAAGACGAGAAAGGTCCCGATGGCGACAATGATCTGCACAATCGGCGCGAGCTTCGCCTTAAGGCTGCGAGCCCGCAACGCGATCTCCACGCCCTCCAGGCTTTCTTCTTCCAACCGCTTCTGTTCGTAATCCTCGCGCGCGAACGCTTTCACAACGCGAATCGACCCGAGAACTTCCGCAATCACAGAGACGATCTCTCCCTCTTTCTTTCGCACGGCGCGGGAAGCTTTCTTAATGCGCCGCGTGTAGGTGTAAACGATGGCGAATAGCACTGGAGCGACTGAGAGCGCGATAAGGGTGAAGCGCCAGTTGAGATAAAACATCACGCCAACCATTCCAAGCAGCGTGATCAAATTGATGAGTACTCCCAGCAGTCCGGAGTTGATGAAGCTCTGAATAGAGTCGATGTCGCTGGTAACGGTGCTGATGAGGTCGCCAGTCCGCTTGTGGTCGTGATAAGCAAGCGAGAGTCTCTGAAGATGTGAGTAGAGGGAGCGGCGAAGATCGTGCGTCACCCATTGTCCGACGCTGGTGGTGAGGTACTTCTCGGTGTAGGAGCAGACCGCATCGAGCAGCGCAATTGCCAGCACCGCAAAGCAGGCGAACTTCAGGACGTTCAACTTGTCATCGCCGACGAGGTAGTGAATGAAGTTATTCAGCCAACCAGTGGAGTTCTTCGCGTGCAGAACATTGTCGAGCACGATCTTCAGCGGCCACGGTTCCAGCAGGTCGGCGCTACTTTCGCCGATAACTGCGATAAGACCGACCAGCAGCGAAGGGAGGTGTGGACGCAGCAGAGCGCGAATCGTCAGCCGCTTTGGTGAGAGCGGCCTGGACTTTGACGACGATTGCTGCATCGACTCTGCTGTGGAAGCCAAACTACCTCCAATTGGGGCCGCAGTTTTCGTTTTCACACCCCCGAAATGCTGCGCAAAATTGCTGCTCTGGTTAGATGCAGATCGGAGTTGGGCTATCAGCCAGCTAGAAGTCGATCGTAAAGAGAGGTTTTGGGGACAACTTAGAACAGTCCCGATGCATATGTGCAAGTTTATGCGACTCTGTGAAGCGAGCGTTGCCCGCAGGAGTCAGCACGAAGTCAAAGGGCACGATTTATTGTCGTGTTCAAGAGGCCTATCTACCGCGAATGCTCCTGGGGTGCCATGCGTGTGGCACTCGTCTGTTTGGGCTCTCCACCAGGACTTCGCATTTCGGCTCTCCGAGGCTGCTCTTGCCCGATTCGTCCTCGGCTCGGCCTAATTGTCCCGCAACGTTTCCATCGGGTTCAGCTTTGACGCACGTCGAGCAGGAAGGTAGCTGGCCAGCAGGACGACCGTTGCCAGCAGAGAAGAGGTGGTGAGCAGAGTTGCCGGATTGTACAGACTCACCTGGTACAGCAGGGTGGAAAGCGCCTGTCCTGCGACAAACGTCGCAAAAATCCCCAACACCGAGCCGATGACCGCCAGCTCCGCTCCCGTTCTTAAGACCATCATCAGCACATCCGATCGCTGGGCACCCAGAGCCATGCGTACTCCGATCTCGCGCACCCTCATCTTCACCATGTAAGTCACAACGCCGTAAAGTCCAAGCATCGCGAGAAAGAGTGATAGGCCGGCAAAAGCCGAGAGCAGAATTACCAGGAAACGGCGGCTCACCAGGGAGTCGTCGACCCACTGCTCCATCGTGGTCGCGTCATACAGCGGCTGGTTGGGATCGACGTTGTGGATGGCTCGATCGATACTCGCGCGCAACTGCTCCGGATGAGACAAATTCGTGCGAACCACCACCGACGCGCTGTTGTCCGGACTTTGCGTGAGATTCAAGTAGTTGATGCCTTCACCCGAATCTGAGTCGAGGGAAGAAATGCGCGCGTGGTTTACGAGCCCCACGATGAGGAATGAATCTTTGCCGCCGAAGTTGAGGCGTTGACCGAGCGGATCCTGATTTGGGAAGTATTGCTTGGCGAGGGTCTCATCGACGATCGCCACCTTTTGCGTGGTCGCACGATCCTCCGGAGTAAATTCGCGTCCACGAAGCACCGGAATATGCAAAGTGCGAAAGTAGTCGCTGGAGATGGCACGAATCACGGCGTGGGGACCAGGATCGCCGGGCGCCGTCGGGCGGCCCTCAATTCCAAACGAACTGGATCCGCCCTGATTAGTGAACGGAAGTGAATCGGCAATGGCGGCGTCGGTAACACCCGGAATACTTTTCAGCTGATCGAGAGCCGCGGTATAAAACGCTGCCTGCTTCTCATCGGAGCTGTAGATGCTGCGCGGTAGTGAAACGCGCGCGGACATCAGGCCATGAGCATCAAACCCGGTTTCAACCTGCTCAACTTTCTTCAAACTGTTTACCAGCAGACCGGCACTAACCAGAAGCAGCATGGCAACAGCGATCTCGCAGATAACAAGAGCAGACCGAACACGCTGCCGGCCTCGGCTGGAGCTATCTGAGCGTCCGCTCTCCCGCAGTGCTTGCACCCATTTGAAGCGTGTCATCTGCCATGCAGGCGCGCTGCCGCATAACAGCACAGCCAGCAGCACCACGCCAGCAACGAACAGCAGGACAGGCGTCTGCAACTGCACCTGAATATTGCGTACCAAGTTGGCAGGAGCCAGCAATAGCAGAATCGGGATGACTGTCTTGGCGAGAAGCAGTCCGAACGCCAGCCCACCACAGGCGAGAAGAAAGCTTTCCAGGAAGGCCTGGGCGATCAGTCGCCCACTCGGCGCGCCAAGAGCCATTCGGATCGAAGTCTCACGCTGACGATCAGAAGCGCGCGCCAGTTGCAATCCGGCGATGTTTAGTGACGCAATTAGCAGCACCAGCGCCACAGCTCCGAGCAGCAAGAAAAGCGGCTTGCGCAAATCGCCGGCGACGAAATCTACCAGCGACATTGAGAACATGCCCCATCCCGCTCGCTTTGCGAAGCTGTTTGCTCCCTCTCGCTGAATCTCCTCTTCTGCTCTAGTATGCAAGTACGCATTCGCCTGATTGATCGTCATTCCCGGGCGAAGTCTCGCAACCCCGAACAGATTCTCGTTGAAACGAAAGTTCGAGTCGAAAAAACGGTTCGATGGGGAGGCCAGCGGGGTCCAAAACTCAGCATTGTTGGGCCACCCAAACTCTGGTCCCATCACTCCGACGATTTCGTATGTCTGCTCATTGAGTTGCAGCTTGCGGCCAACGATGCCCGGGTCAGCACCGAATCGTTGTCGCCAGGTGTTGTAGGAAAGGACAATAGAGTAGTTGGAATTGGGCTGATCGTCCTCAGGGTGGAAGGAACGACCGAGATAGGGCTTCACCTGAAATACGTCGAACCATTGCCATGAAACTCTCGCGGCCTGCAACCGAACCGGTTGCGCATCAGCCCCGGTGTAATTGAAGCTGCCGGGCTGCATGATGGCAGCCGACGCAAAGATTTCTCGCCCTTCCAGAGCATCCTGAAAATCGGGCGCGGATATGCTGATGTTGGAGAGACCGCCAAGTGTGTAGCGTGCACGAAGCGCGACCAGGCCTTGCGGGTTGTGGAGTCCGCTGGGGTTTAGCAGGACAGCATTCATCACGCTAAAGACGGCGACGTTGGCCCCAATGCCAAATGCCAAAGTCAGGACGGCGGTAATGGTGAAAGCAGGAGACTTGCGCAATTGACGCAGTCCGTAGCGAACTTCCTGAACCAGCTTGTCCACTTGGGTTCCTCACAGAGTGCCAAACGTAGGTTTTCTTACTTTCCGAATCAATCAACGGGGGCGCACGTCAGTAGCCGCGCCGATGCAGCTGAAATATTCAGCAGTCACAGGCGTTTACGGTGTGGCTACAATTACAGTTCCGTCCATCTTCGAGGCGCAATGTCCGTTTGCGGACAGTGGCGCGTGAATCGACGGTGATGAGCGCGCTTACAATGAACAGTCGGCCTCGATTTCATGTACCTGCTTTACACAATTCTTTATGCTCTGGCGCTGATTTTAAGCCTACCTTATTGGCTCGTTGGGATGTTGCGCGACGGGAAATACCGGGCGGGGCTCAAGGAACGACTGGGTTTCGTGCCTCATACACTTCGGCTGCCGGGTGAGAATGAGAAGTCGATTTGGATTCATGCCGTCTCGGTGGGCGAAGTGCTCGCTATCAGTGCGCTGGTGGATGCGCTCCAGAAGGAAGCTCCCGGCATTCCCGTTTTTGTTTCGACGACCACCCTGACCGGTCAGAAGCTGGCGCGAGATCGCTTTGGGGGCAGCAACGTCTTTTATCTTCCGCTCGACCTGCCCCACACGGTGAATTCTTTCGTGCGCGCAATTCGTCCATCGCTGCTGGTGGTGGCGGAAACGGAATTCTGGCCCAATCTCTTGCGGTTGGCGAAAGAGTCCGGTGCGCATGTCGTGGTAGTGAATGCGAGAATTTCCGATCGCTCTCTTCCCGGATACAAACGTTTTCGGTTCTTCTTTCGTCGAGTGCTGGAGCGCGTCGATCTGTTCCTGACGCAAACACCAGCTGACCGCGACCGCTTGATCACAATTGGCGCGGAGCCTCAGCGGGTAAAAGTGGGAGGCAACTTGAAGTTCGACATCAAGGCTCCCGCGGAATCGGGCCTATCACGAGCATTGCGCCACGCAATCGCTTCCGACCAACGAGTGCTGGTGTTCGGCAGCACGGTCGAAAGCGAAGAGGATTTGTTGATCCCGTCTTTCAAGGCGGTCCTAAGAGACTTTCCGCAATGCTTGATCATTCTCGCGCCACGCCATCCCGAGCGCTTCGATGCGGTTGCAGAGCTGTTGCGAACCTCTGGACTGAGTTTCTGGCGACGATCGGCGTGGAACTCTGCTCGCTTAACGGGTGGAGTCCTGCTGCTTGACACCATTGGCGAGCTGGCTTCGGTCTACTCACTCGCCGACATTGCTATCGTCGGCGGCTCCTTTGTGGGTCGAGGTGGACACAACATTCTCGAACCCGCACAGTTCGCCAAGCCTATTGTTGTCGGCCCCCACTACGAAAACTTCCGCGACATCGTGCGCGCATTTCTTGCCTATGACGCCGTCCGTGTAGCTGAAGCGGAACAACTTCCGAAAATGATACTTGAGTTGTTGCAGTCACCCGAGGAATCCAAGCGGCTTGGATCCCGCGCCTGGCATGTGATCCAGGGTGGGCGCGGAAGCACCCAGCGTACCGCGCAAACGCTGCGCGAGTTGCTTGCTGAAGACACAGCAAGCGCGCAGAAGTTCGGCGCGCCCCACGCATGAGGCTTGGGTGGCTGTACAAGTTCGTCGTTGGTTTTCGCAACGCGATGTTCGACCGCGAGATCCTTCGCGCTCGCAGGCTGAGTTGGCCGGTCGTGAGTGTAGGAAACATCTCGGTGGGAGGTTCAGGGAAGACACCGTTTGTGATCATGCTCGGCGAGCTGCTCGCCAACAGAGGAATCTCCTTCGATGTCCTCTCGCGCGGATATCGCCGCTCCAGTCGCGGAGTCCTGACCGTGAAAGCGAACGGATCTCCCGAAGAGTTCGGCGATGAACCTCTGCTGATCGCGAGAAAGCTGTCGTGCCCCGTAATTGTGGGAGAAGATCGGCATTCCGCTGGATTAGAGGCGGAAGAACAATACAGTGGAGCAGCGCCGAATGCACTGCATCTTCTTGATGACGGATTCCAGCATCGTCAGCTCCATCGCGATTTCAACATTGTCCTACTAAATGAGCAGGACCTCACGGACGAGCTACTGCCGTCGGGGCGTCTGCGCGAGCCTCTGAGCTCTCTGTCGCGCGCCGACGCCGTTGTAGTCGATGAAGCCTTTCCGCTGGACAGGCTGCAGAAGGGAGACTTTCAAATCTGGACTGCCCAACGCTTGTTGGATGTCCCTACGATAAATGCTCCCGTCATTGCATTCTGTGGAATCGCGCGTCCGAAACGATTTTTCGCTGAACTGCGACAACATGGGCTCGAAGTCGTAAGAGAGATCGTTTTTCGCGATCATCACCGGTATACCGATGTTGACGCACAAGAGCTCGCTCACCAGCAGGCGCTTCCCCCGGGGTCTCGTCTGGTGACAACGGAGAAGGATGCAATCAATCTCGGTGTACATGTTGGAAAGCTGAACCCAATTGTCGTTCCCATGCGCATAAGGCTCACGAATCCCAACGGCGCGCTCGAGCACATGCTCAGCACCATTACGGAACGGCGTAACTAGTCTGTAAAAAGGCCCGCTTAACATTACGACGTGAATATCGTGGCCTCCGAGGTTATCCGATTTACCTGCAATGCCGGAGGCCCAACATCGATCCAATTTATTTCTCGATGCCTTTCGCTTCTGGGTGCCAGCACTGTGAAAAACATAATAAGTACCTGCTGGATGAAATTTCCTTCATCTCAGGTTTACAGAGATGAAACAACCTCCTCGGTCTTGAATCTGCGATGCGCCTCGAACCTGGGGCCCTGGCTATGGTGAGTGACCGGGGAAGGCTGTTTTAAATTTCAATTCTGCTGGGGGGTTTATGGCTACCACAACTCTCAACTCCTATGTCCCAGGCGTGGAAACGACCATTGCTGAGGCTCCGCGTGAGTATCCGAAGAAGATCGTCATCCGTTCCCAAAATCGGATATTTCTCCAGACAGTCGCGGAGATCGAGTATCTCACTGCTGCTGCCAATTATGTTCACGTTCATGCGGCAGGGCAGGTGTTTCGCATCCGCTCCACGATGAGCGAGATCCAACAACGTCTTGATCCGCGGACGTTTGGCAGGATCCATCGCTGCACGCTCGTGAACTTCGAGTCTGTGAAGGAATATAGGCCTTTGCAGCGCGGCGATTTCATGCTCACGCTCAACAATGGCTCACAGTTAAAAATGAGCCGCCGGCATCGCGAGCAGCTTGATAAAGTTATCTCCCTCTCTTGTGCAGTTGGTAAGCATCTGGTGAAATACGGGAGTGACAGCAAAGAATACGGAGCTGTTGCGGCAGATCCCTTCAGTGGACGACGTCCTTCGCTGGTCTAAAGTCAGCGAAGCTGTAACTCGCGACGGACACGCCGCCACTAGTGCCGCGGTCCGCGCAGTTCTGGAGCGCCTGCGTAAGGAGATCGGCACCGGCGCCCTCGACGACGCCGGAGCGCAGCTTGCTATTGAAGGCATTGCAGACGCAGTCGAACGCGAGCTGCGCAGCTCGCTGCGTTATTCGCTGCAAAAAGTCATCAACGCGACCGGGGTAATTCTTCACACCAATCTTGGTCGCGCGCCCCTCTCGTCAGCGGCGATCAAGCGTTTGTCGGAAATCGCCAGCGGCTACTCCAATTTGGAATTCGATCTCGCCACCGGCGAGCGCGGCCGCCGCGATGCGCATGCGCAGCGCCTGCTGGATCGTCTGCTCGCATCGCATAGCTACGCCCAACCTCGTTCTTCAGACAGCTCGCCTGAAGCCATCGTGGTGAACAACTGCGCTGCCGCGGTGCTGCTTGCGCTGAACACCCTAGCCGATGGCGGAGAAGTGATCGTCTCGCGCGGAGAACTGGTCGAGATCGGTGGTTCGTTTCGCGTCCCCGACATCATGGCCAAATCCGGAGCGCGGCTCCGGGAAGTCGGGACGACCAACCGCACACGCCTCTCTGATTACGAGAAAGCGATCACCGAGAACACTCGGCTGCTGCTGCGCGTCCACCGTTCCAACTTTGCCATGATCGGTTTTACCGAAGAGCCCGCCTCCGAGGAGCTGGTGGCACTAGGGCGTAAGCACCGCATTGCTGTAATGGAGGATCTAGGCCATGGGTTGCTTGTAAATCTTGCCGGTGCCGGCCTGCAGAGTGAGTATGGGGTGCACGAGAGCCTTGCGGCCGGAGTGGACATCGTGTGCGTCAGCGGCGACAAACTGCTCGGAGGTCCTCAGGCAGGCGTCATCGCCGGGCGCAAGGAGCTGATCAAGCGCTTACGTTCCAATCCTCTCTTTCGCGCGCTGCGCGTTGACAAGCTGACCTATGCGGCTTTGGAAGCCACACTGCTCGCATACGTGCAACAGGATTTTGCGGCGATTCCAACTCTGCGTATGATCTACACCCCTGCGGCTGAAGTGCGCGACCGAGCCGAATCTGTTGTTGCACAACTCGGAACTCTTCCTGGAACAGCGGTGGAGATCGTCGAAGGTGAATCCGTCATCGGTGGAGGTACTACTCCCAACGCAACCCTGCCGACGTTTTTAATTGCCTTAATCTCTGATCGGAGTAGCGCGCAGGAATCGCAAGCTAGGTTACGGGCAGGCGCTCGGCCAGTGATTGCACGGATCGAGGATGATCGTCTGGTAATCGACTTGAGGACTGTGTTTCCAGACGAAGAGTCCGAGCTGATAAGCGCCATCAGGCAAGCTTTCGGGTAGTAGTCAATTGGGCGAGGGAGCTGCTTCTCGTCGCACCGCGAGAGAGGAGGCACTGCTGTATGTCGGCGTGATTCAATAGAAGCAGTGGCCATCATCCACACCATTGGGCACTCCACTCGCGAGCTCAGCGATTTGACCTGTGCGTTGCAGGGACATGGAATCAAGACTTTGGTCGACATCCGCTCCATTCCCATGTCACGCCGGCTGCCTCATTTCAATCGTGAAAGTCTGGAACTGGAATTGCCGAAATTGGGTATGGAATATGTTTGGCTGCGCGAACTGGGTGGGCGGCGCAAACGGCAGCGACCGGATTCGCCCAATGTAGCGCTTCGTAATGATTCTTTTCGCAACTACGCCGACTACATGCTTACTCCGGAGTTCGAGCGCGGAGTCAAGACTCTGCTGCAGGTTTCGGAGAACGGCCCAACCGCCATTATGTGTGCCGAGCGCGTGTACTTCCGCTGCCACCGTATGCTGGTGTCGGATTACCTTACGGCACACGGCCACGACGTTCTCCATATCGACGACGAAAAGGCCGCGCGTCTGCACCAGCTAATGCCAGAAGCGCGCATTTCGGAAGGCCGATTGCTCTATCGTGGCGACCGATTGCTCTAAGTTGCTCACGGTCGCATAGCCGCCCTGGGCCTGAGTGTTGATTACCGGATGATCATAGGCACTGGAGTGGACATCTGCGAAGTCCGGCGCATAGCGCAATCCATTGCGCGCTTTGGCGACCGCTTTCTTCGGCGCGTGTTCACCCACCATGAGATTCGCTACTGTCAAAGCAAGAAGAACTCTGTCGAGCGCTTTGCCGCGCGGTTCGCGGCTAAGGAAGCCGCGATGAAGGCGCTCGGCACCGGGGCCTCACGCGGTGTGACGTGGACGAGCATCGAAGTAGCACACGCACCCGGTGGTCGTCCCGTTTTGGGTCTGCACGGGAAAACAGCGCAGATAGCAGAGCAGCTAGGCGTGAAGCGGATCTCACTTTCAGTCACTCATACCGAGAGCACCGCCATGGCGATGGTCATCTTCGAAGATGCAGGGTAGAGACGCAGCGCTGCTACGTCTCTACCAGGGTCATTCTCTATTTTTTAATTCTCTCCGCGAACACGATCAAGTGACCGTCAGGATCTGCCATCACGAACTCTTTCATGCCATACCACTGTTCGGTCAACGGCATCACGAGCTTCACTTTCGCAGCCTCAACTTTCCTCAACACCGCCTCGACGCTATCGACTTCGATAAAGGTGCTGGAGATGCTGGCGAGGGGCTTGCCCTTCATCTCCGGATGCTCTGACAGCACGTTTTCCAGTTGGTTGAAGAAAATCTCCACGTCTCCAGATTTCACTGACGCGAAGACGAATGGCGATTGGTCGGGCACAACCATCTCTCGGGTGAAGCCGAGGATGTTTTCATAAAAGCGCAGGCTCTCCTCGACGTTGCGGACAACTAGGTTGGGTGTAAGTTTCTTTGCGTTCATTGCTTCTCCTCATTGGCGGGGTGAGCGGCTACGGATGAAACGGAGACGGCACACCCCAAGTGTGCTCGCATCTCCTCCATCCGCGCTCCTTGCGAGGAAGAACGCAGGTAGGGCCTCTGGTTCACTGCAGTCGAAGCCCGCGAGGTACGCGCCGAGAGTAGCAGGGGAACGCGGTCGAATCAAGAACAGATGGAAATTCAGCCGGGACGAGCGACGACAAAGCAAAAGGCGTTTCAAAAGTTTCGAGTTTCAGATTTCGAGCAAAACCAAGTTGAAACCTGAAACTCGAAACCATTCTTCTCCGACCTACCCGCGCTTTTTTTCCACGGCAGTCTTCGGCGTGCGCGGCAATCGCCGACGATCGCCGGTGCCGTCCAGCGCGAAGTCCATGCTGCCCACCACGTGCAAGCGGAGGAAGTTCGTTGAGCCGCTGGCGGTGCGAGTGCCCGCCACGATGCTGATTACATCTCCATTGTGGACGACGCCGCGCTGCCACAGCAGCCGTTCCGCGCTACGCACCATGTCGTCGGTGACCGGCGTGTGCTCGCAGATGATGGGAGCGACCCCCCACAACAGGTTTACCCGGTTGCAAACCGATGGAACGTACGAAAAAGCATAAATGTCAGTTTTGGGGCGGTATTTCGAGATCAGGCGCGCCGTAGTTCCGGTTTCGGTGTACACGGAAATGGCGCGCATATCGAGTTCCTGCGCTGCGTGCGCAACCGACTCGCAGATCGTTTCTGAGATAGACAGTTTACCGTTGGATCGACGGCGGTGTGCCGGTTCCGCGGCCAACTGCGCTTCAGTCTCTGTGATGATCTTGGCCATCATGCGAACCGCCTCGCGCGGATACTTCCCGCTGGCAGTTTCGGCGGAAAGCATGACCGCGTCGCTGCCGTCGAAAATCGCATTTGCAACGTCACTCGCCTCAGCGCGGGTTGGACGTGGATTTTCGATCATCGACTCCAGCATTTGCGTCGCCGTAATAACGGGCTTGCGCCAGGCGGTGGCGCGACGGATGACGTGCTTCTGGATGATGGGCACCTTTTCCGGCGGCATCTCCACACCGAGATCACCGCGGGCCACCATTACGCCGTCAGAAATCTCCAGAATTTCTTCGAGATGTTCGATGGCCTGGGGCTTCTCCAACTTTGCAATCACCCATACATCGCCTCGGAATTCCCGGATCTTCTCCCGAACCGCCTGCACATCGGCCGCCGTCCGAATGAACGATATGGCGACCATGTCGACGCCGTGCGCAAGGCCAAACTTGAGATCACTTTCATCTTTTTCCGTGAGAGACGGAACACTCACGATTGTTCCGGGCAGGTTGATGCCCTTGTGCTCCCCTAGCATTCCGCCATTTACTACCTCACATTCGACATCGTCTCCTTGAAGCGAGCGGACGCGCAATTCAATGAGGCCGTCAGAGAGGAGAATTCGAGCGCCCGGCTGGACCTCGCGCGCCAGAGTTCTAAACGTGGTGGAAATCACCGCTGGTGTGCCGGCGATGTCACGTGGCGTAATCGTGATGCGGGAACCTGCTTTGAGAGCTACCGGCGTCCGGTACTTGAGCCTTCCGGTACGAATCTTTGGGCCTTGCAGATCCTGAAGAATGCAAAGCGGCCTGTTCTCCGCGGTGGCGACTTCGCGAATGGTACTGATCAGCCGCGCCTTGTCTTCGTTGGTTCCATGGGAAAAATTCAGGCGCGCAACATCCATGCCGCTGCGGATTAAATCACGGATGATCGGAGCGGTGTTGCTGGAAGGACCGAGCGTGCAAACGATCTTGGCTTTGCGTCTAATTGAGGAAGTCGGCGTTTGTACGGGGGATGCACTCATTTGTTATGTAGATTCACCTCTATGCTAAATCATTTGTGCGTGAGGGCCGCGAACGAAAATTGGGTAATTGCGAGATTGGGTAACTGTGTGATTGAAGCGCAGAAATGAATTGAATTGAGGTTTCAACTACGAAATTACGCCAATTACGAAATCACTCAATACTCAATGGGGTTTCCGTTCACATTTCCCGTCTGGGGAAGATCAGTGCATTGAACTCTGCCCCGATTAGCACCACGATTGAAACCAGATACAACCACACGAGAAGGGCAATCACGGCTGCCAGCGATCCGTAGATAACGGCATAGTTGGCGTAGTTAGTAACGTACCATCCGAAGCAGACCGTGGCGGCGAACCAGAGCAAGGTTGCCAGCACCGCTCCCGGCAGTACGCGGCGCCACGATTGAGTTCGGGGAATAGCCAAGTGATAGATCAGTGCGATGACGGCGATGCTGGTAAGCATCCCAATCGTCCAACGTCCGCCGACCCACACCAGCAGGACCGCTCCTCGTAATTCGTAGATGGTATGAAGTGAGAGCCAATTCTGTAACTGGTTTCCGAAGCCCACCAGAATCGTGGCGAATCCTAATGGTATAGCCGCAATGGGAATCAACAAGAAGGCCATGGCACGTTCTTTCCAGAACCCCCACGGGTTGCCTTGAATGCCATACGCGCGGCGAAAAGCCGACATCCACGAGACCATCACGCCGCTAGCCGCAAAGAGCATGACCAATGATGCGGAGAAGATTACGTGTGCGGGTCGGATGTTGCTAGTGTTGAAATAAGCGAGTGCCAAAGCCGTCGTGCCGGCTGGCAGCACCTGGCCGATGGCATATGCAATTTCGCGCGTGAACGCCGCAGTTTGCTGTGAAACGGCAACGATGGACGCCATGACCAGAAAAGCGGGAAAAAGAGTAAGGATTGACGAGTAGGCCGCTCCCTTGGCTGTAGCAAACGCGTCATGTTGAAAGGCGCGCCAGACCGCACGCCGAAAGTGCACCAGCAGCCGGAGCATCGTTGAAGAGAGTAAACGGAGCGAGCAGCTCTTGGCTACGGGCAACGGGCATGGGTGACGTCGAAACCTACGACCAAAACCTGGCGAGGATGACGCAGATGAGACTCGGATAACAAACCAAAAGGCTAGAATAAACTGCCCTTTTGTTTAGGATCTGGCGAGATCCGCGTCAGGTCTTGGTCTTGCTCCGCCCGATTCTGTTCACGTTGCTGCCTCTTCCTGTGCCGATGCCTGCTGAATCCCCGATGCCACTTCGGGAATGATGCCCAATTCCATATAGATTGGCCTCACCAGCTTACGGATCACGGGCAACTGTGCTGCAAACCAGATTGCTCCTGCAATACAACAAGCTCCGCTGATGAGCAGAGTAGCCGGCGCTCCGATCCGATCCGCGACCGTGCCTGCCAGCAAACTGCCGAACGGAGCCATCCCGGTAAACGCCATGGCGTAGTAGCTCATCACCCGGCCCCGCTTGTCTTCTTCGAGGATAGTTTGGACGATGGTGTTGCTCGACGCCATCTGTTGCATCATTCCCAACCCCACGAAGAACATAAGAATCAGCGACAACCACAACCAGTGCGAGTGTGAGAATGCGACCAGTCCGCCTCCAAAAATCGAGCCGGAAATTGCGGTCAGTTTTCCTAGTCCCAGAACGGAACGGCGTGCCGCCAGCCGAAAGGCTGCTGTTAATGCCCCCACTCCCGCAGCCCCCATAAGGAATCCCAACGTATGCGGGCCACCACGCAAAATGCTACCCGCGAAGATCGGCATAAGCACGGTGTAAGGCATGCCCATAAGGCTAACCAGCGCGAGCAGCAACAGGATGGAGCGGATGGGCGTGAAGCGAGAGACGTATTGCCATCCTTCCGCCAGTTCGGCCAGAGTGTTCTTGCCGACGCGTTGCGGACGAGAGCCGGTGACGTGCATCAGCAACAGCGAAGCAATCACCGCCAAGTAGCTGATGCCGTCGATGAGAAAGCAGTAACCTTCTCCGACGGCGGCGATAATGACTCCGGCGATTGACGGTCCAATCAGCCGAGCCATGTTTACTATTGACGAATTCAAGGCAATGGCATTGCTGAGATCGCGGCGGTCCTCCACCATCTGCACTACAAAAGCTTGTCGCGCCGGCATATCGAACGCGTTGATCAGGCCCTGAAAGACATTCAACCAGAGCACGTCCCAAACGGTGATTCGTCCCGCCAGCGCCAGCGCAGCCAGGGCGAATGATTGCACCATGGCGAGCACCTGCGTGACTACCAGGACACGGTGCCGATCCCAGCGGTCCACCCATACGCCAGCGAATGGGGCGAGCAGGAAAGTCGGAATCTGCCCGGCAAAGCTGACCACACCGAGAAGCAATGCGGAATGTGTGAGTCGATAGATCAGCCAGCTCGTGGCGATGCGCGTCATCCACGTGCCGATTAGCGAAACGCTCTGGCCGCCGAAAAACAGGCGATAGTTGCGATATCGCAGAGCGCGCAACATGAAAGCGATC
Organism: Terriglobales bacterium; assembly: GCA_045808065.1. Classification (GTDB taxonomy): domain Bacteria; phylum Acidobacteriota; class Terriglobia; order Terriglobales; family Acidobacteriaceae; genus Gp1-AA112. The sequence goes on along the minus strand of JBJMGD010000001.1, from coordinate 19,514 downwards.
GTGCTGTCTTTCGCTACGTTCGCTCCATTGGAGGTGGGTTGCGACATGAACTCCTATCAGATGCGCAGCGCCAGCGATTCGATTGCAGCCGTGCTTAGCCCCAGGCAGGGTTGCGCATTTTCGCATTCCCGGAGCAGAATATTTGCGGCTCGGGAAGGAGTGGGAATGCCATGACGATGATGATGCGCGGTGCTTCAATTTGCATGCTTGTTGTTTTTGCGTCTTCCATGTTTGCTCAAGTCGGCGGTGGCATGGGCGCCGGAATCGGTGGAGAAATCGCAATCGGAGCGGGACCTCGCGAGGTCCGTGGCGTCCCCTTCTCGGCGGATGTAACCACGGAATTCACGCGCATCCTGACGGATGGCAATCGCATTCATCAGGAGAATCACGGAAAAATCTACCGCGATTCAGAAGGGCGGACGCGAACCGAAAATAGTACAAAAAGATTGCCGGATGGACAGCCTTGGGAATTCGTCTTCATTAACGATCCGGTATCGAACGTGACGATCAATCTCGACCCGCAACGCAAGACTGCCACGATTTTTCGTCGCTCGACGATGAATGCAGCCCACATACAACCAAACCCTCTTCCACCGGTGGAAGCACAATCGGAAGCAAAGGAACCAGTGATCAAGGTGCATCATGAGGAGTTGGGCACCGCCTCCATCGACGGCTATACGGTTACTGGTACGAAGTTCACGCGAACTACCGAAGCGGGCGCAATAGGTAACGATCAGCCGCTTGTCATCGTTTCAGAGAGCTGGAGATCCAACGAACTCAAGGAAGTCCTGCTGTCAAAAACGAACGATCCGCAGACCGGCGAAACGATACGCAAACTCACAAACATACAGCGTTTGGAGCCTGATCCTGTTCTGTTCCAGGTTCCGCCAGGATATACGACGCGCGATGTCTCGCCCCCTCAATAGAACGTGTTTCCAACCGAACTGACGCGTCAGTGCGATAAGTATTCGCTTTTTGTTTGCCAACGATGTATGCTCCTCAGTCATGAGAATCAACGAGCTGTTATTGCCCCACTACGATGACGAAGTGAAGAACACTCGCCGCATTCTGGCCGTAGTCCCTGAAGACAAGTTTGGCTGGAAGCCGCATGACAAGTCGATGACTTTGGGTCGGCTGGCCGCACACGTCGGCGATTTGCCCATGTTCCTCACCACCATCATCCAAACCGACAACGTGGAACTCACCGCCGGCACACACTCCCCCTTCGCGCCTACGACGCGCACCGAGCTGCTGGCAGGCTTTGAGAAGCGCGCCGCCGAAGCCCGCGAGACAATCGCCGGCGCGTCGGACGATCATCTCGGCAAACGCTGGGCACTCACCTTCAAGGGTCAGGAGGTATTCGCGGGAGTTCGCCGGCAATTGCTCCAGACGACGATCTGCCACCAAGTCCACCACCGCGCACAACTCACCGTGTATCTGCGATTGAACGAGGTTGTTTTTCCCGGAGTATACGGACCCTCTGCGGATGAAATGGCTGCATTCAAGTAGATTGCTTTCCGAGGCGCAGCCTTCATTACTTGAAAGCGCTGTCATCCCTCGATCCGCCGCTGGGTGCTTGCGACTGCCCAAATTTCATTTGTGGAGCGGGGGATCTGCTGCTCTCTCGAGCTGGCTTCCTCCCGAGTCAAACGGAAGCCCGCGCGGTTCCACAGAATAACCCCAACCCTGACACAGCATGGCTGAAACGCGGTGTCCTGTTCAAAAGAGCTCCAATCGGGGATCCCTCCGCTATGTAGAATGGGCGCTCAATCCCGCGATCATGAAAACCCGCCTGTGTCTCGCTGCACACTTGCTTCTCGCCACTCTCGCCCATGCGCAATGGATTCCCCTCAATCCCGTAGTGAACGCCGACAAGACTACCGACGGCGTCCTTTTCACCATGCATCGCGGGATCATGAAGGTCCAGGTATGTAGCGATACGATCATCCGCGTTCTTTACTCCGCGACCGACTTTCCCAATCGCAAACAGTACGTGGTCATCAAGGATCATTGGCCGGCGCAGTGGGCAATGACTTCGAATGAGGCCGCTGTCACGATCTCCACCGCTACTGTGAAGGTTACGATCGCGCGCAAAGACGGTAGCATCCTGTTTGGCGACGCACAAGGCAAGAAGCTCTTTCAAGATAATCAGCGAACTCTCACTCCGGCGGAGGTGAATGGTGAGAAGACGTACCGCGCCGAGATGTTTTCGAGTATTTGGGGATCGTACGAGGCGTTCTATGGCCTCGGTCAGCATCAGGCGGGAGTCTGGAACTATCGTGGAGAAGACGTTGAGCTTTCGCAGGACAATACAAGCATATCGATCCCGATGTTGTTGTCGAGCAACGGCTACGGAATCTTCTGGAACAATTCATCGCGCAGCCGCTTCAATAATCGCTATCTCAGCGCGCTGTATCTCAGCTCCGAAGTGGCCGATGTCGTCGATTATTACTTCCTGTACGGTCCGGAGTTCGACCAGATCGTTGGCGAATACCGTCAACTCACCGGCGCAGCGCCGATGTTCGGCAAGTGGGCGTACGGGTTCTGGCAATGCAAGAACCGTTACAAAACCCAGCAGGAATTGCTTGCGGTCGCGAGCAAGTACCGCGAGTTGCATATGCCGGTGGACAACATCGTGCAGGACTGGTTCTGGTGGACAATCATGGGAGAGCCCACATTCGATAAGTCGCGTTATCCCGATCCGAAGGCGATGGTTGATGAACTGCACGCCTATCATTTCCACCTGATGATCTCGGTGTGGCCCTTCTTCCGGCTTGGCTCAAGCACCTATGACGACATGCAGCGGCGCGGTTTCTTCATCGACAAAACCAAAACTGCGGGCTTCCATCCGGAAGGGCAGGCGCTCTACGATGCCTTCAATCCAGCCGCGCGGGACTACTACTGGAAGCTCATAGACGACAACCTTTTCAATATCGGGGTGGATGCATGGTGGCTCGATACCGATGAGCCGGAAACCGAAGGGCGCGAGGCCAACATTCTGGTCACGAACAAAGTCAATGGCGATGAAAACGGCGCTCGCGTGGCAAATCTCTATCCGCTGATGCACACGGCCGGCGTTTACGAAGGCCAGCGCCGCGCGACCGAGCGCAAGAGAGTTTTCACATTGTCGCGATCTGGTTTCGCCGGTATGCAAAGAAATGCGGCTGCCGTATGGTCGGGCGACGTTAATTCCGATTGGACCTTCTTCAAGCGCCAGATCCCCGCCGGACTGAATTACTCGATCTCTGGTCTTCCGTACTGGACGACAGACATCGGCGGCTTCGTCTCCGGCGATCCCAGTGACCCGAAGTACCGCGAACTGTTCGTGCGCTGGTTCCAATTCGGAGCTTTCTGCCCCATCTTTCGTGTGCATGGAACCCGTAGTAACGACCAAAACGAATTGTGGTCGTACGGTCCTGATGCACAGAAGATCCTGGTCAGCTTTGACCGACTGCGCTATCGGCTGCTCCCGTATATCTACTCGATGGCATGGATGACTACCGACCGCGGATACACCCCCATGCGCGCCTTGGCCATGGATTTCCGTACTGACGTTCGTGCCGCAAATATCGGCGATCAATTTATGTATGGTCCCGCGTTGCTGGTGAGCCCGGTTACCGAGCCTTCGGCGGCGACGCGTCGCATGTATCTACCGGCCGGAAAGTGGTATGACTTCTGGTCAGGCGCGGTGGTCGATGGCGCTCGGGAAATCGATTCTCCCTCTCCGTTGGATCGCATTCCGTTGCACGTACGAGCCGGTTCGATTGTAGCTATGGGGCCGGATGAGGAATGGTCCACCCAAAAGCCGGCGGACCCGATCGAGCTGCGAATCTATGTGGGCGCGAATGGAGAGTTTACTTTGTACGAAGACGAGAAGGACAACTACGACTATGAAAAGGGAGCTTACGCCACCATACCTCTGCATTGGGATGATGGCCAGCATACGCTGCTCATTGGTGCACGCAGGGGAAGCTTCCCAGGGATGTTGCCGAGCCGCACGTTCCATGTAGTGTTTGCGGGCGATAACCACGGTACAGGAATCGAGCCGACCAAGAATGTCGACCGTGTCGTGCACTACACCGGCACAGAGATCAGAATTGTCAGGTAACTTCTGCTAGCGTCGCCTTGGGAGAGACTTTAATTTCTACTTCAGTAAAGATGGCAGGGTGAGCAAATTCGATCTCACAGAGCAGACACTTGAGCGACTCAGTGCGCTGAAGTCCAATGCCGACGATGCCAGTATCGCCAAGGAAGTCAAAACTCATTTGTCCAACCGCTCGAACCTAGTGATTGCGAAGGCTGCGCAGATCGCGCGAGAACGAGGAACCACGGGTTTGCTCCAGGAGTTGACTGCTGCGTTCCAAAAATTGATGAAGGACCCGCAACGGTTGGACAAGCGATGCGCAGCTCTAACCCAGATAGCGCTTGCGCTTTATGAAATGGACTATCAAGATTCAGACGTGTACCTCAAAGGCATGCGGCACGTGCAGATGGAAGGGTCGTTTGGTCCTCCTGTAGATTTCGCCGCAGCGCTTCGTGGCATATGCGCACAGGGATTAGTCAGAACACAGCGTGCGGGGGCGCTGGGTGAAGTCGTTAGTCTGCTCGTAGATCCTGAGGTTCCTGCGCGAGTCGGAGCTGTGAGAGCGTTGGCAACCAATGGCGGAGAGGCTGGAGCGCTGGTACTGCGGTTGAAGGCGCTAATGGGCGATGCCGATATCGAAGTGATGGCGGAGTGTTTCTCCGGCCTGCTTGCGGCTGGCGAGTATAGTTCGCTGGAGTTCGTGGCCAGGTATGTCGATGCGGACGAAATCGAAATCAGCGAAGCCGCAATCTTGGCGCTCGGCGGATCGCGTCTGCCGAAAGCGGTCGATGTCCTGAAACACAAGTTGGAGCGAACCGTGCAGCGCCCTCTCAGGAAAACGTTGCTCCTGGCTTTGGCGACTTCGCGGGACGAAGGAGCAATCAACTTCCTGCTCTCATTGATCGAGAGTGCTCAGGCGGACGCGGCATCAGACGTAATTAGCGCACTTGCGCTGCACAAGAGCAGCGAAAGCGTCCGGCATAAAGTGAATGCCGCTATAGAGCGGCGCGGTGACGAGTCATTGGTCGAGGCATTTCGACGCGAGTTCGGTGAATGACAAAACAGGAGTTTCTTCCGCTCCCGCGCGCCCAGTCCGCCAGGGAGTCTCTGCTCTCAGAGCATGTCGAAAAAAATAAAGCCGGGCAAAATGCCCGGCTTTCTTGTTTGCCAATACCAGTAGCTATTCCGCTGCCAGCTCTTCGGTTTCGCCTTCTTGGCGCATAATTTCCAGCGCCCGTTCGGCTTCCGCGTAGGCTTGGGAGACTTCCTCTTGTACCTTGGCGGCTGCCTGCTCGAGTTCAGGCGAGAGGCGCACGTTGCGGTAGTACTCCATGCCGGTGCCGGCCGGAATGAGGCGTCCCACGATGACGTTCTCCTTTAGCCCGCGCAGGTGATCGACCGCGCCCTGGATGGATGCTTCGGTGAGCACGCGAGTGGTCTCCTGGAACGATGCCGCAGAGATGAACGACTCGGTCGAGAGCGAAGCCTTAGTGATCCCGAGCAGCAGCGGACGACCCGTCGCCGGGCGCCCTCCATTAGCAATCACGCGCTCGTTCTCTTCGCGGAAGCGGAACTTATCTACCTGCTGTTCGAGCAGGAAGGAAGTGTCTCCCACGTCCTCGACCTTCACCCAACGCATCATCTGGCGCACGATAGTCTCGATGTGTTTGTCGGAGATGTTCACGCCTTGGAGCCGATAGACTTCCTGGATCTCGTTCACCAGGTAGCCTTGGAGCTCCTTCTCGCCGAGCACTGCAAGGATGTCGTGCGGGTTGAGCGGACCATCCATGAGCGGCTCGCCGGCCTTCATGCGGTCACCTTCCTGCACGTTGATGTGGACGCCGCGCGGCACCGAGTATTCCTTTTCGGTACCATTGTCGGCGATTACATAGATCTTGCGCTGCCCTTTGGCGACTTCACCGAACTTCACCGAACCATCGATTTCGCTGATGATCGCAGTCTCGCGCGGCTTGCGTGCCTCGAAGAGCTCGACCACACGCGGCAGACCGCCGGTGATGTCCTTGGTCTTCGTGGTTTCACGCGGGATCTTGGCCAGCACGTCGCCCGGATGAACTTCATCGCCGTCCTGCACCATAAGGTGCGCACGGCTGGGCATGAGGTAACGCCGAACGTTCTTGCCGCCTTTGATCGCAATCGCAGGCTGACGCTTCTCGTCGGGCGACTCGCCTACAACGTGACGCGACAGACCCGTAACCTCGTCGACTTCTTCGTGCAGCGTGACCCCTTCCTGCAGGTCTTTGAATTGCACGCTACCGCCGATTTCGGTGAGAATCGCGAAGGTGTATGGATCCCATTCGACCAGCACTTGTCCGAGCTGGACGTGATCTCCGTCCCCGACCTTTAGCTTCGCGCCGTATACAACCGAGTAGCGCTCTTTCTCGCGTCCACGGTCATCGACGACTGCAATCGATCCAGCGCGGTTCATTACCACCAGATCGCCAGATTTCGACTTGACGGTCTGAAGATTGATGAAGCGCACGGAACCGTTGTTCTTGGCTTCGAGTCGTGACTGCTCCGAGACTCTTGATGCTGTACCGCCGATGTGGAAGGTACGCATCGTGAGCTGAGTCCCAGGTTCGCCGATAGACTGCGCTGCGATCACACCTACCGCTTCGCCGAGTTCGACCATTCGGCCTGAAGCCAGGTTGCGTCCGTAGCACATGATGCAGACGCCGCGCTTCGACTCACAGGTAAGCACGGAGCGAATCTTGACCCGCTCGATACCCGCGGCCTGAATCGCGATGGCCAGGTCCTCGGTGATATCGCCGTTGACGTCGACAATCACATTGCCTTCGTAGTCTTTGATCTTCTCGAGTGATACGCGGCCAACGATGCGGTCACGCAGCGGCTCGATGATCTCGCCAGATTCGACAATGGAGCCGACGTAGATGCCGTCGAGCGTTCCACAATCCTGCTCGGAGACAATTACGTCCTGCGCCACGTCCACCAGACGTCGAGTCAAATAGCCTGAGTCGGCGGTCTTCAGTGCGGTATCGGCTAGTCCCTTACGAGCGCCGTGAGTGGAGATGAAGTACTGCAGCACATTAAGGCCTTCACGGAAGTTTGCGGTAATCGGTGTCTCGATGATTTCGCCCGAGGGCTTGGCCATCAGTCCGCGCATACCAGACAGCTGACGAATCTGTTGCTTCGATCCGCGAGCCCCGGAATCGGCCATGACGTAGATCGGATTGATCGCGCCCGCCTTGTCCTGCTGCTTCAGCACGTCGAACATCTCATCGGCTACTTTTTCCGTAATGCCCGACCAGATTTCGATGACTTTGTTGTAGCGCTCACCGTTGGTGATTGCTCCGTCCAGATACTGCTGCTGGACATTGATCACCTGTTTCTCGGCGTCCTTTACCAAGGTGTACTTGTCATCCGGGATCACCATGTCATCGATCCCGATCGACAGGCCTGCGCGCGTGGCATAAGTGAAGCCGAGCTGCTTGATGCCGTCAAGCATCCGCACCGTCGTTTCCAAGCCGAAGCGGAGGTAAGCGTAGTTGACCAGCTGTCCGACGCCCTTCTTCTTGAGCAGCCCATTCACAAACGGCATGCCCTTGGGAAGAGAATCGTTCAGGATCACGCGGCCCACGGTGGTATTCAGGTACTGACGCTCGTAATTTGTAGGCTCCGTGTGAAGCAGGTCCTGATCGTCGTACGCGTTAGTCAGGTCAATGACTTCACCCGTGTAGCGGAGACGAATGGGACTGAGAGTTTCTACCTGCTGAGCTTCCAGCGCGAGCAGCACGTCTTCGGCTGTCGCGAACGAGCGGCCCTCACCCTTGGTTCCCGGGCGTCCTTTCGTCAGGTAGTACAGGCCAAGCACCATGTCTTGCGTAGGCACAGTAATCGGCTGTCCCGAAGCGGGAGAGAGGATGTTGTGCGACGCGAGCATGAGCACGCTGGCTTCAACCTGGGCTTCCGGAGACAGCGGAATGTGAACCGCCATCTGATCGCCGTCGAAGTCGGCGTTGAATGCTGTGCAAACCAGCGGGTGAATCTTGATCGCCTTGCCTTCCACCAGCACAGGCTCAAATGCCTGAATGCCCAAACGGTGAAGCGTTGGAGCTCGGTTCAATAGCACGGGGTGATCCTTGATGACTTCTTCAAGGATGTCCCAGACCACCGGGTCCTGCTGCTCGACCATTTCTTTCGCTTGCTTAATGGTCGTGCATTGGCCGGTCTGTTCCAGCCGGTGGTAGATGAAGGGCTTGAACAGCTCGAGCGCCATCTTCTTCGGCAAGCCGCACTGGTGCAGTTTCAATTCGGGACCCACCACGATCACCGAACGTCCGGAGTAGTCCACACGTTTGCCAAGCAGGTTCTGGCGGAAGCGTCCTTGCTTGCCTTTGAGCGTGTCCGAGAGCGACTTTAGCGGACGATTGTTGGCTCCGCGCAGTACGCGGCCGCGGCGTCCATTGTCGAAGAGCGCGTCCACCGCTTCCTGGAGCATGCGCTTTTCGTTGCGCACGATTACCTCAGGAGCATGGAGATCCATCAGCTTCTTAAGGCGGTTATTGCGATTAATTACGCGACGATAAAGGTCGTTCAGGTCCGAGGTCGCAAAGCGGCCGCCATCGAGAGGCACCAGAGGGCGCAGCTCGGGCGGAATGACAGGGATGACATCTAGAATCATCCACTGCGGCTTGTTGCCGGAGCGGCGAAAAGCCTCGACCACTTTCAGGCGCTTGGAGTACTTCAGGCGCTTCTGAAGCGAGGTCTCATGCTTCATCCTTTCGCGCAGCTCGGTCGAGAGTTCATCCACCTGAAGGCGCTTCAGCAGCTCCTTGATGGCTTCGGCACCCATCATGGCCTTGAAGCCTGTGGCGCGGAATTGCTGATCCAGTTCGCGGAACTTGGTTTCTTCCTTGATCACCTCGGCTTCTTGCACCGGAGCGTCGCCGGGATCAAGCACAACGTAAGATTCGAAGTAGAGCACTGACTCGAGTTCGCGTAGCGAGATGTCGAGCAGGTGGCCGATACGCGAAGGTAGCCCTTTGAAGAACCAGACATGCGAGCACGGCGACGCGAGTTCAATGTGTCCGAGGCGCTCGCGGCGGACTTTCGACAGGGTGACTTCCACGCCGCACTTATCGCAAATCACTCCGCGGTGCTTCATGCGCTTGTACTTGCCGCAGAGACACTCCCAATCGGTTACGGGGCCGAAGATGCGAGCACAAAATAGGCCATCGCGCTCCGGCTTGAAGGTGCGGTAGTTGATGGTTTCCGGTTTAGTGACTTCACCGTGCGACCAGCTCCGAATTCGCTCTGGCGATGCCAGGCTGATGCGGATGCTGTCAAAATCGGTGACGTTATTGCCGAGATCGAACGGGCTCGAACGGTACAAAGTGTCCTCCGTTTCGTTTTGTCATTCGCGATCGAATGACAGAAGAACCGAGTTATGGCGCGCAAATTCACGCACCGTATCTATTCAAAATTTTCTGCAGAGCTTCGGGCTTGCGCTCCGTTTACTTCGACGCTCCGCTTAATCTGCTGCTGCAGCTAAAGCTGGACGTTCTTTCGCTTTGATCAACTCCACGTCCAGGCACAGCGACTGCAATTCACGAATCAGTACGTTGAACGACTCAGGCACGCCGGGCTCAATAGCTGCTTCACCTTTGACGATCGCCTCGTAAATCTTCGTGCGGCCATAAACGTCGTCAGACTTTGCCGTGAGCAACTCTTGCAAAATGTAAGCCGCGCCGTACGCTTCGAGTGCCCAGACTTCCATTTCTCCGAAACGCTGTCCGCCGAACTGCGCCTTGCCACCAAGCGGCTGCTGAGTGATCAGGGAATACGGTCCGATGGAGCGCGCGTGAATCTTGTCGTCAACCAAATGCGAAAGTTTGAGCATGTAAATGTAACCAACCGTAACCGGCTGCTCGAACTTGTCACCCGTCATACCATCGAACAAATCGGTTTTGCCCGATGTGGGCAAGCCAGACTGGTCCAGCAGCGACTTGATTTCCTTTTCGGTCGCGCCGTCGAATACGGGCGTGCCGAAGAAAACGCCTTTCTGCATGCCCTGCGCGACAGAGAGCAGCGTGTCGTCATCGATGTCGGTAAGCGACTTGAGATACGGAGTCTCCTTGAAAATCTGCCGCAGCTCGCGACGCAACGATTCTTCGCGTGAGTTCTCGGTAAGCAATCTCGAGATCCGCTTTCCGAGGTCGTGTCCGGCCCAGCCAAGGTGCGTCTCCAAAATCTGACCGACGTTCATACGGGAAGGCACGCCGAGGGGATTGAGTACGATCTCGACCGGGGTTCCATCCTGCAGATACGGCATGTCCTCATCGGGAAGAATGCGCGCGATAACGCCCTTATTACCGTGGCGGCCCGCCATCTTGTCGCCGACCGAGAGCTTGCGCTTCATGGCGATGTAGACCTTCACCAGCTTGATGACACCGGGCGGAAGTTCATCGCCTTTCTGCAGCTTCGAAATCTTCTCGTTGACGATCTTGCGCAACACGTCGATCTGCCGCGAGGTCATCTCTTCGATTTCGTCGATCTGCTCGTTCACGCGTGGATCCTTGTTGTCATACTTAATACGCTTCAAGTTGCGTGTCGAGATACGTTCGATGGTCTCGCGATCGAGAATCCCGCCTTTTGTAAGCAGGCGCTTGTTGGTGCGCTCGTCGTGTAGGTCGGCCTGAACTTCTTTCGCACCCAGGATATTTTCGAGACGCTTGAGGCGCTCGTCGGTGAGAATTCGAATCTCGTCCGCCAAGTTCTTCTCGAGCTTCTCGATCTGCGAAGCTTCGATCGACTTAGCGCGCTCGTCCTTCTCCTGACCTTTGCGCGAGAAGATCTTTACATCAACCACCGTGCCCTCGATTCCCGGAGGACAGGTGAGTGAAGCGTCGCGAACGTCTCCAGCCTTTTCGCCGAAGATAGCGCGCAGCAGTTTCTCTTCGGGCGTAAGCTGGGTCTCGCCTTTCGGCGTGACCTTACCTACCATGATGTCGCCCGCGTGTACGGAGGCCCCAATGCGGATGACTCCACTCTCGTCGAGATCACGCAGCGCCGACTCTGAAACGTTGGGGATGTCGCGCGTAATTTCTTCAGGACCAAGTTTGGTATCGCGCGATTCGATCTCGAACTCCTCGATATGCACCGAAGTGTAGTAATCGTCCTTCACCAGCTTCTCGGAGACGAGGATCGCGTCTTCGAAGTTGTAGCCGCGCCATGGCATGAATGCCACCAGCACGTTGCGCCCAAGCGCCAACTCGCCCATGTCGGTGCACGGACCGTCGGCGATCACCTGCCCTTTCACCACGCGGTCGCCCTTGCTGACGATCGGCTTCTGCGAGATGCAGGTGTTCTGGTTCGAGCGCTTGAACTTGATGAGCTGATAAATGTCGCTGCCTACTTCGCGCGACAACTGCGTGGGATGGTGCTCGCCCTCGACGCGCACGATAATGCGCTCCGAGTCCACCGAATCGATGATGCCGTTGCGACGAGCGAGAACCACGGCTCCGGAATCACGAGCGGTGACGCCTTCCATTCCGGTTCCCACAATCGGCGCTTCAGCGCGCAACAGCGGCACAGATTGCCGTTGCATGTTCGCGCCCATGAGAGCGCGGTTGGCGTCGTCGTGTTCGAGGAACGGAACCAGCGAGGCCGCAACGGATACGAGTTGCTTCGGACTAACGTCGATGTAATCGACTTCGTCGCGCGGCACCAGCACGAAGTTGCCGGCTTTACGGGCATTGACGAGATCGTTTACTAGGCGGCCCTTGTCATCGAGTTCGACGTTCGCCTGCGCGATGACGTGGCGGTCTTCTTCCCACGCCGAGAGATAGAACGAAAACGGCTCATAATCGGCAGGCTTCTTGCGCTTTCCCTTGAGTTCTTCGTTGACGCGCTCGATCTCGTGCAGTTCAACGTAATCGCCCACGCGGTATTCGCTGTCACCACTGTTAACGATCTGGATGAAGTCCTGCACGCGCGAGCCCTTCACGCGACGGTACGGCGACTCAATGAAGCCATAGTCGTTAATGCGGGCGTAGCACGAGAGCGAAGAGATCAACCCAATGTTTGGCCCTTCCGGCGTCTCGATCGGGCAGATGCGTCCGTAGTGCGTCGGGTGAACGTCTCGGACCTCAAATCCCGCCCGCTCACGCGACAGACCACCCGGCCCAAGTGCAGAGAGACGCCGCTTGTGCGTGATCTCAGACAACGGGTTGGTCTGATCCATGAACTGCGAGAGCTGTGACGATCCGAAAAACTCGCGGATTGCAGCCATCACGGGTTTCGCGTTAACCAGGTCGTGCGGCATCGCCGTGGACATTTCCTGGTACACACTCATCTTTTCCTTGATGGCGCGCTCCATGCGGACAAGGCCGATGCGGAATTGGTTTTCCATCAACTCGCCAACTGCGCGCACACGCCGGTTTCCGAGGTGATCAATGTCGTCCACCAGGCCGATGCTCCGGCGCAGCTTGAGCAGGTAGCGAATAGTCGCGTAAAAGTCCTCGGGCTCGAGCGTGCGCTGGTCGAGGGAAGTGTGATCGTTCTTCTCGTAAAGCTTGATGTTGAACTTCAACCGGCCTACACGCGAGAAGTCGTACTTGCGGGCGTCGAAGAACATGCCGTGAAACAGTGAGGTGGCAGTATCCAGCGTCGGCGGATCGCCGGGTCGCAGCTTGCGGTAAATCTCGATCAGCGCTTCCTGCGGAGTCTTCACGGAATCGCGGCGCAGCGTGTTCGAGATCACGTTGCCAACGTCGTCGCGCTCGGGGAAGAACAGATGCAGTTCGGTGATGCCGGCATCGATCATCTTCGAGAGCTTGTCAGCAGTGAGTTCCGTGTTTGCCTCGAGCAGGATTTCGCCGCTTGAAGTGTCCACCACGTCGGCGGCCGTGAAGGCTCCTTCAAGATCGGTGTTGTCGATTTCGATCTCAGTGATCTTCGCCTTCTGGATTTCCTTCAGAATCGACGGTGAAATTTTGCGGCCGGAATGGACTACTTCGTCGCCGCTCTTGCTCTTGATGCTGTGCGCGAGCTTGAGCCCGAGCAGGTTCGTGGTGCGCTCGATATTCGGCTCCAACGTCCAATAGATCTTCTTGTCGCGAACCGCGATCTTGTCGACGGTGTAGAAGGTTCGAAGAATGTCCTCGTCCGAACGCAGGCCGAGCGCGCGCAGAAAAATCGTCCCCAGGAACTTGCGCTTGCGATCGATGCGGACATATAGCGTGTTCTTCTGGTCGTACTCGAATTCAACCCAAGAGCCCCGGTAAGGAATAATCTTGCCAAGGAAGTAGGTGCGGTTGTTCGCGGTCTCAAAGAAGACGCCGGGAGACCGATGCAACTGGCTGACGATCACGCGCTCGGTGCCGTTCACGATGAATGTCCCATTTTGCGTCATCAACGGGATATCGCCGAAGAAGACTTCCTGCTCCTTGATGTCGCGAATGCTCTTCGCGCCCGTTTCCACGTCTTTATCGAAAATGGTCAGACGGATCGTGACCTTCAGCGGAGCGGAGTACGTCATGCCGCGCTCTTCGCATTCGTTTACGTCGTACTTGAGCTGCAGTCCGACGGGGTCGCCGCACTTGTTGCAGAAATCGGGAGTGTTCGCGTTGTAGGTCCCGCACTTGCCGCAAAGAACCTCGCCAGGATGGAAGGGATCAGTAATGACCGTCGCTCCACAATTCCGGCATGTGGTACGCAGGTGATGGAGACCCTTGAGGTGTCCGCACTTGCATTCCCAGTTGCCGATGGCGAAGTCCACAAACTCGAGTTGGGAGACATTGCGGAAGTCCGAGATTGGGAATACCGACTGAAAGACAGACTGAAGGCCGCTATCGTCGCGCTCGCTGGGCAGCTTATCCATTTGCAGGAAGCGGTCGTAAGAGCGCTTCTGCACTTCAATCAGATTCGGAATCTGGATGGTTGCTGGAATTTTGCTGAAATCAAGACGAGTGCGACGAGCACGGTGGTCATTGTTAGGCATGTCACTCCTAAATCTTCTTTGGGGCGAGCTCGCTTATCGCGCAGTTCGCCCTCGCTGCTGAGTCGCAGTTGCGCCGACCCTCAGCTCACCCTTGAATGTTTCGTATCTCTCGCCGGACGGAAGGGACTCGAAGCAATCAGCACGCGTCGAGCTGCATCGAAATCTGGTGTTGCCTCATCGGCCCGTCCGTAACGCCGATGAGAAAAAATCATTTTGAAAACTCGAAGAATTGAGCTATATAGGAGCGGAGTAGCACACAGACACGAAAGCACCTACACAAGAGCAAAGCTCTGCGCAGGCGCCGTGATAAGCGCAACGAGAATGTAGTTTGTCAGTTTCCCGCGCCAGTTCTTAAGGCCTGTGTGAAGTCCGCCGCCGCGAACTCTATCCCAATGAGGAGCATGAGACAACGGACCCTATGTCCGCGCCGCCGCGCCTCTGATCAAAATCCGAATTCCGCCTCGAATGAATTCATTATAGCCGATGCAACCCGCCACTTGGCAAGTGTGGGCATTAACGTGCTCTAATTGAGGCGAAATCTGGAGAAGAACCGGCGAAAACTGGCATACGCCAGCTGTCACGGGTTCAAAAGCTTACCCAATATTGATGCTGCTGATTGCGGTTGGACTCATTTACAACCATCCCGCAATAGCCCCAGCCTGGAATTTGCTACTTGACTTCGACAGTCGCGCCAGCGTCCGTGAATTTCTTCCGGATCGTTTCAGCCTCTTCCTTGTTGACGCCTTCCTTGATCGGTTTCGGAGCACCGTCAACCAAGTCCTTTGCTTCCTTTAACCCTAGGCTGGTGACTTCGCGTACAGCCTTGATGACGTTGATCTTATTAGCACCAACGGCGGTGAGTACAACGGTGAAGTCGGTCTTTTCCTCCGCTGCCGCCGGAGCTGCGCCTGCTGCTGAACCGCCCGCCATCACAACCGGCGCAGCTGCCGCAGCTGAAACGCCCAAACGCTCCTCAAGCTTCTTTACGAGCGCCGCTGCGTCCAGCAGCGACAAGCCCACGATCTGATCTTCCAATACCTGAATGTCCGCCATGTTTCTTGCCTCCTAAACTCTTGTCGCTAAATTTGTTTTCTTGCTTTCTGCCCGATCGCCGCATTTCGCGCGCGTGACTTCGGAAGCGCCAAATCGCGCAAACAGCAAATCGTACAATGTTCTTAGCTGCTCGCTTCCCTAAACTTGTTCTCCTTCACACCTTGGTTGACGACGACCGCCAAGTTGCGGCCAACCGCGTTCATCGCCGTCACAAGCCGCTGCGCCGGAGCGCTCATCAGGAAGAGCAACTTCGAGTAGATCTCCTCCTTGCTCGGCATGGTGGCCAGAGCCTTGACTTCTTTGATTGAGATTACTTTTCCTTCGACAACCCCGGCCTTGAAGGCAAACTCCGGATTATCGGTGACGTACTTCGAAAGCGCCTTCGCTAAAGCAACCGGATCGCCCGTGGTGTACGCGATCGAGCTAACACCCTTCAATCCCTTCAGCGCCTCTTCCACGGCGGTACCCTGGGCGGCTCGACTCGCCAAGGTGTTCTTCACTACGTGATACTTTCCGCCCGCAGCGCGCACAGTCTTCCGCAGCTCAAAGTCCTGGTTGACGGTCAGCTTCGCGAACGTGCCGACAATCATGCTGTTGACCTGTCTCAGGTCGGCAGCGAGTTTCTCAACCTGTTCTGTTTTCTTTGCTCTTGTAACAGCCATGCAAGATTCCTTGATCTACACCCGTTAACTCGGGTGATTGTGTGATCCAGTTCCTGAAATCACCAATATTTCATTATGCTTTCGCGGCGGCTTCGATCGGACCAGCGTCGATCGAGATTCCCGGCCCCATGCTCGACGAGAGCGTCACGCCCTTGATGTATTTGCCCTTGGCTGCCGCCGGCTTGGCTCTGATCACGCTTGAAATCACCGTGGTGGCGTTCTCGACGAGCTTGTTCGGCTCGAAGCTGATCTTGCCTACCGGTACGTGAACTAAAGCGGTCTTATCGGTTCGGAATTCGACTTTGCCTGCCTTGATTTCCTTTACTGCGGCAGCAACGTCAAATGTCACGGTTCCCGTTTTGGGATTCGGCATCAGACCGCGTGGGCCAAGCACTTTGCCGAGTCGCCCGACCGACTTCATCACGTCAGGAGTGGCGATCACCGCGTCGTAGTCGGTCCAGTTTTCCTTCTGGATCTTCTCCACCATTTCCTCGCCACCAACGATGTCAGCGCCAGCCGCTTCGGCTTCCCGTTGCTTGTCGCCGGTCGCGATAACCAGAACCTTCTTCGACTTTCCCAATCCGTGGGGAAGCACAACGGTGCCGCGAACCATCTGGTCAGCATGCTTTGGATCTACCCCCAAACGCAGTGTCACCTCGACGGTCTCGTCGAATTTGGCGAACTTGACCTTCTTGAGGAGGGGGACCGCTTCGTCGAGCTTGTACGGGCGCTGCTCGACGGCCGCACGGGCCTTAGTGATGTTCTTTCCTGGTTTCATTTGTCCTGTCTCCCACCGCTGTACGCTGCCTTGTACAGCCGTAGTGTTGGCGACGGTAGCCGCGAGCCTCAGGAGGCGGCAGCTACGAAGCTTCTATGCTACCACTTCTATGCCCATTGAGCGGGCGGTACCCTTCACACTTTTGATCGCGGCATCGAGGCTGGCGGCGTTTAGATCGGGCATCTTCTGCTTCGCGATATCTGAAACCTGCTTCTCGGTGACCTTGCCCACTTTGTCCTTGTTGGGAGTGCCGGAGCCTTTGGCCACGGCTGCGGCTCGCTTCAGCAGCACCGCTGCAGGAGGGGTCTTCGTAATGAAGGTAAACGAGCGGTCGGTGTAGACCGTGATCACAACCGGTATGATCAGACCTTCCTGGTCTTTGCCGCTGGTCTTGGCATTGAACTGCTTACAGAACTCCATGATATTGATCTGCGCCTGACCGAGCGCCGGACCAACTGGAGGGGCTGGCGTAGCCTTGCCTGCGGCAATTTGCAGCTTTACTTGTGTCTGTACTTTTTTCGGAGGAGCCATGGGATTTCTTATTCCTCTATTTAACTATCTCGATATTCGCGATCGGTCGTTTGTCATCTGAAATGACGAAATCACCGGAATCACGAATTCTTACGCAACTTTCTCAACTTGGCCAAACTGGAGCTCCACCGGAGTGGCACGTCCGAAGATCGTGACCATCACTTTCAAGGTCTCGCGATCTTCGTTCACATCGTCCACAATGCCGTTGAAGTTGGCGAAAGGTCCGTCGGTGATGCGCACCGACTCGTTCTTCTCGTACTTGACGTGCAGACGCGGCTTGTCTTTGCCGACATTCACGCGGTAGACGATCTGATTCACCTCGTCTTCCGAGAGCGGCGTCGGATCGTTCCCGGTCCCTACGAATCCTGTGACTTTGGGGGTGGACTTTACGATGTGCCACACGTGGTCACCCTCGCCGCCTCCCGGAGTCCTGAAGCCACTGAGGTCCATTTCCACTAGCACGTATCCCGGAAAGAACATGCGCTCGCTCGTGTACTTCTTGCCTCCGCGAACTTCTGTAACGGCCTCGGTCGGGATCAGCACGCGGCCGATCTTTTCCTGCAGTCCGAACGCCTGAATTCGCGACTCGAGCGACTCTTTTACCTTGCGTTCGAATCCCGAGTAGGCATGAATGATGTACCACTTCATATTCGGATTGCGGGCTTCGACTGCCTGCGCGCTTTCCGCGGTTCCGTCAGTCGGCATGGCTGCCGTGGCGGCGGTTGCTTCAGTTTTGGTTTCGTTTGCCATCAATCGTCCCAACCCGTGTCGCAGGCTGGTGCCCCAATTTTCTTTAGCTATGGAAGAGCTTCAATAGGTGGCTCATTCCAAATTGAATCACGTTGTCGATGACGTAAAAAAAGGCCGCGAATACGAACACCGTAATCACCACCACTGTCGTCGTCGCCTGAACTTCTTTGCGATTCGGATAGTTTACCTTCTTCATCTCGCCACGAACTTCTTCGATGAAGTCCTTGGTGCGATCCGGCCAAGCCTTCATGCGATTACCAATACTGTCTTCGTCAGCCACGGTCGCAGCCTTTGCTCTTCTAATCTCGGTACTACTCACGTGAAACCTGCTTCCCTCTTCAGCGGAGGATATTCCTGATCCTCCGTCCAGTGTTCAGTTCTCAGTTGTCAGCACGAGTCCTTGCGAACCATCCTGACTACTTCAATTCTGGCAGGGGCGGAGGGATTCGAACCCCCAAGTCCGGTTTTGGAGACCGGCAGTTTAACCGTTGAGCTTACGCCCCTAAGACGGCTCGCGGCTGTCAGCTCTCGGCTAAATGCCATTGTGTCACATGGCCAGACCGAATCGACGCCGAAGGCCCTACTTCGTTTCTTTGTGCGACGTGTGCTTGCGACAGAATCGGCAAAACTTGTTGATCTCGAGACGGCCGGTGGTCGTCTTTTTGTTCTTGGTTTTCGAGTAATTCCGGTTCTTGCAATCGCTGCACTGTAACGTAATAATTTCTCTCATAATCCTATTTCACCAATTCCAATTCTTTTGCGGTTGGTACCCATTCCTCGCCGTCAGATGCTCGAGCTGAAAAGACCAGCGCAAATAACATCTTGAGACGGCTGACATCTTCGAGCTTGCTGTCCCGAGCAAATACTAGCCTGCGCACTTGCTCGCCACTGTCTGTCCTCAGCGCAAATAAGGCCAGTTCCTGCTGTTCGGTGTTCCGCGACTCCCAGCCAACAAACCTGGCCAGATATTCGTCTGTGCCGCGGGCCACCTTCATGTCGTAAAGGCTGGCCTGCAGCTTCGAAAGATCGAATCCCGAAAAGTTCTGCTGCTTGAGGAGCTCAGCCATGCTTTTACAACTGCGTTTCGAGTTTCAGGTTTCAAGTTTCGAGTTGGTTTGCTTGAAACCTGAACTCGAAACCTGAAACGCCCTTCGTTTTGCCTATGCCAAAATCTCGCTGATCGTTCCTGCGCCCACCGTGCGTCCACCTTCGCGGATAGCGAACCGCAGACCTTTTTCCATGGCGACGGGCGTAATCAGCTCAATGACCAGCGCCACGTTGTCTCCGGGCATCACCATCTCCGTGCCGCCCGGCAACTCGGCCACGCCGGTCACATCCGTCGTCCGGAAATAGAATTGTGGACGATAGCCCTTGAAGAATGGCGTATGCCGCCCGCCTTCTTCTTTCGTCAGCACATAGACTTCAGCCTTGAACTTGGTGTGCGGCTTGATTGATCCGCCTTTGGCCAGCACCATGCCGCGCTCCACGTCTTCCTTTGCCGTGCCGCGCAGCAGCAAGCCTGCGTTGTCGCCCGCCATACCTTCGTCCAGCTGCTTCTTGAACATCTCTACGCCGGTCACGACCGTCTTGCGCGTGTCGCGGAAGCCCACGATCTCAACTTCTTCGCCGACCTTCACCTTGCCGCGTTCAATACGCCCGGTCACCACCGTGCCCCGT